>JAFEMX010000001.1 GCA_016892645.1 Micrococcaceae bacterium RIT 802
CGCCGGCTACGAACCGGCGGCGCCGCACTTCCCCGTCTCGCCGCCCATCGTCCATTCGGCGGCCTTCGATTTCCCCGACTACGCGACCGCCGCCTCGATGTTCGCGCTGAAGACCCCGGGCTTCACCTACGCCCGCACCGGCAACCCGACGGTGGCCCTACTGGAGCAGCGGGTCGCCGCACTGGAGGGAGGCATCGGCGCCATCGCCACGGCGACGGGCCAGTCCGCGGTCGCGCTTGCCCTGCTGGCCCTGCTCGGCGGGGGACGGGACGCGGCGGGTCAGCGGACGTCCGGCGGGAACCACGTGGTGGCCTCGGCCCAGCTGTACGGGGGGACCGTCGACCTGCTGACCGACTCCTTCGCGGACTTCGGGTACCGGGTGGACTTCGTGGACCAGGACGATCCTGCCGCCTGGGGGCGTGCGATCACCGCCGATACCCGGGCCGTGCTGCTCGAATCCATCACGAACCCGCTGGCCACCCTGCCCGACGTCGAAGGCATCGCGGCCGTCGCCCACGCCGCGGGCGTGCCCGTCGTCGTGGACAACACCCTGGCTACCCCGGCCCTGTACCGGCCGATCGAGCACGGCGCCGACATCGTGGTGCACTCGGCCACCAAGTTCATGGGCGGCCACGGCACTGCCCTGGCCGGGGTGATCGTGGACGGCGGGACCTTCGACTTCGCTGCGGACCCCGCCAGGTGGCCACAGCTGGCCGCGCCGAAGGCCCGCTACGGCCAGGAGTCCCTGGTGGATCGCCACGGGGCCGGGGCCTACCTGGCGCTGGCCCGCAGCAAGTACCTGCACGACCTCGGCCCGACGCTCTCGGCCCCGGCCGCAGCGGAGATCGCCCGCGGCCTGGAGACCCTCGGGCTGCGCGTCGGCCGGCACGGGGCCAACGCGCTGGACGTCGCCCGGTTCCTGACCACCCACCCGGCGGTGGCCCGGGTCCACCATCCGGGGCTCACCGAGTGGCCGGCCCCGGAGGACCCGCGGGCACGGATCTCGGTCTTCTCCTTCGACCTGGCCGCCGACCCGGCAGCCGTGGGCCCGTTCATCGACTCGCTCAGGGTGTTCAAGCTGGTGGCCAACCTCGGGGACACGCGTTCGCTCGTTGCCCACCCGGCCGCCATGACCCACTGCCGGCTCACGCCCGGGCAGCGTGCCGCGGCCGGCATCGGGGTGACCACCATCCGGCTCTCCGTCGGGCTGGAGGACCCCGCCGACCTGGTCGAGGACCTGCGCAGCTGTCTGGACGCCGTGGTCAATACCGCACCCGTCACCGCAGGAAAGGGGGCCTGACATGGGAAGCCAAACGTCGGCCGGCCAGCAGGGCTTCAACACCACGGCCATCCACGCCGGCCAGGAACCCGACCCGCTGACCGGAGCGGTCATCCCGCCGATCTACCAGACCAGCACGTTCATCCAGGACGGCATCAACGTCCTGCGCGGCGGCCACGAGTACTCGCGGGGCTCCAACCCGACCCGCGGCGGGTTCGAAGCACAGCTCGCCGCCCTCGAGAAGGGGCACGCGGGGTTCGCCTTCGCCTCGGGCATCGCCGCCGAGGACGCCCTGCTGCGCGCCATCCTGGTCCCCGGCGACCACATCGTGCTCGGGGCCGACGGGTACGGCGGCACCAACCGGCTCATCAACCAGGTCCTGGGCCGGTGGGGCGTGGAGAACACCGCGGTCGACGCCACCGACCTCGACGCCGTGCGGGACGCCGTCCGTCCCTCCACCACCGCGGTGCTGTGGTTGGAAACGCCGTCGAACCCGTTGCTGGGCATCGCCGATATCGCGGGCTGGGCCAGGATTGCGCACGACGCCGGTGCCCTCCTGGTCGTCGACAACACCTTTGCTTCCCCCTACTTGCAGCGGCCGCTGGAATGGGGTGCCGACGTCGTGGTGCATTCGACGACGAAGTACATCGGTGGGCATTCCGACGTGCTCGGCGGCGCCGTCGTCGTCTCCGATGCCTCCTACCAGGGCCAGCCGGTGGCCGAACTGGTCGCCTTCCAGCAATTTGCCGCCGGGGCCGTGGCGGGACCGCAGGACTGCTACCTGGCGGCGCGGGGCCTGAAGACCCTCGGGTTGCGGATGGACCGGCATGCGGCCAACGCCCAGGCGCTCGCCGTATGGCTGCGCGAACAGCCGGGGATCTCCGCGGTCCACTACCCGGGACTGCCGGAGCACCCCGGGCACGAACTGGCGGCCCGGCAGATGGACGGGTTCGGCGGCATCGTCTCCGTCCGGTTGGCAGGAGGCGAACCTGCGGCGCGGCGGTTCGCCGAGTCCACGCGCCTGTTCGGCCTCTCGGTCAGCCTCGGCGGTGTCGAATCACTGGTCTGCTACAGCTCGGAGATGACCCACGCATCGGTGCGGGGCTCTGCGTTGGCCGTGCCGACGGATCTGGTGCGGCTGTCCGTCGGCGTCGAGGACGTTCGGGACCTGCGCGGTGACCTGGAACAGGCACTCGCGGCCGTCGCGTCGTTGCGGTCGCCCGTCGGGGTCTGACACCACACTGCCGGCGGTACGGGCCCTGGCGCCCGTGCCGCCGGCGTTCCACCGGGCGGCGGTTACACGGTGACGCCAGCACCTTGCCACAAGCGCCGGCTGGCCAATGCGGCACCCTCGGCGAGCGTCTGGAGCTTGGCCTCGGCGATCTGCGGGTGCACGCGTCCACCCAGACCGCAGTCGGTGGAGGCAATCACCCGCTCGCGCCCCACCAGCGAGGCAAACCGCTCGATCCTGTCGGCCACGAGCTCGGGGTGCTCGACCACGTTGGTGGCGTGGGAGACGACGCCGGGGATGATGACCTTGCCCTCGGGCAGCTCACGGTTCTCCCAGACCCGCCACTCGTGCTCGTGACGGACGTTGCCGGCCTCGAACGAATACGCTCCGGCATTGATCTGCAGCACCGAATCGACGATGTCCTCGAACGGGATGTCCGTGGTGTGCGGACCGTGCCAGGACCCCCAGCACACGTGCAGCCGGATCCGTTCCTGGTCCAGGCCGCGAAGCGCCCAGTTCGTCGCCTCGACGCGCAGCTGGATGAACTTCAGGTAGTCCGCCAGCTCCGGCTCCGGGTTGACCTGGTCCCAGCTCTCGGCCAGCGACGGGTCGTCGATCTGCAGGGTCAACCCGGCATCGAGGATCGCCCGGTACTCCTCGCGCATGGCATCCGCGCACGCGTAGAGAAGCTCCTCGTCGGAGGTGTAGAAGTCGTTGCCGACCCGGGCACACGACCCGGGGGACAGGGCGGCGACGAAGCCCTCCTTCAGACCCGCGGCGTCCAGCCCCTTCTGCAGGTTCGTGGTGTCGGAGGCGACCAGGTCGTGCCCGGTGTAGGTCAGCGGGGAAGTGATCTTCGGGGAGATGACGGGCTTGCGGGCGGAGAGCACCCCGCCGTCGGGGTCCGTGTAGGCGTCGCGGAAGCGGGTCCAGTCGCGCCGGTCGGGGAAGGAGGTCAGCACGACGTTCCCGGGGGAGGAACGGCGGATCTCCGGGTCGGCCCAGCGGTCCTTGTCCCCGGCCTGGAGGCCGCCGAGGCGGGAGAACGAGTAGTTCCACCAGGCCCCGTAGTCCACCGAGTTGGACATCTCGTGCCCATATTCGCCGTCGTTGGGGATGTCGATTCCCCACGCCTTCTGGCGGGCGACGATGTCCACGACGGAGGCGGCGAGCAGTTCGCGGAACTCGTCGGTGATCCCAGCGGCCTCGCGGGCGGCATTGGCGGCCAGCAGTTCGGGCGTCCGGGGCAGGGAACCGGCGTGGGTGGTGCGGATGCGGTCGGTGTTCAAGGACATGGAGAACCTCTCTTCCATCGGTCCTGGCGGTAGCACCGTTCCGTTTCAGAGGCCTCGTCGGCGGGTCGGTTGCTGCGGCGTCAACGATCCAGGTCTCTCGGCCGCTCGGGATGGGTTACCCTCCACATCTACCACCGCCCGAGGGGAGACGGCCAGTGCGGCAAGGCATTGCCGTGGACCCTGCGTCATCATCGCTTCACGGTCCGTCACCTGGCCGCCGGAGGTCGTCACACAGACCTTGATGCACGACGGCGGTGCACACCGCCGTCGTGCATGGCACTCCTAGAACGGGTTGAGCAGGCGATGCACGAACTGCTTGGTGCGCTCCTCGCGGGGCTCGCGCAACACCGTGTCCGGGTGGCCCTGTTCGACGACGACCCCGCCGTCCATGAACACCACGTGGTCCGCGACTTCGCGGGCGAAGGCCAGCTCGTGGGTGACCAGCACCATCGTCCAGCCCTCTTGGGCGAGCTCCTTGATGACGGTGAGGACGTCGCCGACGAGCTCCGGGTCCAGCGCCGAGGTCGGCTCGTCGAACAACAGCAGCGAGGGTTTGAGCGCGAGCGCCCGGACGATGCCCACGCGCTGCTGCTGGCCGCCGGAGAGCTCGTGCGGGTACTGCTCGGCCTTCTCGGCCAACCCGACACGCTCCAACAGGGAGGTGGCGTCCGCGATGGCCTCGGCCTTCGGGCGGCGCTGCACCTGGATGGGCCCCTCGATGACGTTCTCCAGGACCGTCTTGTGCGGGAAGAGGTTGTAGTTCTGGAAGACCATCGCACTGCGGGTGCGCAGCGACTGGGCCTCCTTCGTGCCGGTCGAGGCCGAGAACGTGACGGCAGGCCCACCGGCAAAGGAGACCGTGCCGGCGTCGGGCTTCTCGAGCCCGTTGAGGCACCGCAGCACGGTGGTCTTACCCGAGCCGGACGGCCCGATGAGCGCCAGGACGCCACCGGTGTCCACGGTCAGGTCAATCGAGGTCAGGACGTGGTTGCTGCCGAAGGACTTCTGCAACCCCGCCACCTGCAGCAGCGGCTCAGTGGGCGACATAGCGATCCAGCCTTTCCTCGATCTTCGACTGCCCGGAGGACAGCACCAGGCAGAACACCCAATAGACCAGCGCGGCCTCCAGGTAGAGCAGCATGAACTGCTGGCTGAACGCCGCGACCTCCTGCGCCCTGCGGAACAACTCGGTCACCGTGATCAGCGAGGCCAGCGAGCTGTCCTTCACCAGCGAGATGAACGTGTTCGACAGCGGCGGCACGGACACCCGTGCGGCCTGCGGCAGGATCAGCCGGCGCAACGTCTTTCCCCGTGACATGCCGATGGTGTAGCCGGCCTCCCACTGCCCGCGCGGCACCGAGAGGATCGCGGCCCGGATCACCTCTGCCGCATAGCCTCCGACGTTCAGGGAGAACGCGATGATCGCGCACGGCCACGGGCTCAGGGTGACCCCGATCGAGGGCAGACCGTAGAAGATCACGAACAACTGCACCAACAGCGGGGTACCGCGGATGACCGAGATGTAGGCACGGGCGATCCACGCCAACACGCGGTTGGAGCCGATGCGCATCAGGGCGATGAGCAGCGCCAGCAGCAGGCCGAGCACGAAGCTGGCCAGTGAGAGGGGGATGGTCCCGGCAATCCCGCCCAGCACGATTGGCCACAGGGAGTCCAGGAACAGGGCCCAGTCGACGTTCATGGAGTCAGCCTACGGCCCCGTCTATTTCGAGACGTCCTCGCCGAAGTACTTGTCGGAGATCTTGGCCAGTGTCCCGTCGTCCTGCAGTTCGCCCAGCGCGCTATCGACGGCCTTGACCAAGTCATCGCTGCCCTTCGGGAAGGCCAGCGCGGCCTCCGAGGCCTCCTTCGTCTCGGCGGCGACCTTGATCCCCTCGTCCGGGGTGGACTTCTGGTAGTCGAGGTAGGTCAGCTGGTCGTTGATGGTGGCGTCGACGCGGCCCTGCTTGAGCAGCGTGATGGACTGTGCCCACCCTTCGACGCCCTCGACCTTCGCGCCGGACTTCTTGGCCAGGTCGTTCCAGTTGCTGGTCAGCGACTGCGCGGTGGTCTTGCCCTTGAGATCGGCGAACGAGGAAATGTCGGTGTTGTCGGCCTTCGTGACGATGACGCCCTTGCTGACCGTGTAGGGGGTGGAGAAGTCGTAGGCCTTCTTGCGCTGAGCATCGATCGTCACCTGGTTCGCGATGACGTCGAAGCGGCCCGCCTTCAGACCGGCAAAGATCCCGTCCCACTGGGTCTCCTTGAACTCCGGCTTGACCCCGAGCTTGTCCGCCACGGCGGTGATGACCTCGACGTCGTAACCGGTCAGGTCGCCGGCCCCGCCCTCATGGTAGGAAAACGGCTTGTAGGTGCCCTCGGTGCCCACGGTCAGCACGCCGGCGTCCTTGACCTCCTGCAGGGTCAGCCCGTCGGCCACCTTCTCGGACGGTGTGCCCGATTCCGAGCTGGAGGAGCAACCGGACACGGCGAACGCCAAGGCGAGGGTGGCAGCGGCCAGCGGCAGGAGACGACGGTTCATGGGGAGAAGTCCTTCGGTGCGGGCGGACGGTGGTCCGGGATCGGCAGGGGCCCGGCGGTCACCGGGGGATTGGAACGCTAGCACTAGCAGCGCCGTCGGCCCGCCGAATATTCCGAAGTACGACGGCGGGGCCGGTTCAGCCGGGGAGAATGAGCGGAACGAGCATCATCGCCGGGACCGCCGCAATGGTGGTCAGCAGGACGGTGTCCTTGGCGACAACCAGGCCCTGCTCGTACCGCGACGCGGTGACGAAGACGTTCTGCGCGGTGGGGAGCGCCCCCATGATCACCACGGCGAACAGCTCCGGGCCCTCGAGGCGGAAGATGAACGCGCCGGCCACCCAGGCCAGCACGGGGTGGACGAGGAGCTTGAGCCCCGTGCCGACCAGGACGTCGGATCGGCGGGCAGACACCTTCTCCAGTGGCTTGGACCCGACCAGCGAGATGCCGAACGCGATCAGCATCGCGGGGATCGAGGCTCCGGCGATGAGCTCGACGGGCTCCATGATGGGTTGGGGCAGCTTCCAGCCGAAGACGGCGAAGAGCAGGCCCACCAGGGAGGCAACGATCATGGGGTTGCGCAAGGTGGTGAGGACCATGGCGGTGGGGGTGGTCCGGCGGCGTGAACTGCTGGCGTCCAGGAAGACCAGGAAGACCGGGCTCCACAGCGCGAGCTGGAACAGGATGACCGGGGCGGCGTGGGAGGTGTTGCCCAGGACGTAGGCGGCGATCGGCAGGCCCAGGTTGGCCGAGTTCACGGTCGAGGCGCTCATGGCCCCGATGAGACGTTCGGGACGGTCCCGTTTGAGCCACCAGCCGGTGATGGCGAAGTAGAGGAGGGCGACGCCGGCGGCGCTGAAGGCCGCGACGCCGAGGCTGGGACCCAGCACGGCTGCCGGATCGGAATCGGCAACGGTGATGAACAGCAGGGCCGGACTGGCGACGAAGAACGTCAGCCGGTTCAGGACGAAGCGGGCGTCGGGTCCCAGGACCCCGGTTCGTCCGACGAAGTAGCCGACGACGATGACGGCCCAGACGACGGAGAAACCGGAGAGGACCCCGAGCACGTCCTAGAAGTCCGCCGGCATTCCGGCGATGGCGTGCGGGGGGCGCACGTCGCCGGTCGAGAGGGACTCCGAGGGGTCGGAGCCGAGGGCGACCATCGAGTTGTTCGCGTCGACGTGGACGACCCGCGGCACGTAGCTGCGCGCCTCGGCGGTCTCCATCTCCGCATAGCTGATGAGGATGACCGTGTCGCCCGGGTGGACCAGGTGCGCGGCGGCGCCATTGATGCCCAGCACCCCGCTGCCGCGGTCCCCGGCGATCGTGTAGGTCTCGAGCCGGGCCCCGTTGGTGACGTCGACGATGCTGACGAGCTCGCCGGGCAGGATGTCGGAGGCCTCGAGGAGGTCGAGGTCCACGGTGACCGAGCCGACATAGTGCAGATCGGCGTGCGTGACGGTGGCGCGGTGGATCTTTGACTTGAACATTGTGCGTTTCATGGCAAACCTATTCTACGCGCCGCACGGTCACCGGGCTGTGTGCCCGGGCACAAAGAGAGCGGGCGACGGGAATCGAACCCGCGTGTCCAGCTTGGGAAGCTGGCGCTCTACCATTGAGCTACGCCCGCAAAACACCCGCCGGTCCGTTCGTACCCGCGGGTGCATCTCAGCATATCCCACACGCCCGTGACTTGCATCTTGGGGCGTACCAGGCGCCGTCGTCAGCCGATTCCCGCCGGTCTCGGGGAGTGGCGCAGGTGGCTGGCCAAGGCACGGGCCAAAGGCTCCGCCGCCCGGGTGGCCACGGGGCCCAGCACGGCCAACAGCATCACGTAGGTGGTCGCCAGTGCCGCCAATTCCGGCGAGGCGCCGCCGCCGGCCACCGCAAGGCCGGCGATCACGATGGAGAACTCGCCGCGGGCGATCAGGGCGGTGCCGGCGCGGATCCGGCCGGGCAGTCCGATCCCGGCCCGTCGGGCCGCCCAAGCGCCGGTGGCGACCTTGGTCGCTGAGGTGAGGGCCGCCAGGGCCAATGCCAGCAGGAAGACCGGTGGAATGGTCGATGGGTCGGTGTTGATGCCGAAGACCACGAAGAACATGGCGGCGAACAGGTCCCGCAGCGGGGCCAGGACCTTGGCCGCCGAGTGGGCCGTGGACCCGGAGATGGCGATGCCCAGCAGGAAGGCGCCCACGGCGGCGGACACCTGCAGGGCCGCGGCGACCCCGGCCACCAGCAGGGCCGCCCCGATGAGCTTGAGCAGGAAGTTCTCCTGGTCCGGCGAGTGGATCAGCCGGGAGATCTGGGGGCCGAACCGCAGGGCCAGCAACAGGACAGCGGTGACGGCCAGCAGGGCGACGCCCACGGCCCGCAACCCGCCCAGGAAGCTCACGCCGGCCAGCGCGGCGGTGAGGATGGGCAGGTAGACCGCCATGACCAGGTCCTCGAGGACGAGAATGGACAACACGACGGGGGTTTCGCGGTTTCCCAGCCGCCCCAGGTCGGTCAGGACCTTGGCGACGATGCCCGAGGAGGAGATGTAGGTGACCCCGCCGAGCACCAGTGCGCCGAGGGTCCCCCACCCCAGGATGAGGGCCAGTGCGGCGCCGGGAACGAAATTCAGGACCAGGTCGGTCAGGCCCGCCACCCAGGACCGGCGCAACCCGGTCACCAGCTCCTTCGCCGTGTACTCGAGGCCGAGCATCAGCAGCAACAGGACCACGCCGAGTTCGCTGGCGATGTCGCCGAACTCCTCGATCCCGGACAACGGGACCAGTCCGCCATGGCCGAAGACCAGCCCGCCCAACAGGTAGAGCGGAACGGGTGACATGCCGATCCGGGCCGCCACACGTCCGAGGATCCCGAGACCGAGGAAGACGGCCCCGAGCTCGATCAGGACGAGGGTGGTGTGGTCCACTGGCCGGTCCTATCCGTTGTTCAGCAGGTGGGCGGCCTTGTCCAGGCCGTCGGGGGTGCCGACCACGATGACCACATCCCCGGCCGCCAGCTCGAACGATGGCGGCGGGGAGGCATGGACCTGGCCGCTGCGGGAGATTGCGACGATGGAGGCGTGGGTGCGGGTGCGCAGGTGGGTGTCCCCGAGGGTCCTGTCCGCATAGGGGCTGTCCTGGCTCAAAACGAATTGCTGGGTGCTTACACCGGGCAGGTCACGGTGCTCGGCGGTGAGGTCCGCCACCAGCTGCGGGGCGCCGAGCATCCCACCGATCGCTGCGGCCTCCTCGTTGGTGAGCGGGATGGCCGCCTGGCAGGCGTCCGGGTCCTGGCGCTCGGAAATGATCAACTCCATGCCGCCGTCGCGTTTGACGACAACGCCGACACGCCGCCCAGTCGCCAACATCACGTCGCGGCGTACCCCAATCCCGGGGAGGGGGGTTTCTTCCAGATTCATGTTTCCAGCGTAGACCTCGGGCCGCGTGGCACCACCGGAAAGGTGCCGGGGAAGCAGATGGCCGCCGCCGGAAACCCGGCGGCGGCCATCTGGAAGGGGGCGGGGCGCTCAGGCGCCCGGGGTAGACCCGTCGTCCGTCGTGGTGGTGGGTGCCTGCTCGGCCGGGGAACCGTCGGGGGCGAAGTCCCGCTTGATGGCCTCGACGCCGTCCGCCGGGATCTCGAAGCCCAACTGGTGCCCGGGATTCAGGACCAGGCCGGCGCCGGAGAGGTTGTCGATGACCGCGGCCCCCACCACGCGCACGGCGAAGGGCGCCTCCGCGATGTAGGTCTCCGGAATCCGGTTGACGTGCGTGAACAGGGCGATCACCGGCTCGCCGTCCTTGTTCTGCAGCAGCAGCGGCTGGACGTTGTCGGTGTCCTCGGTCACCTGTTCGCGGCTGAGGAAGAAGACCTCCTCGGACAGGAAGGTCGCGATGACCTCGCCCGCCTTCGCCTCGTCGGCCTGCCCTTCGTGGAGCACCGTCTCCAGGTGCGTCTGCGGTTCGTCGGGATCCGGGGTTCCGGCTGGGGTCTGCGTTGGCTCTTCGCTCATGCCTTCCAGCCGATCACGCCCACCGACGAAGCGCAACCCGCCCCGCCGCAACGAAGGGGCAACGGTTCGGGGATCGGCGCCGCCCCGAATTAGACTGGGCCCAAACACCCCTCCGGATGCCAAGGATGCCCATGACCGAATTCCAGTACGAGGACCTGCTGCCGATCGGCCAGGACGAAACCACCTACCGCCGCATCTCCACCGAGGGGGTGCGCCCCGTCGAGGGGCCCGGCGGCAGGACGTTCCTCGAGGTCGATCCCGAAGCACTGTCGCACCTGGCCCGGACCGCCTTGCACGACATCTCGCACTACCTGCGCCCGGCCCACCTGCAGCAGCTGCGCAACATCCTCGACGACGAGGAAGCCAGTGCCAACGACAAGTTCGTCGCGTTGGACCTGCTGAAGAACGCCAACATCGCCGCCGGCGGCATCCTGCCGATGTGCCAGGACACCGGCACGGCCATCGTCATGGGCAAGCGCGGGCAGCACGTGCTCAGCCAGGGACCGGATGAGAAGGCGCTGTCGCAGGGGATCTACGACGCCTACACGCAATTGAACCTGCGCTACTCCCAGCTGGCACCGCTGACCACCTGGGAGGAAAAGTCCACGGGCAACAACCTGCCCGCCCAGATCGAGCTCTACGCCGACACCGAGCCGGGCCACGAGGACCAGTACAAGTTCCTCTTCATGGCCAAGGGGGGCGGATCGGCCAACAAGTCCTTCCTCTACCAGGAGACCAAGGCGATCCTGAACGAGAACGCCATGCTGACGTTCCTCGACGAGAAGCTGCGCTCGCTGGGAACGGCTGCCTGCCCGCCCTACCACCTCTCGATCGTGATCGGCGGGACCAGCGCCGAATTCGCCCTGAAGACCGCCAAGTACGGCTCCGCCAAGTACCTGGACAACCTGCCGACCACCGGGGCGATGACCGGACGCGGTTTCCGCGACGTGGAGCTCGAGGAGAAGGTCCTGGAACTGACCCGCCACTTCGGCATCGGCGCCCAGTTCGGCGGCAAGTACTTCTGCCACGACGTGCGCGTGGTGCGGCTGCCCCGCCATGGGGCGTCCCTGCCGGTGGCGATCGCCGTCTCCTGCTCGGCCGACCGGCAGATGCTCGCCAAGATCACCGCCGACGGCGTCTTCGTCGAGCAGCTCGAAACCGACCCCGCCCGCTTCATGCCCGACGAGTCCCACCCGGCCATCGCGGCCCATGACCACGAGACCGACGGGGTCACCGGCACGGGAGGATCCTCCGTGGTCAAGGTCGACCTGAACCGGCCGATGGACGAGGTCCTCGCGGAGCTTTCCCGGCACCCCGTGAAGACCCGTTTGTCGCTCACCGGACCGCTGGTGGTCGCCCGCGACATCGCCCACGCGAAGATCCGCGAACGCCTGGACGCCGGCGAGGACATGCCGCAGTACCTCAAGGACCACCCGGTCTACTACGCCGGCCCGGCGAAAACCCCCGAGGGCATGGCCTCCGGTTCCTTCGGCCCGACCACGGCAGGACGCATGGACTCCTACGTCGACCAGTTCCAGGCCGCCGGCGGGTCCATGGTCATGCTCGCCAAGGGAAACCGCTCCCGCCAGGTGACCGAGGCCTGCAACCGCCACGGCGGCTTCTATCTGGGATCGATCGGCGGCCCCGCGGCGCGGCTGGCGCAGGATTGCATCCGCAAGGTCGAGGTCCTCGAATACGAGGAACTGGGCATGGAGGCCATCTGGAAGATCGAGGTCGAGGACTTCCCGGCGTTCATCGTCGTCGATGACAAGGGCAATGACTTCTTCGCCGAGACGCTCAAGCCGACGTTCACCGGGATCCCGGTCCGGGCGCGATAGCCGGGGGCCGCGGGGCCGTCGGCAGCGTCAGCGCGCTGCGGCGGACCGGGCCCACTCGGGCATCCAGCGGGTCTCCTCGGCGAGACGTGCCTCGCGTTCGGCCGCGGCCTCGCGCAGCGCGTCCTGCACTGCGGCTTGCCGTTTGGCCTCGGCCTGCTTGCGGGCCGTGCCTTCGCGGTGTGCCTCCCGGGCCTGGACGAGCTGGTCCGAATACTCCTCGAAGGTGGCGACGTCCTGGGCGCGCATCTTCCGCGCCGCCGTCGTGCCCACGTAGCGCAGGTGCCACGGTTCGAAGTTGTAGCCGGTGGTCTCCTGCTGGTCCTTCGGGTACCTGATGATGAACCCGAATTCGGCGGCGTGCGCGGCCGTCCATTTCCCGGCCGGCAGCTCGGCCAGGCAGGCCCGGAGCGAGCATTGGCCGCTGGCCACGCCGATATCGGCCGAAAGGCCCAGCTGGTGTTCGCTGGTTCCGGGTCGCGCCGAGATCTTCGAGGCGTAGTCCTCGCCGTACATGTTCGTGTACCGGCGGAACAGGCCGACCTGGTGGTCGTAGGACCGGTAGGCGCTCTCCACGATGAGCCCGTGTCCGTCCCGGCGCGCTGCGGCGATCAGCTTCTCCAGGGCCGTGGCCGCCTGGGGCACCATCCGGGCGCCCGAGCCGTTGACGGCCACCAGTTTCTTCGGCGTGTAGTCCCGTGGCCGCAGGGGATGGTGTTCGTTCACCAGCACCAGGGGCGAGGCGGGGTCCAGGGAGTAGGCAGCGAAGTCCTTTTCCTGGCTGGCTACCTTCGATTTGCGCTCGTGGCCCGCATCGCCCGGGGAGGGGGTTGGATCGGACGACGGCGATGCCTGGGTGTCCTCCAGATCGCCAATCGGGGAGGCCAGGGCGGCGCTGGTGGGCAGCAGGAAGGAGACCGCGAGGGCGACCGAGGTGGCCACCGCGGCCGAACGGCGGTGCAGGCGAAGTGATGTCGGCATGGTGTCTGCGGTGTGCCGTGCGTTCCGCGGCGCTCGCGGTGCCGCTCAACCCACCGACTTCAGGATAACGCCGTCCGGGCTGCATGGGCTATTTTGGAACCGTGCTGATCTCAGACCGCGACATCCGGACAGAACTGGACTCCGGGCGCATCGGGCTCGACCCGTATGACCCCCAGATGATCCAGCCCGCCAGCGTCGACGTCCGCCTGGACCGTTTCTTCAGGCTTTTCGACAACCACAAATACGCCCACATCGATCCGTCCCGGGAACAGCCGGAGCTGACCCGGCTGGTCGAGGTCGACCCCGTCGAGCCGTTCATCCTGCACCCGGGCGAATTTGTGCTCGGTTCGACCTACGAGCAGGTCACGCTTCCCGACGACGTCGCCGCCCGGCTCGAGGGCAAGTCATCGTTGGGCCGTTTGGGCCTGCTGACGCACTCGACCGCGGGGTTCATCGACCCGGGGTTCTCCGGGCACGTGACCCTGGAGCTCTCGAACATGGCGACCCTGCCGATCAAGCTCTGGCCCGGATCAAAGATCGGCCAGCTCTGCTTCTTCAAGCTGACCTCTTCCGCCGAGCACCCGTACGGCGACGGCAAGTACGGCAACAGGTACCAGGGGCAGCGTGGCCCGACGGCGTCCCGGAGCCACCTGAACTTCCACCGCACCGAGCTGGGTTCCTAGCCTCCGGGCCGCGGGTCAGCCCCGTCCGGTGAACGGCATTCCGGTGGCGGTGACCACCAGCGAATCCACCGTGACCTCCAGCGGCAGCTCGGCCAGCCGGCGCACCAGGCGGGCGGCGTGTGCCACGTCGAAGACCGGTTCGACCCGGGTGCTGCCGTCGGCCTGCACGGTCCCGGTGGTGAAGCCCGCCGTGAGCTCGGTCGCGGTGTTGCCGATGTCGATCTGCGAGGCGGTGATGCCGAAGCCCCTGCCGTCCAGCGAGATCGACTTCGTCAGCCCGGTGATGGCGTGTTTCGTCGTCGTGTAGGCCACCGAGGAGGGCCGCGGGGCGTGGGCGGAAACGGACCCGTTGTTGATGATGCGCCCACCCTGCGGTGTCTGGGCCTTCATGGCGCGCACCGCCGCGGCGGCACAGAGCATGCTGCCGGTCAGGTTCACCGCGACGACGTCGTTCCACTCGTCCACGGTGATCTCGTCCACCGCGGCCCGCGGGCCGAAGGCCCCGGCGTTGTTGAACAGCACGTCCACCCGTCCCCAGGTCCGGATGACGGCGGCGAAGAGTGCCTCGACCTGGGCGGGGACGGTGATGTCGGTGGGGACCACGAGGGCCCGCGGGTCCCCGTCCGCGGTCTGTTCGAGGGCCTCGGCCCGGCGCCCGGCCAGGGCCACCTGCCAGCCGGCGGCCAGCAGCTCGCGGGCGACGGCCCGGCCGATTCCGGAGCCCGCCCCGGTGACGACGAGGACCCCGGCGCCAGCGGCGTGGGGGTGCAGCGGTGCGTTCACGAGGCACCGTCCCGGTGCGCGTCCGCCCCCGGTTTGCGGACGGGGAGCAACAGGACGAGGCCGACGAGCAGGACCAGCATGATGCCCAGGATGCCGTAGCGTTGGGCCTCGCCGGAAGCCACGTGCGGGGTGGCCAGGACGATCGCGGCCGCGAACAGGGCCGGGGCCAGGAAGGACACCGCGCGTCCCGTCGTGGCGTAGAGCCCGAACAACTCGCCCTCCTTGCCGGTAGCCGCCAGCCGGGCCAGGAACGCCCGGGCCGAGGACTGGGCTGGACCGACGAACAGGCACAACAGGAGGCCGAACACCCAAAAGCCGGAGGCGCCGGGGGAGAGGAAGACACCCGTGGCGGCGACCAGCAGTCCGACGAGGGAGCCGACGATGACCGCCTTGGGGCCGATCCGGTCATCGAGCAGCCCGCCAAACATGGCCCCGGCGGCGGCGACGACATTGCCGACGATGGCGAAGATGATGACCTGGCTGAGCTCGAACCCGAACGTCCCGGCGGCGATGACCCCGCCGAAGGTGAAGACCGCGGCCAATCCGTCGCGGAACACTGCGGCGGCGACGAGGAAGAAGACCGTGTGCGGCTCGGTCCGCCACAGCGACTTCACACTGCGTCCCAGCTGGCGGTACGACTCCAGGAAGCTCACACGCGCCACCTTCTGGCGGCGCTTGACCTCGGGGACGGCAAAGAGGACGGGCAGGCCGAAACCGAAGAACCACACGGCGGAGAAGACGGCGACCAGACGGAGGTTCAGGGACCCTTCCGTGGAGGCGCCGGGCCAGTCCACCACTGGCTGGACGAAGAGGAAGAGGACCAGCGCCAGCGCGAGGATGCCGCCGAGGTAGCCCATGCCCCACCCGAACCCGGAGACCTTGCCCACGGTCGCCGGCGTGGAGATCTGCGGGAGCATCGCGTTGTAGTTGACCGTGGCGAATTCCGAGAAGACGCTGGCCACCGCGATGAGCGTGGCCCCGAGGATGAGGAAGCGGGGGTCCGGAAGCACGAAGAAGCAGGCCGCGGTCGCCAGGGCGACCAGCAGGGTGTTGACGCCGAGCCAGAACCGCCGACGCCCCGTGGCATCGGAGCGCTGTCCCGTCACCGGGGCCAGCAGGGCGATGACGACGCCGGCGATCGCCAGGGCGTTGCCCAGGACCGTGGAGTTGGCATCGGTCTCGCCAAAGAGGGAACTGGTCAGATACACGGTGAACACGAAGGTCGTCATCACGGCATTGATCGCCGCGGACCCCCAATCCCAGGAGGCCCACGCGAGAACCTGCTTCGAGATCGTCGCCGCACGGCGGGGCGGGAGGGCCGTGGGCGTGGCATTCGGGCTCATGCCTGCATCGTAACGCCCTAGGCGAAATAACCGGCGGGACGAGCCATAAAAGAAGGAAATGCATTGATGAACTGTTAAACTCAATTCAAAACCTGACCGAACAAGCTGCGGTGTCAAACCATGCGTGGCCCGAGCCCTTCAGGAGCAGATAGTGGCAGTGGTCCTCATCGCACTCTTCGCGGTGAGCGCTGTTGCGCCCTTGCTCTTCCGCCGGTTCGGCCGCGCGTCCTTCTATCTGCTCGGGGCGGTCCCGGCAGCGGCCTTCATCTGGCTGCTGGTCAACTTCAACTCGTTCACGTCGCCCAACCAGGCGGCGCTGGCCGGTGAGGACAACGCGCCACCGGGGATCGTGCTCGAATGGATCCCGACCCTGCAGCTGGAACTGGCCTTCAGGATGGACGCCCTGGCCGCCGTCCTGAGCCTGCTGATCCTGGGTGTCGGCGCACTCGTGCTGTTCTACTGTGCCCGGTACTTCAAGAACGAGGACGCCAACATCGGCCCGTTCGGTGCCCAGCTGCTGGCGTTCGCCGGCGCCATGTTCGGCCTGGTGATCTCCGATGACCTGATCCTGTTGTTCATCTTCTGGGAGATCACGACCATCCTGTCGTACCTGCTCGTCGGTTTCGCGCGGGCCCGCATCTTCGCTCGCAGGTCGGCACTGCAGGCGCTGCTGGTCACCACCTTCGGCGGGTTGGCCATGCTGCTCGGGCTGGTCATGATCGGCCAAAGCGCCGGGACCTACCGGCTCTCCGAGGTGATGGCGATGGCCCCCGAGCTGGTCTCCCGGGGCACCCTCATCGACGTCGCCATCGCACTGGTCCTGCTCGGGGCGGTCAGCAAATCCGCCCTGGTCCCCTTCCATTTCTGGCTGCCCGGCGCCATGGCGGCCCCCACCCCCGTGTCCGCGTACCTCCACGCGGCCGCCATGGTCAAGGCCGGCATCTACCTGGTCGCGCGCCTGGCCCCCGGATTCTCCGACACCACCTATTGGGATCCGCTGGTCATCGGACTGGGCCTGGCGACCATGCTCATCGGGGGATGGCGGGCCCTGCGGCAGACGGACATCAAGCTCATCCTGGCGTACGGCACCGTCTCCCAGCTCGGGTTCCTCATGCTGGTCATGGGCCAGGCCAACGCTGGCGCCGCCATCGCGGGACTGGCCATGATGTTGGCCCACGGCTTCTTCAAGGCGGCGTTGTTCCTGGTGGTCGGCATCATCGACCACCAGGCGGGCACCCGCGACGTCCGGCTACTGTCCGGACTCTGGCGAACCGCCCCTAAGCTGTTCGTCATCGCGTTGCTGACGGCCGCGTCGATGGCGGGCATCCCGCCGCTCTACGGGTTCGTGGCCAAGGAATCCTTGCTCGAGGTCCTGGTCGCCGCTGAAGGCGCCTGGGGCACCGTGGTGCTCATCGGCGTCGTGCTCGGCTCGATCCTCACCGTCGCCTACAGCGCCCGGTTCATCTGGGGCGGATTCGCCAACAAGCAGGGCATGCCGGCCACCCCCTTCAAGGCCGTTCCCTGGCTGTTCATGGCCTCCCCGACAGTGCTCACCGTGGTGACGGTGGGCTTTGGCCTCTACCCGGCACCGATCGAACATGCGGTGTCCGGCTTCGCCTCCCTCTTCCCGGCCACCGAACACCCGATCCACCTGGCCCTGTGGCACGGCTTCACCCCGGTCCTGGGGCTCTCGGGGATCATGGTCGTCGGCGGCCTGCTGCTCTTCCGGTGGCGCACCGGTTTCGGCGCCCTCCAGGCGCGGGTGCCCGCACTGCTCGACGCCGAGCGGATCTACAAGGGGACCCTGAACGTCGTCGACGAGCTCGCCGTCTGGGTCACCGGCCGCACCCAGCGTGGTTCGCTGCCGTTCTACCTGGGCGTCATCCTGCTGGTCGCCCTCATCGTCCCGGCCGTCGCCGCCATTGCCAACGACACCCCGGTGCCCACCACGATCGCCTGGTTCGACACGCCGGCCCAGCTGGTCACGGGCCTGTGCATGATCGTCGGCGCACTGGCTGCCGTGCGGGCCAACAAGCGCTTCCTGGCCGTGCTGATGGTCTCCGTCACGGGTTACGGCATGGCCTTCATCTTCGCCCTGCAGGGTGCCCCGGACCTGGCCCTGACCCAGCTGCTGGTCGAGACGATCGTCCTGGTCGCGATGGTGTTGGCGCTGCGGGTCCTGCCCCCGCCGCTGTGGACGGCAAACCCCTCCGGGCACCGCGTGGCCCGGGCAGTGCTGGGCATCGGGTTCGGGCTGGCCATGATCGCCATCGCCGCCACCGCCATGGCCTCGCGCGTGGCGGACCCCATCTCCCTCTCGTTCCCCGAGCTGGCCTATTACGGCGGGGCGGGCAAGAACATCGTGAACGTGACCCTCGTGGACATCCGCGTCTGGGACACCTTCGGGGAGATCACCGTCCTCGCCGTGGCGGCGACCGGGGTGGCCTCGCTGATCTTCGTCCGCGGCCGCGGCGACGCCCGCCGCCGCGCCCATGACGTCGAGCCCGGTTCCGTGGGACGGGCCCGCGCCGACGGATCCGGGGGAAGCCGGTCCGCCGCCGCGCTGGCCACCGCGCGCCACTTCGCCCAGTCCGCCAAGGACGCCTGGCTGGTGGCCGGGAAGACCATGGCACCGGAAAGCCGCTCGATCATCTTCGAGGTCGTCGCCCGCCTGGTCTTCCACACGATCATCCTCTTCTCGATCTACCTGTTGCTCGCCGGGCACAACACCCCCGGCGGCGGCTTCGCCGGCGGCCTCCTGGCCGGTCTGGCCATGACGATCCGCTACCTGGCGGGCGGGCGTTTCGAACTGGTGGAGGCCACCCCCATCAGCCCCGGAACCCTGCTGGGACTCGGGCTGGGCACCGCTGCCCTGTCCGGCGTCGTGCCCCTGCTGCTGGGGGGACACCTCTTCCAGTCGGCGGTGTGGGAATTCGCCCTGCCGCTCTTCGGCGAGCACAAGTTCGTCACCGCGACGTTCTTCGACATCGGCGTCTACCTCGTCGTCGTCGGGCTGGTCGTGGACGTGCTGCGCAGCCTGGGCTCCGAGATCGACGAGAAGACCGAGAAGCGGGGCGCACGCTCCGGGGGCGGCCGCCGCAGCACGGAAGCCCGGCAGCGGACGGGGGCCGGACGATGAGCGTGAACGTGACCCTGCTGATCGTGATGGGCGTGCTCTTCGCCTCCGGCATCTACCTGCTCCTGGAACGCAGCCTGACGCGCGTCCTGCTGGGCATCATCCTGGTCGGCAACGGGGTGAACCTGCTGATCCTGGCCGCCGGCGGACGCAGCGGGCACGCACCCCTGTATGCCGCGGACATCCCGGCCGAGGACTATGCCGACCCGTTGCCGCAGGCACTGATCCTCACGGCCATCGTCATCACCTTCGCGGTGACCGCCTTCCTGTTGGCGATGATCTACCGGTCCTGGGTCATTGCCCGCCGCGACGAGCTCACGGACGATGCCGAGGACCGCCGCGTCGCCGCGAAGAGCGCCTACGACTTCGAGGAGGATTCGGAGGTCGCGGTGGAGACCTCGGAGTTCCCCGAGGACGCCGACGACGACGGGGCCGTGGAACGCGAGGGGGATCCGGTCCGGTCCGCGGCGGCCCGGGCTGCCGGCGAGCGGCTGGCCAACGACTTCCGGCAGGCCTCCTCCGAGGAGAGCGCCGGCACCAACAACCACCGCAGGAACAGGAAGGCGCGATGATGGGCACGCAGACCGCAATCGACTACGCGCCCCTGGCGGTGCTCCTTCCGATCTTCGGGGCGGCCCTGGCGTTCGTGCTGCGGCGCCACGTGATGGCCCAGCGCAGCGTGACCATCGGTGCGCTGGTCGTCACCCTGGCCCTTGAGTCCTGGATGCTGGTCTCCGCCTGGCAGAACGGAGCGCAGGCGGTCATGATCGGTGGCTGGGCGCCGCCGTTCGGCATCTCCCTGGTCGTCGATGAGTTCTCCGCACTGATGCTGGTCGTCTCCACCGCCGTCAGCCTGACCGTGTTGCTCTACGCCACCGGACAGGGCATGGCCGACGGCGACGAGGACGGCCCGGTCTCGGTCTTCCACCCCGCCTACCTGATCCTGGTGGCCGGGGTGTCCAATGCCTTCCTGGCCGGGGACCTGTTCAACCTCTACGTCGGCTTCGAGATCCTGCTGACCGCCTCCTACGTGCTGCTCACCCTCGGCGGGACCACGGCACGCATCCGTGCCGGGGTGACGTACGTCGTGGTCTCAGTGGTCTCCTCCGTGCTGTTCCTCGTGGCCATCGGCATGATCTACGCGGCGACCGGCACCGTGAACATGGCCGACCTCGCCGGCAAGCTCGCCGACATCGATCCGGGCACCCAGATGGTGCTGCACGTGATGCTGCTGGTCGCCTTCGGCGTCAAGGCGGCGGTCTTCCCGCTGTCCTTCTGGCTGCCCGACTCCTACCCCACGGCCCCGGCGCCGGTGACGGCGGTGTTCGCCGGGTTGCTGACCAAGGTCGGCGTGTACGCGATGATCCGCACCGAAACCCTGCTCTTTCCGGGTGACCGGCTCAACGGCCCCCTGATGGTCGTCGCCCTGCTGACCATGCTCGTGGGGATCCTCGGCGCGCTGGCGCAGGCGGATTTCAAGCGCATGCTCTCCTTCACGCTGACCAGCCACATCGGCTACATGGTCTTCGGCCTGGCCACCGGCAGCGCAGTCGCCCTCGCCGCGACCGTCTACTACGTCGCCCACCACATCATCGTGCAGACCTCGCTGTTCCTGGTCGCCGGGCTCATGGAGCGCCGGGGCGGGACCACGAACGTGGACCGCCTCGGGTCCCTGGCCAAGCTCTCGCCGGTGCTGGCGGTCCTGTTCTTCATCCCCGCCATGAACCTGGCCGGCATCCCGCCGTTCTCCGGCTTCCTGGGCAAGCTGGGCCTGCTGCGCGGCGGCGTCGACCTGGGCACCCCGCTGGCCTGGGCCCTGCTCGCCGGCGCGCTGGTCACCTCGCTGCTGACCCTGCTGGCGGTGGCCCGTGTCTGGAACCGCGCCTTCTGGCGGCGCGCCGAGGATGCGGAAGAACCGGATCCGATCCTGCTCATCGCCGCCGATGGCGGAGCGTCTCCCGCCCCCGTGAAGGCCGGTCCGATCGTCCGCGGCGACAGCGAGCTGCTGCCGCGGACCATGGTCTACTCGACCGGCGCGCTGGTGCTGCTCGGGGTGTCCCTGACGATCTTTGCCGGCCCGCTGTTCGACCTCGCAGACCAGTCGGCCCAGCAGATGATGGAACGCACCCCCTACATCGAGGCCGTCCTGGGCGGCACGAACGCCGGAGGTGGACCATGAGCCCCCACCGGCACCACGTCCGGCCGGCCCGCCCCTCCGAACTGCTCACCGGATCCCGGGGAGCCCGGGCCAGGGCCCGACGGCGGCGCGCACGCTTCCTGATCGAACTGCCCCTGACACTGTGGATGGTGCTGGTGTGGGGGGCTCTCTGGCAGGATTTCAGCCCCGGCAACCTGGTCTTCGGCTTCGTCATCTCCCTGGCCGTCGTGGCGACCTTCAAGCTGCCGCCGGTCGAGCTCAGCGGCCGGTTCAACGTCTGGCACGGCCTCGTGTTCGCCCTGCGTTTCATGTGGCAGGTCATCAAGGCCAGCATCCACGTCATGATCGTCGCGGTCTTCCGCGGCCCCACGGTCCGCAACGCCGTCGTCGGCATCCGCATGCGCAGCCACGAGGACCTCATGGCCACGGCGCTGGGCCACGTGCTGACCCTCATTCCCGGCTCGTTCGTCGTCGAGGTCGACAGGACCACCTCGACCCTCTACCTGCACGTGCTGGACATCAACGACAAGGAGCAGGCCGAGGCGTTCCGGCAGGAAGTCCGCGATATCGAGGCCGCTCTCATCCGCGTCATGGGCAGCCGCGAGGAACTCGAAGCGCTGCGCACCGAGGAATCCGGCGGACGCGGCTCCCTGCCGTCTCCGGCACCGCGGACGGAAGGGAAACCATGACCATCATCATCGCCGCCTGGATCTCCGGGATCGCCCTGGCCCTCGGCGCCGTCATGGCGCTGGTCCGGCTGGCCCGCGGCCCGTCGATCCTGGACCGGACCCTGGCGCTGGATGTCCTGCTGGTCATCATCATGTGCGGGCTCTGCCTCGACATGGCCGTGAACCGGCACCTGAACCACATCGTCTTCATCGTCGTCGGCTGCCTGGTGGCCTTCATCGGCTCGGTGACCATCGCCCGCTACGTCACCGATCGGAGGACCCCATGATCGCCATGGCCCTGGCCGACGGGGGAGTGGCCGACACCGTCCTGGACTGGATCACCGCCGTCTGCATGGTCGGCGGCGCCTTGATGTCGGTGGCCGCGGGGATCGGCCTGCTGCGGTTCCCCGACCTGTTCTCCCGCATGCATGCCGCCACGAAACCCCAGGTGCTCGGGTTGTTCCTGCTGCTGCTCGCCGTCGCCCTGCAGATCCGGGCCTGGGCCGCCGTGCCCGTCCTGCTGCTTGCCTGGCTGTTCCAGCTGCTGACCGCCCCGGTGACCGCACACATGGTCGGCCGGGCCGCCTACCGCACCAAGCACCTTAAACAGGAAAAGCTGGTCCTCGACGACCTCAATGAAGTGGTCTCCGAGGCCCAGCGTCGCCTGGACGAACGTCGGTAGCGGCCCTCAGACCTCGTCGAGGGTCTTGTTGAAGTGCCGAATGGTCCGCTGCGTCCCCCGGTTGGTCAGGACCTGGATTACCGCCGCAACAATGGCCGAAACCACGGCGAAGCCCAACGCCTGGCGCATGGTGGCCTCCGCCTGGGCATCCGCATCGCCCGGCTTGGGCGGCTTGTTGCCCGTCGCCTTCGTCCAGATGACGTCCACGAGCTTGCCGCCGACGAAACCGGCACCGATTGAGGCAACCGAGCCGAAGACCTTTAGTAATACGTTCACGAACGATTCTCCCGTCGGTAGGTGATTACCCGCCCAGCATAACGCGAGGTAGACTAGCCCCACTGAATCACCTACGACAGGGGAGCGTCGCTGACCGGCCACGGCCGGGAACGAGGACGCTGAGAGTGCGGATGGCCGCAGACCCTCGAACCTGCTCCGGCTCGTACCGGCGAAGGGAGTCGAGAATCTCAGGACGCGCGGAAACCACCGGGTTGTCCTCCCCTCCTTGAATCCAAGGAGGACTCCTCATGAACACCAAACTCACGACGGCACCATCCGTCCGCTACACCTGGCGCATTGTCGACATCGTCGTCGCGTCCGTCATCGCCGTCGCATCGGGCGTCATCTTCTGGGCGTGGAACACCACCCACCACCTGCTGGACTTCCTCTTCCTGGCGTTCCCGCCGTCGTCGGCGCTGCTGGCGGGCATGTGGCTCTTCCCGGCAGTGCTGGGCGCCCTCATCATCCGCAAACCCGGCGCCGCATTGTTCTGCGAGATGGTCGCAGCGGTGGTTTCCTCGTTGCTCGGATCGGAGTACGGGTGGACGGTGTGGGTTTCCGGCCTCGTCCAGGGCCTGGGCGCCGAGCTGGTGGTCGCCCTGTTCCTCTATCGCCACTGGTCGCTTCCCGTATCCCTGTTGGCCGGGTTGCTGACCGGCGTCTTCGGCGGCGTCAACGACGCCTTCGTCTTCGCCTGGTTCCCGGAGTACACGGCGGCGATGAAGCTCGCCTACGTCGCTTGCATGGCCGTGTCCGGCCTGGTCATCGCCGGGCTCGGCAGCTGGGCCCTCACCCGTGCGCTGTCGCGCACCGGTGCGCTCTCGGCGTTGGCCTCGAAACGGGCGGCCCAGGAGCGGGCCTTCGGTTGAGCCGATGACCCGTCACCTGCACACACCGCCGCCCGCCGCCGCCCGGATCCGGGGTGACGGCTCCGATCCGGTTCGCCCCGCCGCCATCAGCGCCCGCGGCTGGGGCTGGCAGCACGCCGGACGTGAACAGCCCGCCCTCCTGGGCCTGGACCTGGACATCGCCGCGGGGGAACGTGTGCTGCTGGTCGGCCCGTCAGGGGCCGGGAAATCGACGCTTCTCCATGCCCTTGCGGGGGTGTTGCAGGACGATGAGGACAACGCCTCGTCCGGTGAACTGCTCATCGATGGCCAGCCGGCCGACGCCGCGGCCTCACGCACCGGACTGATGCAGCAGGATCCCGAAACCCAGGTCGTCCAGGCCCGGGTGGGCGACGACGTCGCCTTCGGCGCGGAAAACCTCTGCGTTCAGGCATCGGCCATCTGGCCGCGCGTTGCCGAGAGCCTGGGGGCCGTCGGCCTCGACCTGCCGCTGGACCATCCCACCTCCGCGCTGTCCGGCGGACAGAAGCAACGCCTCGCGTTGGCCGGGATCCTGGCCATGCGCCCGGGTCTGGTGCTGCTGGATGAACCCACCGCGAACCTCGACCCCGATGGGGTGGTGGAAGTGCGCGACGCCATCGTCGATTCCCTTGCGCACAGCGGGGCGACGATGGTCATCGTCGAGCACCGGCTGGCGGCCTGGGCCGATGCCGTGGACCGCGTCATCGTCCTGGAACCAGGCGCCGGCGTGGCCTGCCAGGGCACCCCGGCCGAATTGTTCGCGCCCGGGCCGATCCGCAACCGGCTCATCGACGCCGGCGTCTGGGTTCCCGGCCACACGCCGGAACTGGTGCCGCGGAGGAACGCCGGACCGCGTGCGGTGCCGCTCCTGCAGGCCCGCGATCTCTCGGTGGCCAGGACTCCGCGGGTGGCACCCGCCCTGTCACACGCGGACCTGGACGTGGCCGCGGGGCAGGGGCTGTGCATCACCGGCCCCAACGGGTCGGGGAAGTCGACGCTGGCACTGACCCTGGGCGGGCTGTTGCCGGAACGCTCCGGGACGGTGGATGCGCAACCCGAGCTGTTGGAACCCGGTGCGACGTCTCATGGCACCGGCGGACGCGTGGAACGGCCATTCCTGTGGCGCGCCGGCGAACTGGTCACCCGCATCGGAACGGTCTTCCAGGAACCGGAGCACCAGTTCGTGACCGCCACCGTGCGCGACGAGCTGGCCTACGGGCTGCGGCATGCCCGCCGGGCGGGCGGCAACGAGAGGCTCCACGGCGATGAGGAGATCGACCGGCGCGTCGACGGCGTGCTCGACCGGCTGGGCCTGCGCCACCTGGAGGAGGCCAACCCGTTCACCCTCTCCGGTGGCGAAAAGCGCCGCCTGTCGGTGGCCACCGTGCTGGCGGCTCGCCCCCGCCTGCTGATCCTCGATGAGCCCACCTTCGGGCAGGATGCCATC
The DNA here is from genome assembly GCA_016892645.1 of Micrococcaceae bacterium RIT 802. GTDB lineage: Bacteria > Actinomycetota > Actinomycetes > Actinomycetales > Micrococcaceae > Arthrobacter_H. Next base: position 25,208 of record JAFEMX010000001.1, read on the forward strand.
ACCTGGCGTGAATTGGCGCTGTTGCTGCGCGAGGAACTCGACGACGGGGTCGCCGTCATCGCCGTCACCCATGACACGGCCTTTGCCGCCGCCCTCGACGCGACGACCTACGCGGTGGACCCCGCATCCCGTCCGGCGGCCGGACCGTCCGAGGTGCCGGCCGGCGGGATGGCACCAGCATCCACCGCGGCGGGGACGGCAGATGCCGGCACTCCAACGATCGAACCAGATGCCAGGGCCCGCTCCAGCTTCTTCGGCCGCTGCAACCCGCTGGCCAAGCTTGCCGCCGTCGTCCTGGCCACGACTCCGCTGATCGCCTCGCTGGATGTGGTCAGTTCGACCATCGTCGCGCTGGCCAGCGTGCTGTTCCTGCCGTTGGCGGGCCTCAACCCGGGCCGTTTCCTCCTCCGCGCGTGGCCGTTGCTGGTGGCCGGGCTCTTTGCCGCCTGGGGCACGGCCCTGGTGGGCAACGACTCCGGTGCCGTGCTGCTGGACCTGGGCGTGGCGACCATCAGCGAGGGGTCGCTGGTCTCCGGCCTGGCAACCGGATTACGGGTCTTCGCTGTCGCGGTCCCGGCCGTCATCGTCCTGTCCAGCACCGACCCGACGGACCTGGCCAACGCATTGGCCCAACAGGCCCGGCTGCCCCATCGCTTCGTGCTGGGCGCCCTGGCCGGGATGCGGCTGCTCGGCCTGCTGGCCGAGGAGTGGACCACGCTGGGGATGGCGCGGCGCGCCCGCGGCGTGGGCGCCCAGGGCAGCGTCCTGCAGCGGCTGCGCGCCAATGCCGGGCAGAGCCTGGGGCTGATGGTGCAGGCCATCCGCCGCGCCTCGCGGCTGGCCGTCACGATGGAGGCCAAGGGATTCGGCGGCCGCCACCGCACCTGGGCCCGGCAGGCCACGTTCGCCCGCCGGGACGCCGGACTCCTCGCCGCAGGACTCGCCCTGGGCGCGGTGGCCACGGCCGCTGCGGTGGCCGCCGGGACTTGGAACCTCGTCTGGGGCTGAGCCCGCGGAACGGGCTCAGCGCATGTACTCGAAGTGCCAGGCCTCCGCGTACGGCGAACCCTTCTCGTAGACCTTGTGGTGCACCCACCCGTAGGACTTCGAGTGGGCCTTCAACCACGTGTAGTACTTGCCGCCGAAGCCGTAGTCGCGCGTCTCGGGGAAGTCGATCGCCAGCCCCCATCCATGGTTGGAGGTGCCCGGTTTGGCGGCGATCATCGGCCCCAGCTCCCGGTACAGGTAGTCCTGGGTGCCACGCGTGCGGTAGGTCAGGTCGATCTCGAGGTTGCGCCGGAACTTCTTCTTGAACGCCTTGTTCAATTTCGTCAGGTCGCCCAGCGCCGGACCGGCGACCAGGTTCTGGCCCGGGTCCCAGGAAACGGCGACGAGGTTCGACGAGGCGAGCTTGCCGTTGGCCATCCGACGGACCTGGGCGGCCGTGGTGCGTTTGGACCACTTGCCGGTCCGCGGCTGGCTGCGCCGCAGCGTGCTTGACCTGACCCAGCCGGTGGCGCCTGCGGTTCGCACGCAATACCAGCCCCTGGGGGTGGCGTGCGCCTTCTCCATCCGGGTATCGCGCCACGCGACGGTTCCGGCCGGGAGGTCACCGATCATCACCGCGCCGTTGGCGAGGTAGGACAGGTCGGAGCCGTTGGCCGAGAAATAGTACCGGGCGCTGGTGGGCAGTCCGTTGCGCGTCGAGGTGTAGGCCGGCTCCTTCGAACTGTCCGGTTTGAGGTACCGCTGGGACACGTATCCGGTCTTGCCCCGGTAGCTCAAGCGGTACCACCCGTTGGCGGCCACGCCGGTGGCCGTGAACCGGGCGTTCTTCGCCAGCGTGCCCAGCCGCTTGCCACCGGAGGACGTGGATGACCTGACGTTCAGCGCGGCCAGGGTCTGGACCCGGGCCCTGATCCGGACGACCTTCGGGGCCGCCGCCTTCTTCGTCGCGGCGACGACCTTGGCATACCGGTTCGAGATGTACCCGGTCCTGCCGCGGTAGGTGATCCGGTACCAGCCGTTGGAGGCCCGCCCGCCAGAGGTGACCGTGGTGCCCTTCGCCAGTGTCCCGAGCCGGCGCCCGGCGGTCCCGGCGCTGGCGCGCACGTTGAGGTTCGCCGTCGTCCGGACCCGGGTGGATGCCGCCGCAGCCGTGTCCGGGAGCAGCAGGCTTCCGGCGCCGCCGAGGAGCGAGGCGGCGGCGACCGCGGCGACGCCGAAGAGCCGGCGCCGGTCCAGGGTCGCCTCGGCGGGGTGTGGTGCAGGTGTGGTTTCCATGGGGTCCTTCCCCGTCGGTGGTGCCTAGCGGATGTCCCGGACCATGGCCGAGAGCTCATCGTGCAGTTCGTGGTCACGGCCGATGGCGGTGCCGTCGATCGAGGTCACCGGTGCCAGCAGGCGGATGCTGGAGACCAGCCAGACGGCGTCGGCCTCCATCAGGTGGTGTGGCTCGAGCGGACCGTACCCCAGCGTCCAACCGGCCTGCCGGGCCGCGGCGAAGATCGCGCCTTGGGTGGTTCCGGGCAGGATGCCGGTCTCCAGGCGCGGCGTCACCAGGCGCTTGACACCGTTCTCCCGCGTCGCCAGCAGAACGGTGGAGGTGGGCCCCTCCAGGACGCGCCCGTCGCTGGAGGTGAAGATGACGTCGTCGGCGCCGATCGAGCGGGCATGGCGCAGTGCGGCCATGTTCACTGCATAGGACAGGGTCTTGGCACCCATCAGCAGCCAGGGGGCACGGTCGGCGAGCGAGGAATCGTAACCGCGGTCCAGCAGGACGACGGCGATGCCCTCCTGCCGCTGGCGCCGGCCGGCTTCCGGGGCGGGGGAGACTGTGACCCATGCCGGTCCGTGCGCTTCGCCCTCGGCGCCGCGGGTGACGACGAGTTTCACGACGGCCTCGTCGGTGTCGTCGGGATCCCCGGACGCGGCGGATCGTCCGGCCTCGTAGCCGGCGACCGCGGTGGCGATGGCCCCGCGCCACGCGTCCTCCTCGGGCAGTGCCAACTCGCAGGTGGCTGCCGAGGACCGCAGTCGCGCCAGGTGTGCGTCGAGCTTGCGTACCGTCCCGCCGGTGTAGAGCATCGACTCGAAGACGCCGTCGCCGCGGACGACCCCCTGGTCGGTGACGAGCAGTTGCGGGGCGGAAGCGTCGGCCACACGGCCGGCGGGCGTGGCTGAATCCACGAACACCAAGACAGTCATGAGCACCAGATTACCCCCGGGGGTCGGGACCGATAGTCTGGTACGGACCGCTCGGGCTGGAAGGTGCATTGTTGACTGAGTCATTGTTGCTCTGGGACGACCTCCCCGGATGGCTGTTGGCGATCCTGTGGACCCTGGACATCGGCATCCGCGTGGTCATGCTGGGCGTCGTCCCCGGCAACCGGCGCCCCACGACCGCGATGGCCTGGCTGCTGTCGATCTTCTTCTTCCCCTTCGTGGGGCTGGCCCTGTTCCTGCTGTTCGGCAACTTCAAGCTCTCCCAGCGCCGCGTCCAGCGGCAGGCCGAGGTCAACGAGCGGGTTTTCGAGGCCACCCGCGACCTGGACCTGCACGACGACGACCTCGACGCCCCCGAATGGGTCCAGTCAGCGGCACTGCTGAACCGGAACCTGGGCGCCTTCCCGATCCAGGAAGGCAACCGGATCGAGTTCATCACCGACGCCCGCGATTCCATCCGCCAGATGACCGAGGCGATCCAGGGGGCCGAGAAGTACGTCAACGTGCAGTTCTACATCGTCGGCGAGGACCCCGAGCTGACCGGCCCGTTCCTGGGTGCCCTCGAGGACGCCACCACCCGGGGAGTGAAGGTGAGGTTCCTCTTCGACCATCTCGGCACGATGCGCACCGACGGCTACCGCAAGCTGGTGCGCCGGCTGCGTTCCGGGGACATCGAATGGCGCCGCATGCTGCCGGTGTCGCCGTTGAAGCGCCGGTGGCGCCGTCCCGACCTGCGCAACCACCGCAAGATCCTCGTCATCGACGGCGAGGTGGCCTACACGGGGAGCCAGAACCTCATCGAGCCCGGCTACAAGCGCGCCTCCTCCCACAAGATCGGACGCGAGTGGATCGACCTGATGGCCCGGGTGAAAGGACCGCTGGTGACGGCGCTCGACGTCGTCTTCGCCACCGACTGGTCGCAGGAGACCGATGAGAACCTCATCGAACACGTCAACGAGGGCGGCGTGCCCACCGCGCGGGGCGACATCACCGGACAGCTGGTGCCCAGCGGTCCCGGATTCATCGCGGAGAACAACCTGCGCCTGTTCAACACGCTGATGTACTCGGCCACCGAGAAGCTCACGATCACCAGCCCCTACTTCGTGCCGGACGATTCGATGCTCTACGCCATCACCACCGCCGCCCAACGCGGGGTGGAAGTGGAATTGCTGGTGTCCAAGCGCGGAGACCAGCCACTGGTCCACCACGCCCAGCAGTCCTATTACCTGCAGCTGCTGCGGGCCGGCGTGAAGATCTACCGCTACCAGGAGCCCTACGTCCTGCACACCAAGTGCTTCACGGTCGACGACGACGTGGCGGTCTTCGGATCCTCCAACATGGACATGCGCTCGTTCTCGTTGAACCTGGAGGTCTCCGTCATGCTCATCGGCTCGCGGTCCGTGCGCGAGATCGACCGGATCCAGGCCGAGTACAAGGAGAAGTCCACGCTGCTCACGCTCGAGGACTGGCAGGGCCGATCGCGGCTGAAGCGCTACGTGGACAACGTCGCCCGGTTGACCTCCACGCTGCAGTAGGGGCCCGGTCAGCCGGCCGGATGGCCCTTGGAGGGCAGGCTGGCGCGGAAGATCCGGCGCGCGACCAGGCCGCCCACCCTGGGCAGGCCCATCACCACGAAGGCAGCGCGGCGCATCAGCTGCCCGGTCCGGCCGGACGGGAGGAAGAACGTGGCGTTGCGCCGGCCCGCCGCCTGCTGCTCCCTGGTGACCGGCCGCCAGCTGGCCTCGTAGGCGGCCAGCCCCGCGGCCATGTCGTCCCCGTGCTCGCGCAAGGACTCCACCAGAACGCGGGAACCGGCCAAGGCCAGCGATGCGCCTTGTCCGGCCAGCAACGAGACGGCGTAGGCGGCGTCCCCGGTGATGACCACCCGCCCGCGGCTCCACTGCGGGCAATCGGACTGGGCGACGACATCGTAGTAGACCTCGCGGCCGGCCCGGGCCATCACCCCGGGGATGTGCCAGCCCAGCCCGGTGTAGGCCGAAGCCAGGTGCGCTGCCGGATCCCGCGGGATCGCCGGGTCGTCGGTGGCTTCCACGGCGAACACGGCCACCCGCCCATCGGGCAGGGCATAGAGCCCCGCCTGGCGGTGCAGCGAATCGGTGAGCGTGACCACCGGCCCCAGGTCCCGGGCCAGCGGGGGATCCTCCACGATGAAGCCCGCGACGTGGTAGCCGAGCAGCCGCAACGAGTCCTCCCCGCGTCCGAAGACTTCGAGGCGCACCGTGGAGTGGATGCCGTCGGCCCCGACCACCAAGTCCGCCTCGAACCGGGTCCCGTCCTGCAGGACGACGACGGCGGGACGGTCCGTTCCCTCGGTGCCGCGCCCCGTTGCGCCCGGGTCCACGGAGACGACGTGCGCGGACTGGTGCAGCGTGACCGCGTCCGGTAGCCATTCGCGCAGCCCGTCCTCGATGTCGGGGCGAAGAATGCTGAAGAAGCGGCCATCGGCGGCGCGCAGGAAGGTGTCCATGGCAAGTTTCGCCGTCGTTCTCCCGGTGCCGTCGACGTAGCGCAGCGAGTCGTACAGCACGCCGCGGCGGCGCAATGCCGGCAACAGGCCGATGGCATCGGCGGCCTCGAAGCCCGGGCCGAAGAAGTCGATCATGTATCCGGACGGTCGCGGGCCCGGGGCCTGCTCGAGGACGTCGACCGCCCAGCCGTCGGCGGCGAGCTGGCCGGCGATGGACAGACCGCTGATGCCGGCCCCCACGATGACGGCGCGGCGGCCGGAGGCTGCGGGACGGGGCTGGGCTGTGGGGGTCATTTTCCCAGCGTAGGTGTCCCGGACGCCGGGGAATAGGGGGTCCTGGTCAGGGGCGTCCGGTTGCGGCATCGCGTGCCGGTTCCGCGTCGAAGGTGGTGCCCACCGCCTGCAGGACCCCGCGGGACTTGGTCCTGACTTCGTCCCATTCGGCGGCCGGATCCGAGTCGGCGGTGATGGCGCCTCCGAGGCCGAGGCCCAACCGCCACCCGCCGTCGGGCCCGGGACCCCGCTGGGCGACCAGGGTGCGGATGACCACGGCCAGGTCGGCGGCCCCGGTGTGGGAGAAATAGCCGGCCGCGCCGGAGTACACCCCGCGGGGCCGGCCGTCCTCCAGCCGGTCGAGGATCGCCATCGTCGAGATCTTCGGCGCACCGGTCATCGAGCCGGGCGGGAAGGCGGCGGCGACGGCCTCGGACCGGGAGGCGTCGGGGAGCAGCCGGGCCTCGATGGTGGAGACCAGCTGGTGCACGGTCGCGTAGGTCTCCACCGCGCACAGGCGCGGGACCCGCAGGGTCGACGGGTCCGCGAAGCGGGAGAGGTCGTTGCGCAGCAGGTCCACGATCATGATGTTCTCCGCCCGGTCCTTCGGCGCCGTCGCCAGGTCGTCGGCGAGCGCGGCATCGACCACCGGGTCCGCGGCACGCGGGCGGGTGCCCTTGATCGGCTCGGCACGCAGCAACCCGGTGGCGTCGACCGAGAGGAAGCGCTCGGGGGAGGAGCTGGCGACGGCAATGCCTCCCCAGCGGATGAAGTGGGCGAAGGGCGCCGGGCTGGACCGGCGCAGTGACAGGTAGGCGGCCCACGGGTCGAAGCCGCCGCCGCAGTCGACGCCGGGATCCGGGGCGTCCGCCCGCAGGGTGGTGGTCAGGCAGATCTCATAGCTGTTGCCCTCGGCGATCTGGTGCTGGGCCTCCCCGATCTTGTCCAGGTAGCCGGCCCGTGAATCCGCGGCGGTGAAACCGCGCGGCACGGCCGCGCCGGTGTCGGCCCGGGGACCGACCGGGCCACGGGTGCTGAGCACCGTTTCCGTCGCATCCAGCCACCGTTCGGCATCGGGGGAGGCCAGGGTCAGCAGCCAGGCTTCGGACCGTTCATGGTCCAGGACCACGGCCCGCCCCGGGTGCAGCAGCGCCGCGTCGGGGGTCGGGCTCGAGGTGTTGTCGACACCGCCGGATTCGCGGCCCAGTTCATAGCCCAGCCAGCCGAGCCAGCCCAACGCGAAGCCGCACTCGAGCCCCTCCGGTGCCTCCAGCCGCGCGGTGCCCCAGTTGCGGTCCAACCAGGCGAAGAAATGCCCGGCCAGGCGCGTGCGGGTGCAGCCGATGGCCACCTCGGTGGTTCCGGCACGGTGCTCGATCCGCGTGGCTGCCGCGCCGCCGTCGTCGGCCATGATGCTGAAGCGGTTGCGGCCGGACCCCGGGGTGCCCGCGTTCGAGGAGTCCAGGAACACCGCGTGCGCGCCGGGGAAGTGCCGTTCGAAGACGGCCGCGGCGTCGATCGCGGCGTCCGGCAGGGGCAGCCGCCGGGAGAGCAGCGTCGGGGTGGCGGCCGCCTGGATCTCGGGACGCAGGGCCTCCTGCAGGCCCGGCAGCTGGGACAGGGCGCGCAGGGCATCGGCCGGGGCGCTGCCGTCGGCGGGGTTGAACACGAGGATGTCGGCCGTCTCGGGAACGGGGTCCGTGTCGAGCCAGCCGCGCTCCTGGGAGGCCCAGCGGTCCCAGTGCGGGGCAAAAGTGTCGCCATCGCGCTCCAGGGCCCGCCGCCGTCGTGCCGTGTCCTCGACCTCGACCCAGACGACGGCGTCCAGGTACGGGCGCGCCTCGCGGCAACCGGCTCCGACCCCCTCGACGATGACGAGGTCGGCCGCCACGGTGCTGCGGCGCTCGCCGTCGGTGTCGTGGACCCAATCCCAGGACGTCCAGCGGGCGTCCTCGCCCCAGTACAGGGACTCCAGGACCTGGCCGACGTAGCGTTGGCGGCCCTCGGCCAGACCGTCCCAGCCGGTGTAGACATCCTCGAGATGGAAGACCGAAACGTTGCGGTGGGCCCGCAAGGCGGTGGCCAGTTCCAGGGCCAACGTGCTCTTGCCCGCACCGGAGCGGCCGTCGACCGCGATGATGGTGGGGGATCTACGCGCCACGTGTGTCTGCGGTCTGGCTCTTGATGTGCTGCACCAAACCCGGCAGCGCGGCAACGATGAGCTGGGAGGTCGTCTCGAAGTCCGCCTCGTCGCCGTACCAGGGGTCGTAGATGCCCTGCCGTGCCGGGGCCTCGCGGGCCAGTTCGGGGTCGAAGGAGCGCAACATGCGGATCTTGGACCGGTCCGTGTCGTTGGTGGCCAGGCGCCGCAGGTGGTTGAAGTGGTCGGTGTCCAGGGCCAGGACCAGGTCGGCGGTGGCGAAGTCGTCGGCGGTGAACTGCCGGGCCACGTGGCTCGAGGTCTCGATGCCGCGCTGGGTGAGCAGCCCGGCGGCCCGCGGGTCGATCGGGTTCCCGGTCTCCCAGTCGCTGGTGGCTGCGGAGGCGATCTCCACGTCCTCCAGCCCGGCCGCGTCCACTGCCTCCCGGAGCATGTACGCGGCCATCGGCGACCTGCAGATGTTCCCGGTGCAGACTGTCAGGATCCTGTACATGAAGCCAGTCTATGCACCCGGCGGCCCGGACGGCAGGACGCACGGCAGCGGGTCTGGCCGCAGGCCTACTGATGCAGGAACAGCAGCAGGGCGGCGACGAAGATGAAGAGCGTCCCGAACACCAGGTTCAGGATGCGCTGGCCGCGGACATTGCGGGTGAAGCGGCGGAACCCCTTGGCCGTCGCCGCGAAGAAGAACCACATGACCAGGATGTCCACGGCCACGATCGTGCCGATGAGCACGAGGTACTGCGGCACCAGCGGCTCCTGCGGGCGGATGAACTGCGGGGTGAACGCCAGGAAGAAGACGATCGCCTTCGGGTTGAGCAGGTTCACCCACAGGCCACGGCGGAACATGGAGGCCGCCGGTTCGTGGGCCCGGACGTCGACCGCCGCCGTGTCCGGATCGGGTTTGGCCCGCAGCAGCCCGATGCCGAGGTACACCAGGTAGGCCGCACCGAGGTAGCGCACCACGGCGAAGGCGATCGGGGAGTTGGCGACCAGGACGCCGACGCCGGCGGCAACAACGAGCACATGCACCAGCAGCGCCGCCTGCTGGCCCAGGATCCCCCAGAAGGAACGGCGGAACCCGGCGTTCAGTGCGTTGTTCATGGTGTTGATGGCCCCGGCACCGGGGGTGAAGCTGATGAGGAGGCTGGCACCCAACAGCGAGAGCCACAGGGAAAAGGTCACCCGAGGATCCTACGGCCCCGTCCGCCGCTGCCGGAGACCGGATGACCCAAGTGTGAAGACGAGGGCACCGATGCCGACGATGGCCACGGCGATGCCGACCACGGAGAGCGCCACCGGGACATAGCCGTGGGATGGGTCCAGGAAGGGGTAGGGGACCCAGCCGTCGGTCGCGCCGCGCACCAGCACCACGGCCAGCCACGCCAGCGGATAGGCGGCGACGTATCCCAGTTTCCGCAGCGGAACCCGGAAGGTGTCGGGGAACAACAGCCAATCGAGCAGGCAATAGACGGGGAACACCAGATGAAGGACGGTGTTGGCCCAGTCCAGGTCGATGCCGCCGGGCAATCCGGTGAGCAAGGTGTTGTAGACGACGCCGGTCACGACCATGTACGTCGTGGCGGCGGCCCGCACGATGACCAGAGTGGCCGGGATCGGACGCCGGAGCAGGGACGTCAGGGCGGTGGCGGCCAGAACCGCGGCGGCGATCAGGTTCGATTGGACGGTGAAGAAGCCGAAGAAATTGAACGGGTTCACCGGTGAGCGCGTGGAGGTGTCCAGGAAGGTGGAGATCACGGCGGCGATGACGGCCACTGCGGCGATGATCCGCACTATGGCGGTGGCTCTGCGCAAAGTGTCCTCCGGGATGGCGGCGCGGGACGGTGGGGGAGGCCGATCAGTCCTGGCCGACGTGCGCAATGAGCTCGACACTGGGCATGATGAACACGGCCGACTGATCCGCGGCCCAGGCGCGCCAGCCCGCGGCGATCTCCTCGAGGGCGGGTTGGTCGGCGATGCCGCGTTCGAGCGCCTGCTCGGCGTAGCTGGAGTGCAGCGACCGCTCGGCCCAGCCGAGGCCGAACCCGTTGCGTTGCTCGGCGTTGCCGTGGATCCAGGTCGACGCGGAGATCTCCAGCTCGGCCGCGTCGAACCCGGCGTCGATGGCCCAGGACAGCAGGCGGCGCCCGGCATTGGGCTCGGCGCCGTTGGAGCGCGAAATGGCGTCGTAGACGTCCCGCCACCGATCCAGTGCCGGGGCCTGGGGGAACCAGGACATGGCCGCATAGTCGGCCTCGCGCAACGACACCAGCCCGCCGGGGGCGGCCACCCGGCGCAGTTCGCGCACCGCGGCCACCGGGTCCGCGAGGTGGTGCAGCACCTGGTGGGCGTGCGCGATGTCGAAGGCGCCGTCGTCGTACTGCAGGTCGTAGATGTTGCCGGTCTCGAAGCCGGCGTTGTCGACGCCCTCCGCGGCGGCGCGGGCGCGTGCGGTGGCGAGCACGTCCTCGGAGCGGTCGACGCCGACCGCCCGGCCGGCGCCATCGGGGGAGGCCACCTGGCGCGCCAGGTCCAGGGTGATGGAGCCGGGGCCGCAACCGACGTCGAGGATCCGCTGGCCGGGGACCAGGTGCGGCAGCAGGTGCGGGGCGGAGTCGGCGGCGGTGCGTACCGCATGCGCGCGGACGACGCTCTCGTGGTGGCCGTGGGAGTAAACCTCGTTGTCCATGTTCCAGAGCCTAGGCGGATGGGGGCGTGGAGGGGCAGCTACATGTCGAGTTTTTTCGTCGCGTCGTCCACCGCGCGCGACGCGTCGGCCATGAAGCGGGAGACGAGGGCGATGTCTGCCGCGGTGTAGCCGGCGATGGCCTGGCCCAGGGCCCGGGCCAGGGGGCCGAACATGCGCCGGCCTTCGGCCACTGCGTGGTCGGTGACGGCGACGCGCACCACCCGGCGGTCGTCCTCCGAGCGGTGGCGCACCACGTGGCCGCTGCGCTCCAGCCGGTTGACCAGTGCCGAGGTGGCCGGCGGGCTCAGATGCAGTTCGCGGCCGAGCATCGACGTCGTGGGTGGCCTTCCGGCCTGTTCGTGGCGCATGATCACGGAGAGGGCGTTCAGGTCGCTGCGGTGCATCGCGTTGTCGCCGCTGGTGGTGTCCACGAAGCGGTCCGACGCCTGGGTGAATTCCTGGAGGAGCCGGACCAACTGGAAGTTCGCTCCGTTGTCCACCGTTGCAGTGTAGCGCCGATCGGTTATGATTCCATGGTGAAACTATTTCAGGATGGAAGTAAGTCGGAAACCCTTCCGTCGCACCCGCGGGTGCGCCTGCTGGTCTGCGCGGTCCTGGTGCTGGTGTGGCTGGCCATCGCCGGCATCGGCGGCCCGACCTTCGGGAAGCTGGACCAGGTCCAGAGCAACGACCAGTCGAGCTTCCTGCCCGCCTCGGCGGAGGCCACCCGCGCCCTGGAATGGCAGCAGCGGTTCGATGGCAGCGGAGCCATTCCCGCCGTCGTCGTGCTTGAGGCAACGGACCGCGCCGCCCTCGGGGACGTGGACCTGAAGGCCCTGGCCGCCCGGGTCGCGGACCTGGACGCCGTCACCGGCGACGTGGCCGGGCCGTTCCCGTCCGAGGACGGCCTCGCGGCCGAGATGATCGTCCCCCTCGACGGTTCGGTGGACACTGACCAGGCCGTCGGGCAGCTGCGCAGCCTGCTGGGAGCCGGAATGGCCCCCGGGGTCAGCGCCTACGTCGCCGGCCCGGCCGGCCTGACGGCTGACCTGATCGGGGCCTTCGCCGGCATCGACGGGATCCTGTTGCTGGCCGCACTCGGTGCGGTGCTGGTGATCCTCCTGCTGGTCTATCGGTCGCTGCTGCTGCCGCTGGCGGTCCTGTTCACCTCGGTGTCGGCGCTCTGCGCGGCGATCCTCGCGGTGTTCTGGATGGCCAAGGCCGGTTGGATCGTGCTCGACGGGCAGAGCCAGGGCATCCTGTCCATCCTGGTCATCGGGGCCGCGACGGATTATTCGCTGTTGCTGGTCGCCCGGCACAAGGAGGCCGTCGCCGACGGTGCCGGGAGGCTGCAGGCGGTCCGGGCGGCCCTGCGCGGGGCGGCGGCACCGATCATCGCCTCGGCCGGGACCGTGACCGTGGGCCTGCTGTGCCTGGTCTTCTCCGACCTGAACTCGAACAAGGCGCTGGGCCCGATCGGCGCCTCGGGGATCGTGTTCTCCGTCCTGGCCGCGCTCACCTTGCTGCCCGCGCTGCTGGGCCTGCTCGGGCGGGGCGCCTACTGGCCGCTCATCCCGCGCCACCATGACCACGTCCCGGCGTCGCCGGTGGACGGCGCTGGCCTCTGGGCGCGCACGGCCCGGATGGTGCGCCGCCATCCCCGCCGCCTCTGGATCGCCACCGCCGTCGTCCTGCTGGCCGGCTGCGCCGGGATCACCCAGCTGCAGGCCACCGGCGTGCCGCAAAGCGAGCTGGTCCTCGGGCAGACCGAATCCGCCGACGGGCAGGACGCGCTGGCGCGGCACTTCGACGCCGGGGCCGGCAGCCCGGCGACCGTCATCGTGGACTCGGACCGCGGCGAGGCCGTGCTCGAACGGGTCAAGGGGGTCGACGGGGTGGCCAGCGCCTACCTGCAGGCCCCCGGGGGAGCGCCCGCCGGCGTGGGCGCCCCGGGCGCGGAAACCCGGCCACAGGTCGTGGATGGCCACGTCCTGCTCTCCGTGACGCTGTCCGATGCCGCCGATTCGTCCGCGGCCCAGGAGACGGTCACGGCGCTGCGGACGGCGACCCACGCGGTGGACCCCGGCGCCCTGGTCGGTGGTCCGAGCGCGGTGTCGCTGGACACCAACCTCACGGCGGAGGCAGACCTGGTGAAGATCATCCCGCTGGTCCTGGCCGCGATCCTGGTCATCCTGGTCCTGCTGCTGCGCTCGATCGTGGCCCCCGTGCTGCTGGTGCTCACGACGGTCATCTCCTACGGGACGGCCATGGGCGTCTCCGCGCTGGTTTTCAACGGGGTCTTCGACTTCCCCGGGGCCGACCCGTCGGTGCCGCTCTTCGGGTTCGTCTTCCTCGTGGCCCTGGGGGTGGACTACAACATCTTCCTCATGACCCGTGTGCGCGAGGAATCGCGGTTCCACGGCACCCGGGACGGGGTGTTGCGCGCGTTGGCCGTCACCGGGGGAGTCATCAGTTCCGCAGGCATCGTGTTGGTGGCGACGTTCGCGGCCCTGGGCGTCATCCCGATCATGTTCCTGGTCCAGCTGGCCTTCATCGTCTCCTTCGGCGTCCTGCTCGACACCCTGGTCGTCAGGTCCCTGCTGGTCCCCGCGCTGGCCTATGACCTCGGCGAGCGGATCTGGTGGCCGTGGAAACTCAAGCCGCTCGCCGGAGACGATGCCGACACCGGGCACACGGCCGACCGGCCCGTGAGATCCGGCACACAATAGGGACGGGGTGGGAGCCGCTGCTAGACTGGTGGACAGTGGCTCCACGCCTTCCGGCTCCGGTCGGATGCACGCGGGCCCTGCGTCGACAGATTTGACCCTTTTCCCGCCGCCCGGGCATCACGCATGATGCGCCGGCAGCAGCGGCGGAAGACCCATCGCCCCCGGGCGATCGGCGGAGCACCCCACCCGGGGGCCCAGGCCATCCTCTTCTTCGGCGACCTGCGCGCCGAACCCGGTTGCGCATAGCAACGACCGAAAGCAGCCCGTGAGCGTTTCCTTTACTTCCCTCGGCGTGCCCGCACGCCTGGCCGACATCCTGTCCGCCCAGGGAATCGAATCCGCCTTCCCCATCCAGGAAGCCACCCTTCCCTCCACGCTGGCCGGCAAGGACGTGCTCGGCCGCGGCCAGACCGGCTCCGGCAAGACCCTGGCCTTCTCCCTGCCGCTGGTGGCCCGCCTGGCCGCCGACCCCAAGCCGCGCAAGGCCCGCTCCCCGCGCGCCCTGATCATGGCACCGACCCGCGAACTGGCCACCCAGATCAGCAAGGTCGTCATCCCGCTGGCCGAGGGCGCGGACCTGCGCACCGCCGTCGTCTTCGGTGGTGTCTCCCAGGTCCGCCAGGAGAAGGACCTGAATGCCGGCGTCGACATCCTCATCGCCTGCCCCGGACGCCTGGAGGACCTGCTCAAGCAGCGCGTCGCCGACCTGTCCCGCGTCGAGGTCTCCATCCTCGACGAGGCCGACCACATGGCGGACCTCGGCTTCCTGCCGGTGGTCAAGCGCATCCTGGACCAGACCCCGCGGGGCATCCAGCACATGCTCTTCTCCGCCACGCTGGACAACGGCGTGGACAAGATCGTCCAGCGCTACCTGAGCAACCCAGTCGTCCACTCGGTGGACTCCTCCCAGGCCGCGGTGGACACCATGGACCACCACGTCTTCATGGTCGACGCCGACTCCAAGAAGGAACTGGTGCTCGAACTGGCATCGGGCACCGGGCGCCGCATCATGTTCATGCGCACCAAGCACCACGCCAAGAAGATGGCCGTCTGGCTCTCCAAGTCCGGCGTCCCGGCCGTGGACCTGCACGGAAACCTCAGCCAGAACGCCCGTGACCGCAACCTCGCCGCCTTCTCCGGTGGCGACGCGCGCGTGCTGGTGGCCACCGACGTCGCCGCCCGTGGCGTCCACGTCGACGGCGTCGAGCTGGTCGTGCACATCGACCCGCCGGCCGAGCACAAGGCGTACCTGCACCGCTCGGGCCGTACCGCCCGGGCCGGGTCCTCCGGAACCGTGGTCACCATCGCCACTCCCGACCAGCAGGGCGACGTGAAGTCGCTGCTGCGTGCCGCCGGGATCAAGGTCCCGCTCGAGCGGGTCACCCCGCAGGCGGCGTCCGTCGCGGCGGTACGCGGCGACAAGGCCGAGTCGGTCACCTACGTGGCGCCGACCCCGCACTCCTCACCACGGACCAAGTCCCTGGCCGACTCCGACGCCGCCGGTGGCCGTGGCCGCCGGCGCGGCGGGCGCGGGAACTCCCGTCCCGGTCGTCCCGCCGGTCGCACGGAGGCCCCCGCCGGCAACGGCCGGCCGGCCCGCGACGGCGCGGACCGACCGCGCGATGGCCGCAACAACCGCGGCGAGAACGCCGGTCGTCCCGCCACCGCCGACCGCGGAGAGCGCGGTGGACGCGACGGCGGCCAGCGCAGCGACGCACCGGGCGGTCGCTCGGGTGGTGGCCCGCGTGCCGGCGGTCGCAGCCGGGCCGGACAGCGCCAGGGCGCACCCCGCGCCGAGGGGCGCGGCGGCGAGTCCAGCCGGTCGTTCTCCTCGTCACGGCCCGCTTCGTCGGGCAATCGCGGTGGCAACACCATCGGCGACGCGATCGGTCCCAAGGCCCAGGAGGCGCTCGGCTCGGGCCGTCCCGGCCGTGGCCGGGGCAGCCGTCGGGCCGGTGCCCCGCAGTCCAACCACAAGTAGGCGCCCGGCACCCGCTCCCCTGAGGGCGGCCACCACGTCCCACGAGGCGCCGCTCCCCCTTCCATTCGATGGGGGAGCGGCGCCTTTTTGGCGCCCGGACACTCCGGTTGATCAAACTTGAGCCACATGCGCTCAAGTTCGAGTTGACATCAAAACGAGCGCGAGTAGACTTGAGTGCAGAACGCTCAACCTCCCGGGTTGGGCGGAGAACCCCAGCATTTCCCATCGGAAAGAAGGATGCATCATGTCCCGTGCCGTAGGTATCGACCTCGGAACCACCAACTCGGTCGTCTCCGTCCTGGAAGGCGGCGAGCCCACCGTCATCGCCAACGCCGAAGGCGCACGCACCACGCCGTCCGTGGTGGCCTTCTCCAAATCCGGCGAGGTCCTGGTCGGCGAAATCGCCAAGCGCCAGGCCGTCAACAACATCGACCGCACGATCGCCTCCGTCAAACGCCACATGGGCACCGACTGGAGCACCACGATCGACGACAAGAAGTACACGGCGCAGGAGATCTCCGCCCGTACGCTCATGAAGCTCAAGCACGACGCCGAGTCGTACCTGGGCGAGAAGGTCACCGACGCCGTCGTCACGGTCCCGGCCTACTTCAACGACGCCGAGCGCCAGGCCACCAAGGAAGCCGGCGAGATTGCTGGACTGAACGTGCTGCGCATCGTCAACGAGCCGACCGCAGCCGCCCTGGCCTACGGCCTGGACAAGGGCAAGGAAGACGAACTCATCCTCGTGTTCGACCTCGGCGGCGGCACCTTCGACGTCTCGCTGCTCGAAGTGGGCAAGGACGAGGACGACTTCTCCACCATCCAGGTCCGCTCCACCGCCGGCGACAACCGCCTCGGCGGCGACGACTGGGACCAGCGCGTCGTCGACTGGCTGCTGGCCCAGGCCAAGTCCAAGGGCGCCGACCTGTCCAAGGACAAGATCGCCCTGCAGCGCCTGAAGGAAGCCGCCGAGCAGGCCAAGAAGGAACTCTCCAGCGCGACGAGCACCAACATCTCGCTGCAGTACCTCTCGGTCACCGCCGACGGCCCGGTCCACCTGGACGAGCACCTGTCCCGCGCCAAGTTCCAGGACCTGACCAAGGACCTGCTCGAGCGCACCCGCAAGCCGTTCAACGACGTGATCAAGGAAGCCGGCATCAAGGTCTCCGACATCGCCCACGTCATCCTCGTCGGCGGCTCCACCCGCATGCCGGCCGTGGCCGAACTGGTCAAGGAACTGGCCGGCAAGGAAGCCAACAAGGGCGTCAACCCGGACGAGGTCGTCGCCGTCGGCGCCGCACTGCAGGCCGGCGTCCTGAAGGGCGAGCGCAAGGACGTCCTGCTGATCGACGTGACCCCGCTGTCGCTGGGCATCGAGACCAAGGGCGGCGTGATGACCAAGCTCATCGAGCGCAACACGGCCATCCCCACCAAGCGGTCCGAGACCTTCACCACGGCCGACGACAACCAGCCGTCCGTGTCCATCCAGGTCTTCCAGGGCGAACGCGAGTTCACCCGCGACAACAAGCCGCTGGGCACGTTCGAGCTCACCGGCATCGCACCGGCGCCGCGCGGCGTGCCGCAGGTCGAAGTCACCTTCGACATCGACGCCAACGGCATCGTCCACGTCTCCGCCAAGGACAAGGGCACCGGCACCGAGCAGTCGATGACCATCACCGGCGGCACCTCGCTGGCCAAGGAGGACATCGAGCGCATGGTGCAGGAGGCCGAGGAGCACGCGGCCGAGGACAAGGCCCGCCGCGAGGCAGCCGAGACCCGCAACGCCGCCGAGCAGTCGGCGTACTCCGTGGACAAGCTCATCAAGGACAACGAGGACAAGCTGCCCGAGGAGGTCAAGACCGAGGTCCAGGCCGACGTCGACGCCCTGAAGGCGGCCCTTGAGGGCCAGGACAACGACGACGAGGTGAAGGCCGCCTACGAGAAGCTCCAGGCGTCCCAGACCAAGCTCGGCGAGGCCATCTACGCCCAGGCCCAGGCCGACGGCGCAGCCGGTGAAGCCGGTGGCGAGTCCACCGGCACCGAGGCCCCGGAAGAGGACATCGTCGACGCCGAGGTTGTCGACGAAGACGACGAGAAGAAGTAAGGCGGTTCGATTCCGATGCCACACCACGGCAACGACGAAGAGCACGGCGAGGAGCCGGTGCGCTTCACGGACAAGCGCAAGGTCGATCCCGAGACGGGTGAGGTGCGCGATGCCGCAGGGCAGGAGGACGTGACCGCAGCCGGGGAGGACGTCGACACCGAGGACGCGCTGGCGCAAGCCGAGCAGATCCTCAACGAGGCGGGCCAGGAGCAGCCGCCGGCCGCGACGAGCGACGTCGAGACGGAGCTGCGCAACGACCTGTTGCGCCTGCAGGCCGAGTACGTCAACTACCGCAAGCGCGTCGAGCGCGACCGGGAAGCCGTCCGCGACCTGGCCGTCCAGTCGGTCCTGGCCAGCCTGCTGCCGGTGCTCGATGACCTCGACGCCGCCCGCCAGCACGGCGACCTCGACGAGGGGCCGTTCGCGGCGGTGGCGAAGAAGTTCGACACCATCCTGGCCGGCCACGGGCTGGTGCGCATCGAGGAGAAGGGGGTCGCGTTCGACCCCACGATCCACGAGGCGCTGATGCAGCAGCCCAGCACGGAGGTCCCCGAGGACCACGTCGCGCAGGTGCTGCGCAACGGCTACCAGAAGGGCGAGCGGGTCATCCGCGCGGCCCAGGTGGTCGTCTCCACCGGCGCGTAACGCCACCCATCCCCGGCCGTCCCACCCCGTGGGGCGGCCGGGCCCCGTGAACCACAGAACCAACCAGAAACAGGAGGCGCCCGATGGCCAGTCAGGATTGGGTCAACAAGGATTTCTACGCCATCCTCGGCGTCTCCAAGGATGCCAGCGATGCCGACATCAAGAAGTCCTACCGCAAGATGGCGCGCAAGTACCACCCTGACACCAATCCGGGGGACTCCGCCGCGGAGCAGAAGTTCAAGGACATCACCGAGGCGAACTCCGTGTTGTCGGACCCGGAGGAACGCGAGCAATACGACGCGATCCGGGCCATGGGATCCGGCGCCCGCTTCTCCGCCGGGGGAGCCGGCGGGTCGACCGGCGGCGGCGCCGGGTTCGACGACGTCTTCGGGAACCTCTTCAACTCCGGCGGCGCCCGCCGCGGCGGCGGGTTCCCCGGCGGGGGCCAGGTCCCGCCCGAATTCGCCGACCTCTTCGGCGGCGGCGGATTCGGTGGCTTCCAGCAGGCACCCCAAAAGGGCGCCGACCGCACCGCCTCGACCACGATCTCCTTCGCCGGCTCGATCCGCGGCACCACCATCGGGCTGCGCGAACCCGATGGCGAGGTCATCGATGTGCGCATCCCCGCGGGCATCCGCGATGGCCAGAGCGTGCGCGTGCGCGGCAAGGGCCAGCGCGGCCCGGCCGGCAACGGCGACCTCATGGTCAAGGTTGCCGTGAAACCGCATCCGTTCTTCATCCGCGAGGAGAACAACATCCGGATCCACCTGCCCGTCTCCTTCGCCGAGGCGGCCCTGGGCGCCACCGTGGAGGTCCCGACCCTCACGGGCGAGAGCGTGAAGATGAAGGTCCCCGCGGGCACCTCCTCCGGGCGCACCCTGCGGCTGAAGGGCAGGGGCGTGAAAACCGCGAAGGCCACCGGCGACCTGCTGGCGACCATCGACGTCGTCGTCCCGCAGAAGCTCAACGCCGAGGCCCAGGAGGCCGTGCAGGCCTTCGCCGCGGCCACCACCGACGCCGACCCCCGGGCGGGGATCGCCGTGAAGGCGGTACTCTAGCGCCGACGGCCCCGCCGGCGCGGCGGAAACAGCACGAGAACGCGACACCGAGGAGGGAACCACATGTCAGAGGGCAAGGCACTGGCGATCAACGACCGGTTCATCCCGATCTTCGTGATCTCGGTGGCCGCCGAACTGGCCGACATGCACCCGCAGACCCTGCGCCAGTACGACCGCATGGGGCTGGTCTCGCCGTCGCGGCAGCGCGGCAAGCAACGCCGCTACTCCAGGCACGACGTCGAACTGCTGCGGGAGGTGCAACGCCTCTCCAAGGACGGTGTCTCGTTGGAGGGCATCCGCCGGGTGCTCGAGCTGGAGAACCAGGTCGCCGCGCTGCGCAGCCGCGTGGCCGAGCTCAACCAGGAGCTCGCCGAGGTCAGCCGCCGCTCCACGGAACTGCAACGCGTCTTCGCCGCCGGTGCGGCGGCCGGCGACGTCGTGAGCCTTTCCCGCGGCCAGCGGCCCCGCGCCCGGACCCAGGCCGTCGTCATCTGGCGCCCGCAGGACTAGGCGCCGGCATGGCGTCCACGCCGCCGCCCACGGTGGCCGACCTGATCGCGCGGGCCGAACGCCGTTTCGAGACCGCCACACGCCAACGCGACGGGCTCGACCAGCGCCGCAAGGCAGCCATCGACGGCGTCGCGCACGCCCTGCGCCCGACCTCGATGGACGCGGCCATCCCGGCCCGGAGCCTGCTCTTTTTGGACCTCGACGGGCCCGAACCGCTCGCCGCCGTCGTCCTCGGGGACCCCGACACTGCCACCCACCTGACCTGGCAGGTCTCCGGGGCCGGCATCCGCCCCGGCACCGCCATGTGGGGCAGCGCCCGCGAAGCCGGGGAACTGCTGCTGGCCCAGCAGGCCGCCGGAGCCGAACGTCCCGCCGTCATCGCCTGGCTCGGCTACCCGGCGCCGGGCCTGCTGCGGGCCATCTTCAACCGCGCCGCCCGCACCGCCGTCGAACGGCTCACCCATGACATCCGCAGGATCGGGGAACTCCTGCCCGAGGCGGTGCACACCGCCATCGAGGCCCACTCCTACGGTGCCACCCTGGCCGCCCACGCGTTGGCCCGGCTCGCCGCGGAGCCGGCCCCCGACGGGCACCGGCGCCAGCGCATCGACACCCTCGCCACCACCGGCTCCGCGGGCATCCCGGCCAGGCTGCTGGCTGACCCGCGCACGCTCGGCGTCCCGGTGGACCGCCGCTTCGAGGCGGTCGCCCGCCGTGACCTGCTCGCCCGCTGCGGGCGCCTGCTCAGCGGCCGCACCGCGGTGGCCGGGCTGCCGTTCGCCGTCGACGGCCACCCCGACTCCGGCCTGCACGCGGTCACCGGGCACAACACCTCGCGCTACGTCCCCGGGGCTTCCCACGCCGACTACGGCTACCGCGACCCCGGCACCCTCTCGCTGGACAACCTCGCCCGCATCCTCATCGGCGGCGCGCCGACCTGGACGTAGCATATGGGCATGAACGAGGAGCGCATGGCACTGGCCGACTTCGTCCAGCGCGGCCGGCGCTGGGTGCTGGCCTACACGATCGACCTGCCGGTGAACCGGTGGGACGCCTGGATCGCCATCGCCAGCCGCGACGGGCTGGGCCAGTGGTTCCCGGCCACGATCGTGGGGGAGTGGACCATCGGGCGCGTCCTGCGCTTCACCTTTCCCGAGGACCCCGACGGGGAGCCCATGGCCGGCCGCGTCGTGGATGTCGAGGCCGGCGCGCTGCTGGCCTTCACCTGGGAATCCGACTCGCTGCGCCTGACCCTCACCGAGCACGACGGCGGCACCCGGCTCGACTTCGCCGCTTCCCTGGACGGGCAGGGCCGTGGTGCCCGGGAGGGTGCGGGGTGGCACGTGTGCCTGGCGGCCCTGCGGGAATCGGTCGGCGGCTACGTCGTGGACGCGGACCGCGACTGGAAGCAGCTCTTCGGACGCTACGCGGAGAAGTTCGGTCCCGCCGCGGCCACCGTGCTCCCGCCCTCGTCCTAGTCCCGGGCGGGGGAGCGGCGGTAGGCCAGGTCGAAGACCAGCCGCCCGGCGGCCACGGCCTTGCCCTCGAAACTCGTCCGGATCCGGCCGTCGTAGCGCGGTGCCCATCCGCCGAGCTCGTCGCTGAATTCCGGGTCGGGGTCATGGCCCTCCAGCCCGTTGCGGCGCACGCGGGTCAGCGGGGAATCGACTCCGGCCTGCTCGCCGGGATGCAGCGAGGTGAAGTCGTCGGAGGCGTCCAGGATCGCGCGCATCTGCTCGGCGTAGTCCGACCAGTCGGTGGCCAGCCGCCACGTACCGCCCGGGGCCAGGACCCGTGCCGCCTTGGGCAGGAAGGACTCCTTGATGAGCCGGCGCTTGTGGTGGCGCGTCTTGTGCCAGGGGTCGGAGAAGAAGATCCACAGCTCGTCGACGGAGCCGGGTTCGAGCATGACGTCCAGGACCTCGGGCGCATTGGCCTGCACCGCCCGCACGTTCGTCAGGCCCTTGGCATCGATCCGTGCCATGAGCTGGGCCAGCCCGGGAAGGTAGACTTCCACGGCCAGGAAATCGCGTTCGGGGTGGGCTTCGGCGGCCGCCGCGATGGCCTCGCCCAGCCCGGTGCCGATCTCCACCGTTAGCGGTGCACGGCGGCCGAAGGCCTGCTCGGCATCGAAGCTGAAGTCCTCGTGGACCGACGTGTCCGCGTGGTGCCGGGGGACCTGGATGACGTAGTCGCCGGAGAGGCGGTCCCAGGAGTCCTTGCGCTTGCCGTGCAGGCGCGAGCCGCGGCGCACGAAGGACACCGGGTCGGTCCGGTAGTAGCTCAGGTCGTCGACGGCCCGGCCGCGGGCCGGGGGCTTGGGCACTGCGGGATCATTCATTGGACCAACGTTAGCCGCCGCCGCCCGCCGGGCGCTATTTGCCCGCCGGCCCGTGGCTGTAAGTGATCTGGGCCTTCGGCTTCGAGGACGCCAGCAGTTCGGAGACCGTCACGAACCGGTACCCCTGCGCCTCGAGCCCGTCGAGGATGCGGGGGATGGCGGCCACCGAGGTGGGGTAGATGTCATGCATGAGCACGATGGCCCCGGGATGTGCCTCGCGGAGGGCCGCCCGGGCCACCGTGTCCGCGTTGCGGTGCTTCCAGTCCAGGGTGTCCACATCCCACAGGACGACGGGCGTGTGGACCAGCCGGTTCACGGCGGCGTTGGTGGCCCCGTAGGGAGGCCGGGTCAGGGTCGGGGCGGAGCCGGTGGCCGCGGAGACCGCGTCGTCCGTCTGGGCCAGTTCCTTGCGGGCCCGGTCGGGAGCCAGCGTGGTCAGCGAGCGGTGGGACCAGGTGTGGTTGCCGATCTCATGTCCGGCGTCCGCGGCCTGCCGGAGCACGTCGGGGTAGCGCCGGGCATGGGGGCCCACCACGAAGAACGTCGCCCGGGCATCATGTTCGGCCAGCATCGACAGCAGCCGTGGGGTGGACGGTCCCGGGCCGTCGTCGAAGGTGAGGGCAATGCACTTGGCCTTCCGGCAGTCCGGTGCCGAGCGCCGCGCCGGGCTCCCGCTGGCTTGCGGCGCGGCAGCCCGGCGGGAGGAGGCCCCGTCGTCGTCATCGGTGGCCTTCCGGGCCGATGTCACCGGTGCCGGATCCATCCCCGCGGCGCGGACGGCGAGCCCGCCCGGGCTGAGCAGCGGCAGCAGGTCGTCGGAGGCGATCCTGGCCACCACCGCGCCAGCTGACCCCGGGGCCACCGAGTAGTCGTCGAACTCCACCAGGGCGTTGCCGGCGGAATCGAAGTTCACCGAGTCGAGCAACGCGGCTGCCGGCTCCGTTGCCTCCTCGGGGAAGACCTCGTCGTTGGCGGCCAACTGCTCGGCGGACAACGACCGGAAATCTTCCCAGTCGTCGTCGGAATCGAACAGATCGCGGGTGGACAGGGTCCGGCGGTTCTCGCGGTCGTACCACACGGTGCGGTAGGCCGAACCGCCGCTGGCACCCATGAAGGTGTAGGAGGTCTGCCGGACGCCGAGCATCCGGTCCGAGGACCCGGTCAGCGTCGAGGTGGTGTTCAGCTCCGGCGGGGCGACGCCGGCGAAGGCCTCCGGGGAGAGGTCGCCGACGTAGGCGTCGATGGTCTCCTGGAGCGCCCGTTCCTGGCCGAGGCCGAACTCGGGTTCGGCCGCCACGGTGTACCAGCCGGCAAAGATGTTGCGTTCCTCGTCCGAGCGGCTGGCCCGGTCCACACCCGAGAGCAGACGTGCGTCCAGGCCGCTGCTGGCGTCCGGACCGTCGTCGATGGGCGCCGGCGTGCTGACGTCATTCCCGCCGGGCACGGGCAGGGAAGCGTCGGGGGACAGGGAGCAACCGGCCAGCAACGAGGCCACCAGCACGCCGGCGACCCCCCAGCGAGCGGGGCGGAGTCGGGTCATCATCCGTTCCATCTTCACCCGTCGACGTTACCGCCCGGTACCAAACGCGGGGACCGGCGGGTGATCGTTAGCAAAACTTAAGCGGAGGACCGGTGGAGACCAGGGTGATCCCGGATGGCGCCGAACCTGGCATGCGGGCAGACTGGAGGACATGAGTGGACCCGTGAACCTGATCCTGAACATCATCTGGCTGGTCTTCGGTGGCCTGTGGCTGGCCCTGGGTTACCTGTTGGCCGGCATCGTCTGCTGCGTGCTCATCGTGACCATCCCCTTCGGGCTCGCGTCGTTCCGCATCGCGAGCTACGCACTGTGGCCCTTCGGCCGGACGATCGTGGACCGCGGCGGGCGGACCGGCTTCTTCTCCACCATCGGCAACGTCATCTGGATCATCGTGGCCGGGATCTGGATCGCCATCGGACACGTCCTGACGGCCATCCCGATGTTCGTCAGCATCATCGGGATCCCCCTGGGCATCGCCAACCTCAAGCTCATCCCCGTCTCCCTCGTCCCCCTCGGCAAGGTCATCGTCCCCTCGGGAACCCGGCTGCCCATGGGGCCCGCCGCCTGACTATTCCCCGGAGGGACCGGGGCGTCTACATTGGTGGTGGGCTGCAGCCGACGCCGTGTGGCGTTGGTATCCCCAACCAGCACCCGGGACCCGAAGCGGCCAGGATCCTGGACCAGGAAGGTCCCCCATGCAGGACATCGTCAATTGCCTGTGGTTCGATGGCCGTGGCCTCGAAGCAGCCCGCTTCTACACCGGGATCTTCCCGGACTCCCGCCTGCTGGGCCAATCCCCGGGGCCGGACCCCGACGTGCCCATGACGGTTTCCTTCGAGCTCGGTGGACGGGCCTTCGTCGCACTGAACGGCGGACCGATGTTCACCTTCAACGAGGCGGTCTCCTTCCAGATCCTGTGCGACTCGCAGGAGGAGGTCGACCACTACTGGGATTCACTCGTCTCCGGCGGCGAGGAATCGCAATGTGGCTGGCTCAAGGACCGGTTCGGGGTGTCCTGGCAGGTCGTTCCGACACGGCTGACCGAACTGCTCTCCAGTGGGGACCCGGGCGTCGCCCAGCGCGTCACGGCGGCGTTCATGCCCATGAAGAAGATCGACCTGGCCGTGCTGGAGGCGGCTGCCGCCGGCTGATTCGAGGCCACGCCACGTCGGACGCCGGCAGGACGAGGATCGATGGCACCTGCATGCTCCGGCAGCCATGAGAGCTCCGGCGGCCCCTGATGGACGGCGGCGGACGCGGGACCGTCGCTGCGTCGACGGCTGTCCGGACCTCGAAGCGGCGCCCTCCGGTCGGAGGGCGGCGCCGGCTCCCGGGAGGTGCACCCGGATATGCGACATGCGGTGCCTCCGCGGCCTGGGGGCATCTCCGGCCGGCCATCCCTCCTGTTCTCCGACTCCGGGGGAGCGACGCCGGCGTGGACCCCTTGATCGCCATCCTCGCCAGCCGGGGTCCGCAACGAGTGCGGTGCGGGCGGCCATTACCGACCGGAATATAAAGTCGTAAACCAAAGTTGAGTGGAGTAGACTCAAGTTTGAAATCGACGGCAACGCCAGGAAGGGATCCGCATGGACACCAGATTCACCACCAAAAGCCAGGAGGCCCTTTCGGCTGCCGGGATGAACGCCTCCACCGCCGGGAACGCCCAGGTCGAGCCGGTCCATCTGCTCAAGGCGCTGATGGACGAGCGCGGATCCCTGGCCGTCGAACTGCTCAAGAAGGCCGGTGTCGACCCGGATACCGTCTCCGTCGCCGCCAGCGGAGCGATCCACGACCTGCCTGCCTCCTCCGGCAACACCGTGGCCCAGGCCCAGTACTCGCGTGCCTTCCTGCAGGTCATCAACGCGGCCACGCAGGCCGCGACCGACCTCGGGTTCGGGCGGGTTTCCGCGGAGCATCTGCTGCTCGGCCTCGCCGCCGATTCCGGGCGGGCGGGTGAGGTCCTGAGGGATGCCGGAGCCTCCAGCGAGGCCCTGAAAGCCGCCGTCGAGGCGCTGCGCGGGGACAACCCGCGCGACACCGAGGATCCCGAAAGCACCTTCGAGGCGCTGGAGAAGTTCGGCACGGACCTCACGGCCATCGCCCGGTCCGGGAAGCTCGATCCCGTCATTGGCCGTGATGCGGAAATCCGGCGGGTGGTCCAGGTGCTCTCCCGGCGAACCAAGAACAACCCGGTGCTCATCGGCGAGCCGGGCGTGGGCAAGACCGCGGTGGTCGAGGGCCTGGCCCAGCGGATGGTTGCCGGCGACGTCCCCGAATCCCTGCGCGGCAAGAAGCTCGTGTCATTGGACCTCGGGTCGATGATCGCCGGCGCGAAATACCGTGGTGAATTCGAGGAGCGCCTCAAGGCGGTGCTCGAGGAGATCCGCGACTCCGACGGGCAGGTCGTCACGTTCATCGACGAGATCCACACCGTCGTGGGTGCCGGGGCCTCGGAAGGGGCGATGGATGCCGGGAACATGCTCAAGCCCATGCTCGCGCGTGGGGAACTGCGCCTGATCGGTGCCACGACGCTGGACGAGTACCGGCAGAACATCGAGAAGGACCCCGCGCTGGAACGCCGATTCGCCCAGGTCTATGTCGGGGAACCGAGCGTTGAGGACACCATCGGGATCCTGCGCGGGCTGAAGGAGCGCTACGAGGCCCACCATAAGGTCGAAATCGCGGACTCGGCGCTCGTGGCGGCAGCGACCCTGTCCAACCGCTACATCTCGGGCCGGCAGCTGCCCGACAAGGCCATCGACCTGGTCGACGAGGCCGCCTCGCGGTTGCGCATGGAGATCGACTCGGCCCCCGAGGAAATCGACGAGCTCCGTCGGATCGTGGACCGCATGACCATGGAGGAATTGGCCCTGAAGGGCGAAAGCGACCCGTCCTCACGCGAACGGCTGGAGACGCTGCGCGCCGACATGGCCGACCGAAGGGAGCGTCTCGACGCGCTCAACGCCCGGTGGGAAGCCGAAAAGGCCGGCTTGAACCGGGTCGGGGACCTCAAGGTCGAACTCGACGGCCTCCGATCCCGCGCCGAACGCCTCCAGCGCGACGGCGACCTCGAGAAGGCCTCGCGCCTGCTCTACGGCGAGATTCCCGAACTGCAGCGCCAGCTCGACCAGGCGCAGGCCGCCGAACAGGATGGGCGGCCCGAGTCGATGGTCTCCGAGGAGGTCACGGCCGATGACATCGCCGATGTCATCTCCGCCTGGACGGGCATCCCCGCCGGCCGCATGCTCCAGGGCGAAAGCCAGAAGCTGCTCGGCATGGAGGCGCTGCTCGGCGAGAGGCTGATCGGCCAAAAATCGGCAGTGTCCGCGGTTTCCGATGCAGTGCGCCGGTCCCGTGCCGGGATCGCCGACCCCGACCGGCCCACCGGTTCGTTCCTGTTCCTCGGACCGACCGGTGTCGGCAAGACCGAGCTGGCGAAGGCCCTGGCCGATTTCCTCTTCGACGACGAACGGGCGATGGTGCGCATCGACATGTCCGAGTACGCCGAGAAGCACTCGGTCTCCCGGCTCGTCGGGGCGCCTCCGGGGTACGTCGGATACGAGGAAGGCGGCCAGCTCACGGAAGCCGTCCGCCGCCGCCCATACTCGGTGATCCTGCTCGACGAGGTGGAGAAGGCCCACCCCGAAGTATTCGACATCCTGCTCCAGGTGCTCGACGACGGGCGGCTCACCGACGGCCAGGGCCGGACGGTGGATTTCCGCAATGTCATCCTGGTGCTCACCTCGAATCTCGGGTCGCAATACCTCGTCGACCCCTCGCTGGACGACGCGGCCAAGAAACAGGCCGTGATGAGTGTCGTGGACGCCTCGTTCAAGCCCGAATTCCTGAACCGGCTCGACGACGTCATCCTCTTCGACCCCCTCTCGCTCGAGGATCTCGGACGGATCGTGGACATCCAGGTGGCCACCCTGGCCCGGCGGCTCACCGCGCGGCGCCTGACCCTGCACGTCAGCGATGCGGCCCGGGAATGGCTGGCACTCACGGGGTACGACCCCGCCTACGGGGCACGCCCGTTGCGCCGGCTCGTCCAGCGCGAGATCGGGGACCGGCTCGCCCGCGCGGTCCTCTCCGGCGAGATCGCCGACGGGGACACCGTCGAGGTCGATGCGCTGGAAGACGAGGGCGGCCTCACCGTTGACCGCGCCGGGGCACCGGACGTGGAACGCGGCTAGACCGACGACGACGGCAGCAGCGATGCCGTCGTCGTGCCGTCCTCCAGGGCGAGGAAGCACGCGACGCTGCGGTCACCGGCCTCCCAGGTGCCCGAGGAGGGGCGGCTGAACGCGTAGTTCCAGCTGCCCTCCAGCGCCGTTTCGGGGTCGAGGCGGATGGCCCGGCAGGCTTCTTCGGCCTTGGACGTCACGCGGGGATCCCCGGGATAGGGGACGTCGTCCAGCGTCTCGACACCGATCAGCTGGGCCTCATGCGGCGTCGAGCACGTGACGATCGTCGCCGTCTCCAGGGGGGACGTGAAGTCGGCGAGGCAGTCGCCGACCTCGAACTGGTGCGGAGGGGCATGCTCGGCGATGATCCCATCGATGCCCGGCGACGGATTCCGGGGCACGGAAGCGGCTGCCTCGTGGGCCGGATGCATGGCCTGGACGAGCCGGGTGATGCCGAAAACGAGGATCAGGATGATGCCGATGGCCCCGATGGCCAACCAGGCGGGAGTCATCCCGAACCGGTGGATCCTCTGCGTTTCTGCCGGGCGCGGAGGCTGGTAGGACGGCACGTGCCGGTCGCTGTGCTCCTGCACGGTCGCTCCATTCAGGGTAAGTGCGGCGATGAGAGTATTGCCACCTACTGTAGCGGCCGCAACGGGCCCTCCGGGGACGGCGTCTGGGGTCGAAACATGTTAACCTAGGAATACGAAAGAAACAGCCACATTCTCCGGGGCCTTCCTCTTGAATTGAGGGACCACCTCCGGATCTAGCGAAAAAGGGGGTCACGCCATGGGGCGCGGCCGTCAGAAGGCAAAAGCGACACGGCAGGCCAGGGATATCAAGTACTATTCCCCGGCCACTGATTTGTCTGCCCTGCAACAGGAGTTGGGTGGTGGCCGCGGCCATGCCACCCGGACCTCCTCGCCTGCCGATGATTCCAGCGACGCGGACTACGCGGAGTATGGGGACCGGTATTCCAGCGACGACGACGACGGCGAAACCCGTCGGCTAGGCTGACCACCACGCCGGATGGCGCGGTGGCGATGATTTCCACCCAAGCGGTGCCGAGGCGCCGGGCGGCCCCACGGGCCGCCCGCGCTTTTTATCGTGCCCGGAAACGAGGATGACATGGATCTCCCCATCGCCAACGCCCACCGGGCGGCCATCCGCTCCATCGAGCGCATCGTGGCCGAAACGGCGCCACCCCAGGACCCCGAGACGGCCCGGGACGGCATTGCCGCCATGCTGGCGCGCGGATCCGTTCTCGCGTTGACCGGAGCCGGCATTTCCACCGATTCGGGCATCCCCGACTACCGCGGCCCCCGCGGCTCGTTGCGGTCCCATCGGCCGATGACCTACCAGGAGTTCAAGCACGATCCGGCCGCGCGGCAACGATATTGGGCGCGCAGCTTCGTCGGTTGGCGGCGCATGGCCGTCGCGGAACCGAACGAAGGGCACCGCCTGGTGGCCGCGCTGCAACGGGCCGGGGCCATCCACGGCGTCGTGACGCAGAACGTGGACGGACTGCATCGCCGCGCCGGGTCCCCGGACGTGGTGACCTTGCACGGTGACCTGGACGAGGTGAAATGCCTGAACTGCGGTTTCGTGGAGTCGCGTCCCGGTCTGGACCAACGCCTGGCCGCCGCCAATCCCGGGTATCTCGAGCGCATCGTCGTGGATCCGGACTCCGTCAACCCCGACGGCGACGTCACCCTCTCGGACGAGCAGATCACCGACTTCACCATGGTCGGATGCCTCTCCTGCGGCAGCGTCGAGCTCAAGCCCGACGTGGTGTACTTCGGCGAGAACGTGCCGGCCGAGCGCAAGGCCGCCGTGCGCGGCCTCGAAGACGCGTCCACGGGCCTGCTGGTGATCGGATCCAGCCTGGCCGTCATGAGCGGCTACAAGCTGGTGCTCAACGCCGTGGCCAACGGCCGGCAGGTCGCCATCATCAACGACGGGCCCAGCAGGGGTGACGCCAAGGCGCACTGGCGCTGGCGCACCCGGGTGGCACCGGCGTTGTGGGAACTCGTCGAGGCACTGCCTGCCTCCTGAACGACGACGGCCGCCGGCTCCCCGCGGGAACCGGCGGCCGTGAAGGCCCGGGCGGGTGTCAGCCGGCGTAGGAGCCGCGCATGAGGACCGCCCCGCCGTCGACACCCTTCGCGCCCTGGACGAAGTCAGCGCCGCTGGCGGCCGCCTCGTCGGTGACGGTCCCGACGGTTCCGGCAACCCAGGCCGGCACGCCGCGGTCGTTCAACCGGGAGACGGCGGCCTGGGCCGCGTCGCCGTCGACGATAGCGATCATGCCCACGCCGAGGTTCAGCGTCCGCTCGAGGTCCGCCTGCGGGACGCCACCGAGCTCGCCGACCAGCGTGAAGACCGCGGGCAGCGACCAGGTGGACCGCTCGACAGTGGCCATCAGGCCCTGTGGCAGCACGCGGGCCAGGTTGGCTGCCAGGCCGCCGCCGGTGACGTGGCTGAAGCCGTGCAACACGGAGGCCCCGCCGGTGTTGAGGTGGTCCATGAGGTCCAGGCAGTCTGCGGTGTAGATGCGGGTCGGGACCAGCAGCTCCTCGCCGAGGGTGCGGCCCAGTTCGGAGACCTCGCGGTCCAGGGCCCAGCCGGCGTGGTTGATGACCCGGCGGACCAACGAGTAGCCGTTGGAGTGGATGCCGGAGGAGGCCATGGCGATGACCGCGTCACCGGAGCGCACGCGTTCGGGGCCCAGCAGGGCATCGGCCTCGACGACGCCCGTGGCGGCACCGGCGACGTCGTAGTCATGCTCGCCCAGCAGGCCCGGGTGCTCGGCGGTTTCCCCTCCGACGAGGGCGGTACCGGCCATCGAGCAGCCCTCGGCGATGCCGCGCACGATGTCGGCGATGCGCTCGGGGACGACCTTGCCGCAGGCGATGTAGTCGGTCATGAACAGCGGCTTGGCCCCGACCACGACGATGTCGTCGACGACCATGCCGACCAGGTCCTGGCCGATGGTGTGGTGGATGTCCATCGCCTGGGCGATCGCGACCTTGGTCCCGACGCCGTCGGTGGACGTGGCCAGCAGCGGCTTCTTGTAGGAGACCAGCGCGCTGGCATCGAACAGGCCGGCGAAACCGCCGACCCCGCCGAGGACCGACTCGTTGTGGGTGGCCTTGATGGCGTCCTTCATGAGCTCGACGGCACGATCTCCCGCCTCGACGTCGACGCCTGCCGAGGCGTAGGTGATGCCGGCGGATTCGGGCTGGGAGGATGTCATTCTTCAGGCGTCCTTACTTCGAACTCGGGGTCTTGTCGGCGGGGGTGAGGGAATCCTCGAATTCTGCATCCGGTCCCGGGTCGCACCCGTCGCTGCCGGCGTTGGGGCGCTCGAGCAGGTTCTTGCCGAGCCGGTCGCGCCGGGGCAGCTCGATCGGGTAGTTCCCGGAGAAGCAGGCGGTGCACAGGCGTTCGCGCGGCTGCTCCGTCGCGGCGATCATCCCGTCCTGGGAGATGTAGGCCAGCGAATCCGCCCCCACCGAGGTGGTGATCTCCTCGATGCTCGCCCCGTTGGCGATCAGCTCGGCGCGGGAGGCGAAGTCGATGCCGTAGAAGCACGGCCACTTGATGGGCGGGGAGGAGATCTTCACATGGATCTCGGCCGCACCGGCTTCGCGCAGCATGCGCACGACGGCGCGCTGGGTGTTGCCCCGCACGATCGAGTCGTCGACGACGATGACGCGCTTGCCGCGGATGACCGGTTCCAGCGCGTTGAGCTTGAGCTTGATGCCCAGCTGGCGCAGGGTCTGCGAGGGCTGGATGAAGGTGCGCCCGACGTAGGCGTTCTTCACGAATCCGTGGGCGAAGGGGATGCCGGATTCCTCGGCGAAGCCGATGGCAGCGGGGGTCCCTGACTCGGGCACGGGGATGACGATGTCGGCGTTCGCACCGTTTTCACGGGCGAGCTGGCGTCCCATTTCGACCCGGGATTCGTAGACTGAGCGGCCGTTGATGGAGGCATCCGGGCGGGCCAGGTAGACGTATTCGAAGACGCAGTGTGCCGGGGTGGCCTCGGCGAAGTGCTGGGAGCGGATGCCCTCTTCGTCGATGGCGATGAACTCGCCCGGTTCGATTTCGCGGATGAAGCTGGCGCCGACGGTGGCCAGTCCCGATTGTTCGGAGGCGATGACCCAGCCGCGCTCCAGCCGGCCCAGCACCAGGGGGCGGACACCGTGCGGATCACGCGCCGCGTACAGGGTCCCCTCGGTCATGAAGACGAAGCTGAAGGCGCCCTTGAGCTTGGGGAGCAGGTCCAGGGCCGTCTCCTCGAACCCGGTCCCCTCCTGGCCGGCCAGCAGCGCCGTGACCAACGCCGTGTCGGTGGTGTTGCCCTGGGCGAGCTCGCCGCGGAACTTGGCCCCCTGCTCGGCGACGACCATGTCCATCAGTTCGGCCGAGTTGATCAGGTTGCCGTTGTGGGCCAGGGCGACGGTGCCCCCGGCGGTGGCGCCGAGCGTGGGCTGCGCGTTGGCCCAATGGCTGGCACCGGTGGTGGAATACCGGCAATGCCCGACGGCGATATGCCCGGTCATCGAGTTCAGGGTGTTCTCGTCGAACACCTGGGAGACCAGTCCCATGTCCTTGTAGACATTGATCCGGTGGCCGTCGGAGGTGGCGATGCCCGCCGACTCCTGGCCGCGGTGTTGGATCGCGTAGAGGCCGTAGTAGGCCAGCTTGGCCACATCCTCGCCGGGTGCCCAGACACCGAAGACCCCGCATTCGTCTTGCGGGCCCTTCTCTCCGGACAAAAGATCATGTGAAAGCTTTCCGTCACCGCGCACCATGGTCAACATTCTCTCACGTTGTCGGGCTCCGGCTGGTCCCGGGGCCGGCTACTTTGTCACGTCTCCGTCATCCACCGGAACGGCGCGTGCCCGACGGGCGCGGCGGCGCAGCACGGCGTCCACGGCGAGGTAGGCGATGCATCCGAGCAGGACCCCGGCCAAGCCGAAGACGATGGCGAAGAACCCGAAGACCGAGCCGCGCGAGAATTCGCCGCCCTGATCGCCGGCGAGGGAGGTGAACATGGCCACCAGCACGCCCACGACGGCCCCGGCGCCGGCGAACGGCCAGAATTTCGGGGAACTCGAAACCGTGACCTCGATGGAGCCCGAAGTGGGGGAACGGTCATCGGGGGAGGCGGCAGAACGCGGGGAATCCATGCCTTAAAGGGTACCGAAGAGCGGCAGGTGTTCGGACAAGTCGGCACGCAGCCCCGAAGCGGCGACCGACCCGGAGGCGCGTGCCTCGTCCCACCGGACCTCGCCGGTGGCCAGGGCCAGCCAGGTCGCGGCGTCGAGCTCGATCACATTGGGCGGGGTTCCGCGGGTGTGCCGGGGGCCCGCCACGCATTGGGCGACACCGAACGGGGGGACGCGCACCTCCACCGAGTTCCCCTCGGCGCGCTCGGAAAGCTCCTCGAGGGCGTAGCGCACGGCCATGGCCAGCGCAGGCCGTGACAGGGCGGCCCGTTCCGCGGCACCGGCGCGCTGCCAGGCGGCCACCGCCGGCAACCCCTGCTCGGCGGGGATCCGCCGTCGTACCCCCACGCCCTAATCCAGCAGGTCCAGCACGGGGCGGGCGACCCGGATGCGGCCCACGGGCTGGCCCCCGCCCAGGATGGGGGTGCTGATCTTCTCCAGCACGGCGGTCATCGCGTCCACCTCGATGGCCCCGACGGAGGCCAGCAGGGTCAGGCCGACCAGGGACGCGGCGCGGCTGTTGCCGTCGCGGATCTTCACGGCGCAGGAGATGCCCCCGCCGGTGCCAAGGATCAACACGCCCTCGGCCCCGAGCTTGGCCAGGACCTCCAGGTCCTCCATCACCACGGTGTTCTCCTCGCCGTGCCCGTGGACGGCCCAGGGGTAGTCGAGCATGGCCGTGGCGATGGTGGCCGCCCGGGCATCGGAGGCCTTGTTGCCCGGGGAACCGGAGAGCCGTCCCGTCGCCGCCGCCAAACCGCGCAGCGAGATGGCCGGCACCGGGGCGCCGCACCCGTCGACGGCCAGGTGGGCGATCTTCTCGCCCGCGTAGTCCTCCACGACCTCCACGACGCGGCGCTGCAGCGGATGCGCCGGGTCCAGGTAAGTTTCGGTGTCCCATCCGTTCTCCGTGCAGGCCCAGAGGAAGGCAGCATGCTTGCCGGAGCAGTTGAACGCGAGCCGCGACGGTGAGCCCCCGGTCCGGATGGCCTCCAACCGGGTGGCCTCGTGGCGCGGCCAGGCGGTGGGGCAGCGCAGGTCATCGGCCGACAGGCCGGCCTTCGCCAGCATCGAGGCGGCCAGCTCCTGGTGCTCGGTGCTGCCCACGTGGCTGGCGCACGCGAGGGCGACCTCGGCGCCGCGCAGCGGGACACCCGACTGCATGGAGGCCAGCGCCTGGAAGGGCTTGAGCGAGGACCGCGGGAAGATGGGGGCGTCGATGTCGCCGAGGGAGCGCAGGACAGCGCCGTCGGCTCCGAGGACGACGGCGGTGCCAGCATGGCGCGATTCGATGAAGCCGTTGCGGTCCACGACCGCCAGGTCCGCGAAGTCGGGGGTGGTCTGAGACATGGTCCTACTCTATGCTGCCGCGACGCCGCCGACGGGCCGGGTCAGGAGCCCGCGGGACGGGCCAGGACGGCCACGAGGAACGAGGTGTCGCCCGGGTACGGGTGCAGTTCCCAGCTGGAGAACAGGTGGTCCACCGTGAACCCCGCGGCGCTGGCCTCGGACCGGAACACCTCGGGATCGTAGCCGCGGTCGGTGCCGAAGCCGATGACGGCCCGCCCGCCGGGGACCAGCTGGGCGTGGAAGCGGCGCAGCACCTCGCCGGACGTCCCCGGGGCCAGGAACGTCATGACGTTGCCGGCGCAGACCAGCAGGTCTGCTGCGTCACCGGCGGCCGGCGCCTCGAGCTCGGCCAGGTCCCCGACGCGCCAGTCGACGTCCGGATGGTCGGCCCGTGCGGCCTCGATGAGCTCGGGGTCGACATCGACGCCGGAGACCCGGTGCCCGCGCCGGGCGAGCTCGCCGCCGACGCGTCCCGGACCGCAGCCGGCGTCCAGGACGCGGCTGTCGCGGGGGAGCATCGCATCGATGAGGCGTGCCTCGCCGTCGAGGTCCGCCCCCTCCGCACGCATGGCCTCGAACCGCTGGATGTACCACTGCGAATGGCCGGGGTTTTCCCTCCGGCGGGCTTCCCACACTGTTTCTTTACGCACGTCCACCACACTACCCAAGCCCGCGGCCCGTTGCCCCGGTACGCTTGGGGATCGTGAAGGTACTCGTCATTGGCCCCGGTGGCCGCGAACACGCCCTTGTCCGTTCCCTCCTCGACGATCCGTTCGTCACCGAGGTCCACGCCGCACCCGGCAATGCGGGCATCGCCCGCGACGTGCCGGTCCACGCCGTCAACGCCCAGGACCCGGCCGCCGTCGTCGCGCTGGCCCGCGAACTGGGCTCGTCGCTGGTCGTCGTCGGGCCCGAGGCGCCCCTGGCCGCCGGAGTCGTCGACGCCCTGCAGGAAGCGGGCATCCCCGCCTTCGGCCCGACCCGGGCCGCCGCGCAGCTGGAGGCCTCCAAGGCGTTCGCCAAGGAGATCATGGCCGTCGCCGGGGTGCCCACGGCCATGGCACGGGTGGCCACCGACGCCGCCGAGGCGGCCGACGCCCTCGATGCCTTCGGAGCCCCCTACGTCGTCAAGGACGACGGGCTCGCTGCCGGCAAGGGCGTCGTCGTCACCGACGACCGCGCGGCCGCGTTGGCCCATGCGGAGGACTGCTTCGCGGCCGGGGGGTCGGTGGTCATCGAGGAGTTCCTCGACGGGCCGGAGGTCTCCCTCTTCGTCGTCTCCGACGGCCACCACGCGGTCCCGCTGGCTCCGGCCCAGGACTTCAAGCGCATCTTCGATGCCGACCAGGGGCCGAACACCGGAGGCATGGGCGCCTACAGCCCGCTGGAATGGCTGCCGGCCGGCTTCGTCGACGACGTCATGGAGCGCGTGGCGATGCCCACCATTTCGGCCATGGCCGACCGCGGCACCCCGTTCACCGGTGTCCTGTACTGCGGGCTGGCCCTGACCCGGCGCGGCATCCGCGTCATCGAATTCAACGCCCGCTTCGGGGACCCCGAGACGCAGGCGGTCCTCGCCCGGCTCAAGACACCGCTCGGCTCCCTGCTGCTGTCCGCCGCCACCGGTGATCTGGACACCATCGAGCCCCTGACCTGGCGCAGCCAGGCCGCGGTCGGCGTCGTCCTGGCCTCCGCCCGGTATCCCGACAGCCCGGTCACCGGCGACGTCATCACCGGCCTCGACGAGGCGGCCGGCCTCGAGGGCGTCAGCGTCCTGCACGCGGGAACGGCACTGGACGACGCCGGGTCCACCGTCTCCGCGGGAGGCCGGGTACTGGCCGTGGTCGGCCTGGGCCGCGACCTGGCGGGGGCCCGCGAACGGGCCTATGCGGGGATCGGGAAGATCGCCCTGGCCGGTGGGCAATACCGCACCGACATCGCGTTGCGCGCCGCCGAGGGCGGCATCACCATCGAGCGGGAGGGCAACTGATGGCCGGCTTCGAGACCGAGACACTCCAACTGCCGGGATGGGAGCACCTCTATTCGGGCAAGGTCCGCGACCTGTACACGCCGGCGGGGATCCCCGCAGGGGATGCCGACCGCGTCCTGGTGGTGGCCAGCGACCGGATCAGCGCCTACGACTTCGTGCTGGAGACCCCGATCCCCGACAAGGGCAAGGTCCTCACCCAGCTGAGCCTGTGGTGGTTCGACCAGCTCGACGGCTTCGCCAACCACGTCATCTCCACCGACGTGCCGGAAGCAGTGGCCGGACGGGCCATGGTCTGCAAGAAACTGGAGATGTACCCGATCGAGTGCATCGCCCGCGGGTACCTGACCGGGTCGGGGCTGGCCGAGTACAACGCCAGCCGCACGGTCTGCTCCCTGCCCCTGCCCGATGGGCTGGTCGACGGGTCCGCCCTGGAGCCGGCGATTTTCACCCCGTCCGCGAAGGCCGACGTCGGCGAACACGACGAGAACATCACCTATGACGAGGTGGTCGGGCGGGTCGGTGCCACCGTGGCCGACCGGCTGCGGGAGCTGACGCTGGGCGTCTACACCCGGGCCGAGCAGATCGCGCGGGAGCGCGGCATCATCCTCGCCGACACGAAGGTCGAATTCGGCCTCGACCCGGCAACCGGTGAAATCACCCTGGGCGACGAGGTCCTCACCCCGGACTCGTCGCGTTTCTGGGACGCCGGGACGTACGAGCCGGGGCACTCCCAGCCGTCCTTCGACAAGCAATTCGTCCGGGACTGGCTGACGTCGGACGCCTCCGGCTGGGACCGCGCGGGGGACACCCCGCCACCGCCGCTGCCGCAGGACGTCGTCGAGCGCACCCGCGCCCGCTACATCGAGGCCTACCAGCGCCTGACCGGGCACGCGTTCTCCGCCTGAACGGCAAGGGCACCCGAGCGCAGCAGGGGCCACCCGGACCGGAGTCGACGACGGACGGCGACGCACCCGGGAGGGGTGCGCCGCCGCCGTTTGCCGCCTACTTCTCCCGGCGCGAGGCCCTGATCTCGGTGGCCAGTTCGATCGCCAGCGAGGCGCGGTCGGGGGAACCAGCCAGCGCGAAGGCCTGCTGGGCACGTGCCAGGTGGTCGACGGCCTCCGTGCCATTGCCCATGCTGACCATGCAGCGCGCCGTGAGCAGGTCGATCTCGCCCTGCAGGTGCTGCGAGAGCATCTCGCGGTCTGCCTCGACCGGCGCCAGTTCCTCCAGGGCCTGTTCGGGCTGCCCGTTCAGGTGGAGCCACCGGGCGCGGATCAGCCGCAATTCGAGCGCCTCGGCCGGATTGCCGCCGATCACGCTGATGGCCAGTTCTGCCTTTTCGATGCACTCCACGGTCTCGGCTTCGACCACCCCCGCAGCCAGCCGCATGGATGCCGACGCCTTGTTGAACCGGGCCCACTGTTCGATGTCGCTGGCCGGCAGCAGGCGCTGGGCGGCCAACTGGTGGTTGCTCAGCCCGGCGGCAATGTCCTGCCGCTTGAAGGCGACGTTGCCGATGGCCCAGTAGGCATTGCCGGCCGTCTGGCTGGGCGCGCCCTCGGCCACCGCCTCGGCAAGGGCCTCGCAACTGGTCCACGCCGAATCGAGCTGCCCGGATTCGGCCAGCGAGGCGATCAGCGCGAACAACGCGCCGATGTAGATCAACGAGTCGCCGGGCAGGTTCTTGCCCTGGTCCACGGCGTTGATGGCGTGTTCCACGGCGATATGCAGCTTGCCCAACCCCAGATAGGCATTGGCCACCAGGGTTTCGGCCCTGACTTTCAGGGCCAGCGACTCGTCGGTGAGCGGGTGGTTCAGGACCTCTTCGGCCGCGGTGCGGTATTCGTCATGCCTGCCCTGGTCCCGCAGCGCTTCGGCCCGCAGGAACATCATGTTCCACCAGGCACTTGAGTTCTTCAGGCGCAGGGCAACGGAGGCCGCCTCGGTGGCCGTGGCCTCGGCGTCGGAGTACTCGCGGGCGGTGAAGGACTGCCGGGCGCGGTGCTCCAGCAGCACGAACTCGGCCTCGTCGGCGGAAACGGGGGTGTTCCAGGAGTCCATCAGCTCGCGGTCGAGGTTCAACCGGGCCGACAATTCGGTGATGATTTCCGCGGTCGGTTCGCGGCTGCCGGTCTCCAGAAGGGAGATGTAGCTGGTGGAGTACTTGCCGTGTCCCAATTGGGCCTGGGTCAGCTTCATCTGCTGTCGAGCGTGGCGCAGCTTCTCGCCGAATTTGATTCCCATGAAGGACCCCTTAGAACTACTGACGGTGAACAACAACCCGGATCGACAAAGCTTTACTCGCAAAGCCTTGACGAAACATGTTCTGACCAATTTACAATGAATGTTAAGTGATGCGCCACTCACTGACGCGGTAACCGGACAACCCATGGCGATTCCCTAAGGAGAAAACATTGAAGAAGCTTGTTGCAGCTCTCGCGGCTACGGCCGCGCTGGCGGCCGGCGCCGTTCTCGCTGTCGGCGATTGGCCGCATGCCACGCCCGCCGTTGGAGACTGGCCCCATTCCTCGGTGGCTGTTGGCGATTGGCCCCATTCGACCATCAACGTCGGTGACTGGCCGCACTCGACCATCAACGTGGGGGACTGGCCGCACTCGACCGTGGCCGTCGGAGATTGGCCGCACTAGGCAATGCCCTGATGTCGGGGCGTTGCCGATAGCCCGGCACCGGACCTGACAAGGCGCTGGCCCGGATCCCGCACTGCGGGGTCCGGGCCAGCTGCATTACACCGGGGACCGTCAGGTCAGGCTCTGCTGCCAGGCTGCATGCAGGGCGGCGAACCTTCCGCCGGCCTCCCTCAGTTCGGCCGGGCTGCCGTCCTCGACGATCCGGCCATCGTGCACCACCAGGACCCGGTCGGCGATTTCCACGGTCGAGAGCCGATGCGCGATGATCAACGCCGTGCGCTGCCCGAGGAGTGTCTGCAGGCCGCGCTGGACCAGTCGTTCACTGGGGATGTCCAGGGACGAGGTGGCCTCGTCCAGGATGAGCACCGCCGGGTCGGCCAGGAAGGCCCGGGCGAAGGAGATCAATTGGCGTTGGCCGGCCGAGACCCGCCCGCCGCGCTTGTTGACGTCCGTGTCGTAGCCGTCCGGCAGGGACCGGATGAACTCGTCGGCTCCGACGGCCCGGGCCGCCAGGACGATTTCATCCGGGGAGGCCCCCGGTTTCCCCAAGGCGATGTTCTCGGCGACGCTGCCGGAGAACAGGAACGCCTCCTGGGTGACCATGACCACCGCACGGCGCAGGTCCTCGTTGGCCAGGTCCCGCAGCTCAACATCATCCAGGGTGAGGGATCCTTGCGAGAGGTCGTAGAAGCGGGCGATCAGCTTGGCCAGCGTCGATTTGCCCGCGCCGGTTTGTCCGACCACGGCGATGGTCTGGCCGGCGGGGATGTCCAAGTCGAATCGGTCCATGACCACCGGTCCTTCCCCGTACCCGAACACTGCGTTCCGGAACTGGATGTGCCCCGCGGGGCGCTCCAGCGGAACCGGTTGGCCCGGCTCGACGACCGTGGGCTCCTCCTCCAGCAGCCCGGAGACCTTTTCCAACGCGGCGGTGGCTGCCTGGAGGGAGCTGTAGAACATGGCGATCTGGTCCACCGGCTGGAAGACGCGCTTGCCGGCCAGCAGCAGGGCCACGAGGGTCCCGACCTCCAGGGTGTCGTCCAGGACCCGGAATCCGCCGAACAGCAGCAAGGCGGCCACGGTCATGTTGCCAATGAGCACCAGGGACGGCTGCAGGACCCCGAAGAGGTTGATGGACCGGATGGAGTTGTCGCGGTAGTCGTTTGCCACGGAACCGTAACTCGTGTCGTTGTCCCGCTCCCGCCTGAACGCCTTGACCGCGCGGATTCCCGTCATGGTCTCGACGAAGGAGGTGATCAACCGGGCCGACACCACGCGCGATTCACGGAAGACGATTTCCGAACGCCGCTGGTACCACCGGAAGATGATGGCGATGGGAACCGCAGCGCACAGCACCACCAGCCCGGAGCGCCAGTCCAGCAGGAAGATGCTCGCCGCGGTGAAGACGATGAAGACGATGCCGGAAGCCAGTTGGGAGATGCCCTGGTCCAGCAGTTCGCGGAGGGTCTCCAGATCGGAGGTTTGCCGGGAGATGATCCGGCCCGATGTGTACTTTTCGTGGAATTCCAGGCTGAGCAGCTGGGTGTGGCGGAAGACCCGCATGCGCAAGGTCAACAACATCGCCTGGCTCACCTTGGCCGTGCAGAGGTTGTACCAGCCAAGCAGGACCCCGGCCAGGACGGCCGACACCAGGTAGGCGGTTCCCGTGATCGTGAAGGGCGCCGCGTTCCCGCCCACGAGCTGGGGCAGGGCCCAATCGATGGCCCAGGCGATGATGACCGGGAACGACGCTCGGGCCAGGTTGGAGATGACCACCAGCGTGACGGTCAGGGCCAGCATGGGTTTCAACGGGGACGCGAGTTGCCCGAGCAGGCGCCACGATCGGGCCCTGACGCGGGTTCTGTCCTCGCGGTTGAGCAGGATCTGGTCTTCGTTGCCGACGCCTCGTATGTTGCTCATGGCTGGTTCCCCCGTCCGGAATCGGATTGAAGGACGTCCTCCACGGTGGGGGGGTCGTCCAGGCTGGCGATGACGTGGCGGTAGTGGGCGTTGCGGGCCAGCAGCTGGGCGTGTGTTCCGACATCGTCGATGCGTCCCGCCCGCAGCAGGGCGACCCGGTCGGCGAGCATCACGGTCGAGGGGCGGTGGGCCACGAGCAACGTGGTCGTCCCGGCCAGGACCGAACGCAGGCGCTCGGTCACGGCCTCCTCGGTCCGCACGTCCAGGGCCGAGAGGGGATCGTCCAGCACCAGGACCCGGGGCTTGGCGGCGATGGCACGGGCCAGGGCGATCCGCTGGCGCTGGCCTCCGGAGAGCGAGAGCCCTTCCTCGCCGATGACGGTGTCCACGCCGTCGTCGAGATCGTGGGCGAACCCCGCCTGGGCCACCTCGAGCGCTTCATCCAGGGCCTCACGGGGATCCCGGCCGGAGGGCAGGTTGGCCCCGAGCAGGACGTTGTCGGCGATGGAGGAGGAAAACAGGGTGGTGTCCTCGAAGGCCACCGACACGGTACTGCGCAGGGCATCCAGGTCGAGGCGGCGTATGTCGATGCCGTCGATGAGGACGGCACCACCGGTGACGTCGTAGAGCCGGGGCACCAGCTGCAGCAGGGTCGATTTGCCGCTTCCGGTGACGCCGACCAGCGCCATGGTCTCGCCCGGCTCGACCTCGAGGTCGACGCCGGCCAACACGGGGGGCGACCCGGGGCGGGTATCGGGGAACGAGAAGGACACATCGCGCAGGCTCAGGCGCCCTTCCGGCCGGGCGGCCGATTCCGGGGCCGTGGGGGAGTCGATGGTGTTCTCGGTGTCCATGACGTCGAAGTGCCGGTCCAGGGCGGTCTTCGTCGTCAAGGTCATCCCGAGCAGCATGCCGATGCCTTCCACGGGTCCGGCCAACACGGCGGCCGTTGCGAAGAACGCCACCAGGTCGCCTACGGTCAGTTCGCCGCGGGCGGTCAGCCATACCCCGACGATCAGGCCGACCCCCAGGGTGATTTCGGGAACCG
This sequence comes from Micrococcaceae bacterium RIT 802, assembly GCA_016892645.1. GTDB lineage: Bacteria > Actinomycetota > Actinomycetes > Actinomycetales > Micrococcaceae > Arthrobacter_H. The sequence goes on from JAFEMX010000001.1 coordinate 67,332, forward strand.
AGACCACGAGCATGAGGAACCCGGAAAGGGAGCGTGCCTTCTTGATCTCGGTATCGCGCAGTTGCCGGGCCCGGACGCCGAAGCCCTCCAGGGCCTGGCCGCCGCGTCCGAAGGCCTTGATGACCCGGATGCCGTGCACCGACTCCTCGACATTGGTCGCCAGGTCACCGGCCTGGTCCTGGCTGAGTCGGCTGGCCGCGCGGAAGACGTTGCGGAAGTAGAACGCCCGGATCGTGATGGGAACCGCTCCGACGAGGTAGATCAGCCCCAACAGCCAGCTGCTGGTGAACATGAACCACAGCCCGACCACGACGGTCACCGTGGAGACGACGAGCATGATCGAGCCGAAGGCCAACCAGCGTCTCACCAGGCTGAGATCGGCCATGGACCGGGACAGCAGCTGACCGGAGCCCCACTTGTCGTGGAAGGCGACCGGCAGCCGCTGCAGGTGGCAGTACAGCCGGATGCGCAAGTCGGCTTCGATGCGGGTCGCGGGGGTGATGACGAAAACGCGCCGGAAGAAGACCAGCACCGCCTCGGCCAGGCCGAGTAGGGCGACGATGGCGGCACTGACCCACACATCGGTGGCGGAACCGCCGATGTGGAGCACCGAATTCACCATGGTGCGCAACACCTGCGGAATGGTCAGGGCGACTACTCCCGCCCCGAGGGCGCAGAGGAATCCGGCGATCAAGCGAGGGGCGAAGGGCCGGATCTGCGGTCCCAGCCGGGTGATGGTTTCACGGAACGACGCCGGGGTGCCGGGTTCGTTCTGGCTGCTTTGGTGTTGCACCACGGCGGGTGTCCTCATTCTGTTGTGTTTGCCTGAAGCAATCAAAACATACGGTACCGCTAGCGGTTGGGATCCACCAATCGCCAGGTGAGGCCCGGCATCAGCGCCGGTTCGTGAGGGTGACGACGACGGCCTCGGGCGGGCAGGCGATGCGTATGGGGGCGAACCGCGAGGTGCCGATGCCGGCGGAGACCTGCAACGGAGCGGTCCTGCCTGCATGCTCCCAATCGGTCAGGCCGCGAGCGCGCCAGGTGGGCAGGTCGCAATTGCTGACGAGCGCGCCATACCCGGGAATGCAGATCTGCCCACCGTGGGTGTGCCCGGCGAAGATGATGTCGGCACCGGTTCCGGTGAACTGGTCCAGCACCCGCTGGTAGGGGGCATGGGCCACCCCGATCCGCAGGTGCGGTGCCTCCTGGCCGGTGGAGGAGCCGGCCGGCCAGCCGGCGAACTGGTCCAGTTTCAGGTGCGGATCGTCCACGCCGGAGAAGTCCAGCCGCAGTCCGTGGTAGCTCCGGGAAATGGCGCGGTTGGTCAGGTTGATCCAACCCGCGGCGCCGAAACCGGCATGCATGTCACGCCAGGGCAGCTCGCGCTGGGCCAGATCACCGGTCTTCCCCCGGCGCCCGGTGAGGTAGCGCAGCGGGTTCTTGAAACGGGGGGCGTAATAGCAATTCGACCCCGGGACGAAAACGCCCGGGAAATCCATCAGCGGACGCAAGGCCTCCAGCAGTTCCGGGACCGCCTGGCGGTGGCTGAGGTTGTCGCCGGTGTTGACGACCAGATCCGGACGCAGGTCGGCCAGCGATTCCAGCCACCGCTTCTTGGCCTCCTGCCCGGGGACCATGTGGATATCCGAGATGTGGAGCACCCGCAGGTCGGCATAGCCCGGGGGCAGGATCGGGACCGTTTCATGGCGGATCGTAAACGCGTTGCGCTCCATCATGCCGTATCCGAACGCGACGCCCCCGAGCGCCGCCACGGCTCCGGCACCGGCCCCCACCAGGGGGGCGGAGCGCTTGATCGACTGCATGAATTCCCGTGTTGCGGCCATGGGCGCGGTGCTCTCCTTAGTTGGTGCGGTGATTATCCGTTGTCGCCATTATCGCCGTTGTCGTTCCCCGACGTGTCCGATGAGTTCGAATCACCCGAGTCCGACTTCTTCGGCGCCTTGCCCAGGCTCTCAGCCGGGTAGTAGTCGATGACGTCCTTCGTGTAGCCCATCCACAGCGGGGAGGCCAGCGTCGATGAATCCGGGTTGTCGTACCGCTGACCGTTGATCAGTTCTCCGGCGATCTTCGCATTCCCATCAAAACGCCCGGTCCAGGCGGCGGTGGCCATTCCCGTGGTGTAGCCGACGAACCAGGTGGACGAGGCCGAGTTATTTGTGCCTGTCTTGCCGCCGATCTGCTGGCTGATCGTGCCCTTGGCAACGCGCGTGCCGGCGATCCTCTTCAGGGTTCCGTTGAGGCTGTCGATGACGCCCGGCTCGATGACCTGTTCGCAAGATATGCCGGGGACCTTGTAGGAATTGCCGGCGGCGTCGGTCACCGACTCCAGGGCGCGGTTCTCGCAGTACTCGCCCTTATTGGCGAAGGTCGCGAAGGCGGTAGCCTGCGCCATGGGTGTGATCGGTTTCGATCCGATGACGAACGAGGGGTTCGTGCCGGTCAACGGTTTGCCGGTTGAGGCATCCAACAGCCCGACGCGTTTGGTGACGTCTGCAATCTTGCACAGATCCAACTCGGAAGCCTCTTTGACCGTGGCGGTGTTGATGGACCAGTACAGCCCGTAGTCCACGGTCATGCGCTTCTTGTAGCCCTTCGAGAAGTTACCCACGGGATAGCCGCCGTCGACAGTGACGTAGCCCTTTGGCGTGCAAGAGGCCTTCCAATGGAACGATGCGGGATAGTTGTCTCGACTGGCGTCCACCACGTCCGACATCTTCCGGCCGTCCTCCAGCCACGCGAGGGTGGTGTAGGGCTTCATCGTCGAACCGCCCTGGAAGCCGTTGGTACCGCCCATGTCGCGACCGACATTGAAGTTGTAGGTCGTGTAGGAGCTGTCGTCGGGGGCAGCACCGTACTTCTTGTTCTGTGCCATGGCCAGGATGTTGCCGGTCCCTGGTTCGATGGTGACGATGGCCGCGCCCATGTTCGAGGAATCGCCCGCGGGAATGGATTTCTTGGTCTCCTTTTCCGCTTCCTTCTGCAGACGTGGGTCCAGCGTCGTCTTGATCGTCAGCCCTCCGCGGTAGAGGAGGTTCTCCCGGTCGGCCTTGGTCTTGCCGTAGGCGGGATCCTTCAGGATCAGGTGCGCCACGTAGTCGCAGAAGTAGTTCGCGTGGCTGGCGGCCACGCACCCGGACTTCAAGGTCTTGGTCTTCAGGCCGAGCTTCGTCTTCACGGCCTTGTCGTATTCGGCCTGGGTGATCGAATCCGTCTTGAGCATGGCGGCCAAAACGGTGTTGCGCCGCTTGAGCGTCAGCTCCGGGTTCTTGATCGGGTCGAAGGTGTTCGGTCGCTGGACCATGCCGGCGAGCATGGCCGACTGCGGGATGTTCAGGTCCTTGGCGTGGACCGAGAAATAGCGTTCAGCGGCCGCCTCGACACCGTAGGTGGTTCCGGAGAACAACACGAGGTTCAGGTATCCCTGCAGGATCTCCTTCTTGGTGAATTCCTTCTCCACGGAGATCGCCAGCTTCGCCTCGCGCAGCTTGTCGGCCATGTTCTTGGTCCCCGAATAGGTGATGTCGGACTTGTCCGCACCCTTGAGGAAGGCGGCGTTGATGAGCACGTTGTTGACGTACTGCTGGGTCAGCGTCGAGGCGCCCTGCTGCGAGGAGCTCGTGAGGTTGTGCGCCGCGGCGCGGGCAATGCCGCGCAGGTCCACGCCGTTGTGCTGGTAGAAGCGTTCGTCCTCGATGGAGACGATGGCGTCCTGCATGTTCTGCGAGATCTTGTCGATCGGGACAGGTGTCCGGTTCTCCGCGTAGAAGGTGGCCAGCTGCGTCCCGTCCTTGGCCACGACCTTGGACGGCTGGGAGAGCGGCTCCTGCTTCAACTCCGCCGGCAGCGCATCGAAGAAATCCATCCCGATGGCGGCAGAGGATCCGGCGACGGAGGCCGCAGGGATCAGCATCCCGGCGGCCAGGACGCCGCAAAGCGCGCTGACACCGAAGAAGGCCACGATCTTGCCGAGGGTGGTTGCCGTGTTAAAGAAGGGGGACTTTCGAGACGCCATGCCCACCACTTTAGCCGGAGCGGCTAACGTATCCGGTATGACGAAATGGGAGTACGCGACTTTACCGCTCATAATCCATGCCACGAAGCAGATCCTGGACCAGTGGGGCGACGATGGCTGGGAGCTCGTCACCGTCATCCCCGGGCCGGATGGAAACGCCCCGGTGGCCTATCTCAAGCGTCCCAAGCAGTAGCCGGAAAGGACCCTCGAAATCGTGGAAAACCAGCCTTCATCAGCCGTCGAGCAGCGTTTGGCCGACCTCGGGATGACGCTGCCGCAGGTGGCCAAGCCCGTCGCCGCCTATGTGCCTGCAGTGATCACCGGCAACCTCGTGCATACCTCGGGGCAATTGCCGTTCATTAATGGCGAACTCACAGTCACCGGCAAGGTCGGCGCCCAGGTGGATGCCGACGTGGCCAAGGAGCAGGCGGCGGTTGCCGTGCTCAATGCCCTGGCCGTCGTGAAATCCATGGTCGGCGACCTGGACCGCGTGACCCGGATCGTGAAGGTCGTGGGCTTCGTCTCCTCCGATCCGTCCTTCACGGGGCAGCCGGGCGTGGTGAACGGGGCCTCGGAGCTCCTGGGCACCGTTTTCGGCGACGCCGGCATCCACGCCCGATCGGCCGTTGGCGTCGCGGCCCTGCCGCTGGACGCCGCGGTGGAAGTTGAACTGATTGCCGAATTCAGCTGATTCACCCCGCCCGTGCGTCGGAGGCGTCGCGGGCAGTGGGGGAGGTCCCCGCCCCGAAGGCGCAGACCTGCCCCGCACCGGCATGCTGCGGCGCCTGTTCCCGCTTCCGCCGTCCCAGACCGGGGCGGCGGAAAGCTGGACGACGTTCGGCACCCGCACGCCCCGGGCAGCACGCAAGGCCTCGTCCGTCGTGTTGCTCAGGGATTCACCGCAAGGTGTCCAGACGTACTTGGGGTACCGCCCCGGCGGCTCCCCGCTGGGTACGGTCGCCTTCCCGGGAGGCAGCTTCGAGGCGGAGGATGAGGATCTCACGGGCTGGTTCGGCCCCTCAGTGAGCTGGTGGGCCGAACGCCTGGGCGTGCTGGACCACCGCATCGCCCGCAGCCACATCGTGTGCGCCGTGCGCGAGTTGTTCGAGGAGACGGGCATCCTCCTGGCGGGGGCCGACGAGCTCTCCATCGTCGAGAACTGCACGACCGAGGAATGGATGCAGGTCCGTGAGGACGTGGCCGGCCAGGATGTTGGGTTCACGGCGATGCTGGCCAAGCGGGGGCTGGGGCTGCGCACCGACCTGCTGCGGCCGCTCTCGCACTGGATCAGTCCGGATTTCGCCCACCGCCGCTTCGACACCCGCTACTTCGCCGCCGCCCTGCCACCGCAGCAGGAGGCGTCCCTCTTGCGCGGCAAGGGAGTTTGGGCCGGGTGGAAGTCCGCAGCCGCTGTCCTCGAGGACCGCGCGAGCACGGCGTTGGGCGACGAGGTCGGGCAGGACGACACCCGGGGGCTGGACCTGAGCCGGATCACCACACCGGCGGTCGAGTTCATCCTCGAGAAGATCGCCACCACCCGCGGATGCGTCGCCTACCTCTCGCACCGCCGTCCCGTGAAGTCCTACCACCCCAAGCTGGTGGCCATTGACGGGACCTATTACCTCGACGTGAGCATCAGCACCGCCTCCGAGGGAGGCGCCGCCGCCCGCGGACGCTGACGCTGGCCGCACCCCGGGTAGCCTTCGGCAACGCCAAACGACCCCCGTCCCCGAAGGCCCGCCGACATGGCGGAACCCGGGGCGGGGGTCATTTGGCGCGCGGGACGGACCCGACGCGAAAAGTGCCTAGCGGGAGCGCTGGCGCAGGCGCTGGATGTCCAGGATGACGACGGCCCGCGCCTCCAGGCGCAGCCAGCCGCGCTGTACGAACTCCGCGAGCGCCTTGTTCACGGTCTCGCGGGAGGCGCCGACCAGCTGGGCCAGCTCCTCCTGCGTGAGTTCATGGGCGACCAGGACGCCGTCGGTGGCCGGGCGGCCGAAACGGTCCGCGAGATCGAGCAGGGCCTTGGCCACGCGACCGGGGACGTCGGAGAAGACCAGGTCGGCCAGCGACTCGTTGGTACGGCGCAGACGGCGGGCCAGGGCCTGCAACAGCTGCACCGAGACCTCGGGGGAGGTCTTGAGGACCTTGCGCAGGTTCTCGTGGCGCAGGCCGGCCAGACGTGTCTCCGACACCGCGGTGGCGGTGGCGTTGCGCGGACTCGGATCGAACAGGGCCATCTCGCCGAAAAGCTCGCCCGGGCCGAGGACGGCCAGGAGGTTCTCGCGGCCGTCGGGTGCCGTGCGCCCGAGCTTGATCTTGCCCGAAACGATGAAGTAGAGCTGGTCTCCCTGATCGCCTTCGCGGAACACGGATGCCCCGCGGGACAGATCGACCTCGGTCAGTTCCTCGGTCAAGGCCGAGAACACCTCGTCGCTGAGCGTCGTAAACAGTGGTGCCCGGCGCAGTACCTCGATGTCCATGAATTCTCCTGTCAAGTGTGTTGGCGCTGGTCTTATTGTGCCGTAGTCAGAGACGATGTGACACCTTCCACAACGATAGTGGCACGTTTTCAGCCCTCAGCACCAAAAGCGGACCCGGCCGTACCCGTAGACTGAAGGAGCCGTGCGGGCAGCCGGGACACACCAGCTCCCCGCCCCGGTTCGACGCAACGGGTTGGAGTTTTTGGTGATTTTCGGGTTCAGCTGGCTCGACATCCTGCTGTTGCTGTCGTTCGTCGCGTTCCTGGTATCCGGCCTGCGCAAGGGGTTCTTCGTCACATTGGGCGGCGTGGCCGGGCTCATCGCCGGCGGCGTGGCCAGCTTCTACGCCATCCCCTTCGTCTCCAGCTGGGTCTCCAGTGCCGGGTGGCGCGTCTTCTGGGTCATTGCCACCGCCGTCGTCCTGGTCGTCCTCGGCCACTCCATCGGCGTGGCGATCGGCAACCGCATCCGCATGATGCTGAACTTCCCGGTCATCAAGACCTTCGACCGGTTGCTGGGCGGCATCGTGAACGTCGTCGTGGCGGCCCTGGTGATCTCGGCGATCGCCTTCTCGGCGGCGACCATGGGCCTGCCCTTCCTCTCCCAGCAGATCGCCTCGTCCCAGGTCATCGGCACGATCCGCGACGCCACCCCGGATCCGGTCTCGAGCGCGATGGCCAAGGCCCGCTCGGTGGTCATGGGCCAGAGCATCCCCGACATCATCGAGCCGTTCGCCCCCGTGCCGGAGGCAACGCCCACGCAGCAGGGCCCGGCCAGCGAGGCCACGCAGAACCGGTCGGCATCGGTGGTCAAGATCACCGGGACCGCGTTCGCCTGCGGCGTCAACCAGACCGGCAGCGGCTTCGTCGCCGCCCAGGACCGCGTCGTGACCAACGCGCACGTCGTGGCCGGGATCTCCGAACCGGTGGTGAACACCCGCGATGGCCGGGCCCTGCCGGCCCGGGTGGTGCACTTCGACGCCTCCCACGATCTGGCGGTGCTCGCCGTCGACGGACTGGACCTCAAGGCGGTCCCGCTGGGCCAGGACCTCACCACCGGGGACCGGTCCACCTTCATGGGCTATCCGGCCGGTGGCCCGTTCCAGGCCAAGGGCGCCGTCGTGCAGTCGCTGCGCACCGTCTCCGTGCAGAACATCTATGGCGCCGACGCCTCGCCCCTGCAGATCTACCAGCTCGGAGCCGACGTCCAGCAGGGCAACTCCGGCGGTCCGCTGCTGGACGACTCCGGGAAGCTGGTCGGCGTCGTCTTCGCCAAGGCCAAGGGCAGCACCCCCGTCGGGTACGCGCTCTCGCTCAAGGAGGTCCGCCCGGTCGTCGAGCACGCCTCCGGCTACACCGACGCGGTCTCCACCGGGGCCTGCTCCGCCCACTGAGACCGTCAGCCGGGCCGGGTCAGCCGAACCAGTCCAGCGTGGCTCCGTGCTGGCCCGTGTAGGCGACCGGCCGCCCGTCCAGGGCGAGCGTGAACCGGTCGCCGTGGACGGAGGGCACCGTCGCGCCGGAAGCGTCGAGGACGAAATTCTCGTTGGAGATCCAGCGGCAGTCCAACGTGGCCATGGTGGCCGCGAACCGGGCCCGCTCCCGGGGTGGCAGGTAGGCCAAGACCGCCGAGTGGAAGACCACGGCGGTGTGCGTGGGCGGGACCGCCGAGACGAGGTCGGCGACGCGCTCGTTGAGGTCCCCGGTGACGAGGTGGGGGCGGTCCGTACCCAGGCCCTCCAGCGTGGCCAGTGCGGCACGCAGCGTGGCCAGCCTCTCGTCCTGGCCCGGCCAGACCAGGGCCTCGAGCCACCGAACGGTCAGCGGATCCGTTCCGTCCAGCGGGTTCACGTCGACCCCGGTCCGCGAGGCCACCGCAGGCAGCGCCTCCGGCAGCGGAGGATCTCCGGTGGTGGCACAGCGCAGCAGGGGAGTCCCGGCACCGAGGCGGGTGCCGCCGTCGTACTCATAGGAGTAGCGATCCGGCAGCAGGCAGAGCCCGGCGGAGGGGCCGACCTCGATGAGGGCCAGCGGCTTGCCGGTGTCGGCGGCGATGAGCCCGAGGGCGGGCAGCAGGGTGGCGCAGCGGCGCGGTTCGTTGGTCTGCGTACGGTGGCCGAGGACCACGGTGCGGACCTCGGGCCAGCGCTCGTGCAGGAAGGCGCCCCAGGTGGCGGCGTCCGCGTCCGGGCAGCCCAGGAACCGGGTGGCGGCGAAGACCAGGTTCGGTTGGCGTTTGGCCGGCGGCAGGGTGGCGATGAGGGCGGCCAGCTTCGGTGTCGCCGCGACGTGGGCGGCCCATCCGGCATAGACCGGCGAGTGGCCGGCAAACCAGGTGCCGGCGTACCGGTCGTAGATGGCCGCGGTGTCCATTTAGCCGCGCGTGGCGAGCTGGTCGATCGCGTAGCCGTATCCGTTGACCCCGGCGCCGATGAAGATCGCGGCGGCGACGGGGGAGATGTAGGAGTGGTGGCGGAACGACTCGCGGGCGTGGACGTTGGAGAGGTGGACCTCCATGACGGGCAGATCGACGGCGGAGATGGCGTCGGAGATGGCGATCGAGGTGTGCGTGAAGGCGCCCGGGTTGATGACGATGCCTGCCGCCGTCCCGCGGGCGGCGTGGATGGCGTCGATGAGCACGCCCTCGTGGTTGGACTGGGTGAAGTCGACCTCCAGGCCGTGGACGCCCGCGCGGTCCCGGCACAGGGCCTCGACGTCGGCCAGGGTAGCCGTGCCGTAGATCGCCGGTTCGCGGGTGCCCAGCAGGTTCAGGTTGGGGCCGTTGAGGACCAGGATGCGGCGGGGGGCGGAAGCGGTGTCGGTCATGGCCCCATTAAACCCCGACGCCCCGCCCACAGCTGGTGTGTGACGGGGCGTGGCAGGATCCGGCGGTGGCCGGCCGGGTCAGCGGCGGACCGAGTCGGCGATCTGCGCCATCACCGTGGCGTCGGCCAGAGTGGTCGAATCGCCGACCTCGCGGCCCTCGGCGACGTCCTTGAGCAGGCGGCGCATGATCTTGCCCGACCGCGTCTTGGGCAGCTCGGGGACCACGAAGATGCCGCGCGGCTTGGCGATGGCGCCGATCTCCTTGGCCACGTGGGCGCGCAGCAGCTCCACGACGTCCTCCCCGCCCTCGGGCTCGCGCTGGAGGATGACGAACGCGTAGACCGCCTCGCCGGTGGTCTCGTCCTTCGCACCGACGACGGCGGCCTCGGCCACCAGCGAGTTGGCGACCAGCGAGGACTCGATCTCGGTGGTGGACAGGCGGTGGCCCGAGACGTTCATGACGTCGTCGACCCGGCCCAGCAGCCAGATGTCCCCGTCCTCGTCCTTCTTCGCGCCGTCGCCGGCGAAGTACATGTCCTCGAACCGCGACCAGTACGTGTCCCGGTAGCGGTCCATGTCGCCCCAGATGCCGCGCAGCATCGCCGGCCACGGATCGCGGATGACCAGGTAGCCGCCCTCCCCGTCGGCCACCGAGGCGCCGTTCTCGTCGACGACGTCCACGGTGATGCCCGGGACCGGGACCTGGGCCGAGCCGGGCTTGGTGGCGGTGACCCCGGGCAGCGGCGCGATCATGTGCGCCCCGGTCTCGGTCTGCCACCAGGTGTCCACGATCGGGGTGGGCTCGTCCTTGCGCTCGCCGTTCTTCCCGGCGTTGGTCCCGATGACGTCGCGGTACCACATCCACGCCTCGGGGTTGATGGGTTCGCCGACCGACCCGAGCACGCGCAGAGAGGAGAGATCGTAGCCGTCGGGGATCTCCCGGCCCCACTTCATCATGGTCCGGATGGCCGTCGGCGCGGTGTAGAGGATCGAGACGCCGTACTTCTCCACGATCTCCCACCACCGGCCCTGGTGCGGGGTGTCCGGGGTGCCCTCGTAGATGACCTGGGTGGCGCCGTTGACCAGCGGGCCGTAGGTGACGTAGCTGTGGCCGGTGACCCAGCCGATGTCGGCGGTGCACCAGAAGACGTCGGTCTCCGGGTGCAGGTCGAACGTGTCGCGGTGCGTGGCGGCGTTCTGCACCAGGTAGCCGCCCGTGGTGTGGATGATGCCCTTGGGCTTGCCGGTGGTGCCGGACGTGTAGAGCACGAACAGCGGGTGCTCGGCATCGTGGCCCTCGGCGGTGTGCTCCGGGGAGGCCGCGGGCACGACGTCGTCCCACCACAGGTCCAGTCCGTCGGTCCAGGCGACGTCCTCGCCGTTGCGCTTGACGACCAGCACGTTGTCCACCGAGCCGGCGCAGTTCGCGACGGCCTCGTCGACGGCGGGCTTGAGCGGGCTGGGCTTGCCGCGGCGCCAGGTGCCGTCGGCGGTGACGACGAGCTTGGCCTCGGCGTCGTCGATGCGGCTGCGCAGCGCGTCGGCGGAGAACCCGCCGAAGACCACCGAGTGGATGGCACCGATCCGGGCGCAGGCGAGCATGGTGATGACGGCCTCGGGGATCATCGGCAGGTAGACGGCGACCCGGTCGCCTGTGGACACCCCGAGCGATTCGAAGGCGTTGGCGGCGCGCTTGACCTCGTCGGTCAGCTGCGCATACGTGTAGCTGCGGGTGTCGCCGGGTTCGCCCTCGAAGTGGATGGCCACCCGGTCGCCGTTGCCGGCCTCGACGTGGCGGTCCAGCGCGTTGTAGGCGGCGTTGACCTTGCCCCCGACGAACCACTTCGCCACCGGGGCCTCGGACCAGTCGAGCGTCTGCGTGAAGTCGGTGTCCCAGGTCAGGACCTCGCGGGCCCGATCGGCCCAATAGCCCAGCCGGTCCTCGGCCGCCCGCCGGTACAGGTCCTCGTGGGCCACCGCCTGGGCGGCGAACGCGGCGCTGGGTGCGAAGCTGCGGTCCTCATGGGACAGGTTGTCGAGGGTGGAGTGCTTGTCCGACACGATGTCGATCCTTTCGGAGCGGAATAAGGGTGCTGTGAGTCAGGTTACAACCGATCGCCGGTGGCGGTGTCCTCGGTCACGATGTGAGACGCCCACCGCACCGATTCTGCGGTGAACGGTTGATTCCGGGCGCCCCGGGGGCAAAAATGAGCCCGAACCTGCATCCGCGGCCCGGCTGTCGTCGATAGGCTGGGGACCGAAGCAGATCGCAGCCCGCCACGCAGATGGCGGCGAAAGGAGTCATCGTGGCCACATCCTCCGCCGATCCGTCGGGGACCGCCCCGGCGTTGGCCGGCCCGTTCACGCTGCGCGAGGTCGTGGTGATGGCCGGCGCCGTGCTGCTGCTGGTCGGATCCGTGTTGCCGTTCCAGGTCGGTGGCGGCTCCTACGCCAACGTGTGGACCTTCCACACGACGGCGTTCAACCAGTTCGTGACCCTGGCCCTGCCGCTGGTCATCGGGGCGGCCTTCGCCTGGCGGCGCCTCTCCGGCCGCACCAAGGTCACCGCCGGCTCGCTCACCCTGGACCAGCTGGCCTCGGTGGTTTCGCTGTTGGGCATCCTGTACTTCTTCATCTCCTCGGTCATGTCGATGAACCCCGCCTTCCTGCTGGGCCTGCTCGGCTCCCTCGTCATGGCCGGAGGCACGACGGCGGCCCCCTACATCCCGGGCTTCGTCCTCGACTTCGCCCCCGGCAAGGCCGCCCTGCTGACCCGGCCGATCCGTCCCAGCGCGCCGCGCGAGCCCGGCGCGGGTGCCTCGACCCCGGCCCGCCCGCACACCCACACGCCGGAGCGCACCCCGGCAGCCCCCGGCCAGCCCGGGACTGCGGGACAGACGGTGGCGCCCACGGTGGCCACCGGCCTGGCCGCCACCCACAGCACGACGCCGGAACCCACCCCGGGGTCCTGGCCGCGCCCGGGTGCCACGGAGGAACCCGCGTTCGACCCCGCCCTGGCAGACCCGCAGGAACGCCCGGGGAGCGGGGAGCCCTCCGCCAGCGGCGATGGCACCGCCGCCACACAGACCGCGCCCGGCACCGGTGCCCCGGCAGCCGATCCGGACCACGCCCCCGAGGGCGCTGCGGCCGCCGGCGGGGCGCCATCCGCCGACGACGCCCCCGCCGCCGGCGGAACCGCCACGGACGATACGACCCTGCCGGCAACCACCGCCGGCCCCGTCGTCGACGGGGCCCCCGCCGCCCCGGGGGAAACCGCCGCGCGTCCGTCCAACCAGGCGGCGGAGAACGCCCCGGAGGCCCCGGACCCGGAGGCCCCGGATCCGGAGGAGCTCTCCTTCACCGCCACCAGCGCCGGGCATGACGGCCCGGCGCAGCAGGCCTTCTGGTTCGCCGTACCCGACCGCCGCACCGCGCTGAACGAGGCCACGGGCCGCAACGCCTTCGTGCTCGAACCGGGCGAATGGATCCTCGCGCTGGAGGACCGCGGCTACGAGTTCCTCGTCCAGGACGCCGACGGCTCCGTTGGCGTGCTGCGCGACCTCGGCCGGATCGAACGGGCCTGAGCATGCCGTCACCGAGCACCCCCACGCCACGGCCTCGCGGCGGCGAAACCGTCATCGGGCTCAAGCGCCGGGCCCGGAAGATCAACCGGCTGCTCGGCGAGGCATACCCGTATGCGGTTCCGGAGCTGGACTTCACGAACGCCTTCGAGCTGCTCGTGGCCACGATCCTCTCCGCGCAGACCACCGACGTGCGCGTGAACGCGACCACCCCGGCACTCTTCGCCGCCTATCCGACACCGCGTGCCCTGGCCGAAGCCGAGCTGGAGGCAGTGCAGGAACTCATCCGGCCGACCGGCTTCTTCCGGGCCAAGGCCAACAACATCGTCTCCATGGCCCGGGCCATCGTCGATGAGCACGACGGCGTGGTCCCCGGACGGATCCAGGACCTGGTCACCCTGCCCGGGGTGGGGCGCAAGACGGCCAACGTCGTGCTCGGCAACGCGTTCGGCGTCCCGGGAATCACCGTGGACACCCACTTCCTGCGGCTCTCGCGCCGCTTCGGCTGGACCGGGGAGACCGACCCGGTCAAGGTCGAGCACGCCGTGGGCGCCCTGTTCGAAAAGCGGGACTGGACCATGCTCTCGCACCGCGTGGTCTTCCACGGCCGGCGGGTCTGCCACGCGAAGAAGCCGGCCTGCGGCGCCTGCCCGGTCGCGACCTTGTGCCCGTCCTACGGCGAGGGGGAAACCGATCCGGTGAAGGCCGCGAAACTGCTCAAATACGAGCTCGCCCCCGGGCGGGAGGATCTGCTGGAGCTGATGCGCGCCGGCAAGACCCGCCGCGAGCTGCGCACCCTGGGCCACGGCTTGGGCGCATGAGCCACGACACGCAGCGGACCGGCGCCGCCGTCGACGCCCGCGCCGACCTGCTGGGGGTCATCGAACGCCACCGACCGCTGGTGGAGGCCGGCGACGACGGGATCAGCCGGGTGCCCGCCTCCTGGATGTTCGAGGGGATGGACCATGCCGCGGCCCGTCGCGCCGCGGTGCTGGTCCTGTTCGGCCGGCTCGACGACATCGATGCGGCCGCCAGGGCCACCATCGTTCCCGCCGACCTGGACCTGTTGTTCGTCGAGCGGGCCGCCACGCTGCGCCAGCACGCCGGGCAGATCGCCTTCCCGGGCGGCACCATCGACGCCACCGATGCCTCACCCGTGGCCGCCGCCCTGCGGGAGGCAGAGGAGGAGACCGGGCTCGACTCGGACGGCGTCGAGGTCCTGGGCGAACTGCCCGCGGCCGAACTTCCCGTCACCAATTTCGTGGTCACCCCGGTCATCGGCTGGTGGGACCGGCCCAGCGAGGTCTTCGCCGTGGACCCCGGGGAGTCGGCATCGGTTTTCCGCGCCCCCGTGGCCGACCTGGTGGATCCGGCCAACCGGTTCCGCGTCGAGATCAGCCGGGACGGCCGCACCCACCACTCGCCGGCCTTCGACATCGACGGTCACGTCATCTGGGGGTTCACCGGGATCGTGCTGGCCCGGCTGCTCGATGACCTGGGCTGGAGCCGTCCGTGGGACGAGGCGAAAATGCGTCCCTACCCCTTCAACTGAGCCGGGTCATTTGGCATCGGCGTAGGAGCCGACGACGACGACTCCCACCGGGAACTGCACCGGGATCCGTCCGAACATCAGCACCGCGGCCCTCTCCGCGGCCTCCTGCACCATCGCCGACACCCGTTCCGCGGCCTCGGCGGGCACATGCAGCATCACCTCGTCATGCAGGAAGAAGACCAGTTCGCCGTCGTCCCGTCCCGCCGCCCTCGCCGCCCGCAGCCGCAGCCGGATCTCGGCCAGCCAGCACAACGCCCACTCGGCCGCGGTCCCCTGGACCACGAAGTTGCGGGTGAACCGCCCCCGGGTCCGTGCGGCCCCGTCGGCGCGCCGCTGCTCCTCGGCCGACGTGGCCCGCTGCCCGGCCAGCCAGCGTTCCGAAGCCGCCGGGGAGCACCGGCCCAGGTAGGTGCCCACGACGCCACCGGCCTCCCCGGTCCGGGCGGCCCGCTCGAGGACCCCGATGGCCTGCGGGAACGTGCGGGTCAGCTGGGGCATCAGCCGCCCGGCCTCCCCGGTGGTCGAGCCGTACATGGCACCGAGCATGGCGATCTTCGCGTGCGACCGGTCGCCCCCGAAGCCCTGGTCGGCGATGCCCTGG
Organism: Micrococcaceae bacterium RIT 802; assembly: GCA_016892645.1. Lineage (GTDB taxonomy): Bacteria > Actinomycetota > Actinomycetes > Actinomycetales > Micrococcaceae > Arthrobacter_H. The sequence goes on from JAFEMX010000001.1 coordinate 82,410, forward strand.
TAGAGGTCCCGGCCGCGGGCCGCGTCGGCCAGGCCGTTGTCGCGGCCCAGGGCCGCCAGGATGCGCGGCTCCAGCTGGGCCGCATCGGCGACGACCAGCAGGTGCCCGTCGTCCGGGCGGACGGCGTCGCGGATCGTATGCGGGATCTGCAGCGCTCCACCGCCGCGGGAGGCCCACCGGCCGGTGACCACGCCACCGACCACGTATTCGGGCCGGAACCGCCCGTCGTGGACCCACGCGTCCAGCCAGGCCCAGCCGTTGGCGGTGTGCAGCCGGGAGAGCTTCTTGTAGCGCTGCAGGACCTCCAGGGCCGGATGGGAGTATTCCCGCAGCTCCCATTGCCCGGTGCTCTTGGCGTCCACACCGACCCGGTGCAGGGCCCGCAACAGCTCCTGCGGGGAATCCGGGTTCAGCCCGGGAGCACGCAGGGCCGCGCGCAGCTCGACGGCCACCTCTTCCAGCCGGGCCGGACGCGCCCCCGGCGCCACCCGAGGCCCCAGGGCCCCGGCCAGCAGCGCCTCATGGACGTCGGGCCGCCACGGGATGCCGTGGTGGCGCATCTCGGCGGCGACCAAGGCGCCGGCCGACTCCGCGGCGAGCAGCAACTGCAGCCGACGGCCCCGCGGGGTGGCGGGCACGGCGCGTTGCTGTTCGAGGAACTCCGCGGCCACGGCCTCCACCGACGTCCGTTCGTCGCGCGGCTCGGAAAACAGCGCATCCTGGTTCTCCGGTATCCGGGCCGGGGGCAGGGCCGCCGGGTCGGCGTCCTCCCGGTCGGCCTCCCCGGAGCGCAGCCCCACCGTGTAGCCGGTCTCGGCGGCCGCCGTGGAATGGCGCAGGATCGTCCGGGACAGCGCCAGGTCACAGGCGCGTTCGACGGTGCACCCGGCGGCCAACAGCCCCGGATACCAGTCCGCAGTCCGCGCCCAGACCCAGCGGGGCCGGCGGGCCTCCACGTCGCGCACGAATCCTGCCAGCTGGTCACCGGACAACACCACCGCTGGCCCCTGCGCCGCGCCGGCCTCGTCGAGCAACTGCACGACGGCGGAAGCCGCCCCCTGCTCGGGGGCCGCTTGGGCGGTGGAATGGGTGGCGAGGACTGCGTAACCGGGCACCCGCCCATTCTTGCAGGGTCATGCGGACCGGCCGGCCCCTCACAGCAACTGCACGTCGGCCCCACGCGGCTGATGATCCACAGCGCTGCGGCTGCGCTCCGCCACCCGCCGGCGGCAACACGAGGGTGGTGGCATGAACGAACTGCCCGCCTACCTCCCGCCACCACCGGCGACCGCGCCCGGAGACGGCGAGGGCAGCACCTGCCTGCTCGTCACCCGCGATGACGGGCTCGCCGACCACGTCGCCCTCATCGCGGCCGCCTGCGGGGCGGTCCTGGCCGTCGAGCGCCACGTCCCGAACCGCTGGCCGCCCGGCTGCACCCTGGCCCTCTTCGGTCCGGACACCGCCGCCGATGGCCCCCCGGGAGGCGCCCGCATCCCGGGGATCCTCGTGGGCTTCGCAGGCGACAGGGACGAGCTCTGGCGTGTGGCGGCCCGGGATCCGGGCGTCCGCGTGGCCATCCTGCCGGAGGCCTCCGCCTGGCTGGGCGAATTCCTGGGGGAGCGGGAGCTGCACTCCGGGCACGGCCGGGTCACGCTCTTCTCGGGGGCCTCGGGCGGCACGGGGACGACCACGCTGGCCGCGCTGACCGGTGTGGCGGCCGGGCGGCGGGGAGGCCGCGCGTTGGTGGTCGACGCCGACCCCCACAGCCGGGGGATCTGGACGCTGTTCGGGCGTCCGGCATCCGGCGGGGTGGGATGGGAGGACCTGGTGCGCTCCCGTGGGCAGATCGCCCCCGGGCATCTTGCCGGGATACTGCCCCAGGTGGACGGGACCTCCGTGTTGACCTGGACCGGGAGCCGTCCCGAGCCGGTGTCCGGTTCGACGGTGAACGAGGTCCTCGCTGCAGCCCGCAGGAGCTTCGACGTGGTCGTGGTCGATGCCGGGCGGACTGCCGGCATGGACGAGACCCTGGGCATGCTGGCCGACTCGGTGCTGGTGGTCGCCTCGGCGGCGGTTCCCGGACCGGCCCTGGCATACATCCCGGCCGGTCCTGATGCGGGGGTCCCCTGGCGGATCGTGGTGACCGGGAACCTGCCGACCGGCATGGACGCGCCCCGTGTTGCCTCGGCAGCCGGGTTGGACCTGCTCGCCTACCTTCCTCCGACGGCCGCTGTGGCGGCCGCGTCCCGTGAAGGGCGCCTGGGCTCGGTGCTGGCCCGGCCCCGGATCCGACGCCTGGTCGCCTCGCTCGTGGACTGGAGCCTGCCGGTGGTGCCGAACGCCACCGGCCTCGAGCAGGTTGCGTCATGACCGGGCCGGGTGCGGCCACGGAGGCTGCGGGACGGGAGAGCGGCCGCCGCCGGTGGGCTCCCGGACCGTCGGGGACCGGCCGTGATCCGGGAGGGAGGCTGGATGAGCGCGTTCTCGATGAGGTCCGCCGGCGGGCCCTGTCCGGCGAGGGCCCGTTGACCGGGGCGGATCTTGCGGGTGCCGTCCGGGCCTCCGGCCTGGTGGTCGGCAGCGGCAGCGCCGCCCAGGTGATCCGTGCACTGCAGGAGGACCTGCACGGCCTGGGGCCCCTGCAACCGGTCGCCGACGAGCCGGGGACGACTGATGTGCTCGTCGACGCCGAGGGGTTGGTCTGGCGGGACGGGGACGGGGGATTGGCCCCGACGTCGTTACGGTTCACCGAGCCCGAGCAGATCCGGACGCTCGCCGTGCGCCTGGCTGCCTCGGGGGGCCGGCGCCTGGACAGCGCCCAGCCCTTCGCCGATGTCGTGGTGGGGGCATACCGGATCCACGCCGTCCTGCCGCCGATCTCGGCGGGTGGCCCGCTGATCTCCGTGCGGATCCGCGCCGGGAAGTCTGCCGGCTTGGGCGCGGTGTTGTCCCGGGGCGCGGCCAACCCCTGGCATGCGGTGCTGCGCGCGGTGATCCGGGCACGGATGAACTTCCTGATCAGCGGCGGGACCGGCAGCGGGAAGACCACCCTGCTCGGTGCGCTGTTGGGCGAAGCCGCGCCCACGGAACGGCTGCTCATCGTCGAGGACGCCCGTGAACTCGAGCCGGCCCATCCCCACGTCGTCAGCCTGCAGTGCCGGACGGGGAACATCGAGGGGGCCGGAGAGGTGGGCATGACGGACCTGGTCCGGCAGGCACTGCGCATGCGACCCGACCGGCTGGTGGTCGGCGAATGCCGGGGGGCCGAGGTCGCCGATTTCCTGACTGCCATGAACACCGGGCATGACGGGGCGGGCGGAACCGTCCACGCCAGTTCGGCCGACGCCGTCCCCGCGCGGTTGGCCGCCCTGGCCTCGCTGGCGGGCATGACGGGCCCCGCGCTCGCCGTCCAGGCCTCCAGTGCGCTGGATCTGGTGATCCACATGGGGCGCCTGGAGGGCCAACGCACCCCACGCGAATTGGGACGGCTGGTCGCTGACGGCCGGGGATTCCTCGCCGTCTCGCCCATCATGCGACTGGACGACGACTCCAGCATGCGCCCCGGGCCATCGGCTGCCTGGTTCGCCCAGGTCCTTGCCGAGAGGTCCATCCCGTGTCCTTGGTGATCCTGACGGCATCGCTGCTCACCGGTCTTGCCTGCGGGCTCGTGCCGGCCGGCCACCAGTGGCCACGTGCCGGGCAATCGGCGCCGGTCATCAACCCGGCATCCGGTCTGCGAACGTGGTGGGGCGTTCCCTGGGGACGTTCTGCCGCAGCCGGCGACGTGGACGCCCACGTGGCGGCCATGCGGCAGATGGGGGCGCTGCTGCGTTCGGGGCGGAATCCGGCCGAGGCATGGGCCCTCCTCGAAACTTCCTGGGCCGAGCGGTTGGCATCGGCGGCGGCCGATGTCCGCGTGGGCGGGTACCCGCGTCGGCGACGAGAAGGCATGGCCACGGGAGCTGCCGGCGCAGCGAGGGACGTCGTGGATGCTGCCCGGGCTGCCCTGATCGCCCACGAAACCGGCGCCGGCCCCTCCGTTGGAATCGACCGTCATCTGCATGCCGCACCCGCCTACCGGCATGCCTGGGAACGCCTGTCCTGGTGCATTCGCCTCTCCGAATCCACCGGTGCCCCGCTCGGCCACCTGCTGAACAGGTTGGCGGGCCAACTGGAGGCCGAACAGGACCGCCGTCGTGCCCTGGACGCGATCCTGGCGGGACCACGCATGACCCAGAAGTTGCTTGCGTGGTTGCCGGCGCTGGGATTGGTCCTGGCCCAGCTCATGGGTGCCGATCCCCTCACGCTGCTCACGGGCACGACCACCGGCCGCGTGTGCCTGGCCGCCGGCGCCGCCTTGTGGTGCGCCAACGCCGTATGGTGCCGGCGACTCCTGAACAGCGCGGGCGCAGTTCGACCGGGCCGGGGGCCGCGAACGGCGGCGGTCCCGTGATGGTTCTGGTCGCAGCGCTCCTGGCCGGTGCGGTTGCCTGGTGTTCCATCGGACCTTGGCAGGTGTCGCACCGCCGGGGCAACGAATCCGCAGCCGACGGAACACCGGAATCGAAACCCCTCCCACCCGCCGCCGCGGACGCGCCCCTGCTGCTCGAGCTTGCGGCCACCCTGCTCGACTCCGGTTTGCCGGTGGACCGCGCCCTGGCCACGTTGGCCCGGGACGTCGAACCGTGTCGGGGGTTGGGGCCGGTTGTCCGCTCACTGGATCTCGGCGTGGGGTGGCACCGGGCCTGGCAGGCCGCACCGCCCACCCTGCGCGGTCTTGGTGAAGCGCTCGCCTTCGCCCAGCTCACGGGTGCCGCCACCGCTGACCTGCTCCGGTCGGCGGCTGAACAAGAACGGCGCGCCGTGGCCCGAAGATCCGAAAAGCAGGCAGCGGAACTGGGGGTGAAGCTGGTCATTCCGTTGGGTGTCTGTGCGCTTCCGGCATTCATCTGCCTGGGGATCGTCCCCGTCGTGATGGCTCTGCTGCCGGGTGCCGGGTAGGTGGTGGAGGGGCCACGCACGAGTCCCTCACAGGTGCCAGGGCATCCGGGTTTTCCAGATGCGGCCTGGGCCACGGGCCACGGGAACCAGGAAAGCCCACAGTGGAGTCAGGCCCCGGGGCGGGGCCGGTATCGATGGAAAGCAGGGACGAACATGAACGAGAACCACCTTCCGAGCGCCGGGACGATGCGGAGTCCAGCGGCAGCACCCGGTACGGACGAGGACGGCATTGCCACCGCGGAATTCGCGATTGTCGCCCTGGCGGCCGTCGGATTCGCCGGCCTGCTGGTCGGCATCCTGAGCAGTGGCGACGTGCGCGAGCTGTTGATGGGCCTGGTTCGGCAGGCCTTGTCCTTTTAGGTCCGGGCCATGCCTTTCACGACTCAACGCGGCAGCAGCACGGCGGAGTTCGCCGTGCTGCTGCCGGCCGTGGCCGCCTTTCTCGCATTGGCTTTGGGGGTCGGCATCTGCGGCACCACCCAGGTGAGGCTGGAGCAGGCGGCCCGGGCGACCGCCCGGGAAATCGCCCGTGGCGAGAGCGCGGCGGCCGCACTCGAGACAGGCCACCGGCTGGCCGGGGACGCGGCGCGCATCAGGATCGGCACCGCTGGGCCCTATCGCCGGGTCGAGGTCAGCGCGCGGTTCACGTTGCCATGGTTCGGCGGGCCCGAACTGATGGTGCTCTCCGCTCGTGCGGAAGCCAAACCCGAAGAAGGAAGCGGCAGGCCTGGTGGCGGCGATGGACGATGAGGTGTTCCGTGGCCGACGGCTCGCGCGCGGGCCGGGCGTCACACAAAACGGTTCGGGGACCGTGCTCGTGGTGGCGTTGGTCACCGCGACGGTCTTCGGCCTCTTGGCAGTGTTGGCGGTCACCGCCGCAGCATCCGCGGCGGGCAGGGCTGCCAGCGCCGCGGACCTGGCGGCAGTGGCTGCCGCCGATGCCGCGCGGGGACTGTCCCCGGGCGATCCGTGTGGTGTTGCCGCGGAGGTCGCCACGCGCAATGGTGCACAGCTGGTGGAGTGCAGGAGGTCGGCACCCGGCGGTGTCATCATCGACGTCTGGACCGCGGTCGCCGCGGGTCCCGGAACGGCCTGGCTGGCTGGATTCGGTGTGGAAGGAACGGGCCGGTCCCGTGCCGGACCGCCGACGCGGCCGTGGCGACCGCCCGGCTAGTTCGCTTCGCGCTGGGCGTGCCGCAGCAACAGCCCCAGCAACGTGACGGCGCCGGCCTTGTCCAGGGGGTTGTTCCGGTTGCCGCACTTGGGTGACTGGACGCAGGACGGGCATCCGGCATCGCACTCGCAGGCCATGATCGCCTCGCGGGTCGCGCTCAACCACGTGGTGACGCGCTCGAAGGCGCGCTCCACGAATCCAGCGCCGCCCGGGTAGCCGTCGTAGACGAAGGTGGTCGGCATGCCGGTGTCCATGTGCAACGCGGTGGATACACCCCCGATGTCCCAGCGGTCGCTGGACGCCACCAACGGAAGCATGCCGATGGAAGCATGTTCTGCGGCGTGCAGCGCTCCGGGGGCCGCATCGGGCAAAATACCCGCACTGGCCATTTCCCGCTCGGGCACGGTGAACCAGATGGCTTTGGTGAAGAGGTCACGGGCATCGAGCTCCAGCGGCTCCTCGCCCAGCACCTCGTTGCTGGCCACCGCCTTGCGTTGGAAGGAGACCACCTGGGTGGTGACCTTGACGTCCCCGAAATGCACCTGGGTTGGGCCCCAATCACGGGTGCGTTGCGCCTCGAGCACGTCGATCGTGGTGATGTCACGGGCCTGCGTGTAGTAGTCGGGCGTTGCCCGGTTCACCAGCACGCAATGGTCCTGTTCGTTGAGCTCCTCCACCACGTAGGTCGAGCCTTGGTGGACATAGACGGCCCCCGTGTGCGCCTGGTATTGGGTTTGCGGCGAATCCATCGTCCCGAGCAGCGCGCCGGTCTGGGCATCGATGATGTTCATCGGCCCGCCTCCGTCCGCCCGGAGGTTCACCATCGAGGCGGCGCTTTCCGGGTGGGTCCAGAACCAGCCCGAGGGGCGGCGCCGCAGGTACCCGCGGTCGACCAGCGAATCCAGGAGTTCTCCTGCGGAGGGGCCGAAGAGCGGGACCTCCTCGAGTCGCAGTGGCTGTTCGGCGGCGGCGGCGCAGAGGTGCGGGCCCAACACGTAGGGATTGGATGGATCGAAGACGGTGGCCTCCACCGAGGCGTCGAAGATCGCCTCCGGATGGTGGACCAGGTAGGTATCCAGTGGATCGTCGCTGGCCACGAAGGCGGCTAGGGCATCCTGGCCGGCGCGTCCGGCGCGACCGATCTGCTGGAAGAAGGACGCCCTGGTCCCGGGCCAGCCGGCCACCAGCACGGTGTCCAGGCCGGCGACGTCGATGCCCAGTTCCAGCGCCGACGTCGAGGCGATCCCGAGCAGCTCGCCGCTGCGCAGCTGGCGCTCCAGGGCCCGCCGTTCCTCGGGAAGGTAGCCCGAGCGGTAGGCGGCGATCCGGCCAGGGAGGCTGGGGTGGACCTCGTCCACCAGGCGGCGGGCGATGGTGGAAATGGTCTCGGCGCCACGCCGTGACTTGATGAAGGCGATGGTCCGGACCTGTGCGCTGACCAGATTGGCCAGCAGGTCCGCCGTCTCGGCGATGACCGTCCGCCGCACTGGTGCGCCGTTCTCTCCGCGCGAATCGGTCAACGGCGGCTCCCAGAGGGCGACGACGGTCTGGCCGTGGGGGGAAAAATCGGTGGTCACTTCCGAGGCCTCGGCGCCGATGAGCCGGCCGAAGGATCGTCCCGGTTCCGAACTTGTCGCCGACGCTCCGATGAACACCGGGTTCGCCCCGTAGTGGTCGCAGATCCGCCGGAGGCGCCGCAAGAGATTGGCGACATGGGAACCGAAGACGCCGCGGTAGCTGTGGGCTTCGTCCACGATGACATAGGACAGGCGCCGGAAGAAGCGGGCCCACGCCGGGTGATTGGGCAGGACGCCGAAGTGGAGCATGTCGGGATTGGTCAGGATGAAGTTCGCATGGTCGCGGATCCACCGGCGTTCGCCGGGGTCGGTGTCGCCGTCATACGTGGCGACTTTGAGCGTCGGCAGGCGCAGCCCGGCCAACGCAGATTGCTGGTCTGCGGCCAGGGCCTTGGTGGGGGACAGATAGAGCACCACGGCTCCGCTGGCCTGCAGGGTCACGGTCTGATCGAGTTCCGCCCGGTGGATCGCATCGAGCGCCGGCAGCAGGTACGCCAGCGACTTGCCCGACGCCGTCCCCGTCGCCACGATGGTGTGGCGTCCCTCGTGGGCACTCATGGCCGCCTGCACTTGGTGCAGCCATGGGCTGGCGGCACCGGAGCGGGCCAGGGCCTCGACCACCTCGGGGTGCACCCAGTCGGGCCAGGGGCCGTGGACCGCCTCGCGGGCCGGCACGACGCGGACGTGCGTCAGCGTCTCCGGTGACACTCCGTGTCCGAGTTGGGCGACGAGTGGATGGTGTTCTGTCACCGCATCATTGTGGCATCGACGGCCGACAGGTTGGCCGGGGTCAGTCCCGCTGGCCCTCGAGTGTCACCATCGTGCCGATGGGCGTCCAGCCCAGGTACTGGTACAGGGCCTGGCCGTCGACCGAGGCGACCAGCAGGCCTTCCTCGACGTCGTGTTCGAGCGCCAGGGACACCAGGGCGCGCATGACCAGGCTGCCCAGGCCCTTGCGGCGGAAATCGGGGGCAGTGATGATCCGGTCGAAGACGGCGAACTCCTCGACCACCGCGACATGTCCGCTGGCGGCGACGACCTCGGGGTCGTCCTCGAGATGGACGGAGACGTAGGAGTGCTTGCCGTCACGCTCGGTTTCGATCGTGAAGCCCTCGAACGGGAGGGGGGACTCGACATCCTGGCCGTTCATGTCGACAACCATCAGCGCCTCGTCCGCTGCGACAACGCTCAGGCCGGCCGCTCGGGCCGCCTCGCTGACCGACTCGGAGTCGCCGGTGACGACGGTGAGACGGCGCGCAGGGTGCTTGTTCAGGGTTTCACCGACGGCCACGAGCTCCTCGGAGGTGGGCTCGTGAATGATGTATTCCCAGTCGCCGCTGGTGTCATGGCGAAGGGCGGCATGGACGCGCCCTTCCTGGCGGCTTTCATAACCGCGCGCACCCACCCAGCCGGTGACCCAGGTGCCAATCAAATTGTCGTTTGCAGTCGATCCCATGCTTCCGACACTACCCGGTGCCGGGTGCCTGAGGGGAGCCGATGCCGTAACACTTTCCGTTCGGTAGTGAATTGTTAACATCGTCCCGTAGCTTCATCGCCGGGCGGTGAAAAGCCCGGGCCCGTAGCCGCAGTAGGAGCCGTTTGCGCGCATTACGCTTAACGGATGTCCCAGCACCGCATCGTCCTCTTCTACGCCTTCACCCCGCTTGCCGATCCGGAGGCCATCCGCCTCTGGCAGCGTTCGCTGCTCGAACAGTGGGGGCTCCGGGGGCGCATCCTCATCTCGAAGGACGGCATCAACGGAACCGCCGGCGGCGAGATCCGCGCCGTCAAGCAGTACGTGAAGGCCACCCGCGAGTACCCGGCCTTCCACCGGATGGACATCAAGTGGAGCGACGGCTCGGCCGAGGACTTCCCGCGGATATCGGTCAAGGTCCGCGACGAGATCGTCTCCTTCGGCGCGCCGGGAGAGCTCACCGTGACGGAAGACGGGGTACAGGGTGGTGGCCGGCATCTGAGCCCAGAGCAGCTGCACGAACTGGTGGACACCCGGCGGGCCGCCGGGGAAGAAGTGGTGTTCTTCGACGGGCGAAACGCCTTCGAAGCCCAGATCGGCAAGTTCAAGGACGCCGTGGTACCCCAGGTGGAGACGACGCACGATTTCATCCGGGAACTTGACTCCGGCAAGTACGACGGGCTCAAGGACCAGCCCGTGGTCACGTATTGCACCGGCGGCATCCGATGCGAGGTGCTCTCCTCCCTGATGGTCAATCGTGGCTTCCGCGAGGTCTACCAGCTCAAGGGGGGCATCGCCCGCTACGGCGAAAGGTACGGCGACAAGGGCCTATGGGAGGGATCGCTCTATGTCTTCGACCGGCGCATGCACCTGGAGTTCACTCCGGATGCGGTAACCGTCGGCCGGTGCGTGGGATGCGAGGCCCCGACCAACAAGTTCGAGAACTGTGCCGTCCCATCCTGCCGAAAGCTGCGGCTGTTCTGTCCGGACTGCGCAGCCGATGACACCTTGCGGCTCTGTCCCGATTGCTATGCCTCCGGCCACCAGCCCGTCGAGGCGTCGAGCACCTCCTGATCGGCCTCCTCGACGGCGGAGACGGTGAAACCGCGGGCCAGGTAGTTGGCCAGTGCCGCGGGGCCGTCCAGTGAACAGGTGTGGACCCAGACGCGGTGGACCTGGGTGAAACCCGCCCACCGGGTGTGCAGGTCCCAAGCACGCGCCGTTCCCTCCCCGAGCAGCGGCCCACCCAATCCGCGGCCTAGTTGTTCGGGGAACAGGCCGAAATAGACGATCTCCACCACGCCATCGGGTGAACCGGCGAGTTCGACGTAGCCGCCCGGTGCGCCGTCGACGGTCAGCACCCACGTCTCGCTGCCCGGACGACCGACCACATCGGCCCACTCCCGGCGCGTCAGCGGCAGGCGGTCTGCCCAGTTCCATCCGCTGCCCACGGATCGGTAGAGGAACTTGCTGAACTCGGGCGTGATGTCGCGAACGTGCTCGATGCGGCACCCCGCCGGCAGGACCCGCGACGAAGTGTGGAGGTCGTCGATGGACAGCATCTGCAGCGAAGTGGTGGTGACCTGGGGCACGGCAGCTCCTGGAAGTGTGTGGTGGGCCAATGCACCGGAAGCCTATCGGCCACTAGGCTCTGCAGCGTGAATACTACGGAACCCTTCGCCGTCGTCGACCATGCCCCGCGCAGCGACGACCAGCAGCTGCTGGATGCGCTGGCCGATGACCTGCGTGCCGCGCGCTACCACCACGACGCCGTGACCGCCCTCCTGGGCGAGTCCGCCCACGAGGCCCTCGGACGCGACCAGATAGTCCCGGCGATGCTGGCCGTCGACGATGCCATCTCCCGCGGGGAGTCGGCACCGCTGGTGTACCTGGTCAGGCTCTGGCTGCTGGGAATGCCCCTGGATCCCGGACAAGTGGGCGTCGCCCTCCCGCAGCTCGGGGCCGCCGGTGCCCTCCGGCTCGGGCTGATCGAGCCCGACGGCGGGCTGTTCCGCGCGGCCGTCGATGTCCGCCCCCATGCCAGCGACGCCGACGCCGAGGTCTGGGTCGCGAGCGACCTCGGAGCCCACCAGCGGCCGGGCGTCCTGGGGCGCGACCACGTGCTCGGCATCGGACGGGCATCGCTGACCTTGGCGCAGGCCGTGATCCGGCGACCAGTGGAACGCGCGCTGGATCTGGGGACCGGCTGCGGCGTCCAGCTCTTCCATCTGCTGCCCCACTGCCGCCAGGTGGTCGCCACCGACGTCTCGGAGCGCGCCCTCGCATTCACCAGGTTCAACCTCCTGCTCAACCACCGGGCCCTCCACGTGGACCCGGACCATCTCGAGGACAGGGTCCAGCTCCGGCTGGGTTCCCTGCTCGAACCGGTGGCGGGGGAGCACTTCGATCTGGTGGTCTCGAATCCTCCGTTCGTGATCACCCCGCGGCATGCGGGGGAACGGCCCGAGGACCAGTACACCTACCGCGACGGCGGCATGGCCGGGGACTCGCTCGTCGAGTCACTCGTGCGGGGGCTTCCGGATGTCCTTGCACCCGGCGGCGAGGCGCAGATGCTGGCCAACTGGGAGATCGCCGACGCTCCCGCCGATGGGGTCGCCACGGGCACCCCCGGTTCCGGACCGGGCGACAAGTCCACCAGAGACAACTCATCCGATGCGTGGAGCCGGAGGCCGCGGTCCTGGGTGCGGGAGGGGACCGAGGCGTGGTTCATCCAGCGGGACCGGACCGAACCTGCCCTGTATGCGGAGACCTGGTTGCGCGATGCCTCCCAGGGCCGGGACCGGGAAGCCTATGCCGCCTCCTACGCCGAATACCTCGCGGACTTCGCCGCGCGTCATGTGTCGGAGATCGGTTTCGGCATGCTCTGGTTGCGTCGTCCGGTGGTACCTGGCCGGATGCCGTTCGGTGTTCGGTTCGAGGAGATCACCCATCCGATCGAGCAGCCCATTGGGCCCCACCTCGGGGCCCAGATCGATGCAGCCGACTCGTTGGCGGATCGGGACGTGGCCGATCTGCTGCTCCATGTGGCGGACGATGTGACGGAGGAGCGGCACCAGCGTCCAGGAGCGGAGCACCCCGGAGTCATCCTCCTGCGCCAGGGTGCGGGGCTTCGCCGGACGACGCTGCTCTCCTCGCAGGAGGCGGGATTCGTGTCCGCCTGCGACGGGGAATTCACCGTCGGCGACCTGGCCCGGGCCGTGGCGTCGCTGACCGAGGGTGACCCCGACGAGACCGTCGAGAACCTACTGGCCAGTGTTGGCCGACTCGTTACACAGGGGTTCCTGCCGGAAATGCGAAACAAAGGCTAAAGTTTTTCCACATGACGCAGAACACATCCGTGGGACGCCCGCCCGACGACGCGAGCATCCGACGACATACGGACAACCCGGTGGTCATCAGCGATCCGCAGGCCATCCGTGCCTTGGCCCACGAGGCGCGCCTGGAGGTCCTGGAGGAACTTTTCGCCTCCCAGACCACCCGCACGGCCACCGAGCTGGCCTCGCGGTGCAACCTGACCCCGAGCGCGATGAGCTACCACCTGCGCGCGCTGGAGAAATACGGATACGTCGAGCGCGCTGCCAGCGAGGGCGATGGCCGTGAGCGCCGCTGGAAGGCGGCGGGCGACCAGCTGGTGGTCGGTTCCCTGACCGATTCCATCGCCGCGAAGAACGCCTTCCTCAACGTCCAGCTCAATGCCTTCCGCGAGCGCCTGACCGCAGAGATCAACCGGCGTGACGCCGAACGCAAGGCGGGAATCGAACCCGCCCCGGGCAGGGCGCCCGTCCTGACCACGGGCATGGTCTTCCTGCGCAAGGAACTACAGGATGAGTTCGCCAAACGCGTCTATGCGCTGGTCGATGAATACGAGGCCATGGCCGAACCGGAAGAGCGCGGGGTGGAGGGAGAACGCGTCTACTACATGCTCTCGTTCCTGCCCGAAAAGCGCGGCACCGAAAGCTGATCTGCCGAACGCGGCGTTGGCCACACCGGATCGCGCGGCTTGCGGTGGGTGGCCCCGGACCGGCTAACCTAGTGCAAGAATGAGCAGGCGCGCCCCGTTTGGCGTGCCGTCAGTTGCAAATAGGAGTGTTGTGCCCGCCAAGGCCAAGGAAAAAACCGGCAAGAAACTCGTGATCGTCGAGTCGCCGGCCAAGAGCAAGTCCATCGCCAAATACCTGGGCGAGGGCTTCGTCGTGGACGCATCCGTCGGTCATATCCGGGATCTTCCGCAGCCCTCGGAGCTGCCGGCTGAACTGAAGAAGTCCCCTGTCGGGAAGTTCGCTGTCGACCTGGAGAACGACTTCGAGCCGTACTACGTGGTCTATCCGGACAAGAAGAAGAAGGTCTCCGAGCTCAAGGCCGAGCTCAAGGATGCCGACGAACTCTATCTGGCCACCGATGCGGACCGCGAAGGCGAGGCCATCGCGTGGCACCTGCTGCAGGTGCTCAAGCCGAAGGTCCCGGTCTACCGGCTGGCCTTCACCGAGATCACCAAAGAGGGCATCGCCCGGGCCATGGAGAACATCCGCGACCTCGACACCGATCTGGTCGACGCCCAGGAGACCCGCCGCGTGCTGGACCGGCTCTACGGGTACGAGATCTCGCCGGTGCTGTGGCGCAAGGTCGCCCGCGGCCTGTCCGCCGGCCGCGTGCAGTCCGTCGCCACCCGCCTGGTCGTCGAGCGCGAACGCGAACGCATGGCGTTCCGCTCGGCCTCCTATTGGGACCTGGCCGGCGAATTCGCCACCGGCGCGGGGGAGTCCTTCCGCGCCAAGCTCGTGGGCGTCGATGGCGGCCGGGTCGCCTCCGGCCGCGACTTCGATGACCGCGGTGCCCTGAAGACCCCCAAGTCCGGCACCGCCGTCGTCCACCTCGACGAGGCGGCCGCCACCTCGCTGGCCACCGGGTTGCAGGACAGCGCGTTCGCCGTCACCAGCGTCGACACCAAGCCCTACACCCGCCGTCCTGCGGCGCCGTTCACGACGTCGACGCTGCAGCAGGAGGCCTCCCGCAAGCTGCGCTGGTCCTCCAAATCGACCATGCAGGTCGCGCAGCGGCTGTATGAAAACGGCTACATCACCTATATGCGTACCGACTCGGTCTTCCTCTCCAACGAGGCAGTCACCGCCGCCCGGAAGCAGGCCGCGGAGCTGTACGGGCAGGATTCCGTGCCGGCCAAGCCGCGCGTGTACAAGTCCAAGTCCGACAGCGCGCAGGAGGCCCACGAGGCCATCCGCCCCGCCGGCGATGCCTTCCGGCGTCCACGCGACGTGAAATCCCAGCTCGGCGGCGACGAATTCCGGCTCTACGAACTGATCTGGAAGCGCACCGTCGCCTCGCAGATGGCCGACGCCAAGGGCTCGACCGCCTCCGTCCGCCTGGCCGGCGAGTCCACCGACGGCCGGCGCGCCGAATTCTCGGCCTCCGGTACCGTCATCACCTTCCGCGGTTTCATGGCCGCCTACGAGGAGGGCAAGGACACCTCCGCGCAGGAGGAGGCGGAGAACGACGCCGAACGCCGGCTGCCGCAGCTGGCCTCCGGCGACGCCCTGAAGGCCTCCGACATCACCGCCAGCGGGCACGATACCTCGCCTCCGCCGCGCTACACCGAGGCCTCGATCATCGCCGAACTCGAGGAACGCGAGATCGGGCGCCCCTCGACCTTCGCCCCGACGATCTCCACCATCATGGACCGCGGCTACGTCACCAAGCGCGGCGGGGCCCTGGTCCCCAGCTGGATCGCCTTCTCGGTGATCCGCCTGCTGGAGGAGCACTTCGCGAAGTACGTGGACTATGGCTTCACCGCCCGCCTCGAGGACGACCTGGACGAGATCGCCAAGGGCCACGTGGCCCGTTCGGCTTGGCTGAAGGACTTCTACTTCGGCGCCACCGAGGGCACCGGCCTGCAGGGGATCGTGGAGAACCTGGGCGACATCGATGCCCGGGCGATCAACTCGATCGACATCGCCCCGGGGATCGTGCTGCGCGTGGGCAAGTTCGGGCCCTACCTGGAACGTCCGCTGCCGGCCGATGCCCCCGAGGGCAGCGAACCCGAGCGCGCCAACGTGCCCGAGGACCTGGCCCCCGACGAGCTCACCGTCGAGAAGGCCATCGAGCTGATGGAGAACTCCGGCCCCTCGGAGCGTTCCCTGGGGACCGATCCGGAGTCCGGACGGGAAATCGTCGCCAAAGACGGCCGGTACGGGCCCTACGTCACCGAGGTGGTCGTCGAGCCGACCGCCGAGGAACTCGCCGCCCAGCCCGTCGAGTACTACAAGAACGGCAAGCCCAAGCCGCCGAAGAAGCCCGCCAAGGTCAAACCGCGGACCGGCTCGTTGTTCACATCGATGTCCCTGGAAACCGTCACCCTCGAGGACGCGCTGAAGCTCATCTCGCTGCCGCGTGTGCTCGGCACGGACGCCGAGGGCGTGGAGATCACCGTGCAGAACGGCCGGTTCGGCCCCTACCTGAAGAAGGGCAGCGACTCGCGTTCGATCGGCAGCGAGGAGGAGATCTTCACCATCACGCTGGAGCAGGCGCTGGAGATCTACTCCCAGCCCAAGCAGCGGGGCGGCCGCGCCGCGACGCCGCCGTTGGCGGAATTCGGCCCCGACCCGGTCTCCGAGAAGCCGATCGTGGTCAAGGAGGGGCGCTTCGGCGAATACATCACCGACGGCGTCACCAACATCACGGTTCCCCGGGGAACCAGCATCGAGGACCTCACGCGTGAATACGCCGTCGAGCTGCTCGCGGAGAAGCGCGCCAAGGGGCCGGTGAAGCGCGGTGCCCGCAAGGCTCCCGCCAAGCGGCCCGCCGCCAAGAAGAAGTAGCGCGGGCGGAGGCCACGATGCGACTGGGCGTCCTCGACATCGGCTCGAACACGGTGCACCTGCTGCTCATCGATGCCTATCCGGGCGCCCGGCCGACGGCCTTCGCCTCGCACAAGCGGCCGTTGTCGCTGGTGGCCTACCTCGACGAGGCGGGGGCGATCACCGACGAGGGCCAACGTGAGCTGCTCGATTTCGTCCACGAGGCCTCGCTGTTCGCGACCCGCCACCGGGCCGAGGACCTGCTGGCGTTCTGCACGTCGGCGATCCGCAACGCCAGCAACGGCCCCGAGGTGATCGAGCGTGTCGTACGGGAAACCGGGATCCGGTTGACCGAGCTCTCCGGCGAGCAGGAAGCCGGGATGACCTACTACGCGGTGCGCCGCTGGTTCGGCTGGAGTTCGGAGCGGATCCTTGACCTGGACATCGGCGGTGGGTCGTTCGAAATGGCCTACGGCACCGACGAGTTCCCCGAGCTGGCGCTCTCCGTGCCGCTGGGGGCCGGCCGGCTGACCCGCGACTGGTTGCCCGGCGACCCTCCCCGCACCGCCGACGTGAAGGCGCTGCGGGCGTACGTGAAGGAGACGCTCGACGAACCACTGGCGATGATCGCTGACCGTCCGCGGCCGACCCTGGTGACCGCTACCTCGAAGACCTTCAGGTCACTGGCCCGCATCACCGGTGCCGCCCCGTCCGCCGACGGCATCCACGTCAAACGGGTGCTGCGCTTGGAGGACCTCAAGCTCTGGGGGCGCCGGTTGGAGGCCATGACCGGGCAGGAACGCAGTGAACTGCCCGGCGTCTCGGAGATCCGCGCCCAACAGATGCTCGCCGGAGCCATCGTCGCGGCCACCACGATGAACGTGCTGGGCATCAAGTCGGTGCGCATCTGCCCGTGGGCGTTGCGCGAGGGGCTGATCCTGCGCCGGTTTGATCACCTGATCTTTGACGGTCCGTTACCTCTGGGGAGTAGCGTGGGAGTAGGCCAGGTCGAACTGGGCCAGCTGCCCGGGCTGCCCGCCAGGGGCGCCACCGAATGAGACGAGGGAGCCAGGCAATGTCGAAGGACTCGATACAGGTCGGACTATCCAGTGCGTCGGTGTTCCCGCTGAATGTCCACGACGCCTTCGCGGTCTCCCGAGATCTGGGCTACGACGGCGTGGAGGTCCTCGTCACGGGCAACCACCTGTCGCAGGACCCCCGCAAGCTCAACGAACTCAGTTCCCGCTACGACCAGCCGATTCTGGCGATCCATGCCCCGACCCTGTTGTTGACCCAGCAGGTCTGGGGCGGCGGGTGGTCGAAGATCGAGAATTCCGCGGCCATGGCCCGGGAGGTCGGGTGCGACGTCGTGGTGGTCCACCCTCCGTTTCGCTGGCAGGGCAGCTACGCCACCGGCTTTGGCGACGGCGTCAGCCGCATCATGGACGACTACGGAGTGCGCATCGCCGTCGAGAACATGTATCCCTGGAGGGCACGCGGCCGTGAGACCAAGATGTACCTGCCGCATTGGGACCCCGTCCCCCAGCCCTACGAATTCGTGACCTGGGATTTCTCCCACGCTGCCATCGCCAACGTGGACTCCTACCAATCGGTGAAGGAACTGGGCGAGCGGCTCAGCCACGTGCACCTGTGCGACGGCCTGGACAACGGCAAGGACGAGCACCTCGTCCCCGGTCGCGGCACCCAGCCGGTCGTCGCCTCCATGGAACACCTGCGCGACAGCGGGTGGGACGGCCACGTCGTCGTCGAGGTCTCGACGAGGAAGGCGAAGGGGGCCGGCGAACGCGAGGAATGGCTGGCCGAAACGCTGCGCTTCGCCCGTGAGCACCTGGCGCCTGCCACGGCGGACGCACGCGCCGACTCGGCAACGCACGCCTCCTGAGCGGGGGTCCGCCGGGCGTGCGAAAATGGGGCCATGTCTTCCACGAACGTACCCCTGCCCAGCGTCCGCACCGTCCAGCGACTGGCCTTCATCGGCACCGGGAACATGAACGGGGCGATCCTGCGCGGGATCCTGGCCGGCGGATTCGCCGCCGGGAACATCACCGCGACCGTCCGCGGGTCGGAGAAGGCCGCGAAGCTGGCCGATGACACCGGGGTCCAGACGCTTGCCACCCACGACGACCCGGGAGCGAACACCCGGGCCGTCGCCGGCGCCGACGTCGTCTTCCTCGGGGTCAAGCCGGTCGGCATCCAGGATGCCTGCCGTGAAATCGCCGGTTCCCTGTCCCCGGAGACCGTCGTCGTCAGCGTCGCCGCGGCAGTGACCACGTCCATGATCGAGGCCGCCTTGCCGGCCGGCCAGCCCGTCGTGCGCTCGATGCCCAACACGCCCCTGACCGTCGGCAAGGGGGTCGTCGCACTGGCCGGCGGAACCTCCGCCAGCGACGCCGACGTCGCCGCCGTCGTCGACCTCTTCTCCGGGGCGGGCCTGGTCCGGGTGGTCCCCGAGGACCAGCTCGACGCCGTCTCGGCGGTCAGCGGCTCGGGGCCGGCCTACGCGTTCTACCTGGCCGAGGCGATGGCGAAGGCGGGGGAACAGCTGGGCCTCGATGCCGATCTCTCCCGTGATCTGGCCCGCGCCACGGTCGCGGGAGCCGGCGCCATGCTCGATGACCCGCAGGCGGATCCCACGGCCCTGCGCACGGCCGTCACCAGCCCGAACGGAACCACCCAGGCCGCGCTCGAGGGCTTCGACGCGGCCGGCATCCCCGCGGGCATCGCCTCCGGCGCCCGGGCCGCCGCGGAGCGGGCGGCGGAAATCACGCGGGAACTGGCCGGCTGAGACATCCCGATGATCCGGCTGCGCGCCGTCCGGCGGTTGCTACGGGCGGGCGGCGAAGCGCTCCAGCAGGTCGACGTGCCCGGAGACGATCAGGACGTCGCGCCGCGTGACCTTGGTGTCGGGCTGGGCGTAGGTGAAGTCCTCTCCCGGTGACTTCACGCCCACGATCGTCACGCCGTACTTCGACCTGACCTGCGATTCGCCCAGCGTGAACCCCTGGGTCTCCTTCGGCGGGTACATCTTCACGATGGCGAACCCGTCGTCGAACTCGATGAAGTCCAACATGCGACCGCCCACCAGGTGGGCGGCGCGTACACCCGCATCCGCCTCCGGGTAGACCACGTGGTTGGCGCCGATCCGCGAGAGGATCTTGCCATGCGAGGGCGTGATCGCCTTCACCCAGAGGTGCTCCACCCCGAGGTCGACCAGGTTGACGGTGATCAGCACGGAGGACTCGATCGAGGTGCCCACGCCGACGACCGCCGAGGTGAAGTCCTGGGCGCCGAGCTGGCGCAGGGCGTCCACATTCGTCGCGTCGGCCTCCACCACGTGGGTCAGCGTTCCCGCCCACTTCTGCACCAGTTCCTGGTTGCGCTCGATCGCCAGGACCTCGCGTCCCTGCCGCACCAGCTGCTCCGCGACGGCGGCACCGAAGCGGCCGAGCCCGATGACCAGGACGGGTGCGTTGTGGTCCGATTTGTTCTCAGCCAATGATCGGCCTCTCTTCGGGGTAATGGTAGAGCTGGTTCCGCTGGCGCAGGCTCAACGCCGTCGCCAGTGTAATCGTGCCCACGCGGCCGGCAAACATGAGGGCCGAAAGCACGTACTTGCCCTCCGGGGGCAGCTCACCGGCCAGGCCCGTGCTCAACCCCACGGTGGCGAAGGCGGAGATCGAGTCGAAGAGCACGCGGTCCAGCGGCTCGCCGCTGATGCCCAGCAACAGCCCCGTGGCGACGCTGACCAGTGTGGCACCGAGGACGACGACGGAGATGGCCACCCGCATCGTGCTTTCCGGGATGCGCCGTCCAAAGGCCCGGATATCCGAGTCGCCGCGGGCCTCGGCCACGATCGCCAGGAACATGACGGCAATCGTGGTGACCTTGATGCCGCCCGCGGTAGATGCGGACCCGCCACCGGCGAACATGAGCGCATCGGTGAGCAGCATGGTCGGGGCTTCCAGCTGGTTCTGGTCGACCAGGTTGAACCCCGTCGACCTTGTCATCACGGAAGCGAAGAACGAATGGATGAGCTTGTCCCACAGGCCCATGCCGCCGATGGTCTCGCGGTTGTTCCACTCCATGGCCCCCCAGCCGAATCCACCGAGGACGAGCAGGATGCCGGAGACGACGATCGTCAGCTTCGTGTGCAGGTTCCACTTGCGGTACCTGCCGCGGTAGACGATGAGCACCATCAGCACCGGGAATCCCAGCGAGCCGATGATCGCGCCGATCATCAGCGGGACGAGCACCCAGAGGTCGGTCTCGTAGGGGACCAGCCCGTCGGAGTGCGGGGTGAATCCTGCGCTGTTGAAGGCCGAGACGGCGTAGAAGATCCCGTGCCAGATGGCCCGGCCCACCGGTTCGCCGAGGACGATGAACCGAGGCGCCAACGCCAGGGCCAGCAGGACCTCGATCGTCACCGACGTGGTGATGACGATGCGCAACAGGGTGCCGACCTCACCGAGGCGCCCGACGTTCTGGATGTTCATCGCCTCCTGGGCGCGCAGCTTGCCGCGCACGCCCAGCCGCTTGCTGACGGCCAGGGAGAGCACGGAGGCAAGCGTCAGGATCCCCAAACCGCCCATGAAGACGCCCAGGATGATGATCACCTGGCCGAACAGCGACCAGTGCGTCGCGGTGGAGACCACCGTCAAGCCCGTCACGCAGACGGCCGAGGTGGCCGTGAACAGGGCGTCGTGCAAGGGGGTGAATTCACCGTTGGACGAGGCCGCCGGCAGTGACAGGATCGTCGTGAACAAGGCAATGACCAGGGCGAAGACGACGATGGCCAACCGCGCCGGCGACGTCGCGGCGAGGGCATCCACGAAGTCGCGGGACCACTGGAGGAAACGCGGCACGGCGTTCGCCCACGTCAGCATCGTGGGTTGCTGTGGGGACGACATGGTCTGTGGCGGCTCCGGGAACGGTATTTCCGGGCGTTTCCCGGCACTGTCCACAGTAAAGCACCCGGCGTCGCCCGCGCCGGTAAGCAATCGCCGAAGCGACGCCGATCACAGCTCCGGCCGCCCGATCGCGTAGCCTGAGCCGGTGAGCATGAGTACACCGCCGTCACCACCCACCGAGGTCCTCTGGTGCGAGGACCTGATGTCGTACCGCTTCAGCGACAGCCATCCCATGCACCCCTCTCGGCTGGACCTGACCATGCGGATGATCGAGGGGCTGGGGATCCTGGATCGCCGGAACATCTCACTCCTGGCCCCCCGGGTCGCCAGTGACGACGAATTGGCTACCGTCCATGACCGCGACTACATCGCCGCCGTCCGCTATGCGGGCGAGCACCCCGGCGAGGTCAACGAGCAGCGCGGCCTGGGCACCGAGGACGACCCGGTCTTCCCCGACATCCACGTCGCCAGCGCGCGCCTGGCCGGCGGATCCATCCAAGCGGCGGACTCGATCCTGGCCGAACGGGCACTGCATGTGGTCAACTTCGCCGGTGGCATGCACCATGCCGCCCGAGACCGGGCCAGCGGCTTCTGCATCTACAACGATGCCGCCCTGGCCATCCAGCGGTTGCTCGATGGGGGAACCCGGCGGGTGGTCTACATCGACGTCGACGCCCACCATGGCGACGGTACCCAGTCGATCTTCTGGGATGATCCGCGGGTACTGACCATCTCGCTGCATGAATCGGGCATGTCGTTGTTCCCCGGCACCGGGTTCGCCAACGAGGCCGGGGGGCCGGAGGCCCTGGGGACCGCGGTCAACGTTGCCGTGCCGGCCGGAACCACCGATGCCGGGTGGCTGCGGGCCTTCCACGCCGTCGTGCCGCAGCTGGTTGCCGCCTTCCGCCCCGAGGTCATCGTCAGCCAACATGGTTGCGACGGGCACCGCGGCGACGATCTGAGCAACCTGCGCCTGAGCGTGGACGGCCAACGCCAGAACGCGCTGGACATCGCCGACCTGGCCCAGCGCCATTGCGATGGCCGCTGGATCGCCACCGGCGGTGGGGGTTACAACCTCATCGATGTCGTCCCGCGCACCTGGAGCCACCTCGTGGCCATCGCCGGTGGGCAGCCGGTCCCGCTGCGCACCGAGGTCCCCGCGGCCTGGTTGGAATATGTCCTGGACCGCTACGGGGTACGGGGCCCGCGGCTGATGAACGACGACGTGGACCTGTGGTGGCGCTCGTGGGAAGTCGGATACGACCCGGCCGATGCCATCGACCGCACGATCATGGCCACCCGCAAGGAGATCTTCCCGGTCTACGGGTTGGACCCCTGGTTCGACTGAGCGGGCCAAGGCGTGGTGGCGATGCCCCGGACGGTATATGCGGATAGGGTGATGAAATGACTTCCGACGATGTCTTCTCCGTCCTGGCTGATCCCACACGGCGCAGGATCCTCGACGCGCTGCGGGACGGCGAGAACTCGGTGGGCGACCTGGTGCAGGCCCTGGAGGTTTCCCAGCCGACGGTCTCCAAGCACCTGAAGGTCCTGCGCGAGGCAGGCGTCTTGCGGATGCGGGCCGATGGTCAACGGCGGATCTACGCCGTTGAACGCGGTGCCCTGCACCCCGCGGCGAACTGGCTCGCCGGGTTCACTTCCCCAGCCGCCGTGGATCCCGTCCCGGCGGACGCCGGGCCCGCAGGATACAAGACGCCACTGCCGGTGGGCAACACCCCGGCATCGGGTCCGCCGGCCCCATCGACCGCGACGGATGCGACCGCCCGCGCCCTGGAAGCAGCGGCGTCGTACCGCGCCACCCAGCAGGCGCAGCAGGAGCTGGCCGCGATCACCGTCTCCGGTGCCGATGGCCGGGAAACCCCCGTCAATCCGGGAAGCGCGAACGCTCCGCAACAGCTCGGCCGGACCGTCGGGCGTACCGTCGAACAGGTGACCGGACGCGCCCAGGACCTGTTGGAACGGCTCCAGAAACCCAAGTTCGGCCGCCGCCGCTAGGTTCCCGCAATGGCCTGATCCACGTTACGGGCGGCTCCCGGTATTTTTACGGCCGGTTGGGCCCGGCGGCCACCGGCGTGCCATGGTACTTACCGGAGCGCCGACGCTCACCCACTGGGTGCCGTCGCGCCCATCTCAAGTTCAAAGGAGTACCGCTTGGATCAGCATCTGCTCGATATCCGCGAGGACGTTTTCCACCGCAACCAGGGGGAATCCGAATTCCACCAGGCCGTGACCGAGGTCTTCGAGAGCCTCAACACCGTCATCGACAAGCACCCCGAATACGCCGACGCGGCCATCCTGCAGCGCATGTGCGAGCCGGAACGCCAGATCATCTTCCGTGTCCCGTGGGTCGACGACGCAGGCAAGGTGCAGATCAACCGCGGCTTCCGCGTCGAGTTCAACTCCGCGCTCGGCCCCTACAAGGGCGGCCTGCGCTTCCACCCGTCCGTCTACCTGGGCATCGTGAAGTTCCTCGGTTTCGAGCAGGTCTTCAAGAACGCGCTGACCGGGATGCCGATCGGCGGCGGCAAGGGCGGGTCCGACTTCGACCCGCGCGGCAAGTCCGACGCCGAGGTCATGCGCTTCTGCCAGTCGTTCATGACCGAGCTGTACCGCCACATCGGCGAATACACCGACGTCCCCGCCGGAGACATCGGCGTCGGGGGCCGCGAAATCGGCTACCTCTTCGGTCAGTACAAGCGCATCACCAACCGCTACGAATCCGGTGTCCTCACCGGCAAGGGCATGGGCTGGGGCGGTTCGCTGCTGCGCCCGGAGGCCACCGGCTACGGGGCGGTGCTCTTCGCCGAGGAGATGCTCAAGACCCGCGGATCCAGCTTCGATGGCCAGCGTGTCGTCGTCTCCGGCTCCGGCAATGTGGCCATCAACGCGATCGCCAAGGCCCAGACGCTGGGTGCCAAGGTCGTGGCCGCGTCCGACTCCGGCGGCTACATCGTCGACGAGGCCGGCATCGACGTGGACCTGTTGCGCGAAATCAAGGAGGTCGAGCGCGGCCGGATCAGCGACTACGTCGGTCGCCGCGGAACCAAGGTCGACTATGTCGAGGGCGGCAGCGTGTGGGACGTCGACGCCACCGTCGCCCTCCCCAGCGCCACGCAGAACGAGTTGGACGCCACGGCCGCCAAGCGGCTGGTGGAATACGGGATCGTGGCCGTCGCCGAGGGCGCGAACATGCCGTGCACCGCCGACGCCACCCAGATCTTCCAGGATGCCGGCGTGCTGTTCGGCCCGGGCAAGGCAGCCAACGCCGGTGGTGTGGCCACCTCCGCGCTGGAGATGCAGCAGAACGCTAGCCGCGACTCGTGGAGCTTCCGGCACACCGAACGCCGCCTCGAGGAGATCATGGTCGGCATCCACACCACCTGCGCGACGACCGCGGACGCCTACGGCAAGCCCGGCAACTACGTTGCCGGCGCCAACATCGCCGCATTCACCAAGGTCGCCGACGCGATGCTCGCCCTGGGCGTCATCTAGCCAGTACCTGCCGACATCGGCAACCACCATCGAGGGGCCACCCAGCCATGCGGCGCAGTGGCCCCTTGCTGTCTGCCAGAGTATGGGTATGGAGAAGCCAGAACCGCTATCGGGCCACCGGATCGAACCTGCTGCAGTGGACCAGGATGACATCGACACCTACCGCACGCTGGCCGGGGACATCGCCTCGGGCACCGCGGTGGTCGCCGCACGCGAACACGGTCGGGACATCGCCGCAACCGTGACCGGGTTCCTCGATGTCTCCTACGATCCCCCGACGATGCTCGTGAGCCTCTATGCCGACGGGCGCATCGCCGAGGCGGTCGAGTCGGCCGGGGAGTGGACCCTGTCGCTGCTCTCCGGGGAGCATGAGGGCATCGCGAACTGGCTCGCCAGCCCCGGGAACCCCGTCTACGGGCTGCTCAACCAGGTGCCCTTCCGGCGTGCGCCGGCCTCCGGGGCGGCCGTCGTCGAGGGCGCGATCTCCTGGTTCGACCTGCGCACGACGGCGGTGCACCGGGTGGCCACGCACCTGGTCGTGGCCGGCGAGGTCCTGGCCATGGGCGGCAACGACGACGCCCGGACAGCCAACGACCCCCTCGTGCACTTCTCCCGTGAGTACCGCCACCTGCGCTAGCGCAAGCCGGCCGCGCCGCCGTCGTGCTGCGTCATATTCCCCGCCGGGCGCGCCGCCATGGCCGGGGCAGGGTTAGGCTGAGGGCATGACAACCCGTTGGTATGCGTATTTTGCGTCGGCTCTGGAGGAGCCCGCGACACGCTGATTGCGCATACCCACCTCCAGAGCCGACAGGGCCGGAACACCAGTTCCCGGCCCTTTGCCATTGAAACGGCGGCCCTGGACGGTGTGGTCACACCCCGGTAGGTAACGGGGCCGCAGTGGAAGGGCACGACGCCACCACCGAAAGGCCCCCGATGACCACCACCGAGCACGAAACCACGGCCGCCCCGAACACCGATGAACACGTCGTCGGATACTCGCCGCTTCCCACGCCCGCGGAATTGAGCACTGACCTTCCAGCCGATCCGCAGGCCCAATACGCCGTGGCCCGGGCGCGTGAGGAAGTCCGCGCCGTCCTGGACGGGCTGGACCAGCGCCTGCTGGTCATCGTCGGCCCCTGCTCCATCCACGACCCGGCGGCCGGCCTGGAATACGCCCGCGCCCTGGCCCGGGTCGCCGCCCGCCACCGCGGCGAGCTGCTGGTGGTGATGCGCACCTACTTCGAGAAGCCGCGCACCACGCTCGGGTGGAAGGGCCTGGTCAACGACCCGGGGCTCGACGGCAGCCACGACATGGACACCGGCCTGCGCACTGCCCGGCGCTTCCTGCTCGACGTCACCGCACTGGGACTGCCCGCCGCCACCGAATTCCTCGAACCGGTCACCCCGCAGTACCTGGGCGATCTGGTCTCCTGGGGAGCCATCGGTGCCCGGACCGCGGAAAGTCAGATCCACCGGCAACTGGTCTCCGGCCTGTCGATGCCCGTCGGATTCAAGAACGGGACGGACGGGGGCCTGCAGGTCGCGCTCGACGCCTGCACCGCGGCCGCCTCCGGGCAGGCGTTCCTGGGCATGGATCCCGACGGGCGCGCCAGCATGGTGCGTACCGACGGCAACCCAGACGTGCACCTGGTGCTGCGCGGAGGAGCCGCGGGCCCGAACTACTCCGACGCCGACATCGAGGCCGCGGCCAGCGCGGCGGCTGCTGCCGGAGTGAACCCCCACCTCGTCGTCGATGCGAGCCACGCCAATTCCGGAAAGTCACACGAGCGCCAGGCCGTCGTGCTCGAGGAACTGGCCGCAAGCATCGCCGCAGGGCAAGACCGGCTCGTCGGGATCATGGCCGAGAGTTTCCTGGTGCCCGGTGCCCAGAAGATCGTCCCGGGGACTCCGCTGGCGTACGGGCAATCGGTGACGGATGCGTGCATGGGGTGGGAGGCCACTGAAGCCGCGCTCGACCGCCTGGCGGACGCCGTGAGGGTCCGCAGGGAGACAAGATGACGGTCCACGGTTGCCAAGAGTTTCACAATCACCCCACCAGCCACTAGGGTGGGGTGCTAGATGGTATGGTCCGCGACCCGATCCGGGCGATGCCTCGCTGGGGTGTTCCTTTCAGCCAGTTCAGGAGAAATTGTCGATGGCCGACGCTAAGAACTTTTCGAACGCGCGTTTCATGACGGTGGCCGAGGTCGCCGATATGATGCGTGTCTCGAAAATGACCGTGTACCGTTTGGTGCACGCCGGCGACCTTCCTGCAGTGCGTTTCGGCCGCTCCTACCGTGTGCCGGAAACAGCAGTCGAGGCCTACCTGAACACCGCTCGTGTGGACGGGGCATCGGAGACCGCGTGAGAACGTGGTCTGTGCCGACCCTTCGGGCAAGGTAACCTGTTAAGGAACATTTAACGTCCGCGATGGTTGCTGCCTGCTCCCCGCGTGGCCGTCAGCAGTAATCAATCACCAGTCTGTGAGGAACCAAATGGGCTCAGTTATCAAGAAGCGCCGCAAGCGGATGGCCAAGAAGAAGCATCGCAAACTGCTTCGCAAGACGCGTCACCAGCGTCGCAACAAGAAGTAGCCACGCGGCCGGACACGTTCCTGCGCGATGGCGAATGATGGCGGGATCACCTGTGGGTGGTCCCGCCATCGTCATGTCCTGCACCGTCGGCCACCACGCGAAGGGCACGCATCAGCCGCGGAAACGCCGCCTCATCATCTGCAGCCCCCGCCAGAGCCCGTACACCGCGCCCGAATAGGTAGCGGTCCGTAGGCCGATGGTTGCCGCGCGGCGCCCGCGCCGGAAATCGTAGACCGGCCAGTGGTGGTCCAGAGCGTGACGGCGCAGCCTGGCATCCGGGTTGATCGCCACGGGATGCCCGACAACTGTCAGCAACGGCACGTCATTGTAGGAATCGCTGTAGGCCCAGCTGGCCGACAAATCCAGCCCCTCCCGGACGGCCAGTTCAGAGACGGCGGCTGCCTTGGCCGCGCCATGCAGGATCTCACCCACGAGGCGGCCGGTGTAGACGCCCTCGTGCTGGTCGACCACTGTCCCCAGCGCGCCGGTCAGGCCGAGCTTCGCTGCGATCACGTCCGCCACCTCCAGTGGAGTCGCGGTGACCAGCCAGACGGGACGGCCGGAATCGAGATGGGCCTGGGCCAGCGCCCGGGTGCCGGGCCAGATGCGGCTGGCGATGAATTCGTCGTAGATCTCGTCGCCCAGCGCCGACATGTCGTCGACCAGGATGCCCGCGGCCAGGGCCAGCGCCTGGTCCCTGACACGGTGGACCGAGGCGAGGTTCTCCCCGCGCAACACGAAGCTGGCCTGCTGGACTCCGATCCACAAGGCATGGCGCAGACTGAACGCACCACGGCCATACATCTTGCGGGCGACGGCGAACAGGCTGGCCCCGCGCATCATCGTATTGTCGACATCGAAGAATGCGCCGGCCCGACCCACCTGACGCTGCGTGTCGAGCGCGGCGGCTGATCGGGGCTGCTCTGGCATCCGCCCAGTCTATCCGCAAGCCAACTTGGCCCCGGGGACCTTGTCGCGACGACCGGTCCGTCGGAAGCCTGCACTTGGCCGCCATCCCGCGGACGGTTCCGTCGCGGAGGGGCAACACCAGGGGGTCGTCACGTGCGGGGGCGGGATCATGCAGGGCGGTAGGTTTGGAGCATGGAATCTTCGGAACCGGCAACGCGAGTGCGGCTTTTGACCAAGTCCGGCTGCCATCTTTGCGCCGCGGCCCGGCAGACCGTCGAATCCGTGACACGACGGCACGGGGTCGCGTGGGATGAGGTGCTCATCGACGATGACCCGGAACTGGTGCGGCGCTTCGGCGAGGAGGTCCCCGTGCTCCTGGTCGATGGAGTCCAGCGGGACTTCTGGGTCATCGATCCGCTCCGACTCGAGAAGCTGATCGGCGCATGAAACCGGGGGAAAAGCTCCTCCCGGAAGCGACGCTGGGCCGCATGACGCTGTACCTGCGCGCCTTGGAAGCCCTGCGCGATGCCGGACGGGCCACCGTCTCATCGGAGGTCCTCTCCGCGGCGGCCGGGGTGAATCCGGCCATCCTGCGCAAGGACCTGTCGCTCTTGGGGACGTTCGGCACGCGTGGCGTGGGGTATCGGGTGGAGGTGCTCGCCACACGCATATCCACGACGCTCGGTCTCGAGCGGGAGTGGCGCGTGGCCATCCTCGGCGCCGGCAACCTGGGACGCGCACTGGCCGGCTACTCCGGCTTCCAGGGTGGGGGATTCGACGTCGGGGCCATCTTCGATGTGGCAGACTCGGCGGTCGGTCGCCAACTCGGTGGCCTCACCGTCCGCCACGTGGACGAACTTTCCGAGGCCGTCGGCGAGCTGGGCATCAACATGGCCGTTTTGGCCGTTCCCGGCGTTGCCGCCCAGGAGCTCTGCGAACGAGTAATTGCCGCCGGCATCACCAACATCCTCAGTTTCGCCCCGGTAGTACTGCAGGTTCCCGAGGGGATCCGCGTACGGAAGGTGGACATGGCCCGGGAATTGCAGATCCTTGCCTACCACGCCGCATTCGGAGCCGACCGGGACGGCAACTGAACCGTCCCGGCCGGTCAGTGCGCGTTACTGCCGGAAGCCGCCGTGCTTGTGCAGGGCCACGGCGCCGATGTACTCCGAAGAAGGCCGCAGCCAGGCACAGACGATGCCGGCAATCCCCAGCCCGATGGCCAGGAAGGCCAGCAGGTCGAACTGGGAAAGCAGCCCCGCGAGTGAGATGACCGCCAGTATCGTGCCGGTGATGCGTGCCCCGTTGCTGCCCTTGCGGATGAATGTGGCGATCAAGGCGTAGATTCCCGCCCCGATCACCATGATGAACAGGACGGCGATCTTCATGGGGCCGATGATCGACGCCATGTCGAGGCCCGCGTCCCGGAGTTCCTGGTCCATGGACGGATCCTGGGTTTTCATCGCCTGGTTGACGGCGTCCAGGATGACGGAGTCCGGCACGAAGACCAGAATCAACCCCTGGATGAGCGTGACCAGACCGGCCCCCATGATCAGCCAGAAGGCCGCATTGACCTGCGGTGGCCGGGCGAGCCGTGCTCCGGGAGCGTGGTCGAACCCGGGTTGGCCGCTCGCAGGCTGTTGTGGATAGCCGTAGTACTGCTGATTCGGGTAAGCCTGCCCCGGTGGCGGCAGGTTCGGCTGGCCGGGCTGCCCGTAGCCCTGTGGGCGTCCGTCGCCCGGTTGGCCGTACTGGCCGTACGCGGGTTGCCCGGACGTGGCCTGGCCGTAGGTTCCCGCATCGCCTTCGGGAATCCGCTGACCGAATTTCGGCGGTTCCGGAACCGGCGGGGTTCCCTCTCCCTGTTGTTGACGGGGGTCCTGGTCGGGATCCCGCGGAGTAGGGGTGCTCATGGTCTGTCCTCCGTTGGTCTGGCGTACGAACTGCTTATCTCCAACAGTAATGTGCCTACCCCGACCGCGGGCATCATCATCAAGGCTGAATTCGCGCCGTCCGCGAGGTGCCGGTGAGCGGGATCACCGCCGGGTTTTAGGCGTGGAAGCAAAGGTTTGAGAGACTGGACGCATGCCTGCTGCCACCGTCCACCTGCTCCGTCATGGGGAGGTCCACAACCCGGACCAGGTGCTCTATGGCAGACTTCCCGAATTCCATTTGTCGGAACTCGGCCGCACCATGGCCGAACGGGCTGCCGACTATTTCAGCGCCCAGCGCGAAGCCGGTGCCAAGATCGTGCATCTGGCGGCGTCACCGCTGATCCGGGCCCAGGAAACCGCCCGTCCGACGTCCGAGGCCCTGGGCCTGGAGATCTCGACGGATGAGCGGATCATCGAAGCCGAAAACCATTTCGAGGGGCTATCCGGCGTCAAGGGCCATCTGACCCGGCCGCGTCATTGGCCGTACCTCGTCAATCCATTGCGTCCGTCCTGGGGGGAGCCCTACCGGGCCCAGGTCGAGCGCATGATGGCCGCGGTGAAAGACCACCGCGACCGGGCCGTCTCACTCGGCGGCCCCGGAGCCCAAGCCGTGCTGGTCAGCCACCAGCTGCCCATTTGGGTCACGCGCCTGGCCGCCGAAAACAAGCACCTGTGGCATGATCCCCGACGGCGGCAATGCACGCTGGCGTCGATCACCAGCCTGGATTTTGAGGGGGAACGGCTCGTCGCCGTTCGTTACACCGAACCCTGCGCTGACCTGCTGGCCAACGCGGCAAACATCCCCGGAGCCTAACCACATGCCGTCCCGTCCTGTTTCCCCCCTCCCCGAGCGCCGTCAGGTGCTGCGTGCTGCCGCCCTCTTCGCCGCCGTCATCCCGTTGGCCGCCTGCTCGGCGGATGACGATCCGCTGGCGGAACAAGCCCGGGCCGGCAATGGCAAGAACTACATTGCCGGAGATGGATCGGTCCAGGAGTACGGCCCGGACTCGCGCGGCGAGCCCTTGGACCTGAAGGGGACCAGTTACGACGGTGAGCAGATCGGCGCCGAGCAGCTGAAGGGCCAGGTGACGGTCCTGAACTTCTGGTACGCCGCCTGCGCTCCCTGCCGCCTGGAAGCTCCTCATCTGGCGACGCTGAGCAAGGCCTTCGCCAAGAAGGGCGTGCAGTTCTACGGGGTGAATGTGCGCGACGGGAAGGCCACCGCCGCGGCGTTCGAGCGCACCTTCAAGATCCCCTACCCGTCCATGCCGGATGCCGACGGGTCCATCCTGCTCTCGATGACGGAGTATGTGCCGCCACAGGCGGTGCCCACCACCCTTGTCCTGGACCGGCAGGGCCGGGTGGCGGCACGACTTCTCGGCGAGGCCGATGAGTCAACGCTGAAGGCCCTGATCTCCGACCTGGTCGCCGAGCCAGCGTGATCGCCGGGCTCGCCACTGGCTTGCCTGCGCTGAGTGCCCAGGCCAATCCGTTCGCCGAAGCCGTCCAGGACGGATCACTACTGTTATCCATTCCGGTGGCAGTCCTCGCCGGCCTGGTCTCCTTCTTGTCGCCGTGCGTGCTGCCACTGGTCCCCGGATTCCTCGGGTACGTCACCGGGCTGACCGGAGCCGACCTGGCCGACCAGAAACGCGGTCGCATGGTCACCGGAATCGGGCTCTTCGTGTTGGGCTTCAGCGTGGTCTTCATGCTGGTGGGCGTCGTCTTCACCAAGGTCTCCGTCTGGCTCGAATATCGGGGGGACTGGGTGACCCAAGTCCTCGGATTGCTCGTCATCGTCATGGGCATCGTGTTCATGGGCGGGTTCTCCTGGTTCCAGCGGGACCGGAAGATCCACCACCGTCCACCGGCCGGGCTGTGGGGAGCGCCCGTGTTGGGCATGACCTTTGGGCTGGG
Organism: Micrococcaceae bacterium RIT 802; assembly: GCA_016892645.1. Classification (GTDB taxonomy): domain Bacteria; phylum Actinomycetota; class Actinomycetes; order Actinomycetales; family Micrococcaceae; genus Arthrobacter_H. The sequence continues at coordinate 114,261 of JAFEMX010000001.1, forward strand.
CTGGGCTCCCTGCATTGGCCCGACCCTCTCTGCGGTGTTGGCCATGAGCATCGGTCCGGAGGCCAACGTGACACGCGGAGCGCTCCTGACCTTTGCCTACTGTCTGGGCTTGGGCGTTCCCTTCCTGCTCATCGCCCTCGGCTTCCGCCGTGCCGCCGGCACGCTGGCCTTCTTCCGGCGCCACCAGCGGGCCGTCATGCGGGCCGGCGGCCTGCTGCTCATCGTCCTCGGTGTCCTGATGGCTACCGGGTTGTGGGGCGACTGGGTGCTCCAATTGCAATCGTGGTTCAAAAACGACGTAAGGATGCCGATCTGATGGCATTGACCAGGAATACCGATCAACCGTCTTCGTCCGGCCCGGGAAAGGGCAAGGGCAGGAAGCCCGGGGGTGGCGACGTCGCGGTCCCCGCCCTCGGCCCGCTGGGCATGCTCCGGTGGGCGTGGACCCAACTCACCAGCATGCGGACCGCGCTGTTCCTGCTCCTGCTGCTCGCGGTGGCCACCGTGCCGGGATCGCTCTTTCCGCAACGTTCGGTGAACCCCACCGAGGTGACTGCCTATCTCGACAACAAGCCGGTGCTGGGACAGTGGCTGGACGCCTTCCAGCTATTCGACGTGTTCTCGAGCGTATGGTTCTCGGCCATCTACCTGCTGCTGTTCATCTCCTTGATCGGGTGCGTTTTCCCGCGTGCGAAGAAGCACCTGCAGGCGCTGCGGACCCCGCCACCGCGCACACCGGCCCGGCTCTCACGGCTCCCGGAGAACGGGACCCTGGAAGTCTCGGAGCTTCCCGCGGACCTTCCCGACAGCCAGATCCTTTCCCGCTCGGCTGCCCTGCTGAAGAAGCGCGGCTATCGCGTCGAGCAACGCCCGGACGGCCAGGTCCCGTCGGTGGGCGCCGAACGCGGCTACATCCGCGAGGTCGGCAACCTGATCTTCCACTTCTCGTTGATCGGCGTGCTGGCCGCGGTCGCCATCGGCGGGGTGTTCGGCTACACCGGCCAACGCATCGTCGTCGAGGGGGAGTCGTTCGTCAACACGCTGGTCTCCTACGACTCCTTCACCCCCGGCACCGGATTCAAGGAAGGCTCGCTGAGTCCCTTCTCCGTCACGCTTGATAAGTTCGACGTGACCTACGACCGCGAATCCACGACGCATTTCGGCCAGCCCATCGATTTCCACGCCCGGGTGACGACGTCGGAGCCGGGAAGCGAGCCGGAGAAGCAGGACCTGCGGGTCAACCACCCGCTGCGGATCGGCGGAACGGCCGTCTACCTGGTCGGCAACGGGTACGCCCCCGAGATCACCGTCCGGGACGGCCATGGTGACGTCTCCTACTCCGGTCCGGTTGTCGCGGTCCCGCAGGATGATGTCTTCACCTCTCTGCTGGTGCTCAAGGTGCCCGATGCCCAACCGGACCAGCTCGGCTTCGTCGGCCTGTTCCTTCCCACGGCCGGGGTCAACTCATCCGGGGTCGGCATCTCCCTGGATCCCAGCCCGGTGCTTCCACAGCTGCAGCTGAACTCCTACTACGGGGATCTCGGCCTAGACGCGGGGGATCCGCAGAACGTCTTCGTGCTCGACACCGACAAGCTCACCGAACTCAACAGCCGCAACCTCGACTCGGGTGGGCTCGTCGTCAATGCCGGCCAGACCGTGAAGCTGCCCCAGGACAAGGGATCCATCACCTTCGATGGCATCAAGCGCTATGCGGCCCTGGATATCCACCACGACCCCGGCAAGCTGCCGGTGGCGATCTTCGCCGCACTGGCCCTGCTGGGCCTGGCCGTCTCCCTGTTCACCCCCCGCCGTCGTGCCTGGATCAAGGTCCATCCGGCGGGGCAGGGGGCCCGCGACGGTGACGACCACGGCGGGCGTATCATCGAATACGGGGTACTGGCGCGCGGGGAAGACCCCCGCGTGCGCCAGGAGGCCCGGGAGCTTCGCACGCTTCTTGAGGGCGAATTCACCGGCACCAGCCGGACCGAAGTTTAGGAGACAGAGGAACACGCATGCCAACCATCAATGAACAGCTCGGCGCATACAGCGACCTTTTCATGCTGCTGGCGGCCATGGCGTACGCCATCGCCTTCATTTCCTTTGCCTGGGATCTGGCCAAGTCCAACCAGACCATCCGGGAGCTCGAGTCGGGACTGCTGGCCGAAGAGGCCAAGCAGCTGGCTACCGTTGGCGCCGCGACGACGACGGAAAACCGGTACCGCGGGCCGCATGCGCCTGCGGCCGATGACGGCCTGCTCGTCAACGAATCGATGAACTACGTCCGCAAGGCCGGCAAGCGCACCGCCGCACGCGTCGGTGTTTCCGTGGCGTGGATCGCCGCGGCCATCCACGTGTTCGCCGTGGTGTCGCGGGCCATCGCCGCCGGCCGCGTGCCCTGGGGCAACATGTACGAGTTCCTCACCACCGGTGCCCTGGTCGTCGCCCTCGTCTTCCTGGTGGTGCTGCTCAAGAAGGACCTGCGTTTCATGGGGACCTTCGTGATCGGCCTGGTCACCCTCATGCTGTGTGCCGCCACGATGGGCTTCCCCACCCCGGTCGCGCACCTCGTTCCCGCCCTGCAGAGCCCGTGGCTGATCATCCACGTCTCCATCGCCGTGCTGGCCTCCTCGCTGTTCACGATCACCTTCGCGCTCAGCGTCCTGCAGCTCTTCCAGGCCGACCGGCAGGCCAAGCTCGCCGCCGGCAAGCCCGACAGGCTGGCGTTCCTGCGCATGGTCCCCAGTGCCGCCGCCCTGGAGAACTTCGCCTACCGGATCAACGCCGTCGCGTTTGTGATGTGGACCTTCACGCTCATGGCCGGAGCCGTCTGGGCCGAAGCCGCCTGGGGACGCTACTGGGGCTGGGACACCAAGGAAGTCTGGACCTTCGTCATCTGGGTCGTCTTCGCCGGATACCTCCACGCCCGCGCAACCCGCGGCTGGACGGGCACCCGTTCGGCCTGGCTGAGCATCATCGGCTACCTGTGCATCGTCTTCAACTTCACCGTGGTGAACATCTACTTCAACGGCCTGCACTCCTACGCCGGCGTCTAGCTGCACCGGCATGGGGGCCCGGAACGGAGCATCAGCGCTCCGGCCGGGCCCTTGGCGCGTGCGGGCTGCGACCAGGGGCGGGAATGACGGACTGAACGTCAGGCGGGTCGCCGTGGCCTACGCTGGATCAATGACTTCCACGCCAGGTCCCGACCGGCCGCTCCCGTATCTGCGTACGGCGGCGCTTCCACTTACCCTTGCCGTCCTGGCCATTGCCGCGGCCCTGGTTTCGACGTTCCTGGCGGCAATGGTGGCGAAGCTGGTCCTGCTGGGCGTGGCCCTGATCCTGATCCTGGCCTGCGGGGCAAGCCTGGCCGTCCTCGTCTACCGCATCCGGAAGGCGTCGGCCTCGGCATCCGAGGGCTGAAGCGATCCGCGCAAACTAGGCAGTCGGGGGATTGGTATCGCGGTCGGAGGGAAGGTCGCCATTGCCGCTCGGGGGTTGCTGGTCCTTCTGTTCCTTGGCCTCCCGGGCCTTCAGCTCCGCTTCCCGACGGCGCAATTCCTCGTCCTTGGCGCGCTGTCGGCGCTGCGTCTCGAGGGTACGCAGGAATTCGGGGTTGTCATCGGGGGCCGCTGGCCCACGGGTTGGGCGCTGCTCGGTTGCGCGCCCGGAACCCGAATCGTTGGGCCGACCCAGCCAGAACCACAAGCAGGCGCCGATGAGCGGCAACAGGATGATGGCCACGATCCATCCGGGCTTGGCGATGCTCCGTACCCGGTGCGCCGGTGTCTGCGCACACTGGATCAACGCATAAATGGTGACGGCAAGGGCCACCAGCGCGCCGAGCATCAAATTTCTGACCATGCTTCCAGTGTAGTGAAGATTCCGGCTCCCGGGTGCAGCCGGTAGAATCGTGGTGTGCAGTTCCTTAAGTACACCATGATCCGATTGGCCCTCTTCTTCGCCGTCTTCGCGGCGTTGTATTGGGGCCTGCGCTTTTCGCTGTGGCTGGCGGCCGTGGTCGCGGCCGTGGTGGCGTTTTGCATCGCCTATTTGTTCCTGAACCGGATGCGGTCCGCCAGCGTCCAGCAGGTGCAATCCCGGGTGGCCGACCTGCGCAACCACCCCGGCTCCCACAAGGGCACGCTCGAGCGCGAGGACGAAGAAGCCGAGGACCGCTACCAATAGCCGGCCTGCGGATCAGCCCTGTTGCCGGAGCACCACGGTGACGACCATGCCGATGGCGAACAGGATGCCATAGCCCAGGTTGACGAAACCGGTGTGTTTGAGCACCGGAATCAGGGCCTTCCGGTCGCGGCTCTTGAGCATGATCCACGCGGGCATCAGGCACGCGGGGGCCACGAGCACCACGAGCATCAGCCACGGGTAGTCTCGCAGCAGCAGCAAGGGCAGCAGGATCGGCAGGGCCAGCATCAGGACGTAGGCCACGCGTGCCCAGTCGTCGCCGAGCCGGACGGCCAGGGTCCGTTTGCCCACCTCGCGGTCGGTGGGGATGTCGCGCACGTTGTTGGCCATCAGGAGCGCGGTGGCGATCAACCCCGTTGCGCAGGCGCCGACCCATGCGGTGGCCGGAAGCTGCAGGACCTGGGTGAACGTGGTGCCCAGGGTCGCGGCCAGGCCGAAGAACAAGAACACGAAAACATCCCCGAGGCCCTGGTATCCGTACGGCCGTTCACCCCCGGTGTATCCCCAGGCGGCGAAGATCGCGGCGACGCCGACCAGCAGCAGCGGCCATGCCTGGGACAGCAGGACCAGAACCAGGCCCGCCACCGCTGCGGCACCGAAGCAGGCGAAGGCGGCGGCCTTGACCTGGGCGGGCTTGGCGGCACCCGATCCGGTCAACCGCAGCGGTCCGACCCGGACGTCGTCGGTTCCGCGGATGCCGTCGGAATAGTCGTTGGCGTAGTTCACGCCGACCTGCAGCAACAGCGAGACGAGGGCTGCCAGGACGGCCCGCAACCACCAGACGTTCCCGTCCACCCCATAGGCGGCAGCGGTGCCGATGATGACGGGGGCGATCGCCATCGGGAGGGTGCGCAGCCGGGCGCCTTCGATCCATTGGGCGGGCGTGGCCACGGTGGGGTCCTCTCGGTAGGATGCTGGCGGTTTCTCCAGCGTCCTATTCTCTCCCCGCGCCACCCAACAGGGAAATTGCCGCCTGGCGGTCCGGTTTCCCGCCGGGCAGGGTCGGCATTTCCGCGACCGGCAGCAGTCGATGGGGGACCGCGGCACGTCCCAGTTCCGCCCGCACGGCGTCACGGATGGCTTCCGGGGTGGCCTGTCCGGTGACGAGCGCACCGACGGCCGACCCCCACTCGGGGTCGGGGATGCCGACGACCAGCGCCGAGCGGACCCCCGGTACCGATTCGATGGCGGTGGCGACGGCGCCTGCCGAGACCTTGACGGCGCCGGTGTTGATGACGTCGTCGATGCGGCCGTCCACGCGAAGCATGCCATCGCGGTAGGAGCCCAGGTCGTCGGTGGTGAACCAGCGGGTTCCCTCGCCGTCGACCGAGAAATGGGCGTCGGTGAGTCCGGGGTTTCCCAGGTAGCCGCCGGCGACGACGTCGCCGCCGAGCCGGATCCTGCCCTCCGTGCTGGTGATCCGCACCCCGGGGAGTGGTTCGCCGTCGTACACGCAGCCACCGCAGGTCTCGCTCATCCCGTAGGTGCGGATGATTCGCAGCCCGTGGGTGCGTGCCGCCGCGCGCAGCGGTTCCGACGTGGCGCCGCCGCCGAGCAGGATCGCATCGAAGCGGCGCAATGCGGCGACGGTTTCCGGTTCCGGGTCATCGAGGAGGCGGGCCAGCTGGGTGGGCACCAGCGAGGTGATCCGCACCCGGTCGGTGAGTTCGGCGGCGGCGGCGGTGAAGCCCCCGGGGGTGAACCTGGCGTCCAGGTCCATCGCCCAGGGGCGGGTCCCGGCGTAGAGGCTGCGGGTGAGCACGGCTAGTCCCGCCACGTAGTGCACGGGCAGCGCCAGCAGCCACTGGCCCTCGGCGCGCAGGTGTTCGGCCGTCGCCATGGAGGAGGCGGCGAGCGCGTCGACGGGCAGCACGGTGCGTTTGGGGGTGCCGGTGGACCCCGAGGTGCGCACGACGGCGGCGCTGCCCTCGGGCGCATCGGTCGCCAGTTCGAGGCGATGGCTGCCGGGGCTGTCGCCGGGCAGTACCTCGACGGCGGGCCCGTCGTCGTTCAGGGCCGCCGCCAGGGCAGACAGCAGGGGTTCGATGTCCATCCGGGTCCCCTAGAAGTAGTAGGGGTGCCCGGACCAGTCGGGCTCGCGCTTGCCCAGGAACGCGTCCCGGCCCTCCACCGCCTCGTCGGTCATGTAGGCCAGCCGGGTGGCCTCCCCGGCGAAGACCTGCTGGCCGGCCAGGCCGTCGTCGGCCATGTTGAAGGCGAACTTGAGCATCCGAATCGCCTGCGGGGACTGCCGGGCGATGTCGGCGGCGTATTCCAGCGCGACCTCCTCGAGGCGCTCATGGTCCACGGCCTCGTTGACGGCCCCCAGGGCCACCATGTCCTCGGCGGAGTGCTCGCGGGCCAGGAAGAAGATCCCGCGGGCGTTCTTCTGCCCGATCTGCCGGGCCAGCAGGGCGGAGCCGTAGCCGGCGTCGAAGGAACCGACCGTCGCGTCGGTCTGCTTGAACTTGCCGTGCTGGCGGGAGGCGATGGTCAGGTCGGAGACCACATGCAGCGAGTGCCCGCCGCCGGCCGCCCAGCCGTTGACCACGGCGATGACCACCTTGGGCATGGTGCGCATCAGCCGCTGCACCTCCAGGATGTGCAACCGGCCCGCACGTGCGGGGTCCACGGATTCGGCGGTGTCGCCGTCGGCGTAGCGGTAGCCGTCGCGCCCGCGGATGCGCTGGTCGCCGCCCGAGCAGAAGGAGTGCCCGCCGTCCTTGGGAGAGGGGCCGTTGCCGGTCAGCAGCACGGCGGCGACGTCGGAGGTCATGCGGGCGTGGTCCATGGCACGGAAGAGTTCGTCGACGGTGCCCGGGCGGAAGGCGTTGCGCACCTCGGGCCGGTCGAAGGCGATGCGCACGGCGGGAAGGTCGCGCAGGATCCTCCCGTCGGCATCGCGTTCCACCTGCCGGTGGTAGGTGATGTCCTCGAAGTCGAAGCCCTCCACGATCCGCCAACGGGTCGGGTCGAAGAGGTCGGATACCTGGTCGGGAAGGGAAGGTGTGCTCACCCGCACCAGTCTAGACGCGCCGCACGGCCGCGCCGGGGCCGCACCGCACGGGGGTCAACCCAGGCAGAACTCGTTGCCCTCCGGGTCCGCCATGGTGTACCAGGTGAAGGGGCCCTCGTTGGCCTGGTAGAGGAAGCGGGCCCCGCGTCCCTCCAGGGTGGTCCGCAGCGCGTCCTTATCCGGACCGGATTCGGTGAGGTGGATGTCCCAGTGCACGCGGTTCTTCACGGTCTTCGGTTCCGGGACCAGCTGGAAGAGGATGCGCTGGCGGGGCCTGGTCCCCACCTGCTCGGCGGGACAGATCGCCGCACCGGTCTTCCAGACGAGGCCTCCCTGGAAGATGCGGGTATCCGCCTCGGTGGCGTGGCCCTCGTCGATCATGCGCCGGATGAAGGCCTCGTCGGTCGGCTCCACGGACCAGTCCAGCGTTTCGGCCCACCAGGCGGCCAGGACGTGCGGGTCATGGCAGTCGACGGTGGTCTGGATGTGCAAGCCCATGGTGGTCCTCCGGGTCCCGTGCATCGATAGGGCCACGCTACGGGCTGCCGGCCGCGGCGTACAGGGCCCGGCCATGGCTCACTGACAAGGATGATTAACGGGGCTGGGGGTGAGCCGGACTACACTATCGTGTCCCCTCGAACCACCCCGGCCACACCGCAGTGCCCGGAACCCGGAAGGAGTCGGTGTGTCCCACCCCGACCACAAGACCACCTCGGCACCGCCGCCCCCTGAGCGCCCGGAGCACGCGGGCACGGCCACGGCAGGCATCACCGCCGAGGGCTACAAGAAGACCCTGACCCGGCGGCACGTCCAGATGATCGCCATGGGTGGGGCCATCGGCGTCGGACTTTTCATGGGTGCCGGCGGACGGCTGGCGTCGACCGGCCCGTCGCTCATCTTCTCCTACGCCATCGCCGGGCTCATCGCCTACTTCCTGATGCGCGCACTCGGCGAGCTGATCATGTACCGCCAGTCCTCCGGATCCTTCGTCAGCTACGCCGGCGAGCTGTTCGGTGCCAAGGGCGCCTTCCTCGCCGGGTGGATGTACGTCCTGAACTGGATCATGACCGGCATCGCCGAGCTGATCGCCATCGGGCTGTACTTCCAGTTCTTCTTCCCGGCCGTCCCGATCGAGGTCTCGGCGATCTGCGCGCTGGCCCTGCTGGTCGCGGTCAACCTGTTCAGCGCCAAGGCGTTCGGCGAGTTCGAGTTCTGGGCCTCGGCACTGAAGGTCGCCGCCATCGTGCTGTTCCTCATCGTCGGCGCCGTCATGGTCGCGATGAACACCCAGATCGGCGACGGCCACGCCGCCGTGTCCAACCTCTGGGCCAGCGAGGGCGGGATGTTCCCGCGCGGCTTCTTCATCTGCATCCTGGTGCTGAACTCCGTGGTCTTCGCCTACAACGCGATCGAGCTGGTGGGCATCACCGCAGGCGAGATGGAGGACCCGGCCCGCGAGGTCCCCCGGGCGATCCGCGCCGTCGTGCTGCGCATCGTCGTCTTCTACGTCGGCTCGGTGACCCTGCTGGCCATGCTGATGCCCTGGGACCAGTACAAGGCCGGCGAAAGCCCGTTCGTCACCGTGTTCGACCAGCTCGGTGCCGCCTGGATCGGCGACGTGATGAACTTCGTGGTCATCACCGCGGCCCTGAGCTCCTGCAACTCGGGGCTGTACTCCATCGGCCGCGTCTTCCGCGCGATGGCCAACAACGGGCACGCCCCGAAGTGGCTGGCCCGGATGAACAGCCGCTACGTCCCGTGGGCGGGCATCGTCACCGTCGGCGCCGTCTACCTGGTCGGCATCCTGGCCAACATCTGGCTGGGCGGTTCCCACGCCTTCGACCTGGCGCTGAACACGGCATCCATCGGCGTGATCTTCACCTGGGGGACGATCTTCGCCTGCCAGCTGATGCTGCGCCACCGCAAGGGCAAGGTCTCGTCCCTGCCGATGCCGGGGGCACCCTGGACCAGCTGGGCCGGGATCATCTCCCTGCCGGTCATCACCGTGCTGATCTCCTTCGACAGCATGTCGGATCCGGCCACCGGCGAGGTCTACCACCTGGGCCTCTACACGATCGCCTGCATCCCGGTGATCGCCCTGGCGCTGTGGATCGGCTGGCTGCGGGTCCGCACCAACCAGCCCGCCAACGAGTTCTACTCCTGATGCCTTAAGGCAAAGAACGACGCCGTCGCGCTGGCGAGGATCCGGCCCTCGCCATCGCGGACCTCGCCCGAGGCGATCGCGGTGGAGCGTCCGTAATGATCCACCTGGCCCACGGCCGAGACGACTCCCGAATCCACCGTCATGGGCCGAAGGAACCTCACATGCAGGTCCGTCGTCGTCCAGGTCGTCCCGGCGGGGGAGAGGGATTCCACGCTGAACCCCAACGCCGTGTCGAGCAGGGTGGACAGGAAGCCGCCGTGGCCGGTGCCGATGGTGTTGAACTGCTGGGATTGGGGCACGGTCTCGAGGCGCACGGTTCCCTCGTCGGCCAGCACCGTGCGCACGCCCAGTGCGGTGAGCAGCGGTGACTCCGGCAGGTCCCCGGCGATGATGGCCCGCAGGAAATCCAGGCCCTGGCGTGAGCCGCTCTCGCGGCGCAGCCGCTCGGAAACGGCGGTGATGTCGGTGTCCTGGGGCTGGGCCTCGTCCAATGTCGGCATGCCCACAGCGTAGGCGCGGTAGGCTCCCGACATGGAATCGTTGCGAACCCAACAGGATGTCGACGCGACCGCCGACGTGGTCTGGAGCGTGCTGCAGGACGGCGCCCAATACTGCACGTGGGTGCCGGGCGTGGAGGACGTGGAAGGCGACGTCGACGACGGCCAAACCATCATGCTGGTCTCCGACGGCGGCGACGAGCGCACGCCCGTGAAGATCGTCGCCCATGCCAACCGCCGCGTGATGACCTGGCGGACCGGCGCCGGTTTCGGGCTCGACAGCACCGAGGTGGCCTTTGACGTGGCCGATACGGGGTTCGGCTGCACGGTGGTGCTGACGCGTACCGACGGCGGCCTGCTCCATGGGGTGCTCGGCAACGACGGCGAGGACCCCAAGGCCCGCCTGGACGCATTGGCCGCGGCGCTGGCCGCCGCCGGAGAGGCGCGCGCCGCCCATCGGGAGACCCGTCGGACCGTGGACGAGGAACCCGCAGCCGGCGGCCCGGGCGACGCGCCCGGCTCGGCCCTGAACCCGGGGGCCGGTGCCGCGGAGCCCGAACAGGGCTGACCCCACGACACATGGCCGCGGGCCCGGCACCACCCATGGGATGGTTCCGGGCCCGCGGTCTGGCCTGGCGACGGACTAGCTCGGCTCGTCCGCCAGGATCCCGGTGTCGTGCGCGTCCGGGGTTTCCGTGCCGCGGAGCGAGGCACCGGCGGTCTCGGCCATGAACTTCACCGCGACGACGCCGATGACTGCGGCGATCATCATGTAGACGGCCGGGAAGAGGACGAATCCGGTGCTCTCGATGACCGCCTCGTTCACCATGGCCGCCGTGCCGCCCAGGAGCGCGGTGGCCACGTTGTAGGTGATGGCGAAGCCGGCGAACCTCACCTGGGAGGGGAACATCGCCGGGAAGGTGGCGGTGATCGTGGCCAGCTGCGGGATGTACAGCAGGCCCAGCACCGCGAACCCGAGGATCGCCAGCCCGAAGTTCTGCCCCATGAGCCAGAACATCGGCAGGGCGAAGATGAACAGGCCGATCACCGAGGTGTACCACATGGGTTTGCGGCCGACCCGGTCGGAGATGCTCCCGGCAAACGGGATCACCGCCATCATGGCCACCTCGCCGACGATGATGACGATCAGCGACAGGTTCGAGTCCAGGCCGAGCTGGCTCTCCAGATAGGTCGGCATGTAGCTCAGCAGCGTGTAGTTGACCATGTTCAGGCAGGCCACCAGGCCGAACATGATGACCATGGGCCGCCAGTGCTTGGTGACCAGGGCCTTCATGCTGTTCTTCTCCTCGACCTCGCCGCGCTCCTCGAGCTCCTGGAACACCGGGGTGTCCTCGAGCTTGGAGCGCAGGTAGAGGCCGACGAAGCCCATGGGCAGGGCCAACATGAACGGGATGCGCCAGCCCCAGGCGTTCATGGCCTCTTCGGGGAGCAGGAGCTGGAAGACCAGCATGACCGCGGCACCGAGGGCGAACCCGCCCAGCGTGCCGAACTCCAGGAAGGAGCCGAAGAAGCCGCGTTTCTTGTCGGGGGCGTATTCGGCCATGAACGTCGCCGCGCCGCCGTACTCGCCGCCGGTCGAGAAGCCCTGGACCATGCGCAGCAGGATGAGCAGGATCGGTGCGAGGATGCCGACGGACTGGAAGGTCGGCAGCACGCCGATGAGGAAGGTGGCGCCGGACATCATGAGGATCGTCATGGTCAGCACGGTCTTGCGTCCCAGCCGGTCGCCCAGCGGGCCCCAGACCAGGCCGCCGAGCGGGCGGACCACGAAGGACAGGGCCAGCGTGGCCAACGTCAGGATCCGGCCGTAGTCCCCGGGGAAGAAGTGGAGGGTGATGTAGGTGACCGCCACCGAGTACACGCCGTAGTCGAACCATTCGGTCAGGTTGCCCATGGCGGAGGCGGCGGTTGCCTTGCGGATCATGCCCCGGCCCTCGGCGGTGTTCATGTCGGGGCCGATGTCCTCGGTGTAATCGATGGAGTCGCCGGCGGGCGGCGTGGCGCCTGCGGGGGGACTGTTGTGCTTGCTGTCTTCCGGTGGCACTGATGCCTCCCAAATTTCTTCAGCTTGCGTCGACCGGTCACCACTCCGATCCCTGCGGGTGGTCGGAACTGTGCCGGTCCACGATCCGGCAATGGCACCGGAGTCGGTCAAAGCCCATCATATTACCGGCGGGTGTATTAAGGGTCAATTTCGTCATCACCGCCTACCGAGTTGACCGGTGGCGACGCGGGTGGGAATCTTTTAGTGAACGTTTGGTCGGTAATTGTGTCCTGGCACGCACCATCGGCCGCTGGCGACGACGCCTGAACGAGGGCCAACCGAAGAGGAGTTTTGCATGTCCGAAGCATTCCTGGTGGGCGGAGCCCGCACCCCGGTCGGCCGCTACGGTGGCGCCCTGAGTTCCGTGCGTCCCGATGACCTCGCGGCCCTGACGGTGAAGGCCGCCGTCGAACGGGCGGGCATCGATCCGGTCCTGGTGGACGAGGTCATTTTCGGCAACGCCAACGGTGCCGGCGAGGAGAACCGCAACGTCGCCCGCATGGCCTGGCTGCTGGCCGGTTTCCCGGACAAGGTGCCGGGAATCACGGTGAACCGGCTGTGTGCCTCGGGCATGTCGGCCATCACGATGGCCTCGCACATGATCAAGGCCGGCGCCGCGGACATCGTCGTCGCCGGTGGCGTGGAATCCATGTCGCGCGCCCCGTGGGTGATGGAGAAGCCCACCAAGGCGTTCGCCAAGCCCGGAGCCACCTACGACACGTCCATCGGCTGGCGCTTCCCGAACCCCGATTTCCTTTCCGGGGAGCTCTCCCGCGACGGCAAGGCCACGTTCTCCATGCCCGAGACCGCCGAGGAAGTCGCCCGGGTCTTCGGCACGTCCCGGGAGGACTGCGATGCCTTCGCCGTGCGCTCCCACGAACGCGCCCTGGCCGCGATCTCCGCCGGCCGCTTCGCCGACGAGATCGTTCCCGTGACGGTTACGGGGCGCAAGGGCGCCGAGACGATCGTCGACACCGACGAGGGGCCACGCCCGGGGACCACGATGGAGGTCCTGTCCGGGCTGCGTCCGGTCGTCAAGGGCGGATCCGTGGTCACCGCAGGCAACGCCTCGACCCTGAACGACGGCGCCTCGGCGATCATCGTGGCCTCCGAGGCCGCGATCGAGAAATACGGGCTGGTGCCCCGCGCCCGCATCCTCGACGGCGCATCGGCCGGCGTCGCCCAGGAGATCATGGGCATCGGCCCGGTGCCCTCGACCCGCAAGGTCATGGATCGCACCGGGCGCGCCATCGCCGAGCTGGCCGCCGTCGAACTCAACGAGGCCTTCTCCTCGCAGTCGCTGGCCTCCATGCGCGAACTGGGCCTGGATCCGGACATCGTGAACAACGACGGCGGGGCCATCGCCCTGGGCCACCCGCTGGGCTCCTCGGGTTCGCGGATCGCGATCACCTTGCTGGGCCGGCTCGAACGCGAGGCGACCTCCGGGTCCAAGCTGGGGTTGGCGACCATGTGCGTCGGCGTCGGCCAGGGCGCCGCGCTGCTCGTCGAGGGCGTCTAGGCGTGGACGGGCAGACAACCCGGCACGACGACGGTGCCCGGCTGGATCCGTCAGCCTTCACCACGCTGCTGGTCACCGAGGCCGCTGACCGCGTGTCGGTGCGGCTGCACCGGCCCGAGGTCCGCAACGCCATCGACCAGACCATGGTCGACGAGCTCCACCTCCTCTGCACGTACCTGGAAGCGGCCCCGAAGATCCTCATCCTCTCCGGCACCCCCGGCGACCCGGAAACGGGGGCCAAGGGCATCTTCGCCTCCGGCGCCGACATCGCCCAGCTGCGCGAACGCCGCCGCGAGGATGCCCTGGCCGGGATCAACTCGACGTTGTTCGACCGCATCGCGAAGCTGTCGATGCCGGTGATCGCCGCCCTCGACGGGTACGCGCTCGGCGGCGGGGCAGAACTGGCCTACGCCGCCGACTTCCGCATCGGCACCGAAGCCCTGCGGATGGGCAACCCCGAGACGAACCTGGGCATCATGGCCGCCGCCGGCGCCACCTGGCGGCTCAGGGAACTCATCGGGGAACCACTGGCCAAGGAGATCCTGCTCGCGGGCAAGGTCCTGCGCGGGGAGGAATGCCTGCGCATCGGCCTGGTCACCGAGCTCGTCGACCCGGCAGACCTGGACGCCGCCGCGCACGCGCTGGCCGACCGGATCGCCGCCCAGGACCCTCTGGCGGTACGCGTATCCAAGGCCGTGTTCCACGCCCCCCGGGAGGCGCACCCGGTGATCGACACCCTGGCCCAGTCGATGCTCTTCGAATCAGAGGCCAAGTTCGACCGGATGCAGGCGTTCCTCGACAGGAAGAAGAAATGACGACGATGAGCACCAGGAACACCAACCCCGCCCTGCCTGCACGCGTGGGGGTCCTCGGCGGCGGGCGCATGGGCGCCGGCATCGCCCACGCCTTCCTCATCCACGGCGCCGACGTCCTCATCGTCGAGCGCGACGAACCCAGTGCCGCGGCGGCACGCGAACGCGTCGCCACCGCCGTCGGCAAGTCCATCGACCGGGGCCTGACCGGCACGGCCGCGGACCACCTGGCCCGGCTGGCGGTCTCCACGGCGTACGCCGACTTCGGGGACCGGCAACTGGTCGTGGAGGCCGTCCCGGAGATCTGGGACCTGAAGGTCTCCTCCCTGCAGGCCGTCGAGGCCGAACTCGCCGGCGACGCCGTGCTGGCCTCGAACACCTCCTCGCTGTCGATGACCGGACTCGCCGGGCACCTGGTCCGGCCGGCGAACTTCCTGGGCCTGCACTTCTTCAACCCGGTCCCGGCCTCGACCCTGATCGAGGTCGTCATCGCCGAGACCACCCGCCCGGAGCTGGTGGACACCGCCCGGGGCTGGGTCGCCGGGCTGGGCAAGACCGCAGTCGTGGTCAACGACGCCCCCGGCTTCGCCTCGTCCCGGTTGGGTGTGGCGATCGCGTTGGAGGCCATGCGCATGCTCGAGGAGGGCGTCGCCTCGGCCGAAGACATCGACAACGCCATGGTGCTCGGCTACAAGCACCCCACGGGCCCGTTGAAGACCACCGACATCGTCGGCCTGGACGTGCGGCTCGGGATCGCCGAATACCTGCACGAACAACTCGGCGAACGTTTCGCCCCGCCGGCGATCCTGCGGGCGAAGGTCGAAGCCGGAGACCTGGGCCGCAAGACCGGGAAGGGCTTCTACGACTGGTCCTGACCCCCGGGGGGGGCGGCGCCCCGTCCACGGCGCGTGGCAGGATGGGCGCATGGACGAGGTGGACTGGGAAGGCGCCGTCAACGCCCGTCGCGTGGCCGGCCGGCTCTACCGGATGGGCCGCAGCGAATGGCTGACCGAACGCGGTTGGCGCCAGGCGTACGCCGACGGCATCCGCACCGTGGTGGACCTGCGCAACCACGACGAGCGGCGCCGCCGCCCCACGGACCCCGAGGTGGGGCCCGACGCGCTGTCCGGCATCACGGTCCTGCACTGCCCCACGGAGGACCAGTCCCACGAGGGGTTCATGGCGGCAGCGGCTTCGGCGGACACCCCGTACCTGAGCGATCCGCGCTACTACCCGGCGAACCTCGAGCATTTTCCCGATCTCATCGCCGGGGTCTTCCGGGCCCTGGCACATGCCCGGGGCTCCGTCGTCGTGCATTGTTCCGCGGGGCGGGACCGCACCGGCATGATCGTGTCCCTGGCGCTCGCCCTGGCCGGGCAGCGGGATCTGGTCGCCACCCAGTACGACGCCGGGGCACGCGGCATCAACGAGTGGCACCGGATCAGCCCGGTCAAGCACCCCTACGAGCGCCATCTGGATCCCGAACAGCTCGATGAGCTGCTCGTCGGCCGGCAGGAGGCGCTGGCCGCGTTCGTCGACGGCATCGATGTCGAGGGGTTCCTGCTGGGGCATGGGCTGACGGCGGAGGAGATCGCCGCCGTGCGGGAGCTGCTCGGCGGGTCGTAGGCTGGGCCCCATGAGCCCGCTTGAACCGATCACCCTGCACGGTGGCCTCGTCCGCCTCGAACCCCTCTCGCACGAGCACCACGACGGCCTGGTGGACGCGGCCCGCGACGGCGACCTGTGGAACCTCTGGTACACCTCCGTGCCCACCCCGGAGGACATGGCCGCGGAGATCGACCGGCGCCTGGCCCTGCAGGAGGCCGGCACCATGCTGCCCTTCGCCGCCCGGCGCACCGCCGACGGGCTGCTGCTCGGGATGACCACCTACATGAACATCGACGCGGACCTGCCACGCGTGGAGATCGGATCCACCTGGAACCGGGCCTCCGCCCAGGGCAGCGGCAGCAACCCGGAGTCCAAGCTGCTGCTGCTCGGCCACGCCTTCGAGACCCTGGGATGCCCCGCCGTCGAATTCAGGACCCACTGGATGAACCAGCAGTCCCGGGCGGCCATCGAACGCCTGGGCGCCAAGCTCGACGGCGTCCTGCGCTCCCACCTGCGCATGGCCGACGGGTCATTGCGCGACACGTGCGTCTATTCGATCACCGCCGCCGAATGGCCCCAGGTCCGTTCCGGCCTGCGGTTCCGCCTGTCACGGCGCGGAACCACCCCGGGCTGAGCCGCCGCCGGGGCGCCGGGCGGTCCAACGATTTCCCGAATTCGACTTGCCAGAACCCAGCCCGGGGGAGTTGGCTGGTTGGCATGGCAAAAATCCTCATCCTCGGTGGAACCCAGTGGCTTGGCCGAACCATCGCACAGCAGGCCCTCGGGGATGGGCACGAAGTGGCCTGCCTGGCCCGCGGAACCACCGGAGGATTCCCGGAGGGTGCCACGGCCATCACGGCCGACCGCGACACCGGCGGCGCCTACGACGCCGCCGCCGGACAGTGGGACCTGGTCGTCGAGCTGACCCGCAAGCCGTCCCATGCGAAGGCCGCCGTCGAGGCGCTCTCACCGCACACCGAGCATTGGGTCTACGTCTCGTCCTGCTCCGCCTACGCACTGCATTCGAAACCCGGGGCAGCCGAAGCCGCCAAGCTGCTGACCGCCCTGGACTCCACCGCCGAGTACACCGACGAGCAGTACGGGGCCGCCAAGGCCGGTTGCGAATGGCTCACGGTCGCCTCGCGCGGCAACGCCGCCCTGCTGGTGCGGCCGGGATTGATCGGCGGCCCCGGGGACCCCACCGGGCGAACGACCTACTGGCCCTTGCGGTTCGCCGCGGGACGCGAACCGGTCCTGGTTCCCGACGACGAGGGCGATGCCCGCTACGTGCAGATCGTCGACGTCCGCGACCTCGCCGCCTTCATCCTGCGCGCCGGCCTGGACGGACGCCATGGCCCGGTGAACGCCGTCGGCGCCGAAATGCCGTTGGGAGATGTCATCGCCAGCGCCCAGAGCGCCGCCGGATACACCGGCACGGTCGCGCCCTATCCGCTGCACCGCATGGAGGAAGACGGCGTCGGCCCCTGGGCGGGGCCGCGCTCGCTGCCCCTGGTGTTGCCGGCGGGCAGCGACTTCGCCGGCTTTGCGCGCCGGTCGGACCGCAAGGCACTGCGGTGGGGGCTGGTCCGCAGGCCGCTGGCCGAAACGTTTGCCGATATCATCGCCGCCGACGGCAGGCTCCCCGGCGCCGACGACGACGGCCCGCGCTCGGGATTGAGCGCGGACCACGAGACCGATCTGATCGGCCAGCTCGCCTGAACGGGATCTACCTGCCGGCCCAGGGGTTGGCCAGGGTCCCGGCGTAGAGCAGGCCCTCCGACTGGTTGCCGAGGTCGAGCATCTGCTGGTTGTTGCGCAATTGCAGCCGGTTCAGGCAGGACAACTCGAACCCGGTGCCGAAGAGGTCCAGGGCGTCGAAGGCCGCAGCGGTCCCGGGGTTCCTGGCGCGGTAGGCGTGCAGGCTGCGCGCCGCCGCCTCCCAGAAACGGTCCTCGCCGACCACCGACTCGCGCTCGAGCAGCGGGGCCAGGAACCGCAGGAAGCAGTCCACGATGTCGGTGAAGACGACCAGCCGGCGTTCGGCATCCGGCACCTGTGCCCTGATGCGTTCGACGGCTTCGGGCAACGGCGTGCGGTTCCCCAGCACGGCAACCTCCTCGGCCAGGTCCTTGAGCAGCACCCGCTGCGGAACGCCGTCGCGCAGGACCAGGATGACGTTCTCCCCATGGGGCATGAACACCAGGTCGTATTCGACCAGGCAATGCACCAGCGGCACCAGGTAGGCCTCGAAATAGCGGTCCAGCCACTCCTCGGCGGGCAGGCCCGACCGGCGGATCAGCGCCGCGGCGACCGATTTCCCGTCGGCGTCCACATGCAGCAGGGAGGCCATCGTGGCCAGCGACTCGCCGTCCTGCAGCCGGTCCACCGGCGATTCGCGCCAGAGCGCGGCCAACATCTTGCGGTAGGCCGAATGCCGGTCGGTGGCGGAGTGGAACAGCGGGTTGGCGTAGCCGACGGCCGCCACCTCGCGGATGAGCTCGATGCGGCTGCGTCCCAGTTCCCGGTCGCCGTCGACGAGTGACTGCAGCCATTCGTTGATGGCCGGCGTCGCCTTCATGTATTCGGCCGACAATCCGCGCATGAACCCCATGTTCACCACCGACAGCGCGGTCTTGACGTAGTGACGTCGCGGGGCGCTGCGGTTGAAGAACGTGCGGATCGACTGCTGCGGCTGGTAGAGGTCGCCCGAGGACCCCAGGTGCACCAGGTGGCCGGTGGCGATGTCCCCGGCGAAGGTGACCGTCAGCTTCTTCTCCCACTGCCACGGATGCACCGGCAGGTACAGGAAGTCCTCCGGATCCAACCCGGTGGACAGGCACGCCTCGTCGAGGCGTTCGGCGAAGGCCGCCCTGTGGCGCGGATCCAGCTCGCCGTCCAGCAGGGCCTCCACGTCCAGCCCGCCGACGGCCGAGAAATGCGCGCGCGAGGTGTGGGCGGCGACCCACTCGAGCTCGACCGCCGCCCCGGTCTCCGGGGCGTAATCGAG
This sequence comes from Micrococcaceae bacterium RIT 802, assembly GCA_016892645.1. GTDB lineage: Bacteria > Actinomycetota > Actinomycetes > Actinomycetales > Micrococcaceae > Arthrobacter_H. The sequence continues at coordinate 133,152 of JAFEMX010000001.1, forward strand.
ATAGTCGGCCGACCCGAGGCCGGCGCGCCCGTTGTTGGCGACGAAGCAGGGGTGCCCCTCGGTCATGGACGCCTCGATGCGCTGGAAGTCGGCGACGGCGTCGCCGGTTCCCGCTGCCAGTTCCCCGGCGGTGGCGCTGGAATGCAGTTGCTTGAAGCAGTGCCCGGACAGCGTGCTGCCGAGTTCCTCCAGGTAGAGGGGCAGCTGCGCGTCGGCCAGGCCCAGTTCCCGGCGGAAGTGCACCACGAACTCCTGGACGTCGGGGACGCCGCCGCCGGACGGGATGCCGTCCGCCCCGGCGGACCGGACCTCGATCGACTCCGGGTCCACCATCCAATGGTCCAGGGCATGCACCGTGGCCGAGAACGCATACTCGCAGCCGTGGCCACGCAGCACCCACCCCCCGGGTGCCGGCTCGGGGTGCAGCAGCCTCTCGTGGGTGAATTCGGCGATGGCCTTGGCCAGGACGTGGCGCTGCGCGAGGGCCCAGCGGTCGGGGGAGAGATGGGCGACGGCGCTCGACGGCAGGCCGGTGGCCGCCGCGAAGGCGGCCCGGGTGCACCAGGAGACCAACGCGGTCTTCGACGGGGCGCCCGGCAGCTCCGGCAGCTCGACCCGGGCCCAGGGAACGAAGCCCAACCGGGAATTCAGCGAATGGACGGCACTGTTGCGGGCATCCGGCTCGGCCACGACACGCAGCACCGCCGGATCGGCAAAGAGGTGCTGCAGGGCAGCCCGCATCGCGTCCTCGCTGAAGCCGCTGCGCGGCATGGTGTCGTTATCCGCCGGTGCGGGCAGCAGCAGGTGCAGTCCGGCGTCACCCGGACGCCACGGGTAGGCGCCCGCCAGTTGCGAGTGTTCGGGGGCGTAGGTCTCCAGCAGGAACGCCGGCCGGCCCCCTTCTTCGGCGATGAGCGCCTGATGGTGCGGGTTGGCCGCGATCGCCAGGTGCTCGTCGCGGACCTCGTCGACGGACGCGTCGGGCATGCCCCAGAACAGGGCATGGTCGGTGGCGATCCACCGGTGAAGCAACCAGGCATCTGCCACGGGCTCGACGGGACGGAACGTGATCCGGGTCGGTGGGGCTGCGTCTGGGGCGGTGGGGGCGGTGGGGATCTGGGTGGTCATGCGGTGGCCTCCTGCAGGGACGTTGCGGACGGTGTGGGTGAGGGATTCCCGGGGGTGCCCGGGGTGCCGAATTCCTGGAAGGCGATGCGTCGTTCGACCGGGTAGTGCTCGACGCCGGTGATCCGGTTGATGATCACCGAGTTGCGATAGGCGCCCATGCCCAGGTCCGGGGCCGTGAAGCCGTGGGTGTGCAGTTCGGCGTTCTGGACCAGGATGTCCCCGGCGGTGCCCACCGAGTAGTCCCGGTCCACGGCCAACCTGCCGTCGGGCAGCCGCTCCACCCGGTCGGCGATCCCGGCCAGGAATGCCGGCTCGCGGTAGGCGTACCCGGTGGCCAGGACCGCGGCATCGACCCCGATGACCTGGGTCCCGCCGTCGTCCTGGTTCCGCAGGCCCAACTGCCAGCCGCCCCGGTCCTGCTCCAGCGATTCCAGGGACGTCGCTGCCAGCAAGCGCACCGGGGACGCCCCCTCGACGCTGCGGCGGTAGAGCATCTCGTGGATGTCGTTGACCAGGTCGGCGTTGATGCCCTTGAACAGCGGCTTCTGCGTGGCATTGAGGCGGTCGCGGCGTTCTTGCGGCAGCCCGTGGAAGTGGTCGATGTACTCAGGGGAGGTCATCTCGAGCGTGAGCTTGGTGTACTCCAGCGGGAAGAAGCGGGGAGAGCGCGTGACCCAGAGAAGTTCCTGGTCATCATCCAGCCCGCCGAGCAGTTCGGCGAAGACCTCGGCGGCGCTTTGGCCACTGCCGACGACGGCGATGCGCCGGCGGGAGCGCAGCCGGTCACGGTCCTGCCGGTAGGTGGAACTGTGCACCAGCGGGGCTCCGGAGTGAGCGTCGGCGGCGGCCAACGCCTCCCGGGCGGCAGCGGGGACCTCGGGACTGGTCCCGGTCCCGAGGACCAGACGGCGCGTGCGGAGCCGGGACGTGCCGCCGTCATGCTCCACCTCCAGCGTGTAGACCCCCGCATCGAAGGAGGCGGCGACCACGCGCCGGCCGAAGCGGACCGACTCGAGGCGGCCGGCGGCCCAGCGCAGGTAGTTGTTGTATTCGGCGCGCAGCGCGTAGAAGTCCTCGCGGATGTAGAACGGGTAGATCCGACCGGATTCCTTGAGGTAGTTCAGGAACGAGTGCCGGTTGGTCGGATCGGCCATGGTGACCAGGTCGGCCATGAAGGGGACCTGCAGGTGCGTGCCCTCCAGCATCATGCCGGGGTGCCAGGAAAGCTCCGGCGCTGCCTCCAGGACCAGGACGTCAAGCCCGGGGACGTTGTCCGCCAGGGCGGCGAAGCCGAGGTTGAAGGGGCCGGCGCCGATGCCGATGGCGTCGAGGATCCGGCCGGTATGGGCGTCCGTGGTGGTGGAGTCGGTGGCGGGGTTCGGCATCAGCGGATTCCTCCGGTCGGTGTCTGGGTCGGGGCCGCGAGGGCGTCTCCGTGGGCGCGGGCCGCGGCGATGATGGCGGCGACCTGGTCCTCGCGGGTGCGCGGATTGAGCAGGGTCAGCTTCAGGTAGCGGCGGCTATCGAGCGTCGTGGCGGCGATCATGGCCGCCCCCGAGGCGTAGATGGCCGCGCGGATGGCGTCGTTGAGCCGGTCCACGTCCTCCTCGGAGTGGTGGTGCTCCGCCGGGGGGACATAGCGGAAGACGACGGTGCTCAGCTGCGGCTCCGTGGCCAGGAGCAGCCGGTCCGTGGCGTGGATGGTCCGCGCCGCTGCCTGCGCCCGGGCCATGACCTCGTCGAACATGGCCCCGAGTGGTTGGGAGCCCATCGAGCGCAACGTGATCCAGAGCTTGAGCGCATCGAACCGGCGGGTGGTCTGCATCGACTTCTCGATCTGGTTCGGCACCTGACCGGCTTCCCGGGCGGGGTTGAGGTATTCGGCGTAGTGCGTGATGTGTCCGAAGGCGTGCCCCTCGCGCAGCAGCAGGGCGCTGGAGCCGATGGGTTGGAAGAACGACTTGTGGAAGTCCACGGTCACCGAATCCGCCGACTCGATGCCCGCGAGGAGCCCGCGGTGCTGCAGGGAGACCAGCAGGCCGCAACCGTAGGCCGCGTCGACGTGGAACCACGCCCCGTAGGAGCGCGCCAGGCCGGCCACCTCCCGGAGCGGGTCGATGGCCCCGAAATCGGTGGTCCCGGCCGTGCCGACGACGGCCATGGCCTGCTGACCTGCCGCGTGGCCCTCGGCCAGGAGCCGACCGAGTTCGCGTGGATCCATGCGGTGGTCCCCGTCGACGGGAACGGGCACGACGGCTTCGTCCCCCAGGCCCAGCAGCGATGCGGACCGGGAGACGCTGAAGTGGCTCTCCGTCGACGTGTAGATCCGCAGGCCCTGCAAGCGCTGCGGAAGGCTCCCCGAGCGGGCCGCGGTTGCCCGGTTGCGGGCGATGAGCAGTGCCTGGAGGTTGGACTGGGTGCCGCCGGAGGTGAAGATCCCGTCCGCGGCATCACCCAGGCCGGCCATCCCGGTGGCCCAGTTGATGAGCCGGCGCTCGATCATGGTGGCGCCGGCGCTCTGGTCCCAGGTGTCCATCGAGGTGTTCAGGCTGGTCACCAGCGACTCGGCGGCCACTGCGGGGATGGCCACCGGACAGTTCAGGTGGGCCGCATAGCCGGGGTGGTGGAAGTAGACGGCGTCACGGGTGTAGAGCTCGGTCGCCTCCGCCAGGGCGGATTCGATGTCCCCCAGCGGTGCCTCCAGGTCGACGTCGGCGACGGCGGAGGACAGGCGTCCGGGGGAGGGGCCCGTGCTCGGTCCGGCGGCCGTGGCGATGGCCTCCGCAGCGGCCAGGGTGGCGGCGTTGGCCTCCCCGACGAATCGGTGCGCCGTGTCGCCGCAGAGCAGGGATTCCAAGCCGGTGGCCAGGGCGGATGAGGCCGCCGATGGCTGCCGGAGCGTGGCCGTCGAGGCCGGACGGGGAGTCGAAGAGGGCATGGGGTTCCTTCGAGGTCGAGGACTTGGGGAGGGTAGCCTTACCTAATGCGCAGTCATTAAAGACACACAATCTCTTCTCAATACAAATTATGTAACGTCCTCGACCGCGACCAGGCTTTTTGGGGGGGTGCGGACCTGCGGTGCGCGAATGTCTGATTGACATCCGCCAATGGCATGGGCAAAACTGGAGGGGTTCTGTCCCCGACGTCAGGAATCCCGGTGAACATCTCGGCCGCTTCCGCCTAGCCCAGCGCCGAGGCCTCCCGTGACCTATTGCGGGCAGTGCTCCTGGTGCCTTCGCCATACAGGAGACCGAGATGCAGAACAACCACCCCATTTTCCTTGACCACCTGGCCTTCTCCTGGCCGGATGGACGTACGGTTTTCGAGGACCTCAGCGCTACCTTCGCCGCCGGGACCACCGGTGTCGTGGGTCCCAACGGATCGGGGAAAACCGCACTGTTGCGCCTGGTCTCCGGCGAGCTGGTCCCCGATGCGGGCACGCTCAATGTGTCCTCCCCGCCGGCCTATCTGTCGCAAAAACCGGCGCGCGACCCCTGCAGCACCGTCGCCACCCTGCTCGGCATCGCAGATCGCCTGGCGGCACTGCGTCGCGTCCTGGGCGGGCAGGCGGAGCGGCTCGAACACGACATGGCGATCATCGGTGACGACTGGGACCTCGAAGAACGCTCCATCGCCCTGCTGGCGGGCTACGGTCTCCTGGATGCGGGCCCGGGGTTCCTCGGCCGCGCCGCCCGGACCCTCTCCGGTGGCGAGGCGATGGTCATCGCGCTGGCCGGCATCGAATTGGCCGGCCGCCCGATCACGCTGTTGGACGAGCCGACCAACAACCTGGACCGGCGGGCCCGCGGCTGGCTGTACTCGGTCATCGAGCGGTGGCAGGGGACGCTGCTCGTCGCCAGCCACGACCGGACGCTGCTGGGGCTCGTTGACGGCATCGCTGAACTGCGTCCCCTGGGCGTGCGCGGCGGCGTTGCCGGGTCGGTGCACCTGCATCTTCACGGTGGCGGCTGGGACCACTACCAGGACGTGAAGGCCGGCGAGCTGGAGAGCGCCGAACGCAGGGTGCGCGACGCCAGCGCCAAGAACGCACTGGAGCACCGCCAGCAGGTCGAGGCGGAGACGAAATTGGCCCGCCGCGCCAAGCAGGGGCGGAAGGCTGCGGAAAGCCTGCCGAAGATCCTGGCCAACGAACGGCGCAAGCGCGCGCAGGAGACGGCGGGGCGCACGCGCCAGGGCATGGGTGCCAGCAGCGATGCCGCGCGGGCCGAGCTCGACGCCGCCCGGGCGGACCTGCCGCCCGACCTGTCGATCAGCATCGAGTTGCCGGGAACGCTGGTTCCCGCGGGCCGGGAGCTGATGCGTTATGACGCGCCTCCGGATGTGCAGTACCGCGTCGTCGAAGACGGGCTGGAACTGGTGCCCGGGCCGGGCCTGGCCATCCGGGGGCCCGAATGGATCGTGCTGGCCGGCCGCAACGGGGCCGGAAAGACGACGCTGCTGCAGGCCATGGAGCATGCAGCGGTCGTGCCGGTAGGGGTGCTACGCCAGGATCTCGCCGCCGATGGCGGTGGATGGGAAGGGGTTGATGCTTCGGCTTCCGTCCTGGACAACGTCAGGGGTGCGGCATCGGCGACCGCCGTGGAAGACGTCAGGGCCCAGCTGGCGCGCTTCCATTTCCGGGGAACACGCGTCGAGCAACCGGTTTCGCAGCTCTCCGGGGGTGAGGTCTTCCGCGTCGCCCTGGCACGGATCCTGCTGGCGGACCCGTCGCCCCAGTTGCTGCTCCTCGATGAGCCGACGAACAACCTGGACGCCGAAACCGTGGCGCAATTGCTGGGGGCGCTGCGGTCCTACGCCGGTGGCCTGGTGGTGGTCAGCCACGACGAGGACTTCCTGGAGGAGCTGGAGGGGGAGGGCGACCGGCAGCGACGCCGATGGCACCTCCGAAGGGACGCGGTCGCCCATGGCGCCGGCTCCCCGGAGGCCGGCACCATGGGGGCATGAGCCGGGCCGCGTCGAACGTCCCGCCCGACCTGGCCCGGATGCCGTCAGTGTGCCGGCCGGACCTGTGCCACGGCGGGCTCATGTGCCGGCGCATGGGCAACGGCCCGGGCCCCCACTTCTGCCAGGGCGATGATCCCAAATGCCACCAGCCCGTGCAGGATGCCGAGCACCGGCGTCGAGAATGCGGCCAGCGCCAGCGCAATCTGCACCACGACGGCCACCACCACCCAGACGGCCCAGCGGATGCCGGCGTGGGCGAAGAGCGCCACGACCAGAAGCGCCAGGGCCAAGATCGGGATGACGTACATGCCGATGGTGCCATGGACCATGGCCGCGGCCGGTGGCCCGGAAACCTCGGCACCGGATTCGATGGTGTTGATGACGATGAACGTCGTCCAGGCGATCAGTGCCGCTTGGATGACGACCGCAGCGGCGATGACATGCGCAAGGATCTTGTAGGTTTGCCGCATGATGGGGTTCCCTCCAACGGGAAGGGGCGGATCCGGTAGGGCCCGTCCGGTGTGTGGCGCTGTGCGCCCGGGTAAGTCGTCGGATGTTGGCCGACCACAAATGCGATCACGGCGACGGTGCGGCCGGTGAGGTCACCCTAGACCGGGTAGTGCGGGCAGGCAATATGTTGACAGCAATTTTTTGCGGAATTCTTGTCATCGCCATCCGGTAACCCGGGGCCGCGGCGCCATCAGGACCAGGCGGCTGCCAGGAGCTCGCCCAGCAGCTCGTCGGGGTCCTGGTCGATACCCCGGCCGGCGAACCAGGCGCAGGCATTGTGGCAATCGCGTGCCAGCAGGTCGGCGCCCAGCGGATTCGCCGCCAGGTCGACCAGCTGCGGCAGGTCGATGACGACGAGCCGCGGTCCTGCCGCCAGCAGGTTGTAGGCGGAGAGGTCGCCATGGGCAAAGCCCAGCCGCGCAAAGCCGCGCATGGCCTCGACGAGCTGGTCGAAGTACGACTGCAGCAACGCCGGCTCCGGGCGGACCTGGTGCAGCCGCGGGGCCGCCGCTCCGGGGTGCCGGGGATCCACGATGAATTCCATGAGGATCTCCGTCCCGTCGATCTGCACCGGATAGGGGACCGGGATCCCGGCCTCATATGCCCGGACCAGATAGTCCCATTCGGCATTGGCCCATTGGGCCGCCTCGACCTGGCGTCCGTACGTGCTGCCGTTTTTCATGGCACGGGCATCACGTGTCCGCCGGACCGTGCGTCCTTCGGTGTAGATGGTGGAGCGGTGGAAGGACCGCTGGTCGGGCGTCCGATAGCGTTTGGCCGCGAGGATGGTTCGGCGTTCGGCCGTCGACCGTTCCACGAGGAAGACGTCGGCCTCCTTGCCGGTCTTCAGGACGCCGAGTTCGGTGTCGATGGCACCCGCATCCTCGATGACGAACTCCGGGTATGGCTGCGGGCCGCGCATCAATTTCTCGATGCCGGGCCAGGTGGACCAGCGCTGGTCTGGGGACAGGTCGTCATCGAGGACGTTCCAGTCCGCGGAGCGCTCCTCCGGGGGGCGCGGACCGTGGCGTTGGGGTAGTGGCTGGAAGGTGTCAGGTGCGTCGTGGTCGATGCGTGACGTCATGGTGTGGGGTACTCCCGGGATGAGGATGCTGGATGGTCGGGGCGTGCGGTGCGGTTCGGACCGTCATGGTGACCTCCCGGGATTTGGCGATGGTGTTAGGCATGTTCATCAAACTACAGTGATCGGCAAAAGTCAATCACTAATTCAAGGCGCCATTGGAGGCTTCATGTAAGCTGGATCCCAAATACTGACCGATCGTTCAGGAAGGACGTGTCGACGATGACAACGCAGACTGCCGAGCTCGTTCCCAGCTACATCCAGGACACCTGGTGGACCCCGGAAAACACCGACGGGGCAACTGTGGTGCTTGACGCGAACACCGGCGAGGAGCTGGCCCTGGTCAGCACCGACGGCCTCGACCTCGCCGCCGCCGTCGAGCATGGGCGGACCGTGGGCCAGCGCGAACTCGGCCGGCTGACCCTGCACGAGCGGGCCCTGAAGCTCAAGGAAATGGCCCAATACCTCAACGAGCGCCGTGAGGAGCTCTACGAGATCTCCTACCGCACCGGGGCCACCAAGATCGACAACATGGTCGACATCGACGGCGGGATCGGCGTCCTGTTCACCTTCTCCTCCAAGGGGAGGCGCGAACTGCCGAACTCCAACGTCATCCAGGACGGAGCGGCCGAGCCGCTGTCGCGTGACGGGTCCTTCCTCGGCGGCCACATCTACACCCGCATCCCCGGCGTTGCCGCCCAGATCAATGCCTTCAACTTCCCGGTGTGGGGCATGCTGGAGAAGTTCGCGCCGGCCTTCATCGCCGGCGTTCCGACCATTGCCAAGCCCGCGACCCCCACCGGGTACCTCTCAGCGGCCGTCGTGCGCATGCTCGTGGAATCGGGTCTGCTGCCCGCCGGTTCGCTTCAACTGGTCTCCGGTTCGGCGCGCACCCTGCTGGATGCCCTGGACTACCGCGACATGGTGTCCTTCACCGGGTCGGCCTCGACCGCGAACTCGCTGAAGTCGCATCCGCATGTCGTGACCGGGGGAGTGCGCTTCACCTCCGAGACCGACTCGCTCAACGCGGCGATCCTCGGTCCGGACGCCACGCCGGGGACCCCCGAATTCGACGCCTTCATCAAGTCGGTCACCACCGAGATGACGGTCAAGGCCGGCCAGAAGTGCACCGCCATCCGGCGGACCATCGTTCCCGCCGAGCTCCGGGACGACGTCGTCGCCGCGGTGGGGGAACGGCTGGCCCAGCGGGTGGTCGTCGGTGATCCGCGTGCCGAGGGGGTGACCATGGGCGCGCTCGCATCGCTGGACCAGCTGCGTGACGTCCGCGGCGCCGTCGAGGCCATGCTGGCCGCCGGTGGTGAACTCGCCTACGGAACCCTGGACGCACCGATCGTGCGGACCGCATCGGGTGAGGAACGCGAGGTCGCCGACGGCGCCTTCATGTCACCGGTGCTGCTGACGTGGGCGGACGCGGATGCCGAGTCCGTCCATTCGCTCGAGGCCTTCGGGCCGGTGAGCAGCGTGCTCGGATACACGGATCTGGACGACGCCATCCGCCTCGCGGCTCGAGGGGCCGGTTCCCTGGTGGCCACCGTCTGCACCAACGACGGCGACACCGCACGCGTGCTGACCACGGGGATCGCCGGGCACCATGGCCGCGTGCACATCCTGAACCGGGAAACCGCCCGCACCTCCACCGGGCACGGTTCGCCGGTTCCGCACCTGGTCCATGGAGGCCCCGGCCGCGCCGGTGGCGGCGAGGAACTCGGCGGCGTCCGCTCGGTCAAGCACCACATGCAGCGCACGGCCATCCAGGGCTCGCCCAACCTGCTCACGGCGGTCACCGGGGTCTGGCACACCGGTGCCGACCGCGTCATCGCCGGCGCGGCCGAATTCGGCGCGGTGGGCGATGCCATCCATCCGTTCCGCAAGTCGCTGGCCGATCTGCGCATCGGTGATGCCTTCGCCTCTCCGCTGCGCGAGGTCACCCTGCAGGACATCACGGACTTCGCCAACACCACGGGCGATACCTTCTACGCCCACACCGATGCCGCGGCCGCCGAGGCGAACCCGTTCTTCCCCGGCATCGTCGCCCACGGCTACCTGCTGGTCTCCTGGGCAGCCGGCCTGTTCGTCCAGCCGGCCCCGGGGCCCGTCCTGGCCAACTACGGGCTGGAGAACCTGCGTTTCATCACCCCCGTTCCGGCCGGGGACAAGATCCGGGTCACCCTGACCGCCAAGAAGATCACGCCCCGCGTGACCGACGAGTACGGCGAGGTGGCGTGGGACGCCATCATCCACAACCAGGACGACGAGATCGTGGCCACCTACGATGTCCTGACGCTGGTGGAGAAGGAAGACATCACCTACGCCAACTGGGCGAAGTAGCCCGTCGGCCCCGCGGGGGCCAGGCGAACGACGGCGGGTACGGCACCTTTCACCAGTGCCGGCCCCGCCGTCGTTTGCCTGAACGCGCCCTAGTAGGCCTTCACGCGCTGCTCGACGATCAGGTGGATCAGCGCAAAGCGTCCCTCGTTGTCGATGGCCGACAGCGCCGCCTCGAGCGCAGCCGGCACATCGACGTCGTTCTCCACCCGGACGCCGAAGCCGCCGAAGGCCTGCGCCATGGCCGCGAAGTCGGGGTTCTGCAGCTGCGTACCGGAAATGCGCTCCGGGTAGTCGCGTTCCTGGTGCGTGCGGATCGTGCCGTATTCCTGGTTGTCCATTACGATGACCAGCGGGGTCGCCCCGTACTGTGCCGCCGTGGCCAGCTCCTGGCCGTTCATCAGGAACTCGCCGTCGCCGGCGATGGTCACCACGCGGCGTCCCGGGGTGGCCAGCGACGCGGCAACGGCCGAGGGGATGGAGTACCCCATCGACCCGTTGCGTGCACTGACCATCGAGGCGTAGCCGTTGGTCGGGAAATAGCGGTGCGCCCAGTTGGTGTGCTCGCCGGCACCGAAGGTGACCATGGCATCCTCGGGCAGCGACGCCACGAGGTTCGCCATGAGGGTGGCCATCTTGGCCTGGCCGTCCCCGGGGGTGGCATCGGGCAGGGCGGCGAACTTCTCCTGCTCCGCGCGCATGCGCTGGGTCCATTCGCGCCAGGAGTCCTTCACGGGGAGGTCCATGCGGACCAGGTCGCGGACGAAGACGTCCGGCTTGGCGACGATCTGGTGGGATACGGGCCCGGAGCGGCCGCGCAGCGACGGGTCGATGGTGACCAGGAAGTTCTTCTTGTCCCAGTTCTGCCGGATGGCGAACCCGTCGGTGATCACGTCGCCGGGGACCGTGCCGACGAAGACCAGCAGGTCGGTTTCCTCCAGCAGGTCGTAGGTCGGTTTGGGCCGGCCGTAGCCGATGGGCCCGACGTAGGAGGGGGAGTTGAAGGGGACCGTGCCCTCGCAGCGCCATTCGGCGGCCGCCGGCAGGCCGTGCTCCTCCAACCAGGTGGTGAACGCGCTGGCTCCCTCGGCGCTCCAGTCGTTGCCGCCGAAGATGAACAGCGGCTTGTCCGCCTCCTTCAGCGCGTCGTGCAGGGACTTCCAGTCGGTGACGGTCATGCCCCCGCTGGCCACCGGGATCCTCGGGTGGACCTCGGCCGGGACCTGGCGTTTGATGATGTCCTCGGGAAGCCCCACGACCACGGGCCCCGGGCGGCCGGACATGGCGGCGAACATGGCCTCGGCAACGACCTCGGAAGCGCGTTCGGCGTGGTCGAGGATCATCACGCGCTTGGCGTTGGTGCCGAACCAGGCCTTCGGATCGAACTCCTGGAAGGCCTCCTTTTCGCGGTGCTCGAAGGGGATCAGCCCCACGAAGAGGACCATCGGCGTGGAGTCCTGCCACGCGGTGTGGAGCCCGACGTGGGCGTTGGCGGCGCCGGGACCGCGGGTGACCATCGCGATGCCGGGCAGCTGGTTCATCTTGCCGTCGGCCTCGGCCATGTAGGCGGCGCCGCCCTCGTGGCGGCAGACCACCGTGTCGATGGGGGAGTGGTGCAGGCCGTCGAGGACGTCGAGGTAGCTCTCGCCCGGGACGACGTAGGTGCGTTTCACCCCATGTGCCACCAGCGTGTCCACGATCATGTGGCCGGCCGACTTGGTGGCCGGTCCGGCCGGATCCTGGGCCGGGCTGCCGTCCTGCCCTGCGGGCTCGGTCTGGATGGTTGTCACGGGGTGACCTCTTTCGCCGTTGAAATGGGTGTCACGGAACGACGCGGGCGCCCTGGAGGAGCCGCGGCGTCATTGCCTGCTGCAGGCCAAATTACAGGACGGACGGTGGCGACCCCAGAACGGGGGACACGTTGCCGTCATGTATGCGATGCGGGTCACGTTCGCTTGACCGGGTCGTGCTGATCCCCCGCCACCTAGGATGGTTCGGTGAACGGAAAACGGAAGGACCCGGCGGGCACACGGCCACGCGCGGTCCTCCGCCCGTGGACCACGGATCGTGCCGACGTGCAGGCCGTGCTCCGCGCGTTCGCGGCACCCGGCATGGCGGGCCAGTCCCGGAGCGCCATCGCCTCGCTGGACGATGCCCATGCCTGGATTGCCGCCCTGGTTCCCGAACCGTCCGACAACCTTCCGCGATCCGTGGCCTTCGCCATCGACCTGGACGGGACGGCGGTGGGCCATGTGATGGTCTCCGCCATCGAACGGCGCCATCTCACCGGGTGGGTCTCGTACTGGGTGGCATCGTCGGCCCGCGGCCGGGGGCTGGCCGCCGCGGGAACCGCAGCGCTCGCCCGCTACTGCTTCGCGGAACGTGGACTCTTTCGGCTGGAACTGGGCCATCGGGTCAACAACCCGGCGTCCGGGCGGGTCGCCGCGGCGGCGGGGTTCACGCGGGAGGGCGTGGAACGGCAGAAGCTGCGCTACCAGGACGACGGTGGTACGTGGCAACGGTTCGACACGGCCCGCTGGGCGCGGCTGGCGACGGACCCGTCACCCGGCATCGTGCCGCTGGAGATCCGCCACCCCTGAACCGAAGGGCGGGCCCGGCACATCCGTCAGACGGTGCTTCCGTCCCGGCCGGCTGCCGTGAACACCCGGGAGTAGATCTCGCGGATGACGCCTTCCTTGCGGGCGTTGTAGGCCATGACGGTGCCGCCCTCGTCATTCGTCAGCCCGGCGGCCGCTTGCTTCGCCTCCCGGTACAGGGACCGGTCCTCCGGATGGCCACGCAGCCAGTCCCGGAACATCCGGTGCCGGATGGTCTCGGGGCAATCGGGCCCGAAGACATGAAGGTTGGCCGCCGGGTCGTCGAGCCGGAAACAGCGGTGCTCGTGCCAGCCGGGCTCCCGGACGAACAAGATGAAACCCTCGCCTTCCAAGGCGCTGCGGTAGGCGGACTCGTCCGCGGGGTCCGCGACGGTCAGGTCGATGTCGATCACCGGTTTGGCGGCCAGCCCGGGAACGGAGGTGGAACCGACATGATCCACCGCGAGGGCCAACGGGCCCAGCGCCGCGCGGATCCGGGACTCCAGCGTGGCGAAGTGTGCCGGCCACGCAGGATCGTGGTCGACGATGACCACCGGACCGGGAGTGGGACCCCCGGCAAGCCAGACGGCATCGTCCGGATCGGACTCGTGGTGTTCCCTGATCTCTTCGTCACTGGCCATGGGGACCATGCTAACCGTGCGATGGACAGCAGGAACCCGGTCGGCTATGCCTCCTGGTAGGGGCTCGGCGGGTACTCCGTCGAGTCCTCCTGGGTGGCCTCGGCCGGGAGCTGGCGCCACGACCACCAGCCGAAGAGGGATGCGCCGAACTGCAGGACGAGGACCGCCAGGGTGGCGAAGGCCGGCTGGTTGCCGAAGTAGACGATGACCTGGGCCACGGCGGAGGCGGCGATGACCAGCCAGGCCCAGCGCAGGCCGTTGGCCACGCCGACCAGGCCCGCCGGGAGCAGGGCCGAAAAGAAGAGCGTCAGCCAGAAGTTCGCCGGGATGCTCCCCAGGTCCATCCCGCTGAAGATCGTGGGCAGCGCGGAGGCGAAGGCGATGAGCACGGTGATGACGAACCCCCACACCAGCGCGGACGCGGTGAACGGCTTGACCTCGACGGCCCGGCCGAACTTGCCGCGCAGACGGTACTTGCTGAAGCGCCACAGGCCGTAGATCGGGACCAGCAGGTAGGGAACCGCCTTGAAGAGTCCGTCGAATCCGAACTGCAGGGCGATCACCAGCGGGCCGGCGAAGACGGCCAGGATCTGGATCCACCAGCCGAGGTCGTTGCGGCGGGCCAGCAGCAACAGGGCGATCCCGGTCAGGAGCACACCCAGGGAATCGAGCGCCACGATCGTCGCGGTGTCGGTGCCCAGGGGCTGGTTGAACAGGGACTGGAAGAGCTGGTCCACGAAAGGCTGCCTATCGAACGGATGAGTGCATGCGCGGGCCACGGGCCACACGGAGGGAACCCATCGATCGTACCGCCGCGCCGTCGCCGTCCCCGAATCCGCCCCCGGCCGTACCCCGGGGCGGTGGGCGGGGGATCAGGCGCGCAGCCCGTCCAGCATCATGGCGATGGCGTTGTCCTCCACCTGCTGCGGGGTGGACGGCCCGTCGGGGCGGTACCACTCCACCAGCGAGTTGATCGTGCCGAACATCAGGCGGGTGGTGGTCCGCGGGTCGATGTCCCCGCGCAGCGAACCCTCCTGCTGCGCGGCGACGACGAGGTCGGCGAGCCGGCGGTCGACGGCCCGGCGCCGCTCGAGCGCGTGCCGCTCGATCTCGGTGTTGCCGCGCAGCCGCAACAGCAGGGTCACGTACGGCTGGCGGTCGACCAGGACCCGGATGGTGGAGCGCAACACGAACTCCAGTCGTGCCGCCGCCGTGCCACTGGTCGCCCGGGGATCGTCCCCCAGGGCCTCCAACGGCACGAGGGCCTCGTCCAGGGCCTTGTCCAGCAGGTCCCCCTTGGAGGGCACGTGGTGGTAGATCGCCGATTTGCTGATGCCCAGGTTGTCGGCCAGCGTGCCCATCGACGTCGCGTCGTAGCCGTGCTTGTTGAAGACCTGCACGGCGATGGACAGGACGGATTCCTGGTCGTGGCCGGGGCGGCCGCGTTTGGCCCCGGAGGGCTTGCTGGCGATGGTGGACATCCGTCGATCCTACTTGTCGCGCAGGTCGTAGATGCGCCGCAGCTTGCCGACCGAGCGCGGCAGCGACTCCGGATCCACCACGTCGATCCGGCAGCTGGAGCCGACATTGATCTTGATGGCCTTCTGCAGCTCGGCGGCCGCGGCGATGGCGCGATCGGACGTGCAGTCCGCCCTCCGCTCGATCTTCACGGCGAGCTCGTCCATGCGGCCCGGCCGGGTGATCTCCAGCTGGAAGTGCGGGGACAGCCCGGCGACCTTCAGTGCGAGCTCCTCGATCTGGCTGGGGAACAGGTTCACCCCGCGCAGGATGATCATGTCGTCGCTGCGCCCGGTGATGCGGCCCATGCGGCGGTGGCCGGGGCGCGCGGTGCCGGGCAGCAACCGGGTGAGGTCGTGGGTGCGGTAGCGGATGATCGGCAGTGCCTGCTTGGTCAGCGACGTGAACACCAGCTCCCCGGGTTCGCCGTCGCCGAGTGCCTTCGACGGATCGAAGGCGTCGATGATCTCCGGGCGGAAATGATCCTCCCAGATGTGGCTGCCGTCCTTGGTCTGGTTGGATTCCCCGGCCACGCCCGGGCCCATGACCTCGGAGAGGCCGTAGATGTCGCAGGCGTCGATGTCGAACATGACCTCGAGCTCGTGGCGCATCTCCTGCGTCCACGGCTCGGCGCCGAGCACGGCGACCTTCAGCGAGGTAGAGCGCGGGTCGATGCCCTGGCGCTGCATGGCGTCGCCGATGGTCAGCAGGTACGTGGGGGTGCACAGGATCGCGTCGGGGGCGAAGTCCTGGATCAGCGTGATCTGCTTTTCGGTCTGCCCGCCCGACATGGGGATCACCGTGGTGCCCAGGCGTTCGGCGGCGGCATGGGCACCCAGTCCGCCGGTGAACAGGCCGTAGCCGTAGGCGTTGTGGACCTTCCAGCCGGGCTTGACGCCCGACAGGCGCAGGCAGCGGGCGCCGAGCTTGGCCCAGTCGTCCAGATCCTGCTGGGTGTACCCGACGACCGTCGCGCGCCCGGTCGTCCCGGAGGAGGCGTGGATGCGGGCGACCTGCTGCTGCGGGACGGCGAACATGCCGAACGGATAGGTCTTGCGCAGGTCCTCCTTCTCGGTGAAGGGGAACTTGGCCAGGTCGGCGAGCTCCTTGAGGTCACTCGGGTGTACCCCGGCGGCGTCGTACTTCTCCCGGTAGAGGGGGACGCGGTCGTAGGCGTAGG
This sequence comes from Micrococcaceae bacterium RIT 802, assembly GCA_016892645.1. Classification (GTDB taxonomy): domain Bacteria; phylum Actinomycetota; class Actinomycetes; order Actinomycetales; family Micrococcaceae; genus Arthrobacter_H. Next base: position 149,118 of record JAFEMX010000001.1, read on the forward strand.
CAACGGTCTCCTGCAGGCGCGTGAGCTGCAGCGACTCGATCTGGTCGCGGCTCATCGTCTCTTCGGGATCGAGGGGGTTGGGAAGCTCGGTTTCCGGTGCTGTCTGCGTCATGGCTGGGCCTTCGGTGATTGCTGGGGTGGGGAAACGGGTACGACGCCGGAAGCCGGCTTCCGGTGCCGGGTACCTAGCGCTTGGGGACGGTGCGCGACCGGCCACGGAACTCGGCAACGATCTCCTCGCCGCCCTCCGGGGTGCTCTGGCGGATCTGGATGTCGTAGATGCCACTGCGGCCCGACTGCTGGCGGCGGGTGGCTTCCGCGGTGAGGATCCGTCCCGGGATGCCCGGGCGGATGAAGTTGATGTCGACGCCGGAGGCGACGGTGATCGTCTCGTCGGAGCCCTCGGGCGGGTTGCAGGCCATCGCGAACGCCGTATCGCCGAGCGCGAAGATCATCCCGCCGTGGCCGATCCCAAAGCCGTTGAGCATCTCGGGGCGCAGCGTCATCGTGATCGTTGCCTCGCCGTCGGCGACGTGCTGGACCTCGATGCCCAGCCATTCGGCCGTGTTGTCGTTGGCCAGGACGGCATGGCACGGAGCAGTCCCCGCGTTGGCCGATTCGACGTCGGTTTCGGTCATGCTGGGTCTCCATCCACGAATTACTGAACGTTCATTAGGTAATCCTGAATTGTGACTCAAGTCAAGCCGTGGTTCGCCCGCGACGGCACTGTGACGTCAACTCACGCCGTTGCCGACTCCGGACCCGTGGGGGTGCAACATTCTGTAGCTACATGCACTATTTTGCAGGTGGCCGGAGGGAGTCGCGAAGGAACTCTGTTGGTGCTGGCAGCGGTGCCTGTCCCTTTTAAGTTTCTGGCTGCTCCCTGAGCCAGATCTCCACCTCGGCCAGCAGCTCGTCTTGCCGCTGCTCGGGGAGGAACCCCGAACGGATCGAATTGGCGGCCAACCGGGCGAACGTCGCCGGGGAGAGCCCGAAAGTTTCCCGCATGCGGTCCAGGTTGTCGTCGAGGTAGCCGCCGAAGTACGAGGGGTCATCGGAGTGGATCGAGACGTTCAACCCGGCCTCGAGCATCCGGGGCAGCGGGTGGGCGGCCAGGTTGGTCACCGCGCGCAGCCTGACATTGGAGAGCGGGCAAACGGTCATCGGGACCTGCTCTTCGACCAGGCGCCGCACGAGCTCGTCGTCCTCCATCGCCCGGATCCCATGGTCGATGCGGGACACCCTGAGCACGTCGAGGGCCTCACGGATGTAGCCGGGAGGGCCTTCTTCGCCGGCATGGGCCACGCACTCGAGCCCGGCCTCGCGGGCGCGGTCGAAGACTGCCGTGAATCTCGACGGCGGATGGCCGACCTCGGCGGAATCCAAGCCGATCCCGATGATCGGGGCCTGCATGGTGATCAGTTCCTCCAGCACGGCGAGCGCATCCTCCGCCGGCTGGTCCCGCAGGAAGGCGGCGATCAGCGACGTCGACATCCCGAAGTCAGCGCTGCTGGTGGACAGCGCCCGGGCCACGCCGCCGATGCTCGTGGCCAGGTCCACTCCCCGGGCCAAATGGGCCTGCGGATCGATGAAGATCTCCGCGTGGCGCACCCCGGCCCCCGCGGCCCGGCGCAGGTAGGCAGTCGTCATCGTGGCGAAGTCGTCCTCGGTGACCAGCACCGCCATGTTGGCGTAGTACAAATCCAAAAACGACTGCAGGTCGGTGAACTCATAGCGGGCCCGCAGGTCGGCTACATCCCGGTAGGGCAGCTCGATGCCGTTGCGGGCCGCCAGCTCGAAGATGAGTTCCGGCTCCAGCGTGCCCTCGATATGCAGATGCAGTTCCGCCACCGGCAGCGGGGAAGACGAGGGAGGCGGGACAGTTGAACCGGACATGGGGGATCGGCCTTTCACGGGGAAAAAGTCCTCCCATGATGCCAGAAGCCGGCGCGGCTCCTCTCTTCGAGCCCCGCCCTCCTCCGTCAGCAGGACAGTTAGATCCGTTCCGTGGCCCCCAGGGCGTCGAGTGCGAAGGCATAGTCCCAGGCACGGTCCTTCCACGCCTCGTAGCGGCCGGAGGCGCCGCCATGTCCGCCATCCATCTCGATCTTCAGCAGGATGGGTTCGGATCCGGTGGTGACCTCGCGGAGACGCTGCACCCATTTGGCGGGTTCGACGTAGAGCACGCGGGTGTCGTTCAGGCTCGTGACCGCGGCGATGCGCGGGTAGGGGACGGCGGCGATGTTCTCGTACGGGGTGTAGGACCTCATGTACTCGTAGACGTCGGCGTCGGTGATCGGGTTGCCCCATTCCTCCCACTCCAGCGCCGACAGCGGGAGGTCGGGATCCAGGATGCTGGTCAGGGCGTCGACGAACGGGACCTGGGCGATGATCGCGGCATAGAGCTTCGGCGCCAGGTTGGCGACGGCGCCCATGAGCAGGCCCCCGGCGGAGCCACCCATGGCCACCACGCGCTGTGGATCGGCCCACCCGGTGGCCACGACGTGTTCGGTGGCGGCCACGAAGTCGCTGAAGGAGTTCTTCTTGGCCAGCTTCTTTCCGTCGTCGTACCAGTGGCGTCCAAGCTCGCCACCACCGCGCACGTGGGCGACGACGAAGACGACGCCGCGGTCCAGCAGCGACAAGCGGGGGATCGAGAAGCCCGGATCCATGCTCATCTCGTAGCTGCCGTACCCGTAGACCAGAGCAGGGTGGGTGCCGTCGCGTTCGACGCCGCGGCGCCGGAGGACCGAGAGGGGGATGCGGGTGCCGTCCGCGGCGGTGGCCCACTCGCGTTCGGCGAGGTAGGCGCTGGCGTCGTACCCGCCCTTCACCGGCGTTTCCTTGCGCAGCGACAGTTCGCCGGAGGCCAGGGTGTAGTCGTAGACGCGCGGCGGGAGGAGAAAGCTGGTGTAGGCCAGGCGGATGACGGGGGAATCGAATTCGGCGCCGGCGAGCGAGCAGGTGTAGAGCTCCTCGTCGAACTCCGGCTCGAGGACCGGAGCCTGGGCGTCGGTGCCCAGGCCGGCGAGCGGGAGGACCTGGATGCGCTCGATGGTGTCCTGGCGGACGGAGATCACCGCGTGCGTGGCGGTGACGGCGGTGCCTTCGATCTTCACGTCGTCGCGGTGGGGGAATACCGTGGCCCAGTGCTGGTCGGCCAGCGGCTTGGAGAATTCACCGGCGCGGACCAGGGAAACCATGTTGTTCACGGCGCCGCGGTTGTGGGTGAGCAGGTAGGCGCGCTCGCCGTCGACCGTGACCGGGTCCATCCCATGCAACAGCCGTGCCTCGCGGCCGAGCAGCAGCCGGGGCGCGGCCAGCGGGTCGACGAGGTCCAGGGTGTGCGTCTCGGAGAACTCGGAATTGCCGATGGAGATCATCAACTCGCGGCGGTCGGGGGAGAGGTCGAAGCCCATCCACATGCCCGGGTCGTCTTCCTGGAGCACGACGGCATCCTGCGTCGGATCCTGCCCGAGGATGTGTGACTTGATCTGGTACGGACGCCACGAATCGTCCACGACCGTGTAGAAGATGCGGGTGCCATCGGGAGAGAAGGCCAGGCCGTAGAAGACGTTCTCGATGACGTCGGGCAGGAGCTCGCCGGTCGTGAGGTCCTTGATCCGCAGGGTGAAGCGCTCGTCGCCGGCGTTGTCCACGGCGTAGGCGAGCAGGTTTCCGTCCTCTGACACGGTCAGGCCGCCGATGGAGAAGAAGGGCTGGCCCTCGGCCTCGGCGTTGCCGTCGAGGAGCACCTGTTCGCCCTCGAACGGCTTGCCGGGTTCGATGACCGGCGGCGTCCAGTCGGCGGCGGGATCACCGGTGTCGGCGGCGGCAATCCGGCACTGGACGGTGTACTGCTGGCCCTCGGCGGAGCGGGCGAAGTACCACCAGCCCCGCTTACGGGCCGGAACGGAAAGGTCGGTCTCCTCCGTGCGTTCCTTGATCTCGGCGAAGATCGTGTCCCGTAGCCCCTGCTGGTCCGCCGTCACCGCAGTGGTGTAGGCGTTCTCCGCCTCGAGGTGGGCGATGACCTCAGGGTTCTCCTTCTCACGCAGCCACTCGTAGTCGTCGACGACCGTGTCGCCGTGGTGCGTGCGTTCGGTGGGGACCTTACGTGCGACTGGGGGCTGCTGACGTGTGGGGGATTCGCTCATGGGCACCATTCAACGCCATGCGGGGTCCCGTCCGCCGGGTGTTCGCCAGCGGCGTGTTTGGCATGGAGTCAGGCGAGCGTCCGCCGAACCAGGTCGAGGAGGGTGACCAGGACGGACAATGAACCGATGGCGTAGCCGATGGACAGTGCAGCCCGGGCGAGAACACTTCCACGGCCGCCACGCTCACGGATTTGGCCGAGCGCGATGTGTCCGGCACCCACGGCGAATACGGCCACGAGGGAGACGCCGGTGAAGACCAACGCCACGAGGCAGACGGCGGCCAGGACCAGCGAGGCCACCGACCACTTGTTGACGGCCGTCGTCAACTGTGACGGTTCCTGCGAGAGGTCTGCGACCACGTGAATTCCCCCATTGTCGTCTGTTCCCCGGAGCCTAGCCGAGCCCTCAGGGCATGGCTAGGACGTTTGGAGGCCGCCATTGCTGTGCAGGAGCTGGCCGTTGATCCATGAACCGGCGTCGGAGAACAGGAAGCGGACCAGATCCGCGGTGTCCTGCGGTTGGCCGAGTCGGCCGGCCGGGGTGGCCCGGGCCATCTCCTCGCGGAGCCCATCGTCCATCCAGCCGGTGTCGATGGGGCCAGGGTTGATGAGGTTGGAGCGGACGCCGCGGCTGGCGAGCTCGACGGCCGCGGCGATCACCAGCCGGTCCAACGCACCCTTGCTGGCCCCGTAGGGCAGGTTTTCGGCCGTGTGGTCGCTCGTGAGGGCGACGATCCTGCCCTGCACGGTGCCATCCGGGATGTGGGACTCGGGTAATTGCTCCGCGAAGGCCTTGATGAGCAGCCAGGACGCCCGGGTGTTGACGGCGAAATGGCGGTCCCAGCTCTCGACGTCGGTGGTCAGGATCGAACTGTCCACCGATTCGCAGTGGGACAGCACGAGCCCGTCGACCCGCCGGCCCGCCGGGTGGGTGCCGATCAGCTGAGCGGGAAGCGCGGGATCACCGAGGTCCCCCGGTGCCAGCGCGACCTCGGCGCCCGCGTCCCGGCATTCTGCCGCCACGGCTTGCGGATCGTCGTCGCCCCGGTCAAGGTTCAGTCGCTCGTCGTAGGGTTGCCAAAAGTTCAGGACCAGATCCCATCCATCCGCGGCGAGCCCCACGGCAATGGTGGAGGCGATCGACCGACGACGACCGACGCCGGTGACTACCGCAAGCGGCCGCTGCTTGGAAGGTGACATGGGATCGAGACTAGCGAACCGTCGTCGCGCAGTCAGCGTCTCCCGGTGGTCCCGAAGATCTTGCGGGCTGTCTCGAGGAGGTCCGCGTCGACCGTGGTGCTCAAACGAATGCGTGCGATGCCACGAATATGCCACATCGTTTGCACAGGGGGTAGGTGCAGCCGTCCACCGGTTCCCTGCGATGTTGCGATGCCCGGTAGTCTTCCTCCATGATCGGCACATCGAGCACCACCGGGGACGCGTTGGTGGCATGAGACCGCTGCAATCAGAGGCTCGGGTCATCGCCGCTGCCGAAGCGCTCGCGGGCATGCTGGGCGCGAACCCGAACCACTCCGTCGCGGCGGCGGTGATGGATGCCTCCGGATCCATTCATGAGGCCGTGAACGTCCACCACTTCACCGGTGGTCCCTGCGCCGAAGTCGTCGCGCTCGGGGTGGCCGCGGCTGCCCATGCCGGCCCGTTGCTGGCCATCGCCGCAGCCGGCGACGGCGGACGCGACTTGATTCCGCCATGTGGCCGGTGCCGACAGGTCCTCCTGGATCTGCACCCGGACATCATGGTCGCCGTCCCGGGAGACAACGGCCCCAGCATGCAACCGATCCGGAAGCTGCTGCCGTGGGCCTACCGCCATCCGGACGCGGACGCCATACGGCTTGTGCGGTTCAATCAGCGCTATTTCGACGCGGTCGCCAGTGGCGAAAAGACCACGACGATTCGGTGGGATGACCCGATCGACGTGGGTCCAGCGGTGTTCGTCTTCGAGGACCATCAGGACAACCCGGTGCTGGAGGGAGAGGTGACGTCGATCGGGCGCCACCCCCTGGCAACGCTCACTGCGGAACAGGCCCAGCTGGGGCCGGACGGTGATCTCGACCGTCTGAAGGCCGGACTTCGCGGGCACTACCCCGAGATACCGGACGACGCCCTCGTCGACGTCGTGGGTTTCGAGATCCGGCGATCGGAGTGAAGATCAGGCCCGCCACCGTAGAAGACGCAGTTCAGCTCGCGCACGTCCACCGAAATTCCTGGCGGGCCACCTATCGGGGTGTCATGACCGACGAATATCTCGATGCGCTGGACGTCGACCGCATGGCATCCAACTGGCGACGGAACATCCTCAGGGTCCCAGTAGGAACGTTGCATCTTGCGGCCGAGGTGGAGGGGAAGGCGGCCGAGGTGGAGGGGAAGGTCGTCGGCTTCGCGTCCTGTGGGCCCGCGCGTGAGGAGAAGTCGGACGCCGGGCAGCTCTACGCCATTAACGTGGACCCGGGTTCGTGGGCGCGCGGCGTGGGTTCAGCCCTGTTTTCCGCAGCCGAACAGGCGTTGGTCGAGGCCGGGTACTCCAGGGCCTATCTGTGGGTGGAGCAGGGCAACGATCGGGCCATCCGCTTCTACACGAAACGCGGCTGGCTCGATGACGGCGGAATGCTTGAGGACGAACGGTTTGACCCGCCGGTGTCCGAAAGGCGCCACAGCTGTGGGTTCAGTCGCACGGCATGACGGCATCAGCCGACATTACCGTTCCGGCGTCAGCGTCCGGGTGTACTGCACCTTGCCGTTGGCGTTGATGAGCTTGACGGTGAACTCCGAGCCGTCGCCGGCCACGTCGACGTGGCCGAAGTACTGGTGCTCGCCCGAGCGCGGGGATCCCAGCGGCGGCCCGGCCTGCTGGAAGTCGACCCGCGGGCCGAACGTCAGGTCCAGCTCGTTGGGCCCGAACGATCCGGCGTTGATCGGCCCGGCCACGAACTCCCAGAACGGGGTGAAATCGCGGAAGGCGGCGCGTTCGGGGGAGTAGTGGTGGGCGGCGCAATAGTGCACGTCCCCGGTCAGGAACACGACGTTCTTGATCCGGTGCTTCTTGATGGCGGAGAGCAGCCGGGCCAGCTCGAGTTCACGTCCCAGGGGCTTCCCATGGTCCGCGTTGGCTATCGATTCCTGCCCCTTGCCGTCGGGCACGATGAGCCCCAACGGCAAGTCGTTGCCGATGACCTTCCACGGGGCACGCGAGGAGCGTAGCGAACGGATCAGCCACTGCAGCTGCTCCTCGCCCAGGATCCTGGTCTGCTCGGCTTCCCGGCCGTCGGTGTTCGGCGACTTATGCGAGCGCATGTCCAGGGCGAACAGGTCCAGGTGCGGACCGCGTTCGACGTGCCGGTAGATGCGGGCCGGTTCGAACCCGGTGCCCGGGCGCAGGGCCCGGGCGTCGGCGATCGGCATGTACTCCTGCCAGGCGCGCCGCCCACGGGCGGCGAGGGTGTCGACGTCGCGCACCGTGTACTTCGGATCCTCGAGGATCTCCCCCGGGTACCAGTTGTTGACCGTCTCGTGGTCGTCCCACTGGGCGACGACCGGGACCTCGGCGTACATGGCCCGCAGGTTCGCATCCATCATGTTGTAGCGGTGCCGGCCCCGGTATTCGTTCAGCGTCTCGGCGACCTTCGAGACCTCCTCGGTGACGACGTTGCGCCAGATGTTCCCGTCCGGCTCCTCCATCTCCGCGGCGATCGGACCGTCGGCGTAGATGGTGTCGCCCGAGTGCAGGAAGAAGTCCGGCCGGGTGGCGTGCATGGCCGCATAACCACGCATCCCGCCGATCTCCTCGTTGATGCCGTACCCCTGCCCCGCGGTGTCCGCGGTCCACACGAAGCTCTGCGGCCCTGACTCGTGCCACCGTCCGCGGCCGTGCGCCGGAGCCGTGGTGAACGACCCCCGCCCGGTCTCGCTGCGCCGTCCGTGCTCGTCCTCGAAATAGAGTTCGACGGCGAAGCGGGCTCCCGCGGGCAGCCTCCGGGCGTCGATCTTGGCGGTGAAATCCGTGGCCGCGCTGGCGCGGGAACCGCGCAGGTTCAGGGTGCGGCCGTGGCGTCCGCGCAGCACACGGCCCTCGGGGTCGACCAGCCGAAGAGAAGCGTGCAGACGACCCGGGCCCGAGGCCCGCGACCAGAGCACCGCGGAATCCGAGGAGACGTCACCCGTGGAAATGCCCGACGGCAGGGTCAGTCGACGGGCCGCCAGCGGAACGGCAGCGGGCCGGACGGCCGCCACGGCGGGCGGTGCCGACAACGACGTGGCGGCCAGCGCCGACACGGCGGCGGCCCCCTTCAACAAGGTGCGGCGGGCGGGCTGGGTGCTGTGCGAGTCCATACCCCTGAGGTAAGCGCATCCAGGCAACGGGCGGATGGCCACCAGATGAACCGGCGTCGAATCCACCGGCGGTGGCAGGATGGAGCAATGCCCACCGATGACAACGCCCCCTCCGCCGCCAACCCCGCCATTGCCGCCTGGGAGTCGGTGCTGGCGTACGCTCCGCAGGTGCTCGAGCACCTGCGCGGCTCCGGACGCCAGCCCGGCTTCCAAATGGCCGTCGCCGTGGACGGAGCCCTCGTGGGCACGTGCAGCGGGGGCTACGCCGACGTCGCCTCGGGCACCTGGATGGACGACGACCACCAGTTCCGCATCGCCTCGCACTCCAAGATGTTCACCGCGACGGCCATCCTGCAGCTGGCCGAAGCCGGGCACCTCACCTTGGAGGACGCGCTCGCCGACCACCTTCCGGAGCTCGCCGGAACCGACGCCGCAGAGGTGACGGTCGGCGAGCTGCTCTCGCACTCCTCCGGGCTGACCCGTGACGGGACGGATTCCGACTTCTGGGTCCTCGGCCGGCCGTTCCCCGACCGCTCCACCCTGGTGGAGACCGCGGCCCACGGACGGGTCATCGCCCGGCACGAGCACTTCAAGTACACGAACATCGGGTACGGCCTCCTGGGCCTGGTCATCGAGGCGGCCAGCGGGCTGGACTACCGAAGCTACACCCGGCGGCAGCTGATCGGGCCCCTCGGGCTGCGCCACACCGGACCGGACCTGGATGATGGTTCCGTGCGGTTGGCCACCGGATACGGGTCGCTCACCGTCGCGGGGGAGCCCTACACGCTGGAACGCCGAACCGTGATCGAACAGGTCGACACCGGCGCCCTGAGCTCCGCGACCGGCTTCTACGCCACCGCGGCCGACGTGGTCCGTTTCCTCTCCGCCCTGCTCCCGGAAGGACCGGGACGCTCGGGAACCGGCGCGTTGCTGGGCGAACATTCCAAGCGACGCATGCAGCGCAAGGTCGAGCCGTCCGGAACTCCCGGCCGGCACTACGGGCTGGGACTGATCCTGCAGGACGTGCACGGCCAGCCGACCTTCGGCCACAGCGGCGGCTACCCCGGGCACATCACCCGCAGTTGGGCCCTGCCGGAGACCGGTGTGGCGCTCAGCGTCCTGACCAACGCCATCGATGGCCCGGCGACCTCGTGGGGTGAGCAGCTCATCGCGTTGGCGACGCTGGCTGCCCGGGAGGCACCGCCGTCGTACTCCGGCTTGTCATCGGTGGAGCTCGCGCGGTTCACCGGGCGGTTCGCCGGATTGTGGGGCGTACAGGACATCGTCGAGCTCGGCGGCACGTTGTACTGCCTGGATGTGGGCAGCCCGCCGGACCCGGAGACGACCGAGCCCCTGGAAGTGGTCGACGGTTCGCGCTTGCGCTCGAGGGACCCCAATGGGTTCTCCGGCTACGGCGAGGAGCTGGCCTTCGAATTCGACGCGGAGGGCGCGGCCGCCTTCCGCGGGCCGGGCGGGATGCGCATGGTCCGGCAGGCCGACTTCCGGGTCCCGGAACGGCTGGCCAGCCCGGCAGGCTGAGCAGACGGGGGGCCCCACACCTGGGGACACCCGGGGGCGGATCTACCACGCGCCGCTGAACGCTCCCTGTGAGACGGGGCACGATGCTCTATTGTCTAAGGAAGTCAAAGCCCCGTGAACACGGGCCGCACCACCAGGAAATGGGGTACCGACCTTGCGTCACCACCAGAGGACGGCCGGGCCCGGCCGACGTCGGACAGGGGTGGTGGTCGCAGCATTCATGGCCGTGGCCGCCCTGCTCTTCGGCGCATCGGGCGCAGCCGCCGACACCAGTTCATCCAGCTCATCCAGCTCGGCCGTCGAGGGCAAGACCTTCGTCATCGGCACCGACACCACCTTCGCGCCGTTCGAATTCCGCGACTCCTCCGGCGAACTGACCGGCATCGACATGGACATCCTGCGGGCCATCGCCAAGGACCAGGGGTTCAAGGTCGAGATCCGCTCGCTCGGCTTCAACGCCGCGCTGCAGGCGCTGACCTCCGACCAGGTGGACGGCGTCATCGCCGGTATGTCCATCACGGACGAGCGCAAGCAGGTCTACGACTTCTCCGAGCCGTACTTCGAATCCGGCGTCCAGATGGCCGTGGCGAAGAACAACGACGACATCAAGGGCTACGAGGACCTCAAGGGCAAGACGGTCACCGCCAAGACCGGTGCCGAGGGCGAGACCTTCGCCAAGTCCATCGCCAAGAAGTACGACTTCACGGTGAAGTCCCTGGACCAGTCGGCCAGCATGTACGAGCTGGTGAAGTCCGGCAACGCCGTCGCCGTTTTCGACGACTACCCGGTGCTGGCCTACGGCATCGCCCAGAACAACGGGCTGAAGACGGTCACCGACAAGGTGCCCGGCGGATCGTACGGCTTCGCCGTGAACAAGGGCAAGAACGCCGACCTGCTGGCCGCGTTCAACGACGGGCTGGCCAAGATCAAGGCCAACGGCGACTACGACAAGATCGTCGACGGCTACCTGGCCGATCCGACGGCTGCCCAGCCAACCACGTTCTGGGAGCTGTTGGGCAACTCGCTGCCCGCACTGCTCAAGGGCCTGAAGAACACCCTGCTCGTCACGGGCATCTCGTTCGTCGTGGCCATGGTCATCGGCCTGGCCGCGGGGTTCATGAAGATCGCCCGCAACATCGTCGTCCGGGGCATCTCGACCACGTTCGTGAACATCTTCCGCGGCACCCCGCTGCTGCTGTGGGCGTTCATGTTCTACTTCGGCATCCCCCAACTGACCGGGTTGCCGATCAACATCTGGGTGGCCGCGGTCCTGACGCTGTCGCTGAACTCGGGTGCCTATGTGGCCGAGATCGTCCGCGGCGGCATCCAGTCCGTCGATCCCGGACAGATGGAAGCCAGCCGGTCACTGGGCCTGGGCTACGGCAAGTCCATGCAGAAGGTCGTCGTGCCGCAGGCGTTTAAGATCATGACCCCGTCGCTGATCAACCAGCTGATCATCATGCTCAAGGACTCCTCGTTGCTGCTGGCCATCGGCTTCGCCGAACTGCTCTACCAGGGCCAGCAGATCTACGCGGCGAACTTCCGCGTCACCGAGACGCTGCTGATCGTCGGCGTCATCTACTTCGTCGCCGTGATGCTGCTGACGAAGCTCGCCAACTTCGCCGACCGGAGGTTCAACAAGTGAGCACATCGACTACGGATACGGCCCGCAAGCCGATGATCGAGGTGGAGGGCCTGCGCAAGTCCTTCGGCTCCAACGAGGTCCTGCAGGGCATCGACGCGCAGGTCGCCGAGGGCGAAGTGGTCTGCGTGATCGGCCCGTCGGGCTCGGGCAAGTCGACCTTCCTGCGCTGCCTGAACAAGCTCGAGGACATCTCCGGCGGCACGGTCGTGGTCGACGGGTTCGACCTGACCGACCCGAAGGTGGACATCAACGAGGTCCGTCGACACATCGGCATGGTGTTCCAGCACTTCAACCTCTTCCCCCACATGACGGTGGTGGAGAACGTGATGCTGGCACCGGTCGAGTCGAAGAAGGCGTCCAAGTCCGAGGCCCGCCAGAAGGCCATCGAGCTGCTGACCCGGGTGGGGCTCGCCGAAAAGGCGGACGCCCGCCCGGCCGCGCTGTCCGGCGGCCAGAAGCAGCGCGTGGCGATTGCCCGCGCCCTGGCGATGAACCCGCAGATCATGCTCTTCGACGAGGCCACCAGCGCGCTCGACCCGGAGATGGTCGGCGAGGTCCTGCAGGTCATCCGCGATCTGGCCCAGACGGGCATGACGCTGGTCCTGGTCACCCACGAGATGGGCTTTGCCCGTGAGGTGGGGGACCGGGTGATCTTCATGGCCGACGGTGTCGTCTGCGAGCAGGGCACCCCCGAGGAGCTCTTCGGCAACCCGCAGCAGGAGCGCACGAAGGAATTTCTCTCCAAGGTCCTCTAACCAGGGGAACCCCCGACGACGGCGGTGGGCCGGCTGTGAAGCCGGTCCACCGCCGTCGTGTTCTGGCAGAGGGCGGCCTTGTCGCTGAAGCCGAGCGTCGAATACCGGGCCTTGAATTTCGCGGCGTCCTGGAAGAACAGGATCACGTCCTTGCCCTTGGCGTACGCGGGCATCCCGTACCAGGTCCGCGGCGTCAGCCCCGGGGCGCTGTCGGTGACGATCGCGTGGATGCGCTCGGCCATTTTTCGGTCCGGTTCGGCCATCGCCGCGATCTTGTCCAGCACGTCCTGCGTGCCGTCGGCGGCTGCTGTGGCCGGACTGCGGCGGGCGTCCTTCTTCAGTTCCTGCGAGCGCTCCTTCATGGCGGCGCGCTCGTCGTCGGTGAAGGCGGGGCCGCTGGAATTCTTTGCGCCGGTCTTCTGCGCCATCGTCGTGCTCCTCGTCGGTAGGTCCGGTGTGATGGATCCACCGTAGGCCCGCCGGCCCGCGTTCGGCTTCTTCGATCCTGCTCGATCGGCCACCACACGCTCCCGGGCGATGCCTACGGTTTCCGCAGCCAGGGCGCTGGCCGACGCGTAGATTGGGAACGTGGCAGCGGACGGCACGGCCGTGGCATCCGGCGCCATGAACGATCCCATCGATACCCGAGGAGCGTGCACATGGAGAACGAGACAACGGGCGACCAAACTCCGCCACCGGAAGAATCCACTGACGGTCTGTCCGGGGATTCCGCCGAGCGCCGGTCGCCCGAATGGGCCGGCGGGCACAAGTCCGGGAGCCCTTCCGGCCAGGACGCCGATCCCGATGACCTGCCCGAGCACGAGGTGGACGAAGAGACGACGGTTGCGCCGGAAAACAGCTAGCGACGGGTCCCCCCTTGTCCCCGGGGCCGAAGGATGCCTACGGTGAAGGAGCAGGCACCCTCGCCCACGGGGGCCGGGACCGGCAGGCGACGTTCGTCGTCGTGCAAGGCATCGAGCGAAGGAGCAACGCATGAGTTCCACCACGCCAGAACGAGACCCGAACATGGAACCGGACCCGGGATCCGAGTTTGCCCCTGACCCCGAGGAAGCCTCGGGTGATCCGTTGGAGCCGGTGCCGATGGATGGCCGGGACGGCCAGCCGGCCGAAGGCTCCTCCGACACCGCCGCCACGATGGCCGAAGACGACCCGTTGCGCGAACCGGGCTACGCCGAAGCGGAGGAGTTGCCGTTCGTCGAGGACGAAGTCGACGAGCTGGAAGACTCCGGCGCCTTGGAAGACCCCGCGGCCGACCGATTGGCGAACGAGTCCATCACGGAGGAGGAAAGCGGCAACCTCGACGAGGAACTGGAGGAGGACGCCGAGGGGGACTTCGGCGGCCTGGCGGACCCGGAAGCCGATGACCCCGGAACGGATGAGGACCTGGACGAGGAACTGGGCGACGATCCGGACTCCGCCTCGAATTAGCCCGACGGGCCCGTTCCCTTCCGGGACGGGCCCGTTTGCGTCTCCGGCGGTCTCCTGATCCGGGCCGGTGGTCAGCCGAGGACGGCTTCACCGACGATGCAGGCCAGCGCGGCCGCCGGTAGCAGCACGTGGGGGACCACTGTCGCGAGCCGATGGCTTCGCGGGGACGGCCCCGGCGCCGGGCCGTTCGGGTCGACGATGACATCGGGCTCGTCCCGCAGGGCAGCCACGATGGACCAGCTGCTGGCGCCAAGCAGGATGGCACCCGAGATGGCGGCGACCCACCACGGGTCCCATGAGGCCAACACGGGATATCCGCGATCCGGCGCGAACAACGCCGCGCCGGTGGCGCTGAGAACCGCGAGGCCGAAGGCGATGGCGAAGAGCCAGAGGTGGCGGACGCCGACGGAGAAATACGCGGGCAGCCCGAGGACGAGAGCCACCGGAACCACGAAGAGCAGCAGCTGGGGCAGGGAAAACTCCCCGCGGGTGCCGGAGAACACCGAGGCGACCGCCGGCGCGAAGGCGAAGAAGGCCAGGAGCGAGACCGCCGGGCCCAGGACGACCGGATCCAGGGCCGTAATGGCCGGCACGGTGGTGACGTCGAGCTGTCCGGCATAGGCCCGCGGTTCCCCGAAGGCTTCCGCCGCCGTCTCCCCGGAATCGGCGATATGTCCACGCACGACGGCCACCGCATCGCCAATGGCGTCGCCGCGGACATCGCGCAAGCGCAGCGCCAGGATGAAATCGTCGATCCAGGCGTCGTTGGTCTGGGCGCTGGTCATCGTTCTGCTCTCTTTCGGGCGGCAGGGGACGTGGAGGGTGGTTCCGCGGGGGACCCGGGGTTCGGTCCGGAATCCCCGAGATGGGACAGCGTCGTCGAGGTGAATCGGTCCCACGCGGAGCGCTGGCCGGCCAATGCGGCCCGACCTGCGGCGGTGAGGGAAAAGTACTTGCGGCCCGGGCCGGAAGTACCGGCCTTCCATTCGGTGGCGACCCATCCCGCCGACTCATAGCGGGTCAGCAGGGGGTAAAGCGTTCCGCCCTTGACCGTTCCGAGCCCGGCCCGTTCCAGCTCGGCGACGATCGCGTACCCGTATGACGGGGCCGCCTCCAGGGCCCGCAGGACACACAGCCCCAACACGGCCCGCATCCAATCGGTGGGCCACCCCTCGGCGGGGGGTTCGTCGTCGTGCCCTGCTTGGTGTTCCTGCATAGCTAGATTGTCAGCCTAACTAGCTGGCCTGTCAAACATAGATCGAATCGCGCGCCCCGGAAGTAGCGCACCAATTGACGGATGGGTCACGGGCCACATATCCTGAACGAACGGTCAGTAATTCGAAACTTGTCACAGTGAGGTGAGCCCCCATGGCTGCACAGAACGACCCGAACGGGCACCTGTCCGCGGTGCTGACGCCCCAGGAACAGGCGGCGCAGGAGCATTTCGACGCGGTCATCGCGGACGACTCGCGCATCGAGCCGCGCGACTGGATGCCGGAGGGGTACCGCAAGACCCTCACCCGGCAGATCTCCCAGCACGCGCATTCGGAGATCATTGGGATGCAGCCCGAGGCCAACTGGATCACCCGCGCCCCGAGCCTGAAACGCAAGTCGATCCTCATGGCCAAGGTCCAGGACGAGGCCGGCCACGGGCTCTACCTCTACTCCGCCGCCGAGACGCTGGGCACCCCGCGCCACGTGCTGAACGACCAGCTGCTGACCGGCAAGGCCAAGTACTCCTCGATCTTCAACTACCCCGCCCGCTCCTGGGCCGACATGGGGGCGATCGGCTGGCTCGTCGACGGGGCAGCGATCGTGAACCAGGTCCCCCTGTGCCGCGCCTCCTTCGGCCCGTACGGCCGCGCCATGGTCCGCGTGTGCAAGGAGGAGTCCTTCCACCAGCGCCAGGGCTTCGAGATCCTCATGGAACTGGCCGCCGGCACCGAGGCCCAGAAGCAGATGGCGCAGGACGCCATCAACCGCTTCTACGAGCCCTCCCTGATGATGTTCGGCCCGCCGGACGGCGACTCGCCCAACTCCCAGCAGTCGATGAAGTGGAAGATCAAGCGCTTCACCAACGACGACCTGCGCCAGCGCTTCGTCGGCATGATCGCCGAGCAGGTCAAGGTCCTCGGCCTGACCCTGCCCGACCCGGAACTGCGGTTCGACGAGGAAACCGGGAAGTGGCTCCACAAGGACCTGAACTGGGCCGAGTTCAAGGCAGTGATCTCCGGAAACGGGCCCTGCAATGCCCAACGGCTGGAGCGCCGCCGCGACGCCCACGCCGACGGCGCCTGGGTCCGCGAAGCCGCAGCGGCCTACGCCGAGAAGATGGAACAGAAAGCCGAGGTGGCCTAGGTGGCCCAGGAAACCAACCAGCACGACGCCGGTACCCCCTCCACGCGCGAGTGGCCCCTGTGGGAGGTCTTCGTCCGCTCCTCGCGTGGCCTCTCGCACGTGCACGCCGGATCGCTGCACGCCCCCGACGCCGAGATGGCGGTGCGCAACGCCCGTGACCTCTACACCCGCCGCAACGAGGGCATGTCCCTGTGGGTCGTGGCCTCGGAGGACATCGTCGCCTCCGACCCGGACTCCAAGGGCCAGTTCTTCGAATCCCCGCAGGGCAAGGACTACCGCCACGCCACGTACTACAAGAAGAGCGAAGGCGTGAAGCACCTGTGAGCCACACCGAGACCCACGACGCCACCGAGAGCTACGGCGACTCCACCGCCTCGGCCACCCGCATCACCCCGGGCAACGCCCTGCGCCCGGAGGACATCCAGCTCCAGCAGGATGCCCCCTCGGAGCCGGTGGCCCAATACGCCCTGCGCCTGGGCGACGACGCCCTGATCCTGGCCCAGCGCCTCTCCCACTGGATCTCCCGCGGACCGGAGATCGAGGAGGACATCGCCCTGGGCAACATCGCCCTGGATGAGCTCGGGCACGCCCGCTCCTTCCTCTCCTACGCCGGACTGGCGTGGGGCAAGAGCGAGGACGACCTGGCCTACTGGCGCGAGGAATCCGAATTCCGCTCGCTGCACCTCTTCGAACAGCCCAACGGCGATTTCGGCGTGACCATCGTGCGCCAACTCGCCGTGGCGATCTACCAGCACCTGCTCTACACCGCCCTGCTGGAATCCTCCGATCCGACGATCGCGGCGATCAGCGCCAAGGCCGTCAAGGAGGTCGACTACCACCGCGACCACGCCATCATGTGGACCCGCCGGCTGGGCATCGGCACCGAGGAATCAGCGGCCCGGATGCGCCACGCACTCGAGGTCATCTGGCCGTACGTCGACGAGCTGTTCCTCGACGAGGACCTGCATGACGAGCTCGGCGACGCCGGAGTCCGCCCCTCGACACTGCGCGAGGCGTGGCTGGCCGAATTCACCGCAGTGCTCGAATCCGCGGAGCTCGAACTGCCGACCGGGCCCTTCGCCATGTGCAACGGGCGCCGCGGCGAACACTCCGAGCACCTGGGCTACCTGCTGGCCGAAATGCAGGTGCTCGCCCGCAAGCACCCGGGCGCCACCTGGTAAAGGAGCAACCCATGAGCACCACCACGACCGACCTGCAGTCCATCGCCGCCCGCGTGACCGACCCCGAGATCCCGGTGTTGACCATCGAGGACCTGGGCATCCTGCGCGGTGTTTTCCTCGACGACGACGGCGGGGTGCGGGTGGTCATCACCCCCACCTATTCGGGCTGCCCGGCCATGGACGCCATCCGCGAGGACCTCCAGCTGGCCTTCCGTGCCGAGGGCTACCGGGACGTGGCCGTGGACCTGGTGCTCTCCCCTGCCTGGAGCACCGACTGGATGACCGAGGCCGGTAAGGCCAAGCTCGAGGAATACGGCATCGCCCCACCCACCGGAACCGGACACCGCGGCCCGGTCACCCTCGGGATGGCCGTCAAGTGCCCGCGCTGCCACAGCCTGAAAACCAAGGAACTCTCCCGCTTCGGATCCACCTCCTGCAAGGCGCTGTACCAGTGCCGGGAGTGCCTGGAACCCTTCGACTACTTCAAGGTGCTTTCATGACAGAGACGACCCAGACCCCCGATAGCGATGCCACGGGAGTTGCGCCCCGCCGTCGTGCCTCGTTCCACACGCTCACCGTCGGCGAGGTCCGCCGCCTGACCGCCGCGGCCATCGAGGTCACCTTCGAGGTGCCCGACGAGCTGATCGAGGACTACGACTACCTGCCCGGACAGTATGTTGCCCTGCGCAAGGAACTCCCCGACGCCGACGGCAACATCGCCGAGGTCCGGCGCAGCTACTCGATCTGCGCCGAGCCGAAGCCGGGCGAGATCAGGGTCGCCATCAAACGCGATCTCGGCGGATTGTTCTCCACCTGGGCCAACGAGTCGCTGCAGCCCGGCGACACCATGGACGTGATGAGCCCTTCGGGCGCCTTCATCTCCAAGCACCAGATGACCGGGATGAACAACCCGGAGTCGATCGATACCACCACCAGCCACAACTTCGTGGCCGTCGCCGCCGGCTCGGGCATCACCCCGGTCATGGCCATCGCCCGGACCGTGCTGGCCGCCAACGACAACGTCCACTTCGACCTCGTCTACGCCAACCGGGCCGCGATGGACGTGATGTTCCTCGAGGAGCTGGCGGACCTGAAGGACCGCTATCCTTCGCGGTTCGCCCTGCACCACGTGCTCTCGCGCGAACAACGCATCTCCCCGTTGCTCTCGGGCCGGATTGACGCCGAAAAGCTCACCACGCTGCTCGGCTCCGTCATCCGCACCGACCAGATCGACGAATGGTTCCTCTGCGGTCCCTTCGAACTGGTCCAGCTGGTCAGGGACAACCTCGCCGAACAGGGCGTGCCGGCCGAAAAGGTCCGCTACGAGCTCTTCACCACCGGCCAGCCGACGCGTCCCGAAGGCCATAGCGGGCGTCCGGTCGTCGAGGACGAGTCCGGCGAGAACTACGAGATCGAGTTCCGTCTCGACGGGCTGCAGGGACAGGTCAAGTCGCCGGTTTCCGCCCGGGAAACGATTCTCAACGCCGCACTGCGCGTACGCCCGGATGTCCCGTTCGCCTGCGCCGGTGGCGTCTGCGGCACCTGCCGGGCCAAGCTGGTGACCGGCACGGTGGAGATGGAGGAGAACTACGCATTGGAGCCCGAGGAGATCGAGGCCGGTTATGTGCTGACCTGCCAATCGCACCCCACCTCGGACGCCGTGTCCGTGAACTTCGACGCCTAGGAGCCACCACATGATCGACCTGCACATCGCCAACGGCATCGCCGAAGTGGTGCTCAATGCGCCCGAGAAGATGAACGCGCTGGACGCCGAGGCGCTGGGGGAGCTCTCGCGGGTCTACGAGAACGCGGCCCATTCCGTGTCCACCGGCGAAGTCCGTGCCTTGCTGCTGCGTGGAGAGGGGCGCGGCTTCTGTGCCGGACGCGACATCTCCGGCGTGGTGCCGGCCGACGACGACGTACAGGGATATCTGGGCGGACTGGTCGAACCGCTGATGCGCCAGATGGCTGATTTCCCGGCCCCCACCTTCGCCGCCGTCCAGGGTGCGTGCCTGGGCGTCGGGCTCGGTTTGGCGATCGCCACCGACGTGGTCTATGTGGCCGACAACGCGAAAATCGGTTCGCCGTTCGCCAACCTTGGGGCCACCCTCGATTCCGGCGGGCACTGGCTGTTCACTGAACGCCTCGGAGCCCACCGCACGCTGGACATGGTCTACACGGCCGAGCTGATCTCCGGTGCCGAGGCAGTGCGCTCGGGCCTGTTCAGCCGGGCCATGCCAGCCGAGGACCTGGTGGAGGCCAGCCGCGGCATCGTCGGAA
Source organism: Micrococcaceae bacterium RIT 802 (assembly GCA_016892645.1). Lineage (GTDB taxonomy): Bacteria > Actinomycetota > Actinomycetes > Actinomycetales > Micrococcaceae > Arthrobacter_H. The sequence goes on from JAFEMX010000001.1 coordinate 168,828, forward strand.
AGGTCGCGCTGGGAGCCACCCAGGCCTTCGTCGCCTCCAAGCAACTGGTCGCCGAAATCCGGGACCAGCGACTGGGCCTCTGGGAGTCCATGGCCAACGAGAACCGAGCCCAGGACGCACTGTGTGCCACGAACGACTACGCCGAGGGATTCAAGGCGTTCCAAGAGAAGCGGAAGCCGGTCTTCAAGGGCTGAAGCGCGGGACGGTCGCCCATCGACTCTCCGCTATTGAGGCGATCCGTTTGAGCAGCTCCCTGCGGGGCTAACGACCAACATCGCCGAGCGGGCTCCGAACTTCCCGACCAGGGCAGCGGGGCTGTTACTCAGAAGAACCAATGTGAAAATTATGAGTAACTCTCAATGTCATAAAGTCAGGATGAGTGCTTTATGGATACCGGATCGTCCCCTGCGCACGGTGCGGCCCGGTGGCCCGGCATCTCCTGGGAACCACAAACGTGGGTGCCTGCCGCTGCCGGAGTTGGAGGCCGGTCCGCGTCCCGGGCAGGGCGCTATGAGTCTGCGCTCCCTGCGCATATTGCGGAGCACGTTCCCGATCCAAACCGTGAAGTGCTTCAACTGGCCCAGGAGGCCTCAAACGAGCTCACCAGGCTTGACGCTCAGATCGGGCACAAAGTCGCACGGTTTGCGCCCGTACTGCTTCGGTCCGAGTCTGCCTCTTCGTCGCAGATCGAGAACCTGACGGCTAGCGCCCGAGCCATCTTCAGCGCCGAACTGGGTGTCAAGAAGAGCCGGAATGCCCTATCGATTGCGGCGAACACGCAGGCAATGACGGCGGCGTTGCAGCTAGCGGAGAGCATTTCGTCCACATCGATCCTGGAGATGCACCGGGGTCATGCCGGTCGCGGCGCTCGTTGGTGGGGCAGCCGCGACCCTGATGGGAAACGTGCCGGTGCTCTGCCTCTGGGTCCTCTTGGCGGGTGCGGCAGCGCTTCCCCTGCTGCGGCGGGACTCCCTGGGTTCCTTCTGACGGCGGCCGGGCCCGTTCGCGACCCGTCAGCGCGTATCGACGTCCTCGAAGATCAGGAACGTCTGGGTATCTAGCACACCGGGCATCGACTGGATGTTCTCGAACACCACGCGCCGCAGGTCAACATTGTCCTTGGCCCGCACCAGCAGGATCACATCGAAGTTCCCGCCCACCAAACCGATGTGGTGCACCTCGGGCAAAGCGGCCAGGCGTTCGCGGAGTTCCCGCCAGGAATGCTGGCGCAGCTTCAGGGTCACGTAGGCCGAGGAGCGCAGCCCGGCCTTGACCGGGTCGACGACCGCCGTATAGCGGGTGATGACCCCCTCGTCCTGCAGCCGGTTGATGCGCGAATAGGCGTGCGCGCGGGAGACGTGCACGTTTTGCGCCACCGTCGTGACCGACTGACGGCCATCGCGGGTCAACTCGGCCAGGATGCGGTGGTCGACGTCATCGAGCCGCACGGGGATCGAGTCCATGTGATCCTCCCAAATCCGGGCGTCCACGAATCCTCGTGTAACACCGCTCACATTCACAATTTGTCTTCCAGAGTACGTGATTTGAACTCAATATTCCACGTATTTTTCGTGAAGTGGATACGATCCGTTTCTTCTTCGCATACTTGAGTCACGAAGTGCCTTCGACGACGCATGCCTTCATGCGGTTCGTCGGGGTTCTGGATTCTACGAAGGAGTACACCATGAGCGCCGTGCCAGGTGAGCAGCATGCCACCGAAGCCGCCGACCTCGACACCGTCTGCCGCCACTTCGGCATCTCCGTCGAGGACTACCTGCTGCCCTCACGCGGCCAGATCCAGATCGTCGACGAGACCGGCAAGCTGCGCCCCGCGGAGGATCAGGGGACCGAGCCGGGCCACGAGTACCCGTTACCCGACGATGACACCCTGATGAAGGCCTACGAGCAGCTGGTCATCGGCCGCCGCGTCAACGACCAGAACTCCGCCCTGGTCCGCCAGGGCCGCATGGCCGTCTACCCCTCCAGCCACGGCCAGGAGGCCTGCCAGGTCGCAGCCGCCCTGTGCCTGGGCGCGGATGACTGGATGTTCCCGACCTACCGCGACTCCGTCGCGGTCATGGCCAAGGGCGTCGACCCCCTCGAGACGATGATTCTCTTCCGCGGCGACTGGCACGGCGGCTACGACCCGCGGAAGTACAAGGTCGGCATCCAATCGACCCCGCTGACCACCCAGCTGCTCCACGCCGTCGGCGTTGCCCACGCCGCCAAGCTGCGCGGCGAGGACACCGTGGTCCTGGCCATGTGTGGCGACGGGGCCACCAGTGAGGGCGACTTCCACGAGGCGCTGAACTTCGCCGCCGTGTTCAACCTGCCGGTGATCTTCTTCGTGCAGAACAACCAGTACGCCATCTCGGTCCCGTTGGCGCAGCAGTCGGTCGCCCCCTCGCTGGCCCACAAGGCCGTCGGTTACGGCATGGCCGGCGAGCGCGTTGACGGCAACGACCTGGTCGCACTCATGGCAGTGCTCGGCCGCGCCGTCGAGCTGGCGCGCACCGGAGCCGGACCGCTGCTGGTCGAGGCCCACACCTACCGCATGCAGGCCCACACCAACGCCGACGACGCGACCCGCTACCGGCAGGACGCGGAGGTCCAGGCGTGGCAGGCCAAGGATCCGCTGAACCGCATGACCGCCTACCTCCAGGGCAAGGGCCTGCTCGACGACCCCGCCTCCGAACGCATCGCGGCCCACGCCGAGGAGACCGCGAAGGCCCTGCGCGATGGGCTGAACCAGGACCCCGAGGTCGACCCGTTGGAACTGTTCCAGCATGTCTACGCCCACCAGACCCCGCAGCTGGTCGAACAGGCCGCCCTGCTGGCGGATGAACTCTCCCGGGAAGGGGACGCCAAGTGAGTCCGCACATCACCACCTCCTCCGAGGCCAACGGCAACGTCAGCGCCGCGACCGCCCAGGCGACGGTCCGCGCCGCCGAACGCGCCGAGGCCGCAGGCCCGAAGCCGGTCACGTTCGCCAAGGCCCTGAACACGGCACTGGCCGATGCCATGGAAGCAGATGCCGCCGTCGTGCTCTTCGGTGAGGACATCGGAACGCTCGGCGGGGTCTTCCGCATCACCGACGGGCTGACCGCCCGCTTCGGCGAGCAGCGCTGCTTCGACACCCCGCTGGCCGAATCCGGCATCGCGGGCATGGCGATCGGCATGGCCATCAACGGGATGCGCCCGGTGATCGAGATGCAGTTCGACGCGTTCGCCTACCCGGCGTTCGAGCAGATCGCCTCGCACCTGGCCAAGATGCGCAACCGCACCCGCGGTGCTTTGGACATGCCTGTGGTCATCCGCATCCCCTATGCCGGCGGCATCGGCGGGGTCGAGCACCATTGCGACTCCTCCGAGGCGTACTACGCGCACACCCCGGGCCTGAAGGTCATGACGCCCTCCACGGTGGCCGACGCCTACACGATGATGCGCGAGGCCATCGACTCCGATGACCCCATCGTGTTCCTGGAACCCAAGAAGCTCTACTTCTCCAAGGACCCGGTGGACCTGGACGCGCTGCGCGCCGAGCACGACGCCGCTGCCTCAGCAGGCGGGCACCTCACCGAAGGGAGGGCCGCCATTGCCCGCCCCGGCACGGACGCCACGCTGATCGCCTACGGCCCGTCGGTCTCCACCGCGCTGGCCGCCGCCGAGGCGGCCGCGCAGGAGGGCCGTTCACTCGAGGTCATCGACGTGCGCTCCATCGTCCCCTTCGACGACGAGACCGTGAGCGCGTCCGTGCGCAAGACCGGGCGTGCCGTCGTCATCGCCGAGGCCCCCGGGTTCGCCTCCGTCGCCTCGGAGATCACCGCCCGCGTGCAGGAACGCTGCTTCCACTCACTCGCCGCCCCGGTGCTGCGCGTGACCGGTTTCGACGTCCCGTTCCCGTCCCCGAAGCTGGAGCACTACTTCCTGCCCAGCGTCGACCGCATCCTGGACACCGTCGACCTGTTGCAGTGGGAGGACTAGACATGGCCATCAAGGTATTCCTGCTGCCCGACCTGGGTGAGGGCCTGACCGAGGCCGACCTGGTGAGCTGGCTGGTGGCCGAGGGCGATACCATCGCCGTCGACCAACCCATCGCCGAGGTCGAGACCGCCAAATCGCTCGTCGAGGTGCCCAGCCCCTTCGCCGGCACCGTGCACCAGCTGCATGGCGCGCCGGGCGACACGATGGACGTGGGCAAGCCGCTCGTCTCCGTGGAGGACGGTGCGTCCGCGGTGGCCGCTGTCGCGTACCCGTCGCCGGCCGCACCGGCCGCTGCCCCGGTGGAGCGGGCCCAGCCGTACCGCGACGAGGAGCGCGCCGGGGCCTCCGAGGGATCCGGCAACGTGCTCATCGGCTACGGGACGCCGGGCGGTGCCGGGGCGACCCGGCGTTCCCGGGCGCCGCGGGGGACCGCCGCGTCGACGGCCGCGCCGGCCGCCGACGCGATCCCCGCTGACGCCGTTCCCTCGCCGGCACCAGCCCGCACCGAGGCGCCGACGGTCATCTCGCCGTTGGTCCGGAAACTGGCCCGCGACCACGGGGTCGACGTCGCCACGCTCACGGGGACCGGTGTCCGGGGCCTCATCGTGCGCGCCGACGTCCAGTCCGCCATCGACGGGTCCGCCGGCACGGAGGTGGCGAGCGCGGCCGTCTCCACGGCGGAACCCCTGTCGACGGCTTCGATCGGCGGCGGCGAGGACGCGCGCTCCGGATTGGGAATCGCAGCACGGACGCCGCTGAAGGGCGTCCGCAAGTCGATTGCCCAGGCCATGAGCACCTCCCGGCGGGAGATTCCCGAGGCCACCGTCTGGGTCGACGTCGACGCCACCGAACTGGTGCAGATGCGGTCCAAGCTCAAGGCGAGCGACCCCCAGAACACCCCCGGGTTGCTCGCGTTCATCGCCCGGTTCACGCTCGCCGGTCTGGCACGGTACCCGGAGTTGAACACCCGGGTCCAGGAAACGGCAGACGGTGCCCAGGAGATCCTCTCGTTCACTGGCGTCAACCTCGGCATCGCGGCCCAGACGGACCGTGGGCTGATGGTGCCGAGCATCGCGAACGCGCAGGACCTCAGCGCCCGCCAGCTCGACGCCGAGGTCAGGCGTCTGGCAGCCGTGGCACGGGAGGGCAAAAGCACTCCCGCCGAACTCACACGCGGCACGTTCACGCTGAACAACTACGGGGTCTTCGGAGTCGACGGTTCGGCCGCGATCATCAACTATCCCGAGGTGGCAATCCTCGGGGTGGGACGGATCATCGACCGTCCGTGGGTCGTGGATGGGGAACTGCGGGTCCGCAAGGTCACCGAGTTGACCCTGACCTTCGACCACCGGGTCTGCGACGGCGGGACGGCCGGGGGATTCCTGCGCTACGTCGCCGACGCCATCGAAAATCCGGGCTCGGTCCTCGCCGACCTGTAGGCGGCGAAGCGGCCCGAACCGGATCCTCCGAAACGGTTCGGGCCGCGCTCTTTTCCACGGTCGAACGCGGATCTACCATGTCGTCATGGAACCACTTCCAGTTGAGTACGAACGCTACCTGGCGACCCTGGATCCGCGCACCGCTGCGGGTCTGAGATCGGCATTCCAGGAATCCGCGGCCGAGAACGAATACGGTGTGCTGGTGCGCGGGATCGGATCCCACCATGTGCAGGCCTTGGTGGACGAGCATGTTCCCTACGGCCGGGTCCGCGTCGGCTGACGACGCTGCGGCGCAGTCCGCCTGAGCGGGCCGACGGGTAGGAAGGTTGTGCCCCGACTGCCCATCGCTCCCGCGGATCAGACGGGCTGCGCTGCCCGACGGCCCGTCCACCAGGCCACGGTGGAGGCGGCGCCGTCTCGAAGGGGCGTCGGGGAGAGCCCGAGGTCGACTTCGCTGCGCCTGGAATCCAAGATGAACGGCCTGTCGAACTGATAGGCCATTTCGGCCATTTCGCGCATGGCGGTGTTTGCCAGCCCGATCGTGCGGAGGAGCCGCGTCGGTATCCCGGAAACCTTCGGTGTCGGCAGGCCGGCCACGGTGGCATACGCCGCGACCATCGCCGCCTGAGTGGTCGGGGGCGCCGTCGGGGCGTGCAGCACCCGGTTCCACAACCCTTCTCGTCCGGCCGCCTTGATCATGGCCGCCGCGAGGTCGGGGATGTAGGTGAACGAATGCGGCAAGCGCGGATTGCCGATCGCGAAAAGCCGGTGTCCGGCGAAGACCGCGTCGAGCATCCTGGAACCTGCATGCGCGTTCTCCGCGCCGGGGCCATAGAAGTCCGAGGCGACCACGCTGACGGTTGCGGTGCTCGACTCGGCGCGGGCTGCCAGCAGCTGCGTCCGGATTCCCCGCTTGCCCTGCTTCGCCATTCTGGGTGAATCCTCGCGCATGATCTCCTCCGGCCGTGAGTATGAGTAGAGGCTCTCGGGGAAGACCACGGGGATGTTGCGGGTGCCCGCAGCGGCCAGCACCACTTGCTCCGCCCCTGGCAGTGCCGTGCGCCAGGCGGCGGCGGTGTAGGCGGCATGGATGCAGTGGAAGACCGCAGTGGCACCGTCGATGGCGGATTCGATGGCCGCGGGGTCGGTTGCGTCCGTGCGGACGAGGTGGATGAGTGGGTGGTGTGGACCGGTGCCGGAGCGGGTGGCCAAGGTGACGGTATGCCCGTCGGCGGCCAGCTGCTCGGCGATCGTCGCCCCGACCGGGCCGGATCCGGTCACGAGGTAGTGCAGGGACATGGTGTTCTCCTTGGGGGTCCTGAAAACGAGAGCGGCGCTCTCGCAAGTCACGATATCCGCGGTCCTGTCGATGGTCAAGAGCGGTGCTCTCTTAAGTTGACGGTGCTCGCGTAGATGGGCTTTGATGGTGGGATGAGCGAGACATTGACGCCGCGCCAGCGGGCACGGGAGCAGACCATGGCCGATATCCTGCGCATTGGCAGGGAACATTTGGCGAGCCAGGGGGCCGCGGGCCTATCGCTGCGTGCCGTCGCGCGCGACCTCGGTGTGGTGTCCTCTGCGGTGTACCGATATGTCGCCAGCCGGGACGAACTGCTGACCTTGCTAATCGTCGAGGCGTACAACGACCTCGGGTCACGGGTAGAGACCGTCGTTGCCGCTGCGCCGGCCGACCCCTTCGCCCGTTTTGCCGCACTTGCCGACGCCGTTCGCGGGTGGGCGTTACGCGAGCCGGCGCGCTACGCGCTGCTGTACGGCACTCCCGTGCCGGGGTACCAAGCACCCGCCGATCGAACAAACGACGCCGGAACGCGGGTCGTCGTGGCCCTGGTCGGAATCCTCTCGGAGGCGTGGGCGACGCACGCCATCACCGGGGTGCCGGCCGGGGAAGACGCGGACCACGACCTGCCGCCCCGATTGGCCGCCGACCTCGAGGCCATCAGGCTCGACTACGCGCTCGCCCTCCCGTCCTGGCTCGTCGCCCGCGCCATGAGCTGCTGGTCCGGGCTCTTCGGTGCCGTGAACTTCGAGGTCTTCGGGCACTTCGGGGAAGCGACCTTGACCGACGCCGGCGAGATGTTCGACCAGACGATCCGGTTGCTGGCCCGCCAGATGGGTTTGGTGCAGCAACCCGAACTCCCCGTGGGCGAAGACGGGCCAGGAAGGGGCGGGGCGGAACATGTCAGTGGTTTACGGGGCCCGCACCCTTCCGGAGCCCGCCGACGGGGCGCGGGGGATTAGAGTCGGAACGACACAGCTGACACGATGCGGGCACGGTGGCCTCCCCGGGCTGCCGAGGCCGGGACAGGGATGGGCCATGCCAGAAGAGGAAACCCCAGGACGCTGGATCAGCGCGGGCGAGCGAACCTGGTTCCTGCGGCTCGAAGGCTTTGGCGTCAACGCGGGACTGGTGGTCGGCGACGACCGCGCTGCCGTCATCGACTCCGGGGCCGGGCCGACGGAGGCCGCGCAGCTCCATGCCGCAGTCCGCGAGCTCACGGACCTGCCACTGGTCCTGGTCAACACCCATGCCCACGGCGACCACTTCTTCGGCAACGCCTACTTTGCGGCCCAGGGCGTGGAGGAGATCTATGCCCACGCCCGCGCCGCACGCGCGATCGCCGACACGGGCGAGGAACAGCGACGCCTCGTCCACGCCGTCGACCCGGCGATGGCCGCGGCGGACGGCGAGCACACCGCCGTCGTCCTCCCCAACCGCCTCGTGGACGAACAGCCCGTCGACCTGGATCTCGGCGGGCACTCCATCACCGTGTTCCACCTGGGCCGCGGACATACCGACGGCGACCTGCTGGTCGGTTCCGGCACCGTCCTCTTCGCCGGGGACCTGGTCGAGGAGGGGGCCGACCCGTCCTTCGAGGATTCGTTCCCCCGCCAGTGGGGCCAGGTCCTGGGCAAGATCATCGCGATCGACGAGCTCTACCCCTCGATCGTCCCCGGGCACGGCCGACTGGTCGACATGGACTTCGTGCGGACCCAGCTCCAGCAGCTGCGCCAGGGCATCAGGATGTGCTCGTCGGCCATCAGCGAATCCTCGGCCGACGCGACCAAGGCCATCCCGATCCTGCCCTACACCCCGCTGCAGTCCCGCTACCTGGTGGAGCGGATGAGGGACACCGCGGGCCTGCGGGGTGCCTAGCGCCGGCGACGCCGCAGGAGGACCAGGGGGCCGGGGCGGACTGGGGAAGAAGGTCTTCCGCGTCTACGCGCCCTCGCTGCTCTACGCCGTCGGCCAGGGCTGCGTGCTGCCCGTCATCGCCCTGAGCGCCCGCGATCTGGGCGCGAGCGTGGCCCAGGCGGCACTGGTCATCACCCTGATCGGCATCGGCTCGCTGGTGACCAACGTCCCGGCCTCGCTGCTGGTCGCCCGCCTGGGCGAACGCATCGCGATGATCGGCGCGGCCACGTGGGCCACCGCAGGCATGGCGGCCTGCCTCGCCGCGGGAAGCCTCTGGGTTTTCGCCGCCGGCGTGCTGATGATCGGCATGGCCGGGTCGGTCTTCAACCTGGCCCGGCAGAGCTACCTCACGGACGCCGTTCCCCTGAGCCACCGGGCCCGCGCGATGTCCGGGCTCGGCGGGACCCTGCGCATCGGCCTGTTCATCGGGCCCTTCGCCGGGGCGGCGGCCATGCACTTCCTCGGGCTGTCCGGCGCATACTGGACCGGGCTGGGCGCCATGGTCGCCGCGACCCTGGTCAGCATCCGGATCCCCGAGCTCGAAGGACACGGACGGTCGGCGTCCGGGCCGGCGCCGCCAACCGCCGGCAGGGCAAGACCGGGGCACGACGGCGGTGCCGTCACCTTGCACGGGATCATCGCCGCCCACTGGCGCATCTACGCGACGGTGGGACTCGGCATCGTGATGATCTCCGCGGTCCGGGCCACCCGGCAAGCGGTCATCCCGCTCTGGGCCGAGCAGCTGGGCATGGACGCCTCGGCGACATCGCTCATCTACGGCGTCTCGGGGGCGGTGGACATGCTGGTGTTCTACCCGGCCGGCAAGGTGATGGACCGCAAGGGGCGGACCTGGGTGGCGGTGCCGTGCATGCTCGTCATGGGCGTCGCGCTGGCGCTGATGCCCCTGACCGGCGGCCCGTTGACCCTGCTGCTGGTCGCCATGCTCCTGGGATTCGGCAACGGCATCGGATCGGGCATCGTCATGACGCTGGGCGCCGACCACTCGCCCGCTATCGGCCGCCCGCAGTTCCTGGGGTTCTGGCGGCTCATCTCCGACGCCGGCGTCATGGCCGGGCCGGTGCTGCTCTCGGCCGTCACCGCCGCCGCGACCCTGGGGGCCGGCGTCGTGGCCGTCGCCGTCGTCTCGTTCGCCGGGGCCGGACTCTTCGCCTACTTCATCCCCCGGGCGGCCCCGCCGGGAAGCCTCGACGAGCGTCGACCCCGCGGTACCGGCTAGCGCGGGCTCAGCGCCAGCGCCCGCGCCGACGCGTCTGGTGGGAGAAGACCCCCGAGAGCAAGCCGAACAGGCAACCCGCTGCCCCGATGACCAGCAGTGCGCCGGAGACCAGGAACCAGTTCCGCTCCGTGGTCCCTGCGGTGGGGCCCAGCTGCGAGACGAAGAAGTAGATGCCGGCAGCTCCGATGAAGCCCACGACCCCGGGGAACCACAGCAGCGTCGGCCAGGTCCCGGACGAGGCCCAGAACGCGTCCGGCCCGTCCCAGCGGTTCCAGGCCGGTTCCCGGCGCAAGATGACGAGACCGGCCAGCAGCCCCCAGAACCCGGCGACCAGGTAGGCGGCGACGATGTCGGACGGCCGGTGCCAGCCCAACGCGAACGTCGAGATCCCGGTGACGGCGGCATAGAGGCCACCACAAGCAGCGATCAGCGGCCGCCACCGGGGCGAGGTGACCAGGAAGACGGCGATGAGCGCCGACGTCGCCACCGTGGTGTGTCCGGAGGGGAACGAGTTCATCGTCGCCTCGGAGATGCCCATGTCCGGGCGGGAGAGCACCAGGTGCTTGAGGACCTGGGTGGAGCCGGTTGCCGCCCCGAACGCCAACGCGGCCACCACCGGGGCATACAGGCTGCGTCGCACGATCGCCGCCACCACCAGCGCCAGCAGGGCCACGACCCCGGAGACCAGGGGAAGCTCGTTCAGGAAGGACAACGCCGCCGACCGGGTCCGCCCCTCGTTGACGAACGAAACGGCCCCCTGCAGGGCATCGTCGTCGGCCTGCTGGCCGGTGGGGGTGAGCACAAACGCCCAGTAGGCCACGCCGAACAACCCGGCGAGCAACAGCATCGCCAGGATCCAGAGTCCGGGATTGCGTGCGGCCCGATGCGGGCCGCCTCCGACAACGGGTATTTCCATGGTGTCGTTCATTTGCCTATAGCGTCCCACAATCCGCCTCCGGTCCGGCGGAGCCGACGCCGATACGATGTGTAGATGGTTATCCCGGACAACGCACCCTCGGCCGACGGCGTTCCCGACCGGCACCCCGGAGAGACCAAGGCCACTCCTGCCGCCCGGCCGACCGTCGACGAACTCGTCTCCACCGCCCACGTGGTCTCCCTGCCGATGAGGGTGCGCTTCCGCGGTGTCACCCACCGCGAGGTCCTGCTGCTGGACGGCCCCGCGGGGTGGGCCGAATTCTCCCCCTTCCTCGAATACGACGACCAGGAGTCGGAGCCGTGGCTGCGCTGCGCCATCGAGGCGGGCTGGCAGGGATTCCCCGAACCGGTCCGCAGCACGGTCCCGGTCAACGCCACCGTCCCCGCAGTCCACGCGGCCGGCGTCGAGTCCGTGCTGGCCTCCTTCGATGCCGCACACACCGTGAAGATCAAGGTCGCCGAAAAGGGCCAGACCCTGCACGACGACGTGGCCCGGGTCGCAGAGGTCCGTCGCCTGCTGCCCGGGGCGGCGCTGCGGGTGGACGCCAACGCCGGCTGGACACATGACCAGGCGCTGGAGGCCCTCGAGGCGCTCGCCGGATTCGACCTGCAGTACGCCGAGCAACCGGTCGCCGGCATCGACGGGCTCGGGCGCTTGCGCGCCGAGGTCATCCGCCGCGGCCTGGGCGTGCCGATCGCCGCCGATGAATCCGTCCGCAAGGAATCCGATCCGCTGGCCGTCGCCCGCGCCGGGGCCGCCGACCTGATCATCGTGAAGGGCCAGCCGCTCGGGGGCATCCGCCGTGCCCTGTCCATCGTCGCCGAGGCGGGCCTTCCCGCCGTCGTCTCCTCGGCACTGGACTCCTCGGTCGGGATCCGCACCGGTGCCGCCCTGGCCGCGGCCTTGCCCGAGCTGCCCTATGCGTGCGGCTTGGGCACCGTTTCCCTGTTCGACGCCGACGTTTCCACCGATCGCTACGAGGCGCGCGGCGGCGTCCTGGACCTGCGCCGCATCGAAGCGGATCCCGACCTGCTCCGCCGGCACGCGGCACCGATCGAGCGGCACAAGTGGTGGATCGATCGACTGCGCCGTTGCGCCCGGCTGTTGGGGCCCGAGCCGTCCTAGGATGGGTTCATGACCGCGCCCGAAACACTGCTGACCTCGTTCGACGCCGCATGTTCGGCGGTGCGGACGCTGTCGGACGAAGGGGTGCGCGAAGTCGTCCTGTGCCCCGGATCGCGCAGCGCGCCGTTGGCCTATGCGCTCGCCGAAGCCGAACAATCCGGCGTCCTGCGGGTGCACGTGCGGATCGACGAGCGAGACGCCGGGTTCACGGCGCTGGGCCTGTCGCTGGCGACCAGCCGTCCGGTGGCCATCGTCACCACCTCGGGCACCGCCGTGGGCGAACTGCTGCCCGCGGTCATGGAGGCCAACCATGCGGCAGTTCCCCTGGTGGTGGTCTCCGCCGACCGGCCCGCCGAACTGCGCGGCACCGGGGCGAACCAGACCACCCGGCAGGCGGGTCTCTTCGGCACCCATGTGCGCTGCAGCGTTGATGTGGAGGCCGGCATCGATCCGGCAGCGGACATCCGCCGCGCACTGCTGGCCAGCGAGGGGATGACGCTGACCGGCGGTGACGCGGACCTGAATCCTTTGGCCGCGGGCACCAACACGCCCCCGCCGGCAACGCAGCACACCCACCTCCAGCAGTCGGTCCGCGGACCCGTCCAGGTCAACCTCGCCTTCCGCGATCCTCTGGTGCCCGGCGACGAAGACGCCCGCCCCGCGTCGGCGGCCGGCGGCCCCGATACTCCCCAAGCCATTCAGATGGATCTGACGGGACAGGATGCCGACGGCGAATTGATCGAGATCGTGCGCGCTGCGGACCTGCCCGCACGGCGCACCGTGGTGGTGGCCGGGCACGACGCCACGGCCCTGGCCGAACGGTTCGCCCGGGCACTGGGCCTGCCCCTGCTGGCCGAACCAAGCTCCAATGCACGCTTTGGGCCCCAGGCCATCGGCCCCTACCGCGTTCTGCTGGAGTCGTTCGACGCCCGGATCGAACGCGTGGTCGTCTTCGGCCGGCCGACGCTGAGCCGTCCGGTCGCCCGACTGCTGGCCAACCGGGATCATCCCTCGGCCCTCTACGTCCCCGAACCGGTCGCCTGGTTCGAGCCGGGACGCCGGGACGACCGGGTCATCACCGAACTCACCGAACTCGCAGCCTTCGCCGGCCGGGCCACCGAGGGCTGGCTCGGTGAATGGATAGCCGCCGCGTTGCGCGCGACGTCCATCATCCAAGAAGCGACGGCTACCGAAAACCTGACCGGGCTGGAGTTGGCACGGTTGGTCTGGGACGCCGACACGGGACCGCTGGTCCTCGGGTCCTCGAACGCGATCCGTGATGCCGACCTGGCGGCAGTGCCCGGAACATCCGGCCGCCCCGTTTATGCGAACCGTGGCCTCGCCGGAATCGATGGGACGCTGGCGACGGCCACCGGCATTGCCCTGGGAACGACGGCGCATCCGGGGGAGCGCACGACGGTGCTCCTGGGCGACGTGACGTTCCTGCACGATGTCGGCGGGTTGTTCGTGGGGTCCGGTGAGAGGGTGCCGCCGATGGACCTGGTGGTGCTCAACGACGGGGGAGGTGCCATCTTCTCCACGCTCGAACACGGTGCCCTGGCCGAACAGCCAACGTATGCGGGGACCGTTGAACGGTACTTCGGGACCCCGCATGCCGTTGACCTGCGCGCGCTGGCCGCGGCCTACGGGCTGGACTACGTCCGGGTCGACGAAAGCCGTGCCCTGGACGCCGTGCTGGCAGCCGGACCGACTGCCGCCTCGGAGACGCGCCGGCGCATCGTCGACGTGCGGATCGACCGCACCGGTTTGCGCGCACTGCACCGGGGCATCATCGCCAGGGTCGCCGCCGGATGAAAAGCCGCATGAAATAGGCGTGGCCCCCGCCGAAGCGGGGACCACGCCGTCGTCCTGACGCGACGAGGGTCAGAGGACCTTCGAAAGGAACAGCTGGGTGCGTTCGTGCTGCGGATTGCCCAGGACGTCCTCGGGCTTGCCCTGTTCGACGACGACCCCGCCGTCCATGAACACCACCCGGTCACCCACTTCACGGGCGAAGCCCATCTCGTGGGTCACCACCATCATGGTCATGCCCTCGTCGGCGAGCTGGCGCATGACGGCCAGCACATCGCCCACGAGTTCGGGGTCCAATGCCGAGGTCGGTTCATCGAAGAGCATCATGTCGGGATCCATCGACAGGGCGCGGGCGATGGCCACCCGCTGCTGCTGGCCACCCGACAGCTGGGAGGGGAAGGCATCTGCGCGATCGCCCAACCCGACCTTCTCCAGGTTCCCCTGGGCGATCCGACGGGCCTCGTCCTTACCGCGCTTCTTGGCCCGGCGCTGGGCCAAGGTGAGGTTGTCCAGCACGTTGAGGTGGGGGAACAGGTTGAACTGCTGGAACACCATGCCGATCCGGGTGCGGACCTTGTCCAGATCCGTCTCCGGGTCGGTGATGTCGATGCCCTCGACGAGGATGGTGCCTTCGGTGGGCTCCTCGAGCCGGTTGACACAGCGCAGCAGCGTCGACTTGCCCGAGCCGGAGGGGCCGATCACGCAGACCACCTCGCCTTGGTCGACGTGGAAGTCGATGCCGGTGAGGACTTCCTTGTCCCCGAAGCTCTTGTGGAGGCCGCGGACCTCGATGGCCGGGGTGGCGGATACGGATTCCCGTGGGTTCATGGGCGTTACCGTCCTCTATTTTGGTGGCGTTCCAGCTTGGCGACGAGCTGGGTCAGCGGAAGCGTGATGATCAGATACATCAGACCGGCCATGATTAGTGGCGTGGCATTGGCGGTCTGCGACAGCGAGTCACGGGCAAATGTGGTCAACTCCCGATCGCCCAAAGCCATACCGGCAATGAACAGCAGGGAGGTGTCCTTGATGAGGATGACCAATTCATTCGTCAACGGCGGGGTGATGATGCGGAATGCCTGGGGCAGGACCACGGACACCATTGTCCAGGCCGGCGCCATGCCCAGCGAGCGAGCCGCTTCGCGTTGCCCGGGGGGAACCGCTTGGATGCCCGCACGAATGGTCTCGGCAATGTAGGCGCCGGAGACCAGGATCAGAGCCAAAAGCCCAGCGCCAGCGCTGCCGCCCGGCGGGTGCCAGCTGAAAGCGATCGGCACGGCATATGCCATGCCAAAAATGACCAGCAGGGCCGGGAGCCCACGGAAAAGTTCGATATACGCTGTGGACAACCAGCGGTAGGGTGCTACTGGCGACAGCTTCATCAGGGCGAGCAACAGCCCCAGTAAGAGGCCACCGACAAAGGCGATAGCCGTATAGACCACGGTGTTCTTAGCCGCTGTGACCAAAATATCCGGCCAGACCTGCTTGGCTACGTCCATGTCCAGGAAGTAGAACTTAATGGTCTTCCAATCAGCAACGAAGACAAGGGCCACAATGGCGATGACAAGGACGAGGTAAAGGCTGCCCTGGAAGAGGCGCCTACGGGTGGAGGGTTTCAACGGTGTGGCCTTCCGGACGGTGTCAGGGGTTCGCCCTGGGGAGTGACCCCCAGGGCGAACCCATCTGGACTACTTCGTGGAGAAGTACTTGTCGTAGATTTCCTGGTACTTGCCGTTGTCCTTCAGCTCGGCGAGCTTGGCGTCGAGCTCCTTCAGTAGGGCCTCGGTGCCTTCCTTCTTGACCGCGAAGCCGTACTTCTCGTCGGTCTTGTACTTCGCAACGATCTCGAACTTGCCGCCTTGCGTGTGCTCGAGGTTGACCGGGAGATCCTGCAGCACCGCGTCGACACCCTTGGACTGCAGTGCCGGGAAAAGCTCAGCATCCGACGGGTAGGACTGAACCTTGGTGTCGGAGGGGACGTTCTCCCGCGTGTACTTCTCGCCCGTGGTCCCCTGCTGGACACCCACGGTCTTGCCGGCGAGGTCCTCGATCGACTTGATATCCGAACCTGCAGGGACCAGAAGCGACTGCTCGGAGTCGTAATAACCTTCGGTGAAGCTCAGCTTCTTCTCGCGATCGGGGGTGATGGTCATGGCGCTGGCGCCCATGTCGCACTGGCCGGAGGCCAAGACGACGCCGGACTGCAAGCCATCGAAGCCCACGTCCTTGACCTGCAGCTTCAGTCCCATCGAATCGGCGATGGCACCCACCAGATCCATGTCGAAGCCGGTGTACTTTCCACCCTCTTCGTACTCGAAGGGCTTGTAGGGGATGTCCGAGCAGACGGTCAGCGTGCCGGCCTGGACAAGCCCCAGGTCGTCTCCGCCTCCGGAACCGGAGCTGGCCGAACCGCTGTCGGAGCCGCCGCAGGCGGTCAGGGACATCAGGGCGACGGCCGATACGGCCAGGGCCTTGGTGAAGGTGGAGTGAATCCGCATGTGTAAATTCCTTCTCGAGTGACCCGACGGGCATCCACGCCGGAAATGACATCATAGACCGGAAAACGCCCGGATGAGATGTTCATCACAGGCTACAGGAGTGTTTTGCAAGTAAACAAGTGCTGCGGGTGACAAAAACTTTACAAGTTGAGGGCCTCGCGCATGGGGCGCATCTTGGCCCAGGACTCCGCCAGCTCGGCGGCCGGGTCGGAGGCGGCCACGATCCCGCAGCCCGCATACAGGCGGACCCGGGTGGGGGACTCGACCACGCCGCCGCGCAGGGCGATGCCGAATTCCCCGTTGCCCGAGGTGTCGACCCAGCCGACCGGACCCGCGTACGGGCCGCGGTCCATGCCCTCCAGCCGGAGGATGAGTTCGTCGGCCACCACCGTGGGGGTGCCGCAGACCGCTGCCGTGGGGTGGAGCACCTCGGCGAGGTCCAGGGCGGAAGGCGAGGTGCCGTCGTCGTGCACGCGCAACTGCGCCTCGACGTCGGAGGCCAGGTGCCAGACATTGGGCAGCTCGAGGACGAACGGCTCCTCGGGGGCCACCATCCCGCTGACCAGCGGGCCCAGCTCGGCGGTCAGCGAATCGATGGCCAACCGGTGTTCGTGGCGTTGCTTCTCGCTGCCCGAGAGCATCCGCGCAGCATAGCCCTCGTCCCCGGCGGGCGCCGTGGCGCGGTCCAGGGTGCCGGCCAACACGCGGGCCCGGGCCGTGTCGCCGGTGACCTTGACCAGCATCTCGGGCGTTGACCCGACGAGCCCGTCCACCGAATACGTCCAGCAGTCCGCGTAGCGCAGGGCCAGTTCCCGCAGGACCTGGGACACGGCGATGTCGGCCCCCAGTTCGGCCACGGCGTCGCGGGCCAGCACGAGCTTGGTCAGGTCCCCCGCGTCGATGGCCCGAACGCCGGCACGGACCGACTCCTCGTACCCGCGTTCGGACACCTGCCCCGGGACCAGCCGATCTGCGCCGGGGACCAGGTCGCGTTCGGGGGAGGGGTCCTCCAGCAGGTCGGCGAGCAGTTGTTCAGCGGCAGCGGCGCTGAGCTCGGCGTCCGGGTCGTCGGTCGTCAGGGTGATCCAGCCGGTATCCCCGGCCCGGCCGACCACCAGCTGCGGGACGACCAGCCGGGAGGAGTAGGAGCTGGTGGCCGAGAACGCGATCGCGGAAAAGGCGATCGGACCGGTACCGGGCATCCCGACACCGTCATCTACCGTCGCGACACCGGCGACGCCGGACCACCAGCGGCGCAAGGTGGCGAAGCGGTCCGGTCCCTCGGAGGTGAAGCGCGCCACCTCGCCGAAGCCCACGAGCCCCTCCCCGCGGCGGCCCCAGACGAGGGCGTCGTCGCGCACCAGCAGATCCAGGAATCCGTTGTCCTGCAGGGCGGTGCGGGGAAAGGTGATGCTCCGCAAGGCGGGGACGGGTGAGTCCACCGCCGTCGGCGTGCCGCTTTTCGGCACGGTGGCACCGGGAAAGTCAATGTTCATGATGGCACCAGCCTACCCGCGGCCACGGCGCGGTTTTTCGCCCTCGCGTCGAACTTTGAGACACTGGACGGGTGAGCCGTGCATCGCTGGAAAAGCGTCCCGAAGAAGTCCAAGCCATGTTTGACGATGTCGCGCCCCGGTACGACCTGGTCAACGACATCCTCTCGATGGGCCAGACGCGCCTGTGGCGCAAGATCGTGGTGGACGCCGTGGGCGCGGAGCCCGGGCAGCGGGTGCTGGACCTGGCCGCCGGAACCGGCACGTCGTCCGAGCCCTACGCCGACGCCGGCATCGACGTCGTGGCCTGCGACTTCTCGCTGGGCATGCTGCGGGTGGGCAAGCGCCGCCGCCCGGACATCGACTTCGTCGCCGGGGACGCCACGAACCTGCCCTTCGCGGACGAGAGCTTCGATGCGACCACCATCAGCTTCGGGCTGCGCAACGTGGGTGATCCGCACCGGGCCCTCGCCGAGATGCTGCGCGTGACGAAGCCGGGCGGCACCCTGGTGGTCTGCGAGTTCTCCCACCCCACCTTCGCCCCGTGGCGCACCGTCTACACCGAGTACCTGATGCGCGCGCTGCCACCCATTGCCCGCAAGGTCGCCTCCAACCCGGCCGCCTACGTCTACCTGGCCGAGTCCATCCGCGCCTGGCCGAACCAGGACGGGCTGGCCGGCTGGATCGCGGAAGCCGGCTGGGAATCGTGCCGGTACCGCAACCTCTCCGGCGGCATCGTCGCCGTCCACCGGGCCACCAAGCCGCTCGACGGCGATTCCGCCACGGCTGCGGAGCGCCGGGCCAAGGCCTCCGAGTACCTGCGCCACCGGGCTTCCCGGCCAACGTTCTAGCCGCTCCGGACGGGGAAACACGTGTCTGTACTGATCGTTGGGGCCGGTCCCGCCGGCTCGACCGCCGCCAGCTACCTGGCCCGCGCCGGGGTGGAGGTCACCGTCCTGGAAAAGACTGCCTTTCCGCGTGAGAAGGTCTGCGGCGACGCCTTGACGCCGCGCGCCGTCCGCGAATTGGCGCGGCTGGGCGTCGACCATGCCGACGCCGGGATCTGGCGTCGCAACCAGGGCCTGCGGCTGGTCGCCGGCGGTCGTTCGATGGAGATCCCCTGGCCCGAACTCGGCGACTTCCCGGATTACGGGCTGATCCGCACCCGTGAGGGCTTCGACGAATCCCTGGTCCGGCACGCCCAGGCCGACGGTGCCCGGCTGCTCGAACGCCATGCGGTCGCCGATGTCGTGCGGGACACCACCGGCCGGGTGGTCGGTGCCGTGGCGAACATCCTGGACGAACGCGGCCGCAAGACCGGGCAGACCCGTGAATTCC
This sequence comes from Micrococcaceae bacterium RIT 802, assembly GCA_016892645.1. Classification (GTDB taxonomy): domain Bacteria; phylum Actinomycetota; class Actinomycetes; order Actinomycetales; family Micrococcaceae; genus Arthrobacter_H. Next base: position 187,905 of record JAFEMX010000001.1, read on the forward strand.
GCGCCGACATCGTCCTCGCCGCCGACGGGAACTCGACCCGCACCGCCGTCAGCGCCGGGCTGCACAAGCGCGACGACCGGCCGCTCGGCGTGGCCTACCGGACCTATTTCACCTCGCCGCGACACGATGACGACTGGATGGAAGGCTGGCTGGAGCTCCCTGACAAGGCCGGCCGGCCGCTGCCCGGCTACGGCTGGGTGTTCGGCGTCGGCGACGGGACCTCGAACGTCGGACTGGGTATCCTGAACTCCACGCGCGAGTTCGGCAAACTCGACTACCGCCAGGTGCTGCGCGACTGGACCGCCGGCATGCCCGGCGAATGGGGCTTCAGCGCGGACAACCAGGTCGGACCCATCCGCGGCGCCGCACTGCCCATGGGATTCAACCGGACCCCGCACTACACCCCCGGACTCATGCTGCTGGGTGACTCCGGCGGCATGGTCTCGCCCTTCAACGGCGAGGGCATCAGCTACGCGATGGAGTCCGCACGCATGGCCGCCGAGCTCATCATCGACGCCCGCTCCGGCCTGCACGGCACGACGCCGGGATCGCGGGAGGCGCTGCTGGCCTCCTACCCGGACGTGGTGCGCCAGGCCTGGGGCAGCCACTTCACGCTGGGGCGGGTCTTCGCCCGGCTGATCGGCAATCCGCAGGTGATGAAACTCGCCCTGCGCACGGGCATGAGCACCCCGGTCCTCATGCGATTCGTTGTGCGGATGCTCGCCAACCTCACGGACGACGGCGGGAAGGGGTTTGAGGATAGAGTGATCCATGTGCTGGAACGGCTGGCACCTCCCACGGACAACCGCCGGCCACCCCGGGCGCGACCCGAGAAACGATCCACCCCGATGACAAGCAGGTCCCAGAACCGTGAATGATTCCCCGACCAACTGGACGACCGCCGGCCACGGCGTGCCGGACTCCGTTGACCTGTTCGCGGAAACCTCGGCCCTGGCCGCCGGCATCAACCTGCCTCCCGGTTTCCGTGCCGTGGCCGAGGACCCCGATTTCGGTCCTGCCATTTCCCAGGGCATGGCCAAGGTCGAGAAGGTGCTGCGCGCCGCCGTCGCCAATTCCGACCCGCTCATCGACGCCACCAGCCGCCACCTCGTGGAGGCCGGCGGCAAGCGGGTCCGTCCCCTGCTGGTCATCCTCACCGCGTTGCTGGCCAAGGGCGTCACCCCCGAGGTCATCAAGGCCGCGGCCGTCGTCGAACTGACGCACTTGGCCACCCTCTACCACGACGACGTCATGGACTCTGCTCCCTACCGTCGTGGTGCACCCACGGCGCATGAGGTCTGGGGAAACTCCACGGCGATCCTGACCGGCGATTTGATCTTCGCCCGGGCGTCGGTCATCGGCGCCGAACTCGGCGTGGACGCCGTGGAACTTCAGGCCCGCACATTCGAACGGCTCTGCCTGGGGCAGCTGCACGAGACCGTCGGGCCGCGGGACGGCGAGGACCCCGTGGCGCACTACCTCGATGTGATCGCCGACAAGACCGCTTCGCTGATTTCCACCTCGGGTGTCTTCGGCGCGCTGTTCGGGGGATCCCCGGAGCACGTCGGCGTGATGCGCGACTACGGCGAAAAGGTGGGGGTGGCCTTCCAGTTGGCCGATGATGTCATCGACGTCACCGGTGCCAAGGTGAGCTCTGGCAAGACCCCGGGAACCGATCTGCGCGAGGGCGTCCCGACGCTCCCGGTCCTGTTGCTCCGCCAGGCCGCGGTGGCCGGCGACGCCTCGGCCACAGACCTGCTGGCACTGGTGGACGGCGACCTGTCCTCCGACGAGGACCTGGCCCGCGCGGTTTCCGCGCTGGCGGCCCACCCGGTGACGCAGCAGTCGTGGGAGGTGGCCCGCCAGTGGTCCGCCGACGCCATCGAAGCCCTGGTTCCCTTGCCCGAGGGGGCCGTGAAGTCCTCGCTGACGGCATTCGCCCACGCCGTCGTCACCCGCGAGAACTAGCCGGGTCGTCGCCGGATCAGCCCAGCCGCTCCAAGGCCGCGGCCAGTTCCCGGGCCTTGTGTGCCCGGACCTCGACCGGTACCCGGTGCCGCAGCTGGCGGTAGAGGTCGTCGTCCGCATAGCGTGGGAAGACGTGCTGGTGGTAGTGCCAGACGTGCTGGTTGCCGGCTGGCTCGTTGTGTTGGCGGGTCGACGTGCCCTCCGGCTCCCAGGCCAGCTTCATGGCCAGGGCGATCCTGCGGGTCAGGATCATGATCGCCGCGGCAACGCCGTCATCCAGGTCGTAGAGCGACTCCAAATGGGCCGTGGGGATCACCATGGCATGCCCGCCGTAGTTGCCGAAGCCGTCGCAGGCCATGATGACCGCCGCGGTCTGGTCGCGGTAGACGAGATCCGTCGGTGCACAGAGGTTTCCGGCTGACAACGGCCCGCCCGCCAGGAGCTCGCAAAAGGGGCACTCGTAGCCCGGTGGCTCATGCGTTGGGTGGGGATGGGCCGGCATCCGCGCTAGTCCTCCAGTTCGGGTTCCAGCTCCTCGAAGACCCACTCGAACATGTCGAGCACGTATTCGCTGAACGTCCCCTCTTCGCTCTCCCACGCCCCGCTGTCGTTGAGCCGCCGGTGGACGATGGGGTCGGGGATGTTCAGCTGGTCCTCGCGGATGCCCCAGACGTATTGCTCGTCTTCGTCTTCCATGAACAGCAGGTAACCGTCTTCGACTTCGAGTTCGTCGGGGTCGAAGAAGAAGTAGTAGGCCTCCATGAGGTCATCGCACGCACCAATGGCGAGGTAGAACTCCCCGAGCACCTGCGGGATGTCGACCCGCGCGTCTTCCAGCTGTTCGCGGAGCTCCTGGGGGGTGAGGCCATCCTCGGAAACCCACTGGTCATCGAGGTATTTGGGAACCAGGGAACGGAACTTCTCCACGAACATTTCAGCCATGCCTAAATACTATCCGTCCCCGCGTCAGTAAACGTCCCGCGCCGCCAGGGCCAGCCACAATTGGACCCGGTCCGGGGTGTTCGAGGGGTCGAACCCGCTCAGATCGGCGATCTGCTGCAGCCTGTAGCGCACCGTATTGCGATGAAGACCCAGATCCTCCGCCACCGTGCCCACACTGCCGTTGAGCTCCAGGAAGCGACGCAGGGTCACCATGAGCTCGGCGCCGTGCGCCGCATCGAAATCCGCGAGCGGCTCCAGGGCCTCGGCGGCCAGAGCCTGCAACGGCACGTCGTGCGCGGCCAACAACAATGACGTCAGCGAGATCCGCGAGGGGTGGTTGACCAGCCCACCATGGCGCAATGCCTCCACCGCCTCGAAATAGCTCCAACGCAGTCCCGTGACCTGGGCGTAGGAACCCCCGTAGGAGACCCGCGCGGGTACCCCGGCTCCCGAGAGGTACGCCGCGAATTCGGCGGCGGCGGCTTCCCCGTCCCCGGCATCCAGGACCACGGCAAGCCGGTCCTCGACCATGGCCGAGACGCATTTCTCCCGGCCCGGCGGCAGCGGCAGCGTGGGGATGGACCTGGACGTGGGCCCGACCGGATCGACCAACAGGATCGTATGGGCGGCATTCGGGGAGATCCCCACCGATTGCAGGCGCAATGCCGCGTCCTGGCCCTCGATGACCCCGCGGGTGAGATCCGTCAGGACCTGGCCGCTGACCGTCCTCCGCGATTCGCGCAGCCGGGCGCGGTTGGCCAATTCGACGCTGATCAGCGATTGGGCATATTCGACCAACCCGCCGCCCGCATCCGTCCCCTCCACAAAGAGGGTGCAGCGGTCCTGCAGGCCGGTGGGGATGGGTACGGTCAACCATCCCTCGGCGGCCGGGGCCGGGCCGTGGATCCGCGCCCCGTACTGGCTCAGCGACACCGGGCGCTGCAACTGGGCGCCCAATTCGCGCAGCAACCCATGCAGCCCTCCGCCACCGAGCAGGGCAGAAGCGAGCCGCTGGTGTCCCTTGAGCAGGCGCTCCATCCGGGCCACATTGTCCGCGGCCAGCTCCTCTGCCACGATCCGGGTGATGGCCACGAATGGCGTCTCATAGGGCACCTCGAACAGGGGGAGCCCGACCTCTCCGGCACGGCGGACGACGGCGGCGGGCACTTTCGCATGCGTCAGCCCGGTCCCATAGCCCAAGGCCAGCACGCCGGCCCGGATGGCATGGTCAACGAACCCGGTCTGGGTGGCCACGGTCTTCTGCCGTACCCCCGTGGTCAACAACACCTCTCCGCCGGCCAGGAAAGGGGTGGGGTCGGCCAGTTCCGTGACCGCCGCCCAGGAGATGGGTGCATCCCCTGCATCATCGGGATCGGTCAACGCGGTGAGCCGCAGGGAAGGAGTAGCCAGGAGTCCGGAAAGGGTCATCGCCATGGAAGGCATCCTACCCGGCGGCTGTGCATCGGCCCCATGGACGTCGCCATGATTGGATGAAGTGACGAACGCGCCGCTCGTGGTCTTTGTGACGTGTCCAACACCCGTCTACGGTATAGGGCATGACCACTCCACCGCAGGGCGGGGCCGCGACAGCCCCGACCCTTAAACGGGAAACCTTCTCATCCCGCAAACTGTTCATCCTCTCCGCGATCGGATCAGCCGTCGGGCTGGGAAACATCTGGCGTTTCCCCTACGTGGCCTATGACAATGGCGGCGGCGCGTTCCTGATCCCCTACCTCTGTGCCCTGCTGACAGCCGGCATCCCGCTGCTGTTCCTGGATTACTCGATCGGACACAAGTTCCGTGGTTCGGCGCCGTTGGCCTACCGCCGCATGCACCGCGCCGCCGAGCCTTTGGGCTGGTGGCAGGTCCTGGTCTGTTTCATCATCGCCATCTACTACGCGGTGATCATCGCCTGGGCCGCCATGTACACCTACTTCTCCTTCACGAAGGCCTGGGGCGACAAGCCCGGGGACTTCCTGATGAAGGACTTCCTGAAGGTGGCCGAGGCGCCGACCCTGGGCTTCGACTACGTCTCGGGTGTCTTCTGGCCCCTGCTGGTGACATGGGTCGTCGTCATCGCCATCATGGTCGCCGGAGTGAACAAGGGCATCTCCCGGGCGAACGCGGTGTTCCTGCCGCTGCTCGTCGTCATGTTCATCCTGCTGGTCGTGGCCTCGCTCTTCCTGCCGGGCGCCGCCGAAGGGCTGAACGCCTTCTTCACGCCGAACTGGGAAGCCCTCGGCGACCCGGGGGTCTGGGCCGCCGCCTATGGGCACATCTTCTTCTCGCTCTCCGTGGCGTTCGGCATCATGATCACCTACTCCTCCTACCTCAAGCGCAAGACCGACCTGACCGGTTCCGGCATGGTCGTCGGCTTCGCGAACTCGGCTTTTGAGATCCTCGCGGGCATCGGCGTCTTCGCCGCCCTGGGCTTCATGGCCCAGGCCTCCGGCGGGGACATCACCGAGGTGGTCGATGCCGGCATCGGCCTGGCCTTCGTGGCCTTCCCGACCATCGTGTCCGAGGCCCCCGTCGGCGCATTGCTCGGCGTGTTGTTCTTCGGCTCGCTGGTCTTCGCCGGCATCACCTCGCTGATCTCCATCCTCGAGGTCATCGTCGCGGCCATCCAGGACAAGATGGGCTGGCCCCGGGTGAAGTCGGCCCTGGCCGTCTCGGTCCCCGTGGGCCTGATCTCCATCGTGCTCTTCCCGACCACCACCGGGCTGTACCTTCTCGATACCTTCGATGCCTTCGTGAACAGCTTCGGCATCATGCTCGGCGCACTGGTCGCCGTCATCGTCGTGGCGTGGTTCCTGCGCAAGCTTCCGCTGCTCTCGCGGCACCTGAACCGGTTCGCGAGCATCAAGATGAAGAACGTCTGGATGGTCCTGGTCGCCGTGGTCGCCCCGCTGGCCCTGGGATACATGCTGATCAACGAGTTCATCACCAAGATCACGACCCCGTACGAGGACTACCCCGTGTGGTTCCTGGGCGTCTTTGGTTGGGGCATGGCCGGCGCCCTGGTGGTGGTCGCCGTCATCCTCACGTTCATCCCCTGGAGCCGCAACTCCAAGGCCAACCACGATCCCGAGTACGACGCCGTCAAATCGGCGGAAGACGCAGAAGAAGGGGCACTCCGATGACACCCATCGCGATCACCATGATGATCATTGCCATCCTCACCGTCTGGGGCGGCCTGGCCCTGGCCCTGATCAACCTGTCCCGGCACCCGGAGGAGCCGGAGGACGAGCTGCCCGAGGTCGTCACCCAGGACGCCTAGTCCCGACCGGCATCCAGCGCTGCGGCGGCCCCACCTGCGGGTGGGGCCGCCGTTGTGCTGTGCGGATGCATAGCGCCCGGGACGGGACGCTGTGCCAAGCACCCTAGCGTCCGCGGCGAGGCGAACCGTAGGCTCGAAGGCAACGCATGGCGTCCGGTTGAGCGGCGCCAGGACAGCAACCAGGAAGGAATCCGCCGTGGAGATCCAGTACCGGCTCGAACAGAAGCGCAACATTATCGGGGCGTTCCCCGGCCCCCACTCCCAGGCCCTGGCCGAACGCCGCTCCGCCGCGGTGGCCGCAGGCGTCGCCTCATCCGTACCCGTCTTCGCAGCCGACGCCGACGGAGGCGTCATCGTGGACGTCGACGGCAACACGTTCACCGACCTGGGCTCCGGCATCGCCGTCACCACGGTGGGCGCCTCCAACGCGAAGGTGGCCGCCGCGGTCAGCGAGCAGACCGCACGTTTCAACCACACCTGCTTCATGATCACCCCCTACGAGGGCTACGTGGAGCTGGCCGAGAAGTTGGCCGACCTCACCCCCGGCGAGCACGCCAAGAAGAGCGTGTTCTTCAACTCCGGCGCCGAGGCCGTCGAGAACGCGGTCAAGGTGGCTCGGGTTGCGACCGGGCGGACGGCCGTCGTCGCGTTCGACCACGCTTACCATGGGCGCACTAACCTCACCATGGGCCTCACCGCTAAGGCCGCCCCCTACAAGCGCGGTTTCGGTCCGTTGGCATCGGAGATCTACCGGATGCCGATGAGCTACCCGTTCCGTGAGGAGACCCCGAACATCTCCGGCAAGGAAGCGGCCGAGCGCGCGATCCTCTCCATGGAGAAGCAGATCGGTGGCGACCAGATCGCCGCGATCATCATCGAGCCCATCCAGGGCGAGGGCGGATTCATCGTCCCCGCGGAGGGGTTCCTGCCCCGCATCGCCGAATGGGCGAAGGAACAGGGCATCGTCTTCATCGCCGACGAGGTGCAGTCCGGGTTCTGCCGGACCGGGGCCTGGTTCGCCGTGGACCACGAAGGCGTGGTTCCCGACATCATCACCCTGGCCAAGGGGATTGCCGGCGGCCTGCCCCTGTCCGGGATCGTCGGGCGGGCCGAACTGCTCGACGCCGTCCACCCCGGGGGTCTGGGTGGGACGTACGGCGGCAACCCGGTAGCCGTCGCCGCCGGATTGGCCGCCGTGGACTACATGGCCGAAGCCGACCTCAACGCCCGCGCCCGGGTCATCGAGGAGGCGTTCTATGCGCGCCTGCGGCCACTGCAGCAGGAACTGCCGGCCATCGGCGACTTGCGGGGCCGCGGTGCCATGCTGGCCATCGAGTTCGTCAAGGCCGGAGGCAAGGAACCGGACGCCGAGCTGACCAAGAAGATCGCCGCGGACTGCCTGGCGTCCGGGGTCATCATCCTCACCTGCGGAACCTACGGCAACGTGGTGCGGCTCTTGCCACCGCTGGTCATCTCCGATGAACTCCTGGCCGACGCGTTTGACGTCCTCGAGGAAGCCATCCGCACGAACGCCTGATCACCGGCATCCGTGACGGCGGTGCCCCGGCCCTGCCCGGGTCGGGGCACCGCCGTCGTCGCATCCAGGCGCGGACCGGACCCTAGCTGTTTGGCTCCGAGGCGGCCTTCGCGTAGCTGGTGGCGGATTTCGCGGCGGGTACGGTGGCCTGCGTGCGGGGCCGCCGACGCAGCATATCGACGGCCAGCAGGATGATCGCGACCCACACGAAGGCGAAACCGGCCAGGCGCTCGGGTGGCATGGCCTCATGGAAGACGGCCACCGCGATGATGAATTGCATGACCGGGGTCAGGAACTGCAGGGTTCCGACGGTGCTCAACGGCAACCGTCGGGCGGCGGCCCCGAAGAGCAACAGCGGGACCGCGGTGACGATGCCGCTGGCTGCCATGAGCCAGAAGTGACCCGCACCGTGGGTGAGCACCGTGGCCTGGCCGTGGGACATCAGCCAGCCCATGTAGACGAGGGCCGGAACCGTCAGGAAGGCAGTTTCCACGGTCAGGCTGGTCACCGCGGTCGCGGTGCGCCCCACCCGGTTCTTCACGAACCCGTACAGGCCGAACGAGAAGGCCAGCGTCAGCGCGATCACCGGCACCGAACCGTAGGCAAACGTCAACACCAGCACCGCGGCCAGGCCGAATCCCAGCGCGGTCCATTGGAGCCGGGAGAGCTTCTCCTTCAGGAAGACCACGCCCAGCGCAGCAGACACCAGCGGGTTGATGAAGTAGCCCAGGGATGCCTCCACGGTGTGGCCGTGGAGCACAGCGTACGCGTAGGTGACCCAGTTGACGGTGATGAGCACCGCCGCAAGCGCCAGGCGCAACATGGCGGCGCGATCACGGATCAGTGTCCGCAGGTCGCCCCACGCCCGGGTGACGCCGATGAGGATGATGCAGAAAACCAGGCTGAACACGATGCGGTTCGCCACGATCTCGGTCGCCGAAGCGACCGAGATGGTCATGAAGTACAACGGCAGGATCCCCCACAGGCCGTAGGCGCCGAGACCCTGCAGCAGGCCGGCACGGCTGGGGGCCGGGGCTCCGTTCACGTGGCGTGTCGTGACAGGGGAGGTGGGGGTATCGCGGGGCATACCCATGCCAACCCGGCGTGGGGCCCGCCTATTCCGTTCCGGGGTTCAGGTACGTCTGGATCGTCTGCACCGGTCGACCGGTCTGCACCAGCTGGCCCCGGCCCGGAGGCAGCGGCCGGGCACGGATGTTGTTGATCAGCCCGCCCTCGGAGCGGTCCCCGCTCATGATCAGTGCGGCGGTGCCGGCGTCGCGGAGCGTGGAGAAGAACGACTCGTACATGCCGCGGCTGGCACTGCGGACCTTTCGGGTGAGGATGACGTGCAAGTCCAGCTCGTCGGCCATGGGCAGGTAGTTCGTGAGCCGGCCCAGGGGGGAGGAACCGCTGGCCGTGAGCACGTCGTAGTCATCGGCCAGGATGACCAGCTTCGCCTTGCTGGGCTGGTGCTCGTCGTCGCCGCCGGTGGTGCGCAGCTGCAACTCGGCCGCCATGGCCGCCGAAAGCTGTTCGCCGACGATGGCGCTGCCGGCATATCCGCCCAGGTAGTCATCGGGAACGACGTCGTCGAGTCCCTTGCGCGGGTCGTACACCCCGAAGAGCAGCTCATCGGGGGTGTGCTGCGATACCAGGGTGGCGATGATGTTGCGGAGGATGTTCGACTTGCCGGTCTCCTCGTCGCCCAGCAGGATCAGGTGCCGGTCCTTGGACTGCAGATCCAGCACGTGGTCGCCCAGGTCCGCTTCGCGCAGGCCCAGCGCGAAGTGCCCGGGGCGACGCGGCACCGGCGCCTGGTCCCAACCGACGCTGGCGGGCAGGACGCGGACCTTCATGGCCTTTTCGCTGGTGTGCCCGGCGACCTGGGCGACCAGGTCGCGGAGTCCGTCGGACATGTCCTCGACATCGTCGCTGCCATCGATCCGGGGGAGGGCGACATGGCCGATCAGCTTGCGGTCCGACAGGGCGCGGCCCGGGGCCTCCGGGTTCACGCCGGGAGCGACCTTCCGGTCGATCTGCGAGTCAGTGGGTTCGGCCAGGGCCGTCTCGATCTTGTTGCCGAAGAAGCCCTGTTGCGCCATGCGCAGCTCGGCGTTGCGGTTCAGCGTGGTGACGACGTGGATGCCGTAGCCGCCGCCGCGCATGATCAGTGCGTTGACGCTTTCGCGGATCTCCTCGAAGTCGTCGGCGATCTGCCCGTAGCCGTCGATCACCAGGAAGATGTCGGCGCTGGGCAGCTCGGACAACCGCCCTTCGGCGTGCATGCGCCGCATGGTGGATTGCGAATCGATCTGATGGTTTTCGAACACCCGTTCCCGCACGAGCAGCATGCCCATCAGCTCCTCGACGGTGCGTCGGACGACTTCGCGGTTGGTGCGGATGGCGATGCCGCCTACATGGGGCAGGCCGTTGAGCGGAAGCAGGGCCGAACCGAGAAGGTCGATGCAGTAGATGCCGACCTCCTTCGGCGAATGGGTCAGGGCCATCGAGGTGACCACGGTGCGCAGCAGGGTGCTCTTTCCCGATTGCGGGCCGCCGGTGATCATGAGGTTTCCGCCGCCGGCGGTGAAGTCGATTTCCCAGAGGCCCTGCCATTGCTTGGCCGGATCATCGAGCAGGCCGATGGGGATGCGCAGCTTGCCGCCGGCTCCGAGTTCCAGACCGTGTTCACCGGGGTGCACCCCTCCGGCAGCCGCGTCCAGGGAGATGGCCGCCGGCAGCGGCGGCAACCAGATCTCCTGCACCGAGCGCGGGAAGGAACGCAGCGTGTCCATCAAGGTGGACATCACGGTCGGGCCCGTCGTGCGCTTCGCGGCTTTGTCCTTCGGGCCGGAGGAGGCACCGTCGTCGTTCCCCGCAGTTTCCCCGCCGGCGTAGCGGGGGATGGGCACGACGTCGGCCACCTCGAGGGGGGCTTGTTCGTCGGGTTCCTCTTCCTGCACATCCGCCAGGGGGCCGGAGACATAGCCGGCCTTGAAGCGGGTGTACACGGTGGTGTCGACCTTGAGGTATCCATACCCGGGGACCGGGGGCAGGTGGAACGCGTCGGGGGTGTCCAGGACCGTGCGGGACTCGGACTCCGAGAGCGTGCGCAGCCCCAGACGGTAGGACAAGTAGGTTTCCAGCCCCTTGAGCTTGCCGGACTCGACGCGCTGGCTGCTCAGCAGCAGGTGGACGCCGATCGAGCGGCCGATGCGGCCGATGGACAGGAACAGGTCGATGAAGTCCGGGCGTGCGGTGAGCAGCTCGCCGAACTCGTCGATGATCACCACCAGGTGGGGCAGCGGTTCCATGTCCTCGCCCCGGGCGAGCCGCTCCTTGCGATGGACCTGGTAGTCGGTGATGTTGGCGATGTTGCCGGCCGCCTTGAGCACTTCCTGGCGGCGCAGGATCTCGCCGTTGAGGCTGGCGTAGACGCGTTCGACCAGGGAGAGGTCATCGGAGAGGTTCGTGATGATGCCCGTGACCTGGGGTGCCCCTTCGAACGGGGCAAAGGTGGCACCGCCCTTGAAGTCGACGAGGACCATGGCCAGCATGTCGGGCGAATGGGTGGCCAGCAGGCCGAAGACGAGGGAGCGCAGCATCTCCGATTTGCCGGAACCGGTTGCCCCCACGCACAGCCCGTGGGGGCCCATGCCGAACTGGGCGGATTCCTTCAGGTCCAGGACCGCGGGCCGGCCTGCATCGTCGGGTCCCAGGGGGATGCGCAGGAACTCGGCGTCGCCGCGCGGTTTCCACGTGCGCTCGATGTCGGCGCGGCTGAGGTCCGGGGTAAGCCCGAGCATTCCGAGGAAACTCTGGGCGCCTTCGCTGGATCCGCCGTGCTCGAGGGAATCGGCGGAGAGGCGCAACGGGGCCAGTTCGTGCGCCAGGGCGTCTGCCGTCGCCACCGGGAGAGGATCCAACGTACCCGTCGACACCTCGGGGTGCACGGGGTCGAAGCGGTAGTCCTGGACCTGGAAACCGTCGGCCGTCTGGGTGATGCGGACGGCGACGTCGCTGGGTTCCTCGCTGCGCTCGTGGACCAGATGGAGGACGGTGAGGCCGACATCGGCGGGGGAGAGGAACCGATCGGCCAGCGGAAGGTCCTGGGACTGGGAGCCATGGGAGTCGGAGACCACCACCAGGCGGGCCAGCGGCTGCCCGGCCTTCGAATCGACCTTCTTGGCCTCGACGGCGATTTTGGCGCGGCGTTGCAGATCGCCTCCCATGGCCTCGGCCAGCGCGTCGAGGTCGGGGGCGATGCGTCTCGTCAGCTCGACGCCCGAACTCTGGGACTGGTCCGCCAGATGCGGCAGCCATGTGGCCCACTGCCAGTCGTCCCGGAAATGCTCGGGTGTGCCGATGCCCAGCCCCAGGTCCTCCGGGGAGTGGAACGCGCAGGCGGAAACGAGCAGGTTCCGGGTGGTTGCTAGGACGAAGTCCCGGTCTCCGATGATGCTGACGTTGCCCACGGAGTCCAGCGGGATCGTCACCGGCATGTCAGGGCTGGTGGCGAAGCGGCGTTTGAGGATCTCTGCCTCCGCGGCCATGAACGTGTCGGTCTGCTGCGTGGCACCTGACATCTCACTGACGGAGATGTCCCGGCAGGGACGCTCGCCGGATCCGAGCCTGACGTCGAGGAAGTCCTCGTTTCCGCGCCGGCGTTCCCAGAGGCGCATGGGCGTGCGGACGATGTCGAACAGGGCCTCGGGGGGTGGCGCGCTTTCGCGGGCCACACCGAGGGCCTCGAGTTCATCGGCGCGCATCTTCACGCGGGAGCGCTCCAGATAGCGCATGTAGTTGTCACGGGCCTGGGTCCGGGTCCGGACGGCCTTTCCCCGACTGGAGAACATCATGAAGATGCCGATCACCACCGTCAGGATCATCATCAGGGCACCGATGGCAGCGAAAGGGGAGTTGCGGAACATCATCATGGCCGTCATCGACACGGCGCCGCCGAGCATCGGGACGATCGTCATCAGGTTCAGGCCGGGAGCCTCCCCCTCGACCGGCGGCGGTCCATCGAGTTGGAAGGGGCGGAAGGTCCGCAACGGAGCCGAGGTCCGCGCGGGGCGGTGGATGATTCTCTGGGACATCGACTACCGGGCCCCGTTCGCCTGGGAGAGGACGTGCGCGGCCAATTCGGTGGCGGCCTCACGGTGGACCTGCAGCATCAGGGGCAGCGAAATCGCCGCGCCGGCCGCCAAGTGGCGGTCGTATCCGATGGCATGGGCATCGAATCCGAGCCTGGACAGGCGCCCTGCCTGGTCCAGCGCCTCGAGCGCCGAGGACCGATCCTGCTGCATGACAAGTACCGTCAGGGGAATGGCGGCCACCGGCGACCACGTTCGCCACGTTGCCAGCGCAGCCAGCGCATTGTCCATGCCGGAAAGGTTCGAGGGTATGACGAAGACGGCACCATGGCAGTTGGCGAGGGCAGCCTGGGTCTCGGCGGCTTCGAACCCGGTGGGGCAATCGAGCAGGGTCAGCGGGAAGTAGCGCGAGACCGTCGCGGTGGCCTGGTTCAACTCGGCGCCCGTGGATCGTGAGGAGGCTGTCGCGCGGGGGCCGGTGGCGTAGAGGCCTTCGGAGGCCTGGCCCAGCATGTCGGCCAGATGCGCCGCCCCCGGCTGGGCCCCGCCCGTCAACTCGGGAACGATCGTGTCGAGGGCGGGCGCGTGGTCGAGGCCCAAGCGCAGGGACAGGCTTCCGTGTCCGGGATCCAGGTCCAGGACGCAGGTGCTGTCCGGCCGTAGGGCTGAATAGACGCAGGCCAACAGGGCCGCCGCGGTGCTCTTTCCCGCGCCTCCCCGGGTGGAGACCACGGCAATGCGCCGCCCGGTCGTGACGGCGGCCTGGACCCCGGATGCGTGCTGGCTGGCCACAGTCGCCGGGTGCCGGCCCCCGAACAGGGCGCCCAGGGTGCGCGTCAGGCCGCCCCCGGTGGCCCGGACCCGCGACAGCCGACGGCGGTCGTGGTCCAGCGGTGATCCGAGGGAGTCGGGAACGGCGCCGGGCGGGGTGGGGGTGCCCGTCTGCGGCACGTGGCCCGACGACGGGTTGCGGCGATCCCGGCGGGACGACGGGGACGGGGTCCAGGGATCGTTGACGGGCTGGCCCCACGGATCGAGTTGTTGACCCGGGGTGGCTGCGCCGTGGTTCTGGGGTGCTGTCATGAGTGTTCCTCCGTGCTAGAACGTGGCCAGCATTTGGGTGTACACGCCGAAGTACCCGACGAGCAGTGGGATGGTGGCGAGGATGGCCACCGTTTCAAGGCGTTCGCAGATCTGCCGGATCCGCGCTTCAACGTGGTCCGGCAAATCGACCGCCAGCCCCAACCCGGTCAGGATCGCGACCACGAAAACGGCCAGACCCACGATCCAGACCGTCTCCGGGTTCAGCCGGGTCAGCGCTCCCGCCCCGGCAGCGACACCGATCGCGGTGGCGGCATACAGTGCGTATCGTTCGACCGCCAGGGGGAACGCGCGCGAGCGCAGCAGGGTCGCCACGGTCAAGGCCAACAACAGGGGAAGCGTCCACTTCGGGCTCCTGTCGTCGGCGGCGACGAGCCATAGCCCGCCAGCCGTGGATGCTGCGGCCGCCACCGTGGCCAGCGTCAAACCGGAGTGCGCCGATCGAATCGCGCCGATGGCGTCGCGTCGCCAGATCGAGGAGCCGTTGGCCCGTCGATCGTCCAGGGTCGACAACCCCGATAACGACAGTGCCAGGGTGGGCAGCAGGCCCAGGGCCAGGACGGAGCAGATCGCGGCGATGGCGCCGACTCCGACGAGGAGGTCGGCGTCCGCGTCGGCGGCGCCCGATGCCCACCGGGCCAGGGGCAGTGAGACGGCCCAGATGCCCGTGAGGGCCCCGAGCACTCCGGCTCCCAGCAGCACGGCCCGGGGATGGCGCAGGACAGTGGCCAGGCAGGCGACGAAGGCCGCAGTTCCCGCGGCTGCCAGCAGCAGGCGCAATGGTGCATCCGCCGGCCAATGGGCCAGGCCGATCATGCCGGCGCCCCAACCGGTGCCCATCAGGGCGGAAGCAACCGGGCGGGACGCCGCGGCGACGGCGGCGCCCAGGGCCAGCAGGCCCGCGCCGACGGCGAGCATGACCCACCACCGGGCATCGGGCAGGTAGCGCCCGAGGACCAGGTCCAGTGCCAGCCACAGACCCAGTGCGGCGAAGATCCCGGAGGCGGTGACCAGATGATGCCGGTTCCAGGCACCGCTCACCGCGCGTGATTGCTCCACCACGGTGTCCGAGATGTCGTAGACGACGGCGGGGGGCGGGGCCTCGTTGTTGCTGGCCAGGGTGAGCCGGGCGCCGTCGTGCACTTGGGCCTGGGTCAGCGAATCCTGGGCCGCGATGGGTTCGCCCGAAGCCGTCAACAGCACCTTGGTGGAGACCCCATCGCCCGGGGCATCCCCGAGCAGATCAAGGATCTGGGGCATCAACGTGCCCACCGCCTCGGAAGCCGGCAGGAGCAGGTCGGCGTTGCGGCGATCGCCCACGAGGGTGACGCGCGTGTAGGGCTGTGCCATGGTGGGCTAGCTCCCCATCCTTCCGGGGGTCGGGACGTTCTCCGGCGCCGCGTGGCGGTCCGGAAGCACGAGGGCATGGGCCGAGCGCTGCTGTATCTGTTCCTGCTGTTGCCGCTTTTGCTCGGCCTGGGTGGCCAGCAGGTTGGAGACGAAGGAGACGCCGATGCACACGGCGGTGATCAGCGCGGCGGCGACGAGGCTGAACAGGAACTGCTTCGTCGTGGCCTTCCAGCGGCGTTCGGTGGGGTTCTCGCCATAGAGGAGGGCATCCGTCACCCGATTGCGGCGGACGGCGACCGACTCGATGAGTTGGCTGTCGAATTCTGTCGCCACGTGGTCCTCCCAGTCGGCTGCATGGCTGTTGTGAGTCCATCATGTCAGGTGAATGGATGAAAAGTCGTCGAAACCCCCGGGGATGGGGAGTTCTCCCCATGGCGGACGCTTGACCGTGTTTGTCGCCGTGGCGTTAGCTGGTGATGAGCCACGGGGGTTCGGAACGACTCCCCACCGACGAAGGGAAGAGGATATGAGCGGCAGCTTCAAGGGAAAGATGGACGTCAACGCCATCGGGAACGCGGCGGATCAGGCCAGCGGTTCGGGCGACGAACTGGTGCGCCTCGTCGAGGAACTGGTCGACGGCGTGGAGGACCTGCGCACGACCTTCACCGGTGCAGGTGCCGTCTCCTACCAGAACTTCATGGTCGAATCGCAGCGGGTCCAGAAGGACCTGATCACGGCGCTGGGCGGTATCTCGCGTGGCCAGGCCCAGTCCGCGAAGGAATACGTCACCATGGACGACGCTTTCGAGGCCGGCGGTAAGGCGGCCGAGGGGATTGCGGCCGGGGCCAAGACGGCGAATTTCAAGTTCTAGAGGCTTTTCAGGGCGATCCCCACGGCATCGCCGACGGCGCGATGGCGCCCCACCACCAAGACCGGCCCGCACGGGCCACCACGGAAGGAATTGACCATGGCAGCAGGTAACGACGACGTCGTCGGATTCGATAGCGACCACAACTCGCGGGTAGAAGGCGACATCATCCGCATCGCAGGACGCATCGAAACCATCATCGGCGATCGCGAAGGCCAGGTGAAGTTCGTCAAGGACAACTGGGAAGACAGCAATGCCGGTGACACCTATTCCAGCGTCGAGAAGGACTGGATCGACGCGGCCAACGAGACGCTGCAGCTCGTGCACAGGGCACGCAAGCTCCTGGGCGACAACGCCGTCACCGCCAAGGACGCCAACGGCAAGGTCGTGAGCATCTGGGGCTGATGCCCCGCACGAAGCCGGTGGTGCGAACCTCCGAATGAACCACCGCCAACGGGGCGGATGGCCTGGGTGGCCATCCGCCCCGTTGGTGTGTGCGCGCCCACAGGAATACGCGGCGCGGCCACCGTGCAATTAGACTAGGTGGCTGTGCGTTAATTCTCGTTCGGGCCGACGCATGCCGTGGAGTACCGCCGAAAGGAATACCAGTGTCCAACCCAGCTGCAGACCGACCGCTGCGTGTCGCCATCATCGGGGCCGGCCCGGCGGGCGTGTACGCCGCGGACATCCTGACGAAAGCCGAACGCGAGTTCGACGTCAGCATCGACCTCTTCGACGGCTATCCGGCGCCCTATGGCCTGATCCGCTACGGCGTCGCCCCTGACCACCCGCGCATCAAGGGGATCGTCAAGGCACTGCACAAGGTCCTGGACCGTGGCGACATCCGCTTCCTGGGCAACGTCACGTACGGCCGGGACATCACCCTGCGCGACATCCGCGACATGTACGATGCGGTCATCTTCGCCACGGGCGCCATCAAGGACGCCGATCTGGCCATTCCGGGCATGGACCTGGAGGGCTCCCACGGGGCCGCCGACTTCGTCTCCTGGTACGACGGCCACCCCGACGTGCCGCGCGAGTGGCCGCTGGAGGCGAAGGAGATCGCCGTGATCGGCAACGGCAACGTCGCCCTGGACGTCGCCCGCGTGCTCTCCAAGCACGCCGAGGACCTGCTGGTCACTGAGATCCCCGACAACGTCTACGCCGGTCTGGCAGCGTCGCCGGTCACCGACGTGCACATCTTCGGCCGCCGCGGCCCGGCCCAGGTGAAGTTCACCCCGCTGGAGCTGCGCGAGCTGAGCCATTCGCGCGACGTCGACATCGTCCTCTACCCGGAGGACTTCGAGTTCGACGAAGCCTCCGACGAGGCCATCAAGACCAACAACCAGGCCAAGACCATGGTCAACACGCTGACCAACTGGCTCGTCGAGCAGGAGGACCGCGAGGAGCAGGAGGAGGCCGGCACCCGCACCCCTGCCTCGCGCCGCCTGCACCTGCACTTCCTGCACGCCCCGGTGGAGATCACCGGTGACGACGGGAAGGTGGAGGGGATCCGTTTCGAACGCCAGGAACTCGACGGGACCGGCAACGTGCGCGGCACCGGCGAGATCGTGGACTACCCGGTCCAGGCCGTCTACCGCGCCATCGGCTATTTCGGCTCCGAGCTGGCGGAGGTCGGATTCGACCCGCGCCGCGGCGTCGTCCCCAACGATGGCGGGCGCGTGCTGGGAGACGATGGCGAACACGTCCCGGGGCTGTATGCCACCGGGTGGATCAAACGCGGCCCCGTGGGGCTCATCGGGCACACCAAGGGCGATGCCCTGGAAACGATCGGCAACCTGCTGGAGGACCGTCTGGACCTTCCCGCCGCCGCGCACGCCGACGAGCAGGCCATCATCGACCTGCTCGTCGAACGCGGTATCCCGTTCACGACGTGGGAGGGCTGGATCGCGCTGGACGCCCACGAACGCTCCCTCGGCGAGGCCGCGGGCACCATCGAGACCGCCGCCGGGCCGATTGCCCGCGAACGCGTCAAGGTCGTGGAACGCGACGAGATGGTGCGCATCTCCCGGCAGTAGCGACCGCCAACGCAAGAGCCCGGCTTCCGAAGGGAAGCCGGGCTCTTGCGTTTTCACCGGAACATTCCGGCGGTGGTGCGGCTAGGCCTTGCCGGCCATTTCCGAAGCGCCGTCGGTCGTGCCCTGGTTGCCGGCCGCGTAGCCGTCGCGCAGGATGCGGCCGAGGTTTTCGTCGACGTTCGTCCAGTACTGGAAGAAGCGCTCGCGGATGTCCTCACGGGTGATGCCGCCGACCTGGCCGAGCAGGTTCTCGTGGAAGCGCTCCTTGGATTCGGCGCTGAAGACGTCGCGGTACAACGTTCCGGCCTGGCCGAAGTCGCTGTCCTCGGAGTGCAGGGTCTGCGCGGCGCGGACCATGGCCCCGTCAGTTTCCCAGCCGCCCTCGGCCCCGCGCACCGGGTCGGCCGCCGGTCCACCGTAGGAGTTGGGGGCGTAGACGCGGGCGTCGGCGCCGTTGAAGTGGTACTGCATGTTGCCCTCATGCTGGTAGGTCGTCACGTGCGCCGCGTGCGGCTGGTTGACCGGCAGGTGGTTGTAGTTGGTGCCGATGCGGTTGCGCTGCGCGTCCGGGTACGAGAACACGCGGGCCATCAGCATCTTGTCGGGGCTGATGTCGACGCCGGGGACCAGGTTCGACGGCGAGAACGCCGCCTGCTCGATTTCGGCGAAGAAGTTCTGCGGGTTGCGGTTCAGCGTGAAGTGGCCGACCTTGACCAGCGGGTAATCGGCGTGCGGCCAGACCTTGGTCATGTCGAAGGGGTTGAAGCGGTAGGTCTTGGCATCCTCGTACGGCATGATCTGCACGAAAACGTCCCACGTCGGGAAGTTGCCGGCCTCGATGTTCTCGTAGAGGTCGCGGCGGTAGTAGTCGGCGTCGGAGCCGGCGAGGCGCTCGGCTTCCTCGTTGCCCATGTTGTGGACGCCCTGGCGGGACTCGAAGTGGTACTGCACCCAGAAGCGCTCGCCTTCGGCATTGATCCACTGGTAGGTGTGCGAGCCGTAGCCGTTCATTTCGCGCCAGGAGGTCGGCAGGCCGCGGTCTCCCATGACGTAGGTGACCTGGTGGGCGGTCTCGGGGGAGAGGGTCCAGAAGTCCCACTGCATGTCGGCGTCGCGCAGGGCCGAGCCGTTGAGGCGCTTCTGCGAGTGGATGAAGTCGGGGAACTTCATGGCATCGCGCAGGAAGAACACCGGGGTGTTGTTCCCGACGATGTCGTAGTTGCCCTCGGTGGTGTAGAAGCGCAGGGCGAAGCCGCGGACGTCGCGCCACGTGTCGGGGGAGCCCTGCTCGCCGGCGACGGAGGAGAAACGCGCCAGCGTCTCGGACGTCGTGCCCTGCTGGAAGACTGCCGCGCGGGTGTACTTCGAGACGTCTTCGGTGATCGTCAGCTCGCCGAAGGCGCCGCCGCCCTTGGCGTGCGGGTTGCGCTCCGGGACGCGCTCGCGGTTGAACGAGGCGAGCTTCTCGACCAGGTAGCGGTCGTGCAGGGCGGTGATGCCGTCCGGGCCGGACGTCAGCGAGTGTGCGTCGCTGGCGACGGGGGCGCCGCTTTGCGTGGTGGTGAAGTTCTCGGTCACGAGGTTCTCCTTCTGGATGGTGGTTTGCTGGTTCGGTGGCCGGGTGGGTCTCAGGCGACGTGTCCGCGGGCCGGGGCCCGGGATGCGGCGCTCTCGGCGGCCAGCGCCGCCTCGCGGCATGTGGCGCACACCCCCTGGTAGACCACGTCGGCAACCTGGATGCTCATGCCGTGCGAATCGGAAGGCGAGAGACAGGGTGCGTGGCCAACCGCGCACTCCACATCCTCGATCCGGCCGCACGTCATGCACACCGCGTGGTGATGGTTGTCGTCCACGCGCGTCTCGTGCAGAGCCGCGGAACCGGGCGGGGTGAACCGCCGCAGCATCCCCAACGCCGTGAGGTCGTTGAGCACGTTGTAGACGGATTGCATGGACAGCTCCGGCAACTCATCGCGCACGCCGGACACCACGGTGTCGGCGGAGGAATGCGGATGCGCCTCCAGGAAGCGCAAGACGCCCAGGCGCTGGCGCGTCACGCGCAGCCCATGGTCGTGCAATTGCTTCGTGTAATCCATATCCCCATTCAACGCGTTATTTTGATGAAGTCAAGATAGGACAGGCTAAGTTTGCGGCCAGGACGCGGTCGGCCCGGCTGCCGGCCCTTCCCGAAGGCATGCGGCTCGACGCGGCTACAATCAGTCGGTGGCCCGAATCCTCGCCGATCTCACGCCGTTGCGTGTCAGCCCCGCGTTCCGACGACTCTGGCTCGGCAATGCGCTCTCGGCCGTCGGCAGCCAACTGACACTGATCGCCGTCAGCCTCGAGGTCTACAAGCTGACCTCATCGAGCTTCCATGTCGGCCTGCTCGGGCTCTTCGCCCTGGTGCCGCTCGTCCTGACCGGCCTCTACGGAGGCGCCGTCGCCGATGCATACGACCGGCGCAAGATCGCTCTGGGGTCAGCAGTGGTGTTGTGGTGCGCGACGGCGGCCATCGCCGCCCAGGCCTGGCTGCACCTGGACAATGTGTGGCTGCTCTACGGGCTGATCGCCGTGCATTCCGGGGCGACCGGCATCAACCAGCCGACCCGCGGTGCCATCATCCCCGCGCTGCTGGGGGCCAAGCTGCTTCCCTCGGCCAACTCATTGAACATGGTCACGTTCGGCATCGCGATGATGGTCGGCCCCCTCCTGGGCGGAGTCCTCGTCGCCCAGGTCGGATATGCCTGGACCTACACGATCGACGTCGTGACCTATCTGGCTGCGGTGGTCTCGGTCTACCTCCTGCCCTCCCTGCCGCCCCGCGGGGAGGTTTCCCGGGCGGGCTTCAAATCGGTGGTCGAGGGTTTCGGCTTCCTGGCAGGCCAGCCGAACTTGCGCATGACGTTCCTGATCGACCTGACGGCGATGATCCTCGCCGCTCCCCGTGCGTTGCTGCCGGCCATCGGGGCCGTGTTGATCGGCGGCGGCGCGACCACCGTGGGGATCCTGCTGGGCGCCACCGCACTCGGCGCGTTCCTGACGGGGATGTTTTCGGGCCCCCTGGGGTCCATCCACCGCCAGGGGGTCGCCGTCTTCTGGTCCGTCGCCGCGTGGGGGATCAGCATCGCGGCGTTCGGGGCCGTCGTCCTCGGGGCCGTGCGGGCGGGGCCGGCCCCCGCCGATGGCAGTTCCTCGGGGTGGCTTTGGGCGGCAGCCGCCTGCATGGCGGCAGCCGGCATTTCCGACGCGATCAGTTCGGTCTTCCGCACCACGATCCTGCAGACGGCGACACCTGACCACCTTCGAGGCCGCTTGCAAGGCGTCTTCATCGTCGTCGTCGCCGGCGGGCCGCGCGTCGGTGAACTGTTCTCCGGAACGCTGGCCGGTGGCGTCGGGGAAGGGTGGACGCTCTTGGCCGGTGGGCTGGCCTGCGTGCTGGTCGCCGCCCTGCTGATGCGGCTGACCCCCGGGTTCCTGCGCTACGACGCGCGGAACCCGGTGCCATAGACTGGGCGGGGCCGGTGCCCGCCGCATCCCCGGTGCGGGTGTGACCCTCGGCGCAACCGGAACACCGTGCACACGTGAGACGTTGTGCAGGGAACCCACCGTGATCACGGATGGGCGGAGTACTACCAAGGAGTGGAACCCGGTGCACAACCATTTCAACGGTCTCAAGACGGCTGCCCTGCTCGGGGGCATGTTCGCCCTGCTGCTGGTCATCGGATCGCTGATCGCCTCCGGGACGGGCAACTCGGCATTCATCTGGATCTTCGCCGTGATCGGCTTGGCGACGACGGCCTACGGCTACTGGAACAGCGACAAGATCGCCATCAGGTCCATGCAGGCCTATCCGGTGTCCGAACAGGAACAACCGGCCATGTACCGCATCGTCGGCCAGCTCTCGCTCAGCGCCGGCCAGCCGATGCCGCGGCTCTACGTCTCGCCGACCGCCGCCCCGAATGCGTTCGCCACCGGCCGCAATCCGCAGAATGCCGCCGTCTGCTGCACCGAGGGCATCCTGAACCTGCTGGATGAACGCGAACTGCGCGGGGTCCTCGGCCATGAGCTGATGCACGTCTACAACCGCGACATCCTCACCTCGTCCGTGGCGGCCGCCGTGGCCGGCGTGGTCACCTCGGTCGCCCAGTTCATGCTCTTCTTCGGCGGTGGCGACCGCCGCAACGCCAACCCGCTGGCCATGATCGCCACCGCGCTGCTGGCGCCCCTGGCGGCATCGTTGATCCAGATGGCGATCAGCCGGACCCGCGAATACGACGCGGACGAGGACGGGGCCACGCTGACCAACGACCCGCTGGCCCTGGCTTCCGCCTTGCGCAAGCTCGAGACCGGTGTCCAACGGGCGCCCCTGCCCGAGGACCAGCGCCTGGTCAACACCTCCCACCTGATGATCGCCAACCCGTTCCTCGGGGGAGCGAAGAAGCTCTTCTCCACGCACCCGCCGATGGCCGATCGCATCGCCCGGTTGGAGAAGATGGCCGGCAGGCCGCTCGGATAGCCGCTCGCGCCCGGAACGACGGCGCTCCGCGGACGAAGGGCCCCGGGGGCCGTCCCGTGCCGCCGTCGCATTCCTGCGGACCTGCGGACGGACCGCCCCTGTGCGCGCCCGTTCGCGCCATGATGGGAAATACGACGTCCCAGGACATCCATTTGATCATTGCGCAAGACGGGCGTAACCTCAGCAAGCAAGGCAAGCCTTGCCTGCACTTGTCGGACCACACGGAAGCCCACCATGATCGCCAATTTCCTGATCGGCCTGCGCGAAGGACTTGAGGCCGTCCTCATCGTGGTCCTCTTGCTCGCCTACCTCCGCAAGACCGGTCGCCGGCATTTGGTTCCACGGGTCATGCTCGGCGTCGCGGTGGCAGTGGTCGTCTCCCTCGGTTTCGGTGCGCTGCTGACCTTCGGGCCGCGGGGCCTGACCTTCGAGGCCCAGGAGGCCATCGGGGGATCGTTGTCGATCATCGCGGTTGCCTTCGTCACCTGGATGATCTTCTGGATGGCACGCACCTCCCGGTCCCTGGCCAGCGACCTGCACCATAAGGTCGATGCGGCCGCCGACGGTGCCATCGGTGTCACCAGCACTGCCGATGCCTGCACCGTCAGCGCCGACACCGCACCCGGCGGGACCATGAAGTTCTCCGTGAAGAACGACGGCGACCAGGTCACCGAGTTCTACCTGCTCGCCGAGGACGGCCTGCGCATCATCGGCGAAGTCGAGAACATCGGCCCGGGCCTGAGCCGCGACCTGGTCGCCAGCGTGCCCGAAGGCAAGTACTTCACCTCCTGCAAACCCGGCATGGTCGGTGACGGGATCCGGTCTGCCTTCACCGTGACCGCCCCTCCCGCCGGCCAGGAGGTCAGCGCCGACCGTGCCGCACTGCAGAAGACGGCGACGACCCAGTACGCCAGCTACGTGAAGGACCAGTCCGAACAGCTCCTGGCCGGAACCCGCAAATTCGCCGCAGCCTACGCTGCGGGGGATGAGGCACAAGCCAAGGACCTCTACGCGGCAACGCGCACGCACTGGGAACGCATCGAACCCGTCGCGGAATCCTTCGGGGACCTCGACCCCATCCTCGACGCCCGCGAGGCAGACCTCGAGGACGGCCAGAAGTGGACCGGATGGCACCGTGCCGAGAAGGACCTGTGGCCGCCGAAGACCGGATACGACGCGCTCAGTGCCCGGCAGCGCACCGCGCTGGCCGACCACCTCGTCGCCAACACCGAGGAGCTGATCAGCCGCACGAAGACCGTGGAGTTCTCGGCCGACAAGCTCGCCAACGGCGCCAAGGCGCTCCTGGACGAGGTCGCCAGCGGCAAGGTCACCGGCGAGGAGGAGATCTGGTCCCACACCGATCTCTGGGATTTCCAGGCCAACATCGACGGCGCGCGCATCGCCTACGAGGACCTCCGTCCGTTGCTGGCCGAGAACGACAAGGACCTGGACGCCAGCCTGGAGAAGAACTTCGCCCAGCTGCAGGAGCTGCTCGACCAGTACAAGAAGGGCGACGGATTCGTCTCCTATACGGACCTCAGCAAGGCCCAGGTCCGGGAACTCAGTGCCGCGGTGGATGCCCTGGCCGAGCCGTTGTCCCGGCTGACCGCCGCAGTCGTCAAATAGCCATGGATTCCCAGCACGACGGCGGGACCCCCTCCGCGGAACCGGTTCCACCACGCCGGGGACTGAGCCGGAGGTCGCTGTTCACCGTGGCGGGCATCGGCGGCGTGGTCGGCGTCGCCGCCGGCGCGGCCGGTGCCGAGGCCCTGGACCGCCGGGCCGCAACGCGGCCGGTCAACGACGTCGTGCCCTTCCGCGCGGAGCACCAGGCGGGCATCGACACCGCGGCGCAGGACCGGATGCACACCGCTGCCTTCGACGTCACCGCCTCGGACCGCGACGGGCTCATCTCGTTGCTGCAGGACTGGACCGCGGCCATCGAGCAGATGGCCTCCGGCCAACCCGTCGGCGGGCCGGAGGGGGCGACCGGCGGACTGTACGAGGCGCCCCCGGAGGACACGGGCGAGGCCCTGGACCTCTCGGCCAGCCACCTGACCGTCACCATCGGTTTCGGCAGGACGCTGTTCAGCCGGGACGGCAAGGACCGCTTCGGGATCGCCCATCGGATCCCCGAGGCGCTGATCGACCTGCCGCACTTCCCCGGAGACGCGCTGGAGGACGCCCGCAGCGGCGGCGACCTGGTCGTGCAGGCCTGCGCCGATGACCCGCAGGTCGCCGTGCACGCCATCCGCAACCTGGCCCGGATCGCCTTCGGCCGCGCCACGGTCCGCTGGAGCCAGATCGGGTTCGGCCGCACCTCGTCGACCTCCCGCAACCAGGCCACCCCGCGGAACCTCTTTGGTTTCAAGGACGGGACGGCGAACATCAAATCGGAAGACTCCGAGGTGCTGGCGGAGCATGTCTGGGTCTCCGGTGCCACGGGTGCCGAGTCGTGGATGAATGCGGGCACCTACATGGTCGTGCGTCGCATCCGGATGCACATCGAGACCTGGGACCGCACGTCGTTGCGGGAACAGGAGCAGGACATCGGCCGGACCAAACGGGACGGGGCGCCGCTGTCGGGCGGCACCGAATTCACCGAGCCCGACCTGGCCATGAGGGGAAACGCGGGGCCGCTGATCCCGGCCGACTCCCACGTGGCGTTGGCCCATCCGAGCCGCAACAAGGGCGTGCAGATGCTGCGCCGGGGATTCAACTACACCGACGGATCGGACGGGCTGGGCCGGCTGGACGCCGGGCTGTTCTTCATCGCGTTCGTGGTGGACCCCCGGACCCACTACGTGCCCATGCAAACCGCCATGGCCAAGCACGACCTGTTGGCCGAATACCTCAGGCATACCGGCTCCGGTCTGTTCGCCGTGCCCCCGGGATTGCCCGGCTCCGGCGGCTACCTGGGCCAACCGCTGTTCGACGCGTGATCCCACCGCTGGTGGGGGCCGGGCCGGGCGTCACGCAAGAACGCCGCGCCCCGATCCGGGGCACGGCGTTCTGCCAGGGGTGCTGAACGGGTCAGCGCATGTTCACGAACTGCAGATCGGCGTCCTCGAACTTCCGCAGCAGCTCCATGGTCGCCTGCAGGTCGTCGCGGGACTTCGAGGAGACGCGCAGCTCGTCACCCTGGATCGTGGACTTCACGCCCTTGGGCGCCTCGTCACGGATGAGCTTGTTGATCTTCTTCGCGACATCCTGGGCAATGCCCTCCTTGATGGAGGCCTCGATGCGGTATTCCTTGCCGGAGGCGAACGGCTCGCCGGCATCCAGGGACTTCAACGAGATCTTGCGCTTGACCAGCTTGGATTGGAAGACATCCAGGACCGCGTTCACGCGCTCCTCCGAGTTGGCCTTCATCAGGATCTTGTCGCCGCTGAAGTCGAGCTCCGCGCCGACACCCTTGAAGTCGTAACGCTGGGCAATTTCCTTCTGGGCCTGGTTCAGGGCATTCGACACTTCCTGGCTGTCGACCTTGCTCACGACGTCGAACGTGGATTCGCTGGCCACGGGTCCTCCTCGGTAGGTTGCTGTTTGTCCAACAGCCTATCCGCACCGCACCATGGCGGCACGTCCAGTCGCTCGACGGCACCCTGCGGGGCGGGGGATGCGGTGGTGCGGGCCGCCGATTCGATTCCTGGCCAAAACTTCGGTAAAGTTTCTACTCGTTCCACGCGGAACGTTCGGCAGATTACCCGAGCGGCCAAAGGGGGCTGACTGTAAATCAGCTGGCATTGCCTTCACTGGTTCGAATCCAGTATCTGCCACACCCGGTCCCGGCCAGGACCGACAAGAACCCCGGACCCAACGGTCCGGGGTTTTTGCTTGCCCTCCCGGGGGTGGTCCCCGCCATCGACGCCCGCCGGCTCAGGCGGCCAGTTCGTTGCCGACCTGCCGGACATAGACGTCCCACAGGATCAGGTGCGCCTCCCGCGAGGCATTCATGACCGCGTCGTAGTGGGCCCACTGCCAGGCCGTTGCCCCGTTCGAATCCGGGGGAGCGGGCGGGCAATCACCCGGGGTGCGCCACCCCGCCCCCGTCCAGATCGCCTGGATCTGGCCCGCGCTCGTGGCCGCGGAGGAGACATCGTCCAAGGGGCGCGGCAGCCGCATGCGCCGTTGGATGCGCGGGGCCTCGCCCACGGCAAACAGCTCGGAAGCCGACACCTCCATCACATTCGGCAGCAGGCGCTGGTAGGCGTCGGCCAGGTCCAGGCTCATCCGGATGGACTCGCGCAGGAGCTCGCCCTCGATCACGAACAACAACGTGCAGCGCGGCATGATGATCCTCCTCAGGGGTGCCGAAGGTGCATGTGCCGAGCCTAGGCGGACGTCGTCGTCGCGCGACAGGGGCTCCGGGCACCTGTGGAAAACCGCCTGCGACGGCACGTGGAAGGAGACAGCCGACGGGCCGGGCGGCTACCGTGGAGGCATGGCTACCATCGACATCACCGAAGACCAGTTCCAGCAGACCATCGAAGGCAACGACATCGTCTTCGTCGACTTCTGGGCCTCCTGGTGCGGACCGTGCAAGCAGTTCGCGCCGGTCTTCGCCCAAGCGGCCGAAAAACACGCCGACATCGCCTTCGCCAAGGTCGACACCGAGGCCGAGCAGGGGCTGGCCGCCGCGGCCGGGATCACGTCCATTCCCACCCTCATGGCCTTCCGGGACCGGGTCCTGGTCTTCTCCCAGCCCGGCGCCGTCGGCGCGGCGCAGTTCGACGACCTGATCGAGGCCGTCAAGGGGATCGACATGCAGGAAGTGCACGCGCAGCTGGCCGAGCAGTCCCAGGGCAAGTAGCAGCGCCCCCGGACCCGGCGGAGGGGCGGGACGAAGCCCGCACGCCTGGTATGTTGTGGATCACATACCTGTTCGAGATCCGTGAAAGGTGCCGTCCATGCCCCCTGCAGAGAACGCCGCCACTGTTGAGTCCTACACGCACGGGGGCGACGATCCCGGGGTCCTGTCGGAGACCATCGGCGCGAACTTCCGGGCCACTGCGGCCCGCTTCCCGGACAGCCAGGCGCTGATCGAGGCGGCGACCGGCCGCAGCTGGACCTATGCGGAGCTGGACCGCGTCACGGACGAGGTCGCCCGGGCGCTGATCGGCGTCGGCATCGCCCCCGGTGAACGCGTGGGGATCTGGAGCCCGAACTGCGCCGAGTGGACCATATTGCAGTACGCCACCGCCAAGGCCGGGATCATCCTGGTCAACGTGAACCCCGCCTACCGCCTCGAGGAGCTGTCCTTCGTGGCCTCGCAGTGCGGGATGCGAGCCCTCGCCGTGGCCCCCGCGGATGCGCAGAGCGACTTCACGGGCATGGCGCGTTCCGTCGCGGCCCAGGACAACCCGCTGCGGGAACTGATCCACCTCCCGGCGCCCGCAGGCCACGCCGCGGGGGAGGCCGCCGCCCCGGGCGGGAACGCCGCCGGGGGCGACGACGTCCGTGAATTCGACTGGGAAGGACTGCTCGAACAGGCCGCAGCGGTTCCGGCGTCCCGGCTGGAGGAGGTCATGGCCTCCCTGGACGCCCACGACGCCATCAACCTGCAGTACACCTCGGGCACCACCGGCTTCCCCAAGGGCGCCACCCTGAGCCATCACAACATCCTGAACAACGGCTTCCACATCGCCGAGATGCTTTCCTACACCGAACGGGACCGCGTCGTGCTGCCCGTTCCGTTCTTCCACTGCTTCGGCATGGTCATCGGGAACCTCGCGGCGCTCTCGCACGGTGCGGCGACCATCCTGCCCGGGCGCTCGTTCAAGCCGGCGGAGACCTTGAAGGCGGTGCAGGAACACCGTGGGACGAGCCTGTACGGGGTGCCGACGATGTTCATCGCCGAGCTGGCCCTGCCCGATTTCGCCGACTACGACCTCTCCACCCTGCGCACCGGCGTCATGGCGGGATCGACCTGCCCCGTGGAGGTCATGGAACGGGTCATCTCCGAGATGAACATGGGCGAGGTGGCCATCTGCTACGGCATGACCGAAACCTCCCCGGTGTCCACCATGACCCGGACGGACGACTCCCTGGAACGCCGCACCCAGACCGTGGGACGGACCATGCCGCAGCTCGAATCCAAGGTCGTGGACCCGGTCGGCGGCGGCATCGTCCCGCGCGGTGCGACCGGTGAACTGTGCACGCGCGGCTATGCCGTCATGAAGGGGTACTGGAACGAGCCCGAGAAGACCACCGCGGCCATCGACTCCGACGGGTGGATGCACACCGGGGATCTGGCCTCGATGGACCAGGACGGCTACGTCCGGGTCGAGGGCCGGATCAAGGACCTGATCATCCGCGGAGGCGAGAACGTCTCGCCGCGGGAGATCGAGGAGTTCCTCTACCGCCATCCGGACATCCAGGATGTGCAGGTCATCGGCGTCCCCGACGAGAAGTACGGGGAGGAGATCATGGCGTGCATCATCCTGAACGACGGCGCGGCCGAGATGACGCTGGAGACCGTGCGGGAGTTCTGCACCGGACGCATCGCCCACTTCAAGATCCCCCGCTATGTCCAGATCCGCAGCAGCTTCCCGATGACGATCTCCGGGAAGATCCGCAAGGTGGAGATGCGCGAGGAAGCCGTCCGGCTCGTCGCCGGCAGCTGAACCGCGGCCGGCTCACCGGCCGCGGTGGTCCAGGGGGGCCAGCCGGGGGCCGAACGAGGGCTTGCGGAATCCGGTGAGGCCCACGAGCCGCACGACGCGTTGGCGGTGTCCGGCGTAGGGGGCCAGCAGCTCGAGCATCCCGGCGTCGTCGGTGGCCCGGCCGGTGAGGGCATGGCCGATGTAGGCCGCCAGATGGAAGTCCCCGACCGACACCGCATCCGGGTGCCCGTGCGTGCGCTGCAGCGTTTCGGCGGCGGTCCAGGGACCGATGCCCGGGACCGACTGCAGTTTCCGGCCCGGGTCCTCCTCCAGCGCCAGGGTGCCGAGCCGGTTGATCCCGGAGGCCGCCTCGGCCGCACGCAACACGGTGCGACGGCGGGAATCATCGACCCGTGCGGCATGCCAGTCCCAGCCGCCGATGTGCCGTAGCCGGTGCGGTCCCGGGGCGATGGACATCCGGGCCGGTGCCGGACCCGGGGCCGGCTCACCGAAACGCGCGGCCAGGTACCGCCAGGCGTGGCGGGCCTCGATCGTGGTGACCTTCTGCTCGAGGATGACCGGGACCAGCGCATCGAAGACCCTCCCGGTGGAGGGCAGACGGATCCCCGGGTTCCGCCGTCGTGCCTCGGAGATCCACCGGGGAAGCCGGGCCTGCGGGCCGGCGTCGAATTCCGACCAGTCGTCGCCGGCGCCGAGCATCCCCGGGGCCGAGGCGACCGCCGACGCCGCCCCCGGACCCCAGGCCCGCAACCGCACCACGGGGCCGGCGGACGGGGGATCCACGGTTGCCGCATCCGCGGCCGGCCCGCGGGTCGCCAGCAGCGTCGCCGGCCCGTCCCCGGTGGCAAAGCACAGCCAGGCCCGGTCCGCCCCGACGCGGGTGCACGGGTCATGCGTGCCGCGCTGCAGCACGCCCAACGTCGAGCGCAGGTCGAACCCCCGCGGTGCAGCCCACGCGTCCTCGGCATCCGGTGCGTCCACGGGCCCGGTGGGCCGCAACAGGTCGGCGGCCGCCAGGGGAGCGCGGCGCGTGGAGGAGGTCATCCACCGATGATCCCACCTGGCACCGACACCGTGCACACCAGCGGGCCGCGACGATGACCTCCGGTTGCGCCCGACCGGGTCCGCGGCCGGGGGCGGCGGTAGAGTCGTCCCCATGAAATACGCTGAATCCGTCCTTGAACTCATCGGCAACACCCCGCTGGTCAGGCTCTCGAAGGTGACCGAGGGCATCCGCGCCACCGTCCTGGTGAAGCTCGAATACCTGAACCCCGGGGGGTCCATCAAGGACCGCATCGCGCTGAAGATGATCGAGGAGGCGGAGAAGTCCGGCGAGCTGCTGCCCGGCGGCACCGTCGTCGAGCCGACCTCGGGCAACACCGGCGTCGGCCTGGCCCTGGTCGCCCAGGCCAAGGGCTACAAGACCATCTTCGTCACCCCGGACAAGGTCGGGGAGGAAAAGCGCGACGTGCTGCGCGCCTACGGAGCCGAGGTCGTGGTCACCCCGACCTCGGTGGCCCCCGATTCCCCCGAGTCCTACTACGGGGTCTCCGACCGGCTGGTCCGCGAGATCCCCGGCGCCTACAAGCCCGACCAGTTCAACAACCCGGCGGCACCCGAGAGCCACTACGGCTCCACCGGCCCCGAGATCTGGAACGACACCGACGGCCGGCTGACCCATGTGATCATCGGGGCCGGCACCGGCGGGACGATCACCGGCACCGGCCGCTACCTCAAGGAGGTCTCCGCCGACCGCGCCTCCGGGCCCGTCAAGGTCATCGGCGCCGACCCGGACGGCTCCGTCTACTCCGGCGGCAGCGGACGTCCCTACTTCGTCGAGGGCGTCGGCGAGGACATGTGGCCGGGCAACTACGACCCCGCGGTCCCCGACGAGGTCATCGCCGTCACCGACGCCGACTCGTTCGCCATGACCCGCCGGCTGGCCCGCGAGGAGGGCCTGCTCGTCGGCGGCTCCTCCGGCATGGCCGTCGTCGCGGCCCTGCGTGCGGCGAAGGACCTGGACGAGGACGACGTCGTGGTGGTCATCCTGCCCGACGGCGGCCGCGGCTACCTGGGCAAGATCTTCAACGACACCTGGATGAAGTCCTACGGCTTCATCGCCGACGGCGACGAGGGGACCGTCGCCGACGTGGTGGCCGCCAAGGACGGCGGCCTCCCGGAACTGGTCCACACCCACCCGGGCGAATCGGTGCGCGATGTCATCGACATCATGAACGAGTACGGCGTCTCCGTGCTCCCGGTGCTCTCCGCCGAGCCGCCGGTGCGCATGGGCGAGGTCGTCGGCGCCGTCGACGAACGCACCCTGACCGCCCGCCTCTTCGCCGGCGAGGCCTCCCTCACGCAGGCCGTCGAGGAGCACGTGGGCGAGCCCATGCCGCTGATCGGCGCGCAGGAGTCCATCGCCGCGGCCCGGACCAAGCTGCAGGACGCCGACGCCCTGCTGGTCACCGTCGACGGCGCCCCCGTCGGCGTGCTGACCCGCCACGACCTGCTGAACCACCTGACCCACTGACGCAACCACACCCAGCGAAAGGGAGACCACCCATGAGCACCCAGGGAACCGGCTTCAACACCCGCGCCATCCACGCCGGACAGGCGTTCGAACCCCGCACCGGCGCCGTCGTGCCGCCCGTGCACTTCTCCACCACCTACGCCCAGGACGGCATCGGCGGGCTGCGCAACGGCTACGAATACGGCCGCGGCACCAACCCCACCCGCGACTCGCTGCAGGAACAGCTCGCCGCGGTGGAGAACGGCACCCACGCCTTCACGTTCGCCTCCGGCCTGGCCGCCGAGGACTCGCTGATCCGCGCGCTGATGCGCCCGGGCGACCACATCGTGCTCGGCAACGACGCCTACGGCGGCACCTACCGGCTCATCTCGCGGATCTTCGGCGACTGGGGCATCGGCAACACCCCGGTCGACATGGCCGACCCGCAGGCCCTGGCCGCCGCGATCGCCGCCGCGCAGACGCGCCTGGTCTGGCTCGAGACCCCGTCGAACCCGATGATGAAGATCACCGACATCGCAGCCGTCGCGAAGGCCACGCACGACGCCGGGGCCCTCCTGGTCGTGGACAACACCTTTGCCACCCCCTACCTCCAGCAGCCGCTGGACCTGGGCGCCGACATCGTGGTCCACTCCACAACCAAGTACATCGGCGGGCACTCCGACGTCGTCGGCGGCGCCGTCATCGTCAAGGACGCAGACCTGGCCGAGAAGATCGGGTTCCTGCAGTTCGCCGCCGGTGCCGTCAACGGCCCCATGGACGCCTTCCTGACCACCCGCGGGCTCAAGACCCTCGGCGTGCGCATGGACCGGCACTCCGAGAACGCCCAAAAGGTGGCCGAATGGCTGCAGGGCCGCCCGGAGGTCGAAAAGGTCCTCTACCCGGGACTGCCCGACCACCCGGGGCACGAACTGGCCAAGAAGCAGATGAAGCGCTTCGGCGGCATGGTCTCCGTCCAGTTCACCGGCGGGGAGGCAGCCGCCCGCACGATCGCCGAATCCACCCGGGTCTTCACCCTGGCCGAATCGCTCGGCGGCATCGAGTCGCTGATGAACTACCCCTCGGAGATGACCCACGCCTCGGTGAAGGGCACCGAGCTGGCCGTCCCGGAGAACCTGCTGCGCCTCTCCTGCGGCATCGAGGACGCCGAGGACCTGATCGCCGACCTCGAGCAGGCGTTCACCCGCCTGTAGGCGCACCGCGCGGCGTCCCGGACCCCGCAGACGACGACGGCCCCCGGCCCCGCCCCCTGGGCGGCAGGCCGGGGGCCGTCGGCTGTTCCGGAAGCGGGCCTACAGGCCCAGCGTCGCGAACTTGGCGGCCCGGCGCTGCCGCCGCGCCCCGGCGGGCACGGCGGCAGCGACGGAGAGCTCGTACTCGATCGCCACCGCCAGGTCCGCGCAGAATCCGCGGGGATCCACCGCGGCCTCGCGCTCCTCGGGCACGATGTGGTCGACCAGCCCGATACGGTGCAGCGATGCCACGTTGACGCCCTGTTCGGCGGCCAGCTGCGGCGCATGGGCGGCGTCCCGGTACACGATGGCGCTGGCACCCTCCGGCGGCAGCGGCGACAGCCAGGCATTCTCGGCGGCGACGACCCGGTCGGCGGGCAGCAGTGCCAGCGCCCCACCGCCGGAGCCCTGCCCGAGCAGGACCGCGACGCTGGGGGCCGCCAACCCGATCAGGCTGTTCAGCGACCGGGCGATCTCCCCGGCCAAGCCGCCTTCCTCGGCCTCGGGGGAGAGGTCGGCGCCCGCGGTGTCGATGACGGTCAGCAGGGGCAGCTGGAGCTCCTCGGCCAGCTGCATGCCGCGCCGTGCCTCGCGCAGCGACCCCGGCCCCATCTCGCGGCCGCCATGCCGGGGCCGCTGGTGGCCCAACACGATGCAGGACTGCGTGCCGAAGCGGGCCAGGGCCAGTCCGAGCCCGGGATCGTTCTCGCCCTGCCCGGTCCCGTTCAGCGGCAACGCGTCATCCGCGCCGGCAGCCAACAGCCACCGCAGGTCCGGGCGGCGGGGCAGGCGCGAGATCTCGATGGACTCCCAGGCGTCCCGTGCCCCGGGACGCGCGCTCGCGCTGGCCGGGACCGGGAGGTTCCCCGCCGGCTGGGCGGGCAGCAGGATCCGCAGGGCCCGGTCGATGATGGCGGGGAGGTCCTCCGGCGGGACGACGGCGTCGATGAGCCCGCACCGGTAGAGGTTCTCGGCGGTCTGCACGCCTTCGGGGAACGGCGTGCCATGCAGGGTCTCGTACACCCGCGGACCCAGGAATCCGAGTAGGGCCCCGGGCTCGGCGACCGTCATGTGCCCCAGCGAACCCCACGAGGCCATCACGCCGCCGGTGGTCGGATGGCGCAGGTAGACCAGGTACGGCAGGCCCTTCTCCTTGTGGCGGCGCACCGCGTCAGTGATCGCCACCATCGACAGGAACGCGAGGGTCCCCTCCTGCATGCGGGTCCCGCCGGAGGCCGGTCCGGCCAGCAGGGGCAGCCCCTCGGCGGTGGCGCGTTCGACGGCCTCCGTGATCCGCTGGGCCGCCGCGCGGCCGATCGAACCGGCGAGGAAGGTGAACTCGGAGACGATCACCGCCACCCGGCGGCCCCGGATCCGGCCCTCCCCGGTGAGCACCGATTCGTCATGGCCGCTCTTCTCGCGTGCGGCTTCCAGATCGGCGGAGTAATTCTCCCCGGCCCGCGGCTGCTCGGCGGGGGCATCCCAGGAACGGAACGACCCCTCGTCCAGCACGATGTTCAACAGGGCGGTCGCCGTCAGCCGCCGCGTGGTCGTCGGTGTCATGGCTACTCCCCGGATCCGGTGGTGGCATGGTCCGGGGCGGCCAGCCAGGACCGGATGGATGCCGCGTCGGCGTCGAGTCCGGGGGGCGCCGTGTGGGCGGTGCGGGTGCGCTCCTCGGCGGTCTCGGCGTCGAAGAAGCGCAGCGGCGGGCCGGGCAGCGTGATGTTGCCGAGCACCGGATGCTCCACGTCCAGGAGCAGCCCCTGGGACTTCACCTGGTCCCAGGCGTAGACCTCGTCGAGGGTGCGGACCTTGCCGGCGGGTACCCCCGCTTCGTTGAGCTTGTCCAGCAGGGCCGCCGGTTCGTAGGCGCTGAAGGCATCCTCGATGACGCCGATGAGCTTGTCCCGGTGCGCCACGCGGTCAGCGTTGGTGGCGAAGTCCGGGTCCGCGGCGTCGATGCCGAAGGCGCCGGTCAATGCCTTCCAGAGCTTCTCGCTGCCCACGCTGATCTGGACGTTGCCGCCACGGCAGGCGAACAAGCCGTACGGCGCGATCGAGGGGTGGTGGTTGCCCTGGGCCCGGGGGACCTCCCCGGCGACGGTGGCACGGGTGCCCTGGAACGCGTGGACCCCGACGACGGAGGCCAGCAGCGACGTGCGCACGACCTGGCCCCGTCCGGTCTTCTCGCGCTCGAGCAGGGCCGCCAGCACGCCGTACGCCCCGTACATGCCCGAGAGCAGGTCGGAGATGGGCACGCCCACGCGCTGCGGGTCATCGGGCCCGGACCCGGTCAGCGACATCAGGCCGGCCTCGCCCTGGACGATCTGGTCGTAGCCGCTGCGCTTCGCCTCGGGCCCGTCATGGCCGAAGCCGGTGATGGACAGGATGACCAGCCGCGGGTTGATCCGCTGCAGCTCCTCCATCGAGAAGCCCAGCCGGTCCAGCACCCCGGTCCGGAAATTCTCCAGCAGTGCATCGGCGCGGCGAACGAGGGAGACGAGCGTTTCGCGTCCCTCATCGGACTTCAGGTCCAGGGCGATGGATTCCTTGTTGCGGTTGCACGAGAGGTAATAGGTGGCCTGCCGGTCGTCCTCCGGCCCGACGAAGGGCGGGCCCCAGCTGCGGGTGTCGTCACCGGTGCCGGGGGTCTCCACCTTGATGACGCGGGCGCCGAGGTCCCCGAGCATCATGCCGGCGTGCGGGCCGGCCAGGGCGCGGGTCAGGTCAAGGACGGTGTAGCCGGTCAGGGGACCGGCGGACGGGGAGGATACCGGGGACGATGCAGTCGTGGGGTTCACGAGGGCTCCTTTCGGGGCGGGGAAGAGCGGGGAAACAGGCCCGGGAGGGCCCCTGGTGGGCACTCCCGGGCAGCGAATCGCGGGTGGTCAGAGCCAGCCGGGCACGACGAGCGTCAGCCAGGCCAGCACCGGGCCGACCACGACCACGATGCCGCCGTAGCCGAGGATCTGCTTGTAGAACCTGTCGGCATCGATGCCCTCGGGCGCGTTGGCGAGCACCAGGGCACCGTTGGTGGAGAAAGGCGAGACGTCCACGATGGTCGAGGCGATCGCCAGGGCACACACCACACCGACGGCGCTGACGGCACCCGAATCCAGGAACGGGATGGCCAGCGGGATGAGGGCCGCCAGGATCGCCGTGGAGGAGGCGAAGGCGGAGACGACGGCACCGATGTAGCAGATCATCAGCGCGGCCAGCATCGGCATGCCCATCTGGGCGACGCCGTCGGAGACGTAGGTGATGGTGCCCGCTTCCTCCAGCACGCCGACGAAGGTCAGCATGCCGCAGATCAGCAGCACGGTGGACCAGCTGATCTTGTTGACGGCGCCCTTCTGCGCCTGCGGGGACACCAGGGCGAGGATGACGGCGATGGTGATGGAAACGAATCCGACGTCGACCTTGAAGCCCAGGGCCACGACGGCCAGGGCGATGAGGCCGATGACGGTGGCGACCTGCGGGAAGGTGACACGGTCCGAGGCGGAGCCCGAGGGGCCGTCGCCGGCGGGGTCGCGGGGCCCGTAGGTGCCGCTGCCGGCACCCTTGAAGTCGACGCCGGCGGCGCGGGAGCCGACCGACGCGCCCATGCGGGCCTCGGAGACGCTCTCGGCGAAGTGCGCGACCCGGCTGCCTGCCAGGGCCTTGCCGCCCAGGACGAAGAAGAGCACGACGGCGATGACGGTGTTGAAGATGAAGGAGGAGAGGAACAGCGCGGTGGGGCTGAAATCGAAGCCGGTGTCGGCGATGAGCCCGTTGACGATCACGCCGTAGACGGCGATGGGGGAGAACCCGCCGGCCTGGGCGCCGTGGACGATGAGCATGCCCATCATCAGCGGGTTGATCTTGTAGCGGGCGGCGAAGCCCAGGCCGATGGGGGCCATGATGGCCACGGCGGCCGGGCCGAGGGCGCCGACGGCGGTGATGACCGCGGTGATCGTGAACATCACCCAGGGGATCAGGGCGATCCGGTTGTCCACGAGTTTCACGGCCTTGCGGATCAACAGGTCGATGGTCCCGTTGCCCTGGGCGATGGCGAACAGATACGTCACCCCGACCAGCGTCAGGAACAGCCCGCCGGGGAACTGGGCGAGGATGTCCTTGGTGTCCATCCCCAGGAAGAGCGCGCCGAGGACGAAGGCGCCGACGAAGGCGAGCGCGCCCATGTTGATGGGCAGGATCGTGGCCAGCAGGAACATCACCGCCAACACGATGATTGAAAGGATCGGGGCAGACATGGGATGGGCCTCCAGCGGGTCGGGGTGCGGTGCGGTGCGGTGTGTAGTGCGTCACTCTCAGTGGCCTAGCCTCCTAGACCCTCTGTCACTTTGTCAATAGGATGTCGTGTGTACTGTGAAGGGGAACACCACGAGGAGGTGCACCATGCGGGACCCGGAGAAGGCAAGGACGTTGGGCAAGGTGGCGCGTCCGCGTCTCTACGAACAGCTCATGGAGCAGATCCTCGGCTACGTCGAATCCGAGCAGCTGGGGCCCGGGGACCGGCTCCCGGCCGAACGCGACCTGGCCGACCAGCTCGGGGTCTCCCGCGCCACGCTGGCCCAGGCCCTGGTCGCCCTCGAGGTGCTCGGGGTCATCGATGTCCAGCACGGCACGGGCGCCGTGCTGGTCTACCGTCCGAGCATGGCGGCGCTGTTGCGCAAGCTGAG
The DNA here is from genome assembly GCA_016892645.1 of Micrococcaceae bacterium RIT 802. GTDB lineage: Bacteria > Actinomycetota > Actinomycetes > Actinomycetales > Micrococcaceae > Arthrobacter_H. Next base: position 225,672 of record JAFEMX010000001.1, read on the forward strand.
GGAACACCAGAACCGCCTGCCGGAGATCGTCGAGGCGCGCAGCACCCTGGAGGTCAAGTTGGCGGCGTTGGCCGCGGAGCGACGCACGCCGGAGGACCTGGCGGCCATCGACGAGGCGTTGGCGGTGATGGCCGACGAGATCGCCCGGGGCGACCGCGGGGTCCACGGCGACGAGCTGTTCCACCAGGCCATCACGGCGGCCGCCCATTCGGCGGTGCTGGCCCAGATGATGGGCTTCATCGGGGAGATGATCCTGGAGACCCGCATCGAATCACTCGGCCAGCCCGGACGCCCCGAGGTCTCCCTGGCAGCGCACCGGGGCATCACCGAGGCCATCCGCGCCGGGGATCCGCAAGCCGCCGCCGCGGCCATGGGCGGGCACATCGACGTGGTCTCGGACGTGCCCCTGCTGCACTAGGTGCGCGGCAGCTTGCGGTCCACGACGACCGGAAGGCGGGTGCCGGCGTCGTACTCCATCACCTGGCGGCCGCCGATGAACACGCGCAGGGCCCGCTGCATGACATCCAACGGGTCCCCCGACCAGAGCACCAGGTCGGCGTCCTTGCCCGCTTCGATGGAGCCGATGCGGTGATCGAGCCCGAGCACCCGTGCCGGGTTGATGGTGATCGAGCGCAGGGCGGCCACGGGGTCCAGCCCCTCCTTCACGGCCAGCGTGCACTGGTGGACCAGGAAGTTGATCGGGATGACCGGGTGGTCGGTGATGATGGAGATCTCCACGCCGGCGTCGTGCAGCTTGCCGGGGTTGGCCAGCGAGCGGCCGCGCAGCTCGACCTTGGACTTGGTGGTGAACAACGGGCCGATGAGGACCGGGATGTTGCGCTCGGCGATCACGTCGGCGATCACGTGGGCCTCGGTGCCGTGGTCCAGGACCAGGTCGTAGCCGAACTCCTCGGCCAGGCGCAGGGCCGTGGCGACGTCGTCGGTGCGGTGGCAGTGCTGGCGCCACGGGATCTCGCGGCGCAACACCATCGCCAGGGCCTCCATGCGCGGGTCGATGGCGTCCGGGTCGGCCTTGGCCATGTAGTTCCGGGCCTCGATGAAGGCCTTGCGGATGACCATCGCGGTGCCCAGCCGGGTGGACGGCGTCTGCTTCTTCTCCCCGTAGATCCGCTTGGGATTCTCCCCCAGGGCGGACTTCAGGCCGCTGGGCGAGCGCAGGACCATCTCGTCGATGTAGCGCCCGTGCGTGTGGATGGCCACGGCGAGCCCGCCCACCGGATTTCCCGAACCGGGGTTGACGTTGACCGTCGTCACGCCCCCGGCCAGGGCCTCGTCGAAGCCCGGGTCGAAGGGGTCGACGGCGTCGATGGCCCGCACGGCGGCCATGATCGGGTCGGTCATCTCGTTCACGTCCGCCGTCGATCCGGCCTCGCCCTCGGGGTGCATGCCCAGGTGCACGTGGGCGTCGACGAAGCCGGGCAGCAGCCAGTGGCCGCCGCCGTCGAGGACCTGCGCGTCGGCGGGTGCCTGCACATCCGGCCCGCAGGCCTCGATCTTGCCGTCGCGGACGATGACCGATCCGTCGTAGGGCTCGGACTCGATCGGGACGACGTGGACGTTGGTGATGGCCAGCAGACTCATGATGGGAGCCCTTTCGGAGGATTTCAGTGGGTGACCCGAGCCTATCGCTGCGCGGTGACCCATCCCACATCGGCCGAGCCCGTGGGAATCAGCCGTTGAACGTCTCCGGATCCGGGCCGGTGCGCTGGCCCCGGTCGAGCCCGTCGATCGCCGCGAGCTCGGCCGCCGAGAGGTCGAAATCGAAGACGTCCAGGTTTTCGCGGATGCGGCCCGGGGTGACGGACTTCGGGATGAGAATGCGTCCCTGCTGGAGGTGCCAGCGCAGCACGACTTGGGCCGGGGTCCGACCATGGGCCGTGGCGAGGCCCGCGATGACCGGGTCCGTGAGGACGGCGCCCTGGGCCAGGGGGCTCCAGGCCTCGGTGCGGATGCCGTGCTCCTCGTTGTAGGCCCGGATCGGGTGCTGCTGCAGGTAGGGGTGTAGTTCCACCTGGTTCACTGCCGGGACGATTCCGGATTCCCCGGCCAGGACCTCCAGCTGGGAGCCGGTGAAGTTGGAGACACCGATCGCGCGGACCCTGCCGTCGGACTGCAGGGCCTCCAGGGCGCGCCAGGTCTCGGCGTACCGTCCTTGCGCCGGGGCCGGCCAATGGATCAGCAGGAGGTCGACGTAGTCCAGGCCCAAGCGGTCCAGGCTCTGCTGGTAGGCCGGTTCGGCCCGGTCGGCGCCGTGGGCGTCGTTCCAGATCTTGGTCGTGATGAAGAGCTCGTCGCGGTCGATTCCGGAGGCCGCAACGGCGCGGCCGACGCCCTCCTCATTGCCATAGATGGCTGCCGTGTCGATGCTGCGGTAGCCCGCGACCAGGGCCTCGGCCACCGCGGCGGCAGCCTGGTCGTCGGGGACCTGGAAGACGCCGAATCCGAGCTGCGGGATGGAGGTTGCCTGGTTCAGGGAGATGTCGGGGATGTTCATGGTGTTCCTTTCTGGGGTGATGCTGGTGGGTGGTCCGGCGCCGCAATCAGGGGAGCGATGGCTCGGCGGCGGGGAGCGTGGTGGTGGAGGTCCGGCGTCGTGCGGTGCGGGTGGCGACCACCATGACGGCCAGGCCGGCGATGGTGAGGGCGGAACCGACCCAGAGCGGGGAGGTGTAGCCCAGCCCCGCGGTGATCGCCAGGCCCCCGAGCCAGGCGCCGAGGGCATTGCCGACGTTGAACGCGGCGATGTTCGCGCTGGAGGCCAGGGTTTCCGCGTTCCCTGCGAAGTTCATGATGCGGGTCTGCAGCCCCGGAACGGTGCCGAAGCCAATGGCCCCCATGGCCACCAGCAGCATGACGGCCGCCACGGCGTTGCCCGCGAACAAGGCGAAGGCGGCCAGGACCACGGCCAGCAGGGCGAACAGGACCAGCAGGGTGGCGTCCAGCTTCTTGTCTGCCGCCTTGCCGCCGACGATGTTGCCGGCGAAGAGCCCCACACCGAACAACACCAGCAGCCAGGGCACGGCCGACGTGTCGAAACCGGAGACCGAGGTCAGGGTGAAGGCGATGTAGGTGAAGGCACCGAACATGCCGCCGTAGCCGAGGATGGTGACCACCAGCGACAGCCAGACCTGGCCGGAACGGAAGGCACCCAGCTCGGCTCGAAGCGACGTCTCGGAACGGGCGTTGGCCGAGGACGGGACGAGCGTGGCGATCCCGGCGAAGGCGATGACGCCGATGATCGTGATGAACCAGAACGCTGCCTGCCAGCCGAGGGCCTGGCCGATGAAGGTGCCGAAGGGGACGCCGAGGACGTTGGCCAGGGTGAGTCCGGTGAACATGATGGCGATGGCACCGGAGCGCTTGGCCGGGGCGACCATCTCCGCGGCGACGACGGACCCGATGCCGAAGAATGCGCCGTGGCAGAGCGAGGCGACGATGCGCCCGAGGAGCATCACGGTGTAGGTGTCGGCGGTGGCGCAGAGCAGGTTGCCGATGATGAAGAGGATCATCAGGCCCAGCAGGACGCGCTTGCGGGGCTGGCGGATGACAGCGGCCGTCAGGGCCAGCGCCCCGACCGCGACGCCGAGGGCATAGCCGGAAATGAGCCAGCCGGCGGCCGCCTCGTTGACGTGCAGGTCGCTGGCGACCTCTGGCAGCAGGCCCGCTATGACGAATTCGGTCAGTCCGATTCCGAATCCGCCTAGTGCCAAGGCGATCAATCCGATGGGCATCGCTTTCCCCGTTTCCTTCGTATACTGGTATTGAGTGCACACGCCGTTATTTGCAGACGCAAGCATTTGGTTACGGAAAAATAGTTGCACACGCGCTATATCGACGCAAACAAAGAAGATCGATTGACCGGCCATTGAGAGGGAAGTCACATGGGAATCAGGGATGATGCCGTCGAGATCCGCGCCCGTGGATGGCGCACCCTGGCGGGACTCCATGCGTTGATCGAGGCCGGGCTGGAGAAGGCGCTGCAGCGCGAGGTCCAGCTCTCGGTGGTCGAATACACGGTGATGGAGGCGCTGTCGCGCCAGGATGGCTGGCATATGCGCATGCAGCAGCTCGCCCGCGCCGCGGCCCTGAGTTCCAGCGCCGCCACCCGGCTGGTGAACCGCCTCGAGGACCGCGGCCTGCTCGCGCGCATCCTGTGCCTGGATGACCGTCGGGGCGTCTATACGGAGTTGACCCCCGCGGGGCGCAAGCTGCTGGACGCCGCCCGCCCCGTGCACGAGGAGGCGCTGGATCGCGCGCTCGATGAGGCGCGGGCTACCCCTGAGTTGGCGCCGGTGGCCGAGGCATTGGAGTCCATTGCCCTGCCGGAGCACCAGTCGCGGGGTTGAGCGGGCCTAACGCCGGGGCAGGCCCTTCGCCGCACGGCGCTCCGCCTGGCGGGTGGCCCGGGCGGCCCGGGACTGCTCCTTGAAATAGGCCATGCTCTGCGGCAGCCACAACAGCACGACCCCGATGAGCAGGGTCGCGCCCAGGACCCCCAGCCGCGGACCGCGCAACACCAGCGGGATGCCGCCGATCAGGCCCATCGTCGTCAGCCAGGCCCGGCCGGCGAGCTGGCCGCGCAGCAGCCGCCAGGCGCCGTAGCCCACGCCGACCGCCAGCAGGGCCAGCAGCAGCGCCAGCGCCACCAGCCCGGACCGGCTGCCGCCGGCCAGCAGCCGGGAGTTGCCCCAGGAGGCGATGCCGAAGCCCAGCAGGACCAGGGCCAGCACGGCCCACCAGACGACGGCCACGCGCAGGGTGACGGGAAGTTTCTTCACGCCAGCCAGCCTACTGGGTGTGCCCAACCGCACAGGCTGCGCCCCGTCGTCGTGCCCTGTCCTCCTGTAGACTGGAATCTCACCGATATCCGGCTTCCCTCGCATCCTGCCCAATTCTTGAGGCAGGAGCTCATCGTGTGTGAGTCCGCAGCGTGCGGGCAGTTTCTTCATAGGGGAGCGGCCGGACTGGTGTTTGAGTCCGAATGTGCCGCGGATCCCGCCTCGAAACGAGTGCCGGGTTCTCCGCCCCTATGAACGAGGTAATTCTTGATGTCTTCCGACATGTCCACCAACGCGCCCGAAACCCCCGCCGCAGAAGATTCCGTGAAGTTCGCGGACCTCGGCATCGACGCCCGCGTCCTCGCCGCCGTCGAGGACCTCGGCTACGAAACGCCGACCCCGATCCAGTCCGCCACCATTCCGCTGCTGCTCGAGGGACGCGACGTCGTCGGTCTGGCCCAGACCGGTACCGGCAAGACCGCGGCCTTCGCCATCCCGGCCCTGTCCAGGATGGCCGAACTCGCCGACCAGAACGGCACCGCCCGCAACACGCAGGTGCTCGTCCTCGCCCCGACCCGCGAGCTCGCGCTCCAGGTCGCCGAGGCCTTCACCTCCTACGCCAAGCACATGGGCGACTTCACCGTCCTGCCGGTCTACGGCGGCTCCCCCTACGGCCCGCAGCTCTCCGCGATGCGCCGTGGCGCCCAGGTCGTCGTCGGCACCCCGGGCCGCGTGATCGACCACATCAACAAGGGGTCCCTGGACCTCTCGCATCTGCAGTACGTCGTGCTCGACGAGGCCGACGAGATGCTGCGCATGGGCTTCGCCGAGGAGGTCGACAAGATCCTCGAGGCCACCCCCGAGGACAAGCAGGTCGCGCTCTTCTCCGCCACGATGCCCGGCTCCATCCGCCGGATCTCCAAGCAGTACCTGCGCAACCCGCAGGAGGTGTCGGTCAAGTCCAGCACCACCACCGGCAAGAACACGCGCCAGCGCTACGTCCAGGTCATGGGTGCCCACAAGCTCGACGCCATGACCCGGATCCTGGAATCCGAGGCCCACGAGGGCGTCATCGCCTTCGTGCGCACCAAGATGGCCACCGAGGACCTCGCCGACAAGCTGAAGGCCCGTGGGTTCACCACGGCGGCCATCAACGGCGACATCCCGCAGCAGCAGCGCGAACGCACCGTGGAGAACCTGCGCAGCGGCAAGATCGACATCCTGGTCGCCACCGATGTCGCCGCCCGCGGCCTCGACGTCGAGCGCATCACCCACGTCATCAACTTCGACATCCCCCACGACACCGAGTCCTACGTGCACCGCATCGGCCGTACCGGCCGTGCCGGGCGCCAGGGCGACGCCATCTTGTTCATGACCCCGCGCGAGAAGCACATGCTGCGCGCCATCGAGAAGGCCACCCGCCAGCCGGTCGAGGCCATGACCCTTCCCAGCGTCGACATCGTCAACGACAAGCGCCTCGAGAAGTTCGCCGGCCAGATCTCCGAGACCCTGGCCTCCCAGGAGCTGTCCGTCTTCCGCAACCTCGTCGAGAAGTTCGAGGCCGAGCACGACATCTCCGCCGTGGAGATCGCCGCGGCCCTGGCCCACATGGCCCAGGGCGGCCGGCCGCTGCTCATGCAGGAACTCCCCACGCCTCCGGCCAAGCAGGCACGCATGTCCAAGGGCGCCAAGGACGGCTTCGGCTCCCGCGGCCCGACGCGTGCGCTGACCGAGGGCAACGCGACCTACCGCATCGCCGTCGGACGCCGCCAGCGCGTCATGCCCGGATCCATCGTCGGCGCCCTGGCCAACGAGGGCGGCTTCAACTCCGGACAGATCGGCGGCATCGACATCCGCGCCGACCACACCCTGGTGGAGCTCCCCGCGGAACTGTCGCAGGACCAGTGGAACGCGCTGTCGCGCACCCGCATCGGCGGCGAGCTGATCCGCCTGGAGCTGGACACCGGCCGGGCCCCGCGCCGGGACCGCGAGGACGGCGACCGCGGCGGTTACCGCAAGGACCGCGGCGGTTTCGACGGCAACCGGGGGGATCACCATGGCGACCGGGGTGGCAACCGCGGCGACCGTGGTGACCGCGGGGGTTTCGGCGGATCGCGCAAGCCCCGCACCTCATCGCGTAATTTCGAGGGTGGACGCGGCCGCAGCTACTAGCAGCCGCCGGTCCCGTCTCCCGGGACCACCGCCGTGACACCACCGGAAGGCCGGGCAGTCCCCTCGGGGAACGCCCGGCCTTCCGGGCGTTAATGCGCCGCCGTGCGCCGGTGGGAGGGTGCGGGACGCCGTGTCCGACGGGCCCCGCGGCCCGGATCCACGGCGCCTGTGTGGCATCCGCCACAGGGGGCCACCTCGATTTCATGCGGGCGGAAATTGCTGGTAAAGTTTTTTTCCGTTGCCCCCCTAGCTCAGTGGTAGAGCGCGTTCTTGGTAAGAACGAGGTCACCGGATCGATTCCGGTGGGGGGCTCTGAGTAGGAAAGCCCGCGTCCGTGTCGACTCGCGAGAGAAACCGACGCAGACGCGGGCATTCCCATTCGTGGCGGTGTAGCTCAGCTGGTTAGAGCGCACGACTCATAATCGTGAGGTCCCGGGATCGAGTCCCGGCACCGCTACCATCAGGAATCCGTCCCGCATCGCGGGGCGGATTTCGTCGTCTCGGGATCCGTGCCCTCCCGTGGTCCGCCTATGCTTGACGGATGGATCCAGCGGCCGACATCGTTCCCTCCCGTCCGGCCGCCGCCGCCAGCGGGACAGCCGTCCTGCTCAGCGCCGGCATCGACTGGCCCGCCGACGGATCGACACCGCGATGGGCCCTGCGGGCGGTCAACGGGGCACGCGCCGACGTCGTGCTGGAACCCGGGACGCGCTGCTCCTTCGCGGTCGAGCCCGGCCGCTGGTGCCTGGGCCACACCCGCGTGCGCGATGCCGAGGAGTGGGCCCACGTCGACTGCCCCGACGCGGCACCTGCGGCGCGCGGCACCCAATGCGCGTCCTGCCTGGCCCGGGACGACGCCCGCCACATGCACGACTTCCACCGCTCCGGCATCGCACCCCCCGGGCTGCGTGCCTACCTCGCCCGCCCGCAATGGCTTTACGTCGCCACGTTCGCCAACGGCGCCTCCAAGATCGGCACCGCGGGGCAGGGCAACAAATGGCGTCGGCTCGCCCAGCAGGGGGCCGTCACGGCGTCGTACGTGGCCCTGGCGGCCGACGGACGCATCGTGCGGGTCCTCGAGGACCTGGTGACCGTCCGGCTCGGACTCGGGCAGGCAGTGCGCGCCTCCGCGAAGACGACGGGGCTCACCGATCCCGGGCAGGGCGGCCCCTCGCCTTCGGGCGTGTACGACGCCGGATCCCTCGCCACGGTGCACCGCGCCCAGGTGGACCGTGTGCGCGAGCTGCTCGCCCATGACCCGGAAGCCACCGGCCTGGACGTCAGGCCGGCCGACGAGGACTTCGAGCCGTCCTCCGTGGCCGGCCCGCTGCTCTCCGCCTGGAATGCCGGGGACCTGCACCCATATCCCGGGTGGCTCAGCGCCAGCAGCCACGGCTTCATCGTCGACGCCGTCCTGGGCCAGACACTGGGCGTGAGCTTGGACGGATCCGAACGGTTGTACGCCGCGGACGCCTCGGTGCTCAAGGGCCGGCGGGTGGTGCCCGGCGAGCACTCCACTGCGGTGCCCGTGGCGCAGGATTCACTGTTCTGAACCGATAGACTGGATCCCATGATCAGCACACCCTGGGAATCGGCGTCGGGCCTCTACAAGGTCCTGGTGATCGCTTCCATGGCCATCTCCGGCCTCGGCATCATCCTGGCGCTGGTCGGTGCCAACACGGGCAACCGGCCGCTGATGTACACGGCCGTCGCGATCATCCTGGTCGGCCTGCTGACCCACGTCGCCGGACTCGTGGTGCGCGGGCGCGACGTCAAGACGTACCGCAAGCAGCATCCGCCCGTGCCGAAGCAGCGCCAGGGTCGCTAGGGGAGCTGCTTCAACGCATCCGCCGCGCGGTTTTCCTCGACGTGATGGCGTGCGTGGGCCACGGCAGGCTCCAGCTCCTCGAAGACATGCCGGTAGTGCCGCAGGGCCTCGATGACGCCGACGGTCTCGGCCATCTTGGCGTGTTCGGGGCGGATGCCCTTGACCAGGACCGTGATCTTGCGTCGCTCCAGGGCTCCGATGATCTCCACCAGGGCGCGGGCGCCGGTCGCATCGAGCATCCGTAGGCGCGACAGCCGCAGGATGACGACTTCCACGCCGGTCACCGCCTGGACGTCCGTGAGGATCTTTTCGGCCGCCCCGAAGAACATGGCGCCGTCCAGGCGGAAGAGGGCAATGCGTTCGTCGTCCGGGTGGGCATCACCGGGCAGTTCCTCGCGCGCTGCACCGGAGGCCTTGGCCACCGAGCGCAGGGCGAAGAAGGCGGCGACCAACACCCCGATCTGGATAGCCTCGATGAGGTCGAAGGCCACGGTGATGATGGCCGTGACCACGAACAACGTTGCCTCGGAACGGCCCGAGCGCAGGATCGATGCAGCCGTATGGCGGGAGACCATGCGGGTGGCCGTCACCAACAGGATGCCGGCCAGTGCGGCCAAGGGGATCCGTCCCACCAGCTGCGAACCGGCGTAGACGATGACCAGCAACAGCAGGGCATGGACGACCGAGGCCAGCCGGGTGCGGGCGCCGCTGCGCACATTGACCGCGGTCCGGGCGATGGCACCGGTGGCCGGCATGCCCCCGAAGAGTCCCGCGGCTATCGATGCCAGGCCCTGCCCGGCGAGTTCTCGGTCCGGGTGGTATTGCCCGGTGGTCGAACCATGGGGTCCCACCAAACCCGCGGCGACGCGCGCCGAGAGCAGTGACTCAATGGCTGCCAGGGCGGCCACGGCCACTGCCGGGCCGGCCAGCTCGGCCATTAGGGGCAGCGAGATGGGCGGCAGCGCCGGGGCTCCCAGTGCGGAGGGCAGCTCGCCGATCCGGGGGATGTCCAGGTGCAGCCACTCGGCCACCACGGTGACCAGGACGATGGCGATCAGGCTGGCCGGCAGCCCGGCGTGCAGGCGGGGGGCGGTGATCATCAGGGTGGCCACGACGGTGACGATGGCCAGGGTGATGCCCGCTGTCGGCCACTGCGCACCCGCGGCAGATATCCAGGCGGCGACGACGGTATTCAGGCCCGACGGCGCGTGGGTGCCGGTGGCCAGGGGTACCTGTTGGAGGAAGATGATGGTCCCGATTCCCAGCGTGAAACCCTCGACCACCGGCCAGGGAATGTACGCGACGGCCCGTCCGACGCCGGCCAGGCCCATGCCCAGCACGATCACGCCGGCCATGATGCTCAAGAGGGCGATCGATCCCACGCCATGGGCTGCGACGATGGGGGCGAGGATGACGACCATCGCCCCGGTGGGCCCGGAGACCTGTACCGGGGAACCGCCCATCACGGCGGCGACCAGCCCGGCGATGACCGCGGTGACGAGTCCGGCGGCGGCTCCGACCCCGGAAGTCACCCCGAAGGCCAGTGCCAGCGGGAGAGCGACGATGCCCACGGTGACGCCGGCCAGGATGTCGACCCGCCAGCTCGAGGGGAGCAGGGCATAGTCGTCGGCTCCGGGCAGGAACGCGCGCAGGGAGGGGCGTGCCATCAGCGGGTCACCGCTGTCTGGTGTGCCGTGTTCCCGGTGCCGCGGCGGGTCGCCACCCGGTCGTCGAGGAACCGGCGGGCGATGGCCAGCAGTTCGGCGACCCCGGGGTGGGCCAAGGTGTAGTCGACGTGGCTGGCCCGGCGTCGTGAGGTGACCACGCCGTGCCGGCGCAGCACCCGCAGGTGCTGGGACAGATGGCTGGCCTCGATGTCCATGGCCGCCAGCAGCTGTGCGACGGTGGCCGACTGCCCTGGCGAGTCGACGAGGATCTCCAGCGCACGGATACGGGCCGGGTGGGCCAGCGCCTTGAAGAGGTTCGCCTTGATCTCATACAGGGGCAGCTGCTCGTCGTTCAGGAACATGGCGTCCTTTCTGGCGGTACCACGGAATGATGGTTCCATCATATCGGAGGTGTGGCCCGTCCCGGCACTCGCGGCGGCCACCGTGCCTTAAGCTGGAAGCCGTGCAAGCGCAGCCACCGACCCGCCCAACAGCGAGGACACCATGAGCATCAACCCGGCCCTGGAAGGGCGCAGCTACCCGGCGGGGGAGGCCTACGTGGTCTCCCGCGAGAAGATCCGCGAATTCGCCGCGGCGACGAAGGCCTCCCATCGGGCGCACTACGACCAGGAGGCGGCCGCCGGCCTCGGCCACGCCGACCTCGTCGCCCCTCCCACTTTCGCGATCATCGTCGCCCAGCGGGCCGATGCCCAGCTGATCGGGGACCCGGAATCGGGCATCGACTTCTCCCGGGTCGTCCACGCCGACCAGCGCTTCACCCTGCACCGCCCCATCGTCGCCGGCGACGAACTCGTGGCCGAGCTGCACGTGGACAAGGTGCGTGGCATGGGCGGCGGAGCCATGATCACCACCCGGTCGGAAATCAGCAGCACCGACGGCGCCGCCGTCGCCACCACCATCTCGTCGATCCTCGTCCGCGGGGAGGAGGCAGCATGACCCCCATCGACTTCGCCACGCTCGAAAAGGGCCAGGACATCGGCAGCACCACGCTGCACGTGAACCGGGCCGACCTCATCCGCTACGCCGGGGCCAGCGGCGACTTCAACCCCATCCACTGGAACGAGCGCTTCGCCACCGAGGTCGGGCTGCCCGGCGTCATCGCCCACGGAATGTTCACCATGGGTGCCGCGGTCACGCTGGTCGAGGACTGGACCGGTGACCCCGCGGCCATCGTCGACTACCAGACCCGCTTCACCAAGCCCGTCGTCGTGCAGGACCCCGAGGGCACCAACCCCTCCGACGCGCCGGGGACCGCCCTGGAGGTCTCCGGTGTCATCGGCGCCCTCGACGAGGCGGCCCGCACCGCCCGGGTGGACCTGACCGTGGTCGCCGACGGGCAGAAGGTCCTGGTCAAGGCGCAGGCCCTGGTCCAGCTCTGATGCCCCAGCCGCTCTCCGAGCTGACCACCACGGGCGTCGGCGGCCCCGCCGCCGACGTCATCGAGGCGACCACCGAGGCGGAGGTCCTCTCGGCCGTGCGCGCGGCGGACGACGCCGGCGCCAAGCTGCTGCTCGTCGGCGGAGGCTCCAACCTGGTCATCTCCGACGACGGGTACGACGGCACCGTCCTGCGCATCGCCACCCGCGGCGTGGACGTCGTCCGCGGTGCAGGCGGAGGGCGCAGCCGCGTCACGGTGGCCGCGGGACACCCGTGGGACGACGTCGTGAAGGCCACCCTTGACGCCGGGCTTGCCGGGCTCGAGGCGCTCTCCGGCATCCCGGGATCCTCCGGGGCGACCCCCGTGCAGAACGTGGGGGCCTATGGCGCCGACGTGTCCAAGACGCTCGACTCCGTCAGGGCATGGGACCGCCATGCGTCCCGACTGGTGGACTTCGCCGCCGCGGATCTGGCCTTCGGCTACCGGGATTCGCTGCTCAAGCGCACCACCGTGGAGGGTTCCCCCCGCTACGTCGTCCTCGAGGTCACCTTTGCCCTGGAGGCCTCGACGCTCGGTGCGCCCATCGCCTACGCCGAGCTCGCGCGGACCCTGGGCGTCGACGCCGGGGAGCGTGCCGAGGCCGCGGCGGTCCGTGCCACCGTGTTGCGCCTGCGCGCCGGCAAGGGCATGGTCCTCGATCCGGCGGACCGCGACACCTACAGCACCGGGTCCTTCTTCACGAACCCGATCGTGGACGCCGACACGGCGGCGTCCCTGCCCGACGACGCCCCGCGTTTCCCGGCCGCCGGCGGCACCAAGCTCTCCGCCGCCTGGCTGATCGACCGGGCCGGTTTCGCCAAGGGGTACGGGCTGCCCGGCACGGCCGGCGCCGACCTCGCCGGCGGCCGGGCCTCGCTCTCCAGCAAGCACACGCTGGCGATCACCAACCGCGGCGGCGCCACCGCCCGGGACATCCTGGCCATCGCCCGGGCGGTCCGCGACGGCGTCCGCGAACGCTTCGGCATCACCTTGCACAACGAACCCCTGCTCATCGGGATCGACCTCTGAGATGAGTGCCGCGCCCGCACCACGCACCATCGTGGCGCGGGCACGCCTGTCGGCCCAGGGCCTGCTTGCCGCTCCCGGAGCGGGGGCCACCCCGGCCTCCGTCGTACGGCACCTCGGCCTCGTGCAGGCCCAGGACCTCGCCCAGGCCTTCTGGGCCCTGGGCGTCCGGGCCCCCGGCACCACCGCGTCAACTGTCAGGGCGGCCTTCGACGCCGGAACCATCGTGCGGACCTGGGCGGCCCGCGGCACGCTGATGCTCGTGGCCCCGGAGCTGCTCGACGACGTGCTGGCCGTGACCGGACCCCGCATGCGTGCCCAGACGGCCACCGGGTTCCGCGACGCGGGAATCGATGCGGACTGCATCGCGTCCCTGGTGCCGGTCGCCGTCGGCTGTTGCGCCGGCGGTGCCACACGCGGGCAGCTCCTGGAAGCCATCCGCGCCGCCGGGCAGGACACCACGGGGCAGCGCGGCTACCACCTGTTGATGGCCCTGTCGCTGGAACGTGCCATCGTCCAGGGGCCGATGGCCGGCGGCGGGGGAGTCCGCCAGCTCTTCGTCCCCTACCGGTCCTGGATCGGCGGCACCGGGAACGACGGCGGCGATCCGGGAGCGTCGCTGGCACGCCTGGCGCTGCGGTACTTCACCGGCCACGGCCCGGCCACTGTCGCCGACTTCGCCTGGTGGCTTGGCCTGCCGCTGGGGCCGGTCCGCGCGGCCCTGGCTGTCCTGGAAACGGCCGGTGGCCTGGTCCAGCGGCGCGTGGGCGGCATCGACTACTGGGTGGCTTCCGCAGCAGCCACGGACCTCGAGGACGGTACTGCGGGTCCGGGTGCCCGCAGCGTGCTCGTGCTTCCCGGTTTCGACGAGTTCCTCCTCGGGTACCGCGACCGCGGGGCCAGCCTGCCGGCAGAGCACGCCCGACGGGTCGTCCCCGGCGGAAACGGGGTGTTCCGCCGCACCGTCGTGCACGGCGGTGCCACCATCGGCACCTGGGATCCGGCAGGGTCGGCCGAGCCCTTTGGGTCGGCCCTCGGCCCGGGGGCATCGCGAGCGTTCGCTGCCCGGATGCGCGAGTATTCGCACTTTTGGGCACGGTGAGGTCACAATTGCGTCCCCGTACAGGTCACCGTGGACTTTTGGCTTGGCGCTGACGCACTATGGAGGCATGGAACACGACACAAGCCTGGAACACGCGATGGATCTGGCCGAGGGCAACATGAAGGAAGCCAAGCGCCTGCTCGATCGGGGCAAGGCAGCCCACGCCGCTGGGGACATCACCGACGAGCGCCTGGCGGCCCTGCAGCGCCTCTACGACACGGCCAACGAGGACGTGGGACGCGTCCGGCACGACAACTGATCCTCCGGCGTCCCGCCGGCGGGACGCCAGAACGCGCCAGGGGCGCCACCGGTCACCGGTGGCGCCCCTGGCGCGTGGCGTCTTCGCCGGGCCGGCCTACAGCCGCCCGAGGGCGATGGCGAGCATGCGTCGCAGCGGTTCCGCGGCGCCCCAGAGCAGCTGGTCGCCGACGGTGAAGGCCGAGAGGTACTGCGGCCCCATCTCCAGCTTGCGCAGGCGCCCCACCGGGATGTCGAGGGTGCCGGAGGCGGCGACCGGGGTCAGCTGCTTCATGGTGGCGTCCTTCGAATTGGGCACCACGGTCGCCCATTCGTTGTCGGCGTCGAGCAGCCGCTCGATTTCGTCCAGGGGCACGTCCTCGGTCAGCTTCAGGGTCAGCGCCTGGGAGTGCGATCGCATGGCGCCGATCCTCACGCACAGGCCGTCGAGCATGACGTGGTTGTCCGCGCCGGTACCCAGGATCTTGTTCGTCTCGACCCCAGCCTTCCACTCCTCCTTGGACTGCCCGTTGCCCAGGTCCGCATCGATCCAGGGGATCAGCGAACCGGCCAGCGGGACGCCGAACTCGGTGGCGTCCAGGCCGCCGCGCTGGGTGGCCAGGACCTTGCGGTCGATCTCCAGGATGGCCGAGGCCGGGTCAGCCAACTCATCGGCCACCGAGTAGTTGATGTCGCCGAACTGGTTGATCAGTTCGCGCATGTGCCGGGCGCCGCCACCGGAGGCCGCCTGGTAGGTCATGGCGGTGCCCCACTCGACCAGGCCGTTGCGGAACAGCCCGCCCAGGCCCATGAGCATGCAGGAGACCGTGCAGTTGCCGCCAACGAAATCCAGGGTCCCCGCGGCCAGTCCGGCGTCGATGACATTGCGGTTGACCGGGTCCAGCACGATGATCGAGTCGTCGTTCATGCGCAGCGTCGAGGCCGCGTCGATCCACAGGCCCTTCCAGCCACGGGCGCGCAGCTCGGGGTGGACGCGCTGGGTGTAGTCCCCGCCCTGTGCGGTGACGATGACGGGAAGCTTGGCGAGCTCATCGACGTCGTAGGCGTCCTGCAGCACGCCGGCACCCGCGGCGAAGGCCGGGACCGGCCCGCCCGGGTTGGACGTCGAGAAGAAGACCGGGTCGATGCCCTCGAAGTCGCCCTCGTCGAGCATGCGTTGCATGAGCACGGAGCCGACCATGCCTCGGTAACCAATGAATCCAACGGAAGAAGTCATTCATCCATCGTAAGGCGACGACGGGGTCGAACCCCAGCCGGGTTACGTCTGCCGGGCGCCCATGCCGGGGATCGGGCCGCTGCCGATGCCCGTCGCACCGGGTCCCGGACTAGTCCCCGGAGAGCAGCTTGGCCCGCCGGCTGATGGCCCAGAACGCGCCGAGTGCGAAGGCCTGCGTGATGGTCAACAGCACGATGATCCCGCCGATCACCGCGCCCGTGATGATCATCCACAGACCCAGTGCCGCGCAGATCAGCCCCAGCAGCGGGAAGAGCATGAAACCGAGCGCGAAGAGCGGCTCCGGTGTGGAGGTCAGTTGCCTGAAGGCTTCCTTCACCTAGCTGCGCTCCCAGAGTTCGTGGCGGTATTCGGTCCCGTCGGCACCCGTCAGCCAGCCATCGGCCGGCTCGCTCAGCGCCAGTTTCCAGTCCGCAGGCAACCGGGGCGCGCGCGTATCGCCGGCGACGTCGGAATTGATGACGGTGACCAGGGCCGTGTCGGCCAGCGGCTCATACGCCGCATAGACCTCTCCACCGCCGCAGATCCAGATTTCCTCGGCCCCCTCGGCACCGGCAGCGGCGTCGAGTCCCTCCTGCAGCGAGTGCACGACGGCGGCGCCTGCGCCGGCTGCCTCGGCTGCGGTGGCGTCATCGGAGGTCAGCACGATGTTGGTGCGCCCGGCGAAGGGCCGGAAGCGCGCGGGGATCGAGGCCCAGGTGCGCCGGCCCATGATGACCGGGTGGCCCCAGGTGGTGTTCTTGAAATGGGCCATGTCCTCGGGCAGATGCCAGGGCATGGACCCTTCGTGGCCGATGACCCCGTCCACGGTCTGCGCCCAGATCATGCCGATGCGCGCCGAGACGGGGGAGGGCACGGCCCGGTGCCCCCGGGTTTCGGCGGTTGCCGGCGTGGCGGAGTGGCGGCTCATACGGCCACCGGTGCCTTGATGGTGGGGTGGTGTTGGTAGCCGACGACCTCGAAGTCCTCGAGGGCGTAGTCCAGGATGCTCTCCGGGGTGCGGGCCAGGCGCAGCTGCGGGTACTCGTAGGGGGTGCGGCCAAGCTGTTCGTTGACCTGCTCCAGGTGGTTGTCGTAGATGTGCACATCACCGCCGGTCCAGATGAATTCGCCGACGCCGAGACCGACCTGCTGGGCGACCATGTGGGTGAGCAGTGCGTAGGAGGCGATGTTGAACGGGACGCCGAGGAACATGTCGGCGCTGCGCTGGTAGAGCTGGCAGGAGAGCTTGCCGTTGGCGACATGGAACTGGAAGAACACGTGGCACGGCGGCAGCGCCATGTTCTCCAGCTCGGAGACGTTCCATGCGGAGACGAGGTGCCGGCGGGAATCCGGGTTGGCCTTCAACGCCTCGACCACCTGGGTGATCTGGTCGATGTGTCCGCCATCGGGGGTCGGCCACGAACGCCATTGCACCCCGTAGACCGGGCCCAGTTCACCGTTCTCGTCGGCCCACTCGTTCCAGATCCGCACGCCTTGTTCCTGCAGCCAGGACACGTTGGACTCCCCGCGCAGGAACCACAGCAGCTCGGCGGCCACCGACTTGAAGTGCACGCGCTTGGTGGTGATCAGCGGGAAACCGGCCTCGAGGTCGAAGCGGATCTGCCGGCCGAACACGCTGCGCGTGCCGGTCCCGGTCCGATCCGATTTGGGCGTGCCGTTCTCCAGCACGTCGCGCAGCAGGTCCTCGTACGGGGTAGCAATAGTCACGCCCGACAGTCTACCGGCCGGAGGCTACGCCGCACCCAGAGAGATGCCGACCGTCAATCCCACGGGCAAGCCGATGACCACCAGCAGGAAGACCGCCACCGCCCATTTGCCGAGGGGGTTCCCGACATTCACGGTCAGGCCCATTCCGGTGCCCTCCCGTTTGGGGACCATGACCTGGGGGTCGGCGGGGTTGTTGTAGAGGATCCCGCCCCAGAGCCAGAGTCGTTCCTCGGCTGCCTCCTCGGCATCCGGCTGGACCCCTGCAACGGCCGCAAGGCGCCGGGCCCAGCGCGAACCGCGCCAAAACGCCCAGCCGATGACCACCAGGACGATCCCGGCGAAGAGCAGCGCAAACCAGCCGCCCACGTATTCAGGTCGGAGCCATCCCTCGACCGCCAGGCTGGAGAACAAGAGCGCCAGCAGGATGGTCGTGGCACCCAGCCCGCCCATGGTTCCGCGGATCATGCCCTCGCGTTGGATCCGGCGGTAGGGGGAGGGCTCGGCCCGGGCCGGGGACATGGCCGGGACGACGGCGGCCAGGAAGGCCATCAGGACGGTCATCCCCAGACCAACCCACAGCATGCCGAAGACGGTGCCCGGGGACTTCGCATCGAACGCGTCCGGGGCGCAGGAAGGGCCCCAATGCGTGGGAATGGTTTCGGGGAGGTCCGGGTAGATGGAGAGGCCGTACACCTGGGTTCCCAGCAGGATGGCCGCTGCCACGGGGTAGGCGAGCCAGAGCGGCCGGCGGCCGCGCGTGAGTTCCTTCTCGGTGGTCGTCCCCATGCCGCCGATTCTACGCGGTGCCCGAGGACCGCCTGGACCGCATCAGCCGGCCCCGGACCAGGTCAACGACGGTTTCGTCGTCGAAGGGCGTGTGGCTGGCGGCCGCCACTAGGGCCTCGACCGCGGCCTCCAAGTCCGGGTAACCTGCAGGGCCGGGGCCGGCCGCGGACGTCGCCGAACCCCTCGCGTTCGGTGGCTGGCCGGACGCGACGATGGTACCCAGGCGGCGCCGCGACTCCAGCACCCCGGAGGCCTCCAACTCCTTGTAGGCCCGACTGACGGTCCCGACGGCGACGCCCAGGTCGGCCGCCAGGGCGCGGACCGTGGGTAGGCGGTCTCCGGGCCCCAGTTCGCCGATCGCGATGAGCGAGGCGATCTGTCGGCGGATCTGTTCATACGGTGGTACGGCATCGTCCAGGTACAGCGGTGGAAGGTGTGGACCTGCGGCAGGGGGCCCCGGCGTCGTGCCCTGCTACCCGGCGACCATGTCCTGGTATTCGGGGTAGCGGTCCAGGTAGTCCTGCACGTAGGTGCATTCCGGGATGACGGTGCGGCCCTGGGCGCGCAGTTCGTCCAGCACCATCGTGACCAGGGCGCGGGCATAGCCGCGGCGGCCATGCGCCTCGTCGATGATGGTGTGCTGCAGCGTCACGATGCCGCTGCCCGGGTCGGTGCTGTAGCCGAGGATCCCGATGAAGACGTCGCGATGCCACAGCGCGTAGCGTCCCCGGTCGGGGTCGTGCTCCATGCGCAGGCCCTCGTGCACGATCTTCTCCGGGCGTTGGCCCGGGACTGCCGGCTGACCTGGGTGGTCGGCGTTCACGTTACCTCCTGGAGGGGCGGATGCTGTTCCCCCGAGCCTACTCGGCGGCCCGGCGCCGCGACCAGTGATCCGCCGGGATCAGTCCTCGAAGGTCTCGAAGACCTCCACGGACACCGGTTTGCGCAGCTTCTCGACCGGCAGGTGCACGACCACGAGGGATCCCGGCCGCAGGAAGGGGTCCTTGGCCGGCAGGAACCTGGCCAGTTCGCCGGGCAGCCGCTCGGCCAGGGCGGCGAAGACGATCGGCAGCACGGGGCGATGGGTGCACACCGCCTGCGGGATGCCCTTGTTCATCAGCTTCAGGACGGCCTTGCGCGCGGCGTCGGGCTTGCGGAGCGCCTCGTGTTCGGTCAGGGCCGGGACGAGCTTGACGCCCAGGTCGTGGCGTTTGAGGTAGGGGGAGACCGTTTGGATGCAGCGGGTCCAGGGGCTGCTGGCCACGCGCTGCGGCTTCCAGGCCGAGAGGAGCGCGGCCACCTCCAGGGCCTGGCGTTTGCCCGTGGCCGCGAGCGGGCGCTTGCCCTCCTCCTGGGTCCAGCTGGCGCGCGGCTTGGCCTTGGCGTGGCGTACGACGATGTACGGAACGGTGGCCAGCCGGCCGGCGATGTAGGCGGCCTCGAGGGCGTCCAGCGGATCGATGTCCGATGGATTGGCCAGCCAGCGGCGCGCCTCCGCCGGGGACGTCCAGCGGAACGAATCGACCTCGTGTCCGTCCGGGACCGCTTGTTGGCCCGACGCGTCCGCCGCCCAGTAGTAGACGACCTTCTGGCCCGAAGCCACGGGATAGCGGATCGCCGGCAACGGGATGCCCAGGGTGATGTCCAACCCGATTTCCTCGCGGACCTCCCGGACGGCGCACTGCGGGATGGTCTCCCCGGTGTCCAGCTTTCCCTTGGGCCAGGACCAGTCGTCGTACTTGTCGCGGTGGACCATCAGGACCTGGAGTCCGTTGTCACCCACGCGCCACGGAACGGCCCCCGCGGCCAGCACGTTCACGGTACCCCCGGTGACGACCGGGTCGTCGGGGGATCGAAGGACGAGCGACATCAGCGGTGTGCCGCCCGCCGGTGGCGCGACTCGAGCAGCCAGGACTGCACATCGGAGAGCGGCTCGCCGTCCGGGCCGATGTGGTGGCGGGTCCAGCCGCCGTCCGCATCCAGATGCCAGCTCGCCGTGCGCTCGTCGAGGTAGCGGTCCAGGATGCGCTGCAGTTCGACGATGTCGTCCTTGTTGGACAACCGCACCAGCGCCTCCACGCGGCGGTCCAGGTTGCGGTGCATCATGTCGGCGGATCCGATGTAGATGACCTCTTCGCCGCCGTTGTGGAAGGCGAACACCCGGGAGTGCTCCAGGAAGCGGCCCAGGATGGAGCGGACCCTGATGTTCTCGCTCAGGCCCGGGACCCCGGGGCGCAGCGAGCAGATGCCACGCACGATCACATCGACCTGGACACCGGCCTGGCTGGCACGGTATAGGGCGTCGATGATGGCCTCGTCGACGATGGAGTTGACCTTGATGACCACCCTCGCCTCGCGGCCGGCCGCGCGGTGCTGGATCTCCTGTTCGATCCGCTCGAGCAGGCCCGAGCGCAGCGAGCGTGGGGCCACCAGCAGGCGCTTGAACGTGGAGCGCGGGGCGTAGCCCGAGAGCTGGTTGAACAACCGGGAGAGGTCCTCGCCGACCTGGTCGTCGGTGGTCAACAGGCCCAGGTCCTCGTAGTAGCGGGCGGTCCTCGGGTGGTAGTTCCCCGTGCCGATATGGCAGTAGCGGCGCAGCCGGTCGCCTTCGCGGCGGATGACCAGCGAGAGCTTCGAATGCGTCTTGAGCCCCACGATGCCGTACACCACGTGGACCCCGGCCTCCTCGAGCTTGCGCGCCCAGGAGATGTTCGCCTGTTCGTCGAAGCGGGCCTTGATCTCCACCAGGGCCAGCACCTGCTTGCCGGCTTCGGCGGCGTCGATCAGGGCGTCCACGATGGGGGAGTCCCCGGACGTGCGGTAGAGCGTCTGCTTGATGGCCTGCACCTTCGGATCCGCCGCGGCCTGCTCCAGGAACGCCTGGACCGAGGTGGAGAACGAGTCATAGGGGTGGTGCAGCAGGATGTCACGCCGGCGCATCGCGGCGAAGACGTTGGCCGCCTTCGAGGTCTCCGACTCGTTGAGGAACCGGCTGGTATGCGCCAGCTGCTTCGGGTAGTGCAGGTCGGCCCGGTCGATGCCGGCGATGACCGAGAGCCCCCGGAGGTCCAGCGGCGCCGGCAACGAGAAGACCTCGTCTTCCTCCACACCGAGTTCGCGCATCAGCAGGTCGCGGATGGTCGGATTGATGTCGCTGGCGACCTCGAGGCGCACCGGCGGGCCGAAGCGGCGGCGCAGCAGCTCCTTCTCGAGGGCCTGCAGCAGGTTCTCGGCATCGTCTTCCTCGACCTCGAGGTCCTCGTTGCGGGTGACCCGGAACGTGTGGTGCTCGACGACCTCCATGCCCGGGAAGAGGTACTCCAGGTGCTGGGAGATGACGTCCTCGAGGGAGATGAACCGCGCCAACCGGCCGGCGGAGTTCCCGGCGCGGGGCCCGTCGACCGAGATCAACCGCGGCAACACGCCGGGGACCTTGAGCCGGGCGAAGAGCTCCTTGCCGCTGACGGGGTTGCGGACGATCACCGCCAGGTTCAACGACAGGCCGGAAATGTAGGGGAAGGGGTGTGCCGGGTCGACCGCCAGCGGGGTGAGCACGGGGAAGACCTGGGCGACGAACCAGCGGCTGATCTCCTCCTGGGCGGCCTGGTCCAGCTGCTGCCACCGGGTGATCTGCAGCTGCTCGGCGGCCAGGGCCGGACGCAGGTCCTCGGCGAACACCCGGGCATGGCGCAGCTGCAGTTCCCTGGCCCGGACCAGGATCTCCTGGAGCTGGTCGATCGGGCTGACCCCCGCGGGGGACGGCACGGCCAGGCCGGTGGCGATGCGGCGCTTGAGGCCGGCCACGCGGACCATGAAGAACTCATCGAGGTTGGAGGCGAAGATCGACAGGAAGTTGATCCGCTCCAGCAGGTAGAGGTCCGGGTCCTCCGCCAGTTCCAGCACGCGGGCGTTGAAGTCCAGCCAGCTGGTCTCCCGGTCCAGGAAGCGGTCGAGGGTGAAGTCGCCGTCCGGGCCCAGCGGCGGGTCGAACACCGGCAGCTCGATGCGGTCCTGGGTGGCCCGGGCCGAGGGCATGTCGCTGTCGCCGAAACTCGCTGCGGTAGCGGGGGTCGTGTCCATCGGGTCCGTCCTCACGTGCACATCGTCTGGGGGAGTAGCTGGAAACGTCGTGCCCACACCACCGGCGCGGGCGCGACGATGCGTACGAAAATACCTTACCCGGCGGCCGTGCCCCCGTGTGCGTACATCACGTCGACGTCCCAGCGGGTGAAACCGAGTTTGCGGTAGAGGCCGACCGCGGCGGTGTTGTCGGCGTCGACGTAGAGCATGACGGCGGTCAGCCCGCGTGAGCGCAGGTGCTCGATGCCGGCGACGGTCAGCGCCCGGCCGAGCCCGGTTCCCTGGGCGGCCGGGACCACCCCCACGACGTAGACCTCCCCGACCGCCTGGTGCTTGCCGGTCGTCGGGCTCTTCATGGCCGGGTGGACCTTCGTCCAGTGGAATCCGGCGATGGAACCGTCCTGCGCCTCGGCGATCAGGAAGCCCTCCGGCTCGAACCAGTCCTCTTCCATGCGGGCGCGCAGGTCGCCGGGGGTCATGGCCCCCTGTTCGGCGTGGTCGGCGAAGGCTGCGGCATTGGCGGCGAGCCAGGCCTGCTCATCCTGTCCCGGCACGAAGGTGCGCAGCCGGTAACCGGAGGGCATCCCGGCCGGCGGCAGGCCGGCGTCGTGCACCAGGCGCATCCTCCAGAGCTCGCGCACCGGGGAGAACCCGTGGTGCTGGGCCAACCGGGCGGCGGCCTCGTGGTTGCCGTGGGACCACGCCTGCAGCGACTCCAGGGGCTTCTGCGTGCCGAGGGCGGCCACCAGGGCGGCGGCGATCCCGTCGTTGCGGTACTCGGGGTGCACGACGATCTCCAGGGTTCCCGGGCCCTCGTCGGGGGAGGCGACGGCGACGGCCACGCCGACCAGTTCGCCGGAGGGCCCTCCCTCGTCGTCGGCGAGCCAGGCGGTGACGACCAGCAGGCGGTCGGCGACCTCGCCGGTGCGCAGGTCCACGAGGGTCTGTTCGCTCAGCGGCGGGTTGCCGTCGGATTCCTCGGCCGCGGAGGCCAGGGAGGTGATCCGGTCCAGCAGATCGTCGTCGGGCCGGCCGGTGGCGGTGGTGATGGTCCAATCGGTGCTCTGGGTGGCGCTCATGGAACCAACATAGCCGCGCTCAGCCCCCTTGTGCAGCCGGGGCCTCGTCCTCGGCGCGTGCCGGGGCGAACCGGTAGCCGACGTTGCGCACGGTGCCGATCAGCTGTTCGTGGTCGGCGCCGAGCTTGGCGCGCAACCGGCGCACGTGCACGTCCACGGTGCGGGTGCCGCCGTAATAGTCGTACCCCCACACCTCGTGCAGCAGCTGGTCGCGGCTGAACACGAGCCCGGGGTGCAGGGCGAGGTGCTTGAGCAGCTCGAACTCCTTGTAGGTCAGGTTCAGGGGCTGCCCGTGGACCCGGGCCGTGTAGCTGGCCTCGTTGATGACCACGCCGCCGGCCCTGATCTCCGCCGCCTCCTGGGTCGCCGCCGCGGCCGACAGGGACGTGACCAGCCGCAGCCGGGCCTCGACCTCGGCCGGGCCCGCGGTCTCCAGGACCACGTCGTTGGCCTGCCACAGCGCGGAGACCGCGGCCATGCCGCCTTCGGTCAGCACCAGGATGATGGGGGTCTCGACGCCGGTGCTGCGGGCCAGCTGGCACAAGGCACGGGCCGTGGCCAGGTCCTTGCGGGCATCGAGCATGATCGTGTCGACCGGGGGAAGCTGGAGCAGCGACGCCGAGGCCGCCGGCACGATCTTCACCTCGTGGGAGAGCAGCTCCAGCGCGGGCAGGACGCCCACGGACGAGCCGGGTGCATTCGTCAGCAACAGGATGCTGGCCATGCGGCGACCTCCTTTTCCACGCCCCTCGGACCGATGCGCGACGTTGGGACCGGAAGTTGTGGACAGTATATGTGGAGTGTCCCCGCGACCCACAGCCGGCGGCCGATGAGGCAGGATGTATGACGTGAGAACCAAAACCTTTGCCGCCGCGTCGCTGCTGGCGGTTGCCGCCCTCGTTGCCTCAAGTTACGCCGGCCCGGCAGCCGGAAGCTGGGCCATGTGGGCCGTGCTGTGCGCCTGCGTGGTCGTCTTCGCCGGGGGCTTTCCCCGGTTGATCGGGTTGCCGGCGCCGCTGCCGTTGGGGATCGTCATCGCGCTCGCCGGCATCGGCTCGGCCACCACCGCCGTCGTGGTGCCGATGCCCTCGCCGCTGCAGTGGATGGGGGCCTTCTGCGCCGTGGGGGTGATCCTGGTCTTCCTCACGCAGCTGCTGCGCGGCACCGGCGAACGCCAACGGCTCGAGTCGACGCTGGGCGGCTGCGTCGGGGTGCTCATCGTCGTGTTCGGTAGCGGCTGGGTCGGGGCGGACCGCCTGGCCCCCAATGCCGCCGACGGCTCGATGATGCTGCTCTCCGGACTCAGCCTGGCCGCAGCCGTCCTGGTCTCCGCCATCAACTGGCCCGAGCGCATGACCGGCCCGCTGGCGATGGTGGCCGCGGTCCTGGTCGGCGGTATCTCCAGTGCCCTGTCCACTGACGTGAGCGTGGTCCCCGGCATCGTGGTCGGTGCCGTCGTCGGCGCCGTCGTGGTCTGCCTGCACGTGATGCTGGTCTCCGAGGCCTCGGTGCTGCGCGGCCGGGCGATCACCGCGGCGGCCCCCGGCGTCCCCGGGGCGCCCACGGACCATCCCGCGGACCATCCCGCCCCTGCCCCGGGGAACGCCGTGCTGGATCCCTGGGGGGCGATCGCCGGCGGCATCGCTGCAGTGATCGCCTCCGGCGCCCTGGTCTACTACACCGAGCGGTTGCTGCTGCGCTGAGCCCCATCCGCCGCCCGCTGTCACCGAATCCGTTTCCCGACGGCACGGCGTTAGGATGGTGGCATGGAATCGAATTACATGGCACTCGAGATCTTCTTCATCACCCTCCTGGTGCTTGCCGGGCTCGGCATGGCCGGCTTCGCGGGCCTGGTCGTCACGCGCCTGTTCAAGGGCCAGAAGTAGCCAGGTCCGTACTGCATGCCCATTGAGATCCCCACTGACCTGACCCCGGAGCTCGTTCCGCTCTCCTGGCTCATCGGTACCTGGGAGGGAGCCGGTCGGCTCGGCGAAGGCGAGGGCGAGGACGCCCACTTCGTCCAACGCGTCGAGTTCGCCCACGACGGCACCGCGTACCTGTCCTACCGGTCCGAAAGCTGGCTCAGCGACGAGCAGGGCAACAAGCTGCGCCCGCTGGCCACCGAACAGGGCTACTGGTCGTTGGACCGGCCGCTGCAGGAGGCCGACGGCGGCCCCGGCATGGTCCCGGGAGAGATCGTCCCGGCCCTGCGCTCGGCGGACGACGTCGAGGCGTTGCGGGCCCCCGAGGGCGGTTTCAACATCGTCGTGAACATCGCCCACCCGCGCGGGGTGTGCGAGCTGTACTACGGGAACATCAACGGGCCGCGCATCGAGCTGGCCACCGACATGGTGGTCCGAGGGCCCAACTCCCGCGACTTCACCTCGGCCACCCGCATGTACGGACTGGTCAACGGCCAGCTGTTCTGGCGCTGGGACATCGCCACCGGCGGCGAATCCCTGGCCGCCCACGCCTCCGCCGCCCTGACGAAGCAGGCCTGAGATGACGTGGCGTTCACCCTTGCTGGACAGGCCCGGCGCCGTGGAGGGGACCGGCAGCGACGCCGGGGTCGCCGCCCATTACGGCGAGCCCCTACCGGAGCAGCGACGGCTCGACCGCGGCGAGGCCGTGGCCGACCTGTCCCACCGCGGTGTCGTCACCGTCTCCGGGCCCGACCGGTTGTCCTGGCTGAACAACCTCTCCAGCCAGCTGCTGCTCGGACTGGAGCCGGGGCGGAGCACCGAGGCCCTGTTCCTGACCCTGCAGGGGCGGGTCGAATACGACTGCCATGTCGTCGACGACGGCGAGACCACCTGGCTGGTGGTCGAGGGGGCCGAAGCCGGACCGCTGGCCGCCTGGCTGGACTCCATGCGCTTCATGCTCCGCGTCGAGATCCACGACGCCAGCGAGCAGTGGGCGGTCCTGGGCGCCGGGGCACCGATGGCCACCTTGTCCGCACACCCGTCATGGCAGGATCCCTGGCCGGGGGTGAGCATCGGCGGCTATGCCTATTCCGGTGCCGAGCACCCCGCGGCCGGGCGCGTCTGGATCGAGTACCTGGTCCCGCGCGACGAATTGGAATCCGCGGTGGGTGACCTGCCGTTGGCCGGGACCATGGCCGCCGAGGCCCTGCGGATCGCCGCCTGGCGTCCCCGCGTGAGCACGGATGCCGACGAGAAGACGATCCCGCACGAGCTGGACCTGCTGCGCACCGCGGTGCACCTCGAGAAGGGGTGCTACAAGGGCCAGGAGACGATCGCCCGCGTCCACAACCTCGGGCATCCGCCGCGGCGGATCGTCTTCCTGCACCTGGACGGCAGCGTGCACACGCATCCCGCCGTCGGCAGCGAGGTGCGGCTGGGGGAAAAGGTCGTCGGCAAGGTCACCTCGGTCGCGTTGCACTACGAGGCGGGTCCGATCGCCTTGGCCACCATCCGCCGCAACACCGATCCCGCCGCGACGTTGACCGTGCGCGACGGCGACGAGGACTACCCGGCCAACCAGGAGACCATCGTCGCCACCGACGCCGGCCAGGTCGTCGGGCGGGCCACCGGGTTCCTCCGCCCGCCGCGCTAGCCGCGGACGGAGCCGGCCCACCGCCGTCGTACGCCTTCTAGTCGTCGCCCAGACTGGCCCGGGTCAGCGATCCGGTGAGCGTGAAGCCCAGGGCGTCCGCCATGAGCTGGGCCGCCTTGTTGCTCACCTCGGCGGAGAACTGCGCCACGAACCCCTCGGACAGCGCATGGTCAGCGGCGATCGCCGCGATGTAGGTGCCCAGCCCGTGGCGGCGCAGGGCGGGGGCGGTGAGCACCGCCAGATCGGCGACGAGCCCCTCCCACACCGTGTACCCGGCCCCCGACAACGGTGCGTGCCCCTCCTCGGCGACCAGGGTGAAGGTCTTGGCCCGTTCGGCCAGGTGGACTCCTGCCAGGTCGTCACGCGGGCACAGGGCCTCCAGTTCGAGGGCTGTGGCCGGTTCGTGCGAGACCAGCGTCGTCGTCGATTCCTCGACGGCCGGGGGGTGGTCGGCGTAGTACAACAGGTACTCGCCCAGCCCGCGGGCGGCCACGTCCCCGTGGGCACGGATCAGCCCGAGCAGCGTCGACTCGGCGGCGAGCTCCTCGTCGTGGACGCCGGCCGCCGCCCGCAGGAGCCACTGCGGGCCGGCCAGGACCGATCCGCCCATGAAGCGGACGAAGGTCACGGCGGTGGCGTCGTCGTCACGGTGGTTGATGCGCACTTCATCGACGCCCATCGCCACCGAGGCGAGCGCGGAATCGGCCATGCGCAGGCGCCGCGCCCAAGCCAGGGCGATGATGGCACGGGTACCGGTCTCCAGATCCATGGACCCCAGCCTACTAACCTGCCGGGGACAGGATCCGGAAGCGGCTACCCGAAGAGGACTGCGGCCTCGTCGTAGCGGTGCTGGGGGACGCGCTTGAGGTTGTTCAGGGCGGCCTGGAACGGCACCCGGTGGATGTTGGTGCCGCGCAGGGCGACCATGTTCCCCCAGGCGCCCTCGTGGACGGCGTCGACTGAGGCCATGCCCAAGCGGGTCGCCAGGACCCGGTCGAACGCGCTGGGCACACCGCCACGCTGGATGTGTCCGAGGACGGTGGCCCGGGACTCGATCCCCGTGTCCGCCTCGATCCGGAAGGCCAGCTGTTCGCCGATCCCACCGAGTCGGGGGCGGCCGAAGGCATCCAGCCCGCGGTCCGAGTAGGCCTCGTCCGCGCCCTCGGGCACGAAGCCCTCGGCGACGACGACCAGCGGTGCCCTCCCGCGGTCCATGGCCTCGCGGACCCAGGCGTTGATCTGCTCCATGGTCACCCCCTGCTCGGGGATCAGGATCGCGTGTGCACCGGCGGCCATGCCGCAGTGCAGGGCGATCCAGCCGACGTGCCGGCCCATGACCTCGGCAACCATGCAGCGGTGGTGGGATTCCCCCGTGGTGCGCAGGCGGTCGATGGCCTCGGTGGCGATGGCGACGGCGGTGTCGAAGCCGAAGGTGTAGTCGGTGGCGTCCAGGTCGTTGTCGATCGTCTTGGGGACGCCGACGATCTTCAGCCCGGCATCGGTCAGGCGCTTGGCGGCGGCCAGGGTGCCCTCGCCGCCGATGGCGATCACGGCATCGACTCCCAGCCGGTCCAGGTTCGCGGAGATCCGCTCCGGCCCGCCGTTCTCGCCGTCGAAGGGATTGGTGCGTGAGGTGCCCAGAATGGTGCCGCCCTGTTTGGAGATGCCGCGGACGCGTTCGCGGGGCAGCTCGACCGTCTCGCCCTCCACGACGCCGCGCCATCCGTCCGGGAACCCGACGAATTCGTGGTCGTAGCTCTTGATGCCGTTCAGGACCGCCCCGCGGATGACGGCGTTGAGGCCGGGGCAGTCCCCGCCGCTGGTCAGGATTCCGATGCGCATGGTGATGGTGTGCTTTCGTCAGGTTCACGTCCCGAGTCGGGGACCTTGCTCGGAGCGCGACGCTGAGCTCATCACCGTTGATGTTAGCAACTGGCAGGTGAGACGGCCACCACACCGGCGGCGGTGGCCGTCACATGCCCGGGCCGGTGCCCGGGGGGATGGCGACTATCTGCGGGACGTGCCTCCGATGATGCGCTCCAGCGGGATGGAGTCGTCGTGGAACGGCAGCACCAGCCACAGGACCAGGTACAGGGGCAGGCCGATGAAGGGCAGCAGGAAGCTGAGCAGGATGGCGATCCGGACGATCGTCACATCCCAGCCGGTGGCGCGGGCGATGCCGCCGCCGATGCCGGCGACCAGGCGTTGCGGGCCGCGGCGGAACGAGATGGAGCGGAGGGAACGGTAGACGGATTCCATGGGAAGTCCTTTCGGGGGTGAGCGGGAGCGGGCCGGAGGGCCGAGGTTATCAGGATCCGGAGGAGGCGTTTGCGGACGAGCGCCGTGCGGCGACCAGGCCCCCGATGATCAGGACCAGGCCGGCACCCAGGAACAGGGCGATCGCGACGGCGCTGCCGCTGAGCGTGATGTCGTAGAAGACGGATACCAGGATCAGCAACCCGAGGGCCACCACGACGAGTCCGAAGACGAGCGTCCCGAGTGGCACACCACGGGGTTCGTCGGGGACCGGCATGGCCCCGTAGGGCTCGGCGGGGGAGTCCCCGGGAGTTTGCTGCCAGGCCGATTCCGGCACATCGCCGATCGGGGTGCGCGGGCCACCGGCGAAGTAGTCCGGCTCCGCCGTTGTGTCCGGCTGCCCGGAATGGATCGGTTCGGTCGGGTTCGCCGGGCCGACGGGCTCGGTTGGTTGATCCGTTCCGGCCACGTCCTGCTGGTCGGCCGGGCGTTCCGGGTCGTGTCCGTTGATGGGCTCGCTCATGGCGTGACCTCCTGTGAGGTGATGTCGATGGAACTGAACGCGCCGTCGATGTCCAGGCGCAGGACCGGGCCGGTGGCGTCGGCGTTGATGTCGATGGTGTCGCCACGGGCGATCCCGGAGTACTTCTGGTCCCCGTTCGCGTCGTGGACGTCGAGCGAATAGAACGCCGAGTCGCCGGTGACGATCACCGGGACGTCGTCCGGGACGGTGATCTTGAGGCTGCTGAAGACGTTGGTGACGGACAGGGTGGTGTCAGCCGTCAGGTCGCGTGAATAGGGGGTCAGATCGAGGTTTCCCGAGTTGAACACGTACGTGTAGTCGTTGCCCGAACGTTCCACCACCGGCCCCGGCCAGCCGCGGTCCGCCGAACCGCTGTATCCCAGCCCGCCGACGAGGATCGTCGGCACCAGCAGGGCGATGGTGAAACCGGTCAGCGCCCCGCCGCGGAGCCTGCGGATCGCGGCGCCGATGAGCCCGGCGCCGAGCACCGTGACGGCCGCGGCCAACGCGACGGTGACCTCGCGGCCGTCGTAGTCCAGCAGGCCGTTCATCGAGGTCAGGATGACGGCGCCGGCCACCAGGACGGCCAGCCCCAGGACGATCGCGACGGCGTGGCCGGGCACGGCGGCCCGGGGAGGGGTCTGGGGGCGGCGTGGGGCCGGAGCCGGGCGGTAGGCCGGCCCGTCGCCCGGCGCCGGTGCTGCCCCCGGGGCGGATGCGGTGCCAGGCCCGGCGGCGTGGCCGGGGCCAAAGGAGGGCGCGTAGGTGGACCCGCCCTCCGCGGCGCTCCAGACGGGGCCCGCATACGGTGCCGAAGGATCGCGGGGCTCCTCGGATCCCGCGGGGGATCCCGCAGGGGTGCCGCCGTCGTGCTGCGCGCCCGCTACGGGGCGGCGGGACTGGCGGGTGGAGAAGAACCAGATGACCGCGCCCACGACCAGGACGGTCCAGACGAGTTCGCCCCACCAGGAATCCCCGTCGTCGAAGCGCCACCCGCCGAGCACCAGGGGACCGTTGAGGAGCCCGATCGCGGCGAAGACCACCGCGCCGGTCATGCCGGAGCTCCACTGGCCGCGCCCCGCCTCCTGGAGGTGGATGCGCCCGTCCGGGCCGGGCAGCAGCGCCCAGGCCGCGCCGTAGAGCAGCAGGCCGACGCCGGAGAAGATGACGATGAGCAGGACGAGGCCGCGGGACAGGGCGGTGTCGACGCCGAAGCGCTGGCCGAGGCCCGAGGAGACGCCGCCGATCCAATGGCGTTCGCCGCGCTGGACGCCCAGGCCCCGGATCCAGCGGAAGAAGGAGTTTTCTGCAGGTGCGTGGTTCATGCCTTCCATCCTTCCGCGCCACCGGTGCCGCCGCCATCGGGGTCTGCCCTGAACGAGCCCTGATCCTTCCCCGCGGAACCCCGGTTCCGGGCTCCGGGCGGGGCGTGGCGTGCTTGGATGGACCCATGACCGAATTCCCCACCAGGCCCCCGCTCGTGCGCGCCGAACCGCGCGTGCTGGGCGGAGTCTGCGCCGGGCTCGCGCTCCACCTGGGCCAGCCCGTGCGCACCATCCGGATCGGCATGGCGCTGCTGACCCTGGTCGCCGGGGCCGGGATCGTGCTCTACGCGTGGCTGTGGGTCATGGTCCCCTCCCGCGAGGACGCCCTGCAGGATGCCGAACGGGGCCGGGCCGGCCGGCCCGTCTCACTGGCCCAGGGAGCCGCCGGCGAGGGCACGACGGCGGAACCCGGCTCGTCCGCGCCGGCGGGAGCTGGTGCCGGCCACCACCCCTGGGGCCGCCCGGGGCTGCGGCTCGGCAGCCTGGCCGGGCGCGAGGTCCTGGCCGGTGCCGGGCTGCTGCTGCTCGGCGTCCTGATCTTCGCGCAGATGCAGGGCCTGCCCGTGGCCTGGGGGCTCATCTGGCCGGTCGTGTTGATCATCGCCGGTGCCATGCTGGCCTGGCTGCAACTCGATGCCGTGAGCCGGCAGGGCCTGCGCAAGGCCGCCGGTGCCGACCGCGCCGCCGGCATGGCCCGGCTCCTCGGCGGCGTCGCCCTGGTGGTGCTGGGTCTGATCTTCCTGGTCTCCGGGGCCGTGAGCGTCGAGGCGTTGTGGAATGGTGCCTTCGTCGCCGTCATCGTGCTGGGCGGCGTCGTGCTGGTCCTGGCCCCCTGGGGACTGCGGTTCTGGCGGGACTACGAATCGGAACGGGCCAACCGCATCCGGGTGGGCGAGCGGGCCGATATCGCGGCCCACCTGCACGATTCTGTCCTGCAGACCCTGGCCCTGATCCAGAAGCGTGCCGGCGACGAGGCCCAGGTCCTGCGGCTGGCCCGGGCCCAGGAGCGCGAACTGCGCCAATGGCTCTACCGGGAGACACCGGTGGCCGAAGGCGACATCTGCGAAGCCATCCGGGCCGAGGCCGCGCGGCTCGAGGAATCGCACGCCGCCGTGATCGACGTCGTCAGCGTGGGCGAGCGCGAGGGCCTCGACGGGCACGACGCCGTGGTCCAGGCCGCCCGCGAGGCCATGCTCAATGCCGCCAAGCACGCCGGCGGCACGGTGTCCGTCTACGTGGAGGCCTCCGCCGCGGGCGTCGACGTCTTCGTCCGGGACCGCGGTACCGGCTTCGACCCGGAGGCCCTGCCGGGGGACCGTCTCGGGGTCCGGGAATCCATCGTCGGGCGCATGCAGCGCAAGTGGGGATCCGCGACGATCACCAGCGGCGCCGGGGGCACCGAAGTCCACCTGGCCATGAAACACGAGGCAAGCGAGGAGCAGAACCGATGAACAGCGGTGAACCGACAGCAGGGACACAGCCGATCCGCGTCGTGGTCGTCGATGACCACGCCATCTTCCGGTCGGGGCTGAAATCCGATCTCGATTCCCGCCTGTTGGTGGTCGGGGAGGCGGCCACGGTGGACGGGGCGATCCGTGCGGTCACCGAACTACGCCCGGATGTCGTCCTGCTCGACGTCCACCTGCCGGGAGGACGCGGAGGCGGCGGGGCCGAGGTGGTGGCCGGTTGTGCGGGGATGCTCGGCGACGTGCGCTTCCTGGCCTTGAGCGTCTCGGACGCAGCGGAGGACGTCGTGACGGTCATCCGTGCAGGTGCCCGGGGGTACGTGACCAAGTCCATTTCCGGGCATGACATCTCCGACGCGGTGGTCCGGGTGGCCGCCGGCGATGCTGTCTTCTCGCCGCGGCTGGCCGGATTCGTCCTGGACGCCTTCGGCACGCAGGCCGCCGTGAGCGCCGACGACGAGCTGGATCTGTTGTCCGCCCGCGAGCTCGAGGTCATGCGCCTCATCGCCCGTGGCTACACGTACAAGGAGGTCGCCAAGGACCTGTTCATTTCCGTCAAAACCGTCGAAACGCACGTCTCCAAGGTGTTGCGCAAGCTGCAGCTCTCCAACCGGCACGAACTCACCCGGTGGGCCGTGGACCGCCGTATCCTCTAGGGACGTTTCCGCCCCGTGGCCACGACGGCTGGTGGGGCGCCGCGGCCACGGGGCGGGACCCGGCCGGTAGGTGGACGGGGGCTACTGGGCCCGGCCCAACAGCCCGGCGATCCGGCCCACGCCCTCTGCCAGGTCGTCGTCGCCCAGGGCATAGGACAGCCTGAGGTAGCCCGACGGACCGAAGGCCTCGCCCGGAACCACGGCCACCTCGGCCTTCTCCAGGATCAGTGCCGCCAGGTCGGCAGAGGTCGCCGGACGCACGCCGCCGATGTCCCGCCCGAGGATCCCGCGCACATCGGCGTAGACGTAGAACGCGCCCTTCGGGGTCGGGCAGTCCACGCCCTCGATGGCATCCAGCCCGGAGACGATGGCCTTGCGGCGGCGGTCGAAGGCGGTGCGCATCTCGGCGACGGCGTCCAGGGGGCCGGACACGGCGGCCAGGGCGGCCATCTGCGAGACGTTGGCGACGTTGGAGGTCGCGTGGGACTGCAGGTTGGTGGCTGCCTTGATGACATCTGCCGGGCCGGCCATCCAGCCCACCCGCCAGCCGGTCATCGCGTAGGTCTTGGCCACGCCGTTGAGGACGACCACCCGGTCGCCGAGCTCCGGGGCCGCCGTAGCGATCGAGGTGAACTTCGCCTCGTCGTACGTCAGGTGCTCGTAGATCTCGTCCGTGACGACCCACAGGCCCTTCTGCGCAGCCCAGCGGCCGATCTCGGCGACCAGCTCCGGCGGGTAGACCGCGCCGGTCGGGTTGGACGGGGAAACGAAGACCAGGACCTTGGTCCGGTCGGTGACCGCCGCCTCCAGCTGGTCCACCGTGACCAGGTAGCCCTGCTCCGGCCCGGCGAAGACCTCCACCGGCACGCCACCGGCCAACCGGATGGCCTCCGGGTAGGTCGTCCAGAACGGGGTGGGGACGATGACCTCATCGCCCGGATCCAGCAGGGTGGCAAAGGTGTTGTAGACCGCCTGCTTGCCGCCGTTGGTGACCAGCACCTGGGAGGGGTCGATGGCATAACCCGAGTCACGTTGGGTCTTCGCCGCGATGGCCGCCTTCAGGTCGGGCAGGCCGGAGGCGGGGGAGTAGCGGTGGAACCGCGGGTCTCGGGCGGCGGCAACGGCCGCCTCCACCACGTAGTCGGGAGTCGGGAAGTCGGGTTCGCCGGCACCGAATCCGATCACCGGACGTCCTGCGGCCTTCAGCGCCTTGGCCTTGGCGTCCACGGCGAGGGTGGCTGATTCGGCGATCGATCCGATACGTCGGGAGATGCGTGACATGGGTCGCTTCCTGGGGTCGGGGGCGGGGAGCCTGGCAGTTTCCAGCTTAGCGGCGTCCCGGTGCGCCGCCCAGAATGCGTCCACGCCGGGAACCGCGGGAGCCCGGTGCCCGCAGGGGCGCCGTTCGGTTCGACTTGTTGGGATCGAGTGCGTAGACTGTTTCCTCGGTGTTGGAATACGCCTCGATGCGGTGTGCTTGAAGGCAAGCCGCGACGGGGAGGACCACCAATCCCATAGGGTAGTGGCGCAATTGGTAGCGCAGCGGTCTCCAAAACCGCAGGTTGCAGGTTCGAGTCCTGTCTGCCCTGCGCAGTGGCAACCCACACAGTCGGTGTGGGAGGCTCGGCGAAATCCACGTCACGGTGTGTTGCGGCCGACAGGCTGCGGTGCACCGTGATTGTTTCAAGAAGCGAAGAACGCGAATCGAGGCACAGTGACCGAAGCAACAGCGGGAAGCTCGAAGGGCTCACCCCGCGGCCGCAAGCCGGCCCAAGGTGGCTTCTTTGCGCGCATCGCCTTGTTCTTCCGCCAGGTCATTTCCGAGCTCAAGAAGGTCGTCACCCCGACCCGCAGCGAGTTGGTGAACTACACGCTGACCGTTCTGGGGTTCGTGATCCTGGTGATGCTCATCGTCAGCGGTCTGGACCTCTTGTTCGGCAACGGCGCGATTCTCGTCTTCACGAACCCGCCGGAGAAGTAGGAGCCGACGATGCCCCATCGGGGACGTCGGTAGCCCGAAGCCCAGCCACGATGAAATGTTCTGGTTTACCAGTCAAAGAAAGCAGGAACCGCAGTGTCCGAGCAGGAACACGAACCGCAGGCCAACGACGAAGCCGTTGAGCAGGCAAGCGAGGCCGACTCCGCAGAGGTGTCGGCCGATTCCGTCGTTTCACCGGCCGACGACACCATCGCCGAGGAAGCCGGTGCCGACGCGACGTCGCTCGCCGGGAACCCGGACGACGCCGGGGAACCTGCCGCCTTCGGGGCCGTGAGCTCCGATACCGATCTCGACACCGCATACGCCGCCGCGACCGACGCCCAGGTGGGCGTGGCCAGCGGGGACGACAGCGCCACCGGCCCGGCCGAAGCGGAACTGGCGGAAACCGGCGACGGTCTCTCCGCGGGTGACGTCGCCGACGAGCCGGCGGAAGCGACCGGCGCCGCGGGGATGCCCGTCGGTGCCGCCACGACCTCCGAGGTCACCGGCGAGCCGAACGGCCCCGGACCCGTCCATGGCGAGGAAGCCGCAAGCGACCCCGAGGCGGACGCCCCGGAGCTTTCCCCCGAGGAGGCCGTCGCCGCCGCCAAGGAGGAATTCCGCACCCAGCTGCGCCGCCAGCCCGGCGACTGGTACGTCATCCACTCCTACGCCGGTTACGAGAACCGCGTGAAGGTGAACCTCGAGACCCGCGCCCAGACCCTGGGCATGGAGGAGTTCATCTACGAGATCCAGGTCCCCATGGAAGAAGTCGTGGAGATCAAGAACACGGCCCGCAAGATCGTCCGCCGCGTGCGCATCCCCGGCTACGTGCTGGTGCGCATGGAGCTGACCGACGCCTCATGGGGCACCGTCCGGCACACCCCCGGCGTCACCGGCTTCGTCGGCAACGCCCACGATCCGGTGCCGCTGAGCCTGGGCGAGGTGTACTCGATGCTCGAGCACACCATCGTGACCGAGGAGCCGGCCCAGGCCGGTGGCTCGTCGAAGCCGGGGCGCGCCCCGATCACCGAGGTCAACGTCGACTTCACCGTCGGCGAATCCGTGACCGTCAACGACGGCCCGTTCGAGACCCTCCCGGCGACGATCAGCGAGATCAAGCTCGAATCGCAGCAGCTCGTGGTGCTCGTCTCGATCTTCGAGCGCGAGACCCCCGTCACCCTGTCGTTCAGCCAGGTCACCAAGATCCAGTAGGGATCACCGAAGACTTCGTCTCCCGCGCGGCCGCTTTCCGCCGCGGGAAACGATCCGGCCGCCGCGCCACGGCGGCCACCAGCCCCGGACACGCTCCTGTGTTCCGAGGAAAACGCATTGAGTAGAAGGACCCGAAATGGCCCCCAAGAAAAAGGTCACCGGCCTCATCAAGCTGCAGATCCAGGCAGGTGCCGCCAACCCGGCCCCGCCGATCGGTCCCGCACTTGGTCAGCACGGTGTCAACATCATGGAGTTCTGCAAGGCGTACAACGCCGCCACGGAATCCCAGCGCGGCAACGTCGTCCCGGTGGAGATCACGGTCTACGAAGACCGCTCCTTCACCTTCATCACCAAGACCCCGCCGGCCGCCGAGCTGATCAAGAAGGCTGCAGGCGTCGCCAAGGGCTCCGCCACCCCGCACACCGACAAGGTCGCGAAGCTGAGCCGGGCGCAGGTCGAGGAGATCGCCACCACCAAGATGGAGGACCTGAACGCCAACGACATCCAGGCCGCCGCCAAGATCATCGCCGGCACCGCCCGCTCCATGGGCATCACCGTCGAGGGCTAACCACCCCCACCGTTTCCGCCACCGGCGGGAACACCCCCAACATCAAAGAACGACGACGGAACCTCCACCGGAGGATGCCACCGGCGTCGTAGTGGCAGGGTCCAGCGCGATCCACGAATGACCACGACTGCATAAGGAGAACAAGCAGATGGCAAAGCGCAGCAAAGCATTCCAGGCGGCTGTCGCCAAGATCGATGGCGACAAGCTGTACACCCCGACCGAGGCCATTGCCCTGGCCAAGGAAACGGGTTCGGCCAAGACCGACTCGACCATCGAGGTGGCCTTCCGCCTCGGCGTCGACCCCCGCAAGGCCGACCAGATGGTCCGCGGCACCGTGAACCTGCCGCACGGCACCGGCAAGACCGCCCGCGTGCTGGTCTTCGCCAACGGCGACAAGGCAGAAGCGGCCATCGCCGCCGGCGCCGACTTCGTGGGCTCCGACGACCTGATCGCCAAGATCTCGGCCGGCTGGACCGACTTCGACGCCGCCGTGGCCACACCTGACCTCATGGGCAAGGTCGGACGCCTGGGCAAGGTCCTCGGGCCGCGCAACCTGATGCCGAACCCGAAGACGGGCACGGTGACCATGGACGTCGCCAAGGCCGTCAACGACATCAAGGGCGGCAAGATCGACTTCCGCGTCGACAAGCACTCCAACCTCCACTTCATCATCGGCAAGGTGTCCTTCGATGCCGAGAAGCTGGCGGAGAACTACGCGGCAGCCCTCGATGAGGTCCTGCGCCTGAAGCCGTCCGCTTCCAAGGGCCGCTACATCTCCAAGGCCACCGTGGCCACCACCTTCGGCCCCGGCATCCCGGTGGACCCGAACGTGACCAAGGTTGTCGCCGGCGCCTAGCGCCAGACGCCGCCCGGCTCCGGGCGGACGGAAGACCCCCGCATCCTGCCTCGGCCGGGTGCGGGGGTCTTCTTTTGCGCCCGGCAGGACCAGGGTGCGGATTGGCCCGGGCCGGCCCCTTTACGCGCGCCGACGAGGCACGTACGCTATTGATTGACAACTCCCAATCAGTGGCACGGCATGTAGCCGTTGCCCGGACCTCCCCGGAGGGCGCCATGCCAAGCCAACTCACGATCGAGGACCTCCCGGTCCCCGCCACGCCCGACGCGCCCGGAGGGGCGGATTTCGCCGCTATCCAGCAGCTCTTTCGGGACGCCGCGCGTGAGGAGCTCGGCCACGAGGACCTGGTCTCCTCCGACGCCGTGCAGCTTGCCCGCCTCCAACCGAGCCCCTATGGCCGCAACCTCCTGCTCGTGGCGCGTTCCGGCATCGGTGCCACGGCGCCGGTCATCGCCGCAGCTCTGGTCTTCCTGCCCCAGGCCGAGAACCTCAACGCGGCCGACATCGACCTCGTCGTCGCCCCCGCGTGGCGCCGACAGGGGGTCGGTACCCGGCTGCTGGCACGGGCCACGGAGTTGTGCGTCCGCGAGGGGCGCGGCATCCTGAACGGGTACGCGGAACTGTCATTGTCATCAGGTGACTCCGTCGGAGCTCCGGGCCCCGGAATGGAGGTCATGGCACCCGAGTCGGGGGCCGGCTGGGTCGCCGCAGGTGCCCCGTCGACGGCCTTCGCCGTCGTCCACGGCTTCACCCTGGGCCAGGTCGAACGAGGCAGCCGCGTGGACGTGCAGCCCGCGACC
The DNA here is from genome assembly GCA_016892645.1 of Micrococcaceae bacterium RIT 802. GTDB lineage: Bacteria > Actinomycetota > Actinomycetes > Actinomycetales > Micrococcaceae > Arthrobacter_H. The sequence goes on from JAFEMX010000001.1 coordinate 264,070, forward strand.
GCGGCGGTAGCGGATCGACTGGAACTCGACGCGGTCGCCGTGTCGAGGGGATACGACACGGTGACGTGGACCGGTCCGGTCCCGGATTGGGCCGTCGAGGACTACTGCCGCATCATCGAGCGGATGGATACCGACCCGCCGCCCGGCGGCCTGGAATTCGAGCCGTCCAGCTGGGACGCCACCCGGCTGCGCACCATGGAGGGTCGGCGCCAACGCCAGGGCACCACGTCCGTCGTCACCGTCGCCCGGCAGGCGGCTACCGGGAAACTGGTGGCCTATACCGAGCTGGTGGTCTTCGCCGGACGGGAAGAGGTGGCCTTCCAGGAGGGCACGCTGGTGCTCCCCGAGCACCGGGGGCATCGGCTCGGACAATTGGTCAAGGCGAGGAACCACCGCGAACTGGCACGGCTGCAGCCGCTGGTGGAACGGATCTACACCTGGAATGCCGCGGAAAATGCCTACATGCTGCGCATTAATGAAGCGCTCGGGTTCACGGCCTGCCTGGTCGAGGCCGCGTGGACCCGCAAATAGTCACGGGGGACGTTTGGCGACCCACGCCCGGATGCACGGCGCCGGGTCGCCTCGATTTGGCCGACCCGGGCCACTCGGGCTAAGCTGGGTGGACCAAAGACCGTCGGTCGGTGGTGCCCCGTGCCAGCACGGGAAGCCATCCGAAAGTCCCAGCTACTGGGCGGCCTACGCAGGTGAACGAAGTTTTCCTCCCATGGGTGGCATGTGCCGCTCGTCGTTGAGAAGCCCCGTGCATCTGCGCGGGGCGTTTTTTATGCCAGCCCTCCGGGGCGTGCGGACCGGGAAGATCGACTCAGAGACAATCCCCGGAAGGAGGGTTATGGCAACGCAAATCAAGATTTCCGCAGTTGAGGAGATCGTCAACGACTTCAAGGAGTCGGGCGCCGCTGTCCTGACCGAATACCGTGGGCTCACCGTTGCACAGCTCAAGGAGTTGCGCCGTTCGCTTGGTCAAGACACCAAGTTCTCGGTCGTGAAGAACACTTTGACGGGCATCGCAGCCAAGGAAGCCGGCATCGAGGCATTCGATGGCCAGCTTGCCGGCCCGACCGCCATCGCCTTCATCAAGGGCGATGCAGTGGCCGCGGCCAAGAGCCTGACGGATTTTGCCAAGTCCAACGAGAAGCTGGTCATCAAGACCGGCTACTTCGACGGCAAGGCCATGGACGCATCCGAGGTGGCCGCCCTGGCCGCACTCGAGTCCCGTGAGCACCAGCTCGGCCGCGTGGCCGGCGTCCTCCAGGCCCCGGCATCCGCCGCGGCCCGCATCATCGAGGCACTGCGTGCAAAGCGTGAAGAAGAGGGTGGTGCAGCGTCGGCCCCGGCCGAGGCTCCCGCCGCTGAAGCCGAGGAAGCACCTGCTGCCGACGCTGCCACCGAAGAAGCCTAAGGGCCCTTCACACCACCAAACATCTCGCGGCACCCAATCATGCCGCCCCATGGAAAGGACGCCACATCATGGCGAAGCTCACCACCGAAGAGCTCCTTGAGGCCTTCAAGGAAATGACCATCATCGAGCTCTCCGAGTTCGTCAAGACCTTCGAGGAGACCTTCGAGGTCACCGCCGCTGCTGTCGCCGTTGCCGGCCCGGCCGGCGGCGCCGCCGAGGCAGCCGAAGAGCAGACCGAATTCGACGTCGTGCTCGAAGCAGCCGGCGACAAGAAGATCGCAGTGATCAAGGAAGTCCGCGCCCTGACGTCCCTCGGACTGAAGGAAGCCAAGGACCTCGTGGACGGCGCTCCCAAGGCCGTTCTGGAAGCTGCCACCAAGGAAGCTGCCGAAAAGGCCAAGGAGGCCCTCGAGGCCGCCGGCGCGACCGTCACGGTCAAGTAGCCTCAACGCGCTTCAAGCGGGTCCCGCACACCTTCGGGTGTGCGGGGCTCCGCTGTTTAAGCCGTTCCCCGGCTGTTGAAGAAGTCACATTCGTTCGGATTGCCCGGCCGAATTTGCTACCGTAATAGGTAACGACTTGGTAACGCGCGGTGAAGAGGGAGGTGGATCGCTTGTCCAGCTCCACGACCATGGCCGCACGTCCGGCCCCGGCGGAGCCCGCCGCCGCCCCGGCCCCAGGTGCGCTGGAGGGCAGGACCGAGCCGCCCCGGAAGGGCACCCGCCTCGCCTTGCTGGATGGGCTGCGGCTCCTGGCCGCCATCGGCGTCATTCTCTACCACTACACCGCGTGGCACCACGGCTACTGGGGCGTCGAACCCGCCAAGGCGGCGTGGCCCTACCTCTCTCGGGTGAGCGTCTTCGGGAACATGGGCGTGCAGCTCTTCTTCGTGATCAGCGGCTTCGTCATCCTGCTCTCGGCCTACGGCAAGAGGCCCGCCCAATTCATCGGATCGCGTGTCGGCAGGCTGTTCCCCGCCTATTGGGTGGCCGTCCTGGCCACCGGCGTGCTGATCTTCTTCATCTGGCCCTCGATGGGGGAGCGGCTCTCCTTCGCCGACTGGGCGGTGAACCTGACGATGATGCAAACCGGCTTCCATGTTCCGCACGTCGACGGGGTCTACTGGACCCTCTGGGTCGAGATGCGTTTCTACGGCCTCGTCCTGGTCCTGATGATGCTTGGCTGGGTCACCCGCAAACGCATCCTGGCGTTCGCCGCCATCTGGCCCATGTTCGGTCTGCTCGCCCCGGTGATCCCGAGCAACTTCGTGCGCCAGGCCCTCATCCCCGAGCACGCTGCCCTCTTCGCCGGCGGAATGTGCCTGTTCCTGATCTACCGCTTCGGCCATACGCCGCTGCGGTGGGCAGTGCTCGGCCTGAATGTTGTCCAGGCCGCCTGGCTGACCGGGAAAACCGGTAGCTCCGAGGCGATGGACCTGGTGGGGTATGCCATTCCGCCACAGGTCTACTGGGGCATCGTCGTCGGGATCTTCGCACTCATCGCGGTCCTGGTGCTGACTCCGCTGCGCCGTGTGGATCTCCCTGGCCTGGCCCTGGCAGGAGCCCTGACCTACCCGATCTACCTGTTGCACGAGATCTGGGGCTGGTGGATCATCGACCAGCTCAGCGGACACCTCCCGCGTCCGGTCATCCTCGCCATCACGATGGCCGTCGCGGGGATCGCCGCCTACCTGGTCTACCGGTTCATCGAGCAGACGATCGGGCGCCGCCTCGGCAAGGCGGTCACCTCCGCCGTGGACGCAGTGGTCTCCCTGCGTGAACCGGCGAGCGCTTTCGCCGCCCGGGCCCGTGCGGCCGAGGACTCCCGCAAGCCGACTTCCCGGGTGCTTCCCCACAACCAGGGGGGAATCACCCGGGGGCTGTAACAGGTCCCCGCAGGCTCAGGCCTCCCGGGAAAGCAGCAGGGCCTCGCCTTGCCCGCCACCGCCGCACAGGCTCACTGCCGCCTTTCCACCGCCGCGCCGCTGCAATTCGAACGCGGCATGCAGTGCCAACCGGGCTCCCGAGGCACCAATCGGGTGGCCCAGGGCGATGGCGCCGCCGTGGAGATTCGTCTTCTCCAGCGGGTAGTCCAGGTCCTTCAGCGACTGGCAGGCAACGGCGCCGAACGCCTCGTTGATCTCGATGAAGTCCAGATCGGCGACCGACCATCCGGCCTTGCCCAGAGCGGAGTTGATGGCGTTGGACGGTTGTGAGTGCAGGGACGTGTCCGGGCCGGCTACCTGCCCCGGAGCGCCGATGACGGCGAGGATCTCCAGTCCCTTGCTCTCCGCGTATTCACGGGAGGCGACGACGACGGCCGCCGCCCCATCCGAGAGGGGGGAGGAGTTGCCGGCGGTGATGGTTCCGTCCTTCGCGAAGGCGGGGCGTAGGCCGGCCAGCGTGTCGGCGGTGGTGTTGGGGCGGATTCCCTCGTCCGCGTCGACGATCACCGGATCGCCCTTGCGCTGTGGGACCGAGAGCGCGACGATCTCGTCGTCAAACACGCCGGATTCCTGGGCCGCAGCCGCCCTTTGGTGCGATGCCGCGGCAACCTCGTCCTGCGGTAGCCGCTCGATCCCGAGCTCGGCATTCTTGGCTTCGGTGCTCACCCCCATGGACTGGCCGTCGAAGGCATCGGTCAGTCCGTCATGGTCGACCGAGTCGATCGCCGTGAAGCTGCCGTAGTTCCATCCCTTCCGGCTGCCCGGCAGGAGGTGCGGTGCATTGGTCATCGACTCCTGGCCGCCCGCGACGACGACATCCGCCTCGCTGAGGCGGACCATGCGGGCCGCGTCGGTGATGGCTGCCAGCCCGGAGAGACAGACCTTGTTGATGGTCGCCGTGGGGACGTTCCAACCGATGCCCGCCTTGATGGCCGACTGGCGGGCCGGGTTCTGCCCGCATCCTGCCTGGACGACATGGCCCATGATGACGGCCTGGACGTCGACGGCCGGAACGCCCGCCTTGTCCAGGGCCCCGGCGATGGCGGCGGCGCCCAGCTCCACGGCGGTGAAACCTGCCAGTTGGCCCTTGAGCCGGCCGAACGGGGTGCGGGACCCCGAAATGATGACTGCGTCGCGGGGATCGGACATGGTGCGCTCACTTTCGTCGAAAACAGCTCTTCACCCAATTATCGTGACGCGGGCCATAATGACCAAAGCGCGATGACCCGCAGGGGCGAGGAGCGCGGCGGAGCCCGGGAATGCGGCCAATCAGGCGGCCCGGGAAATTTTTTGGTTCCGATGCGGGCCTTTTGGGCGAAGATCTAGTAGGGTGGACAGATACTCCATAGGCGTGTAATGTGGATCCTTGCGTCTTCCCTCTTTCCAGTCGGCCTTCATATAGCGGTGGGCCCGATGTTCGGTGGTGTTCCGGGTTCCTCATCCCGGGCGGGGATGGCGTCGGAAACCTGACGGTCTGTGGAAGGATCCATCTTGGTCGCCTCGAGCACCTCAAATCATCAAACCGCTAGTTCGGCCCGCACCGCGGAAGCGGCTGGCCGAATCACATTCGCAAAGATCCACGAACCCCTCGACGTGCCGAACCTGCTGGCACTTCAGGTCGAGAGCTTCGACTGGCTCGTTGGCAACGAAAACTGGAAGTCCCGGCTGGAGAAGGCCCGCGCCGAGGGCGTGGCCGGTGTCGCCGACACGTCCGGGCTGGCCGAGATCTTCGAGGAGATCTCCCCGATCGAGGACTTCCAGGGCACCATGTCGCTGAGCTTCTCGGAGCCGGAGTTCGCGGACCCGAAGTACACCGAGGCCGAATGCAAGGACCGCGACGCGACCTATGCGGCCCCGCTGTACGTCAAGGCCGAGTTCATGAACAACAACACGGGCGAAATCAAGCAGCAGACCGTGTTCATGGGCGATTTCCCGCTGATGACCGGCAAGGGCACGTTCATCATCAACGGCACCGAGCGTGTCGTCGTCTCCCAGCTGGTCCGTTCCCCGGGTGCCTACTTCGAGCGCACCCCGGACAAGACCAGTGACAAGGACATCTTCACCGCGAAGATCATCCCCTCGCGCGGCGCCTGGTTCGAGCTCGAGATCGACAAGCGCGACCAGGTCGGCGTCCGCCTCGACCGCAAGCGCAAGCAGTCCGTGACCGTGCTGCTCAAGGCCCTCGGCTGGACCGAAGGCCGCATCCTCGAGGAGTTCGGCCAGTACGACTCCATCCGCGCCACCCTGGAGAAGGACGCGACGGAGACGAAGGAAGAGGCGCTGCTCGATATCTACCGCAAGCTCCGTCCGGGCGAGCCGCCGACGGTCGATGCCGCCCAGGCACTGCTCGACAACCTGTACTTCAACGCCAAGCGCTACGACCTGGCCAAGGTCGGCCGGTACAAGATCAACCGCAAGCTCGGCGTCGAGACCCCACTGGATGCGCCGGATGCCTCGGTGCTGAACATCGATGACATCGTCGCGATGATCAAGTTCCTCGTCGCCTTGCACGCCGGAGAAGCCACCGTGCCCGGCGTCCGCAAGGGCGAGAACGTCGACATCCGCGTGGAGGTCGACGACATCGACCACTTCGGCAACCGCCGCATCCGCGCCGTCGGCGAGCTCATCGAGAACCAGGTCCGCACCGGCCTCTCCCGCATGGAGCGCGTCGTCCGCGAGCGCATGACCACGCAGGACGTCGAGGCCATCACGCCGCAGACGCTGATCAACATCCGTCCCGTCGTGGCCGCGATCAAGGAGTTCTTCGGAACCTCCCAGCTCTCGCAGTTCATGGACCAGAACAACCCGCTCGCCGGACTGACGCACAAGCGCCGCCTCTCCGCGCTGGGCCCGGGTGGCCTGTCCCGTGACCGTGCAGGCATGGAAGTCCGAGACGTCCACCCGTCCCACTACGGCCGCATGTGCCCCATCGAGACCCCTGAAGGCCCGAACATCGGCCTGATCGGCTCGCTGGCCACCTACGCCCGCATCAACAACTTCGGTTTCATCGAATCCCCATACCGCAAGGTCGTCAACGGCAAGGTCACCGACCAGGTCGACTACCTCACCGCGGACGAGGAGCTCGAGGCGATCATCGCCCAGGCGAACGCTCCGATGACCGAGGACCTGCACTTCGTCGAGGACCTGGTCCTCTGCCGTGAGCGTGGCGGCGGCGGCGAGCCCGTGCTCGTCGAGCCGGCCGAGATCGACTACATGGACGTCTCCCCGCGACAGATGGTCTCCGCGGCCACCGCGCTGATCCCGTTCCTGGAGCACGACGACGCCAACCGCGCCCTCATGGGTGCCAACATGCAGCGCCAGGCCGTGCCGCTGCTGGCCTCGGAGGCCCCGTTGGTCGGCACCGGCATGGAGAAGTACGTCGCCGTCGACGCCGGTGATTCCATCACCGCCGGCAAGCCCGGCGTGGTCACCGAGGTCTCCGCCGACCTGGTCACCGTCATGAACGACGACGGCACCGAGACCGCCTACCCGATCATGAAGTTCGCCCGCTCGAACCACGGCAACGCCTACAACCAGCGTGTCCGCGTCGCCGAGGGCGATCGCCTGGAATACCAGTCGATCATCGCCGACGGCCCGTCCACCGACAACGGTGAGCTGGCCCTGGGCAAGAACCTGCTCGTGGCCTTCATGTCCTGGGAAGGCCACAACTTCGAGGACGCCATCATCCTCTCCCAGCGCATGGTCTCCGACGACGTGCTGACCTCGATCCACATCGAGGAGCACGAGGTCGATGCCCGCGACACCAAGCTCGGCGCCGAGGAGATCACCCGGGACATCCCGAACGTCTCCGAAGAGGTCCTGGGCCAGCTCGACGAGCGCGGCATCATCCACATCGGTGCCGAGGTCGAGGCAGGGGACATCCTGGTCGGACGCGTCACGCCGAAGGGCGAGACGGAGCTGACCCCGGAGGAGCGCCTGCTGCGCGCGATCTTCGGCGAGAAGTCCCGCGAGGTCCGCGACACCTCCCTGAAGGTGCCGCACGGCGAGTCCGGCACGGTCATCGGCGTGCGCATCTTCGAGCGCGACAACGACGACGAGCTGCCCCCGGGCGTGAACCAGCTGGTCCGCGTCTACGTCGCGCAGAAGCGCAAGATCACGGACGGCGACAAGCTCGCCGGACGCCACGGCAACAAGGGCGTCATCTCCAAGATCCTGCCGATCGAGGACATGCCGTTCCTGGAGGACGGAACCCCGGTCGACGTCGTGCTGAACCCCCTGGGTGTCCCGGGCCGCATGAACGTGGGCCAGGTGCTGGAAATCCACCTCGGATGGGCCGCCAAGCAGGGCTGGAAGATCGAAGGCGAGCCGGACTGGGTCAAGGAATTGCCCAACCTGCCGCGCGAATCCGGTCCCACGACCGTCGCCACCCCGGTGTTCGACGGCGCCCACGAGGACGAGATCCGCGGGCTGCTGGACCACACCAACGTGACCCGCGACGGCGACCGACTGATCGGGAACTCCGGCAAGGCTCGGCTGTTCGATGGCCGCTCCGGCCAGCCGTTCCCGGACGAGGTGTCCGTGGGCTACATGTACATCCTGAAGCTCCACCACCTGGTGGACGACAAGATCCACGCACGCTCCACCGGACCGTACTCCATGATCACGCAGCAGCCGCTGGGTGGTAAGGCACAGTTCGGTGGCCAGCGGTTCGGCGAAATGGAAGTCTGGGCCCTCGAGGCCTACGGCGCCGCCTACACGCTGCAGGAACTGCTGACCATCAAGTCCGATGACATCCACGGACGCGTGAAGGTCTACGAGGCCATCGTGAAGGGCGAGAACATCCCGGAACCGGGCGTTCCGGAATCCTTCAAGGTGCTCATCAAGGAAATGCAGTCGCTGTGCCTGAACGTGGAGGTCCTCTCCACCGACGGCAATCCCATCGAGATGCGGGACTCGGACGAAGAAGTGTTCCGGGCTGCGGAAGAGCTGGGCATCGACCTCTCCCGGTCGGAGCCGAGCTCCGTCGACGAGGTTTAGCACGACGGGCGGTGGCCCGGCACCCAAGCCGGGCACCCGCCGTCGTACCCGATCCTTTTCCCCTCCCCGGCAGGTCCAGCACCTGCCGATGAACACCAGACTTCTTCAGAACAAGAGAGAGACAGGGACCATATGTCCAGCGAATCCTCATTCGGCACCATGCGCATTGGCCTGGCCACCGCGGAAGAGATCCGCGACTGGAGCTTCGGCGAGGTCAAGAAGCCGGAGACCATCAACTACCGCACCCTGAAGCCCGAGAAGGACGGTCTTTTCTGCGAAAAGATCTTCGGTCCTTCCCGTGACTGGGAGTGCTACTGCGGCAAGTACAAGCGTGTGCGCTTCAAGGGCATCATCTGTGAGCGCTGCGGCGTCGAGGTGACCCGCGCCAAGGTGCGCCGCGAGCGGATGGGCCACATCGAGCTCGCCGCCCCGGTCACCCACATCTGGTACTTCAAGGGCGTTCCCTCGCGCTTGGGCTACCTGTTGGACCTGGCACCGAAGGACCTCGAGAAGGTCATCTACTTCGCCGCCTACATGATCACCTCGGTCGACGAGGAGCGCCGCCATGCGGAGCTTCCGAACCTGCAGGCCCAGCACGACGTCGAGCGCAAGCAGCTCGTCGACAACCGCGACTCCGACATCGCGGCGATCGCCCGCGACCTGGAGAACGACCTCGGCAAGCTCGAGGCCGAGGGCGCCAAGGCCGCCGAGAAGAAGAAGGCCCGCGACCTCGCCGACAAGACCATGGCCCAGGTGCGCAAGCGTGCCGACGCCGAGATCGAGCGCCTCGAGCAGGTCTGGGACCGCTTCAAGAACCTGAAGGTCGCCGACCTCGAAGGCGACGAGGGGCTGTTCCGCGTGCTGCGCGAGAAGTACGGACTGTTCTTCGAGGGCTGCATGGGCGCCGAAGCCATCCAGAAGCGTCTGGAGACCTTCGACATGCCCGCGGAAGCGGAGCTGCTGCGCGACATCATCAAGAACGGCAAGGGCCAGCGCAAGACGCGTGCCCTGAAGCGCCTGAAGGTCGTCAACGCGTTCCTGACCACGACCAACAGCCCCATGGGCATGGTGCTGGACGCCGTTCCGGTGATCCCGCCGGAATTGCGCCCCATGGTCCAGCTCGACGGTGGCCGCTTCGCGACCTCCGACCTCAACGACCTGTACCGCCGCGTGATCAACCGCAACAACCGCCTGAAGCGCCTGCTGGACCTCGGTGCACCCGAGATCATCGTGAACAACGAAAAGCGGATGCTCCAGGAAGCGGTCGACTCGCTGTTCGACAACGGCCGTCGCGGCCGCCCGGTCACCGGACCGGGCAACCGCCCGCTGAAGTCGCTCTCCGACATGCTCAAGGGCAAGCAGGGGCGGTTCCGCCAGAACCTGCTCGGCAAGCGCGTCGACTACTCCGGCCGTTCGGTCATCGTCGTCGGCCCGCAGCTGAAGCTGCACCAGTGTGGCCTGCCCAAGCAGATGGCACTGGAGCTGTTCAAGCCGTTCGTGATGAAGCGCCTGGTTGACCTCAACCATGCGCAGAACATCAAGAGCGCCAAGCGCATGGTCGAGCGCTACCGCCCGCAGGTCTGGGACGTGCTCGAGGAGATCATCACCGAACACCCGGTGCTGCTCAACCGTGCACCCACCCTGCACCGTCTGGGCATCCAGGCCTTCGAGCCGCAGCTGGTGGAGGGCAAGGCCCTTCAGCTGCACCCGTTGGTCTGTGCCGCGTTCAACGCCGACTTCGACGGTGACCAGATGGCAGTCCACCTGCCGCTGAGCCCCGAGGCCCAGGCCGAGGCGCGCATCCTGATGCTCTCGAGCCACAACATCCTCAAGCCCTCCGATGGCCGCCCCGTGGCACTGCCGTCGCAGGACATGATCATCGGCCTGCACCACCTGACCACGAAGCGTCCGGGCGAAGCAGGGGACGGACATGCCTTCAGCTCGGTCGCCGAGGCCCTGATGGCGCTGGACCGTGGCGACCTGCACCTGAACGCACCGGTGAAGATCCGGGTGGATGGCTTCGTGCCCTCCGTCGAACAGGATGCACCGGAAGGCTGGGTGGAAGGCACCCCGGCACTGATCGAGACCTCCCTCGGACAGGTGCTGTTCAACGAGACGCTGCCCGCGGACTACCCCTGGGTTGCCCGTGTCGCCGGCAAGGACGCGCTGTCGGACATCGTCAACGATCTGGCCGAGCGCTACCCGAAGGTCACTGCAGCGGCGACGTTGGACAACCTGAAGGACGCCGGCTTCAAGTGGGCGACCCGCTCGGGCATCACCGTGGCCATCTCGGACATCACGTCGAACATGGACAAGACCGCCATCCTGGCCCCCTACGAGGAGCAGGCACTGAAGGTCCAGTCGCAATTCGACAAGGGCCTGATCGCCGATGACGAGCGCCGTTCCGAACTGATCGACATCTGGACCAAGGCGACCGACGAGGTTGCCGAGGCGATGCGTGCCGGCATGGAGGAACTGAACACCATCAACCGCATGGTGACCTCGAAGGCCCGCGGTAACTGGCTGCAGTTGCGCCAGATCGCTGGCATCCGTGGTCTGGTGTCCAACCCTAAGGGCGAGATCATCCCGCGTCCGATCAAGTCCTCATACCGTGAGGGCCTGTCAGTTCTCGAGTACTTCATCGCCACGCACGGTGCCCGTAAGGGCCTGGCCGACACCGCGCTGAAGACCGCCAACTCGGGTTACCTGACCCGTCGTCTGGTGGACGTCTCGCAGGATGTCATCGTCCGCGAGGCCGACTGCGGCACCGAGCGCGGTTTGACCGTGCCGATTGCCTACGTCGACGAGATCGGGACCGTGCGCATGCACGAGACCGTCGAGAACTCCGCGTACACCCGCACCCTGGCCGTCGACGTTGTCGATGGTTCGGGCAAGGTGCTGGCCGAGGCCGGCTCCGACGTGGGCGACGTCCTCATCGACGAGCTCTTCGCGGCGGGCGTCCAGGAGATCAAGGTCCGCTCCGTGCTGACCTGCGAGTCCGCAGTCGGGACGTGTGCGCTGTGCTACGGCCGCTCGCTGGCCACGGGCAAGACGGTGGACATCGGCGAGGCCGTTGGCATCATCGCCGCCCAGTCCATCGGCGAGCCCGGTACCCAGCTGACGATGCGTACCTTCCACACCGGTGGTGTTGCTTCCGCGGAGGACATCACGCAGGGTCTGCCCCGTATCCAGGAGCTCTTCGAGGCGCGTACCCCCAAGGGTGTCGCCCCGATTTCCGAGGTTGCCGGACGCGTCACCATCGAGGATGCCGAGAAGCAGCTGCGGATCGTCATCACCCCCGATGACGGCTCCGAGGAGATCGCCTACCCCGTGCTGCGCCGTGCGCGCATGCTCGTGGCAGACGGGGACTCGGTGGCGGTGGGCCAGCAGCTCGTTGCCGGTGCCATCGACCCGAAGCAGGTGCTGCGTGTCCTCGGACCGCGCGAGGCCCAGAAGTTCCTGGTCCGCGAAGTCCAGGACGTCTACCAGTCCCAGGGTGTGGGCATCCACGACAAGCACGTGGAGGTCATCGTGCGCCAGATGCTGCGGCGCATCACGGTCATCGAGTCCGGAGACACGGGCTTGCTGCCGGGTGAGTTGGCTGATCGCAGCCGCTTCACCGGCGAAAACCGCAAGGCGGTTTCCGAGGGCAAGACTCCGGCATCGGGTCGTGACGAGCTCATGGGCATCACCAAGGCCTCGCTGGCTACGGATTCATGGCTCTCCGCGGCGTCCTTCCAGGAGACCACGCGTGTCCTGACGCAGGCAGCGATGGAAGGCAAGTCGGATCCGTTGCTCGGCCTGAAGGAGAACGTGATCATCGGCAAGTTGATCCCGGCCGGCACCGGCCTGGATCGCTACACGCAGGTCACGGTCGAGCCCACCGAGGAAGCCAAGGCCAACCTCTTCACCGGTCCGAGCGCCTTCACGGGCTTCGACTACGAAGGAGTCGAGCCGGGGATGAGCCCCGAGTTCCACGCCATCCCGATGGATGACTACGATCTCGGGAACGACTTCCGGTAGCCACAGCGGTCCAAGGACATGACGATGGCCGGCATCCCCGCAAGGGGTGCCGGCCATCGTCATGTCCGCCCACACTCGTCATCCCGCACAACCAGGGGACTTGCCGCCTGGGCGACTAGTCCCCTAGTCAGCGTTGGACCCTGGTGTCCTCCTCTGCTTCACTTACTGCCGTTGCCACCGGGTGGGTAGCGAGCTGCTGGGGTGGCGGAGGATGAAGCGCGCCGGGGGATAGGCGGCCGGCGACACCGGCAGGCTGAACAAGGGCCAGGCCGGGCACGCCGAGATCCACTGGGCCGTATCCAGAAGGCCGAACTTGCGCGCCTCCGGGACGAAGCCCGCGCGGGGGAGCACGTAGAGCCGGCCGGCGGTCAGCAGCGTCGTTTCCGGATCGCTGGCGAAGACCGTGCGCCGGTACCAGCGGAGGCGGGACGAGCGGCGCAAGGCCACCGACGCGTTGGCGATGAGGAACGCGTTGCCCCGGTCCACGAGTGCGTAGAACATCGCCCAGTGGGGGTCGTGCGTACCGAACACCGCCTGCTGGCGGCCCAATGCCGAGGCGTCCGAGGATTCCCGTTGGGTGCGGAATTCGGTGATCCCCCGGCGGTTGGACCCGTGAAAGATGTAGCGACCCGTGGCGGCGAGGTAGTCGAGGAATTCCGGGAAGGCCTCCACGGTGCCGTCGGTGCCCGTGGCCGCCTCATCGAGCAGGTCCAGTTCCAGACGGGCCAACGCCGGGCGGCGGTCCGCCCGGGTCCGCCGGCGGAGCAGTGGGCGGTATTCCATGGGAAAAGTGTGCCACCGGCAAGCGCCCGGGGGATACGCGCGGTTCGGGAGTCGTTCGGCGCCGTGTTAGGATATGGGTAATTGTTTTTATGTGTGGCAAATGGACACGGTCCGGGTTGCGGGGAACTTGCGCAACAAATGCCACACTTTTGCACGCCTACGGTCGACTCCGCAAGCGCTGCGATGAAACGACCAAAAGCGCAGTGTCCAGTAGCCGCATGTGGGGCTCGGGCGCAGCAGAACCAAGAAACCGGAGGACACGAAAGTGCCTACTATTCAGCAGTTGGTCCGCAAGGGCCGCTCGCCGAAGGTCAACAAGACCAAGGCCCCTGCCCTGAAGGGCAACCCGATGCGTCGTGGCGTATGCACCCGTGTGTACACCACCACCCCGAAGAAGCCGAACTCCGCTCTGCGTAAGGTCGCCCGCGTGCGCCTGGCCGGCGGCGTCGAGGTCACCGCATACATTCCCGGCGTCGGCCACAACCTGCAGGAGCACTCCATCGTGCTCGTCCGCGGCGGCCGCGTGAAGGACCTTCCGGGTGTCCGTTACAAGATCGTCCGCGGTGCACTTGATACGCAGGGCGTGAAGAACCGTAAGCAGGCTCGCTCCCGCTACGGCGCCAAGAAGGAGAATAAGTAATGCCACGTAAGGGTCCGGCGCCCAAGCGCCCCCTCGTTTCCGATCCGGTCTACGGTGCACCCCTGGTGACCCAGCTGATCAACAAGGTCCTGGTCGACGGCAAGAAATCCACCGCCGAGCGCATCGTCTACGGTGCACTTGAAGGTGTCCAGGCCAAGACCAACGCCGATCCGGTGGTTGCCCTCAAGAAGGCCATGGACAACGTCCGTCCGGCCATCGAGGTCAAGTCCCGCCGCGTCGGTGGCGCCACCTACCAGGTGCCGATCGAGGTCAAGCCGGGCCGCGCGACCGCGCTGGCTCTGCGCTGGCTCGTCGGATACTCCAAGGCCCGCCGCGAGAAGACGATGATCGAACGTCTCATGAACGAGATCCTCGACGCATCGAACGGTCTGGGTGCCGCTGTGAAGCGCCGCGAAGACACTCACAAGATGGCCGAATCCAACAAGGCATTCGCCCACTACCGCTGGTAACCGGCCTCATGCACGACGTCGCGGCGGGGCACCACAGGTGCTCCACCGCCGTCGCGCAGGAATCCACAGAAAAAGGGAGACAACGTGGCACAGGACGTGCTCACCGACCTCACGAAGGTCCGCAACATCGGCATCATGGCGCACATCGATGCCGGTAAGACCACTACTACGGAACGCATCCTGTTCTACACGGGTGTGAACCACAAGATCGGCGAAACGCACGACGGCGCATCGACGACTGACTGGATGGAACAGGAAAAGGAACGCGGCATCACGATCACGTCGGCCGCCGTGACCTCCTTCTGGGACAACAACCAGATCAACATCATCGATACGCCGGGCCACGTTGACTTCACGGTCGAGGTCGAGCGCGCACTGCGCGTGCTCGACGGCGCCGTTGCCGTTTTCGACGGCAAGGAAGGCGTGGAGCCGCAGTCCGAGACTGTCTGGCGCCAGGCCGACAAGTACGACGTTCCGCGCATCTGCTTCGTCAACAAGATGGACAAGCTCGGGGCCGACTTCTACTACACGGTCGACACGATCGTGAAGCGCCTGGGTGCGAAGCCGCTGGTCATGCAGCTGCCGATCGGTGCTGAGAACGACTTCATCGGCGTCGTGGACCTCGTCAAGATGAAGGCCCTCGTGTGGCCCGGCGACGCCAAGGGCGACGTGACCATGGGTGCGGCCTACGAGACTCGGGAAATCCCGGAGGACCTCCAGGCCAAGGCCGAGGAGTACCGTGCCAAGCTCATCGAGGACGTTTCCGAGTCCTCCGACGAGCTGATGGAGAAGTACCTCGAGGGCGAGGAAATCACCAACGAGGAACTGGTCGCCGGCATCCGCAAGATGACCGTGAACTCCGAGGCCTACCCGGTCTTCTGCGGGTCCGCGTTCAAGAACCGCGGTGTGCAGCCCATGCTCGACGCCGTCGTGTCCTACCTCCCGTCGCCGCTGGACGTCCCCCCGATGATCGGGCATGACCCGCGCAACGAGGAAGTCGAGATGACGCGCAAGCCGAGCGAGGAAGAGCCGTTCTCCGCCTTGGCGTTCAAGATCGCTACGCACCCGTTCTTCGGGCAGCTGACCTTCATCCGGGTCTACTCCGGCAAGGCATCTTCCGGCCTCCAGGTGATGAACACCACCAAGGGCAAGAAGGAGCGCATCGGAAAGCTCTTCCAGATGCACGCCAACAAGGAGAACCCGGTGGACGAGGCACACGCCGGGCACATCTACGCGGCCATCGGCCTGAAGGACACCACGACCGGTGACACCCTCGCTGCGGTCGACGCACCGATCGTGCTCGAGTCGATGTCGTTCCCGGACCCGGTGATCTTCGTGGCCATCGAGCCGAAGACGAAGGGTGACCAGGAGAAGCTCTCCACGGCCATCCAGAAGCTTTCTGCAGAGGACCCCACGTTCACCGTTTCGTTGAACGAGGACACCGGCCAGACCGAGATCGGCGGCATGGGCGAGCTCCACCTGGATATCCTGGTGGACCGCATGAAGCGCGAGTTCCGCGTCGAGGCCAACGTGGGCAAGCCCCAGGTTGCCTACCGCGAGACGATCAAGAAGGCCGTCGACAAGGTCGACTTCACGCACAAGAAGCAGACCGGCGGTTCGGGACAGTTCGCCAAGGTCCAGATGGCCTTCGAGCCCCTGGATACCTCGGAAGGCGTGTTCTACGAGTTCAAGAACGCCGTCACCGGTGGCCGCATCCCGCGCGAATACATTCCGTCCGTGGATGCCGGCATCCAGGCCGCGATGCAGTTCGGCGTGCTGGCCGGCTACCCGATGGTCGGCGTCAAGGCGACCCTGCTTGACGGCGCCTACCACGATGTCGACTCGTCCGAAATGGCGTTCAAGATCGCCGGCTCCCAGGTGTTCAAGGAAGGTGCACGTCGCGCCAACCCGATCATCCTGGAACCGCTGATGGCCGTTGAGGTCCGTACTCCCGAGGAGTACATGGGCGATGTCATCGGTGACCTGAACTCCCGTCGTGGATCCATCCAGTCCATGGAGGATGCCGCCGGCGTGAAGGTCATCAAGGCCAGCGTTCCGCTCTCGGAGATGTTCGGCTACATTGGCGACCTGCGGTCCAAGACCCAGGGGCGTGCCGTGTACTCGATGACCTTCGAAAGCTACGCCGAGGTCCCCAAGGCTGTCGCCGAGGAGATCATCCAGAAGTCCCGCGGCGAGTAATCGCCAACGGGATCTAGACTGGTCGCGGACCGAAAGGTAAGCGACACCGGGTTTGCCGGCCGGGCAGGGATGTCCGGCCGGCCTCCCCAGGCGAACGAAGGGTTCCCGTAGCGGAGCCGGACGGAAACCGCAATTTCAAGAAATAAACAAGCCCACAGTAGACTTAATTGAGATTCGCCTGCGAACCGCGCAGGCGGGGTAAGTCTTCTGAAAAAACGTTCTAGGAGGAACCTGTGGCGAAGGCAAAGTTCGAGCGGACTAAGCCGCACGTTAACATCGGCACCATCGGTCACGTTGACCACGGTAAGACGACGTTGACGGCTGCCATTTCGAAGGTGCTTGCTGACAAGTACCCCGATCTGAACGAGCAGCGTGATTTCTCGGCGATTGACTCCGCCCCGGAAGAGCGCCAGCGCGGCATCACGATCAACATCTCCCACATTGAGTACCAGACGGAAAAGCGCCACTACGCGCACGTCGATGCTCCGGGTCACGCTGACTACATCAAGAACATGATCACCGGTGCCGCCCAGATGGACGGCGCGATCCTCGTGGTCGCCGCGACCGACGGCCCGATGGCCCAGACGCGCGAGCACGTGCTGCTGGCCCGCCAGGTCGGCGTTCCGACGCTGCTGGTGGCACTGAACAAGTCCGACATGGTCGAGGACGAGGAACTCCTCGACCTCGTGGAGATGGAAGTTCGCGAACTTCTGTCCTCGCAGGAATTCGATGGCGACAACGCCCCGGTGATCCGCGTTTCGGGCCTGAAGGCCCTGGAAGGCGATCCCCAGTGGGTCAAGTCCGTCGAGGACCTCATGGAGGCCGTCGACACGTTCATCCCGGACCCGGTACGCGACAAGGACAAGCCGTTCCTGATGCCGATCGAGGACGTCTTCACGATCACCGGTCGTGGCACCGTCGTCACCGGCCGCGCCGAGCGTGGCACCCTGGGCATCAACTCCGAGGTCGAGATCGTCGGCATCCGCCCGGTCCAGAAGACCACGGTGACCGGCATCGAGATGTTCCACAAGCAGCTCGACGAGGCATGGGCCGGCGAGAACTGTGGCCTGCTGCTCCGCGGCATCAAGCGCGAGGACGTCGAGCGCGGCCAGGTTGTCGTGAAGCCGGGCTCGATCACCCCGCACACCGAGTTCGAGGGCAACGTCTACATCCTGTCCAAGGACGAAGGCGGACGCCACAACCCGTTCTACTCGAACTACCGCCCGCAGTTCTACTTCCGCACCACGGACGTCACCGGCGTCATCACCCTGCCCGAGGGCACGGAGATGGTCATGCCCGGCGACAACACCGAAATGAGCGTTGTGCTGATCCAGCCCATCGCCATGGAAGAGGGCCTCGGCTTCGCCATCCGCGAGGGTGGCCGCACCGTTGGCTCGGGCCGCGTCACCAAGATCACCAAGTAGTCTCTGCCTGATGATCTGACCCGTAGGTCGGAAAAAGCCCCGCCGTTCATTTGGCGGGGCTTTTTCATGCCCGGAGCCGGGGACGCGGGGCACCTTCGGGCCCCGGGACGGCGGGGTGCGGCGGGTGACCCTGTGTCCTTGGGCACGACGGATCGGTATGGATTGGCAAATGCGGCCCCGATCTGACACACTGGATAAGTTGTTCAAGCGCCTCTTTGTGCCTTGTGCTCGCCGATCGGTCCGCCGATACCGGAGCCGGGGCCGGTTTCGACCGAGATCGCGTCCCGCCCGGGATAATGCCCGGGGCAGGGGCGGATACGACTGAAACACCGAGGCCCAAATATGACCCGCCCCCATTCTTTAGGGTCGTGCAGCCGAAACAAGGCGACACGCCCGACCGCGGGGGTCGGAGCTTCGGCGGGGTGAGGAACCCGGGCTTGCCCGGATTCAGCCCGTGCGGAGTGTGCCGGTCCGCAAGGACCCGTTAGTGCACAGTAACTGTACAGAGAGTGCTACTTAGAAAGAGGCATGACGCCATGGCGGGACAAAAAATCCGCATCCGGCTGAAGTCGTATGACCACGAGGTCATTGACGTTTCTGCCCGGAAGATCGTTGAGACGGTCACGCGCGCAGGCGCAACCGTAGTCGGCCCCGTGCCGCTGCCGACGGAGAAGAACGTGTACTGCGTGATCCGTTCGCCCCACAAGTACAAGGACAGCCGTGAGCACTTCGAAATGCGCACGCACAAGCGTCTGATCGACATCGTCGATCCGACCCCGAAGGCTGTTGATTCGCTGATGCGTCTCGACCTGCCGGCGGACGTCAACATCGAAATCAAGCTTTAGGGGAGGTGCTGAGAAACTATGACCGCAACCCGTAATGTAAAGGGCCTGCTGGGCACGAAGCTCGGCATGACCCAGGTCTGGGACGAGAACCACAATCTCATCCCCGTCACTGTCGTGCAGGTAGATCCCAATGTCGTGACCCAACTCCGCAACGCGGACCGCGATGGCTATGCAGCCGTACAGATCGGCTACGGCCAGATCGACCCGCGCAAGGTCACCCAGCCGTTGGCCGGCCACTTCGAGGCCGCAGGGGTCACCCCGCGCCGCCACGTGGTCGAGCTGCGCACCGCGGATGCCGACACGTACAACCTGGGCCAGGAACTGTCCGTGGAGGTCTTCGAGGCCGGCCAGAAGGTCGATGTCGTGGGCAAGTCCAAGGGCAAGGGATTCGCCGGTGTCATGAAGCGTCACGGCTTCTCCGGTGTCGGTGCATCGCACGGTGCCCACAAGAACCACCGCAAGCCCGGTTCCATCGGCGGAGCTTCAACTCCCGGACGCGTTTTCCAGGGCCAGCGCATGGCTGGCCGCATGGGCGCCGAGCGCGTGACCACGATGAACCTCACGGTTCACGCCGTGGACGCCGAGAAGAACCTCCTGCTGATCAAGGGTGCCGTCCCCGGCGCCCGCGGCCGGGTCGTCCTCGTACGCACCGCCGTGAAGGGAGCATAAGCACCATGGCTAACACCGCACTGAAGGTCGAGCTTCCTGCCTCGATCTTTGACGTTCAGACCAACGTTCCGCTGCTGCACCAGGTCGTCGTGGGCCAGCTTGCTGCCGCCCGTCAGGGTACGCACAAGACCAAGACCCGCGCCGAGGTTTCCGGTGCCGGTCGCAAGCCGTTCAAGCAGAAGGGCACCGGACGAGCCCGTCAGGGTTCCATCCGCGCCCCGCACATGACCGGTGGTGGCGTGGTCCACGGGCCGACGCCGCGCGATTACTCGCAGCGCACTCCCAAGAAGATGAAGGCAGCCGCCCTGCGTGGAGCCCTCTCTGACCGTGCCCGCCACGATCGCGTTCACGTGATCGAAAACTTGGTTGCCGGCTCCGCGCCGTCGACCAAGGATGCGCTGGCCACCCTGCGCGCTCTCACCGAGCGCAAGAACCTGCTCGTAGTCATCGACCGCGCCAACGACGTTGCAGCACTTTCCGTGCGCAACCTGGTGAACGTCCACGCCCTCTACGTCGACCAGCTGAACACCTACGATGTTCTGGTCGCCGATGACGTGGTATTCACCAAGGCCGCATTCGATGCCCTGGTCAACAAGGAGGACGCCAAGTGAGCGCCACCTTCTCCAAGTCCCCGCACGACGTCATCCTGGCGCCGGTCGTTTCGGAAAAGAGCTACGGCCTGATCGACGAAGGTAAGTACACCTTCCTGGTCGACCCGCGCTCGAACAAGACGGAAATCAAGTTGGCGGTGGAGAGCATCTTCTCCGTCAAGGTGGACTCCGTCAACACCATCAACCGTGCAGGGAAGCGCAAGCGCACCCGCTTTGGATGGGGAACCCGCAAGGCTACCAAGCGTGCGATTGTCTCCCTAAAAGAAGGCACGATCGACATCTTCGGCGGTCCGCTTTCCTAAGCGGAGACCACTTTAACGAGGAATAAAACATGGCAATCCGCAAGTACAAGCCGACTACCCCGGGCCTGCGTGGCTCGAGCGTAGCCGACTTCGCAGAAATTACCCGGACTACCCCGGAAAAGTCGCTGCTCCGTCCGCTCACCAAGACCGGCGGCCGCAACAATTCCGGAAAGATCACCACCCGTCACAAGGGTGGTGGACACAAGCGCCAATACCGTCTGATCGACTTCCGTCGTCACGACAAGGACGGCGTGCCGGCCAAGGTCGCTCACATCGAATACGACCCCAACCGCACGGCCCGCATTGCGCTGCTGCACTACATTGATGGCACGAAGCGTTACATCATCGCCCCGAACAAGCTCTCCCAGGGCGATGCGGTGGAAGCCGGCGCAAACGCCGACATCAAGCCCGGCAACAACCTGCCGCTGCGCAACATCCCGGTGGGTACCGTGATCCACGCAGTGGAGCTCCGTCCCGGCGGCGGGGCCAAGATGGCCCGCTCCGCGGGTGCCTCGGTCCAGCTGGTTGCACGTGAGGGCCGCTTCGCGCAGCTCCGCCTGCCCTCCGGCGAGATCCGCAACGTCGACGTCCGCTGCCGCGCCACCATCGGCGAGGTCGGCAACGCCGAGCAGTCGAACATCAACTGGGGCAAGGCCGGCCGCATGCGCTGGAAGGGCGTCCGCCCGACCGTGCGTGGTGTCGTCATGAACCCCGTCGACCACCCGCACGGTGGTGGCGAGGGCAAGACCAGTGGCGGTCGCCACCCGGTCAACCCGAACGGCAAGCCGGAAGGCCGTACCCGCCGTCCGAACAAGGAAAGCGACAAGCTCATTGTGCGTCGCCGTCGTACCGGCAAGAACAAGCGATAGGAGCCTGGAAACATGCCACGCAGCCTGAAGAAAGGCCCCTTCGTCGATCAGCACCTGTATGTAAAGGTGGCTGCTGAGAACGAAAAGGGCACCAAGAACGTCATCAAGACGTGGTCCCGCCGTTCGATGATCGTCCCCGACATGCTCGGGCACACGATCGCCGTGCACGACGGACGCAAGCACATTCCGGTGTTTGTCACCGAGTCGATGGTCGGGCACAAGCTCGGCGAATTCGCTCCCACGCGGACTTTCCGCGGCCACGTGAAGGACGACAAGAAGGGCAAGCGCCGCTAACCCGCGAGGGTTAGTGAGTGCTTAGCACTTCTTCGATAGACGAGAGAAGGAAAGCAATGGAAGCCAAGGCAATTGCGCGCCATATCCGCGTAACGCCTATGAAGGCCCGGCGCGTCGTCGACCTTGTTCGTGGCAAGCAGGCGAATGAGGCTCTGGCGATTCTGAAGTTTGCCCAACAGGCAGCTTCGGAGCCGGTATTCAAGGTAGTAGCGTCGGCCGTGGCAAATGCCCGTGTCGCCGCAGATCGTGACGGCGTTGGATTCAACGAGGACGAGCTGTTCATCAGCGAAGCCCGCGTTGACGAAGGCGCAACGATGAAGCGGTTCCAGCCGCGTG
This sequence comes from Micrococcaceae bacterium RIT 802, assembly GCA_016892645.1. GTDB lineage: Bacteria > Actinomycetota > Actinomycetes > Actinomycetales > Micrococcaceae > Arthrobacter_H. The sequence goes on from JAFEMX010000001.1 coordinate 285,898, forward strand.
CCCAAGGTCGCGCATTTCAGATCAAGAAGCGCACCAGCCACATCACCGTGGTTGTTTCAACCCCGGAGAAGGGTGGGGAAAAGTAAATGGGACAGAAAATCAATCCCAATGGGTTCCGACTTGGTATCACCACGGATCACATTTCGCACTGGTACGCCGATAGCAACAAGCCGGGTCAGCGCTACAAGGATTTCGTCCGCGAGGACATCAAGATCCGCGAGCTGATGACCACTGGCATGGAACGCGCCGGCATCGCCAAGGTGGAGATCGAGCGCACCCGCGATCGTGTCCGCGTTGACATCCACACCGCCCGCCCGGGCATCGTCATCGGCCGCCGCGGCGCCGAAGCCGACCGCATCCGTGGCGAGCTGGAGAAGCTCACGGCCAAGCAGGTGCAGCTGAACATCCTCGAGGTCAAGAACCCCGAGATCGAAGCGCAGCTGGTGGCCCAGGGCATCGCCGAGCAGCTTGCTTCCCGCGTGGCTTTCCGCCGTGCGATGAAGAAGGCCATGCAGTCGGCCATGCGCGCCGGAGCCAAGGGCATCCGTGTCCAGTGCGCCGGTCGTCTGGGCGGGGCGGAAATGTCCCGCAAGGAGTTCTACCGCGAGGGCCGTGTGCCGCTGCACACCCTGCGTGCGAACATCGACTACGGCAAGTTCGAGGCCAAGACCACCTTCGGCCGCATTGGCGTGAAGGTCTGGATCTACAAGGGCGACCTGACCAGCAAGGAACTTGCTGCCCAGAACGCTGCCGCTCCGGCCCGCGGCCGTGGCGATCGCCCCGGTGGGCGTCCCCCCGCAGCTGGTGGCGACCGCCGTCGTCGTAACGACCGCAATACCGGTGCTCCGGCAACCGGGGCTGCCCCGGCAGCCCAGGCTCCGGCGGCCGCAGAAGGAGGACAGGCTTAAATGCTTATCCCACGCCGAGTGAAGTTCCGCAAGCAGCACCACCCGTCCCGTACGGGTACTGCAAGCGGCGGCACCACGGTCTCCTTCGGTGACTACGGAATCCAGGCCCTTACCCCGGCCTACGTGACCAACCGTCAGATCGAAGCAGCCCGTATCGCCATGACCCGCCACATCAAGCGTGGCGGCAAGGTCTGGATCAACATTTATCCGGACCGCCCGCTGACCAAGAAGCCTGCCGAAACCCGTATGGGTTCCGGTAAGGGTTCGCCGGAGTGGTGGGTTGCAAACGTCAAGCCGGGCCGGGTTCTCTTCGAACTCTCCGGTGTTACCGATGAGGTAGCTCGCGAGGCCCTGCGCCTGGCGATCCACAAGCTGCCGCTGAAGGCACGCATCGTGCGTCGTGAGGGTGGTGAATAGGAATGGCAATTGGATCCAAGGATCTCGCCACCGAACAGCTGGACGGTCTTGACAACGCCCGTCTGGTTGAGGAGCTGAAGAAGGCCAAGGAAGAGCTGTTCAACCTGCGCTTCCAGTCCGCCACCGGTCAGCTCGAGTCGCATGGCCGCCTGAAGTCGGTCAAGCGTGACATCGCCCGCATCTACACGGTAATGCGTGAGCGCGAACTGGGCATCCGCCCGGAGGTCACCGCCCCGGTCGAAGACGTCAAGGCCGAAAAGAAGGCCAAGAAGTCCTCGAAGAAGTCCGAGTCGGACGAAGCACCTGAGGAAGCCAAGTAATGAGCGAGAAGGAGAACGCAGTGGCTGAAGCAGCAGAAGCTCGCGGTTACCGCAAAACCCTTCGCGGGTACGTGGTTTCCGACAAGATGGAAAAGACCATCGTCGTTGACGTCGAGGACCGCGTGAAGCACGCCCTCTACGGCAAGGTCATGCGTCGCAACAAGAAGATCAAGGCCCACGACGAGACCAACACCGCCGGCATCGGCGACCTGGTCATCATCGCGGAGACCCGGCCCCTGTCCAAGGACAAGAACTGGCGCCTCGTCGAGATCGTGGAGAAGGCCAAGTAGCCAACCCTCGATCCCGCAAGGATCTCGGCACGACGCCGGTGTGCACCCCCTCGGGGGAGCGCACCGGCGTCGTGCTTTTGTCATGCCCGGTCCTTCCGGCGCCATTATCATGCGATTGGCCCGGAACGCGCTTCTGGCGTAGACTTATGTGCCTGTGCGCTCTGCTGCGGGGACTATCCACCTTCGTTGCAGGCATTCGTGCGCGGCCCGGTGCGATCCGGAGCCGGCGTGCGGCACGGCTCTGCGGCATCACGCCTCGGCCCTGTCTCCCCAGCAGCATGCGGATTCCCCGTGAATCCCACCTGTTTGGAGATGGGGGTAAGCGAGCGCCGCAGATGGACCATATCCGTTCCGCAAGGCTCCCTGGGAGAACCGGCGAGACGACAGGAGTTGAAAGTGATTCAGCAGGAGTCGCGACTCAAGGTGGCTGACAACACCGGTGCTAAGGAAATCCTTACCATCCGTGTTCTCGGTGGATCCGGACGTCGCTACGCAGGCATCGGCGACGTCATCGTCGCCACCGTCAAGGACGCAATCCCTGGCGGCAACGTCAAGAAGGGCGATGTGGTCAAGGCCGTCATCGTCCGCACCAAGAAGGAACGTCGCCGCGTCGACGGTTCCTACATCAAGTTCGACGAGAACGCAGCGGTCCTCCTCAAGGCGGACACCGAGCCGCGTGGAACCCGTATCTTCGGTCCCGTCGGTCGTGAACTTCGCGACAAGAAGTTCATGAAGATCGTTTCCCTGGCTCCGGAGGTGCTGTAACCATGGGCGCAAAGATCAAGAAGGGTGACCTGGTCCAGGTCATCACCGGCGCCAAGGCCGAACGCGGTGGAGACCGCGGCAAGCAGGGCAAGGTCCTGAAGGTGTTCCCGGAGGCCAACCGCGTGCTCGTCGAGGGCATCAACCGCGTCACCAAGCACACCCGGGCCGGCCAGACCGAGAGCGGCGCCTCCACCGGCGGCATCCAGGTCGTCGAGGCTCCCATCCACGTTTCCAACGTCGCGGTCCTCGACCCCGAGTCGAAGAAGCCCACGCGCGTTGGCTTCCGCGAGGAAACCGTGGAAAAGAACGGCGTGAAGAAGACGGTGCGTGTTCGCTACGCCAAGGCTTCCGGAAAGGCACTCTAATGACTGAAGCAGCAGTAAAGGTTCAGCCGCGCCTGAAGGCCAAGTACGCCTCCGAGATCCGCGAAGCCCTGCAGGGCGAGTTCAACTACACGAACGTCATGCAGGTTCCGAGCTTGGTCAAGGTCGTCGTCAACATGGGCGTCGGCGAGGCCGCCAAGGACTCCAAGCTCATCGAAGGCGCCGTGCGCGACCTGACGGCCATCACCGGTCAGAAGCCGCTCGTGACCAAGGCCCGCAAGTCGATCGCACAGTTCAAGCTGCGCGAGGGGATGCCGATCGGCACCCACGCAACGCTGCGCAACGATCGCATGTGGGAATTCGTCGACCGCCTGGTGACGCTGGCCCTGCCCCGTATCCGCGACTTCCGCGGTTTGAACGGCAAGCAGTTCGACGGTAACGGCAACTACACCTTCGGTCTCACGGAACAGGCAATGTTCCACGAGATCGACCAGGACAAGATCGACCGCGTCCGCGGCATGGACATCACTGTGGTGACCACGGCCAAGACCGACGAAGAAGGCCGCGCGCTGCTCAAGGCGCTGGGCTTCCCGTTCAAGACCGACAACTAGATCAACTACGTTACAGGTCCGCGTTGAGCGGAAACCGTAGCGAGGAAGGGCCTCAGCCCAAATGACAATGACAGATCCTGTCGCAGACATGCTGACTCGTCTGCGCAACGCGAACTCGGCATACCACGACACCGTGTCCATGCCTTCTTCCAAGCTGAAGGTGCGCGTTGCCCAGATCCTCAAGGCGGAAGGCTACATCGGCGACTTCGTCGAGGAAGCTGCCGAGGTAGGCAAGAAGCTGACCATCAACCTGAAGTTCGGTCCGAGCCGTGAGCGTTCCATCGCTGGCGTCCGCCGCATTTCCAAGCCGGGCCTGCGCGTTTACGCGAAGTCCACCAACTTGCCGCACGTCCTTGGTGGACTCGGCATTGCCATCCTGTCCACGTCCTCGGGTCTCCTGACGGACCGCCAGGCAGCCAAGAAGGGTGTAGGTGGGGAAGTCCTCGCCTACGTCTGGTAACGGGAAGGGAGAAGCACCATGTCACGTATTGGACGTCTTCCAATCACTATCCCTGCCGGCGTTGACCTGAAGGTCGACGGCTCCGATGTCTTCGTGAAGGGCACCAAGGGCGAGCTCAGCCTCACCGTTGCCTCCCCGATCACGGTTGCCCTGGAGGAGAACACCCTGACGGTGTCCCGTCCGAATGACGAGCGCGAATCGCGTTCGCTGCACGGGCTGACCCGCACGCTGATCTCTAACCTGATCACGGGCGTCACCGAGGGCTACTCCAAGAAGCTGGAAATCCACGGCACCGGTTACCGCGTGCTGGCCAAGGGCGCCAACCTGGAGTTCGCTCTGGGCTACTCGCACCCGGTCGTCGTTGAAGCTCCGGAGGGCATCACTCTTGCCGCCGAGGGCAACAACAAGGTGGTTGTCTCCGGTATCAACAAGCAGCAGGTTGGCGAAGTTGCAGCCAACATCCGCAAGCTCCGTCGGCCGGATCCCTATAAGGGCAAGGGCATCCGCTATGAAGGCGAAGTTATCCGCCGCAAGGTCGGAAAGGCTGGTAAGTAAACATGGCTCTTTCAATCAAGGGTAAGAGCAAGGCTGCCGCTCGCGGTCGCCGCCACCTGCGCGTACGTAAGCGCATCACGGGCACGGGCGTTCGTCCGCGTCTGGTCGTCAACCGGTCCGCACGCCACATCTTCGTCCAGGTTGTCGATGACAGCCAGGGCGTCACCGTGGCGTCAGGCTCGACCATGGAAGCCGATCTGCGCTCCTTCGATGGTGACAAGACCGCCAAGGCCAAGCGCGTCGGCGAACTCGTCGCCGAGCGTGCCAAGGCAGCCGGCATTGAGTCCGTGGTCTTCGACCGCGGTGGCAACAGGTACCACGGCCGTGTGGCCGCGGTCGCCGACGGGGCACGGGAAGGTGGGCTGGCACTGTGAGCGAAGCTACTAACGAGAAGGAAACTCAGGTGTCTGAAGCCACTGAGGCAGCTGCGACGACCACGACGACGGAGAACACCTCCGGCGCCCGTCGCAACGACAACCGCGGCGACAACCGCGGGCGCGGCGAAGGCCGTGGCCGTGGCGAGGGACGTGGCCGTGGCCGCGATTCCAAGGACAGCCGCAACGACGACAAGGACAAGTTCCTCGAGCGCGTCGTGGCCATCAACCGCGTGTCCAAGGTCGTCAAGGGCGGCCGCCGCTTCAGCTTCACCGCACTCGTGGTGGTGGGCGACGGCAACGGCATGGTCGGTGTCGGCTACGGCAAGGCCAAGGAAGTTCCCGCGGCCATCGCCAAGGGCGTCGAGGAAGCGAAGAAGTCCTTCTTCCGCGTCCCGCGCGTCGGCTCCACCATCCCGCACCTGGTGCAGGGTGAAGCCGCCGCTGGCGTCGTGCTCCTGCGTCCGGCTTCCCCGGGTACCGGCGTTATCGCCGGTGGTCCGGTGCGTGCCGTGCTCGAGTGCGCCGGTATCCATGACGTTCTGTCGAAGTCCATGGGCTCCACCAACCAGATCAACATCGTCCACGGCACCGTGGCCGCGTTGAAGGCACTGGAAGAGCCGGCTGCCGTGGCAGCCCGTCGTGGACTGCCGATGGACGAGGTTGTGCCGGCCCAGATGCTGCGTACGATCAACCAGAAGGCAGGTGCGTAAGTAGTGGCGAAGAACATTGTCCCGAGCGACGCAAAGCTGACGATCACCCAGACCAAGTCCACCATTGGTGGCAAGCAGAACCAGCGCGACACCCTGCGTTCACTGGGCCTGAAGCGGATCGGCCACACTGTGGTCCGTGACGCCGATCCCGTGACCGTTGGCATGGTCAACAAGGTTCCGCACCTCGTAAAGGTTGAGGAGGCGAAGTAATCATGGCCAATGAAAAGGCACTCAAGGTTCACCACCTGCGTCCTGCCGAAGGATCCAAGACCGCAAAGACCCGTGTGGGTCGCGGCGAGGCTTCCAAGGGCAAGACCGCAGGCCGTGGCACCAAGGGCACGAAGGCCCGTTACCAGGTCAAGGCCGGCTTCGCGGGCGGGCAGCTTCCGCTGCACATGCGCCTGCCGAAGCTGCGCGGCTTCAAGAACCCGTTCCGCGTCGAGTACCAGGTCGTGAACCTGGACAAGATCTCGGAGCTGTTCCCCGAAGGCGGCGACATCACCGTCGAGAACCTGGTCGAGAAGGGCGCCGTTCGCAAGAACCAGCCCGTCAAGGTCCTGGGTTCCGGCGACATCACCGTCAAGGTCAACGTGAAGGCTGACGCCTTCTCGTCGTCCGCCGCGGAAAAGATCGCCGCTGCCGGCGGTTCGGTGACCTCGCTCTAAGGTCCCCGTGACAGCACGGCACAGCTGAATGGTCCCCAACGCCCGGGCACAGCCCGGAGCGCTGGGGACCTTTCGCATCCCACGGTCGGGCGGCTACCGCCTGTAGATAGGCATGGCCCCGCCCAGCCGTGGGCCCCGTACCGCCCCCACTGCTTCGAAGAGCACCGAGAACCGGTAGACTCTCAGAAGTCCATTCCGGCATCAGGCCGAAACCACATCCTTCAGGAGGACGCTTGCTCAGCGCCATTGCCCGGGTATTCCGGACGCCTGACCTGCGACGTAAGTTGTTGTTCACGCTCGGCATCATCGCCATCTACCGTCTCGGCGTCTACATCCCCGCACCCGGGGTCGACTACGGCAACGTCCAGCAGTGCCTCGAAATGGGCAACACCTCGGGCGGCCTGTACCAGTTCGTCAACCTGTTCAGCGGCGGCGCCTTGCTGCAGGTGTCGATCTTCGCCTTGGGCATCATGCCGTACATCACCGCGTCGATCATCGTGCAGCTGCTCCGCGTCGTCATCCCCCGTTTCGAGGAGCTGCACAAGGAAGGCGCTTCGGGGCAGTCCACGCTGACGCAGTACACGCGTTACCTGACCATCGCCCTCGGCCTGCTTCAGGCAACCACACTGGTGTCGTTGGCCCGTAGCGGCAACCTCTTCCAAGGCTGTGCGCTGCCGATCGTTCCCGACCAGACCATCGTGCACATCCTGCTCATGGTCATCGTCCTGACCGCGGGCACCGGCCTGATCATGTGGATGGGTGAACTGGTCACGGAAAAGGGCGTCGGCAACGGAATGTCCATCCTGATCTTCGTTTCCATCGCCTCCGGCTTCCCCTCTTCCATGGGCACCATCGCGCGCACCCAGGGCTGGGGCGTCTTCAGCGGAGTCATCCTCATCGGGCTCTGTGTCGTTGCACTGGTCGTCTTCGTCGAACTTTCCCAGCGCCGTGTCCCCGTCCAGTATGCGAAGCGCATGGTGGGTCGCAGGACCGTCGGCGGAAGCTCGACCTACATCCCGATCAAGGTGAACATGGCGGGCGTGATCCCCGTGATCTTCTCCTCGTCGATGCTTGCGCTGCCGCAGATGCTCGTGCAGTTCAACATGCGCCCCGACGGGTCCCTGCCCGGTTGGGCCGTCTGGATCCAGGCGAACTTCAACGGCAGCAGCCCCCTGTACATGGCCGTGTACCTGATCCTGACCATCTTCTTCACCTACTTCTACGTGGCGATCACGTTCAACCCGACGGAAGTCGCGGACAACATGAAGAAGTATGGTGGTTTCATCCCGGGGATTAGAGCCGGCAAGCCCACCGCGGACTACCTGTCCTATGTGCTGAGCCGTATCACCTTCCCCGGAGCCATCTACCTTGGCTTCATCGCGTTGACGCCACTGATCGCGTTCGTCCTGATCAAGGCTGACCAGAACTTCCCGTTCGGCGGCGTCTCGGTCCTCATCATGGTTGGTGTGGGCCTCGAGACGGTCAAGCAAATCAATGCCCAGATGCAACAGCGACACTACGAAGGACTTCTGCGATGACCAGACTCTTGATCATTGGCCCGCCCGGTTCGGGCAAGGGAACCCAGGCCGTGCGTATCACCGACCGGCTGGGTATCGTGGCCATCTCGACCGGCGACATCTTCCGGGCCAACGTCAAGGGCGGAACGCCATTGGGCCTGGAGGCCAAGCAGTACATGGATGCCGGTGACTACGTCCCCGATTCGGTCACCAACCGCATGGTGCGCGACCGGTTGAAGCAGGACGACGTGGCCAACGGGTTCCTGCTGGATGGATACCCGCGGACGTCGGCGCAGGTGGACGAGTTGGACTCCATCCTGGAAGAGGAGGGCACGGCGCTGGACATGGTCCTGCAGCTCACCGCGGATCCGGAGGAACTGGTGGCACGGCTGCTGAAGCGGGCGGAGATCGAGGGGCGCGCGGACGATACCGAAGACGTCATCCGCCACCGGCTGGATGTCTACCAGACGCAAACCCAGGTGGTCGTGGACCGCTACCTGGAACGTGGCATCGTGCGCCACGTGGATGGACTCGGTGACATCGACGAGGTCACCGAACGCGTCCTCGCCGCCCTCGAGAGCACCGCAGTCTAGGCACGCCCCCAACGAGGGATGCAGACGGCCGTCACCGCACCGAGTGCGCACGTGGCGGCCGTCTTGGCTTCCCCGGCCAGCGGCCGGCGTGCCGCACACAGATTGACCACCGAACCGGAGGAAACCGCATGGCATTCGGCCAGCCCAAGATCGAGTACAAGTCCAACGACCAGATCCTCAAGATGCGCGAAGCTGGGCTGGTGCTCGCCGAGGCCCTGGACGCCGCGGTGGCCGCGGCCCAGATCGGCACCACGACCGCCGAGCTCGACCAGGTCTTCGAGGCGGTTCTGGACAAGCATGGTGCCAAGTCCAACTTCAAGGGCTACTACGGTTTCCCCGCCACCATCTGTGCCTCGGTCAACGACCGGGTGGTCCATGGGTTCCCGTCCGATTACGTCCTGGGCGACGGAGACGTGCTCAAGATCGATGGCGGGGCGATCATCGAGGGCTGGCACGCTGATTCGGCACGCACGGTCATTATCGGCACGGCCGATCCCGAGGACCAGCGGCTGTCCGACACCACCCAGGAAGCGATGTGGCGGGGGATCGCCGCCCTGGCCAATGCCCGGTTCGTCGGGGAGATCGGCGAGGCCATCGACGACTTCGTCTCCTCCCGCGAGGGGGCGCCGCTGGGCATCCTCGAGGACTACGTCGGCCATGGCATCGGCACCGAAATGCACCAGGCACCCGACGTGCTCAACTACCGGTCCGGCCATCGCGGTCCACGCGTGAAGCCGGGAATGTGCCTGGCCATCGAACCGATGTTGGTGCGCGGGGACATCGAAACCCGGGTGCTGGATGACGACTGGACGGTCGTGACCACCGATGGCTCCCGTGCCTCGCAGTGGGAACACACGGTGGCAGTGCACCTGGGCGGTATCTGGGTGCTCACGGCCCACGATGGCGGCACGGCAGGCCTCGCGCCATTCGGGGTCACCCCGTCGCCGTTGCAGGGGTAGCATGCCCCTCGGAGTGCGGGGGAGCGGGGCGGCGCACCGGATTTCGTAAAATCCGATCCTCCGCGTAGGATTGCTTGTTGGTTGTCTCTACGCTTGTGCCCAAAAGAACTCCCGGTTAAACCCCGGCTGTCGGGCACGGGCGCTCGTCAACCAAGAACATACACGCCGGAAGCATCAGCAACCGGCACAAACGTTAGCGGAGGATATGGCCAAGAAAGAGGGTGTCATCGAGGTAGAAGGCACCGTGTCGGAAGCACTTCCCAATGCGATGTTCCGCGTTGAGCTGCCGAACGGACACGTGGTACTTGCCACTATCTCGGGAAAGATGCGTCAGCACTACATTCGAATCCTTCCGGAGGACCGTGTAGTGGTTGAACTCAGCCCGTACGACCTCAATCGTGGACGTATCGTCTACCGCTACAAGTAAAGACTTCCGCGCCTCCGGTCCGCCAGGGGCGCGAAGGTAGTTACAGTTCCACTGAAACAGCAACCGCAAAGGACCCGAACCGTGAAGGTTAACCCTAGCGTGAAGCCGATCTGCGACAAGTGCAAGGTGATCCGCCGTAACGGGCGGGTCATGGTGATCTGCGAAAACCCACGCCATAAACAGCGTCAGGGCTAAGTCTCCTTCGGGAACCTGAACCTGCGCGTAGTAATCGAATATCGGCAGTACAGCGTCCATTACGCGGGACGCACACCCCCGGCACGGAGGCCGGGGACCTGGCAACAGGGTGTGTACTGCTCCATACCTCCGCGAAACATGTGAGGAAGACACCAATATGGCTCGTCTCGCAGGCGTAGACATCCCGCGCGAAAAGCGCGTTGTCATTGCGCTGACATACATCTACGGCGTGGGCAAGACCCGTGCAGAACAAACTGTTGCCGAGACCGGGATCACCCCGGAAACTCGTGTCAAGGACCTCAGTGACGAGCAGCTGGTCCAGCTGCGTGACTACGTTGAGGGAAACTTCAAGGTCGAGGGTGACCTCCGCCGCGAAGTAGCAGCCGACATCCGCCGCAAGGTCGAGATCGGATCCTACGAGGGCATTCGCCACCGCAAGGGCCTGCCGGTCCGCGGACAGCGCACCAAGACCAACGCTCGCACCCGCAAGGGTCCGAAGCGCACCGTCGCCGGTAAGAAGAAGACCCGCTAAACAGCGGTCCCAGCCAAACATCTCGTAGGAGTTAGCAATGCCCCCAAAGACTCGTGGAGCGGTCCGCAAGCCGCGTCGCAAGGACAAGAAGAACATCGCGCTGGGTCAGGCGCACATCAAGAGCACCTTCAACAACACCATCGTGTCCATCACGGACCCGACCGGTGCCGTCATCTCGTGGGCCTCGGCCGGCGAAGTCGGATTCAAGGGCTCCCGCAAGTCGACCCCGTACGCCGCGCAGATGGCAGCCGAGTCGGCCGCCAAGCGCGCCCAAGAACACGGCATGAAGAAGGTCGACGTGTTCGTGAAGGGACCGGGCTCCGGTCGCGAAACCGCCATCCGCTCGCTGCAGGCCGCCGGACTCGAGGTGGGGTCCATCCAGGACGTCTCCCCGAGCGCCCACAACGGTTGCCGCCCGTCGAAGCGTCGCCGCGTCTAGTTTGACCCGATGCCGGCGTGTGCCGCCGTCGTCCCCTGAACAGGGGGCGACGGCGGCGCGCGCCACATGCGGTTCACTCGCCCGATCTAGACGGACGCCAGACGGCAGACGTCGTTTCCACCCACATGTGTTGCGTCATATAGCGGACGCTCGCTGAAAGGAAATGTAAGTGCTTATTGCACAGCGCCCCACCCTTACCGAAGAAGTAGTAGCCCCGAACCGTTCGCGGTTCACGATTGAGCCCTTGGAGCCGGGTTTCGGCTACACCCTGGGCAACTCGCTGCGCCGCACGCTGCTGTCCTCGATCCCTGGTGCAGCTGTCACCAGTGTTCGCATCGATGGAGTATTGCACGAGTTCACCACCGTCCAGGGCGTGACGGAAGACGTCACCGAGCTGATCCTGAACATCAAGAACCTCGCTGTGTCATCCGAGCATGACGAGCCTGTCGTCGCCTACCTGCGCAAGCAGGGCCCCGGCGTCGTCACGGCGGCGGACATCACCCCGCCGGCCGGCGTCGAATTCCACAACCCGGACCTGCATATCGCGACGCTGAACGCGAAGGGCAAGTTCGACATGGAACTGACGATCGAGCGTGGCCGCGGCTACGTCTCGGCGGCGCAGAACAAGAGCCTCGATGCCGAGATCGGCCGTATCCCGGTCGACTCCATCTACTCGCCCGTTCTGAAGGTGACCTTCCGCGTGGAGGCCACCCGTGTCGAGCAGCGCACCGACTTCGACAAGCTCATCGTCGATGTCGAGACCAAGGACTCCATCCTGCCGCGCGACGCCGTCGCCTCGGCCGGTACGACCCTGGTTGAACTGTTCGGCCTGGCCCGTGAACTGAACTCTGCTGCCGAAGGCATCGAGATCGGCCCGTCCCCGACGGATGCCGCACTCGCTGCCGACATGGCGCTGCCGATCGAGGATCTCGAGCTGACCGTCCGTTCGTACAACTGCCTCAAGCGCGAGGGCATCCACACGGTAGGCGAGCTGGTAGCCCGCTCCGAGGCCGACCTCATGGACATCCGCAACTTCGGTGCCAAGTCCATCGATGAGGTCAAGGCGAAGCTGATCGAACTGGGTCTGTCCCTGAAGGATTCCCCTCCCGGGTTTGACCTGGCCGCGCGTGCTGCCGCCATCGACGAGGACGACGCCGAATACGGTGACGAAGAGGCCTAAGGCCGCCTTCAAAGTAATGTACTTTGCCCGAGGGGCCCGCGCGGCGACGCGCTGGCCGGCGGGCTCCATTTGAGGAGAAAACAACAATGCCTACCCCAACCAAGGGAAAGCGACTCGGAGGCGGAGCATCCCACGAGCGCCTCATCCTGGCGAACCTGTCGGCCCAGCTGTTCGAGCACAAGTCGATCACGACGACGGTGACCAAGGCCAAGCGCCTGCGCCCGTACGCCGAGCGCCTGATCACCTTCGCCAAGCGTGGGGACCTGTCCTCGCGCCGCCGCGTCCAGGCCGCCATTGCCTCGCGCAGCCGGACCAACAAGTCCGTCGTGCACGAGCTGTTCACCAACATCGCACCGGCCATGGCCGAGCGCGAAGGCGGCTACACCCGCATCACCAAGATCGGCAACCGCAAGGGCGACAACGCTCCCATGGCCGTCATCGAACTGGTGCTCGAGCCCGTTTCGCCGAAGCAGGCCGTCGTGAAGGAAGCCGAGAAGGCCGCCGAGACGTCCGCACCGGTCGAGACCCCCGTTGTCGAGGAGACCGAGGTCGCTGAGACCGAGGCCACCGAGGCTCCGGCGGAAGCCGCCGAGGAGACCGAAGAGAAGAAGGACCAGGCCTAGGCCCAGTCCGCATCCGGGGTCGGGCCCGTCCAAGCCATTGGACGGGCCCGGCCCTTTTGGCGTCCGCGGACTCCGACGACCTAGGATTGTGCCCATGCATCCCACCCCTTCGCTGTCCGGGACCGGTGCGGTCTCGGACGGTTGCACCGTTCCCGACGCCGCAGCCGACGTGCCGGCAACGGTGCGGATCCGGCTCCGGTTGGCCTACGACGGATCGGGTTTCTCCGGGTGGGCGGTCCAACCAGGTCGCAGGACCGTACAGGGCAGCCTGGAGGAGGCACTCGCACTGTTGTTCCGCCGTCCGGTCCGCACCACGGTGGCCGGCCGCACGGATGCCGGGGTTCACGCCCGGGGCCAGGTGGCCCACTTCGACCTGACGGAAGCCGAATACCGCGCACTGCCGCGCGGCAAGGACCTCACCGAGGATGAGGCCCTGTTGCGGCGCGTCCGGGGAGTTGCCAGCAGGATCGGGGGAGAGGTCTTCATCCACGACGCCCGCGCGGCCGCTCCAGGGTTCGATGCACGGTTTTCCGCCCTTTGGCGCCGATACACCTATCGCATTGCGGACGGCCCCGGACGCTGGGATCCGCTGACCCGTGGCACGACGCTCTGGCACCCCCGGGAACTGGACCCCTGTCTCCTGAACGAGGAAGCCGCCACGGCCCTCGGCCGACACGATTTCCTCTCCTATTGCCGGCCCAAGGACTTCGCCACCACCATCCGCACGCTGGAGGACTTCTCCTTCAGCAGGCACGACGACGGAATCCTCGTTGCCAGCCTGCAAGCGGATGCCTTCTGCCACAACATGGTCAGGACCCTCATCGGGGCCGCCCTGCGCGTGGCCGATGGCGAGGAGGAGCCCGGCTGGCTTGAACGCCGACTCGCCGAACCGGTCCGCGACCACAGGACTCGGCTGGCTGCTCCCCATCCGTTGGTGCTCGAGGAAGTTGCCTATCCCGAGGAGAACCAGCTGGCCGAGCGTGCGGAATCCACCCGCGCGCGGCGACGGCCCGAAGACGTCGGGCTCAGGTAGGCCCGAGCGGTGACGGAAGGCATGGCCTCGGCTTTTGGAAGCCGGGCTCCGATGCGCTAAAGTTGGTAGCTGTTGTGCGTGTCCTATGCCTGACACAACTTTCTCCGCGTGACGGCCCAGTTGCAGGGCCCTGGTCTGTGGAGACTGCAGGCAGCTAATGGATGGCCGGTTGGATTCAGACCTCACCTGAAGAACTGGTACAGCGCATCGATAACACAGTGTTCCTTTTTGCCGGTGGATCTCACAGCCACCGCAGGCGGAATGCTTGACCAGTATCCAAGGAAACGAAGGCAATAACCGTGCGTACGTACTCTCCGAAAGCCGGCGACGCAGTTCGCCAGTGGCACGTCATTGACGCCACTGACGTCGTTCTGGGCCGTCTCGCCAGCCAGACCGCAACCCTGCTGCGTGGCAAGCACAAGGCAACTTTCGCCCCCCACATGGACATGGGCGACTTTGTCATCATCATCAACGCCGAGAAGGTCGCCCTCACCGGCGCCAAGCTCGAAAAGAAGCGCGCGTACCGCCACTCCGGTTTTCCGGGTGGCCTGAAGTCCGTGAGCTATGCCGAACTGCTCGAAAAGAACCCGGTTCAGGCCGTGGAGAAGGCCGTTCGTGGCATGCTCCCGAAGAACTCGATTGCTGCCGAGCAGCTGTCCAAGCTGAAGGTCTACCGCGGTGCCGAGCACCCGCATGCTGCACAGCAGCCCAAGACCTTCGAAATCACCCAGGTCGCGCAGTAGCGCTGGGCCCCGAAACAAGAGACTAGTTTTCAAGGAGAATCGTGGCTCAGAACACTGAAGAGCTGAATGAATTTGAGGGTGCGGCTCCCACCGCCTACACCTCCGAGTCGTCCGCGGCCGAAGAGACCGTCGTCAAGGAGCGCCCGGCATTGACCGTCGGCGGTTCCGCCGTCGGCCGACGCAAGCAGGCCATCGCCCGGGTGCGCTTGGTCCCCGGCACCGGCAGCTGGGTCGTCAACGGGCGCACGCTCGAGGACTACTTCCCGAACAAGCTGCACCAGCAGGAAGTCAACGAACCGTTCAAGCTCCTCGAGCTCGACGGCGCGTACGACGTCATCGCCCGCATCCACGGCGGTGGCCCCTCGGGCCAGGCCGGTGCACTGCGCCTCGGCGTTGCCCGCTCGCTGAACGAGATCGACCGCGAGAACAACCGCCCATCGCTGAAGAAGGCCGGATTCCTGACTCGTGACGCCCGCGTCATCGAGCGCAAGAAGGCCGGCCTGAAGAAGGCTCGCAAGGCCTCGCAGTACTCGAAGCGCTAAGCCGCTTCAGCGGAACCACGACGTTCCGCAACGAGGACCCCAGGGCAGCAGCCCCGGGGTCCTCGGACTTTAATGGGCCTCCTCGGCGGAGCGGGCAGGCTGCCCCCAGCGGCGGAAAGTGTGGCCGGATCGTTGCCGGTGTGCCCATTAATTCACCAATCGAGCGATAAGATGGGCAGGATGGCTACATTATTTGGCACCGATGGCGTGCGCGGAAAAGCAAATGTACTGATCACCCCGGCGCTGGCCATGAACCTGGCAGAAGCAGCCGCCGTGGTGCTCGGCCTGCAGACCGTACCTGAGGGGAAACGCCCCCTGGCGGTCGTCGCCCGCGACCCCCGAATCAGCGGCGACTTCATTGCCTCGGCCATCGAGGCCGGATTCGCCTCGGTCGGCGTCGACGTGTTCGACGCAGGAATACTTCCCACTCCCGCGGCTGCGTACCTCATCGCCGACATGGAAGCGGATTTCGGCGTGGTCATTTCGGCATCGCACAATCCGGCTCCGGACAACGGGATCAAGTTCCTGGCCCGCGGAGGCCAGAAGCTCTCTGACGCACAGGAAGACGCCATCGAAGCCCAGCTCCAGGAGGAGCCCCCTCGGCCCATCGGAGGCGACGTCGGCCGGATCCAGCGCTTTGCCGACGCCGAGGACCGGTATGTCGTCCACCTGCTCAAGACCATGCCCCACCGTCTGGACGGGCTGAAGGTCGTGTTGGACTGCGCGCACGGCGCTGCCAGCGGCTGCTCACCTGAGGCCTTTGCCACGGCGGGTGCTGAAGTCGTCGTCATCGGGGCCAGTCCGGATGGGAACAACATCAACGACGGGTACGGTTCCACCCACTTGGAAAAGCTGCAGGAACGGGTGGTCGCAGAAGGCGCCGACCTGGGCATCGCCCACGATGGGGATGCCGACCGCTGCCTCGCCGTCGACCACGAGGGCACCGTCGTCGACGGCGACCAGATCATGGCGATCATGGCCCTGGCGCTCAAAGAAGCCGGCCAGCTCAAGGACGACACCCTCGTGGCCACGGTGATGAGCAATTTGGGTCTGAAGATCGCCATGGAGAACGCCGGCATCCATGTCGCCGAAACGGGAGTGGGTGACCGGTACGTCTTGGAGGAGATGCGCTCGGGCTCCTACACGCTGGGCGGAGAGCAATCCGGCCACGTCATCTTCTCGGATTTCGCCACTACCGGTGACGGCGTGCTGACGGGCTTGCAGATAGCCTCTCGCGTCGCGGCAACCGGAAAATCACTCAAGGAGCTGGCCACGGTCATGACCGTGCTTCCCCAGGTCCTGATCAACGTCAAGGGTGTCAACAAATACGGGGCCCACACGAACACCGCGGTTTCGCAGGCCGTTTTGGGCGCCGAAGCGGAGCTGGGCGGTTCCGGTCGGGTCCTGCTTCGCCCCTCGGGCACCGAACCGGTAGTCCGGGTCATGGTCGAGGCAACCGACCACGCGGTGGCGGGCGCGGTGGCCAATCGGCTCGCGGGCGTCGTCATGGCGGAGCTGGCCCTGTAGTCCCTGCCAACAACGCGGGCAAAAAGCGTGGGCCCCATCCGATGGATGGGGCCCACGGGCCGGATCGATCGCTGGCTGCGACCGCAGTTGCCGAGGTTCCTAGTTGTGGGTCCGGAGCGAGTCGCGGATCTCGGTCAGCAGAAGTACCTGTGGATCGACTTCCTCCTCCTCCGGGAGAATGCCCATGCGGGCATTGCGGCGCTCGATGATCTTGTTCATCGGCATCACCACCACGAAGTAGATCGCGGCAGCGACGAGGAGGAAGTTGACGACAGCGGTGAGCAGGACGCCGATCTTGATCGCGTGTTCCGGGCCTACTGCCAGGAAGTTGTCAAAGTTCGGCGTACCCACGAGCACGGAGATCAGCGGCATCAGCACGCTGTTCACGAGTGCATCGACGACGGTGGCGAAAGCTCCACCAATCACAACGGCGACGGCAAGGTCTACGACGTTGCCCTTCATGATGAATTCCTTGAATCCCTGTAACATGCGGATCACTCTACCCAACCTGAGGGACGAATGCCGGAAAATTGGACGAAAAGCATCATGAACTTTTCGGGAACAGTGGAATCGCCGGTGCTCAGATCTTCCGAAGGAGCATCCGGCGGATCGAATGGTCGCTGTCCTTCGTCAACACCAGCTGCGCCCTGCCCCGCGTCGGGAGGACGTTTTCGCGCAGGTTGGGTTCGTTGATGCGCCGCCAGATCCCCAGTGCCGTTTCGTGGGCCTCCGAATCGGTCAGGCTTGAATAGCGATGAAAATACGAGGCCGGATCGGCGAAGGCGCCGCTGCGCAACTTCATGAATCGGCTGACGTACCAATTCTCAATGGCAGGTGTCCGGGCGTCCACATAGACAGAGAAGTCGAAGAAGTCGCTGAGCGCGAGTCCTGCCGTCCCGTCCGAGCGGACCTGCGCGGGGGCCAGGACATTGAGGCCCTCGACGATCAGGACGTCGGGGCGGTGCACGACGACTTCCTTCCCCGGGACGATGTCGTAGGTCAGATGCGAATACCACGGTGCCCGAACCTCCTCGGCGCCGGACTTCACCGTGGAGACGAAACGCAGCAGCGCGCGGCGGTCGTACGATTCGGGAAAGCCCTTCCGGTGCATGAGTCCGCGCCGTTCCAGGACTTCGTTCGGATAGAGGAAACCGTCGGTCGTCACCAATTCCACGTTCGGGGTGTCCGACCAGCGGCGCAACATTTCCTGGAGGACACGCGCGGTCGTGGACTTGCCGACGGCCACTGATCCTGCGACGCCAATCACGAACGGGGTCCGGCGAGTGGACTCACCGAGGAAGGTGTTGGTGGCCTGGTGCAATTGGCCGGCGGCCTGGACGTAGAGGTTCAGCAGGCGTGACAACGGAAGGTAGACGTCGCGGATCTCCGTTAGATCCAGCTTTTCGCCAAGCCCACTGAGGCGGATCAAGTCGCCTTCGTCCAGCGGTTGGGTGATCTCGTTGGACAAGCGCGCCCACGTCTGACGGTCCAATTCCACATAGGGGGAAGCTCCGGCGTCATTGTCTCGGGGTGAGGTCACCCCTGAATTGTGCCAAGGCCGGACGATTACCCCAAACCGGTGGGGCCGTTCCGGCGCAATGACCCATCGCTCCCGCAACCGGCCATTGACGGGGAAGATGCCCAGACACGGTATTCTTGGATCCATGTGTGGAATTGTTGGCTATGTTGGCCGCCCAGGAAAAACGACCGGTGACCACGGCGCCCTCGACGTGGTGCTCGAGGGGCTGCGGCGCTTGGAATACCGCGGCTACGACTCCGCGGGAGTCGCCGTGCTCGGCGAGTCCGGAGTGGAATCCCGGAAGAAGGCCGGAAAGCTGGTCAACCTCATCAACGAACTTGAGGCCAACCCGTTGCCCGAATCGTTGACCGGCATCGGCCACACGCGCTGGGCCACCCATGGTGGCCCCTCGGACAACAACGCGCATCCCCATCTCGCCGACGGCGGGAAACTGGCGATGATCCACAACGGCATCATCGAGAACTTCGCTGACCTGCGTCAGGAACTGCTCGCCGCCGGGTACAGCTTCGCATCCGAGACCGATACCGAGGTAGCGGCCGTGCTGCTCGGTGACATCTATGCACATGCCGGTGGGCGCGACTTGGCCACGTCCATGCAGCTGGCATGCCAGCGCCTCGAGGGCGCCTTCACGCTGCTGGCCGTCCACGAGGACCAGCCCGGTGTCGTCGTCGCCGCCCGCCGCAATTCGCCGCTCGTCGTCGGATTGGGGGAGGGGGAAAACTTCCTGGGCTCCGACGTCTCCGGGTTCATCGACTTCACCCGCCGCGCGGTCGAGCTCGGACAGGACCAAATCGTCACGATCACCCCGGACCACCACGCCATCACCGACTTCTACGGCAACCCCGCAGAAGGCACCGAATTCCATGTGGACTGGGACGCCGCTGCGGCAGAGAAGGGCGGCTTCGACTCCTTCATGGAGAAGGAGATCTTTGACCAGCCCGCCGCCGTCGCCGATACCCTGCTGGGCCGCTACGACGTCGACGGCCGGATGACGCTGGACGAATTGCGCATCGATGCCTCCGACCTCGCCGGGATCTCGAAGATCATCGTGCTGGCCTGCGGCACCTCGGCCTATGCCGGGTCCGTTGCCAAATACGCCATCGAACACTGGTGCCGGATCCCGGTGGAGGTCGAGCTCAGCCACGAATTCCGCTACCGCGATCCGATCCTCGATGCCGGCACGCTGATCGTGTCCATCTCCCAGTCCGGGGAAACCATGGACACCCTGATGGCTGTCCGTTACGCCAAGGAGCAGGGCGCCAAGACGCTGTCCATCTGCAACACCAACGGCTCGACGATCCCCCGCGAATCCGACGCCGTGCTCTACACGCACGCCGGACCGGAAATTGCCGTGGCTTCCACCAAGGCCTTCCTCGCCCAGATCACCGCCACGTATGTGCTCGGCCTGTACCTGGCCCAGCTGCGCGGCAACCTGTTCAGCGGCCAGATCAAGGACATCCTGGCCGATCTGCAGGACATCCCGGCGAAGATCCAGGATGTCCTGGATCGCGCCGATGTCATCAAGGAACTGGCCCGCTCGATGCCCGACGCCACCTCCGTGCTGTTCCTCGGACGCCACGTCGGCTACCCGGTGGCCATGGAAGGCGCCCTCAAGCTCAAGGAGATCGCCTATATCCACGCCGAGGGTTTCGCCGCAGGCGAGCTGAAGCACGGGCCGATTGCCCTGATCGACGACGGCCAGCCGGTGTTCGTCGTCGTGCCCTCCCCCCGGGGACGGCACTCGCTGCATTCCAAGGTGGTCTCGAACATCCAGGAGGTCCGGGCGCGCGGCGCCAAGACCCTGGTGATTGCTGAGGCCGGCGACGAGGCGGTCCGCGACTACGCGGAGTTCGTCTTCCACGTCCCGGAGACCCCGACCCTGCTGATGCCGTTGTTGGCCACCGTGCCATTGCAGCTCTTCGCCTGCGAGCTGGCCAGCGTGAAGGGTTTCGACGTCGACCAGCCACGTAACCTGGCGAAGTCGGTCACCGTCGAGTAGCGCCCGGCCGCACGCGCTGCAACGCCCCGGTACCTTCTCGGTACCGGGGCGTTTTGCACATCTACCCGAGGGCGCGTTCGGCCAGGCCGAGGACATAGGCCGCCTGCCCGGCGTGTTGGGTCGTGTCGTTCAGGACGCTGACCAGCCGCGACGACGCGGTGACCTCCGGCTGCCACCGGCGATCCACGATCCGGGGGAGGTCGGCCTCCGTCAGGGAACCGATGACCGCCAGCGTGGCCTGGTGCACCGCGGCATGGTAGCCGCCCAGCAGGTGACCGTCAGTGACGGAGAAGGCCGCCACGGCCCGGGCTCCCTGTCCGAATCCCGTCTCGTGTGCATCGTAGGGCAGATTGAACCGGTCGACCCAGCCTCCCTGCTGCCACTCCTGCCCGTCGGGAATCCGGTGCTCGCCGGATCCGGCGGGTGCCGTCCGGCCTTCGAGCACCGCGGCGAGGTCGACCAGGTGGTCGTCCTGGACGCGGGCCAGATGCCACACCAGCCAGGCTGCGGAGTTTGAAGCGGCATCCGGCTGGTACGACAACAAGCGCGGATCGGCGTCGTGGACGAGGGCCGAGACGGTTTCGGCGACACGGCCAAAACCATCGGCGAGCAATTCCAGGGCGGCCGGAGAGGACATGGTGGCTCCTTCGAGGTGGGGGAACCGAGGCTACCCCCGCAAACCCGACGGCCCAACCCCTCCCGACGGCCCAACCCTGCCCGTCGGAGTGTGTCGACCGTGCTGCGGACAACCGACGACGGACGCCAGCGGCGGTCCGCCCATGGCCTCAGGCAACAACAGATAAGCTGGTGGCATGATTGTCGGCATTGGCGTTGATGTAGTGCAGGTTTCCCGGTTCAGAGCCCAACTCGAACGCACCCCGGCCCTTCGCGAGCGGCTGTTCGTACCGGCCGAACGTGAATTGAACATGCGTTCACTGGCTGCACGGTTTGCCGCCAAGGAGGCCGTCGCCAAGGCCCTCGGTGCGCCGGTGGGGATGAATTGGCAGCACTGCCAAGTCGTTGTCGATGCGGCAGGGGATCCGCAGGTCCTGGTGGACGGCACGGTCGCCGACGCCGCCATCGCGAAGGACGTCCAATACTGGCACTTGTCCCTCAGCCACGATGGCGACCTGGCCACGGCCATGGTCGTAGCGGAGCGCTAGGCCATGATCAACGTGTATACGGGAACACAAATCCGCGCCGCCGAATCCGGCCTGCTCGAGGCCGGAGAGGGCGCCGGGCTGATGCGCACGGCGGCCCATGGGCTAGCCCACCACACCATGGCACTGCTCCGCGCTCGCTACGGCGCGGTTTACGGGGCCCGGGTCGCAGCCCTGATCGGCACGGGCAATAACGGCGGCGACGGGCTCTATGCGCTGGCCAGGCTGGCAGGTCGCGGTGTTTCCTGCACGGCCATCCTGCTGGGTGACCGGGCGCACCCGGAAGCCCTGGCTGCCTTCCGCCGCACCGGCGGGCGCGTGATCGATGGAGGAGTCCCGGCCTCGGGAGCCCGCGGGAAAACCCGCCGTTATCGGGATGCCGCAGAGGCACTACGTAGTGTCGACCTGGTGATCGACGCGGTGTTGGGCACCGGGGCGCAGGGGCGCCTTTCCTTGCCGGAAGTCCCCGAGGACCTGCCGGTGGTGGCCTGCGACTTGCCCTCCGGGGTGGACGCGGACACCGGGGCTGCACCCAGCGGCGTCCTCCCGGCGGATCTGACCGTCACCTTCGGGGCGTTGAAGACCGGCCTCTGCGTCGGGGCCGGCCGGTTACTGGCAGGCCGTGTCGAGGTCGTCGACATCGGCCTGGAAGCTGTGCTCGGCCAGCCGGACCTGCGGATCGTCAGCGGCTCCGACGTCGACGCCCTCACGCCCCGGCCGACGGGCAAGCTGCACAAGTATTCACGCGGCGTGCTCGGCCTGATCGCCGGGTCCGACCGGTACCCCGGTGCTGCCGTGCTCGCCGCGACGGCCGCCGTGAATACTTCCGTCGGCATGTTGCGAACCCTGGCGCCGGAACGCCCCGCGGCGTTGATGGCCTCCGCCGTCCCCGAAGCGGTTCCCGCCGAGGGCCCCGATGTCCGGGTCGATGCCTGGGCGATGGGCCCCGGTATCGCCGAGGACGCGGATCAGCTGGCCGCGGTCGAGCAGGTCCTGGACTCCCACCAGCGGGCGGTCGTTGACGCCAGCGCACTACGTGCCCTGCAGCCGGCCCAGGGGTATACGGGACTCGTCCTGACGCCCCACGCCGGTGAGCTCGAGGACCTGCTGGGCAGGGCTGGTGTGCGGGTCACGGCCGCCGACATCGAAGCCGATCCGGTCAGGTGGGCCCGCTGGGCAGCCGTCGGCTATTCATCGGTGGTGCTCTTGAAGGGGCACTCGACGATCTGCGTGGCTCCCGACGGCTACACCGTGGTCAGCCTCAACGGACCCGCGCAGCTGGCCACCGCGGGCAGCGGTGACGTGTTGACCGGGATGCTGGGGGCGATGCTCGCGACCTCCGGCGCAGTGGGAGACTCGACGCATGGCCTGGTGGAACTGGCCGCCGCCGCAGCCTATCGCCACGGCGAAGCAGCGCGCGTGGCGGGCCGGGACGGCGGCTTCGGCGCGGGGCGACTGGCCCAGGTTGCCGGCCGGGAGGGTCGCTAGGCGGTATTCAGCCAGCCGGGTCGAACTTGCGCCCGAGTGCGGCGACGGTCCAGCCGGCTTCCTCCCACTGCGAGAGGTCCAGCACGTTGCGGCCGTCCACCAGGCGTTTCCCGCGTACCCAGGGGGCCAGGTCCGCGGGTGTCAGTGCCTTGAATTCGTTCCACTCGGTCAGCAGCAACACCAGGTCGGCATCGCGGACGGCTTCAGCCACCGACTCCACGTACCCGAGGCGGGGGAACCGCCGTCGTGCGTTCTCGTTGCCTTCCGGGTCGTAGACCGTGACCTCGGCGCCGTTGTTGTAGAGCCGCCCGGCAACGTCCAGCGCGGGGGAGTCGCGGACGTCGTCGCTGTCGGGCTTGAACGCGACGCCGAGCACGGCGATGCGGCGGTCTGCGACGGAGTCGTCGAGCATCTGGTGGGCCAGGGAGACCACCCGGTCACGGCGGCGCAGGTTGATGTCGTCGACGTTGTGCAGGAAGGCCATCGTGTGGTTCAGCCCCAGCTCGCTGACGCGCGTCTGCAGGGCCCGGATGTCCTTGGGCAGGCAGCCCCCGCCGAACCCGACCCCGGCGTTGAGGAACTTGCGCCCGATGCGTGAGTCGAAGCCCAGCGCGTCGGCCAGCGTGCGGATGTCGCCGCCGACCGTCTCGGTGACCTCGGAGAACGCGTTGATGAACGAGATCTTGGTGGCCAGGAACGCGTTCGCGGCAACCTTGACCAATTCCGCGGTCTCGAAATCGGTGACGATCAGCGGGGTGTCCTGGCCCAGGGCCCTCGCGTAGACCTCCCGCAACCGGGCCTCGGCCGCGGCGGAGTCGACGCCGAACACCAGCCGGTCCGGGGTCAGCGTGTCCTTCACGGCGAAGCCCTCGCGCAGGAATTCGGGGTTCCATGCCAATTCCAGATCCACACCCGGCCGGGCCTCGGAGGCGATGACGCCAGCCAGACGGCGCGCCGTGCCGACCGGGACCGTGGACTTCCCGACGATGAGCGCGTCGCGGGTGATGTGCCGTGCCAGCGATCGCACGGCGGCGTCGACGTAGCGCAGGTCGGCCCCGCGATCGGCGGCCCGCTCGGGGGTGCCGACGCCGATGAAGTGGACGTCGGCCCACTCGCCGACCTCGGCGTAGTCGGTGGTGAACCGCAGGCGCCCCGAACGCACGTGCTTGACCAGCAACTCCGGCAGACCGGGCTCGTGGAACGGCAGCTCACCCTGGGACAGCCGGTCGATCTTCGCCTGGTCGACGTCCACCCCGACGACTTCGAACCCGAGCTCGGCCATGCAGGCAGCGTGGGTCGCGCCAAGGTACCCGGTACCGATCACTGAAATCCTGAGCGTCATATGCGCCTAACTGTTGGGTGTGGCCGGGGGACTCCGACCATGTTAACCGTGCCGGGCGGGAGGACGTTGAGCAACCGGTGAACGCGTGCTGTCCGCGGGCGGAATGATCGGAGTTCCCGCATCGATCAGGCAGGGCCGACGGTGTCCGTGACCTGGGCTGCGAGGTAGGCGTGCAAGGCCTCGTGCTGGTCTCGTGGTTCGAAGCCCGTGGCGTGGATCCGGGTCAGGTCCAGTACCGAGTTCAAGGGGCGCGGGGCTGCCTGTTTGCCGGCGAAGTATTCTGGGGTGCTTATCCCGGTAACCTCGCCGCGGTCCCGGCCGGCGGCGGCGAAGGCCTCGGCCGCGATGTCGGCCCAGCTGGCGGGTTCCCCGGCGTTGGTCAGGTTGTAGGTCCCGGACGGTGCCTTGGTGGCGAGCAGGTGTGCGATGCCGGCGGCGATGGTGTCGGTGAAGGACAGGCGGCCGTATTGGTCGTTGACGACGGAGGGGCTGATCCCGCGGCCGGCGAGGGAGAGCATGGTCTTCACGAAGTTGTTGCCGTCCCCGATGACCCAGCTGGTGCGGATGAGGTAGTGCTGCGGGACCGTCGCGACGGCGAGGTCCCCGGCGGCCTTGGACTGTCCGTAGACGCCCAGCGGGGACAGGGCGGCGTCCTCGGTGTAGGGGGCGGGGGAGGTGCCGTCGAAGACGTAGTCGCTGGAGACGTGGACCAGCCGCAGGGAGTTCTCGGTGCAGATCCGGGCCAGGGCGGCGACCCCGGTGGCATTGGCGGCCCACGCCGCGGTACGGCCCTGGGGGGTTTCGGCCTCGTCCACGCGGGTGTAGGCACCGGCGTTGATGATCGTGGCGTAGCCGGAGAAGTCCAGTGCGGCCAGGGCGGCGGTGTCGGTGAGGTCGGCCTCGGCGCGGGTGGCGTAGTCGACGTCGTGACGGCCGGCGAAGTGCCGGCGCAGCGCGGTGCCGAGCTGTCCGCCGGCCCCGAGGACCAGGGTGCGCAGCGGGGCGACGGGTTCGACGTCGGCCAGGCGCGGATGGGCGCGGTCCTTGTCGGAGAGCTCGGCCTGGCCCAGGGGGATGGGCCAGTCGATGGCCGCCGTCTCGTCGGCGAGGTTCACGAACGCGTATTTCGCGGTGGCCTCGGCGGACCAGTGGTCGTTGACGAGGTAGGTGTAGGCGGTGTCGGGCTGCAGGGTCTGGAAGGCGTTGCCGACGCCGCGGGGGACGAACACCGCGGTGTCCGGCCCGAGTTCGGTGGTGAAGACCTCCCCGAAGGACGCCCCGGCACGCAGGTCGACCCAGGCGCCGAAGATCCGGCCGGTGGCAACCGAGACGTACTTGTCCCAAGGTTCGGCATGGATGCCGCGGGTCGTGCCGACGGCGGCGTTGAAGGAGATGTTGTTCTGCACGGGCCCGAAATCCGGCAGGCCCAGGGACGTCATCTTCGCGCGTTGCCAGTTCTCCTTGAACCAGCCGCGGTTGTCGCCGTGGACCGGCAGGGTGAGCACGAGCATCCCCGGGATGTTCGGCACGGGCGTCGCAGCCAGGGCGGCGGGACCGGCGGGGCTTTCGTCGGCGGCCATGTCCTAGTGTCCCGCCTGCTGGTACTTCGCCTCGGTCGCTGCCTTTTGCGGGCGCCACCAGGCCTCGTTGTCGCGGTACCAGGCAACGGTGTCGGCCAGGCCGGTGGCGAAGTCGGCGCGGGCCGGGGCCCAGCCGAGCTCGGTGCGCAGTTTCGTGGAATCGATGGCGTAGCGCAGGTCGTGCCCGGCCCGGTCGGTGACGTGGTCGAACGCGTCGGGTTCCTGCCCGAAGACCTCCAGCAGGGAGCGCACGACGTCGAGGTTGTTGCGTTCGCCGTCGGCGCCGATGAGGTAGGTCTCCCCGATGCGCCCGTGGTTCAGGATCGTCCAGACGGCGCTGGAGTGGTCATCGGCGTGGATCCAGTCGCGCACGTTGGCCCCGCTGCCGTAGAGGCGGGGGCGCACCCCGTCGATCAGGTTGGTGATCTGACGGGGGATGAACTTCTCCACATGCTGGTAGGGCCCGTAGTTGTTCGAGCAGTTGCTGATCGTCGCCTTCACGCCGAAGGAGCGGACCCAGGCCCGCACGAGCAGGTCGGAGCCGGCCTTGGTCGAGGAGTACGGGCTGGAGGGGTTGTAGGGGGTGTGTTCGGTGAAGCGTTGCGGGTCATCGAGTTCCAGGTCCCCGTAGACCTCGTCGGTGGAGATGTGGTGGTATCGGGTGCCGTGCTTGCGGGAGGCCTCGAGCAGGGTGAACGTGCCGGTGATGTTGGTGTCCAGGAACGGGCGGGGATCGTGCAGCGAGTTGTCGTTGTGGGATTCGGCGGCGTAGTGCACGACGGCGTCCGCCTCGCCCACCAGGGAATCGACCAGGGCCGCATCGCAGATGTCGCCTTCGACCAGGCGGAACCGGTCGGGATCCAGGCCCGCCAGGGAGGCCGTGTTCCCCGCGTAGGTCAGCTTATCCAGCACGGTCACCCGCGCGTCGGTGTTCTGAAGCACATGGTGCACGAAGTTCGAACCGATGAAGCCGGCACCGCCGGTGACCACGAGGTTGTCCATGGGCATGACATTACCGGTTGTGCCGACGTCGTGCCCTACCCTTCCGGGGTCGCGACACAGTACGGTTGGGCCCATGAGGGGAATCATTCTCGCCGGTGGTACGGGCTCGCGGCTGCACCCGATCACCCAGGGCATCAGCAAGCAGCTCGTCCCGGTCTACGACAAGCCGATGATCTACTATCCGCTGGCCACGCTCATGCTCGCCGGCATCAGGGAGATCCTGCTCATCACCACCCCGCACGATGCCGACCAGTTCCAGCGGCTGCTCGGCGACGGGTCGCAGTGGGGACTGGAGCTGACGTATGCGGTGCAGGAATCACCGGACGGGCTGGCCCAGGCGTTTTTGATCGGCGAGGAGCACATCGGCGACGGCAAGGTAGCCCTCGTGCTCGGCGACAACATCTTCTACGGCTCCGGCCTGGGCACGCAGCTGCAACGGCTCAACGACCTGAACGGTGCCGCGGTCTTCGGCTACCATGTGGCGGACCCACAGGCCTACGGCGTCGTGGAATTCGACGCGCAGGGCAACGCGGTCTCGTTGGAGGAAAAGCCCGAGAACCCGCGTAGCAACTACGCGGTGCCCGGCCTGTACTTCTACGACAACAAGGTCATCGACATCGCCCGGTCGCTGAAGCCCTCGCCGCGTGGGGAACTGGAGATCACCGACGTGAACCGCCGCTACCTGGAGATGGGCGAACTGAAGGTCTCGGTCCTGCCCCGGGGGACCGCCTGGCTGGACACCGGGACGTTCGAGTCGCTGAACGACGCGTCCAACTACATTCGCACCATCGATGCCCGGCAGGGCCTGAAGCTCAGCGCCCCGGAGGAGATCGCCTGGCGTCAGGGTTTCATCACCGACGCCCAGCTCGACACCCTGGCCCGGCCCCTGGTCAAGAGCGGATACGGCCGGTACCTGCTGAACCTGCTGGAATCAGCGAACCAACGCGTCGGCAGCTGATGCGAGAATAAGGGAGTGACTTCGCAAACTGAACCCCGGGTAGAGCACGGTGCCACCACGCCCACGGATCACGGGTTCGGTCCCGGCCCGGATTTCGAACGCCGGGCGGAAATCGACCTCTCGGCGATCCGTGACAACGTCAAGCGCGTGATCGAACTCGCCGCACCGGCCACCGTCATGGCGGTGCTCAAGGCCGATGCGTACGGACACGGTGTCCTGCCCGTCGCGGCCTCTGCACTGCAGGCCGGTGCGGGTTGGCTGGGTTTCGCCCACATCCGTGAAGCACTGGTGGTGCGCGAGGCCGGGATCACCGCACCCACCTTGGCGTGGCTGCACACCACCGACGCCCCGTTTGCCGAGGCCATCGCCCGGAACATCGACCTCGGGGTCTCGGGCTGGGAACTCGACCACATCGCCGCCGCGGCCAAGCAAGCCGAACGTCCCGCCCGGGTGCACCTGAAGATCGACACCGGGCTCGGTCGCAATGGCTGTCCGCCGGACCAGTGGGAACGGCTGCTCGGGGCTGCCGCGGCGTATCAGGAGGAGGGGCTGTTGCGTGTGGTCGGCGTGTTCACCCATCTGGCGGTTGCCGATGAGCCGGACCGCGGTGAAACCGACAGCCAACTGGAGTTGTTCCGTGTGGCAGTGAGCCTGGCCGAAGACGCGGGTTTCGACCTGGAGGTGCGCCATGCGGCCAACACCCCGGCGATCCTGTCCCGCCCGGACGCGCATTTCGACCTGGTGCGCCTCGGCCTGGGCATGTACGGGTTGAGCCCGTTTGCCGACCAGACGTCCCGGCAGCTGGGCCTGCGGCCCGCCATGCGATTGGTGGCACGCATTGCCAACGTCAAGAACGTCCCCGCCGGTCAAGGCGTCTCCTACGGGTTGACGTACCGGACCGCCGAGCCGACCTCCCTGGCGCTGATCCCGATGGGCTATGGCGACGGAGTGCCACGCTCCGCGGTGGAGGGCCCCGTGCTCATCGACGGGCGCAAGTTGATCAGTCGCGGGCGGATCGCCATGGACCAGTTCGTCGTCGACCTCGGCCAGGTCACGGATCCGGCTTCCCTGGTCGGCGCCGAGGCGGTCCTCTTCGGCGGCGACGGGCCCTCGGCCGACGAGTGGGCGGCTGCGGCCCACACGATCAACTACGAGATCGTCACACGGATCTCCCCGCGCGTCCCCCGCCTGTATGTGGAGGGATCCTGGGGGCCAAAGGATGCCTGACGCCGCCGCCGCCGGGGAAGCGCAGCCCGGGGCCCCCATCTGGACCGCCGAGGTGAACACCTACGGATCCGAATCGACGCAGGACCTCGCCGCACGCATCGGTGCCGCACTGCTGCCTGGCGACCTGCTGTTGCTCGCCGGAGAACTCGGCGCCGGGAAAACGACGTTCACCCAGGGACTCGGGGTCGGCCTCGGCGTGCGCGAGGGCATCATCTCGCCGACATTCGTCCTCTCACGGGTCCACCCGTCGGTGACGGGTGGCCCGGCCCTGGTGCACGTGGACGCCTACCGGCTGTCCGGTGTCGGAGAACTCGAGGACCTGGACCTGGAGGCGGGCATGGACCGCTCGGTCACCGTGGTCGAGTGGGGTACGGGGATGGCGGAGCAGCTCAGTGATTCGCGGCTGGAGATCACCCTGGCCCGCGAGACGGGCTCCACGATGGGCGGACGTGACGGGGCTCCGGTGATGGAATATCCGGAAACGGACGACGACGAGCCGCGGACGATCACAGTCCGCGCCTTCGGCCCCGCGTGGACGGACCGCCGGATCCTCTGAGCGGCAGTATCGCACCAGGGGATCCGGTGCCCGCCGGCGGGATGGCGCGCTTCGTGCCGTGCAGCGATGGGGAGTTCTCCCCATCGCGGAGCCGCAGCGCCCCACCTAGGCTGGTCTGGATGGGAAGGCTGGCGGGCATTGAGACTGGTAGACGTGGAATTGCCTGCGGGCTGGAGGCGACTCGAGGCCGTCGGCTGCAATTACCTGGCCTGTCACACCGGGCGCATCCCGGCAGCCGATTCCGGTCCGGGCGGCGACGCCGTACCGGTGACCGTGCAGGGGCTCGATATCCTCTCCCGGCCGGTCGAGATCCGTACGGCCGGATTTCCCCTGGGCTCGGCGTCGTCCAGCAGCATCATTGCGGTCGAGTACCAGTCCCACAACGTCATGCAGGGAATCAGCGGCCTCTTCGTGGTTGACGTGGGAAGCACCCAACTCTCCGGATTCGCGGCCCGGCGCATGGATCTCACGCACCGGCGGGCCGGGGTGGCACTGTTCACCCGTCGTTGGGTCATGCCCGCGGGGCAGCGTACTCTGGAGATCGCGGCAACGTGCCCCCTCGACCATTTCCGCCGCCACATTCAGGACTTCGACGAGCTGGAAGACAGGATCCAAGTCGCCGCATGAACTCCCCATCGACCGGTGACCGGGAGGCCGCCGATGCCGCCTGGCCCAGCGGACCGCTGATTCGACCCGCAGCGTGGGAATTGATGGTGCAGGCGTGGCCGGGGCGCGGGCTACGTCGTTCCACCATCCGCAGACGGCGGTCCCTGGTCGCGGAGCTCGCTGCCCAGGGGTGGGTGGATGCGACCGGCCGGTTCAGCGGGCAGGCCCGGGAAGTGCTTCCGGCCGCGGCGAATCCGAGCTCCACCTGGTACGCGACCGGCCGCCATCAGGGGTTGACGTCCGACGTCAGGATCTATGGTGGATCCGAGGAAAGCACGCTCAGCGTCGGGCCCGACGCGGCCACCTTGCGTGGGGCCTCGGGCGACCACGCGCCGGTCCCGGGCGCGGAACTGCCCGTGGCCATCAGGAGACTGGATACCCAGGAGATCCCGACACTCCTGTGTGCCTGGGCAGGGGTCCGCCCGGGAACCCCGCCGGCCGACCGGCGGCTGGAACTCCCGGTCCCCGTGTTCACGGCCCGCGCCCATGGCGCCGCCGGTTCGCCGCCCCACGAATTCGAGAATGCCCATGAGCTGTGGAACGACGATTGGTTCGTCTGGGACGTCGTGACCCCCTCGGGGACCGAGCACGGGTTCATCGGCACCGTTGACAACGGCAATTTCGCCTTCGGACACGTGGCGTCTGCCGGCGTGCCCATGATCCGCCTGGTGCCGCTCAGAAGCGGCGAGATCTGGCGGATCCTCGAGGCTGCCCAGCAGATCTGAGGCGGCACGGCTGACAGGGGTCCGCGGCACGCATACGATGGAGCGGTGCTTATTCTGGCCATCGACACCTCCGCCACCGCTTCCGCCGCCCTGCTGAAGACCCGCTCCCCGGGTTCAGCAGCCCAACTGCTGGCGTCCTTCCACACGGAGGAGACCAACACCCATTCCGAGGTCCTGGCCCCCGGCATCCAGGGACTGCTCGCCGAATCGGGAAGCTCGGGCGGCGACATCGACGCCATCGTCGTGGGCGTGGGGCCGGGACCGTTCACCGGGCTGCGGGTGGGCATCGCCACGGCACGCGCCCTCGGTTTCGCCTGGGGCACACCCGTCCACGGGGCGGTGAGCCTGGACGCACTGGCCTACGACGTCATGGTCGACAACTCCTCCAGTAGCGTTGACGACCACGAGTTCACGGTGGCCATTGACGCCCGGCGCAAGGAGCTCTACTGGGCTCGCTATGCCGACGACGGGACCCTGCTGGACGGGCCCCACGTCGGTGCCGCCGAGACACTGCCTTCGGGACCAGTCCATGGAGCCGGTGCCGGAATGTACGCGGACCGGCTGGACGCGGCCGGGGCGAACGTGGTGGAACGCTTCGCCGACCGCCAGCCCTCGGCCGCCTCGCTGGGGGCATGGGCCCTCCGGATCCTGGGAGCGGGCGGGAAACTGCTCCCCACGACCCCCCTCTATTTGCGGGAATCGGATGCGAAGGTGCCCGCGCAGATGAAGGGTGCACCGGCGTCGTGATCTACCGTGACATGACCGCGGCGGACATCGAGGAGGTCTGGGAGCTCGAGCGCGGCTTGTTCCCCGAGGATGCGTGGCCGCTGGAGATGTTCCGTGACGAGCTGGGGCAGGCCGCGACGCGCAGGTACTGGGTGGCCGAGGACGACGGCCGGATCGTGGCCTACTGCGGGATGATGTGCGTGCTGCCGATCGCCGACGTGCAGACGATCGCGGTGCTGCCGGAATTCGAGGGCCGGGGCGTCGGCTCGACCCTGCTGCGCCAGCTCATCGACGAAGCCCGCGACCGCAGCGCCCAGGACGTCCTGTTGGAGGTCCGCGCGGACAATCCGCGGGCCCAGGCGCTCTACACGAGGTTCGGCTTCGAGCACATCCATACGCGCCGAGGGTACTATCCGGGCGGCGTGGATGCGCTCGTCATGCGGTTGGAGCTGGACGGGGCGTAGCCCCTTCGGCGTCGCGGTTGCCGGGGCAGATGTCCCGGGCGAGACGCGACACGTCGGCGACGGACGCCTCGCCCAGCCGGTCGATCTCGTTGAGCAGGTCCGCGGCCTCCGTCCACGCCGGCAGGGCCGTCGATGGGGGCACGCCGGAATGCAGCTGCGAACCGAGTTCGGCCAGGCGATGGGCACCGGCCATGGTGGCGCTCGAGACCAGCGAGAGCGCGGCGTCCCTGCCGGCCTCGGCGTCGCACTGCTCCACCGCGAGGTGCAGGCGTTGACGGCGAACCGGCCAGAGGCGGATGAAGCGCTCGACGAAGACCGAGGCCGCGGCGGTACCGAGCTGGTCCACCAGGGAATGCAGGGCGGCGGCACACACGAGGGTGCTGGCTCCGGGGACATCCGGTGGTTCGGCGCAGGTCATGGGTCCATGGTGCGCCGCCCACCCATCGGAAGCACTCAAGGCATGCTCAAGATCGGCTCAAGTTTGTCCCGGTACGGACTGCAGGGATCTTGTGTAAATCTTTTGTAAACCCAGGGGCTTGTCTTGATCGGGCCCGGTCATGCTGGTTCCAACAGCCGGTGAAGCAGCTCGCCGGCACGGACCTCCAAGGGGACACACGATGAACAAGATGACCAAGGGCGCACTCGCCACCGGACTCGGCGTCGCACTGCTGATCGGCGGCGGCGGATCGCTGGCCGTCTGGAACACCAGCGCCCAGGCCAGCGCCGGCCAGATCGTCGCCGGCAACATGGGGCTGCAGGCGGCGGCCGGCACCTGGACCAACTCGGCCGGAACCAACGTCACCACCAAGATGACCGCCGGCACCTACCGGATCGTCCCCGGCGACTCCCTGTCCTTCACGCAGCCGGTCAGCGTCACCCTCTCCGGGGACCTGATGAAAGCCAAGCTCACCGTCACGGACGACGCGCTCACCACCGACCGCACCTTCAACGCGGCCAACTACACGGTCAGCCCGATCACCATCAAGGACTCCTCCAGCAACCCCATCGCCGGCCAGGTGCTGACCGCCAACGGCACCTACACCGCATCGGTGACCTTCACGTTCAAGGAGAGCACCACCGGGCTGCAGGACGCCAGCGCGAAGTACGACTTCAGCAAGGTCGGCTACAAGCTCGACCAGGTCGCGTCCTCGAGCAACGCCACCACGGCGCCGTAACCAGCTCGCACCGCATCGCCCGCACCACCACCGCCCCGGAGGCACGCATGAGAACGACGTCGGCGCTCAAGACAGCCGCACTGGTGATCACCGCCGTCGTTCTCGGCCTCGGGACGGTCCAGGGCAGTCTCGCGGTGTGGAACACGACCACCGCGTCGGCGGCGGGAACGGTCCAGGCGGCCGATTTCGCGGTCACCCTGAAATCCGGGTCCGGCGCGGTCCAGCGGCTCAGCGCCAACGGGCAGCCCGCCACGGTCACCCTCCCCGCGCTCACCGGCCTGAAACCCGCAGAGACCCGGATCATCCCGGTGGCCGTCACCAACGCGACCGCCGCGGGGAACGGGAACTTCCGCATCCGGACCACGATCTCGACGCCGAACGTGACCGGCGCGGCATCGGGCTACCTCACCGCCACTGCCGGCTTCGGCGAGTCCGACAGCTGCCCCACCGCGGCCCCACCCGCCTCGGCCCAGCTGGCGCAGGGCGGAACTGCCACCCTGTGCGTGGCGATCAGCCTCTCGTCCGCCGCGCCGGCGACCGCCGGTGGCCAGTCGAACAGCGTCAGCGTGAAGCTGACGGCCGCCCAGCTCTGACACCGCCCCACCCACCCGCACACGACACACCGAGAAGGACACCATGGCCCAGCACGCCGCATCCACGACCACCACACCGGACACGGCGCTCGGCGTGGCGGGCCGCGCCCTGAGCTTCGTGGCGCTCCTGCTCGCCGTGCTGGCCGCCGCCGTGCTGATCGTCGTGCCCATGGCCACCGGTTCGCAGACCTACTCGGTGTTGACCAACTCCATGCGCCCGCACCTGCCGCCGGGAACCCTGCTCGTCTCCCGGCCCGTCGCGTTCCAGGACCTGCGGGTCGGCGACGTCATCACCTACCAGCTCGAATCGGGGCAGGCCGACGTCATCACCCACCGGATCGTGACCACGTCCTCCGACCAGCAGGGCAACACGTTGTTCATCACGCAGGGCGACAACAACGCCCTGCCGGACGAGGCGCCGGTGCGCGAGATCCAGGTCCGCGGCAAGCTCTTCTACGCGGTGCCGTATGCGGGGTTCCTGGCCAACTGGCTGGGCAACCAGGACCGGGGGATGGGCGCCCAGATCGCCGCCGTCGTGCTGATCGGGTACGGCGCGTGGAACGTGGTCGCCGGGATGCTCAGCCGCCGCAGGAACAGCCGGAACGAAGCCGTCGTCGTCGGGGGCGCACCGTCCGAGGCCGGGACCCCGGAAGCGGAGTCCGCCGCCCCGGCATCGCCCCGCGGTGCCGGCCGCCCCCAGGAGGTACCGCCCGCCATGCCCGTCAGGGTCCCGGTGCCGGAGTTCGGGGGCACGCGGCGAGCCGCGCAGGCCGCCCACCACGCCGCCCATCAGGCCGGACGCCGGCGTCGCGAGCGGGTTTCCCGATGAGCGCCCCGCGCACCGGTCGGGCCGCGAAGGCCGGCTCGCGCCGACCCGGGCGGTTACGCGTGGCCGCGATCGTGTACGCCGTCGTCGTCATCCTGGGCCTGGCCGGGACCGGGGCCCACGCCCTGTGGAGCCAGAGCGGCACCGTGGCGGCCAGCATCGTCACCGGCACCTGGGGACCGCAGCCGGTCACCTCGGTGAAGTGCTCAGCGGACATCGACTGGCTCCCCGGAACCGACACGCTCACCGTCACCTTCACCTCCCCGGCCGACGCCGACCAGATCGAGGTGGCCATTGCGAAGGGATCGGCCACACCCACCACCAAGTCGGTCCCGGTCGGCGCATCGCGGCACTACAGCGTGGAGCTCAGCGTGAAGAGCGAGTGGCTGGCCACGCAGTCGCTGAACCTCACGGTCACGCCGCTGTACGCAGATACCGCTGGTACCCCCGTGGTGCGCACTGTCACCCTGAAGAAGGATTTCTGGGGGGCGGCCTCAGCCTCGTGCTGACGTTCCGTCGGCCCGGTCGGCGGCGGACGGCACGCGGCTTCCCGGCTCCGCGGGGAACTCGACGGTGAAGGCGCTTCCCACCCCGGGCTCGCTGCGGACCCTGATCGACCCGCCGTGGGCCTCCACCAGTTCCTTGGTGATCGCCAGGCCCAGGCCGGCCCCGGGGATGGCCGTACGCCGCACGCCGGCAGTGCGGTAGAACCGGGTGAACAGGTTCCCCTGCTCCTCCTCGCTCATGCCCGGGCCGGTGTCCGCTACGGTGAGCACCGGCCCGCCGCCGGGCCCACGCCGTGCCGAAACGGTGATGGAGCCGCCGGCCGGCGTGTACTTGACGGCGTTGGAGAGCAGGTTGTCGACGATCTGCCCCAGGCGGCGACCGTCGCCCAGCATGTCGAGACCTCCGGCGATGTGGATCGCGACGGCCACCTCCTGCCGTTCGGCCCGTGCAACGTGGGCGGGAACGGAGGATTCGAGCACGTCCGCCAGGTCCACCGGTTCGCTCAGGAGGGCCACCTTGCCCGCCGCGGCGTCCAGCAGGTCGCCGACTAGGGAGAGCAGCCGTTCGGCATTCCGCTCGGCGACTTGGAGGTAGACCTTGGTCGAGGCGTCCAGATCGGACGTTTCCAACGCCATCTCCAGGTATCCGACAATGGAGGTCAGCGGAGTGCGCAGTTCGTGGTTGACCGTGGACAGGAAGTCGTCCTTGGCCGCCATGGCTTCCATCAGGTCGGTGATCTCGTGGAACGCGATCACCGCCCCGTGGTCTTGGCCGCCGGGGCCGCGCATCCGGTGGGCCGACGCGCTGTAGGCCCGAAGCTGGCCATCGGGGCCGCCCCAGACGAGCTCGCCGTCGAAGTCCTCGCCGAGCACCGCCCGCCGGACCGGCCGCTGTTCCGGCGTCAGGGGCGTGGTGCGGTCGGCGCCGTAGATCAACAGGCAGGCCTCGTCCGGATCCTGGGTGCCCTCGGGGACGAGGGTGCGGTGGATCGTTTCCTGTCTCCGGTTCATCATCAGGTCGTGTCCGTCCTCGTCCACCACGACCACGCCCACGTTGGCGGTGTCGAGGACGGTATTCAAGAGCAGCGCCTGCCTCTGCGCCTCGTCGAGGGCACGTCGCGTGCGTTCCTGCGTCGCAGCCACCACGGAGGACATGACCTGGATGGTCACGGTGAAGGCCAGCAGCACCACCGGGACGAGGAGGGGCTTGAGGAGCGACTGCGCGCTCAGGCCGACGGATTGGGCCGCCTGGGACCACACGACGGCGAGCGGCAGGACGAAGGAGGCCGCCAGGACCAGCCCCGGCCGGTACCGCGACCATGCCAGCCGGAAGAGGGGCAGCGCCATGAGGATCGAGATGCCCGTGAGGGTCCGGAATCCGGTCACGGACATCATGAAGAAGGCCGCGGTATCCGCCAGCGGCACCCACAGACTGGGCTTGACCGGCCAGCGCTCCCAGGGCAGGGCCAACGCGGCGTACGTCGCCGCCGCGATGGCGACCGTCCCGATCCACAACCACACGTTCGCCGCGGCGGCCTGCCAGTCGGCGACCGCATACAGGACCAGCACGATGGCCGCCGCGATGGCCGAGGGCAGCTGGTTCAACGCCACCACCCCGCGGACATCCAGTTCCGGCATGGGAGCGCGCGACAAACCGATGCGCAGGAGCTGGCGCAACACGGATACGCGGGACTGACGGGGCGCGGAATCGACGGCAGGGTTCACGCGCCCCAGCCTACGGCCAGCCGTCGCCGGCTGCGTCCGAGGCCACCAACGTCGCCAGCTAGACTGGCGGCGGGGAGCAATCTAACTGGGGAGTATGTGGTGCAGGAGCGTCGAGTGGCAGTCGTCGTGGAGGACGACGAGGACATCAGGGGCCTGCTGGAGGCGGTCCTGCTGCAGTCCGGCTTCGAGGTCCATCCCACCGGCAGCGGTGTCTCCGGCGTGGAACTGGTCGCTCAACGGGACCCCGATCTGGTGACACTCGACCTCGGCCTCCCCGACATCGACGGCTTCGAGGTGGCCCGGCGGATCCGCCGCACCTCCGATGCCCACATCGTCATGCTCACGGCGCGCACCGACGAGATCGACACCGTCCTGGGGCTGGAAACCGGTGCAGATGATTTCCTCACGAAACCCTTCAGCCCCCGTGAGCTGCGGGCGCGCGTCGAAGCCATCATGCGCCGTCGCGTCCGGGACCGTACGGCGATGCACGCAGCGTCGGTGCGCACGCGGCCAGATGCGGCCCCGGTCGGTGCCGGGGAGCAGGAGCCGGACGTCGCCGCGGCTCCGGGGACCGCCGGGAACCACGAACCGGTGGGCGGGCTTCGTCTCAATGGGCTGGTACTTGATCCGCCCGCGTTCTCCGTCCGGGTCGATGACGGGGAAATCGCCGTGACCCCGACCGAGTTCACGCTGCTCCACTCGATCCTGGCCGGCGGGCGAACCGTCAGGACCAAAACCTCCCTGGTCCGCCGGCTGCGCGACGAGGACGCGGACTCCGGCACCTTCGTGTCCGAGGCCGATGAGCGCAGCGTCGAGGTCCACGTCGGGAACCTGCGACGCAAACTCGGCGACAACGCCAAGGCTCCCCGCTGGATCGAGACCGTCCGCGGGGTCGGCTACCGGGCAGCGCCGGCGTCGTAGCCCCCTGGCGTCGGCACTAAACTGGGTGCATGACTTCCCCCGCACCGCTGGTCCTGGGCATTGAATCCTCCTGCGACGAAACCGGCGTCGGCATCGTCCGGGGAACCGAGCTGCTGGCCAACACGGTGTCCTCGTCGATGGACGAACACGTCCGGTTCGGCGGGGTGATCCCCGAAATCGCCTCCCGCGCACATCTGGACGCGTTCGTCCCCACGCTGCAGGAGGCGCTCTCGACCGCCGGCGTCACCCTGGACGACGTCGACGCGCTCGCCGTCACCTCCGGCCCCGGCCTCTCCGGCGCGCTCATGGTCGGCGTCGCCGCCGCGAAGGCCGTCGCGCTGGCCACCGGCAAGCCGCTCTACGCGATCAACCACCTGGTGGCCCATGTGGGGGTGGGGGTGCTCGACGGCGGCACGTTGCCTTCCAGCCTCGGCGCACTGCTGGTCTCCGGCGGCCACACCGAGATACTTCGCGTGAACTCGCTGGCCTCCGACATCGAACTACTGGGGGCCACCATCGACGACGCCGCCGGCGAGGCCTACGACAAGGTGGCCCGGCTGCTCGGGTTGGGGTACCCGGGCGGACCGGTCATCGACAGGCTCGCCCGCGAGGGCGACGCCAAGGCCATTCGGTTCCCGCGCGGCCTGACGCTGCCCAAGTTCCTCGGCACCGCAGAAGCACCCGGAAAGCACCGGTACGATTTCTCCTTCTCCGGGCTGAAGACCGCCGTGGCCCGTTGCGTCGAGCAATACCAGGCCCGTGGCGAGGAGGTTCCGGTCGCCGACATCGCCGCATCCTTCCAGGAAGCGGTCGTGGACGTGGTGACCAAGAAGGCGGTCATGGCCTGCACCGAGCAGGGCCTGGAGAACCTGCTGCTGGGCGGGGGAGTGGCGGCGAACTCCCGCCTGCGTGAACTCCTGGCGGCCCGCTGCGCGTCGGCCGGCATCAACCTGCGGATTCCCCCGATGGGCCTGTGCACTGACAACGGGGCGATGGTCGCGGCGCTGGCCGCGCAACTGGTGATGAACGGCGTCCGGCCCACGGGCATCGGCTTCTCCGCCGACTCCGGCCAACCCGTGTCGCAGATCAGCCTGTAGCCTCCGAGCATGGAATCCGGGACAACCGGACTGGCCGGTCTGCCGGACACGGCAGATGCGGCGTTCCTTTTACTGGCCGTGGGGATCGTGCTGGTCATCCTCGGTGTGAGTGCCTACCGTGGCTCCTTTCGTCGTTGGAGGGGCCGCACCCTGTACGCCGGGTACCTGGGGCCCGGCCTGTTGTACCTGGGGAGTGCACTGGCCCTCGGCGGCCTGGTGCTCTTCCTGCCCGGCGGGGACGAGGTCCGCAATGGTCCGATCGGAATCCTCGCCACCTTCATTTTCGGAGCGGCCTTCATCTTGGGAGTGGCGGGCGGCGTCTTCGCCTTCGTGTGGATGCCGCGATTCCTCCGGCCCCAATGGGTCAGGGAGGTCGAAGGCGATATCGGCGACGACGCGCTGGCCAGGGCTCGACTGCCTGAATGGACCCTGGCTGCCAGGCGTGAAGCAGGCGTGCGTGAGGGCAGGGGAGAAGGGAACGACGACGTCTCCGAACGTCGTGCCGAATTATCGGCCAGCCTCGGACCCCGGCTGGACCGCCGCGGCCTGGACTACCTGGATCGGCTGTCGTTCCACGACCGCAGGGCATGGGCTCGCGCCGGCGCGTCCGGCGGAGAGCTGGTCAGCGCGGGGTTGGCCGGCCCGGATGGGGCCCCCACCGGTGCCGGGCTCGCCTTGACGCAGCCGCGACGCTCGGGAGCACCGATCCTGCGCATCACCACGGACCACGATGGCGAACGTCTGGAGCTTTCGCTCTTCAGGGCACCTGAATTCGACTATGCCATCTGGTCCGAGGCCGGTTCCTACCGGGTCGACGCCCTGGCGCACGAAGACATCCCCGATGCGATCATCTCGTGGCTCAGCCGGTACCGGGAAAGCACGGGTTGGGACTTCATCCGCGGGACACACGAGCTCCTCGGGTCATTCGCCGTCGTGGACGGGATGGACCATGAGGTGACCGGCCTGCCCGAAGGCTCGGCGGTCCGCGACGGACGGGTCCTCGACGCGGATCGCCTGCGCCAGCGCGTCACCGACATGGCTGCGCGGATACGCTAGCAGTGACGAAGGGGCTCCATCGTCGCGTTCCGCTCAGGCGATGTGCATCCGGGCGATGTTGTCCTGGACGACGGCGCGCAGGTCCCCGGAATTGGCGGCGGCGATCTTGCGCTGCCACTGGTAGCCGGCACCACCACGGATGATGCGTTCGACGTCGCCGAGCTCGTCGCTGCAGCCGAGCTTGCGGGCGATGGGTTCAAGCCGGTTGATCTCGCGCATCAGGTGGTCGGTGACCAGCATCTCGTCGCCTGCCGCGTTGAGGATGATGATGGCATCCATGCCATAGCGGGCCGCGCGCCACTTGTTCTCGGTGCGGTGCCAGGGCGGCATGACCTCGATGGTCCCGCCGTTGTCGAGGGTGGTGGACATGTCGTCCACCAGGCATTGGGTGAGCGCCGCGATGGCGCCAATGTCCTGCAGCGAGGAGAGCCCGTCGGCGATGCGCATCTCCACGGTGCCGAACCGGGGCACCGGGCGGACGTCCCAGCGGATCTCGGAGATGTCGTCGATGACGCCGGTGTGCAGCATGTCCCCGACGTAGCCTTCGAAGCCCTCCCAATCGTCGAAGTGGTAGGGCAGTCCGGCAGTGGGCAGTTGCTGGAACATCAGGGCCCGGTGCGAGGCGTAACCGGTGTCCTCGCCGCCCCAGAACGGGCTGGAGGCGGAGATCGCCTGGAAATGCGGTTGGTAGTTGACCAAGCCGTCGACGATGGGCAGGGCCTTGTCCCGGCGGTCGAGGCCGACATGGACGTGGACGCCGTAGATGACCATCTGCTGTCCCCACCACTGGGTGCGGTCGATCAGCCGGGCATAGCGTTCCTTGTCGGTGACCGGCTGCAGCTTCGGGGTGGCGAACGGGTGCGACCCGGCACAGTAGAGGTCGATGCCCAGCGGGTCGGTGACCTGGCGGATCACCCCGAGGTTCTCGTGCAGCTGGGCCTTGGCCTGGCCGACGGTCTCGCAGACGCCGGTGACGATCTCCACGGTGTTCAGCAGCAGCTCCTGCTTGATATGTGGGTGCTCGTCGTCCGGGTCCAGCCCGCCATGCGCGGCGTGTACGCCCTCGAGGACCTGCTGGGCCACCGAGCGCAGGTCGCCGGTGGTGTGGTCAACGAGCGCTACTTCCCATTCGACGCCGAGGGTGGACTGCCGTGAGGTGGCGAAGTCAATCTGCATCCGGGCTCCTGAAACGTGGAAAGGGTCGACCCGGCCATTCTATTGGGTGCAGTGGCGCAGCGCCGTCGGCATGGCCGCAGCACCAGGGCGCGGCGTTGCCGGCGCCGGGCCGGGGGAGGGCCGCCGGTCCTAGATTTCTGTGGGCCGGTTCTCCCGCGAGGAGAAAACCGACTCGGGCCGGGGGAGTGGCTTGACGTCCACGGTGATGTCGACCAGTTCGTTGTAGAAGGCGACCAGGCCCGCGATCTTTTCCACGGCAGGGTAGGGATGCGCATAGGACCATGCCACCCCGGTGGCACCTGGCGCATCCCAATACTCCTCGGCGCGGCCCTTGTACGGGCAGAGGCTCCGCTGGCCGCTGCTGCTAAGCCGGTCGAAGTCCACGTCGCCACGCGGAAAGTAGTAGCGAGTCGGCAGGCCCGTTTCAAACAGGAGCACCGGATGATGTGTTTCGGCGAGTGCCACGCCGTCGAGGGCAACGGTGACGTGTCGTGAACTCTGCAGGGCGTCCACCCTCTTGTGGGGATCGCGGGGATGGCCGAAGACCTCCTCGTCCTCCTCGAACCAGTGGTCGATCACCCCGGGCTGCCAGGTCAGCACGATGCGGTCCCGGACGTCAGCATCGTCGAGGACCCAGGCGGCATGGGACAGGATCCTCCCGTCGAGGTGGAGGTCGAACCATTCCGCAACGGGTCCCTTCGGCCCGAAGAAGTTGCTTCCCGGGTTGCTCGGTTCGACAGCGGGCCGCAGCAGGTCCGTGCGGACGCCCTCGCGGGGGAACGCATACGAGGGGATCGGAAACGCCTCGTCCCAGAACAGGATCGGCGCCCGGCTGTCCACCACGGCGGTGTCGCCCACCAAGGCCCGGACCCACTTGTCGCTGGTTTCGAAGCGCACGTGCACCACCCGCATTCCACTACTGTCGGTGCACGGATTCTACGCCGACGCGGCACCGCTGGATACACGCCCGGACCTGCCGGGCAGGAGGCGACGGCCCCGGCCGGGGTATCCGGGCGGAAGGCTAGACCGGCTCCACTTCGATCGCGACCCGGCGCTCGCCGATCCGGGCCAGCACCAGGGTGGCACGGCGTTTGGCCTTCTTGCCGGAACCGGCCAGGAGCATCTTGCGCAGTTCCTCGGGGGCCACGTCGAGCCCGCGCTTTTTGATGTCCAGCACGCCGATGCCCGCCGACTTCGCCCACATGCGCAACGCCTTCACGTTGTAGGGGTGCACCCGCAGCACCTTGTAGGCCCGGGCAAACGGGGTGTCCACCAGCTCGGGGGCGCAGAAGTAGGCGATGTGCGGATCCAGCAGATGTCCGCCCGCCGTCTCCAGTGCCTCGGCCACCAGCCCGGCGCGGATCACGGCGCCATCGGGCTCATACAGGTAGCCGGCGATGTCGCCCACCGGGACGTCGCCGCGGATGGCAGCTCCGGCATCGAAATCGTCGGGGGCGGTCAGTTCGTGCGAACCGCCGCCGGACAGGACCAGGGCCGCACGGCGGACACCCGGCCGGGCCAGCGGGCCGAACCAGAGGGCGGCCTCGGTGACGTCGCCGTTAACCGAGACCCACTGGGCCTCGCAGTTCGCCGGCAGGGACTCGTGTGGGATCCCCGGGCCCAGCTTCACCCCGACCGGCAGGCCGCGGTTGGCCAGCGATTCGACATAGGACAGCGGGGGGCTGAAGGCCTCGGGGTCGAACAAGCGCGAGGTACCCGAGGTCGAGGTCGTGCGCCGGGCCGGGTCGAGCCACACGGCGTCGAACCCCTCCAGGTCGAACCCGGTGGCATCGGCGTTGACGATCCGCGCGTTCGGCCACGGCATGAGGTTCACGGTGGCCGCTGCAGCGGTGGTCTCGTCGAGTTCGACGGCGGTCACCTCGAGTTCCAGGGAAGCCATCGCCATGGCATCGGCACCCAGCCCGCATCCGAGGTCGGCGATTTTGGACAGTCCGGCGTTGATGAACCGGCGCGCGTGCAGGGCCGCGACGTTCAGCCGGGTGGCCTGTTCCAGGCCGGCACGGGTGAAGACCATATGCGAGGCGAACGGTCCGAGCTTCACGGCCCCCTGCGCACGGAGCCGGGCCTGGTGCACGACGGCGGTGACGAGTTCGGGGTCGTGGCCCTCCTTGCGCAGGCGCAGGTTCAGCTCCAGGGCTGCCTCATCCGTGGCAGCGGCATCGGCGGGAAGGGAGTTGAGCAGGCCGAACCCCTCGGGTGAGAGGACTGCAGCGAGGTTTTCCGTGGCGGACGCGGTGGAGGGCATGAAAACAACCCTAACGTCGCCATGGGGAGTTCTCCCCATGGCAGTCCGTGGCAGGGCGCGGCTAGTGTTAGGTGTCGGTTTTCGCAAGTTAGGTACCTAGCCCACAGGTGGCAGGGGAACCCATAAACGCACGGATGAAAGGTGAGGTCTGGTGGGCGGCATGGACAGTTACAACATCAATCCGGCAACGGTCCGGGCGGCACTGTCCAACGTGACGACCGATCGCGAGGACATTGCGCCCAAGCGCGAGGCCATGTTCGAGAAAATGGAAGACCTGATGGAAGCCGCCAAGATGCGTGCGGTCTCCACGGCCTTGTCTTCGGTGTGGAACGACCTCATCGCATTGCAAGCGGAAGCAGCCGAGACGCGCATCGAAAATGCGGTCAACGGCATGGAGGGGTCGGTCCAGGCCTTCGAGCAGGGTGACATGTCGATGATGGAGAGTGCCCAGGCGACGATGCGGCAGAGTCCCGAACTGGAAATCGACGACGCCATCGTCGTGGAGGCATAACCATGGCGATCGATGCCACCGGCCTGCACGACTGGCCGAAACCGGACAACATGGACACGGCAGCCGAGGGTCTGACGAAGAAAGGCAAGGAACTCCGCGAAAAGGTAGAGGACTGCGAGACTGCCTGGAAGGCCCTGTACCCGGGATTCAAGACCGATCACGCCGCCGTCCAGGAAAAAGTTGAGCAGATGTTCGACCTGATCACGGCCCACGGTGATGCAGTCGAAGGGGCCACCTATCTGGTCGAGCAAGCCGTCAACGGGTTCGCCTCCAGGGTGCGGGAGCTTGAGCTCCGCCGGACCGAGGCCAACGAGCGCATTGCCGAACACGATCGGATGGTCGGCGAAGGGGACCTGCCCGACGGTGGAATCTACACCACCGATGCCGTGCAGACCTACGTCAACAACGTGGTCGGGGATCTGGTGCAGGCTGCGGAGGAGTGCGGCTCGGAGCTGGAAGGGATCGACGGTCAAGAGATCGCCGATGCAGGGTTCGTTGCACCAAGCCCCGGGCCCTCGGACGCGGTCACCGTGGCAGGGTGGGCACAGTTCTCGCGGGTCACCTACAACTACACCGTTCTCGAGAACGTCGAGATTCCCGTGTGGGACTACACCACGACAGCCCCGAGTGCTGACTGGGTAATTGATTCCGATG
This sequence comes from Micrococcaceae bacterium RIT 802, assembly GCA_016892645.1. Classification (GTDB taxonomy): domain Bacteria; phylum Actinomycetota; class Actinomycetes; order Actinomycetales; family Micrococcaceae; genus Arthrobacter_H. Next base: position 330,548 of record JAFEMX010000001.1, read on the forward strand.
GCGTCATCAGCAGGGCCCCCTTCATCAATGGTCCGGAGGTGGTGGGGTCCCGCGTGGAAATCCAAGAAGTCGAGCACACGGGTACCAAGAAGTCCTGGACCGGGATGCGCACACCGGTGAATCCCTGGGCCTATGAACACTTTGACTGGTACAAGGACCGGGTGGATGCCCATGCCGAGCGATACACCACTGCGGGGCCGCGATTTTGGGATGTCAAGGGGCGTCTTCTCGATTTCGAGGAGGCGATGCGCAACGGCGGGAACTTCACCCGGGCCCTCCGTGTCGCCGGGCCGATCGCGATGGTCGTCGGTGCGGGCCTGACGTACAAGAGCGAGTACGACAAGGCGCTGGAAGAAGTGGCTGCGGAGCACCCGGATTGGACGGAAGAGGAAATCCGCAACCGCGCCGGTGAGATGTCAGCCGTCCAGGGCACAACCCAGGTCGGTCTGGACCTTGCCGCTGGATTGGGCGGTGCCGCCATCGGTACCGCGATCGGCGGACCGGTGGGTACAGTCATCGGCTTCGGGGCGGGCATCGCCATCAGCTGGATTGCGAACGAAACCGGCTTCAATGATTGGGTCAAGGACGGGGTCCAAGAGGTGTGGGACTGGGGCACCGATACGGCCGAACCGGTAACCGATGCCATCGGGGACGCCTGGAATTGGGCATTCGGCTAGTGTGCAGCCCTGCTAGCCTGTGGAGGACGCCTGCACCGGGGTTTTGGTCCACGCCTCAAACCCAGCAAGGACAAGGAGGGCGCACGTGACGGTCGAACAATGGGGGCCGTGGGTGGCAGCAGCCATTGGCCTAGTGAACCTGGTCGCCGGAATCCAAGCCTATCGCGGGCGCTATCGTGCCTGGCTGATGCTCAAGGGCTCTCTGTTCCCGGGCTGGCCGGGGCTGGCCTCCTTGTATCTGGGAGTAGCGTTCACGCTGATCGGCGTTTCATCGTGGGTCATGGACCATGGGCCTTCGGCGCTCAAATTCATGCTTTTCATCCTGCTCTTCCCTACGTTGGTGCTGGGCATCATCGCGATGTTCTGGCTGCCGCCAATGCTGCTGCCGGCGTGGGTCAAGGAGACGCGTCGAAAGTTCAAGTCGGGCCAGGACCGGCTCTCCCAGGCGATGGCACCGGGTGGGGCGTTGTACCGGCGTCTCGGGGTCGATCCCGAAAACCAACCGCGCACCCCTCCGGGGCAGGACTCCCCTGAGGAAGACGAGAAGGGACAGCGGAACTGATGGCCGAATTTGATGTTCGCGCCTGGCCACATGAACGGTTGAAGGGCGTCAGTCTCCCGGTTCCCCGGGACTGGGTGCGACTCAATTCTGCCGCCGACACCATGGTCTTGTCCTACCCCGAGGTGACGGTTGGAACTTTTAAGCCCAATATCGTGGTGCGCAGCCTGCCGACCTCCGGTTCGCTCCCAGCGCTGGGTGCGCAGGCATTGGCCGGAATATTGGGAGGCATCCCGGGCTCCCATTGCATCTCCCACGACCGGGGAGAAATTGCCGGACGGCCGGCCCGCGGACAACTGTTCACGTTTTCCGCCGATGACTACAACGTGCTGGTTGACAGGTGGGTCTTCTTTGCAGGCGCCGATGCCGTGGAGATCGCCGCTCATTACACGGTTGAACAGCAAGAAGACATCGCCCCGCTCTTTGCCGCGGTACTCGGGGGCGCCGGCGTCGAAGACGTTCTCGAGCATGGTCCCATGCCGGAGCCCATGCGTGAGCCGCCCATCGATGGATACCTGAAGGAGACGTCGGGGATCCGCGCCGAGGATTTGGGCCGTATCCCACTCCTCCAGCCCTACCGGCCGGTGGGCCCGATGCTGACGGATGACGCCTTTCGGCTCGTCTTGGAGCACGCAGGACAGCAGCAGATGATGAAGGCGCGCATGCTGTCGGCCGCCGGGGAATGTGCCGAGCTGGTGGCAGCGGGTCTCATGGAACCGGATGGGACCTTTACCCCTGCCTTCGCCATCATCTCGGTTCCCCTCCGAGAGGTCCGCCGCAGATTTGTGGTGGAGGGGCGGTACGGCACCCAAACCACACAACTGGATGCCTGGGCAGGCGGTGGGGGAGTACTGGTGGCGACGCGGGCCTCGCACGCCCAGTTGGTATGGGGCAACGAGGAACATGCCGTCCCACCGGGCTCAGTCCGCTTGGAAATCGTCCGCGAAGGCAGCCTGACCGGTGTAGTGGCCGCATGGGCCGGCCTCGGCCCTGCTTGGTCGGTACTGGGACGAGTCGACCAAGTGGCCCCGGGTGCATTTGAAGCCAGACTTGAGGGTGCTGGGGGCCCGCCAGAGGACGCGGATCGTCCGCTGCGCAGGATGTGGGAGCAGCCGTGGTTTGCATGGCGCTTCAGCATGCCCGGCCTTGACATGGAGAGGTCATGGTTGAACGCGGGAACCGCTGGCCACTTTGCGATTGGCCACACATCGGCAGAGACCATGATGGTCCAGGCCACCCCGTCAGCCCATGTCTGGAAGACCATGAGCCAGGAGATCGGCCTGGCCCTGCAACTTCACTAGGCCAGGTCGGCCGGTTCTCGCTACAAGGACTTGGGCAGCCAGAGTATTTTCGTTTTCTCTTGGTACATCGATCTTCTCCTTGGTGTTCGGCGGATGCTGCCTTTTCAGGGGAATCCTGGCCTACGCCGGTGTCACCAACCTCGCGGCATAGAACAGCTGGCGGACCGGCGGGTACCGTTGAACCATGCACCCCCATCACGATGTCCCCGGCTCCCAGCCACCGGCATCCGCCCCGTTGAGACCGGCCGGCGCGATGGGGGATCCCGCCTTTTCCGGAGACGACGACGGATTCTTGGGCCGCTTCCCCGAAGCCGTCGCCGCCGGTGCGCTCGCCGATGGCTCCCCGGCACGACGTGGTGGCCCGGCCCTCGGCTACCGGATCGTGCTGTATGCGTCGCTCGCAGTGGGCGCGGTGACCGGGCTGTCGCTCATCGCGGCGTGGATCCTCCAAGCGGTCCTGACTGGTTCCTTCATCCGCGCCGGAGGCGACTACTTCAGCGCCAGCATCGAGGCCTCGGCCGCCAGGGAGCTGCTGTCCATCCCGGTCGAAGGGTTCGTGGCGGTAGTGCTGCTGTGCCTGGCGGGAATGTGCGTGGGCGCCTGGGGCATCCAGCGCGGCAAGGCCCGGACCGCGGCGTAGCCCCGGCAGGTGACGCCCCGCCGTCGTGCATTTTGGCACTCGCCTTGACCGAGTGCCAACGACCTCATAGAGTCTGTATTGGCACTCGAACCCCTCGGGTGCTAATAGCCTGAGGTACTTGCCAGCTGGCACCGCGACGACGGTTGGTGCACCCCAACGGCCCTTTAACCATTGGTAACTCACGCAAAGGAGAGATCCGCATGTCGGTCTCCATTAAGCCTCTCGAGGATCGCATCGTTGTTCAGCCGCTCGAGGCCGAGCAGACCACGGCTTCCGGCCTGGTCATCCCTGACACCGCCAAGGAGAAGCCCCAGGAGGGCAAGGTCGTGGCAGTGGGCCCGGGTCGCGTTGACGACAACGGCAACCGCGTTCCCGTCGATGTCGCCGAGGGCGACGTCGTCATCTACTCGAAGTACGGCGGCACCGAGGTCAAGGTCGGCGGCGAGGAGTACCTGGTGCTCTCGGCCCGCGACGTCCTGGCCATCGTCGTCAAGTAGTTCCCCAGTGTGAAGCCCCGGCCGCAAAGGTCGGGGCTTCATGCGGTTACCAAGGAGTAGCAGCATGGCTAAACAGCTTTCATTCAACGACGACGCCCGCAAGGCGCTCGAGGCCGGCATCAACAAGCTGGCCGACACCGTCAAGGTCACCCTCGGCCCGCGCGGCCGCAACGTGGTCCTGGACAAGAAGTGGGGCGCCCCCACGATCACCAACGACGGCGTGACGATCGCCCGCGAGATCGAGCTCGACGACGCCTACGAGAACCTCGGCGCCCAGCTCGCCAAGGAGGTCGCCACCAAGACCAACGACGTCGCCGGCGACGGAACCACCACCGCCACCGTGCTCGCCCAGGCCCTGGTCAAGGAAGGCCTGCGCAACGTCGCTGCCGGCGCAGCGCCGGGCGAGATCAAGCGCGGCATCGAGGCGGCCGTCGAGGCCGTCGTCACCCGCCTGGCCGAGAACGCCCGCCCCGTCGAGGGCCAGGACGTCGCCAACGTGGCGGCCATCTCCGCCCAGAACGACGAGATCGGCGAGCTGCTGGCCAAGGCCTTCAGCACCGTCGGCTCCGAGGGCGTCATCACGATCGAGGAATCGAACACCACCTCGACCGAGCTGACCATCACCGAGGGCATGCAGTTCGACAAGGGCTACCTGTCCCCGCACTTCGTCACCGACGCCGAGCGCCAGGAAGCCGTCCTCGAGGACGCGCTCATCCTGGTCAACTCCGGCAAGATCTCCTCCGTGCAGGACTTCCTGCCGCTGCTGGAGAAGGTCCTGCAGGCCAACAAGCCGCTGTTCATCATCGCCGAGGACGTCGAAGGCGAAGCCCTCTCGACCCTGGTCGTGAACAAGCTGCGCGGCACCCTGAACGTCGTGGCCATCAAGGCCCCGGGCTTCGGCGACCGCCGCAAGGCCATGATGCAGGACATCGCGATCCTCACCGGCGCCCAGGTCGTCTCCCCGGACCTCGGCCTGAAGCTGGACCAGGTCGGCACCGAGGTCCTCGGCTCCGCCCGCCGCATCACGGTCACCAAGGACAACACCACGATCGTGGACGGCAACGGCGACACCGCCGATGTCGACGACCGCGTGGCGCAGCTCAAGGCCGAGATCGAGCGCACCGACTCGGACTGGGACAAGGAGAAGCTCCAGGAACGCCTGGCCAAGCTCTCCGGTGGCGTCGGCGTGATCCGCGTCGGCGCGGCCACCGAGGTCGAGCTCAAGGAACGCAAGCACCGCATCGAGGACGCCGTGTCCGCGACGCGTGCCGCCATCCAGGAAGGCATCGTCGCCGGCGGCGGCACCGCCCTGGTCGACGCGCTCTCCGTGCTCGATACCGACCCGGCCGTCACCTCGCTCGAGGGCGACGCCGCATCGGCCGTGGGCATCGTGCGCCGCGCGCTGGTCCAGCCGCTGCGCTGGATCGCGCAGAACGCCGGCTTCGACGGCTACGTCGTGGCCAACCGCGTCTCCGAGTCCGCCGTGAACTCCGGCTTCAACGCCAAGTCCGGCGAGTACGAGGACCTGCTGGCCGCCGGCGTCATCGACCCGGTCAAGGTCACGCGCTCGGCACTGCGCAACGCCGCATCCATCGCCGCCCTGGTGCTCACCACCGAGACCCTGGTCGCCGACAAGCCGGCAGACGACGAGAACGACGGCCACAACCACTAGGCCCGAGTACGACGCCGGACCCTCCTGACGCACCCCGGTGCGGCGGGAGGGTTCCTGCGTTAAGCGGTGTCCGGATAGCATCTGGTCCATGGGCGAGCAGGAGCATCCCCTCGAGGGCGGAAACGTGAGTGCGGGCGTGGTCCGCGTGGGGGAGACCGTGCGCAAGCCCGCGACGGCTTCGACCTCGGCCGTCGGGTCCCTGCTGCGCGACCTCGAAACCGCGGGTTTCGCGGGAGCGCCGCGCTTCCACGGTCTGGACGAGAGGGGACGGCAGATCCTCGATTACGTTCACGGCCCGCTGGCGGACACGCTGCCGCCGATGTCACTCCACGACCTGGCCCGGGTCGGACGGCTGATCCGGGGGCTGCATGAGGCCGCCTCGGCCCATGTCCCTGCCGACGATGCGGTGTGGGCCGTCGAGATCGCACCGGACCGGGAAGACCTGATCTGCCACCACGACCTGGCCCCCTGGAACCTGGTGTGTGCGGACGCCGGATGGGTGTTCATCGACTGGGACGGAGCCGGGCCGGGCTCCCGTCTCTGGGACCTTGGCTATGCCGCCCACGGGTTCGTCCCGCTGCATGCCGGCGGCACGCCGGCCATCGACGGACCGCGCCTGCGCGCACTGGTCGATGGGTACGGGCTGCCGGCCAACGAACGGAAACGCCTGCCCGAACTCATGGAGAGGCACGTGCGCGGCATGTACGAGCTGCTCGTGGACGGACACCTGACCGGACGCCAGCCGTGGGACCGTTTGTTCGACGAGGGCCACGGCGACCATTGGCTGGGCGCAGCGGACTACATTGCCGCGAACCTGGCGTTCTGGATCGGAACACTGACCGCCGGCGTCGAAGAGTAGCTCCCCGGACCACCGCCAGCCCCGGGCCCGCCCTGATGGCGACGACCGGTACCATGGCGTGCACCACAGTTGCCACGCACGCGGAAGGCTTCCAGATGAGCTCGACCGACCCCAGCTTCGACGTCGTCATCGTCGGCGGAGGCCACAACGGCCTCACCGCGGCCGCCTACCTTTCCCGCGCCGGACGGTCCGTCCTCCTGCTGGAAAAGCTGGACGACGTCGGCGGCGCGGCCGTGTCCGCCCGCCCCTTTCCGGGCATCGACGCCAACCTCTCGCGCTACTCGTACCTGGTGAGCCTGCTGCCCCAGACGATCGTGGATGACCTCGGACTCGAGGTCGCGTTCGTCGGACGCCGCTACTCCTCCTACACGCCCGATCCGGCGCACCCCACCACCGGCCTGCTCATCGACGACGAAGCCCCCGAGGCAACGGCCGACTCCTTCGCCTCCATCGGAGCACTGCCGGGGGACGCCGAGGCCTTCGCCACGTTCTACGCCAACTGCCACCGCCTCACCCGGGCCCTGTGGCCGACCATGACCGGCCCCCTGCCGACCCGTTCGGAGGCCAAGGCCCTCGCCGTGGCGGCCGGCGCCGGGGACACCTGGGAGCGGCTGATGGAACGCCCGCTGGGCGAGGCCATCACGGGGGCCCTGCGTAACGATGTGGCGCGCGGGGTGGTGCTCACCGACGGGCTCATCGGGACCTTCGCCGCGGCTCATGAAACCGACCTCCAGCAGAACATCTGCTTCCTCTACCACCTCATCGGCGGGGGAACCGGGGACTGGCGGGTTCCCCGCGGTGGCATGGGATCCGTGTCGGCCGAACTGGAGCGTTCCGCCCGCGACGCCGGAGCCGTCATCCGCACGGGTGCCGAGGTGCTCTCCATCGGTCCCGATGGCTTGGTGGCCTACCGTCACGCGGGCGAACAGGAAACGGCCAGCGCAGGAGTCGTGCTGGTCAACGCCGCGCCCGCCGTCCTGGACCAACTGCGAGGAGGGCGTGCCGCAGTTGGTCCCGCAAATCCGAACCATCAACGGGAGGGCGCCCAGGTCAAGATGAACCTCCTGCTCCGGCGCCTGCCGCGGCTGTTGGACGACACGGTTGCCCCCGAAGCCGCCTTCGGCGGCACCTTCCACATCAACGAGTCCTTCACCCAGCTCCAGCACGCCTACGAGCGGGCCGCCGCCGGGCAGGTGCCTGACCCGTTGCCCTGCGAAATCTACTGCCATTCCCTGGCGGACCCCAGCATCCTCTCGCCCGCGTTGCAGGAGGCCGGCGCCCACACGCTGACGGTTTTCGGCCTGCACGTTCCCGACCGCCTCGTCACCGAGGACAACAACGAAGCCGTCCGCGGCGAACTCCAGGCGGCGGTCTTCGCCTCGTTGAACTCGGTGCTCGCCGAGCCGATCGAGGACCTGGTGATGCGCGACGCCGCAGGGAACCCCTGCGTGGAGACCAAGACCACCCTGGACATCCAGCACGCCCTCGGAATGCCGCGCGGCAACATCTTCCACGGCGGACTCGACTGGCCCTTCGTCGAAGATGACGCACCCCGGGGGACACCGGCGCAGCGGTGGGGCGTGGCCACGAACGATCCACGCATCCTGCTCTGCGGGTCCGGTGCCCGCCGTGGGGGAGCCGTCAGCGGCCTGGGTGGGCACAACGCGGCCATGGCCATCCTGGAAATGTCTGGCCGCACCGAACGGTAACGGTCCGATAACGGCAAGCTGCTAAAATGGATGGCCGTGGGCTGCGCAACGCCCGCCGGGGGACGACCAGACCAGCCACAGGAAGGCAGATCGCCATGGCCGAGCCGCGCCGCGCATCGCCACGCCCCGAGGCCGCCATCGAACGTTCCGCCCCCGAGAAACCCCGCTACCGCCCCGAGGTCCAGGGGCTCCGTGCCTTCGCCGTGCTCATGGTCGTCACCTACCACGTGTGGCTCGGCCGGGTCTCCGGCGGCGTCGACGTCTTCCTGCTCATCTCCGCGTTCCTGCTGACCTCCTCGTTCGCCTACAAGGTGGCCACGGGCCGTTCGATCGGCCTGCTCGCCTACTGGCTCCACCGTTTCAAGTCGCTGTTGCCGGCGGCCGTCGTCGTCCTCCTGGCGGTGCTGGCGGCCACTGCATCGCTGTTGCCGCGCACCCGCTGGGGCGAGGTCTTCGAACAGACCTGGTCCACGCTGTTCTACGTCCAGAACTGGACGCTGGCCCGCGAATCGGTGGACTACTACGCGGAAAACCACGGGGCTGCCAGCCCGCTGCAGCATTTCTGGTCGTTGTCGATCCAGGGCCAGGTCTTCATCCTCTGGCCGCTGCTGATCGCGGCGGCCGCCCTGGTGTGGAAGCTGCTGCGCCGCGCCCGTCCCACCCTCGGGTTCGGTGCCGTGCTGGCCGTGGCGTTCGGCCTCGTGTTCGCCGGATCGCTGGCCTATTCCGTCCACATCACCACCACCAGCCAGTCCTGGGCCTACTTCGACACCGGTGCCCGGCTCTGGGAATTCGCCCTCGGTTCGCTGCTGGCGGTCCTGATCCCGCGGGCCGGACAGCTCCCGATGGCCGTGCGGATCGTCATGGGCTGGGCCGGCCTGGCCGCCATGCTCTCCTGCGGGATCCTGCTGCAGGTCCAGCAGCAGTTCCCCGGATACATTGCCCTCTGGCCGACGCTGGCCGCCGCTGCCATCATCATCGCCGGCCGGACGGGCCACCCGTGGGGTGTGGACCGGCTCCTCGCCGCCCGGCCGTTGACCCGGCTGGGCGACATCTCCTACGCCCTCTACCTCTGGCACTGGCCCATCCTGGTGATCTTCCTGTCGACTCGCGGCATCAAGGAACCGGGGTTCCTCGGAGGGCTCGGCGTCATCGGGCTGTCCCTGGTCCTGGCGTGGGCAACCACCAGGATCGTCGAGACACCCTTCCACGCCTGGTCCTGGCCGAGGGCCCACCGTCGCCGGCTCGGCCTGGTCGTGGGACTGCTCATCGGCGTCGTCGCCATGCCGCTCAGCGGCTGGCAGGCCCGGGTGGCGGCCTACGAGACCAGTGCGGTCGCCCAACCCGCCCAGGACAATCCCGGTGCCGCCTCCCTGGAACCCGGATTCGAGTTCTCCGGCGACCCGGATTCATCGGTGCTGCCCCTGGCCAGCCAGCTCTCGAACGAGTGGTCCAACTACGGTGGCGAGTGCACCCATGGCTACGAGTTGGCCGATCCGGCCATGGAGTACTGCCAAATGGGCGGGAACCCGGCCACCGCCGAGAAGACGATCATCGTGGTCGGTGACTCGCACGCCCAGCACTGGACCGCGGCCCTGGATGCGGTGGCGCAGAAGAACAACTGGGCCTGGGTGCTCCTGACCCGACCGGCCTGCCGCTTCGGTGCCGAGAGCGCCGAACGCGACCCCGACTGCAACGCGTTCAACGCGGCGGCCACCGACTACGTCCTGGATCACGACGCCGATGCCGTCCTCACGCTGGGAACGCTGACCTCGTTCTATCCTGGCTCGGAGGAGGGGACACCGGCGGACGCGGAAAGGATCGTCCCGGGCTACCAGGAGGGGATCCGCCCGTTCCTCCAGCAAGGCAAGCAGGTCGTCGCCATGCGCGACACCCCTCGCTTCACCTCCAGCGTGCCGGAATGCGTCGACCTGAACGGCGCGGATTCGCCGAAGTGCCAGGCGCCGGTGGATGAACTGGTGGCCGCCCACTCGCCGCTGGAGGACCTGCGCACGGAAAACCGGGACGGACGGCTTCCCGGCAAACTGGGGTACCTGGACATGACCGACGCGCTCTGCCCGGAAGGCGTCTGCCGGCCCGTCGTGGGCAACGTGCTGGTCTACATGGACGAATCCCACTTGACGAAGACCTATGCGCGCACCACTGCCGACATTTTCGAGGACAAGTTCCGCGCTGCGTTGGGCTGGTGAGCGCCGTCCTCCCGGTTCCGGAACGTTGCGTTGCACACACTGCCAGACACGGGGCATACCGACGGGGCCCTCGAGGTTCTAGGATGTAATGAATCCCCCGCTGGCTCGCGAAAGGTTCCCCGTGTCCGAGTTCAATCCCTTTGCCCTTGAAGGCCTCACCTACGACGACGTGCTCCTGCTGCCCGGCCCGACGGACGTGATTCCCTCCGAAGCGGATACCTCCACGCGGCTGACCAAGCGGATCAACATCAACATCCCCCTGCTTTCCGCGGCCATGGACACGGTCACCGAGGCGCCGATGGCCATCTCGCTGGCCCGCCAGGGCGGCATCGGCATCATCCACCGCAACCTCTCCATCGACGACCAGGCCCGCCAGGTGGACCAGGTCAAGCGCAGCGAATCCGGCATGATCACCGACCCGGTGACCATCAGCCCGGATGCCACCCTGCACGAGCTCGACGACCTCTGCGGCCACTACCGGGTCTCCGGCCTGCCGGTCGTCGACGAAAACAAGAAGCTGCTGGGCATCATCACCAACCGCGACACCCGGTTCATCCCGCGCGAGCAGTTCATGACCACGCGGGTCTACGAGGCCATGACGGCCATGCCGCTGATCACCGCGAGGGTCGGCGTGCCCCGCCAGGAAGTCATCGACCTGCTGAGCAAGCACCGCATCGAGAAGCTCCCGCTCGTCGACGACGCCGGCATCCTGCAGGGCCTGATCACCGTCAAGGACTTCGACAAGGCCGAGCAGTACCCGATGGCCACCAAGGACGACGAGGGCCGGCTGCGCGTCGGTGCCGCCGTCGGCTTCTTCGGCGAGGGATACGACCGCGCCATGGCACTGGTCGACGCCGGGGTGGACGTCCTGGTCGTGGACACCGCCAACGGCCACAGCCAGGGAGTGCTGGACATGATCGCCCGGCTGAAGAAGGACCCCGCCGCCGCCCACGTCGACGTCATCGGCGGCCAGGCGGCCACCCGCGAAGGCGCCCAGGCGATCATCGACGCTGGCGCCGACGCCATCAAGGTCGGCGTCGGACCGGGCTCCATCTGCACCACCCGCATCGTCGCCGGCGTCGGCGTCCCGCAGATCACCGCCATCTACGAGTCCGCCAAGGCCGCGATCCCCGCAGGGGTGCCGCTGATCGCCGACGGCGGCCTGCAGCACTCGGGCGACATCGGCAAGGCGCTGGTCGCCGGTGCCGACTCGGTGATGCTCGGCTCGTTGCTGGCCGGCACCGCCGAGTCGCCGGGAGACCTGGTCTTCATGAACGGCAAGCAGTTCAAGGCCTACCGCGGCATGGGCTCGCTGGGCGCCATGCAGACCCGCGGCAAGAACACGTCCTACTCCAAGGACCGCTACTTCCAGGCCGACGTCCCCACCGACGAGAAGCTGATCCCCGAGGGCATCGAAGGCCAAGTGCCCTACCGGGGTCCGGTCTCCGCCGTCGCGCACCAGCTCGTGGGCGGGCTGCACCAGACCATGTTCTACGTCGGCGGGCGGACCATCCCCGACCTGAAGGAACGCGGGAAGTTCGTGCGCATCACCGCCGCGGGACTGAAGGAATCGCACCCGCACGACATCATGATGACCGTCGAAGCACCGAACTACCGGTCGCGGTAGCGCCGGTGGCCCCCTCGCCCGTCCAGCTGAAGAAGCTTGCCCGCGCCCGCATGGAGCGCACCGGCGAAAGCTACACGACGGCACGCAAGGCCATCCTCGATGGCCGGCCCGAACGTCCGTCGGCGCGCCCGGCGCCGGCCGGGAAGCCGGGCTCCAACGCGAAGCGGGGGGCCGGTGGCGGCACCCCTGCCGCCGCTGAAGCTTCGGCGGCACCGGAACCCGGAGAACTGCCCGAATACCCGGCGCCCGTGGACGTCACCCAATACGATGCCGGACTGTGGCAGCGCGTCCTCACCCAGGCCGGGGTGACCGACCCGGTGACCGGGAACCCGCCGAGCGAGGCCATGCTGGCCGGGCTGGCCGGTGGGATCGGCTTCATGGTGTTCGTCTTCGAGTACGAGGAAACCACCACCGTCAGCGTCATCACCCGCGCCCATCCGGAGCCGTACACCGAGAACCTGCTGGCACGCTGCGGCGCCGTCGTGCGTGAGCAGAAGACGGGCAGCGCCCGGTTGGCCGCCCAGTACCTCGACGAGGGGCTGGACGAAGGCCGGGCGGTCGTCGTCCGCGTCAGCCGCGCCACACTGCCCTGGGTCGACGGGGACATGGCCGATGCCGACGAACCCGTGGACGTGGCGGTGCTCGGCGAGCACGACGACGGGAACCTGCTCATCGACGACGGTTCGGGCGGCCTGCAGCTGATCTCGCCGACGGATCTGGCCGCCGCCCGTGGCCAGCGCAAGGCCGGCAAGAACTGGCAGGCATGGATCCCCGCATCCACCGGTCCGGAAGCCGACACCCTGGCCGCCCAGGTCGTGGCGGCCATCCAGGAAACGACCGGGCGGCTGCTGGGCACCCGGGAACTGGACGGCATCCCCGCCCACTTCGCCAAGAACTTCGGCGTCGCCGGACTGCGCACCTGGGCCGGCCGGCTCCTGGACACCACCACGGCCTCGGGCTGGACCCGGATCTTCGCCGAACCCGGACGACTGGCCCACGGGCTGGAAATGGTGGCCCTGTTTCTCACCGACGGCCGTTACGGGGGCTCCGGCGGGCTCCGCGGCCTCTACGCCGATTTCCTCGACGAGGCGGCCGCGTTGCCGGGCCTGGAGGCGCTGCGGGAGTGTTCGGCGGCCTACCGCGACCTGGCCGGGCGCTGGGATGAACTGGCCGAGATGATCGACCCCGACGTGGACCCGGCAGAACGCAGCAGCCACTTCGCCGGGATCGCCCACGTGGCGACACGAATCGCCGACGCCGAGGAGCGCGCCGCACGGCACCTGGCCGACGTGGCGGCCCTGCTGGAAAAGTCCTCGTCACTGCGGGGATAGATTTTGCCTGCACATGCGTTGTACCCAGTAGGCTTATCCAAACGAACCTATTGAGGAGACCAGCTATGGCCACCGGGGGCAATCCGATGTTCCAGTCCAAGGCGTTCCGCGAGCAGATGCGGCCCGCCGGGGACTCCAACACCCAACGGACTGTGGAGCCGATGAGCGCACAGTCCCTGCAGGATCTGTACAACTCGCCGTCGGCCGGCCCGGCCCAGACCGGCCGCCTGACCTACAACGACGTCGTCTCCAAGACGGTGTTGATGTTCGGCGCCTTGGTGATCACCGCGGTCATCGGCTGGCAGATTCCCGCCCTGATGCTGCCCGGCGTCATCATCGGCCTGGTGTTGGGGCTGGTCAACAGCTTCAAGCGCGAGCCCTCGCCGGTGCTCATCATGCTCTACGCCGCGGCCGAGGGCTTGTTCCTGGGGGGCATCTCCCAGGTGATCGACGGCATGTACCCCGGGGCGGCCATCCAGGCGGTGATCGCCACCTTCTCCGTCTTCGCCGTGACGCTCGCCCTGTACCGCTCGGGCAAGTACCGGGCCACCCCGAAGATGACCAGGATGTTCTTCATCGCCATGGGCGCCTACCTGGTCTTCAGCCTGGTCAACCTGGGCCTGATGCTCTTCGGCGTCACCGATGGCATGTTCGGCCTGCGCTCGGGCTGGCTGGGTCTGGCGATCGGTGCGTTGGCCGTCCTGCTGGCCACCTACTCGCTGGTCCTGGACTTCACCCAGATCCAGCGCGGCGTCGAACAGGGCGCCCCGGCGAAGTTCGCCTGGACCGCCGCCTTCGGCCTGACCGTGACCATGGTGTGGCTCTACGTGGAGATCCTGCGCATTATCGCGATTCTGCGAGAGAATTAGCAGCATCACCACCCAGGACGACGGCGGCGCCCGGCCCGGGCGCCGCCGTCGTCATGTATTGAACCCCGGATCCGCCACGGCGCTACCGTAGGGGGATGCCGCAGCAGGAAGGGACCAGCGCATGAGTGCACCCACGTCCGCGCCCACGGGCCGGCAGTTCACGATCCGCGGCGGAGGCGCCACGGCGGTCGTCACCGAGCTGGCCGCCGGTCTGCGCAGCTACCAACGCGACGGCATCGACCTGGCCCAGCCCTACGGCGACGATTCCCTTCCGCCCTCGGGCTCGGGCATCCTGCTCGCCCCGTGGGGCAACCGGATCCGTGACGGCCGGTGGGAGCTGGACGGACAGGCCCAGCAGCTGGACATCACCGAGGTCAAGAACGGCAACGCCATCCACGGATTGCTGCGCAACACCGGCTACCGCATCGAGGCCTCCAGCGAGTCCACGATCTGCCTCGCGGCCGAGATCTTCCCGCAGCACGGCTTCCCCTTCCGGATGACCCACACGGCCACCTACTCGCTCGATTCCGAGGGCGGGCTCTCGATCACCCAGGACCTGGTCAACCACAGCGAACGCCCGGCGCCGGCGGCGCTCGGCGCGCACCCCTACCTGCGTCTGGGCGACGTCCCGACCGAAGATCTCGTGCTCACCGTCGAGGCCGACACGGCGCTGGTCGCCGATGACCGCCAGATCCCCACCGGGACCACGCCGGTATCGGGGGACCACGATTTCCGCGCCGGCCGCCGAGTCGGCGATGTGCGCGTGGACGTCGGACTCACCGGGCTCACCCTGCACGACGACGGGGTGTACCGGCACCGCCTCATGGCCCCGGATGGACGCGGGGTCGGCATCTGGGCCGACTCAACCTTCGGTTACGCCCAGGTCTTCGTGACCGAGAACTATGCCGGACAGCCATTGGCGGTGGCCGTCGAACCCATGAGCGCCCCGGCCAATGCGTTCAACTCCGGCGACGGACTCGTCTGGCTGGCCCCGAACGAGCACCTGATCGGGCGCTGGGGCATCGAGTCATGGCTCTAGCCGCCGGCCCGCAGCGCCGCGAGGTCACCGGCGACCTCCCCTATGGGGTACGGATCGCCGCGGCCTGGAGTTGGCGGGTCGCCATCATCATCGGGTGCACCGGCCTGCTGCTGTGGCTGCTCAGCCACGTCTCCCTGCTGGTCATCCCGCTGATGATCGCCGCCCTGCTGGCCGGGCTGCTGATGCCGGTGGTCCGGCTCCTGAAGCGCTGGCAGGTCCCCAATGGACTGGCCACCGGCCTGACCATGGTGGCCTTCCTGGCCGTCATCACCGGCCTGCTGCTCCTGGTCGGGCGGACCATGGCCCGTGGCATGATGAGCCTGTGGCAGCAGGCACTGACCGGCATCTCGCAGGTCCAGCACTGGCTCTCCACCGGGCCGCTGCACCTGACCAACCAGGACGTCGACCGCTACGTCGACGGCGCCCTGAAGCAGCTGCAGTCCAATAGCGACACCATCCTCAGCGGGGCCGTCTCCTGGGGCAGCACGCTCGGCCACTTCGCCGCCGGCGTGCTGCTGGCGCTGTTCTCGCTCGTCTTCTTCCTGCTCGAGGGCGAACGCATCTGGTCCTTCGTCGTCCGGCTCATGCCCCGTCGGGCCCGGGCGGCCACCGACGGTGCCGGACGCAAGGGCTGGGTCAGCCTGGTCAACTACGTGCGGGTCCAGCTCTTCGTCGCCTTCATCGACGCCGTCGGCATCGGAGTCGGTGCCGCGATCCTGGGTGTGCCGCTGGCCTTCCCGCTGGGCGGGCTCGTCTTCATCGGCTCCTTCATCCCGGTCATCGGCGCGCTGGTCACCGGCGCCCTCGCCGTCCTGCTGGCCCTGGTCGCCAACGGTTGGGTCAACGCGCTGATCATGCTCGCCGTCGTCCTGCTCGTCCAGCAGGCCGAATCACACATCCTCCAGCCGCTGGTCATGGGCCGGGCGGTGAGCCTGCACCCGCTGGCCGTCGTCCTGGCCGTTGCCGGCGGCTCGCTCATCGCCGGCATCGCCGGGGCACTGTTCGCGGTGCCCGTCCTGGCGGTGCTGAACACCATGGTCCGCTACATCTCGGCGCGCGGTTGGGAGACCCCCGACGGCAGCATCACCGATGGCGACCCGCCGCCCGGACCCGCTACAGCGCTCACGGCACCGGCAGACCTCGACGGCGAATCCGAAGCCGTCCAGCCGAACCGCCCCCGCACCGGAGAGCCACACCAGTGACCGATACCTTTCACGAAAGCGCCACCATGCAGCAGCCCCTGGAAACCACAGCCCCCGATACCCTGCCCGTCAGCCTGGCCGACATCGAAGCGGCCGCCGAACTGCTGGAAGGCGTCATCGCCCACACCCCGGTGGAGCACTCCCGCGCATTGGGCGTGCTGACCGGCAGCGATGTGCACCTCAAATGCGAGAACCTCCAACGTGCCGGGTCCTTCAAGGTCCGCGGCGCCTACGTGCGCATGGCGCGGCTGACCGAGGAGGAGAAGGCCCGCGGGGTTGTCGCGGCCTCGGCCGGCAACCACGCCCAGGGAGTGGCCGTGGCCGCGGACCGGCTGGGCATCAAGGCGCGCATCTACATGCCGCTCGGCGTCGCCCTGCCGAAGCTGACGGCCACGAAGGACCACGGCGCCGAGGTCATCTTGCATGGGCACAACGTCGACGAGGCCCTGGCCGAGGCGCAGCGCTACGCCGACGCGACCGGAGCGGTATTCGTGCACCCCTTCGATAACGCCGACATCATCGCCGGACAGGGCACCATCGGGCTGGAACTGCTCGAGCAGCTGCCGGACGTAGACACCGTGCTCATGGGCGTCGGCGGCGGCGGGCTGCTCGCCGGCGTCGCCACCGCCGTGAAGGCGAAGGCCGCCGAACAGGGCCGCGAGATCCGGGTGATCGGCGTCCAGGCCGAGAACGCCGCGGCCTACCCTCCCTCGCTGGCCGCCGACGCGCTGGTCCCGCTGGAGAAGGTCTCCACCATCGCCGACGGCATCGCCGTGGGCCGTCCCGGCCAGCTGCCCTTCCAGATCATCCGCGAACTGGTGGACGACGTCGTCACGGTCAGCGAGGACGCCCTCGCCCGGGCCCTGGTCTTCCTGCTCGAGCGCTCCAAGCTCGTCGTCGAACCCGCCGGCGCGGTCGGCGTCGCCGCCCTGCTGGAGGGAAAGCTCGCCGAGCTGGGTATCGAATCCAAGCGCACCGCCGTCGTGCTCTCCGGAGGCAACATCGACCCGCTGCTGATGCTCAAGGTCATCCAACGCGGCCTCGCCGTCGCCGGACGCTACCTCACCGTGCGGATGATGCTCGATGACCGGGCCGGCGAGCTGGCCACCATCTCCCGCGTCATCGCCGAATCCGACGCCAACGTCACCGGCGTCGACCACACCCGCATCGGCGGGTCCCTGTCGATGGGGGACGTCGCCATCACCATCGACATGGAGACCAAGGGGCACCTGCATTCCGAGCAGGTCCTGGACAACCTGCGGGCCGAGGGGTTCCAGCCGGTCATCATCACCACGTAGGACACGACTGTTAAACGCCTGCGGGCCGCATCTCCGTGACGGAGGTGCGGCCCGCAGCGGCGTGTGGCGTGCTCTTAGCCCTTGTACGGCTTGGCGGCCAGGATCTCGACGTCGATCGACTTGCCGTTCGGGGCGGTGTAGCTGAGCTTGTCGCCCACCTTCTTGCCGTGCACGGCGGCGCCGATCGGGGACTTCTCGCTGTAGACCTCAAGGCCCGAATCGCCGGCGACCTCGCGGCTGCCGAACAGGAAGGTGGTCTTGTCGCCGGCGATGGTCGCATCGACCAGCATGCCGGGTTCGACGACTCCGTCGTCGGCCGGGGCGTCGCCCACTTCGGCCTTCTGCAGGAAGTCCTTGAGGTAGGTGATGCGGGCTTCCGCCTTGCCCTGCTCTTCCTTGGCGGCGTGGTAGCCGCCGTTCTCCTTCAGGTCACCCTCGGAGCGTGCCTGCTCGATGCGGTCGACGATTTCGGCGCGCCCGGGACCCTGCAGGTGCTCGAGTTCAGCGGACAAGCGGTCGTAGGCCTCCTGGGTGAGCCAGAGAGCCGGTTCATGGTTGGTGGTCACGGTTACTTCTCCTTGTAGTAATGGCCGGTCAGGTGACCGGCCGCCGAACTGCAGTGATTGCGCCGCCCGTGGCGATGCAAGCAAAGACCCCGCCGTGCGTGGTGAAGAACCGCGGTCCGTCACCAGGTCAAGGCGGGGTGGATCGTATGAGGTTGATTTTACCCATTATCCGGCCAAAACCCCAAGTGATGGTGCACCCGGCGGGTCATGATCCGTTCAGCCGGCCACCCAGCAGGTCGTCGCCCCACCGGTCACACCGAGGGATTCGGTGCGCACATCGAAGTCCTTGACGGTCGACTGCCGGCCCGGGCCCTCCGTGGGGCCGAAGGTGACGGTCTTCCAACCGACCACCGCATAGGACTCGTTCATCACCTGCAGGTTGCAGGAGACCGTGTCCTGGCGCTTCTTCTCCAGCTGGATGGTGACGTTCGCCGTCGTGTCGGAGGTGATGTCGAAGGCAACATCCTTGCTGGTGTAGGGCTTGAAGTTCCACCAGGCCATGAGACCGGCCACGGCGATCCCGAAGACCAGCGCGACGCAGATCACGACGATTTTGCGCCGACCGCTGAACGGGCGCTTGGGTGAGCCATACCGATTGGCTACGCTGGAGGGTGGCGCATCGTCCGTTGATGGATTCGGCGCCGGCTGCTGGGTGTTCATCCCCTCCAGTCTATGTCCTTTCGCAGGGCGGCTGATCGCCGCACCTGCCAGCATCGAGGAGCAGGTCATCGTGGAAGAAGCCCGGGTCGTCCCCGTCCCGCCATCGGAGGGGTTCCGGCTCCTGGCAGTACATGCCCACCCGGACGACGAATCCAGCAAGGGTGCCGCCACGATGGCCGCCTACGCCGCCGCCGGGGCCCGCGTGATGGTCGCTTCCTGCACCGGGGGCGAGCGCGGCGACATCCTGAATGCGAAGGCCGGCGAACTGGCCCATGCCCACCGCGACCTGGCCGGGTTGCGCCGCAAGGAAATGGCGGAAGCCGCCGCCGCCCTGGGCATCGAACACCGGTGGCTCGGTTATGTGGACTCCGGGCTGCCGGAGGGCGACCCGCTGCCTCCCCTGCCGCATGCGTCGTTTGCCACCCAGCCGGTCGGACGTGCCTCCGTCCCGCTGGTGAAGCTCATCCGCGAATTCCGCCCACACGTGGTCACCACGTACGACGAGAACGGCGGCTACCCGCACCCCGACCACATCATGACCCACAAGGTCACGATGGAGGCCGTCGAAGCCGCAGCCGATCCGGAGCGCTACCCCGAGCTGGGTGAACCGTGGCAGGTACCCAAGCTGTACTACGACCGCGCCTTCAGCCCGGACCGCTTCCGCACCCTGCACTATGCGATGGAGGAGAACGGCATCGAGTCGCCGTACGCGGAACGGATCAAGGCGTTCGAGGAGCATCCCGACGAGGAGATGTTCCGTTGGGTCAAGCACCACGAGACGACGACGCAGATCGCCTGTGCCGACTACTTCGATGCCCGTGACCGGGCCCTGCTGGCGCACCGCACGCAGATCGACCCCGACGGCTTCTTCTTCGCCGTGCCGACGGCGATCTTCCAGAAGTACTGGCCGTGGGAGGACTTCGTCCTCATCTCCTCGCAGGTCGAGACGCAGACCCCGGAAACTGACCTCTTCGCGGGTCTGCGCTAGCACCTCCCCCCTCGGCCACCCGGGTAGACTGGATGGGCCGGTCAGCGCCGGTATCCGTCAAGAAAGAGCGTGTTCGTGAACCTGTTGTCCTCCCTGGCCGTCGCCGCCAGTTCCGCCCCGGCCGTCCCGACCGGCGACGCCGCCCGCGAGATCGGGCCGGGTTTTGCCGGTTTCGTCGCGACGGCGGCCATGGTCATCGTGGTGATCTTCCTGATCCGCGACATGAGCCGCCGCATCCGCCGCGTCCGCTATGCCGGAACGGCCGAGGAGCGCCAGGCCGAGCTGGTCGAGCGCGGACGTCAGCGCCACGCCGAGGGCGAGGACTTCCCGCCCCGCGGCAACCCGGGCCCGGACGGCACCATCGGAGCCGGGAACGACGACGCCGGGAACGACGACGATGACCCGGACGCAGGCCGGGACCAGATCCGCTAGGCAGCGGCCTAGGGCCAGACTAGTATTCCGTGGCCGGCCTTGGGGCCGGCCGTGCCGGTGGCGCGACCCCGTTGGGGCCGCGCCACCGGTCTCTTCGTCGGTGTGGGTTAGCGGCGGATCAGCGAAAGCCGAAAGGTTTCCGGCCCTTCTTCCACGTATTCCACGTCGAACTGGCCGGCGGCCCGTTGCTCCAGCTGGGCCAATAGGGGCAGCGGATTGTGGTTGGCAACCAGGAGGATCCCCCGCCCCGCCGCCAGACCATCCAAGGCGCCGAAAATCGTGGCGTGTCGGATGGTATGGGGGATGACCCGCGTGTCCAGCTCGGCCAAGCCCTCTTCATCGTGCGCGCCGCAGGCGCACCCGCCACCGCCTGTGGCTCCCGCTGTCGCTTCCGAGCCCGGGGTCTGGCTTGCCGACTCACCGGCCGCGGGGGTCAACGTCGCCAGCAGCCGGTTCATGTCCACAGCTGGTGTCGAAGCCAGAACCGGCATGACCTCAGCCGTTGCCACGTCCAGCGCGGTGATGGCTGCCTGTGCGGCGGCTCCGGCGCGGGCCGCGGTCGGCTCCTGACTGAGTTGCTCGAAGGCGGTGGTGGCGGCCGTCGTGACATGGTCGAAGAACCGGGCCAGGAGTGCGGTCTGCCCGGTATTGCCGGCGGAGGCCAGCTCGCGGACCAAGGTGTCCAGGCCGCGGATGATGCTTGCGTCGAGGGTGCCCTGCACGGCCGTGGCATCCTGGGCCTGCGCGGCGACCTTGGCGGACCATTCAATCAACATCGAGCTGGTGGTTTCTAGCGCGGCGGCCGATTCGCGCGATGAGGCCAAGGTGAGATTTTCCACGGGGTTCTCCTGGGTCGGTGTGGGGCCAATGGTGCCCCGGCTCGAACTTTACTACAATAAATTCCGTGGTAAATAGTGAATTTGGCAAAATCGCACGACCCGTCGACGGGGGACCGCGCCCGGTGGCGACGGGAGAACCGCAGGCCATGTCGCGTGCGCGACGGGACCTGTTGGCCCGGTTGCGCGCCATGGATGAGCCCGCCTCAGTCGATGCGCTCTCCCGGGAATGCGGGCAACACCCAAATACGGTGCGGGAGCATCTGGAGGCGCTGGTCGTCTCCGGGCAGGCGCAGCGGGTCTCCGCCGCGGCTCCCGCCGGACGTGGGCGTCCCGCGCGGCTGTACCGGGCAGTGGAACGGCCCGTGGTGCCGGCAGCTGCTGCCACGTTGGCGTCGGTGCTGGCAGCCCAGCTGGCCGGCCGACCCGAGGCGCGGGCAGAAGGCGTTGCCGCTGGACGGGTGTGGGCCCAGGGGCTCCGAGACACGGAGCAGGCTGCAGGAGGAGGCCCGCAACACCACACGCCAACCGCCGTTCGCGGGCGCATCGCCACGACCCTGACCGAGACGGGGTTCGTTGTCGAACAGGATGACGAGGACTCCACCGTGCTGCGTCTGACCGGCTGTCCGCTGTTGGAGGCGGCGCGTGAGCACCCCGACGTGGTGTGTTCCGTCCATCTGGGCCTGGTCCAGGGGCTTCTGGACGACGCCGGAGACACCGAGACCGGTGCGCGCCTGCTGCCCTTCGCCACCAGCGACGCCTGCCTTCTCCACCTCGGCGCAGGGGCGGGCTCGTGAGTCCAACCGCCGCCCCTGACGGCGGGCGCACGGCGGCAAGACCGCGGCCCTCCCGCCTGCATAACCGGTCCGGAACCAGGCTTTTGTTTCTCCTGCCCGGAGGTTTGGCGATGGTCCTGGGGCTTAATGCCGCACTGGTGTTGCTGGGCCTTCCGCATGTACCCGTCGGGCAGAATCTGGCGGCCAGCCACGGCATGTTGATGGTGTTTGGATTCATCGGGACCGTCATCGCCCTGGAGCGCGCCGTCGCACTCGGCAAACCGGGGGGATTCGCCGCTCCGGCCCTGCTGGGGCTGGGCGGACTGATCCTGGTTTCACCGCTACCGCAATCGGTGGGCAAGACCTTGCTTCTGTTCGGATGCGTGGCGATGTCGTGGGTCTACATCCCGTTGTGGAAGCGCCAACGCGCAACCGCCGTGCTCATCCAGATCCTGGGGGCAGTGGCCGGAACCGCTGCCACCCTCCTCTGGCTGCGCATTCCCGACACCGCACCGTTGATCCCCTTGCTGGTGGCGTTCGTCGTCTTGACGATTGCCGGTGAACGACTTGAACTGGCCCGCCTCCACATCCATTCGCCCAGTGCCGAACCCCTGCTGGCCGGCTTGTCGACGCTCCTCCTCGCATCCGCGGTCGGCACCCTGCTGTGGCCGGGAGCCGGACTGGTGTTCTTCGGAGCGGTGTTGGGGGCCCTCGTGGTGTGGCTGGCGGTATACGACGTCGCCCGGAATACCATCCGTTCCGCCGGTTTGCCACGGTATATTGCCGGTTGCTTGCTGGCCGGATACTGCTGGCTCGCCGTCGCGGCCGCCATCTCCATCAGAGGCGGGCTGCGCGGGGGAGAAGTCAACGGCAGTGCCTATGATGCCGTCACGCACGCGGTCTTCCTGGGCTTCACGATGTCCATGATCATGGCCCACGCTCCGGTCATCCTGCCGGCCGTGCTGCGCCGCCCCCTGCCCTACAATCCGAGCCTGGTTCTTCCCGCGGCACTCTTGCACGCCTCCCTGGCCCTACGCATCTTCGTCGCCGATCTGCTCGACGACGGCCCGACGCGGCAATTCTCGGGAGTGCTGAATATCGCCGCGGTCGTGCTCTTCGCCGCACTGGCCGTGGGCCTGGCAACCACGGCGCGCCGGAGCGGCGGCCGCCCGGTGCCGCCCGGCGGACCTGCACTGTCCGTCGGCCCGGCCGTGTCGCCGACGCGGGTGGCCCGGAAGAACAGCGGAACCCGATGAAAATCTCCGCAAACGGCCCGGGGCGCGGCTCCGATGCACCGGATCCGGCGCGGTTCTCCCGCGCGGGCTGGCATCTGCGGGCGAACGGCGCCACGTTCTTCTGGTTGGTCGCCGTGGCGTTCGTCGTGGCGGCTCACCGCTTCCTTCCCGTCTCGACGTGGTTGATGGTGCATCTGCTCCTGCTGGGGGCCATCGGCAACGCCATCATGGTGTGGAGTTCCCACTTTTCCGAGGCGCTCTTGCGGGGGCCGAACCCGGGGCGAACCTCGCTGGCCTGGCGGCTCGTCGCGCTGAACGTGGGCGTGCTGGCCGTCGTGGCGGGCATGATCGCCAACGTCTGGGTGGTGGTGCTGCTCGGAAGCGTCGTGGTCGGATCCGCCTATGCATGGCATGGGGCTTCGCTGGCCATCCGTGCGGCCCGGGCACTGCCCTCGAGGTTCGGCGCAACGGTCCGCTACTACATCTGCGCCTCGTGGTTGCTGCCCGTCGGGGCCGGCCTCGGGGCAGTGCTGGCCCTCGGGGACGCCGACGTCGCCAGGAACCGTCTGCTCGTTGCGCACGCAGCGGTCAACCTCCTCGGGTTCGTCGGATTGACGGTGCTGGGGACACTCGCCACCCTGCTGCCAACCATGTTGCGCACCCGCGTGGCCGAGAGGGCCGAAACCGTGGTCCGCAACGGCTGGGTTCCACTGCTCGGGGGCATCGTGGCCGCCGGCGGCGGGGCCGCAGCGGGGTGGATGTGGCTGGTGGCCGCCGGCCTGGTGGTCTATACGGTCGGGATCATCTACACAGCCATCCCGATGTATCGGGCCTTGGCGTCCAAGCCGCCCGTGGACTTCGCCCCGTTGTCGGCCGGTGCGTCTCTGCTCTGGCTGGTCGGTATCGTCACCACGCTGGCCGTCATGGCCGGGCGTGGACCGTCGTGGGAACAATTGCGCGCGGACGTCCAGGGTGTCGTCCCGGCGCTTGCCGTCGGGTTCGCGGCCCAGGTGCTGCTGGGTGCGTTGAGTTATCTGGTTCCGGTCGTCCTCGGCCGCGGTCCGGCGGTGTCCAAGGTCCGTACGGCGATCCTGAACTCCACTGCGGGCGCCCGGCTGGTGCTGTTGAACGCCGGCCTCGGCGTCGCATTGCTCCCCGTGCCGAGCTGGATCAAGGTCGCCACCTCCCTGCTGGTGCTGGTGGCCTTCGTATGGTTCCTGGTCCTGCTGCTCAGATCGTTGAAGGTCGATCCGCCGGCAGGCGAGGTTCCTCGCCCCGGCGTCGAACCCGCGGGCCGGAAGCTGTTAATGAGTACGGTGGCCGGCCTGGCCGGCGTTGTGCTGGCCGTGTCAGTCGGCATCGCCGCAGACCCGACGGCCGCGGGAGTGGGTGGTGGCGCCGGGGGCGCGGGGACCGCCACGACCCCGCCGGGGCCGGCAGCCCCCGCCGAGACCGGACACATCACCCGGGTGGCCATGTCGATGAAGGACATGCGCTTCACCCCGGATGCCGTCCACGTCCCCGTGGGGGACCGGCTGGTGATCGAGTTGGCCAACGACGACGACCGCGTGCACGACCTGGTCACGGCGAGCGGGGCCGCCTCCGGCCGCGTTGCCCCCGGCGGGGAGGTCGAGGTCGACGTCGGGGTCGTCCGCGCCGATATCGAGGGGTGGTGTTCGCTGGCAGGGCACCGGCAGATGGGGATGGTGTTCCACATCATCGCCGACGGCGCGGCCGCGGGCGCAGCGTCCAGTGACCACTCAGACCATGGCGCGATGGCCGGCATGGCAGCGGAACCCGACGCCGGTGACCCTGCGGCTGGGTTCGATCCGATGAAGGACCCGGGTGCAGGGTTCACCGCCCGCGATGCCAGGCTGCCTGCTGCGGAAAAAGGCACGGTACACCGCGCCACGCTGACGGCCCGGGACACCGTCCGGGACGTAGGTGCCGGATACGCGCAAAACCTGTGGACGTACAACGGCAGCGCCCCTGGGCCGACACTGCGCGGCAAGGTGGGCGATACGTTCGAGATCACCCTGCGCAACGACGGGACGACGGGGCATTCCATCGACTTCCATGCAGGGGCGCTGGCGCCGGACCGGCCCATGCGCACCATCGATCCGGGGGAGGAGCTGACCTACACGTTCACGGCCAACCGTGCCGGTGCCTGGCTGTACCACTGCTCCACGATGCCCATGTCCCTGCACATTGCCAACGGGATGTTCGGTGCCGTCATCATCGACCCGCCGGATCTCGCCCCCGTGGAACGCGAGTTCATCCTGGTCCAGAGCGAACTGTACTTGGGGGCGCCTGGAGGTACGGCCAGCCAGGACAAGATCAACGCGGAGACACCCGACGGGGTGGCCTTCAACGGGTACGCGTCGCAATACGCCTTTGCACCCCTCCACGCCAGAGCGGGTGAACGGGTGCGTTTCTGGGTGGTGGCCGCGGGGCCGAACCGGGGCTCCGCCTTCCATGTGATCGGAGGCCAATTCGATACCACCTACAAGGAAGGACGATACCTGTTGGACGGTTCGGATCCGGCGGCAGGTTCGCAGACGCTGGACCTCGGGGCGGCCCAGGGGGGATTCGCCGAACTGCAGTTCACCGAGCCCGGGAAGTATCCGTTCGTTTCGCATTCGATGGTCGATGCGGAACGCGGTGCCCGTGGGCTCATCGAGGTCACGGGGTAGAGGCCGGGGGAACCCGTCGGGGCAGACCCGTGACAGTGGCGGAACGGCTACCGGACGGCCAGCACGGCGATCATGATCGCGATGTAGTGGCAGGTGAACCCGCAGAGCGTGAAGGCGTGGAAGAGTTCGTGGAAGCCGAACCATTCGACGTGGAGGTTCGGCCGCTTGAGCGCATAGAACACGGCGCCTGCGATGTAGAACGCTCCGCCGACACAGACCAGGACGGCAGCCGGAACGCTGGCGGCAAAGAAATCGCCGATGAAGACCAGACAGGCCAGACCCAGGGCCACGTAGACCGGCGTATACAACCAGCGGGGCGCGTCCGTCCACAGCAAGCGGAAGGCGACGCCGAGGATGGCGCCGACCCAGACCAGCCATAACAGGAACGCCGCCTTGTCCTCCGGGAGCAGGGCCCACGCCAGCGGCGTGTAGGA
The DNA here is from genome assembly GCA_016892645.1 of Micrococcaceae bacterium RIT 802. Classification (GTDB taxonomy): domain Bacteria; phylum Actinomycetota; class Actinomycetes; order Actinomycetales; family Micrococcaceae; genus Arthrobacter_H. The sequence goes on from JAFEMX010000001.1 coordinate 356,658, forward strand.
ACCGGCGATCACCAACATGATGTTCGTATGGTCCAGCCGCTTGAGCACGCGCTTGACCTTCGGCGTCCAGTTCCCGCGATGGTAGACCGCCGATACCGTGAACAACAGCAATCCGGTGAAGGCATAGACGGCCGACGCGATCTTCCCGGCAGGGCCCGGGGCCAGTGCCACCAGCACGATGCCCGCCGCCAGGGCCAGGGGCGCGGTACCCGCGTGGATCCAGCCGCGCAGGTGCGGTTTGATCTCCTCGAGCGGTGTAGGCGGCGGCTGCTTCATGTCCCGATCCTATCGGAGGGTGGGCCCCGCCAGCCGGTCGGGTTGATGCCTCCAGGCGTGCCGACAGGCAGGTCGCACCGGCCACCCGGTAACCTAGAGGCGCGGCAACCGTGCAGAGTTGAACCGTGTCGGCCGAATGACTGGAAGGGGACAACGTGCGGTTGCCCGAGGTCCTCTATCGCCTTTACGGCAAGGTGCTCAAGAAGGACATCCCCGCCGAGAAGCTGCCCGGTCACATCGGCATGGTGGTCGACGGGAACCGCCGCTGGGCCAAGCTCGCCGGCGCCCCGACGGCGCACGGCCACCAGGCCGGCGCCGACAACATCGTCGAGTTCCTGGGCTGGTGCAAGGAACTGGACATCCGCACCGTCACCCTCTACATGCTCTCCACCGACAACATGAGCCGGTCCAACGACGAACTCGACGCCCTCATGGGCATCATCGCCAACATGCTGGACCGCCTGGCAGAACAGCGCGACCTGTGCATCCAGCCCATGGGCGCCTACGACGAACTTCCCGACTACCTCTCCGACAAGCTCCACGCGCTCGGCGAATCGTCGAAGGACGCAGCAGGGCTACACGTGAACATTGCCATCGGCTACGGCGGCCGTCGCGAGATCGTCGACGCGGTCAAGGAACTGCTGCTCGACGCCGACGCCTCCGGCCGGCCGATGACCGAGGTGGCCCGGGACCTGGAGATCGAGGACATCTCCCGTTTCCTGTACACGCGAGGCCAGCCCGATCCCGACCTGGTGATCCGCACGTCGGGGGAACAACGCCTGTCCGGCTTCCTCACCTGGCAGAGCGCCTACAGCGAGTTCTACTTCTGCGAGGCCCTCTGGCCCGACTTCCGCAAGGTCGACTTCCTGCGGGCACTGCGCGACTTCACCGACCGCCAGCGCCGCTTCGGCAGCTGAGGCGGGCCCCGGCGTCGTTCATTTCCCGTTCGGCGTGGCGACTTCGCCAGGACACCTGCCGGGGCTAGCTTGAAGGCATTGGAGGGCACATCCGCCCGACAATGCGGAAAGGCCACCGAACGTTGAGACACGCTGTCAACGCGGGAAGGCCGGTCCCGGCCTTGCGGCCCGACCGGATCCCCCGCAGAACGGTTACCTAGGGGCGCAACGCCCCTGTTGGGAGTCATCGTGGCAGTAGAAACGCAGTCCAAGAACGTTGCGGAATCCGCGGTCTTCGCCTCCGAAGCCGCCGTGGATACCCCCTCGGGAAAGGCGGGGCTACTGTCCACCGCCGCTTCCGGCCGGGCCGTTCCGGATCCCGCCGGGAGCGCGGGAGAGCGGCAAAGCGTCGGGGTGAAATCCTACGTCCTGGACACATCGGTCCTCATCGCCGATCCCCGGGCCGTGCTGCGTTTCGCCGAACACGAGGTGATCGTCCCCATCGTAGTCATCAGCGAGTTGGAGAAAAAGCGCCACGACCCCGAGGTCGGCTACTTCGCCCGCAAGGCGCTGCGCCTGCTCGACGAATTGCGGATCGAGCACGGCGGCCTGGACAAGGAGCTGCCCATTGGGGACGACGGCGGGTCGCTGCGGATCGAACTGAACCACATTTCCACCGAGGTGCTTCCGGTTGGCTTCCGCGGGGCCGACAACGATTCCCGCATCCTGGCCGTGGCCAAGAACTTCTTCGACGAGGGCCGCGACGTCACGGTCGTTTCCAAGGACCTGCCGATGCGCGTGAAGGCCTCGGCCATGGGCCTGCAGGCCGACGAATACCGCAACGGGCTGGTCGCGGACTCCGGATGGACGGGCACCGCCGAACTCGACGTCGTCGATGCCGACGTCGAGGAACTCTACAACAACGAACCCGTGCTCATCGAGGCCGCCGCCGAGATGCCGGTCAACACGGGCCTGGTGCTGCTCTCCAACCGGGGTTCGGCGCTGGGCCGCGTGGGCGACGACGGGTTCGTCCGGCTGGTCAAGGGCGACCGCGACGTGTTCGGGCTCCACGGCCGCTCCGCCGAACAGCGGCTGGCGATCGACCTGCTCATGGACCGCGACGTCGGCATCGTCTCCCTCGGCGGACGGGCGGGCACCGGGAAATCGGCGCTGGCCTTGTGCGCCGGCCTGGAGGCGGTCCTGGAGCGCGGGGAACACAAGAAGGTCGTGGTCTTCCGGCCGCTGTACGCGGTCGGCGGCCAGGAGCTCGGGTTCCTGCCCGGTTCGGAGGACGACAAGATGAACCCCTGGGCCCAGGCGGTCTTTGACACGCTGGGGGCGCTGGTGTCCAAGAACGTGATGGACGAGGTCATCGACCGCGGGATGCTCGAGGTCCTGCCCCTGACCCACATCCGGGGCCGTTCGCTGCACGATTCGTTCGTCATCGTCGACGAGGCGCAGTCCCTGGAGAAGAACGTGCTGCTCACGGTGATGAGCCGCATCGGGCAGAACTCCAAGATCGTGTTGACCCATGACGTGGCCCAGCGGGACAACCTGCGGGTGGGCAGGCACGACGGCGTGGCAGCTGTGGTCGAGACGCTCAAGGGCCACCCGCTCTTCGGGCACATCACGCTGACCCGGTCCGAACGCTCGCCGATCGCCGCGCTGGTGACCGACATGCTGGAGGAGTCCGGGGCCTAGTCCTCCACCGAGCGCACCACCTTAGCCGGCGAGCCCACGACGATGGACTGTGCCGGCACATCGCGGGTGACGACGGCGGCTGCGGCCACGACCGCATTGTCGCCGATCGTCACCCCCGGCAGGATGGTCGCGTTCGCCCCGATCCAGACGTTTCGGCCGATGACCACGGCCGCCGGGTGCATGTCCGCCCGGCGGCTCGGGGCCACGTCGTGGTTCAGCGTCGCGATGACGACGTTGTGCCCGATCAGGCAGTCATCGCCGACCACGATGCCTCCCTGGTCCTGGAACTTGCACCCGGAATTGATGAAGACGCGGCGCCCGAACTTCGTGTTCTTGCCGAAATCGGAGGAGAACGGCGGGAAGAGCGTGACGGATTCGTCGATGGGCGCACCGGTCAGTTCGGAGAGCAGTTCCCGCACCCGTTCCGGCTCATGATAGCGGCCGTTCAGCTCGCCGGTGATGCGCAGTGCTTCCTGGCTGGTCCGGTGCATGAGCTGATGCCACGGCGAATCGCCCGTGATGGTTTGGCCGGCATTGAGCGCGTCCAAGAGGTCCTGGAGTTTCATCGTGTCCTTTGTGGTGGCGCGGGGTGGGTCAGTCACGGCTGCGGACGATCCACGGGATGTGGTCCCGCACGTCGGTCAGGTGCATGGAGCGCTCGACGAAGAGGTCATCGAGCATGTACTCGTCCACGGCGTGGATGGTGATCTGGTGTCCGTTGCCTTCCGCGGGGCCGTCGAGGGCTTCGCTGTAGACACAGACCGCCGTCTCGAGGTCGAGGCGTAGCCTGGTCCGGCCGGCCTCCAGCAGGGGAAAGCCCTGGGCCTGCGGCACATAGGTCACGTTGGGGGCGACCACGGCTTCCAATGACGGGCGCCCGGCATGATTCGTCTCGGCCAGTTCATGGATTTCGACGCGGTTGGACAGGGGAAACTCCAGCGGAACCGGGGCACTGCCGGCGAGTTCCACGGGGTCGAGCATTGCCGCCCAGCGGGCATCGCCGAACACCGGGTCGCCGTAGTCGGCCTCCGGGCGGCGGGCAATCAGGCCATCGTCGTCGTACACGGGGGTGACCAGCCGGGGTGGAAGCAGCCAGGAGGCGCGGGTGCCCGACACATAGAAGGCATCGCGGGAGGCATTGATCGAGGTCGTGCTGAACAGGAGCTGGCCCTCGGGGTCCTCGATGCGCAGCGCATCGGGACGGCGCAACCAGGCGTTCACGCGCGGGACCGGCTCCGGCACGGCCTGGTCCGCACGATCGACCGTGGCCGGGGCAGAGAGCGAATCGAGGGGCGTGTAGTCTTCCTGCAGTCCGGGGGATGCTGCCGGGACGGTTGGTCCGGCCGGGGATCCGGTGAACCACTCCGCCTCGAAGCGCAGGCTCTTCCACCGCCACGGAGAGGATCTGCACAGGCGCCGGAACGCGGCGGCGTCTTCGCGGGAGACCGCAGTGGGGCCCCGCGGGGCCGGGGACGTCGATGGCGTGTCCATATCCACAGTCTAGACACCGGCACCTGTACCCCTGCCCGGCCTGGGTTAGCGTTGGACAATGATCGCCGAGATGCAGGCACTGCGGGAGGCCGCCCCTGCGGCCCTGGTACCGCTGCTGCTGGCGTGTCTGTTGTTCATGGTCAACGGTGCCCGCCTCGCCTGGATCGATGCCCGCACCCACTTGTTGCCCAACCGGATCATTCTGCCCTGGTACCCGTTCGCCGTCGTCCTCCTGGGGGCGACGGCCGCCCTGGGGGGCGATTGGGCAGGTCTAGGGCGGACGCTGCTGGGCGGGCTCGTGTTGTTCGGCTTCTACCTGCTGTTGCATCTGATCCAGCCGCGGGGCATGGGCCTGGGCGACGTGAAACTGGCGGGCGTCCTGGGACTGTATCTGGGCTACCTGGGCTGGCCGCACCTGTTGCTGGGGACCCTGGCCGCGTTCCTGCTCGGAGCCGTGGTCGGCCTCGTGCTCATCATCCTGCGCAGGGTGGGATTGAAGTCGCCCCTGGCGTTTGGCCCCTACATGATCCTCGGCACCGCCGGTGCGCTCCTCGTGGCAGGGTAGGGGCATGCCCACTCCAGAATTCATCCTGTCCCTGCGCGAGAAAATCGGCAACGACCCGCTTTGGCTGCCGGGGGTCAAGGCCGTCGTCCACCGCGCCGACGGCGCCCTCCTGCTCGTCAAGCGGGCCGACAACGGCCGGTGGACGCTGCCGGCGGGGATCATCGAACCCGGCGAGGAGCCGGCGGCCACAGCGGTCCGCGAAGTCATGGAGGAGACCGGGGTCGATGTCGCCGTCGAACGGTTGGCGGGAATCGGCACCACGGATCCGGTGACTTACCCCAATGGCGACCGGGCCCAATACCTCGACATGGTCTTTGCCTGCCGGTACCTCTCCGGGACGGCGCGGGTGAACGACGACGAGAACACCGAGGTCGCGTGGTTCACCGATGCAGAACGGCCTGCCTTGCCCCCGAAGCATGCCCGGGCCGTGGCCTGGGCTCGTTCGGCGGAAACCGGCGCGCACTTCGTGCGCTGAGCACCTCGGCCATACCGTGCCGATTCATTGCGCCGGATCCGGCGGGCAATGGACGCCTGCTGGCGGCGGATGAGACCGACGACGGCCGGGGCAAGGCGCACCGCCAGCGCCGGGACGAGGTCGAGCAGGCGTACCTGGGCTCCGCGCCACCCTGGAACCGCGACCACCGGGCGCGGCCGGTGGACCACCCCGAGGACCCGGTCGGCCACGACGCCCGGGGCCCTGCGACTGATGCCCGCTGGCGCCATAGGTGATGTCCTCCGGGCGCACTTGCGCATGTGCCCCAGAGGCGGACAACCACGGATTACCCGAGAACATGACGCGCGGCATCGCCCGCATGTCCGCGGAAACCTGATTTTGCGCGATTTTTTTGAGAACCGAATCCCGGCGGCAAGCAGGGCGCGGCATGGGTGAGCCATCGGCAAGAGGTGCCGGGACGGGGCGGTCGCCTGCCTGAGGGGGGCCACAGACCCGCACGCGTGTGGCCGGGATACTTTTCAGCCTTCTCCGTCGCTGTGACCAGAGAGGTAGGCATGCCCTCCGCTCGCTGCGCGTCATCGGTCGGATGGTCCGCGGATAGCCGGGACCATGGCATTGCCGCGCCCGCGGGTCTAGGCTGACGTCACGGAAGCCGCCACAGGCCGCCACCGGTTCACGCAGGGCCGGGTGGCGCGAACCGAAGGGGAGACCATGGGATTCGAGCAGTACCACGAACCACCGGCCGAATTGTCGGAGGAGACCCGGACCTTCGCGCGCATGTGCGCAAACCTGACCGAGGAGGCCGAAGCCATCGGCTGGTACGAGCAACGGATCTCGCTCGAGACGGATCCGGTTGCCCGCGCCATCATGGAGGATTCACTCGGCGAGGAGTTCAAGCACTTCTGCATGGAGTTGGAGTACCTCTTCCGGACCAAGCCCAAATGGGGCCAGACCGCCCGGGGCACCCTGTTCCGGCCGGGTGACATCGTCGAAAACGGAACGGCGGCCGAGGAGGCCGCCGGTTCCGGCGGACCGCCGGCAGGGTCCACCCCGCCCCAGGACGCGTCAACCCCCGCCGGTGACGGTTCCCTGGGCATTGGCTCGTTGAAAGGAAGCATGTCATGACCTCCAACCACCTGCACCGCGAGCTCGCCCCGATCACCGACGCGGGCTGGAAACTGCTCGACGACGAGGCCCGCGACCGGCTCACCACCACCCTGGGCGCCCGGAAGCTCATCGACTTCATCGGCCCGCTGGGCTGGGACCACTCATCCACCAACCTCGGGCGGACCGAACGGCTGCCCGGCCCGGATGACGACGGACTCATCGCCCGGCGCCGGCGCGTCCTGCCGCTGACGGAGATGCGGGTGGAATTCGAGGTTTCCCGCGACGAACTGCTCGACGGCGAACGGGGCGCAGCCGACGTGGACCTGGCCAACCTGGACATGGCCGCCGTGAAGATCGCCAGCGCCGAGAACAGGGCCGTGTTCCACGGATGGCGCCAAGCCGGCATCACCGGGATCACGCAGGCCACGTCGCTGCCGACCGTGCCCCGGGTGGAGAACTTCTCCGACTACCCGCAACGGGTGGCCCGTGCCGTGGACCTGTTGCTGGAGGAAGGCATATCCGGCCCCTTCGGCCTTGCCCTGGGGCCGGGCCACTACACCGCCGTCGTCCAGGCCACCGAGCGCGGCGGCTACCTGCTCTCCGAGCACCTGCGCCGCATCCTGGACGGGCCGATCGTGTGGGCCCCCGGGGTCCGGGGTGCTGTGGTGATGAGCCTGCGCGGTGGGGACTTCCTCTTTGAATCAGGGCAGGACCTGTCCATCGGCTACAGCCACCACGACGCCGACGCGGTCCATCTCTACCTGGAGCAGAGCTTCAGCTTCCGGGTTGCCACACCGGAGGCAGCCGTCCACCTGACGGCCGGCGACGGGTGACCAGGTCCGGACCGGACATCATCCGCCCCTGCCATTAACGCCGAAACCGGCGCCGCCCCCCGGATGCGAGAGGCGGACGACGCCGGCTCGGTGATGCTGCGCCGGGGGCTAGGACCTGCCATCCGGCGCCCCGGAGGAAGCCCGGGATACGGCTGCTGTCTGCCTGGCGGCACGCAGTTCCGCCTCCGCCTGCAGGGCTTCGTCGCCGGAGATGGCCTCACCGCGGGCCACCATGCCCGAGGTCTCGGACAGCGGGATCTGCTTGAGCAGCAGGGCCAGCACGAAGGAGATGAGGATGAACGGGATCAGGTACCAGAAGACCGGTGCCAGCGAGTCCGCGTAGGCGGTGACGATGCCGTCCTGAAGGGCCTGCGGCAGCTTGTCCATGATCGAGGGGTCCAGCGTGGCGGTTGCCTGTCCCGCGTCTGCCGGGGATGCGCCCGCCCCCGTGAATACCGCGGTGAGCTTCTCCGAGAGGTTGTTGGTGAAGATGGCCCCGAAGATGGCCACGCCCAGGGACGCGCCGACCTCGCGGAAGTAGTTGTTCGTGCTCGTCGCGGTGCCCACCATCTCCGCGCCGACGGCGTTCTGCACGACCAGGACCACGACCTGCATGATCAGGCCCAGGCCGGCGCCGAAGAAGAACAGGAACACGCAGATCAGCCACAGGGGGGTATCGGCGGCCAGCGTCGTCATCGCCAGCATGGCGGCCGCCGTTAGCAGGGTCCCGGCGATCGGATAGGCCTTGTACTTTCCGGACTTGGAGATCGCGATGCCGGACCAGATGGAGGTCCCCATCATGCCCGCCATCATGGGCAGCATCAGCAGGCCGGAGACCGCTGCCGATGTCCCCGAGGACATCTGCAGGAACGTCGGGACGAAGGCGATGGCCGCGAACATGCCCAGGCCCAGGGTGAAGCCGATGGCCGTGGCCGTGACGAACACGCGGTTGCGGAACAGCGAGAGCGGAATGATCGGATCGTCGGCACGCAACTCGGCGACGATGAAGGCAGCGGCGGCGATGAGCAGCCCGGCACCCCACATCCACGTGGAGGCGGCTCCCCAACCGTGGTCGGCGCTGCCGCCGAAGTCGGTGAAGAAGATCAGGCAGGTCGTGGCGACGGACAGGAACACCACGCCGGCGATGTCGATGCGCTTCGTCGCCTTCTTGTTCGGCAGGGTCAACGCGAACCAGGCGATGGCAAATGCGGCGATGCCGATCGGGATGTTGATGTAGAACGCCCACTGCCACGTCAGGTGGTCCACGAAGAACCCGCCCAGCAGGGGGCCGGCGACGGCGGAAAGGCCGAAGATCCCGCCCAGCGGACCCATGTACTTGCCGCGCTCGGACGCGGGGATGATGTCGGCGATGATGGCCTGCGAGAGGATCATCAGCCCTCCTCCGCCCAGGCCCTGCATGGCGCGGAAGAAGACGAAGACCCAGAAGGTGCCGGCGAACGCGGCACCGACGGAGGCGAGGGTGAACAGGCCGATCGCGATGAGGAAGAGGTTGCGCCGGCCCAGCACGTCGCCGAACTTGCCGTAGATGGGCATGACGATCGTGGTGGCCAGCAGGTAGGCGGTGGTGATCCAGGCCTGGTGCTCGACGCCGCCGAGTTCGCCGACGATGGTGGGCATCGCCGTGGAGACGATGGTCTGGTCGAGGCTGGACAGCAGCATTCCGGCGATCAGCGCCGAGAAGATGATCCAGATGCGCCGCTGGGTCAGCGCAAGCGGCCCGGAGGCCTGCGGGGGAGCGAGGGTGCTCATGAAGGTTCCTTGGTGGTCAGTGTGGTCGGCGGTTCAGGATCCGAAGAGCCGGGCCGCGTGGGAGAAGTTGGAGGTCAGGATGGCGGTGAGCCGGGCGCGTGCTTCCAGGTCGGACTCGTCGCCGGCCCCGGGGGGCTCGGCGGAGCAGCCGCCATCGTCCCCGACGAATTGCTGGAAACTGCTCATGCCCAGATGCGAGACGAGCGTCGCGACCAGGTCAGCGTACGGATCGCCCGGGGGGAGTCCTTCGCGTTGGCAGATCAGCTCGGCCAGGGCGCGCTGGCGGTGCATGGCCGAATCGATCATGCGCTTCATCAGTGCCGGTTCGTCGTGCATGGCCTGCATGAACGCCCGGACGTCGGTGCGGGGGATCTCCAGGGTGGCGAAGGCCGCCACGAACAGCTCCAGCAGGGCATCCTTCAGCGGCAGCGGGGGTGCCGACCCCGAGCCGTCCGCCGCGGCGGCCGGCCCGGAGGCCACGAATCCGGCCGCAAACGGCTCGATGGGGTCGGCGGACTTCGCCCCGAGGACGGCGTCCTCCTTGGTGGCGAAGTAGTTGAAGAAGGTGCGCCGGGAGACCCCGACCCCCTCACACAGCTCCTCGATCGTGAATCCGTTCAGTCCACGTTCGGCGGTGAGCGTGCGGGCGTGCGTCGTCAGCGCGGCATAGGTTTCCCGCCGACGACGTTCCCGGGGCCCGACGCCCCCCGTTGCACTCTCCTTCATATAGTGCATTTTTGCACCTTTGGTCCTGGAGTGCACAATCCTTGGGCTGTGGGCTTGCCCACAGGCGGCGGGGCCGGAGACGTCGGAAGGCGGCCCCCGTCCGGGAGCCGCCTTCCGACGTCGTGCTGGTGCTGCTGCTACGTGCCCGAGGGCGAGGTCATCGTGGTGACGTCCAGCGCCGTGTCGAGTTGTTCCTCGGTGAGTTCGCCGCGCTCGAGGTAGCCCAGGGCGACCGTCGCCTCGCGGACGGTCAGGCCCTCGGCGACGGCCTTCTTGGCGATCTTGGCCGCGTTCTCGTAGCCGATGAACTTGTTCAACGGCGTGACGATCGAGGGGGAGGCCTCGGCGAGGAAGCGGGCGCGCTCCACGTTGGCGGTGATGCCGTCGACCATCTTGTCCGCCATGACGCGGCAGGTGTTGGTCAGCAGGCGGATGGATTCGAGCAGGTTCGCCGCCATCACCGGGATGCCGACGTTCAGTTCGAAGGCGCCGTTGGTCGAGGAGAGCGAGACGGTGGTGTCGTTGCCGATGACCTGGGCGGCGACCTGGATGGCTGCCTCGCTGATGACCGGGTTGACCTTGCCGGGCATGATCGAGGAGCCGGGCTGCAGGTCGGGGATGGCGATCTCGCCCAGGCCGGTGTTGGGGCCGGACCCCATCCAGCGCAGGTCGTTGTTGATCTTCATGATCGAGTAGGCGATGTTGCGCAGCTGCCCGGAGGCCTCGACGAGGCCATCGCGGTTGGCCTGGGCCTCGAAGTGGTTGCGCGCCTCGGTCAGCGGCAGGCCGGTGTCCTCGGCGAGCAAGGCGATGACGCGCTGCGGGAAGCCGGCCGGGGTGTTGATGCCGGTTCCCACCGCGGTGCCGCCGAGCGGGACCTCGGCCACGCGCGGCAGGGACGCCTCGATGCGTTCGACGCCGTAGCGCATCTGCGCCGCGTAGCCGCCGAACTCCTGGCCCAGCGTCACGGGGGTCGCGTCCATGAGATGGGTGCGCCCCGACTTCACGATGTCGGCGAACTCCTCCGACTTGCGACCCAGGCTCCCGGCCAGGTGCTGCAGGGCGGGGACGAGGTCGTTGAGCAGGGCATCGGTGACGGCCACGTGGACAGAGGTGGGGAACACGTCGTTCGAGGATTGCGAGGCGTTGACGTGGTCGTTGGGGTGGACGCGGGTTTCGCTGCCGGCAGCCTCCAGCGCCTGGTTGGCCAGGGCGGCGAGGACCTCGTTGGTGTTCATGTTCGAGGACGTGCCGGACCCGGTCTGGAAGACGTCGATGGGGAAGTGGGCGTCGTACTCGCCGCCGGCGACGTGCTCGGCGGCGGTGACGATCGCCCGCGCGATCTCGTCGTCGAGCACTCCGAGTTCGGCATTGGCCAGGGCCGCGGCGCGCTTCACCCGGGCCAGTGCCTGGATGTGCCGGCGTTCGAGCCTCTTGCCGGAGATCGGGAAGTTCTCCACCGCGCGCTGCGTCTGGGCGCTGTAAAGGGCGTCGGCCGGTACCCGGACCTCGCCCATCGTGTCGTGTTCAATGCGGAAGTCATCCTTGCTAGCCATGACTTCACCATACGCCGCCGGAGCCGCTGGCCCGACTCCAGACGGTGTCACGTGGACGACATGGGCGGCTACAGGTTGCCGAACCCCGAGACGACTTCGGCCTTGCCCTCCTCCAGGCGGTAGGTCACGCCGATGACGGCCGTCTCGCCGGCGTCGACGGCGGCGGAGATGATCTTGGAGGAGTCCACGAGACGGTGGGTGGACTGCTTGACGTGCTCCTCGACGGTGGTGTTCACATCGGTGATGCCTGCCCGCTGGGCGGTGATGACCGAGGGGGTGATGCGCTCGACGAGGTCGCGGATGAAGCCCGGTGGCATCTCCCCGGACTCGAAGGATTCCATCGTGGCGGTCACCGCACCGCAGCTGTCATGGCCCAGGACCACGATGAGCGGAACATGCAGCAGGGCGACGCTGTATTCGAGCGAACCCAGGGCCGCGTCGTCGGGGACGTGGCCTGCGGTGCGCACGACGAAGACATCGCCGAGGCCGACGTCGAAGATGATCTCGGCGGCCAGCCGGGAATCCGAGCACCCGAAGATCACCGCGAAGGGGTGCTGCGTGTTCACCAAGGCCGAACGGCGTGAGGCGTCCTGGTTCGGGTGGTTGGTGGTGCCGGAGACGAAGCGGTCGTTGCCGTCGCGCAGCTTGCGCCATGCTTCGGCGGGGGTGAGGGCGGCAGGGGTCGGCTCAATGGTTTCTGCAGGCATGCCAAAAGAGTACCCCCACGACGGAGGGGACTACTTTTCTGTTGCGGTGGTCCGTTCGTCCATGACGGCCCGGGCGCTCCGGCGCAGCACGTCGTCACCGGAATCGGAGCTGAGCAGGATCGTCGAGCCCTTGTCCTCGAGGACCCAGGTGACCTGGGCGTCCTTGGACAGGGCCTTCCAGGTGGTCCCGTCGACGTCGACGGTCCCCGCGGGGGAGGCGTCCTCCGTCATCTTCGCGATCCATCCGGGGGTCGCGTCCCCGGTCTGGCGGACCTCGACGAAGCCATCGTCGTCGGTGACGTAGCCGAAATCCCAATAGTCGATCCGGTCCGAGGTCCCGGAGGTCCAGCGGGCGAAGTTCGGGTACCAGCCCTCGGGCATGTCGGGGGAGACTGGCGTGAAATCCGCAGCCTGACCCGCCTGCGATGCAACCGCGGAGACGTTCACGTCGGGCCTGAACTGGTCGGAATTGCTGGGCGGGTTGAGCAACACGACGGGGACGGCCACCGCGACGGTGAGCAACACGGAGATGACCATGCCCTTCAGCGACTGGTTCGCACGCTTGGCCTGGGCAGGCGTCAGCACCGGTGTCACCGGCGGCTCGTCGGTCTCTGGTTGCTTCTGGGGTGCTTCACTCACCCCTCCATTGTCCCCGATTTCCCGCCCGACCCGTGACGGGGTGTCGGTCATCACCCCGTCATGCGCCGCCGCAGCCGATATGGTGGGAGGTGTTGCCTTTGGCATCCACACCCACTCGACGACGAGGATCACCGTGACAGAAGCCACTAATTTTGCCCACCTGTCCCCCCGACTGTCCGTTGGCGACGCCGAACCGGACCGCAACCTGGCACTGGAGCTGGTGCGCGTCACGGAAGCCGCCGCGATTGCCGCCAGCCCCTGGGTCGGCTTCGGGGACAAGAACTCGGCCGACGGCGCAGCCGTCGACGCCATGCGCTCGCTGCTGTCCACCGTCTCCGTCAACGGCACCGTCGTCATCGGCGAAGGCGAGAAGGACGAGGCGCCGATGCTGTTCAACGGCGAGAAGGTCGGCGACGGCAGCGGTCCGGAGGTCGATGTCGCCGTCGACCCGATCGACGGCACCCGACTGACCGCCCTGGGCATCAACAACTCCGTTGCCGTTCTGGCGATGGCGGAGCGCGGCTCCATGTTCGATCCCTCCGCCGTGTTCTACATGGAGAAGCTGGTCACCGGTCCCGAAGCCGCCGAGCTGGTCGACCTGCGCCTGCCGGTGAAGCAGAACCTATACCTGATCGCCAAGGCCAAGAACAAGCCGATCAACCAGATCACCGTGTGCGTGCTGGACCGTGACCGGCACAAGAAGCTGGTCCAGGAGATCCGCGAGGCCGGTGCCCGCACGAAGTTCATCATGGACGGCGACGTCGCCGGCGCCATCGCCGCCACCCGCGAGGGCTCCGGCGTCGACGCGCTCATGGGGATCGGTGGAACTCCCGAGGGCATCGTCACCGCCTGCGCCATCCGCGCCCTGGGCGGCGTCATCCAGGGCCGGTTGTGGCCCACGGACGACGACGAGAAGCAGAAGGCCATCGACGCCGGACATGACCTGGACCGGGTCCTGACCACCAACGACCTGGTCACCAGCGACAACTGCTACTTCGCGATGACGGCCATCACCGATGGCGACCTGCTCACCGGCGTGCGCTACAAGGATGACAAGATCTTCACCCACTCCATCGTGATGCGCTCGAAGTCGGGCACCATCCGCACGGTCGAGGGCGAGCACCAGTCACGCAAGTGGGCGCCCTACACCCGGTAGGCCCCTCGCCGGCACTGCCCGGTACGACGGCGGCGCTTCCCCCGCGGGGGAAGCGCCGCTTTCCTATTGTCGGGCGGCCGGACGCGGCGCTGCCCGACCGCCCGCCTGTCCCGCGGGGCTAGGAGCGCTCGGAGGTCGTGACCGCGAAGGCCAGGGCCGGACCGCCGCCCTGGTGCTTGGCCACCACGGGGGCCTCGCTGGCGGGGATGAACACCGATTCGCCACGGATGAGACGCAGGTCCCCCTGGGGGGAGTCCAGAAGCAGTTCCCCGGCCACGCAGATCACGGTCACCGGCCCGTTCTGCGCCACCGCGACATCGTTGCCGGCCATCGCCGGGCCCGGTTCCGCCGGCCCGGCCAATTCGATGCGTTGGAGCTGGAACTCGTCGAAGGGCGGACGGTAGATCTCCTGGCCCAGCATGCCCTCCTCCGCCTCGAGGTAGGGGACCCCGAGGCTGGTGAAATCGACGGTATCCATCAGCTCGGGCAGATCGATGTGCTTGCTGGTCAGTCCACCACGCAAGACGTTGTCGGAGCTGGCCATCACCTCCACTCCGAGCCCGCGCAGGTAGCTGTGGATGTTCCCCGCCGGAAGGTAGACCGCCTCGCCTGGCTGCAGGGTCAGGTGGTTGAGCATCAGTGATACCAGCACGCCGGGATCACCAGGGTAGAAGCCGGCCAGGGATTCCAGTTCCGCCAGCCCGGGATCCCCGACCTCGTGTCGGCCGCACGAGACGACGTCTGCGGCCAAGCCGACCAGCCGGACCACATCGGCTCCGCCGGAGAGCAGATCGGTGAAGGCGCCGCGCAGGTCGTCCTGCGCCAGGGTGGCGGCCGTGTGGCGGGCCGTGGCCACAGCCCGTCCCTCCGCGTCGGTGATCTCCGGGTCCGATTCGATCGTGTCCGCCAGCCAGGTGAACAGCGCAGCGGACGCGGCGGCATCGCGGAAGCCGCAGAGAACCGAGAATTCGGTGAGGGGGAAGAGGACCTCCGGCTTGTGGTTGTCGTCCTTGTAGTTGCGATGCGCCGAGGTCCTCTCGATGCCCGCGGCCTCTTCGGCGGCGAAACCGGCCCGTGCCTGGTCCGGGGTGGGATGCACCTGCAGCGAGAGGGGCTGGTCGGCGGCGAGGATCTTGGCCAGGAACGGCAACTTGCCATAGCGGCCGGAGACCTCCTCGCCGAGGAATCGTTCCGGGTCGCCGGCCACGAGCCCATCCAGCGCGATCGACCCGCCGTGTTGGGGGTGGCTGGCGATGGAAGGGGAATCGGGGTGCGCCCCGATCCACATCTCGGCCGCGGGGGCCCCGGTCGCAGCGATGCCGAGCAGGTTGGCGATCGCCGTCTCCGACCCCCAGTGGTAATCGCGGATGGTGTTGCTCAGGCGGTACATGGTGCTCCTTGGTTCTGGTTCTGCAGGGGGCTGCTACCACCCAATCTAGGCCAGGCGCCGCGGTCTGGCAGTTCGCGCGGGCCCGCCGGCGGCGGCTCCGGACCTCCGGCCCCGTGGACCGGGGAGGGCGGCGTCCATCGATGGTGGCAGGCTTTCCTGCCCGGGAGGTTAACCGCGGGGGGCCTGCCGGGAAACGTTCCCGCGCCCCGGGATCACCGGTGAACGCCGTCCGCTGTGGATCCGGCGGCTACGGGGCCTTGCACTCGTTGTTGTTGGCCGCGATCTCGGAGATCAGGGTCCGCTGGCCGTTGAGCTCCAGCTGCACCAGGTACTGCTCGGTGATGGGCGAGCCATCCGGTTGCGTGGCCGGCACCGACGCGGGGTCGGAACCGGGCTCGATCTCCTCTTCGGTCATCGACTCGGCGTCGGTGGCCGATTTCGTGGCGGCGTTCGTGGACTCCGATCCCTGCGACGACTCCCCGGCGGAGTTCTTGGCGGCCGCCGACTTCGAGGCGGCGGCGGCCTTCTTGGACTTCTCGGCGGCCGCGGCCCCCTCCTTCGTGGCCTCCTGCAGCAGGGCGTCGACCCGGGTGTGGATGAGGCCGAAGTCGGGGAAGGTGGAGAATTTCGTGCTGAAGTCCGGGGCGCCGAGCGTGAGCCGCTTGAACGGCGTCTTGCGCGTCTTGTTGGCCAGGTTGATGAAACTGCCGAGCTGGGTTTGCGGGATGTCGGTCTCGACGAGGTCCTCGCCGGCGGACATGATGCCCGAGAACTTGGTCAGCACCGTCGACGGCTTGAACTGGTTGATCATGGCCTGCTGCAGGCACTGCTGCCGCCGGATGCGGTGGTAGTCGGTGGTGAAGTCACGGGAGCGGGCGAACCACAGGGCCTGCTTGCCGGTGAACTCGTGCTTTCCGGGGGCGAACCAGTGGGTCTTGATGTTGGTGCCCGGCCACTTCTTGGCGTTGTAGGGGACCCAGCCGCCGGATTCGACGGTGACGCCTCCCATCGCGTCGATGAACGAGGAGAAGCCACCCATGTCGACGACGACGTAGGCCTGGACCTGGACGCCGGTGATGCCGGTCACGGCATCCATCATGGCTTCGGCCCCGGGGTTCTTCTTGCCGGGGTACAGATCGGCGTATTTCTCCTCGACGACCGGGTACAGCGAGTTGATGATGCATTCGTCGCCGCAGTTGTAGCCGGAGGGAAAGACCTTGCGGAGTGGCGAATCGGCGGGGAACGGGGCGTTCTGCAGGTTCCGGGGGATGGAGATCATGGCCGTTCGGCCGGACTTGGCATCGATGCTCACCAACGTCATGGAGTCCGGCCGCAGCCCGACACGGTCGGCTCCGGCGTCGCCGCCCATGAGCAGGATGTTGTAGCGGCCGTCCACCGGGTCCATCGACGGGCCGGAGGCAAAGACGTTCTGGATGGTGTCGCGGCCGGTGTTCAGGATGAACGATCCGTAGCCCAGGGCGCCTCCGGTGATGACCATCAAGACGACGGTGCAGGCGGCGACGATGCCGCGCATGCCCGGCGTCAGCAGTCCGGGCCGGATGATGACCAGGGTGTTGATGAACATCAGGACCCACCCGATGGCCAGGACCGCCAGCACGATGGCCAGGATCAGCTGGACGGTCGGCCGGGCCAGCAGTTCGATGACCAGGCCCTGGTTGACCAGGGCGACCACGATGCCGACGATGAGGATCGCCCAACAGGTCAGGGTGACCGGCAGGACCCTGCGGCCCAAGGTCCTGTTGCCGGCGACGACCTGGGCACCGCCGGGGATGAAGACCGTCAGGGCCAGCAGGAAGAACGCCCGCTTGGTCCGGGTGCCGGCGGAGGCCTGTTCTGGGTCGCGGACCGGATTGTGCAGGCGGGAATTGGTCAGGTTGTGGTCGGCCATGGATCAGGAACCATGGCCCAACTCGTCGGCGACGCGGCGGCGGAGTGCGGCACCCTTGTCGGCGGCCTGCCGGCGGAGTCCCGCGGCGAATTCGACCAGCTGGGAGCGCAGTTGGGCAGCCAGCTCGTCGGTGCCGCTGGCCAGGGTGCGGGCTGCGAGCAGCCCGGCGTTGCGGGCGCCGCCGATCGAGACGGTGGCGACGGGCACGCCGGCGGGCATCTGCACGATCGAGAGCAGCGAGTCCATGCCGTCCAGGGTCTTCAGGGGGACGGGTACGCCGATGACCGGCAGAGGGGTGACGGCGGCGAGCATCCCCGGCAGGTGGGCCGCGCCCCCGGCTCCGGCGATGATGACGCGCAGGCCGCGCTCGTGGGCGGTCCTGCCGTAGTCGATCATGTCCTGGGGCATGCGGTGCGCGGAGACGACATCGGCCTCGAAGGGGATGCCGAATTCGGCCAGTGCCTCGGCGGCCAGGCGCATCACGGGCCAATCGGAATCGGATCCCATCACGACGCCGACCAGCGGCTGCGGGGTGCTCATGGGGCTAGGCTCCTTTGCGGGTCGCGTCCGGCGCGGCGCCGTCACGGATGATGGAGGCCGCCTGCGTGGCGGCCTGACGGACGTCGTCGACGCTCTGGTCGGCGGTGCCGACCAGGTTGACATGGCCGATCTTCCGGCCCGGGCGGACGGACTTGCCGTAGGCATGGACCTTGGCGCGGGGTTGGGCGGCCAGGGCCGCAGGGAAGGCGGCATAGAGCTCGGTGTTCGCGCCACCGAGGAAGTTCTTCATCACCGTGACGGCCCCGAGCGCGGAGGTGTCCCCCAAGGGGAGGTCCAGGACCGCGCGCAGGTGCTGTTCGAATTGGCTGGTGACCGAGCCGTTCATCGTCCAATGGCCCGTGTTGTGCGGGCGCATGGCCAATTCGTTGATGACGAAGCCGGGGCCGCGGCCCGGGGTCTCGAAGAGTTCGGCGGCCATGACACCGGTCACGCCGAACTCCTCGGCGATATGCAGTGCCGCGTCACGCGCCGCCCGCGCGGCAGCGGGGTCGAGTCCGGGGGCCGGTGCGATGACCTCGTCGCAGACGCCATCGACCTGCACCGTATGCACCACCGGCCAGCCGCGGGCCTCTCCCGAGGGCGTACGGGCGACCAGTGCCGAGAGTTCGCGACTGAAGGCGACCTTCTCCTCGGCCAGCAGGGGGGTTCCCGACTCGAACCAGTCGGCGCACGACTTGGCCTCGCCGGCGTCGTCGAGCATGCGCACGCCCTTGCCGTCGTAGCCGCCACGCGGGGTCTTCAGCACCACGGGCCAGCCGGTGGAGTCGCCGAAGGCCACGAGCTCGTCGACCGATGCGACGCTGGCCCATGCCGGGTTGGGCAGCCCGAGGCGTTCGATGGCCGCGCGCATGACGAGCTTGTCCTGTGCGTGGATGAGGGCAGCGGGTCGCGGCTGGACATTGACGCCCTCGTCGATGAGGGTCTGCAAGTGTTCGTTGGGGACGTGCTCGTGGTCGAAGGTGATCACGTCGACGCCGGCGGCGAATTCGCGCAGCGTGTCCAGATCGCGGTAGTCGCCGACCGGGGCCTGGGCGACGGCGGCCACCGCCGAGACGTCGGGTGCCTCGGCCAGGACGCGCAGGTCGAAGCCGAGATTCGTCGCTTCAGGGGCCATCATTCGGGCAAGCTGGCCGCCGCCGACCACGCCAATCACAGGAAAATTCACCCCTTCAGGGTACCGAACGCGGGGCCGCCGACCGGTCGCGACGGGGCCCGAGCCGGGGATTTGTCAGGAAACTTTGAGCCGCTGGCGATAGAATAAGGGGCTGGCCGCGTCGAGTGGCATACCGCGCCGGCGCCAGCGGGGGCCTTGTCGTCCGAGGTTTTTGCCCGCCCCGAATACCGTTTGTGGAGGAACATGCTCAACGAGATCGCGCACAAATGCCGCGGCCTATTCACCATGCTGTGGCGCGAGGTCATGAAGTTCGGCGTCGTCGGCGGCGTGGCATTCGTCATCGACACCGCGATCTTCGTCTGGATGATGAACGGGCCGATGCACGGCTCGGAAGTCAAGGCCAAGATCGTCGCCGGCCTGGTCGCCACGATGTTCTCCTGGGTGGCCAACCGGTACTGGACGTTCCGCCACCGCCGCCGGGCCTCGGTCGTGCGCGAACTGGTGCTGTTCATCATCATGAACGGCATCGGCCTGTTCATCGCCGCCGCCTGCGTCTGGGTCACCAAGTACTGGATCGGGTTGACGGACCAGGCGAGCCTGTTCATTGCCGGGTCCGTCGTGGGCCTGGTCCTGGGGACGATCTTCCGCTTCTTCGCCTACCGGTTCTGGGTCTTCACCGAGGAGCTCGACGCCGAGCCCGGGTTCGACCATGACCGCGAATTGCTCGGCCAGCCGGCTCCCCGCACCGCGCCCGTTCCCGACATCGGCGACCGGGACGGCGACGCGGGAACCACCGGGCGACCGTAGCCCCGGGCGCTCACGGCCGGCGCACCACACGCTCGTCGTCGAGGATCCGCTGGGTCACCGCGGCCCCGTCACCGAGCAGCACCAGCGGGGAGGATCCGCGCCACTGCGACACCGCGGCGTGCAGGGCCACCGCGAAATCCACGCCGGGACCCAGCAGGGCCGTGCCCTCCCCGGCGTCCAGCCCGAAGAGCTGCGCGTACCGCAAGCCAGCGGAACCGTCGGCCGCGGTCAGTGCCGGCCCCGCGGCCGGAACCGGGTCCGCCAGGTAGTAGTCGCCGAACCCGCGCACCTCGCCGGCGTAGTCCAGCGCGCCGGAGGGCAGGTCCCCGCTAAACGAGAGCGCCAGCGAGCCCAGGGCGACCGCCACGATCTCGGCCTGCGGGAAGGCCTCGGCCGCCGCCACCGGTTCACCGGTGACCACCAGATCGGGGGAGGGTCCCGCGTCGGCCGGGGCACCGCCGTCGTGCCCGGGTGCGGCTTGGGGCAGCCCGGCCAGCCCGGCCGTCGGGACGATGATCTCGGCCCCGGTGGCGAGGACCGCGAATCCGATGGCCAGGGACTTCCAGTGCGCCGGCAATTCGATGAGCACCCGCGTGCCGGGGCCGGCGTCGAACTCCTCGGCCAGGAGGTTGGCGGACTTGGCCACCCAGTTGTCGAAGACGTGCCCGCTCAGTTCAACGCGTTCGCCGGGTTCGCCGTACCATGTCAGCAGTGGTGCCGCCGAGCCACGGTGCCGCCCGAGCAGGCGTTCCGTAAAATCTAACGAATTGGCATCGGTGGCCATGGGGTGGATCCTCTCGAAGCTGTGAAAATGCTGATAATTCGGGGCAGTGGCGGACACGCCCGTTCCCGTCGATGGTAGCTGGGCGTGTTGCGGCATGAATTGGGTCGCATCCGTGGCTAGAATCCCCCGCTCCACTTGACTGGGGTGAGTTACACCATTGTAATTAGATGGCGAAGCGGCTTTTTCCAGACTACGGATGAAGTCGTGGCCCACACGACCAGGTGACGGACCGACGGACGGCGAACGTCCCGAGGCCCGGTGTGAGGCCGCCACGAGACGTCACGAGACACAGTCAACCAGCGGAAGGGCTCACATCATGGGGAACGCAGAGCGCATTCACGATCCCAGCCACGCCGAACAGGCTTCCACACGGTACGGCTCCCGCGGGGTCCCCGCCGATTGGTTCCTGGATCCTGCCGACGACGCAGCGGCCGATAACTATCGTGGCACCGGGCTGGACCTGGATGACCAGGCCACCGCATTCCTGGCCGCCCACGCCACCGAGGACCAGGCCCCCGCGGCGCTGCTGGCCCCGGTGCGCGAGCTTCCCGTCGAGCGGCCGGCCCAGGCGCCCGCCGAGGTCGACCCGCAGCAGCAGCTGTGGCTCGGCATGCCCGGCTTCCCCGGCGCCGAGGACGAGGGAGAGCTCGGATGGCAGACCGAAGCGCTGTGCGCCCAGACCGATCCCGAGGCGTTCTTCCCCGAGAAGGGCGGATCCACCCGCGACGCCAAGAAGGTCTGCGGCGCCTGCAATGTCCGTTCCGAGTGCCTGGAGTACGCGCTGTCCAACGACGAGCGCTTCGGCATCTGGGGCGGGCTTTCCGAGCGCGAGCGCCGCCGGCTGAGGAAGCGAGCGGTCTGATTCACTCGCAAGTACGCGTCACGGCCGTTGTCGTCGCGCACGATGGGGAACGCTTCCTTCCGGCGACCCTTGAGGCGCTGGCGAACCAGACCCGGCCGGTCGACCATTTCATCGGCGTCGACGCGGGTTCCGGGGACGGCTCCGCCCAGCTCCTCGCCGACGGCCTTCCCGCCGGCAGCCCACAGGTCAAGGCCCGTCCGCGCGGCTTCGGTGCCTCGGTACGCGCCGGGCTGACCGGGGCCGATGCCCTGCCCCGCCGGGCCGGGGACCGCACGACGACGCAGAACCTTCCGAAAGCGGAGCCGGAGATCCAGGACTGGATCTGGCTGATCCACGACGACTCGGCTCCCGACGCCGGAGCGTTGGGCGCGCTGCTGGAGGCCGTTGAAACGGCGCCGGCCGTCACCATCGCCGGTTGCAAGCAGCTCGACCGCGACAGCCCGCGGCGGCTGGTGGATGTCGGGTTGGGGGTCAGCCGCTGGGGCGAGCGCTTGACGATGGTCGACGTCGACGAACTCGACCAGGGGCAATACGACTCCCGCTCGGACCGGTTCGCGGTCAATTCCGCCGGCCTGCTGGTCCGCCGTGACGTCTGGGAGCAGCTCGGCGGGTTCGATCCCGCATTGCCGGGCCTGGGCGACGATCTGGATTTGTGCTGGCGCAACCGCCTCGCGGGGAACCGCGTGGTCGTGGTCCCCACCGCGAAGATGTACCACGCGGCCGACACCGTGCGCTCGGTCGCCGGCCCGCTGGCCGGTCGCCGCGCCGAGGTCTACCTGCGGCTGAAACACGCCCCCGCCTGGAAGGTGCCCTTCATGGCGGTCGGCGCCATCCTCGGTGCCCTGGTCCGGCTCGTCATCTCGTTGCTGGCCAAGGACCCTGCCTTCGGATTCGGTCAACTCAGCAGCACGCTGGCCGCCGTGTTCTCCCCGGTGTCGCTGCGTGCCTCGCGGCGTGGTGCCCGGCGGACCCGAACGGTGTCCCGCTCGATGGTGCGCCCGCTCATGGTGCCCCGACGCGAGGTCTGGGCGCATCGACGCAACCTGCTGCAGGCCGCCGGCGCCAGCACCGTGCATGGAGACGGATCCGGCGGCGTCTCCGAGGCCTCGAACCCCTCGGGCGACAACTCCGATGACTTCGCCGCCATCGCCGCGCCGAACCGCACCAGCGCTTCCGTCAGCGCACTGATCGCCGTCCTGGGCGCTGCCGTGCTGGCACTGCTGGGACTGCGCACGCTGTTCGGCGCCGAGGCGCTGGCCGGCGGTTCGATGCTCCCGGTGACCGACACCGTTGCGGGGATCTGGGCTCACGCCACCGGATGGTGGCAGGACATCGGCGCCGGACTGCCCGGCCATGGTGACCCCTTCGATGCCGTGCTCGGCGTGCTGTCGCTCCTGGGCTTCGGGGCACCGAACGCCGCGATGGTCGTGCTGTACCTGGCGGCCATGCCGTTGGCCGCCCTCTTCGCCTGGTGCGCCCTGGGCTGCGTCACCGCCAGCCGCGCCACCCGCATGCTCGGCGCCCTCGTCTGGTCGCTGGCACCGGCGCTGCAGGTGGCCCTGGGCTCCGGTCGACCCGGCGCCATCGTCGTCCACGTCCTGTTGCCGTTGGCCGCCCTGGGCATGATCCGCGCCGTCGGCGGCGGTCGTCCCCGCGCCGAGCAGCACGCCGTGCCCGCACCCGCCGATCCGCCGTCGAAGGCGGGCCTGCACGGGGTCCCCTCATGGACCGCCGCCGCCGGGGCCTCGCTGGCCATGGCCGCCATCACCGCGGCCTCCCCGGCCCTGCTGGTGCCTGCGGTGCTGCTGGTCATCGTGTTCGCCATCCCGCTGCGCGGCCGGGCCCGCACCCTGTGGTGGACCCCGGTCCCCGCACTGGTGCTGGCGCTGGGCTCCCTGCCGGCGGCGCTGGCCAACCCCCGGGTGCTGCTGGCCGACCCGGGTGTCCTCCAACCGTTCACCGCCGCCGCCCTCTGGCAGCAGGCCCTGGGCTTCCCCGTGGCCTTCGACCCGTTCGCCGGCGCCAACGGCCTGAGCTGGGCCGGGGACCTCCTGCCCGGCCCGTGGGCGCTGGTCGCCGCGCTGGTCGTCGGGGCGCCATTGCTGCTGCTGGCGCTGGTCGGCGTGCTGCGGCGGGGACGACGCGGCTCGATCATCCGGGCGGCCTGGATCGCCGGCCTCTTCTCCCTGGCAGCCGGCTACGCCGTCCAGGCCCTCCCGTTCGGCCTGGCCGCCGGGCGACCCGTCGCCCCGTTCACCGGCCCGTTCGTCTCGGTCTTCACCTTCGGCATCCTGCTGGCTGCCGCCGGCGGCCTCGACTGGATGCGCAGCATCCGCGACCAGGGAGGCCGCCGCCTGGGCCGCGTGGTCGCCCCCGCTTTCGCCGCCGCCGTCGTGCTGGTCCTGGCCTCGGCCACCGTCGCCTCGACCCTCTGGCTGGTCCCGCGCACCGCTGGCGTGGACCAGCAGGCCGCCGCCGGGGCCACTGACTTCGGCCTCGGCCAGTCGGTGGTCCCCGTTCCGGCC
Organism: Micrococcaceae bacterium RIT 802; assembly: GCA_016892645.1. Classification (GTDB taxonomy): domain Bacteria; phylum Actinomycetota; class Actinomycetes; order Actinomycetales; family Micrococcaceae; genus Arthrobacter_H. Next base: position 380,487 of record JAFEMX010000001.1, read on the forward strand.
CGCACCCTGCCGGCCACGGCAGCCGACCGCGGCACGTCGCCGCTGCAGGACCGCACCCTCGTCCTGGCCCCCGAGGGCGACGACGGCGGGATGAGCGCCACGTTGATGACCGGTGCGGGGATGGGCCTGGACCAGCTCTCCGCGGTCTCGGCCGCCTCCCGGCTCACGGGCAGCCTCACCGACCCGCACGGTGCCGAAGACGGCGAGGCCGCCACGGAACTGCGCCGGGTCGTCGCCATCCTGGCCAGCGGCCAGTCCATCGATCCGCGTGCCGAGCTGGCGCGCTTCGGTGTCAGCTTCGTGGTCCTGCAGGCCCCCCAGGAGGCCACCGTCGCCGCCGGCCGGCTCGACGCGGTCCCCGGACTGGCTCCCGTCGGCTACACCGGCTCCGGCTGGCTGTGGCGGGTGGCGCCGGCGGAGGCGATCAAGGGGGCGGACAACCCCACGGATTCCACCGCGCGGGTCCGCCTGCTCGACGACTCCGGCACGACGACCTCGCTGATCGGCTCATCGGCCGGCCGGGTCACCCGGGAAAAGGTTCCCAATGGGCCCCAGGGCCGCACCGTGGTGGTGGCCGCGCAGGCCGATCCCGGATGGCATGCCAGCTACGACGGCAAACCCCTGACGGCGACGACGAACGGTTGGGCCCAGGCGTTCGAGCTGCCGGCGGCCGCCGGTGAATTGAGCATCCGCTATACCAGCCCCTACGCGCTGCCCCTGCGGGTGCTGACCATCCTGGTCTTCGCCATCGCCCTGCTGCTGGTCATCCCGATCCCGGCCGGCCGCCGCTTTGCCGCGCGCCGCGTCGAGGAGTTCAGGACCACCGGCAACGCGGAATCGGTGCGCGAGATCGACGAGACCAACGACGAGTACCTGGACGACGCGGACGACGGTGCAGCCCGCCCCGATCGCGGGCCGGGGCCCGAGGAGCAGCGACCATGACCCGCACCCGCACCCGCACCCGTACCCCGCGCCGCGGACGCGTCGCCGCCGTTTCCCTGGGAGCCATCCTGCTGGTGGCCACCGGCGGCGGCATCGCCGCGGGATCGCTCAACGGCCCGTTGGCCGGTCCGGAACCCGTGGGCGTTCCCCGCGTCACCGTCCCGGCCGGCGACTTCATCGCCGCGTGCCCGGCCACCGCGCGGCTGGTCGAGGGCGCCGCCGACCGCGGGACGGACCCGGCCTTCGCCCCCGGCTCCGACTCCGCGAAGACCTCGATCCGTGCCACGGTGCTCGGCGATGCCGCCAAACGACTCCCCGGCGCGAAGCTCGAGAAGCTGGGCGGATCGACGGTGCGCACGCTGTCGGACCGGCTACCCGAGGCCGAGGCCTCCCAGGGCAAGTCGACGAACGAGAACGGCTTCACCGGCCGCCAGGCGCGGGCCGCCTCGAAGGTCCAGGAACCCGGGGCCACCGTGCTGCGTGTCCAGCCGCTGGGCGGACAGCAATCCACGGCGGGCGCCGTACGCAGCTACGTCGCCGCGGACGGGGACCTCGCCGGGTTGGGCGCCGCCAGCTGCCAGGCGCCGGCCGGCGAGCAATGGCTGACGGGAGCCTCCACCACCGTCGGCAGCACCGCACTGCTGACCGTGGCCAATCCCTCGGCGACGCCCTCCACCGTGGACCTGGAACTCTTCGGCGCCCAGGGGCGCATCGAGGCCGGCAACACACGCGGCATCGTCATCGCACCGGGGGAATCCACCTCGATCGTCCTGGCCGGGCTGGCCCCCGGCGAGAAATCGCTCTCCGTCAAGGCAACGTCCACCGGTGCGCCGGTCACTGCGGTCATCCAACAGAGCATCCTGCGCGGCCTGACGCCCGGCGGGGTCGATTACATCGAGCCCGCAGCGGCTCCCGGTGAACGCCAGGTCGTCCCGGGCGTGCAGATCCAGGACGCCAAGACGCAGAAGGCCGTGACCTCGCAGAAGGGCTACGGCGACGCCGCGCCGACCCTGTCGCTCACCGTTCCCGGCTCTGCCGACCAACGGGTCAAGGTCCGTCTCGTCGGCCCGAAGGGCGAGGTGGCGCTGCCCAGCGACGGCCAGTACACCGCGGCCGCCGGGTCCACGACAGCGGTTGCGCTGACGGGGGTCCCTGCAGGCACCTACACGGCCATTGTCGACGCGGAGGAGCCGGTGGCCGCCTCCGTGCGGATGACCCGGGGAACCAAGGCGAAGGAACGGACCGACGCGGCCTGGGCCGGAGCCGCCGAACGGCTGGGCGGGGAGCACCTCGTGACCGTGCCCGAGGGGGCCGACTCGCAGCTGGCCTTCTCGGCACCCGATGGCCAGGCGAGCGTCGAGTTGCGCCCCATCGACTCGCACGGCACGGTGGGCAAGGCCGTCACCGTCCGCGTCGCCCCGGGCCAGACGGCCGAACGGAAGGTCGCCTCGCTGGGCAAGGACGTCGTCGCCGTGACCCTCAGCGCCAGCGGCGACCCGGTCTACGGCGCGCTGGTGGCCACCCACGGGTCCACCGACATCTCAACGCTGCCGCTTCCGCCGGCCCCCCAGGGTCCGCGTGCCGTTCCGGTGGACCTGCGCTACTGAGCATCCGCCGGGCTCAGCGGTCCCCGCCCCACGGCCGGTAGTCGGGGTCGATCTCCTCGGGGGCGCGGGCCAGCAATTCGGCCACTTGTTCGACCACGGCCAGGTGCACCAGTTCGGGCAGCAACAGGTCGGGGCCGGCCAGCTGCTCGACCGGGCGCCGGTGGATGACCACCCGGGCGGGACGCCGCGGCGTCGCGCCCAGCGAACGCCCCAGGGGCACGGGGGAACCGGCGGCCTGGGCAAGGTCCAGCGCCTTCGCGTTGGGCAACAGCTCCACGGTGAACACCATGGCGGCGATGGGCTGTCCCCACAGGACCTCGAGGCGTTCGGCGGACTCGGCGACCAGGTCCTCGAACCGTTCGGCGCGTGTGCGCGACCCGGGGAGGTCCGGGGGCATCACGTCGCCCCGCAGGCCCCTGCCGTGGCGGTTGCGTCGACGCCGGGTGAAGGCGCGGACCGGCCGCTGGGCTGCTTCCCGGGCAGCGGTCCGGGGACTGTCGGGGGACCCGTCGTACCCCAGGGTGAAACCTTCGGCCATAGCCCAGAGCCTACCGAAGTCCGGCCGGCCCCACGGGCGGGAAACGGTTCCCGCCATGCCCGGCTGCTTGGGCGGCGGTCGGCAACCCGCGGGGTAAGCTGTTTTCTCGTGGGATCCTTTCGACTTTGTTCACGCTCCGCCTGCCGCCAGTCGGCCATCGCGACGCTGACGTATGTCTACGCGGACTCCACCGCGGTGCTGGGGCCGTTGGCCACGTATCCGGAGCCCCATTGTTACGACTTGTGCAACGAACACGCCCAGCGCCTGACGGTGCCGCGTGGCTGGCAGGTGCTGCGGCTGGAACTGCCCGACGCGCCCCGTCTGGCCCCCGACGAGCTCTCGGCCCTCGCCGATGCCGTCTCCGAGCCGCGTCGTCCCGCGCAGCACCCCACGGAAACCACCGTGGAGCCGGGAAGCGGCGGCGCCGGGTCCTCGTCCGCCCGGAATGCACCGACGCCGATGGAACCCCCGGCCCACGCCGAGGGCGGCCGCCGTTCCCTGCGCATTCTGCGCGAGCCCCGCTAAGCCCATAAACTGGGCGCATGGCCCATATTTCATCTGAACTGCTCGGGATCCTGCGCTGCCCGGTGACCGGATCGACGCTTCAGCAGGACGGCGACGAACTCGTGGCCACCGCCCCCGACGCCGCCGGCAACACCCCGCGCTACAGCCTCGCCGAAGGCATCCCCGTCATGCTGCGTCCCGCCGACGCCGCCACCGCCACAGCACAGGAGTCACCCACAGCATGAGCTTCGATTACAAGATCGCCGACATCTCCCTCCACGAGGCCGGCCGCCACCAGATCCGCCTGGCCGAGCACGAGATGCCGGGCCTGATGTCCCTGCGCGAGGAGTTCGGCGCCTCCCAGCCGCTCGCCGGGGCCCGCATCGCCGGGTCCCTGCACATGACGGTGCAGACCGCGGTGCTCATCGAGACGCTCACCGCCCTGGGCGCCGAGGTCCGCTGGGCCTCCTGCAACATCTTCTCCACCCAGGACGAGGCCGCCGCGGCCATCGTCGTCGGCACGGGCACCCCCGAGGACCCGGCCGGCGTGCCCGTGTTCGCGTGGAAGAACGAGTCGCTCGAGGACTACTGGTGGACCGCCGAGCAGATCCTCACCTGGCCCGGCGCCGACGCCGACCCCGAGCTGGGCCCGAACATGATCCTGGACGACGGCGGGGACGCCACGATGCTGGTGCACCTCGGCGTCGACTTCGAGGCCGCCGGCGCGGTCCCCGACGCCACCGACGCCGACAGCCACGAGTACACGATCGTGCTGGGCACCCTGCGCAACGCCCTGGCGAAGGACCCGCAGAAGTTCACCCGCATCGCCGCGGGCATCCGCGGCGTCACCGAGGAGACGACCACGGGCGTGCACCGCCTGTACCAGCTGGCCGAGGCGGGCACGCTGCTCTTCCCGGCGATCAACGTCAACGACTCGGTCACCAAGTCCAAGTTCGACAACAAGTACGGCATCCGCCACTCCCTGCCCGACGGGATCAACCGCGCGACCGACGTGCTCATCGGCGGCAAGGTCGCCGTCGTCTGCGGCTACGGCGACGTGGGCAAGGGGGCCGCGGAGGCCCTGCGCGGCCAGGGTGCACGCGTGATCGTCACCGAGATCGACCCGATCTGCGCCCTGCAGGCCGCCATGGACGGCTACCAGGTCGCCCGGCTCGAATCCGTGATCGGCCAGGGCGACCTCTTCATCACCACCACCGGCGGCCAGGGCATCATCATGGCCCACCACATGGAGGCGATGAAGGACAAGGCCATCGTGGGCAACGTCGGGCACTTCGACGACGAGATCGACATGGCTGGCCTCGCCGCCGTGCCCGGCATCCGCAAGGTCGAGATCAAGCCGCAGGTCCACGAATGGGTCTTCGGCGCCGACACGGCGGACGCACACTCGATCATCGTGCTCTCCGAGGGCCGCCTGCTCAACCTCGGCAACGCCACCGGGCACCCCAGCTTCGTCATGTCGAACTCGTTCGCCAACCAGACGATCGGCCAGATCGAGCTGTTCGGCAAACACGGGAAGCAGAACGACGCCGGAACGGGCCCCGCGTACGAGAAGCAGGTCTATGTCCTGCCGAAGATCCTCGACGAGAAGGTCGCCCGGCTCCACCTGGACGCCCTGGGGATCGAGCTCACCGAACTGAGCCAGGGCCAGGCCGACTACCTCGGCCTGGATCCCGCCGGCCCGTACAAGGCGGACCACTACCGGTACTGAGCACGACGCCGGCCGGCACCGACCCGATGGCGGCCGGCGTCTCAGGCGTCGTAGGGCAGGCGGTGGATGCGCTCACGCATCTGCTGCTGGCGCTTCGCCGTGGCCGCGAGCCGGCGGTAGTCGCGCTCCCGCCGCTCGGCGACCACGGCGAGCAGGAACTGCTCGGGTGGGCACGGCGGTGGGGCGGGGGAGACCAGCGGGCGCAGCTCGTTGGCCAGCTCGACGGCGACGCGGTCGCGGGACGCCGCGGCCATCGACGGGGCCTGGCGGATGTAGCGGGCGGCCCGTCCGGCCAGCACGTCCGGGATCCGGCCGACGTCTGCCAGTTCCGCCCAGGGCCGCAGCTGGGCCGGGACGGGGACCGTCAGCGGTGTGACCTTGCCGCGACGCTCGCGCATCGAATAGGTGCCCGCCAGCATGTCGCCCAACCGCTTGCCGCGCTCGTTCGAGAACGAGACGATGAGCGCCAGCGAACCGAACAACGACAGGATCTCCAGCAGCGCGAGCAGCGCCCGGATGAAGGCATGGCGGAAGCGGATGGAGCCGCCGTCGTCCCTGACGATCCGCAACCCCATGACCAGCCGGCCCAGGGACTTGCCGCGGGACAGGGTCTCGACGGTGACCGGCACGGCGACCAGCCACAACACGACGAGGGCGATGACCAGGGCCCGGGCCGCGGCCGAATCAAAACCGGAGAGCAGCCGTTCGAGCAGGATGAGCGAGCCGACCAGGCCGATCGCGTACACCAGGTAGTCGATGATGCAGCCGACGGCGCGGAGCACGAAGCTCGCCGGGCGCAGGTGCAGCACCACGGCCTCGCCGGTGATGATGGTGCTCACGGTGTCCCTCCGACGCGGCTGGGTGGCAGGCGGCCGTTTCCCGGGCTGACCCGGCGCAACGCGGCCGTCCTCCCAATCTAGCCGACGCCACCGGGATAGGCTGGGACCGTGGATCTCGACGCGTTTGTTGCCGTGCATCGGCAGGAGTGGGACCGCCTCGACGTCCTCTCCGGCCGCCGTCGGTTGACCGGTGCGGAATCCGACGAATTCCTCGGCCTCTACGAGCGCGTCTCCACGCACCTGTCGATGGTCAGCTCGATCGAACCGGATGCGATCGTCTCCGCCGACCTCTCGGCCAGGATTTCCCGGGCCCGCACCCGCTTCACCGGTGCCCGGACGTCGCTGCCCGAGGAGATCGCCACGTTCTTCGTGTACTCGTTGCCCGCCGCCTTCTACCGGATCCGCGTGCTGACCGTGGTGCTGGGCCTGGTGTTCTGCGTGATCGGGGTGGCCGCGGGGCTCTGGGCGGCGAACACTCCGGGGGTGCTCAAGGCCATGGGCTCGGATGCGGACCTGCAGCAGTACGTGCACCACGACTTCGTCGACTACTACTCGGAGAACCCGGCTGCATCGTTCGCCGGCGCCGTGTGGACCAACAACGCCTTGATCGCCGGCATGTGCGTCGCCTTCGGGATCTCCGGGTTGTACGTGCCCTACGTCCTCTACCAGAACGCGGTCTCCGTCGGCATGGCCGGTGGCCTGATGTCGGCACTTGGCGAGCTGGACACCTTCTTCCTCTACATCCTGCCCCACGGCTTCATGGAACTGACGGCGATCTTCATCGCCGGTGCCGCCGGGCTGCGGATCTTCTGGGCCTGGGTGGCCCCCGGGGCCCGGACCCGGATCCAGTCGCTGGCCGTCGAGGGCCGCTCGTTGATGACGGTGGCACTGGGCCTGGTGCTGGTGCTCTTCGTCTCCGGACTGGTGGAGGGATTCGTGACGCCCAGCGCCCTGCCGCATTGGCTGCGGTTGGGCATCGGGCTGCTGGTGCTGGCCGGTTACTGGACGTACACGCTGGTCCTCGGGCGGCGGGCCGTGCAGGCGGGGTTCACCGGGGATCTGGGAAAGTACGACGCCGGGGCCACCGCGGCCGCCGTCTAGGGATTTTGAAAGCCAACAGGGAAGGACAACCCATGGAGAACAAGAACGACGTGCCCGAAGGGCACGATCCAGCGGCCGGGCAAGCGGGGGAGGCCGGACGCGAAGCCCCGTCGACGTCCGATGCCGACGTGCCGGAATTCCTGAAGGGCCCGGATCCCGACGAGGTGGACGAGTCCGGCGACGCGCGGACCGCCGATGCCCGGGGCGCACGTGACGACGTTTCCGGCCCGGCACCCGCCAACGAGGAGACCGAGCGGGAAACCGGAATGGACCGCGACGCCTGGGAGGCCGAATTCTCCTCCACCCCTGCCGCCGGGACCGCCGACGCATCGTCCGGACCGGCCAGCGGGCAGCACGCCGCGGTCGGCGACACCGGGTTCGACGACGGCGAAGCCGCGCCCTCAGCGGCCGGTGCAGCGGATCGCGAGGACACACCCATGGGCGCCGCCGACCCCACGGCCGACACCGCGGCGAACGCCACCACGGAGGCCGCGCCGGATCATACGCGTGCCCTGCCGACGTGGGACCAGGACACCGCCGCCGGGCGGGAGGCCGCCGACCCCGACGGCGAGGCAGCGGGGAACGTGCAGCCCGCGGCGGATGCCGAGCGCGACCATGAGCCCGTCGGTGCCACTGCCACTGTCGCCGGGGCGGGCGCGGGTGCCGGAGCCGGCGCCATGGCCGCCAGCAGCACGCCCACCGCCACCGAGTCCCGCGCGTCTGACGCCGCTACCGCCGACGCCGAGCCGGCGGACTCGGACGCCGCGCAGCGCACCGATGCCGTGTTGGCCGCCAAACGCCGGGGCGGCGCACCGCGGCAGCCCGGTGACGACTCCGACCCCGAGGCCCAGCGGCGGCAGAAGGCCCGCGATGCTGCCCTGACGGCCAAGCCCCGGTTCGCCCGTGTCGTGCAGACCGTGTTGGCCATCTTCTTCCCATTCCTGCTGCTCATCGGCGCGATCCGTGCCGTGGCCAGCCCGTGGTTCCTGTGGCTGGACTACCACCGGCCCGGTTTCCCGGTCGATGCGTACGGCTTCAGCCCTGCCGAACGGCTCACCTACGGCAACTACGGCGTCGACTACATCAACAACTCGGCCCCCTCCGCGTACCTGGGAAACCTGGTCGACGGGAAGGGCGACCCGCTGTTCCTCGGCACCGAGGTCTCCCATATGGCCGACGTGAAGTCAGTCATCGGCATCACCTATGCCGCGGGGATCATCATGGCCATCTTGGCGGTCATCATCTGCCTCTACCTGGGCCGGCGCTATGCAGGTGGCATCCGCCGGGCGTTCTTCGCCGGGTCCGTCATCACCCTGGTGGCCATGATCGCGTTGACGGTGTTGGCCGTGCTGAACTTCGCGACGTTCTTCACCGATTTCCACGAGCTGTTCTTCGCCCAGGGAAATTGGACGTTCCACGCGAACGACACCCTGATCCGGCTCTACCCGACGCAGTTCTGGATGGATGCCGGGATCGTCATCGCCGGACTGGTCCTGCTGGTCTCGCTGGTCTTCCTCATCACGAACTGGCCGACCCGCAAGCGCCGTGAACGTTCGCGGCTGCGCCAGAGCAACCGCGACCTGGGCCTGGACTGACACCGGGCCGGGACGCAACGGCGGGCCGTGGCGCCGGGGATCTCCCCGGTTCCACGGCCCGCCGTCTCTGCAGTGCGCCGGCGTCGACCGGACCCGGCACCCCCACACCCGGACGGGGGGATCAGCCCCAGCTGGGCATCCACAGGCGCAGCCGCCACGCCTCGTAGGGGATCGTCTGCCCGGTCCACACCGGCCAGAAGAACGCCGACACCAGCACCACCAGCGCCAGGAACGCGGTCACGCCGATCAGCCCGGCCCGCCGCCTCGCGACCGTTGCACCCACCCCGCCGACGGCCAGGGCCAGCACGAACGTCAGCGCCAGCACCATGAACGGCTCGAACGTGATCGTGTAGAAGAAGAACATGGTCCGCTGCGAGTACATGAACCACGGCCCGAACCCCGCGAGCATGCCGGCCAGGATGGCCCCGGCCCGCCAGTCGCGCCGGCCGGCCCACCAGAGGAGCACCACCAGCAGCGCCAGGGTCGCCGCCCACCACAGGATCGGGTTCGGCAGGTCGGTGACCACCGTGGCACACGAGCCCGTCGGACAGCCCGGGGCGCCGGCCTCGGTGCCGTCGTAGTAGAAGAGGACCGGGCGGCCGGCGAACAACCAGGTCCACGGGCCCGACTCCCAGGAATGCGGGGAGCTGAGCCCCTGGTGGAATTCGTAGGCGCTGCGGTGGTATTCCCACAACGAGCGCAGCGGTGCCGGCAGCCAGCCCACCCCCTCGCCCGGGTGCTCGGCGGCCCAGTTCCTGTCATAGCCGCCCGCGGTGGCGAACCATCCCCACCAGGTCGACAGGTAGGTGAGCACGGTCAGCGGGATGATGAGGAAGAACGCCGGGACGCCGTCGCGCAGGATGCCTGCGGTGAACCAGTGGCGCACGCCGACCACGCGCCTGGCCTGCAGGTCCCACAGCACCGAGAGCAGGCAGAACACCGCGACGAAGGAGAGCATCGACCACTTCACGCCCAGTCCGCCGCCAAGTGCCAGGGCGAACACCAGCCGCCACGGCCGCCAGGCCATCCAGGGTCCATGGTCCAGGAACCCCGGAGGCGGCATGCCGGTGGCAGGATCCACCGCCGCGGCGACCTTGCGCGCGAGCATCCGCCGGCCATGGGTGCGGTCCAACAGCAGCGCGTAGAAGGCGGCGACGATGAAGAACATCTGGAAGATGTCCAGCAGGGAGGTCCGCGAGAGCACCAGCTGGTGCCCGTCCACCGCGCTCAGCCCGCCGGCCACCGCGCCGAGCGTGACCGAAGTGAACAACCGCTGGGCGATCAGCGTGACCAGCAGGACGGCCAGGGTGCCGACGACCGCCGCCGAGAACCGCCAGCCCAGCCCGTTGTCGGTGCCGAAGAGCAGCATCCCGACGGCGATCATCCACTTGCCCAGCGGCGGATGCACCACGTATTCGGCGCTGTCCAGCGGGGCCGGCTTGCCGTCGATGAACGCCTGGTTGGGATCGTCCGGCCACTCCATCGGGTGGCCGTGCGAGATCATCGTGTACGCGTCCTTGACGTAGTACGTCTCGTCGAACGTCAGCGCGTGCGGCGCATCGAGGTTGACCAGGCGCATGGCACCGGCGATCACGGTGATCACCAGCGGGATGAGCCAGGCCAGGTACGACGCCGGTGCCGCCGCCACCTGCAACCTCGCCACGAGTGCCTCGTAGGTGAACGCCGAACGCGGGGTCTGGACCCAGCGGGGGCGGGACGTTGTCGGGGCGCTCACGCCACAACTCTACCGGCGGGCGCGACGGTAGGCTGGCGGGGTGAACAACGATCCCGCAAACCCCGTCCCCGACGCCCCCGAGACCGCAGCGCCGGGCGGATCCACGGGGCAGATCGTCCTGGCCGCCACGCCCATCGGCAACCTCGGAGACGCCACCCCACGGCTGGTGGAACTGATGACCAGCGCCGACATCGTCGCCGCCGAGGACACCCGCAGGTTCCACCACCTCGCCCAGGCCCTGGGCCTGAAGATCCCGGGCCGCGTCGTGAGCTACCACGAGCACAACGAGGAGGCGAAGACCGCCGAACTGCTCGCCGAGGTCCGCTCCGGCAAGACAGTGCTGATGGTTTCCGACGCCGGCATGCCGGCCGTCTCCGACCCGGGGTTCCGGTTGGTGGAGGCCGCCGTCGCCGAGGACCTGGTCGTCACCGCGGCGCCGGGGCCCTCCGCCGTGCTGACCGCCCTGGCGCTCTCCGGCCTGCCGACCGACCGGTTCACCTTCGAGGGCTTCCTGCCGCGCAAACCGGGGGAGCGGGCCTCCCGGTTGGCCGAGCTGGAGAAGGAACGGCGCACCATGGTCTTCTTCGAGGCGCCGCACCGCCTGGAACCCATGCTCCGGGCGCTCGCCGACGCGTTCGGGCAGGACCGCAAGGCCGCCGTCGCCCGCGAACTGACCAAACTGCACGAAGAGGTCCGCCGCGGCACCCTGCTCGAACTGCTCGCATGGGCCGAGGGGCAGGTGCGCGGCGAGATCGCCGTCGTCGTCGGCGGTGCCGCGGAGGACGCCCCGGCCCGGGCCGTGGACCACGTGGCCTCCGTCCAGGAGCTCGAGCGCGGCGGGCTGCGGCTCAAGGACGCTGTCGCCGCCATCGCCGAACGCGAGCGCCTGCCCAAGCGCGAGCTCTACGCAGCTGTGCTGGAGGCCCGGCGCTAGGGACACCCGGACGTCGGCGGGCCGGCTGGCCCGCAGCCCGGCAACTGGCGGAACCCTAGGAAACCGCGGGCCGGCGGCGTAACGTGGGCAGATGGAAGCACTGCTCGTTCCCCAGCGGATCACCCACGCGGTCGGCACCAGCCGGACCTCCGAACAGATCGCCGACGCCCAGGAGCTCGTGTACGGCCCGATCCTGGACTGGGCCCGCAACAGCCCGTTCCACACCGGCATCCTCGGCCACTCCCTGCACCCGATGCTCACCGACGTCACCCTCGGCTGCTGGACCGGTGCGACCATCCTCGATGTGGCCGGCGGCCCCACGGCGCGGCGCAGCGCCCTGGTCCTGGTCGCCGCCGGGTTGGTCGCCGCCGTCCCGACGGCGCTCGCCGGCGCCGGGGACTGGGCGGGCATGACGGGCGCGGACCGCAGGATCGGGGCCGTCCACGCCCTGGGGACGGACCTCGCCATCTTCCTGTTCGCGGGCTCGCTCATCGCCCGCGCCCGCGGCCGCCACCGCCTGGGGGTACGACTCGGGATCGCCGGCAACGCCGTCGCCGCCGGAGCCGGATTCCTCGGCGGGCACCTGGCGCTCAACCGCGGGACCGCCCGGCGTTAGCAACGTCCGGGCGGATGCACAACAACCCCCCGGCGTCATGATGCAACCCTGCATTTACACTGGCTCGCCCGTCTCGCTAACGTGACCAGTGATAGAACGCCATCCAGACATGTGGGAGAGACCAACGATGACCATCACCCCCGAGCGCGAAGCGGAACTGCTCGCCTCAGTGCCCACCGGCCTGCTGATCAACGGCGAATGGCGCGATGCCTCGGACGGCGGCACCTTCGATGTGCACGACCCGGCCACCGGCAAGGTCCTGGCCACCCTGGCCTCCGCCACCAGCGAGGACGCCATGGCCGCCCTCGACGCTGCCGATGCCGCCCAGGCGTCCTGGGCCCGCACCGCGCCGCGTGAACGTGGCGAGATCCTGCGCCGCGCCTTCGACCTGATCCAGGCCCGTGCCGAGGACTTCGCCCTGCTGATGACCCTGGAGATGGGCAAGCCGTTGGCCGAATCGCGCGGCGAGGTCACCTACGGTTCCGAGTTCCTGCGGTGGTTCTCCGAGGAGGCCGTGCGCGACTACGGCCGCTACCTCACCACCCCCGAGGGCAAGAACAAGATCCTGGTCCAGCGCAAGCCGGTCGGCCCCTGCCTGCTGATCACCCCCTGGAACTTCCCGCTGGCCATGGCCACCCGCAAGGTCGGCCCCGCGGTCGCCGCCGGCTGCACCATGGTCCTCAAGCCCGCGAAGCTGACCCCGCTGACCAGCCAGCTCTTCGCCGCCACGATGATGGAGGCCGGCCTGCCCGCCGGCGTGCTCAACGTGACCTCCTCGAAGTCCGCCTCCGGCATCTCCGGGCCGATCATGCAGGACCCGCGCCTGCGCAAGGTCTCCTTCACCGGCTCCACCCCGGTGGGCAAGCAGCTGCTCAAGGACGCCGCCGACAACGTGCTGCGCACGTCCATGGAACTCGGCGGCAACGCCCCCTTCCTGGTCTTCGCCGACGCCGACCTGGACCAGGCCGTCGAGGGTGCCATGGCCGCGAAGATGCGCAACATGGGCGAGGCCTGCACCGCGGCCAACCGCTTCCTGGTCGAGAAGTCGGTCGCCGCCGACTTCACCGCCAAGTTCGCCCAGGCCATGGGGGCTCTGACCCTGGGCCGCGGCACCGAGGACTCCTCGAAGGTCGGCCCGCTGATCGACGGCGGGGCCCGCGACGACGTGCACTCGCTGGTCACCGCCGCCGTCGACGCCGGGGCCGAGGCAGTGACCGGCGGCAAGCCGGCCGAGGGCGAGGGCTACTTCTACCAGCCCACCGTGCTGGCCAACGTCCCCAACGACGCGGAGATCCTGCGCAGCGAGATCTTCGGCCCGGTCGCCCCGGTGACCACGTTCGAGACCGAGGAGCAGGCCATCGCCCTGGCCAATGCCAGCGAATACGGCCTGGCGTCCTACCTCTACACGGCCGACTACAACCGCATGTTCCGGGTCTCCGAGCAGCTGGAGTTCGGCATGGTCGGCTTCAACGCCGGCGTCATCTCCAACGCCGCGGCACCGTTCGGCGGCGTCAAGCAGTCCGGTCTGGGCCGCGAGGGCGGCTCCGAGGGCATTGCCGAGTACACCACCGCCCAGTACATCGGCATCGCCGACCCGTACGCGGTATAGCCGCACCGGGGATTCCCCGGTTGCAGGACGGAGTACGACGGCGGATGGCCGGGGCACCTGCCCCGGCCATCCGCCGTCAACGGGGCCGGGTGCTCAGCCGCGGAACAACGAGGCGGGCCAGGCCCGGGCCAGGAACTGCCGGCCGGGCGTCGCCGCATCGGAGAACGCCTGCTCGATCTCGGCCAGCGCGGCCGCGAGCGCCACGTCCACCGGGAGCTCGCGGGTGGCCCGCTGCCGGTGGATCCCGGTGGCGGGCCCGCGGGGGACGAGCTGGCGCTGGGGGCCGGTATCGCGGGAATACGTGGCGCGCTCGAACGCCTCGCGCACCCGGTCCAACGCCGGGGCGACATCGGGTAGGTGGGCCTTCAGCCGGGCGGTGTATCCGGCATCGGTTTCGCTGCGCCGTTGGGCCAGTCCGTAGTCCCGGCCCAAAGCCAGCAGCTCGGCCCAGGCGGCCCGGGGGCCGTCGTGCCACTCGTCGGGGTGGTGGATGCGCCGCAGCCGGCGGGCCTTCGCCCACCGGCGCAGCGCCAGTGGGCCGAAGAACCCGGCGAGCACCAGCACCAGCGCGATGGCGACCGGCGGGATCCCGCCGGCATCGCCGTCGTTCCCGGTGCCCTGCGACCCGGCGGCAGGCGGCGATGTGGGTGCGGCGCTCTCGGTGGTGGCCTCGGGACGCGTGGAGCGGTTCGGCTCGTCGTTGTCGCTCGGTGCCGCGGCGGGTCCGCCCACCGGGCTGTCGCTGGCGTAGGAGGGCGTCGTCCCGCGGCCCGGGGTGGGTTCGAAGGGCACCCAGCCCAGGCCCGGGAAATACAGTTCCGGCCAGGCATGGGCGCTGCGCGCGCTGAGCTCGTAGCCGGCCCACTGCTTGCCGTCGCTGCCCAGCGCCGAGGCGCCGTTCGTCCGCCCCGGCGCGTAGCCGACGACGATGCGGCTGGGGATGCCCAGCGAGCGGGCCATCAGGGCCATGGCCGAGGAGAAGTGGGTGCAGTAGCCGCTCTTCTTCTGCAGGAACGCCTCCACGACGCCGATGCCGTTGCCGTCGTAGCCCTGTTGCAGCGGCGTCTGCTCCGAATACGTGTAGTCGGGGCTGCGCAGTTCGTCCTGCAGCGCCACCGCTTCCTCATAGGCCGTGGTGGCGCCGGCCTCGCGGGAGATCCGCCGGGCGGTGTCGGTGATGATGGCCGGCAGGTCCGCGGGGGTGTCCGAATAGGTGGGGGAGAGGTGCAGGGCCCCGGCCCGCGGGTCGGCGGCCAGGATGGCCGAGCTGGCCTCGAGGGCGGCCGCGTCGATGACCGGGGTCTCGGAGGTCACCGTGTAGTCCAGGTCCAGGCTCGATGAACGGGTGGAGGAGAACATCGTCTGCGTCTCGCGGTTGTAGCCCCACGCAGGGGGCAGGCCGGTCACCGAGGTGGCATCGCTGGGCATCGGCAGCCAGGGGCTCAGGTAGTTCCCGGTGACCAGCCGGGTATGCACCGTCGTCGTGTCCTCCGGGGTGCGGGACTGCGGGAGGATCTCGCCGGGCGGCGGGTCCAGGGCGGCGGTGCTCGTGTCCCGGGCGACGGTGATATCGCTCGGTTCCCACCGCTGGGCGCCCAGATCGGAGATGACGGCCGTGCGCAGGTACAGCGGTTCGGGGGAGTCCGTGTAGTAGGTGACGGTGGTCAGCCCCAGCCGGTCGCGCAGGTTCACGCCCAGGTTCAGCACCGGGTTGACGCCGCTGGGCTTGCCGAACAGGTAGAGCCGTTGGCCCTGCGGCATCAGGCCCTGGGTGAATCCGGGCACCGCGAGCGGGACCAGGAGCATCAGCACCACCGACCCGGCGGCGATGGCCGCCGCCTGGCGGGCGACGCCGGTGCGCACGGCCGCAGCGGGCGCGGTGGAGCGAAGGGCCATCCGGGCCGCGGCGAGCACCAGCAGGAAGCCAATCGCCGTCAGGGACACGTGCAGCAGCCCCGCACCGTCGGTCTTGACCACCGAGGAGGTGACCAGGAAGACTGACAACGGGATGGCGGCCAGTGCCGGCGCCCGCAACCCGATCACCACGATCTGCACCATCAGCCCGGTGAGCCCGGCGGCCAGGCAGGTGAAGAAGACGATCGGGTCCTCGGCCAGGACCGGCTGGGCCTGCGCGAGGATCGCCTCCTGTGCCTGCGGATAGAAGGCCAGCGCCCGGCGCAGCGTCGAGGCGGTGGGCACGACCCCGAGCAGCGCCGTCGACGGCAGGAACTGCAGCGTCAGCATCACGACCAGCCCGGCGGCGGACGCGGCGAGCACCAGCGCGTAGGAGCGGCCCAGCACGCGCACGATCGTCCCGGCGGCCAGCGTCCCGGCCACGGTGACGGCGGCGTTCTCGAACCAGCGCCGGCCGTCGATGACGTCCCACAGGCCGCTGACCGGGGCCATGACGGCGAACAGCAGGGCGGCGAAGAGCAGCCATTCGCTGCCGCGGCGTCGACGTCGGCGCGGCGGCCGGGGCGGGGGAGCTGCCGGTGGCCGGTGCGGCGTCGCGGTGTCGGTGGCGGCGGTGCTCATGACCGGACCCGGGGCCCGGTGAGGCGTTCCTGGGCGGCCAGTTCGAGCCAGGTCTCGGCCAACGGCGTGCCGGGGTCCGTCGGCAGGGCCGTCCAGCCGGAGGTGCGGAAGACCCGGGTGGCCGCCACGGCGGCCGCGGGCCGGCTGGCCACCACGCAGGCGACGACGCTGCGGTGGGTGCCGATGCGGTGGACCCATGCCTCCGCCTGGTCCGCGTCGAGCGCGCCGGTGAAGAGCAGCAGCGGACCGCTGCCGGTGCCGAAGCCGGCGGCGGGAGCGGCGTCGTCGGCGGGGCCATCGTGCGCGGCGGCCGGTTTCAGGCCCACGGGGGCCATCATCAGCTGCAGGTCGACGGCGGCGTCCGGGCCGGCGAAGCGTCCCGCCCTGGCATTTTCAGGTCCCGTCCCGGCAGCGGCCAGCGGCAGGCCGGTCTCGTCGAGGACGTCCAGTTCGTACCCCTGTCCAGCCAGGTGGGCCCCGATGGACACCACGGCAGTGATGACCCAGTCGAAGCAGCCGGTGGTGGTCCCGGGCCGGCCCAGGAAGTTCGGGATCTGGGCCGGGGCATCGAAGCCGACGTAGCTGCCCTGGTAGGGGCCGGGCCGGGTGTCGACGGCGAACGTGGCCCGCGGGGTCCGCTGGAACTCCTCCTGCCGGACCATCAGGGTCTGGTGCCGGGCGGTGGCGGGCCAGTGCACCCGGCGCAACGAGTCGCCGTCGCGGTACTCGCGGGTCATCACGTCGTCGTTCTCGGGGGTGGCCTGGTGGTGTGCGGTGGCCGTCCCGCGGGTCCCGGTGCTGCCCAGCACGCCGGTGGACGGCAGGTGGATGACCGGAGGGACCACGGTCAGCGGCGAGGCCCGGTCCACGGCGATGGGCCGCACGGCCAGCCCGAACGGGTCGGTCAGCCGGGCGCGCAGCGGCCCCACCGCATACACCCCGCGATGCGTGGGCCGCAGCCGGTACCGGTACTCCGTCGCGGAGCCATCCCCGCCGCGGGACCCCTCCGCGCGGTCCGGATCCGCGGGATCGTCCGAGGCGAACGAGGGGGCGCTGCCGAAGTCGGCGGGCAGCTGCTCGTCCAGCACGGTCCCGGCGGGCAACGGGGAGGAATGGTGCAGGGCCAGCACGACCTCGGTCGAGGACCCGGCGACCACCGGGTCGGGGGCGAAACCCCGTCGCACGTGCAGCCGGGTGCGCCCCAGCCCGACCGCCGCCGCCGAGAGCAGGGGCGCGGCCAGCAGGAAGATGGAGATGTTCACCAGTTCCCGCCGGCCCAGGAACCAGGCGAGCAGCAGGGCCGCCACGCCGGCGACCAGGAGCGCCCAGCCGCGCGCCGTCAGGAAGGCCAGCCGCAGGCGGTCCCGCAGCGGCGGCCGGGCATCGCCGTCGTGCCCTGTTCCCGGCACCGCGTCCACGCCCCGCCGTCCCGTCAGCGCTGGGCCGTGGCGCGGACCGGCACCTGCGCCAGCAGCGTCTCGACGAGGTCCTGGACGGTGGTCCCGGCGACCTCGGCGCGGCGCTGCAGCACCAGCCGGTGGGCCAGCACCGAGGGGCAGTTGGCCACCACGTCGTCGGGGAGCACGAAGTCGCGCCCGTTCAGCGCGGCCTCGGCCTTGGAGGCGCGCAGCAGCTGCAGCAGGGCGCGCGGGCTGGCTCCGAGCCGGACGTCGGGGTGGGTGCGGGTCCCCTGGCCCAGCGCCACGATGTACTCCTTCACCGAGGAGGAGACGTGCACCGCCTGCACCGAGCCGATGAGCCGCAGCAGCGTGTCGGTGTCCACGACGGGCCGCACCCGGTCCAGCGGGGAAGTGGACTGGTGGGTCTGCAGCATGGCCAGCTCGGCGGTGGTGTCGGGGTAGCCCATCGAGACCCGTGCCATGAACCGGTCGCGTTGGGCCTCGGGCAGCGGGAAGGTGCCCTCGAGCTCGATGGGGTTCTGCGTGGCGATGACCATGAACGGTTCGGACAGCAGGTGGGTGGCCCCGTCGACGGTGACCTGGTGTTCCTCCATGCACTCCAGCAACGCCGACTGCGTCTTGGCGGAGGCCCGGTTGATCTCGTCGCCGATCACCAGGTTCGCGAACACCGGGCCGCGCCGGAACTCGAAGCCGTGGCTGTCCTGGTTGTAGATCGAGACGCCCGTGACGTCGGAGGGCAGCAGGTCGGGGGTGAACTGGATGCGGTTGACGCTGGCGTCCACGCAGCGGGCCAGCGTCTTGGCCAGCAGGGTCTTGCCCACCCCCGGAACGTCCTCCAGCAGCAGGTGGCCCTGGGCCAGCAGCACGCGCAACGCCGTCCGGGCGACATCGGCCTTCCCGTCGATCACGGTGGCCATGGCGTCCAGGATCCGGGTGGTGATGGCACCGAATTCCTCGGCCGAGGGCAACGCGAGTTCCGTGGCTGTCGACACTGCGGGTGCTCCCTCGTTCGCTTCGGCGGGTTCCTGCTGCACAGCCTACCCATCAATGCGGTGACGTGGGACACTCCGGGCCCGCATTCGCGGCGCCGGAGACGGATGGACCACCCGCGGCGGTAGCCTAGGCACGACGCCGATGCCCCTTCCCAGGAGAACCCCCCCCATGCGCCCATCACCCGACGCGAACGAGCCGGCCGCCGGAGCCGCGCAGAACCCGCAGGACCCGCAGGCCGTGACGGCCGGGGAAACCCCGCCGGCCTACCGTGCAGGCGACGCGGCCGCCGATGCCGGGGCCGCTGGTGATGCGGCAGCTGCCGATGGCGCCCCGCGGCGCGCGTCGACGGCGGCCCACGGCGGCAAGCGCGACACGACCTATCCACCGGCTCCCGAAGCGCTGGCCGTCCCCGTGGTCGACAACCACACCCACCTGGATTTCCGCGACGGCGACATCAACGTCACGGTGGCCCAGGCGCTGGACGCCGCCAACGCCGTCGGGGTCTCCGGCATCATCCAGGTCGGCTGCGACGTCGAATCGTCCCGGTTCGCCGTCACCGCGGCCGAGGCCGACCCCCGCGTGCTGGCCGCGGTGGCCATCCACCCCAACGACGCCGCCCGGCTGGCAGCCCGCGGCGAACTGGATGCCGCGCTCGCCGACCTCGACGCGCTGGCTGCGCACCCCCGCGTGCGCGCCGTGGGGGAGACGGGACTGGACTACTTCCGCACCGGCGAGGAGGGCCGGCCGGCCCAGCAGGACTCGTTCCGGGCGCACCTGGAGCTGGCGGTCGCCCACGGCAAGGCAGTGCAGATCCACGACCGGGACGCGCACGAGGACATCGTGCGGATCCTCGGCGACGGTTCGGTGCCGGAGACCGTCGTCTTCCACTGCTTCTCCGGCGATGTCGAACTGGCGCGGATCTGCAACGCGAACGGCTGGTACATGTCCTTTTCCGGGACCGTGACGTTCAAGAACTCCCACGGGTTGCGCGAGGCCCTGGCAGTCGCGGACCCCTCGCTGGTCCTGGTCGAAACCGATGCCCCGTTCCTGACCCCGCATCCCTACCGCGGCCGGCCGAACGCCAGCTACCTCATCCCGTACACGGTCCGTTCCATGGCCGCGACGCTGGACGCCGACGTGGACGGGCTGTGCGCGCGCCTGGCGGCGAACACGATGGCGGCCTACGGCAGCTTCCGGTAGCCGCCCCGGGTCCGGCCAACAGGTCACGACACGGTCACCACGGCGTGGTTTTCATCACGAAACGACACCTGTCGGGTCCGGAATGGTGCGGACATCTCCGGCAATTGCTTGGTTGAAGGTTGTCACAAAATAACGAATCGGTTACGGTAGTTCCTGAGTAGCCGGGATCGGGGAAGGTCTTCGGGGCTCGACCACAGGCAGTTCTTCCTTGCTTGGACGTTCCGTTCGTACGCCCAATCGACGTCTGCCTGCGCGCGAACCGCTGCAAGAAAGCCGGGACCCGGCCCTCCGTGTGATTCGGAGGGGCCCACCGATCCCGGCTATCTCCCCCGTGCCCGGAGCACCACTAAGACTGGAAATCCGTGCAGAAAGCCTTCAAGAACCGCTGGGTCAAGACCGGCGCCCAGGCGGTTGCCTTGACCGCATTGATCCTCGGCCTCGTCTCCTTCGTCGGGGCCAACAAGACCGTCGCCGTGACCGTCGACGGCCAGACGCAGAGCGTCCAGGCCTACGGCAACACCGTCGCCGAGATGCTCGCCTCCGCGAACATCGACGTCGCCTCCGGGGACCAGGTCTCCCCGTCGCTCGATGCCTCCGTGGATGACGGCTCCGCCATCACGGTCAACCGCAACAAGTCGGTGGACGTCTCGATCGACGGCATCGACCGCGTCGTGCACACCACCGGGCTCACCGTGGCCGACGTGCTGGACCAGCTCGACGTCGGATCATCGGCCGATGTCTCCACCGGCCCCCAGCTCGAGCTGGCCTCGCTGAGCAGCCCCCTGGAGATCTCCACGGAGAAGACCCTGGAACTCACGGCCGACGGCAAGACGCGCCAGCTGACCACCACCGAGCGCACGGTCGGCGACGCGCTGCGGGCCGCCGACGTGAAGGTCGGCTCCGAGGACGAGCTCTCCGTCTCGCCCCGCACCGAGGTGAAGGACGGACACGAGGTGGTCATCGTCCGGGTCAAGACGACCACGAAGACCGTCACCGAGGCCATCGACCACGGCGTCGAGAAGTCCAAGGACAACGACCTGGAACTGGGCAAGACCAGGACCGTCACGCAGGGCGAGGACGGCGAACGCACCCTGACCTACAAGGTCACGACCCACGACGGCCACGAGGTCTCCCGCAAGCTGGTCGGCCAGACGACGACGACCCAGCCGGTCGACGCGGAGGTCGCCGTGGGCACCAAGAAGCCGGAGAAGAAGGAAGAACCGCAGAAGGAAGAGCCGAAGAAGTCCTCCTCCGGCGGCGGAACCACGGCCTCGGCCGGCGGCGTCTCCGCGACCTGGAAGGCCCTGGCCAAGTGCGAGTCCGGCGGCAACTGGGCCATCAACACCGGCAACGGCTACTACGGCGGCCTGCAGTTCAGCCAGAGCAGCTGGCTCGGTGCCGGCGGCGGCAAGTACGCCTCCCTGCCGAACCAGGCCAGCCCGGCCGAACAGGTCGCGGTGGCCGAGAAGCTGCGCGCCAGCGGCGGATGGGGCCACTGGCCGGCCTGCTCGTCCAAGCTCGGGCTGCGCTAGGGCCACCACCATCCGGACCCGGTCCGGCCGGCCACGAGGGGTTCCGCTTCAGATGAGCGGAACCCCTCGTCGTCCCCGGGCCGGGTGGCGGACGGGGAACGGCGGCCCGGCCGACCTCAACTAGGATTGGACCCGTGACTGACGACTCCCAGACCCCCCAGCCCGCATCCGGGCGGGCCCCCGACGCGCCCGCGGCGCATGACACGGCAGGCACCCGTCTGCTGGGGGCGACCGAGATCCGGCGGCTGGCCGCCGAACTGGACGTCCGGCCCACCAAGACGCTGGGACAGAACTTCGTCATCGACGGGAACACCATCCGACGGATCGTCGCCGCAGCACACCTGGGACCCGACGAAACCGTCCTGGAGGTCGGCCCCGGCCTGGGATCGCTGACCCTGGGACTGCTCGATGCCGCAGCCCGGGTCGTCGCCGTGGAAATCGACCCCAAGCTCGCCGCCAGGCTGCCGCAGACCATCGCCGAATTCCGCCCGGACAAGTCGGCGAACCTCGACGTCGTGACCGCCGACGCCATGCGGGTCACCGAGCTGCCGCACGCCCCCACGGCGCTGGTCGCCAACCTGCCCTACAACGTCGCGGTCCCCGTAGTGCTGCACCTGTTCGAACACTTCCCGACCCTGCGCCACGGCCTGGTCATGGTCCAGGACGAGGTCGCCGACCGGCTCTGCGCCGGCCCCGGCAACAAGACCTACGGCATTCCCAGCCTCAAGGCCGCCTGGTATGCCGGCATGCGCAAGGCAGGGGTCATCGGCATGAACGTGTTCTGGCCCGCGCCCAAAATCCATTCCGGCCTCGTCGGCTTCGAGCGCCACGAGCCGCCGGCCACCACCGCCAGCCGCGCCGAGGTCTTCGCAGCCATCGACGCGGCCTTCGCCCAGCGGCGCAAGACCCTGCGCGCCGCCTTGGCCGGCTGGGCCGGTGGCGCGGACGCCGCCGAACGCGCCCTGCGCGCGGCGGGGGTCGACCCGCAGGCCCGTGGGGAACGTCTGGTCATCGCCGATTTCGCCCGCATCGCCGAGGCCCGCAGTGCCACGGCCGACGGTTCCGGGAACCACGGATGAACCAACCCGTCACCGCCCGCGCGCCGGGGAAGATCAACGTCTCCTTCCGGGTCGGGCCCCCGCGCCCGGACGGCTACCATCCGGTCGCCAGCCTCTACCTGGCCGTCTCCCTGTTCGAGGACGTGGCGGCCACCGCCCGCGAGGACGGCGAGATCACCGTGGGCCTCAGCGGTGCCTCCACCGCCGTCGAGGACCCCGAGGCGTTCCCGCTGGGGGAGGACAACCTCGTCGTGCGCGCGGCCCGGCTGCTGGCCGAACACACCGGCCACGCGTCCGGTGTGCACCTGGAGATCACCAAGCGTGTCCCCATCGCCGGCGGCATGGGCGGCGGCTCGGCCGATGCCGCCGCGGCGCTCGTGGCGTGCAACGGCCTGTGGGGCACCGGGCTGACGCGCGAGGAACTCGGGCGCCTGGGCGCCCGGCTCGGCGCGGACGTGCCCTTCGCGCTCTCCGGGGGCGCCGCCGTCGGACTCGGTGTCGGCGACCAGCTCTCCCCGCTGCTGCTGCGCAGCCGGACCGACTGGGTCCTCGCCCTGGCCAGCTACGGGCTCTCCACCCCGGCCGTCTACCAGCAGCTGGACCTGCTGCGGGAGGGCCAGGACATCGAGGTCCCCCACGCCGTGGACCCCGACCTGCTGCACGCCCTGGTGGACCACGACCTGGTCATGCTTCCCGGCCTGCTCGCCAACGACCTCACCGCTGCCGCAGTCCACCTCGCGCCCGAACTGGAGGCGGTGCTGGACATGGGCCGCGGTGCCGGCGCGCTGACGGCGCTCGTCTCCGGATCCGGTCCCACCGTGGCCCTGCTGGCCGAGGACCCCGGGCACGCCGGGCAGCTGGCCACCCAGCTCATCGACGAGGCGGGCATCGACACCCGCATCGTCCACGGTCCCGTTCCCGGGGCCCGCATCATCTGAGCCCGCCGCACACTCGAACACCACCCACGAAGGACACACACCTTGGCACACCTGCTCGGCGCGGAGAATGTCTCCGTCGCCTTCGCCACCCGCACCATCCTGGACGGGGTCACCCTCGGACTGGAGGAGGGGGACCGCATCGGCATGGTCGGGCGCAACGGCGACGGCAAATCCACGCTCATGCGCCTGCTGGCCCAGCGCCAGAGCCCCGACTCCGGCCGGGTGACCAAGCGCAAGGACGCCACCGTCGGATACCTGGACCAGCAGGATGTCCTGGACGGGGACCTGGAGGTCGGGCAGGCGATTGTCGGGGACGCCGCGGACCACGAATGGGCCGCCAACCCCAAGATCCGCGACGTCATGGGCGGACTCGTCGGCGAGGTCGACTGGCACGCGACGGTCTCCAGCCTCTCCGGTGGCCAGCGCCGACGCGTCGCGCTGGCGAAGCTGCTCATCGGCGACGACGACGTCATCATGCTCGACGAGCCCACCAACCACCTCGACGTCGAGGGCGTCGCCTGGCTGGCCCGCCACCTCAAGCGCCGCTGGCGGGCGAACGAGGGAGTCCTGCTCGTGGTCACCCACGACCGCTGGTTCCTCGACGAGATCAGCACCCGCACCTGGGAGGTCCACGACGGCATCGTCGAGCCCTTCGACGGCGGGTACGCCGCCTACGTCCTGGCCCGCGCCGAACGCGACCGCACGAACGCCGTCGTGGAGAACAAACGCCAGCAGCTGGTCAAGAAGGAACTCGCCTGGCTGCGCCGCGGCGCCCCGGCCCGCACGGCGAAGCCGAAGTTCAGGATCGAGGCGGCCAACGACCTCATCGCCGATGTCCCGCAACCGCGCGACACCGTGGCGCTGTCGAAGATGGCCACCGCCCGGCTCGGCAAGGACGTGTTGGACCTCGAGCACGTCTCGCTCGCCTACGAGGGCGCCGCACCCTTGTTCAGGAACGTCACCCTGCGCCTGGCACCCGGGGAGCGGCTGGGCATCGTCGGGGTCAACGGGTCGGGCAAGTCCACGCTGCTGCGCCTGCTCAACGGCGAGGTCGAGCCCACCGAGGGGCGGATCAAGCGGGGCAAGACCGTCCAGACGGCCGTGCTGACCCAGGAGGTCACCGAGCTCGACGAGCTGGCCGACCGACGTGTCATCGAGGTCATCCAGGACGAGAAGAACGTCTTCCAGATCGGCGGCAAGGAGGTCTCCGCCGGGCAGCTGATCGAACAGCTCGGCTTCACCCAGGAGAAGCAGTGGACTCCGGTCCGCGACCTCTCCGGTGGCGAACGCCGCCGCCTGCAACTGCTGCGCCTGCTTGTCGGTGAACCCAACGTGCTGATGCTCGATGAGCCCACCAACGACCTGGACACCGACACGCTGGCCGCGGTGGAGGACCTGCTGGACTCCTGGCCGGGCACCCTCGTGGTGGTCAGCCATGACCGCTACCTGCTTGAGCGGGTGACCGACCACCAGGTGGCATTGCTCGGCGATGCCAAGCTGCGCGACCTGCCCGGCGGCGTCGAACAGTACCTGCAGTTGCGTGAGGAGGCCGGCTCCGGCAGCTCGGGGGCCACGACCGGCCCCGCTGCCCCCGATGCCGCCGGCACTGTCCCGGCCGCTGCGCACTCCGGACCGAGCGAAGCCGAGAAACGCGAGGCGCGCAAGGAGCTGAACAAGATCGAACGCCAGCTGGCCAAGCTGGCCGCCCAGGAAGACAAGCTGCACGCCAAGATGGCGGCGGCCTCCGAAGTGGGGAACTTCGACGAGCTGGGCACCTTAAATGCCGAACTCAAGCGCATGCAGGCCGAGCACGAGGCGCTCGAGGAAACCTGGCTGGAGGCAGCCGAGACCGCAGGGCAGTAGACGCCGTCGTTTATGGCAGAATAGATAACCGTGTTCCCCCGGGAGCATGATCCGCCCTGGTGTAATGGCAGCACCCCAGCCTTTGGAGCTGTGGAGTATAGGTTCGAATCCTATGGGCGGAACCGACTCCCCGGCGATGACACTTCCCTTCCCGCCGAAAACCCCGTCGCACGAACTAGGATGAGTCGTGATGACTGCCGGCAACCTAGCGGGCCGCATCGAAGGCCTGTGGGGGGAGGGGCGCCATGCATCCATTTCGACATGCGTTGCAGCGCGATGACGAGGTGTGGCATGTGGCCGAAGACGTCGAGTGGCTAGAGACCGTCACCCGCACGGCAGTCGCCGGAAACGGTGTAGTGCTCTACGGCGACCCCGGGGCCGGTCAGGACGAATTCGCCTGGGACATCGCCCACCGCCTCGCAGCACGTGCCGGCCTGCTCGAATTGGAATGTCCACCCGATGCCGCCACCTCCGCGTCCCTGGCTGCCTTGGTCGCCGGGCCGCCATCTCCGGGCCGCGTGCTCTACATCCCCGATATCACGACCTTCACCGGGCCCGATCTGGAACTGGTCGCGCGACTGGTGCTCAGGGACCGTGCCGTCGTCATCGCCGCTGTCTCGGATCCCCAGGGGGCACCGGACGCGCCCCTGACCCAGCATGTGCGCCTGGAAAGGATCCGGGTCCGGGACATGAACCTGGATCAGGGGATGGACTACCTGCACAACGGCCTCGACGGGCCACTGAGCGATCGTGCCGGGTATGCCATCTGGGAAAACGGCGGCGGAAACCGTGCCATGATGCGGTTGATCGCCGAGGATTGGCGGGAGGCCGGCTTCCTGGTGCGCGAGGATGACATCTGGGTCGTCCGGGGGGCAACGCCTCCGGTGGGGCCCCGTCTGGCCCGATACTGGGACGACTGGCTCGCGCACCAGGACGCCGAGGTCCGCGATGCCTTCGAGATGCTTGCCCTGGCACGGGAACTGCCCCTGAACGTCCTTCTTGCGCTGTGCGGCGCCGAGGTCGTGGACGCGGTCCATGATTGGGGGTACCTGAACGTGCGTGATTCCATGCGGCGCGATGTCAGCCTGCGCGGCATGATCAACGTGCAGACCATAGCGGCACAGGTGCCTCCGGGGCGCAGCAGGCGGTTGCTGGACCGGGTCACCGACTTCGTGGACCAGCAGGGCGTCCACCGTCCTCCCGGGCTCGTGCCGTGGCGGCTGCACTGCGGGCTACCGGTGGCTCCGGAACGGTTCATCGAGGGGGCAGAGCACCTGTTGACCACGACCTCGCCGCTTGAGGCGCTCGAGATGCTCAAACAGGTACCCGACGATGTCGAGCCAGCACGCGTCGATGCGGTGCGCATTGGCGCGCTGTTGGCCGCGGGCGAATTCGTGGACCTGTGGACCCGCGTGGGAAATCTCCGGCTGTCCACGCCGGGGGGAAGGGAATTGCCCTCCAGTTCGGACGGCGACCACCGGACGACACCCGCGGCTGGACTGATTGCCGCCTCGTGGAGGGGGGACTACCGTCCGATTTTGGAAGCCGAGGAGTCGCAGCCCCGTCTCGCGGAAGGTGCGTCATGGTTGTGGCAGCAGATCAGGCACGAGGCCATGGTCCTCAGTGGGAGGGTGCAGGAGGGCCTGCACGCCGACCGGGACCTGATGCATGTGCTTGAGCAGTCCGGTGCGGCGCCGTTCCTTGTCCAACGGGCCCGCATGGGAGTCTTCGACGTGGAATGCCTGGCCGGGGAATGGACCCGAGCGGTCGAGACGTTGGCAGGGGGTTGGAACGCCGAATCTGGTGCACCCGGACCGGGCAAGGCAGGGGCCAGCTACAACGCGATCGCCCACGTCCTCTGCGGGGAGTACGATGCCGCAGCTGGAATCCTTCGGAGGGAGATTCCGCAACTCCGCGTCCTGGGACGACACGATGTCCTGCCGCTGGCCTACGCCGTCCACGGGGCGGCGCTGGCAGGGGCCGGCCACCGCTCAGAGGCCCTGACGGCGTTGGCCGCGATTGAACTGCCCCGTATAGCCGGTCATGGACTGTGGCGGTTCGACTGGTCTGCCACCTTCTTCACGGCGCAGGCACTGGGCCTACTTGGCCGGGTGGACGCGGCCGTGGAGTTGCTCCTGGATTTTGCCGCAAAGGACCGCGCACTGGGCAACTACTCCCAGGAATTGTTGACGTTGTCCGCTGCAGTGCAGTGGGGGGAAGACTCCGCCGTCGATCTGCTGGCGACCGCAGCGGAGCGGGCCGACGGGCGCTTCGCTGAAGCCTGCACGTGGGTGGTACGCGGACTGCGGAACCGCGATCCCGCGGAATTGGAATACGGCACGCTGTTGTGCCGGTCCATCGGACAGCACTTCTTCGGGGAATTTGCCCAGCGACGTCTCGAAGCGCTCAACGGACCCTGCCCGACCGCGGCGGCCGCAGCCGACAAAACAGGTGCGACGGACCCGCCATACGCACCCACGCGTGACGCCAATCAGGCAATACAGGTATTGACCCCCCGCCAACGTGACATCGTCCGACACGTGCTGGCGGACCGGACCAATGGCGAGATCGCGGAGAGCTTCGGGTTGTCAGTGCGCACGGTGGAGAGCCACCTCTACCAGGCCTACGCCAAGCTCAACGTGTCCAATAGGTCGGAGCTGAGGGCCTCACTCGACCCTGGCGACCCGCTGTGGAACGGCCCCTCACAGCTCACTTAAGTACGGGTCCGTCAAAACAAGTACCGTTTCCCGGATGGTACTGGTGTTTCCTCCGTCGGTTCGACCTAACATGATGATCATTATCGGTCCCGAAGGAATGCTGGGGAGGGACCGCGGGGGTCTTAGCTGAACTGGGGCGGTCATCAAATGGTTGTATCGAATCTGAATGTCGAATGGCTGGGGGACAACCCCGCGCAGGTCCTGGGGAGCAACCGCGTCCCGGAGGAACGTTCTGCAGCCACCCAGTTGCAGGCGATCCTGGCCGATGAATCCAGTGGAGGGGCCCTGCTCATCGGACGGGCCGGAAGCGGACGCCGCGTGGTTTTCGACGAAGCAGTCACCGGATTGGTCTCGACGCCGCCGCTCGTCCATCTCAACGGCAGCGCGTATGCAGCCGCCATGCGACACGGGGTGCTGACGTTCCTCCTCTCGCAGTTGGATGACGGCCAGCTGGCGACGCGCCACGAACTCGTCCACGGTCTGGCCAACCTACTGTGTGGCGATGGCGGACGTGCCATCGTCACACTCGGCAGCCCCGAGCTCATTGACGCGGAATCGGCCACCATTCTGGCCCAGTTGGCAGCCATGCGTAAGATCTGGCTGGTTCCGGTCTCCGAGCGTCTCGCCGACTTGCCGGAAGACATCTTGGCCCTGTACCGCGCGGGGCGACTGTCGCGGGTGACGGTTCACTGCATGGATGTCACGGAGACGCGAACCTTCCTGGAATCGGAACTGGGTGGATCGATTTCGATGTTCGCTACCGCGGTTCTCTGGCACCTGACGCAAAGCAACCGTGATGTCCTGCGCGGGCTGGTGCGTGAACTCGTCGCCGACGGGAAACTGGTCCTGGAGAGCGGGTGCTGGGTCATGGCACCCGGTTCCCTCCGTGTGGGCCCGACGCTGACGTCCTTCGGAGCCCGGATGATGGCTGGCCTGGGGATCGATGAACGGCACCTGCTGTCGGCGCTGGCCTTGGGCGGCTCCGTTACGGCAGAAGAACTCCGGCAATCTGGACTCTCGAACGATCTCGGACCGCTGCGCGCCCGAGGGCTCGTGTCGGTGGGTGAAGCGCCGGCAGGCATCGTGAGCATCACCGCACCACTGCTGGGGCACCTTCTCCGCAACACCGCGGATGATGACCTCCGGGAGGAGCTCGGGGCGACGCTGAACCGGCTCTATCCGGCACCGCGATCGGCCCGGTTGCTCACCGAGGTGCGTGCCATGCGGGACCTGGGCAACTTGGAAGCATTGGTGGCCCTCGTCGACGAGTTCGCAGCCGAGGGCGGCTTTTCGCCGGATGCCTGGCGGGCGGATGCCAACCGCCAGGCGGCCATCGTCAAGGTGGTGGTGGAGACGCTCTGCATCATGGGCTCGCCGGAGCAGGCAAGCCGCAGACTGAGCCAGGCAACCGCCGGATTGGCCGCGGCCCTGCGGCTAAATCCCGAGGAAGCCCGCCTGGTCCGAGCCGCACAACTCATGCGGGTGAAGAGCGCGCGGATAGCTGTCGTGGAAGGACGTCCTGCGGCGGTTCGGACGTTGTTCGAAGAACCTGGCCAGCGCCATCCCGGCCAGCCCCAAAATCCGGAGCGGGGCGCATCCATCCAGGGCGTACCGGCGCAGGCAGCCGACGGCACGGTCTGGGCGAGCGAGGCCCTGTACTTCAAGGCGTTGGCCGTACAGGCGGAAGCCTGGTCCATGACGTCCCGGCACCCGGAATCACTGGATATCGTTCGACGACTCCTGGTCGATATCGGCGGCCTTCAAGTGACCGGTGTGCTGGATCAGATCATGTCCGCCACGGAGTGTGCCGAGATCGAATGCACCTTGTTGCGCGTCCAACTGCTTTCGGGGGAATGGCGAGCAGCGGCCGATACCGCCACCCGCCTGGCCGCTGGCCACTATCCCGACATCCGCTCGATCGCGTACGGCGAGTTCGTCCTGGGACTGCTGCGCGGGTTTGCCGGCGAGGCCGACGCGGCACTGGGCGCGCTGCTACCCACCCTCAAACAGCTCGCCATTACCGGGGAATCGGCGGAGCTGTCGGCGGTCGAAGCTGCAAGTGCCTACTGTCTGGCGGACCATGACCGGGGGCCGGAGGCCATCGATTTGCTGTTGCAGAACCCGTCCTCCACGGACCGCGAACTGCCGTTGAACTTCTTCAGTTGGTCGGCAGAAGTCTTCGCGTCCCTTGCCGTCTCCCGGCTTGATACGCCGAAGGCAGCGACTTCACGGCTGGTAGCCTTGGCGGACCGGGCACGCCGCGGGGAGAGGACGGTTCTGGAGATGAACTCGCTGGCCATGGCCATGCGTCTTGGCCGTACCGATGTCGCCGCACGCCTGCAGACGGTGTGCGAGTCGTCTCCCGTGCCGCGGACACGCGGCTTCCTGCTGCTCGCCCAGGGGACGGTCGAGGCCGACCCTGTCATGATGGCCGATGGGCTCGAACAGCTCGCCAGCCACGGGCAAACCGTGTACGCGGACGAAGACGGCAACGTCCTCGTTGCGGCGCTAGGCCACCGGGATCGACGCCGTGTCTTCGCCGCGGTGGCGCAAGCACGCCGACGCGGCGCCAACGAGTCCGAATCGGCCGGAACCACAGCCCGCAATGCGGAGCCCCGGCCGGCATGGTTGGACCAGTTGACCAAGCGGGAAGCCCAAGTGGCTCAGCGGGTCATCTCCGGCATGACGAATACTGCCATTGCCCGCATGAGTGGGGTTTCCGTCCGAACCGTCGAAGGGCACCTGTATCAGGTCTACTCGAAGCTCCAGGTACGCAACAGACAGGAGTTGACAGCCCTCGATCGGGCAAGCCGACGTGCGGTGGAAGTCAAGTGAGCGCAGAGCATCGGCTTCGGGTGGACCAATCCGCCGAATATGCAGAACTCGTGTCCATCTTGACCGGCCCGGGCCCCGGCGGGGCGGTCATCCTCGGTGGTGCGGGGATGGGCAAGACCAGTCTGGTCCAAGCTGCACTGGCGCGCACAGACGTTCCCGTCCCGGCCCTTCGCCTGCATTGCACACCGACGCTGGCCACGATGCCGTATGGGGCCCTTTCACCGTACTTGAGCACCTTGGCACGAATCGAGGAGCCGGTGCAGGTGCTCCGTGAGATCAACGTGCTCCTTGAAGGCCTGCGTGATGGTGAATCCACCCCCATTGTCATCGTTGAAGACGCCCATTTCCTGGATCCCGAGTCGTCGTTCGTGCTGTCGCTCCTGGTGGAGAATGCCGCGGTGAAGGTGGTGGCCATCGGGTCGGGCCGGATCGACGGCAATTCAACCCTCTTCTCGCTGACGGAATCCGGGTTGTTGACCACGCTGGTGGTCCAGCCCTTCGATGCGGCCGGCGTACGATTCCTGGCCCAGGAGCTGACGTCGGGCGTACTGACAGAGGGTGCAGTGGAGACCATCCAGGCGATGACCGGTGGCAACCCCAGCTTCGTCAAGGCCTTTGTGCAGTCCTGCCTGGATCAGGGGGTACTGGTCCGGCACAGCGAGCCAACGGGTGCAACCGATGAGTCGGGCGGAACATGGCTGCTGGCCCGGCTGGCTCCGGAACCAGATGAGGGTCTGATCGAACTCGTCCGGGAGATGCACGCCTCTCTGACCGCCGGTCAACAACACATCCTGGAGCTGATGGCCCTGGGGGGTCGTCAGCCCCGTGCCCTGGTGGCAGCCTGCGGGGGGACCGACTATCGCCATCTGGTGGAGTCGGGAATCCTGACCACCGACCGGGAGGGCATGATAGAACTCCGCGCGGAAATTCATGCGATGGTCCTCCGCCATGTCATCGCGCCGGGACATCGTGCCGAGTTGTATCACGAGTGGGCGGGTCACCGTCAGGAACTTGGTCTGGATCCCACCCCGCTGCAAGTCCTCTGGGGTGTGGAGGTCGGCGCGGAGGTGGCCCAGGAAGAGGTCGCGACCGCAGTAGCTTCGGCCAATAACGAACTGGACTACTCGTTGGCCTGGAAGCTCTGTGCCATGGCGGGGATTTCAATGAATTCGGAGAAGGGCGGACTCCTCGAAGCGCGTGCCCTTCTGGGGCTGGGAAGGTATTATTCGGCCCGTGCCATTCTCGTGGGACTGGCGGAGAAAACCGACGATCCGGTGGTCCTGCAGCGTGCACTGAACATGTTGTTCACGGTGGCGGTGTATCTGGGCTTCGGGCAACATGATCTGGACACCATCGAAGGACTGTGGAAGGTCCGGGCCCGGCAGAGCAGCAACCGTCGTGGATTCGGCCAAGCGGCTGCGGAACACCAATGCATCAACGAGTTGCTGCAGCTGTGGCGCAATCTGCAGGATTCGGACCCAGACCAGAGTGCCGTCGGTGAAACCGAACGGCTACTTGCCGATCCGGAGCTGCCGACCGAGGGGCGAACCATTGCCCTGCTGATCCTCAGCGACCTCCACTCGGTCAATGGCCGGACGGAGACCGCCCTCGGGCTGGCGAGACAGGCCATGACGCAGCTCGACCTCGACCCCAGACTCGCCGCCAACTACCAGTTGTCGGTACTCTCCCGTATCGGCTGGAATCTGGTCTTTTCCGGTCGATACGCCGAAGCCGAGGAGTTCCTGGCGTCCCATCGTGGGTCAACGGTGCGTTTGATGATCCACCGTCACGGACCGCTGTCTTTGATTCGGGGGATGAGCCAGTTGCTCCGCGGCCAGACCAACCTCGCTCGTCATGCCCTATCGGAGGCAATTGCAGATTTCCACGTGAGTGACCGGGCCCGGCTGTTGCCGCTGGCACGCACCCTGAGAGACTTCGCGGACCAGCGAGCCATGGCCATGCTTCCGGCGAAGCCGGCGGGTCGATCGCGTCAAGGTATCCGCGGCGAACGGGTGCCGGCAGACTCCGATACTGCCGAGCCCGTACCGCATAACCTCTTATTCCGTGCAGTTTCGTTGGGAGCCACGACGGGCCCGACTCCCTTGGAAAGATACCCCTTGGTGGAGCGCGAGTTTCTGGCGGGTACATCCAACCGGCTGCTGGGCGAGGACGGAGCGTCCAAGAAGTTGGGAACGCGACTTTTCGAACTGTCCAAAGGGATGGAAGGGCAACGCGCACACTTTCTAGCGCGCTTGGTCGACCCGGGCACCACGACCGATGCCGTGGCATTGGAAGGCCTGGCGCAAGACGCAGCCGAGGCCGGAGAGTACCAAGTGGCTGCCGAATCAATGGCGCGGGCTGCGAACTTGTATTCGGAGGAAGGTGATGCGCGCCGATGCGGGGCGGTCCTGAGAGGTCTGATCGAGCTGGTGCGAGGACACGAGTTGATTCCGGACGCCTACGTGTCGAGGGCCCTGGCGCTGGCCGAGCTGACCAGCCGAGAGGAGGAAATCGTCGAACTAGCGCGGAGCGGCAACAACAATGCCGAGATCGCCCGGGCACTGACGGTTTCGCAGCGCACCGTCGAGGGTCATCTGTACCGGGTGTTTTCCAAGTTGGGGATCACGGATCGATCGGAGCTCAATGGGCTACGCCTTCATGCGGGTATCTCCCGCGGACAAAACGCGTAGTTGATCGCCGTAGATGGGGTATGGTCCACGCGTGCAGGGCTGGGAACCGCTTCATATGCTTTCAAACAGGAACACGGGGATCGAAGTCGGTCCCTGGTGAACCTTCGGCTCCGATGAAGCACTCTGCGCGCTTGCACCGGAACCCCCAGAACGGAGTCGGCGGTTAGTGGGCCCCTTGTGGGCCCAGCCCCCCAGCGGCCGCCGACTCCTTGAAATGACGCCCCGCATCCACCCGAAACCGGGTAGGTGCGGGGCTCTTTTTCATGCAGCCGGTCACCTCCGGTGCGGCCGAAAAGCCACTGAGTATGCACCGAGTAGGGCCCGGGTAGTGATGGTGTAACGATTCGGCCAAAACGAGTATCCCGTCACTCGTGTGCATGCCGGCACTGCGTCCTAGGCTCCAGACCAAGCAGGCCGAAGAGGCCGTCCCGGCCGAAGGGCCGGTGCACCAAGCCAACAACGTGGGGGTACACCAATGCGAATCAATACGGCCCGCGGCACCGCAGGAACGTGGTGCCAGTCGACGCAGTTCGCAGGAGCAGGGCATGTCGCAGCTTAGCGAGCGGATGGCCAGCGCCGGTGTGGAGGCAATTCCGGCCTGGGCTCCCACGGCGCGTCGAACAACCACCCCGGCTGTTGTCTCAGCCGTCCACTGGCGCCAGCGTTATCGTCGCCGACTTCTGGCGACGGACATCATGGTGGTGCTGGCCGCGGTGTCCATCCCCGTCCTGGTGGCTACCGTCGGCCTGTACAACGCCGGGGGCTTCGGCGCCCGACTGGCGGAGTTGACCGGATCCACGGCGACGCGGGATGACGGCCTGGGAAAAACTCTGCTGCTGGCAATTCTGGTCGCGGGCTTTTGGCTCCTGCTGCTCCACCTGTTCCAGAGCCGGGCCGCCGGCCGGATCGCCATTGGAGTGTACGAGTACAAGTCGGTCGTCGACGCCACGGGGGCCCTAGCCGGATGGATTGCCGTCATGGCGGTGCTGGGTACCGACACCGGCCTGCGGGCCTTCCTCATGGTGGCTCTTCCCGTCGGTCTCGTCGCACTGCTCGTCGGGCGATGGGCGTGGCGGCGGTGGCTACAGGCCCAACGCCGGCTCGGCCACGCACTCAGCGATGTGGTCGTGTACGGCCAGGCCAAGGACGCCCCCTACGTGGTGCGCCAGATCGGCAAGAAGTCGGGTGCCGCCTACCGGGTCGTCGGCGTGGTGTTGGACGGCGAACCTGATGCCGATGCGGAAAACCTCATCCGCGCCACCAGCCCCGGACTGCCGCTGGTCCAGGGCGGCAATGGTCTCGAGGAGGAGGTCAGCCGATTAGGCGCCGACGCCGTCATCGTCGCCGGTGCACTCCAGGGAGGCAACCGGGCCATCCAGGATCTGGGGTGGCGGCTGGAACGCACGCGCACCGAAGTCATCCTGGTGTCCTCGCTGACCAACGTCGCCGGCCCCCGGATCCACATGCGTCCCGTCGAGGGGCTGCCGCTCATGCACGTTGAGCTGCCCACCTTCTCCGGGATGCGCCACGTGGTCAAACGTGCCATGGACGTCGCCGTCGCCCTCGTGGCCCTGCTCGTGCTCTCCCCGGTTTTCCTGGTCATCGGGCTGCTCATCAGCCACGACAGCAAGGGCGGCGTGTTCTTCAAGCAGGAGCGCACCGGTCGTCGCGGCCAGCCGTTCACGATGTACAAGTTCCGCTCCATGGTCTCCACCGCCGAGCAGGACCTGCAACAGCTGAAGGACCTCAACCAAGGGGCCGGGCCCTTGTTCAAGCTCAAGCAGGACCCGCGCGTCACCCGAGTCGGCACCTGGCTGCGCAAGTTCTCGTTGGACGAACTCCCACAGTTCTACAACGTCCTCAGGGGCGACATGGCCGTCGTCGGGCCCCGCCCGCCGCTTCCCTCGGAGGTCGCCGCCTATGAGGGGCACACCCACCGCCGCCTCTACATCAAACCCGGGGTCACCGGGCTGTGGCAGGTCAACGGGCGTTCCGACCTGGATTGGGAGGAAAGCGTCCGCTTGGACCTCTACTACGTCGAAAACTGGTCCGTCACCGGAGATCTGATGATCATGTGGCGCACCTTCAAGGTCATGATCAATCCGTCGGGAGCCTACTGATGAGCATCGCACCAGAAACCACCGTCCACCCCGCCCTGCGTGTCGCCGTCATCGGCGCCGGCTACTGGGGCCCGAACCTGGCCCGCAACTTCGCCATGAGCGGTGATTGGGAACTGGTCGCCGTCTGCGACATGGACGCCGAGCGGGCTGCCGCCCTGGCGCACAAGACCGGGGAACCCGCCGTCGTCACCTCCGTGGACCGGCTGCTGCGTGACCACGACATCGACGCGGTGGCGATCGCCACCCCGGCGCGCACACACCATGCCATCGCCATGCAGGCAATCGCCGCCGGGAAACACGTGTTGGTGGAGAAGCCGCTCGCTGACAACAGCATCCACGGTCGGGAAATGGTCAGGGCAGCCCGTGCTGCCGGCACCATCCTGATGGCCGACCACACCTACTGCTATACCCCGGCCGTCCTGAAGATCCGCGATCTGCTGGCCAGCGGCGAACTGGGCGAGATCCTCTACATCGATTCGGTGCGGATCAACCTCGGCCTCGTGCAGCCCGACGTCGATGTGTTCTGGGACCTGGCACCCCACGACCTGTCCATCCTGGACTTCATCCTCCCGGGCGGGCTCAACCCCGTGGGCGTGTCCGCGCAGGGCGCCGATCCGCTGAATTCCGGCAAATCCTGTGTCGGGTACCTCAGCCTGCCCCTGCACAACGGCGCGCTCGCCCACATCCACGTCAACTG
The DNA here is from genome assembly GCA_016892645.1 of Micrococcaceae bacterium RIT 802. Lineage (GTDB taxonomy): Bacteria > Actinomycetota > Actinomycetes > Actinomycetales > Micrococcaceae > Arthrobacter_H. The sequence continues at coordinate 416,835 of JAFEMX010000001.1, forward strand.
GCTCTCGCCGACGAAGATCCGCCAGATGGTCATTGGCGGCAGCCGCAAGACCCTGGTGTGGGACGACCTGAATCCGCAACAGCGCCTGAGCATCTTCGACCGGGGCGTGGACCTCGACCGGCAGGAAATGGTGCGAGGCGACGCTGCGGGCCGCAAGGGTGCCGCCATCTCCTACCGACTGGGCGACACCTGGTCCCCGGCACTCTCCGAGTTCGAACCACTCGGACTCATGGTCTCCGAGTACGCGGCGAGCATCCGCTCACGCACCCCGGCACCGACCGATGGCGAATCCGCCCTGCGGGTCCTCTCCGTCCTGGAGGCAGCCAGCCGCAGCCTCGCCAACCGCGGTCGCGACGGTCGACTCGTTCCCACCACTTCAGTCCTGGAGGCAGCACAGTGAACAACTACCAGCAGAAAATCGAAGGCGGCCGCTATCTGGTCACAGGCGGGGCCGGCACCATCGGATCCGAGATCGTGCACCAGTTGCTCGCCGCGGGTGCGGAGCACGTGGACGTGCTGGACAACCTGGTGCGGGGCCGACGCGACAACATCGCCGGCCCCCTGGCCAGCGGCCGTGTGAACCTGGTCGAGGGCGATCTCGCCGACCGCAAGCTGGTGCGCGAACTCGTCCAGGGCAAGGACGTGGTCTTCCACCAGGCGGCCATCCGCATCACCCAATGCGCCGAAGAACCGCGGTTGGCCGTCGATGTCATGGTCAACGGCACCTTCAACGTCCTCGAGGCGGCCGTCGAGGCGAAGACACCGAAGATCGTCGCCGCGTCCAGCGCCTCCGTCTACGGGATGGCCGAGGAATTCCCCACCACGGAGCGCCACCACCCCTACAACAACGACACGTTGTACGGCGCCGCCAAGACGTTCAACGAGGGGATGTTCAAGAGCTTCCGCTCGATGTACAGCCTGGACTACGTGATGCTGCGCTACTTCAACGTGTACGGTCCCCGGATGGACGTCCACGGCGCCTACACGGAAGTACTCGTGCGCTGGATGGAGCGGATCGACGACGGCCTGCCGCCGCTGATCTTCGGCGACGGGAGCCAGACCATGGACTTCGTGTTCTCCGAGGACATCGCGCGGGCCAATCTGCAGGCGGCAGCCAGCCCGGTCACCGACGGCATCTACAACATCGCCAGTGGAACCGAAACCAGCCTGCGCGAACTCGCCCAGACGCTGCTGCGCGTCATGGGCTCCGACCAAAAGATCGAATACGGCCCAGAACGCGCGGTGAACTCGGTGGTCCGCCGGTTGGCCGACACGAAGGCCGCCGCCCGGGACCTCGGCTTCCGTTCCACCGTCAGCCTGGAAGACGGACTTCTCTGGCTCGTCGAATGGTGGCGGCCGTTGCGTGAGCAGGTCGCCGCCGGGAGGGCCCTCAAACACCCCGTACCCGCACATAGCTGAGAAAACCACCGGAAACTGGGGAGACGGAACATGAACAGAATCAGCGTCATGAAGCCATGGCTGGGCACCGCGGAAAGCGACGCGGTGGCCGAGGTCATCGCCTCGGGCTGGGTTGCCCAAGGGCCGAAGACAGCCGCCTTCGAGCAGGCTTTCGCCGAGCACCAGGGCGTGGACCATGCCGTGGCGACATCGAGCTGCACGACGGCGTTGCAACTCGCGCTGGTCGTCGCGGGCGTCACGACGGGAGACGACGTCGTCGTGCCCTCGTTCTCCTTCATCGCCACGGCCAATGCGCCCGCCTATCTCGGGGCGCGCCCCGTCTTCGCCGACGTCGACGAGGCGACCGGCAACGTCACCGCTCAAACCATTGAAGCGGCGCTGACACCGGCAACCCGGGCCATCATCGCCGTCGACCAGGGAGGCATGCCGCTGGACCTCGCACCCCTGCGGCGTCTGTGCGACGAGCGGGGCATCGCCCTCATCGAGGATGCGGCCTGCGGTGCCGGTTCGACCTACCGCGGCGCGCCGGTCGGTGTCGGGGCCGACATCAGTGCCTGGTCCTTCCACCCGCGGAAACTGCTCACCACGGGGGAGGGCGGCATGCTGACGACCAACAGTGAGGCGTGGGCCACCCGTGCCCGCCGGCTCCGTGAACATGCCATGGACGTCTCTGCCGCGGAACGGCACGGTTCGCTGCTGGCACCGCAGGAGAGCTATTCGGAGGTCGGATACAACTTCCGGATGACTGACCTGCAGGCGGCGATCGGGCTGGTCCAATTGGGCAAGCTCGATGCCATGGTGGCCCGCCGTCGGGAACTGGCCGATGTCTATCGTTCAGCGCTCGCAGACGTCCCCGGGGTGCGCTGCGCCACGGATCCCGACTACGGCACCTCGAACTTCCAGTCCTTCTGGATCGAGGTGCTCTCCGAATTCCCCATGGGGCGCGAGCAGCTCCTCGAGAAGCTGGCCACCGACGAGATCTCAGCGCGTCGGGGCATCATGGCGGCGCACCGCCAGCCGGCCTACGCCGGGCATCCAGGCCAGATGGTGCCGCTACCGGTTACCGAACGGTTGACGGACCACACGTTGATCCTGCCGCTCTACCACGGTCTTGAAGCGACGGATCAGGCGCGGGTCATCGAGAGCATCCGCACCGCTGGCGGTGCATGACCATGGCGAGCGTCCTGATGGTGGCAGCCAGCGGGCTCGCCCGCGAGGCGATCGCCTCCATCCGGGAAACCGGAGACCACCAGATCGTCGGCGTGCTCGACGACGACCCGTCCTTGCACGGACGGCAGGTCGCCGGTGCCCGCGTACTCGGCGGCATCGAGTTGGCCGCACAATCGGGAGACAAATTCCTGGTGTGCGCCGGTTCCGGCAGCGCCCGGGCGGCGATTGTCTCCCGTCTCGAATCGCTGGGTGTCATGCCCGAACGTTTCGTCACGCACGTGCATGTTTCCGCGGTCGTTGGCAACGGTTCGACCATCGGAGCCGGAAGTCTCGTCCTGGCCGGATCGGTCCTGACCGCCGACGTCCGCGTGGGACGACACGTGGTCATGATGCCCGGGGTGACCTTGACCCACGACAACGCCGTCGCGGACTACGCGACCTTTGCCGCAGGCGTTTCCGTCGGAGGCCGTGTGGGGATCGGACGCTGCGCATACCTCGGCATGAACGCCTCCGTCCGGCAGGACGTGCATGTCGGCGAGCAAGCGGTCCTCGGCATGGGGTCCGTGCTGCTGCGGGATTTGCCCGCAGGACAAACTTGGGTCGGCAATCCGGCCCGCGCCATCAACCGGGCCGATCTACGGTCGGACATGGCTACGCCTCAAGGAGGAAACGCATCATGAAGGTTTTGGTTTGCCCACATCAGCTGGGCATGGGCGGAAGCCAACTCAATGCGATCGAGATGGCCGTCGCCGTCCGGCGGCACGGGCATGAGCCCACCGTGTACGCGCCTCCGGGAGTGCTGACCGAGGCGCTGGAAGCGACCGACGTGCCGTGGATTCCCGCGCCGGATGCGCGAATCCGCAGCGGCAAATGGGCTGCCCGCCTGGGCCAAGTCATCCGCTCCGAACGGTTCGACCTGGTCCATGCGTATGAATGGCGCCCGTGCCTGCAAGCATCCTTCGCCGGCGGATGGCGCACACCGGTGCTCATGTCCGTCATGGCCATGGAGGTGCCGTCGTTCCTTCCCACCCATCTGCCACTGGTCGTGGGGACTCCGGCCTTGACCGACAGGATGAAAAACGAGGGCCGGACAGCTTATCTGTTGGAGCCGCCGGTCGATATGCACCGGCACCAGACACGGGACGCCGCCGGTGCACGCCAAACGTGGGGGATCGGGGACGCCGAGATCGTTGTTTCGGTCGTCTCCATGTTGACCACCGACCTCGAGAAGCTCCAGGGAATCCTCTCGGCCATCTCCGTGGTCGACCGCCTCGCCCACACGGCCCCGCTGCGGATGCTCATTGCCGGCGACGGCGAGGGCTTGGAAACCGTCAGGATGCGGGCCGACGACGTGAACCGGCGGCACGGCCGCATGGTCATCCAGCCAGTCGGGTTCCAGATGGACCCGACCTCGGTCTACGAGTCGGCCGACATCGTCCTGGGAATGGGAAGCTCCGCCATCAAGGGGCTCGCCCATGGAAAGGCACTGATCGTCCAAGGCGAAGGCGGGTACTGGCAGCTCGTGGACGAGTTCTCGGCCGAAGGCTTCATCACGAACGGCTGGTTCGGTAGCGAGGGTGCCGGCGTTCGTGACCTCCTGATCGCGCTGACCGACCTCATCGAGGACCCGTGGAACCGCCGCCGGCTCGGCGCCTTGGGACGCGAACTCGTCGAGCAGCGGTACAGCCTGTCCCGGGCCTCCGCCGAACTCTCCGGAATCTACGTCGACACGGTCATGCGGCCACAACGTATCGCGCACGCCACGAGATCACTTGCCCGCAGTGCGGTGGCAAGCGCCAGGTACTACGCCACGATGCAGTTCGGCAGCGTAGTCGAAAAAGAAGAATGGGCACGACGGGGGGCCAACGCGTGAGTATCAACAACATTCCGCTGGTGGATCTGGGTGCGCAGCAGCTGGAAATCGACGAGGAAGTCATGGTCGGGCTCAAGCAGGTGTTTGCCACGACGTCGTTCATCGGTGGGCCGCAGGTCGGGCAGTTCGAGACGGACTATGCCGACTACCTAGGCGTGAAGCATTGCATCGGTGTCGGAAACGGTACCGATGCCCTCGAGCTTGCGCTCCGGGCCTCGGGCGTTGAGGTCGGGGGAGAAGTCATCCTTCCGGCCAACACCTTCATCGCCACGGCAGAAGCGGTATGCCGCATCGGCGCAGTTCCGGTCCTGGTGGATGTGGACCCGGAGTACCTGCTCATCGATCCAGAACGGGTGCGGGAAGCCGTGACCGAGCGGACCCAGGCGATCATCCCCGTGCACCTCTTCGGACAGACGGCCTTCGTCGAGCAGCTGGAACCCATCGCCAGGGAATACGGCGCAGTCATTGTGGAGGACGCGGCGCAGTCCCAGGGGGCGACGCGGTTCGGGCGTGCCGCAGGTACCCTTGGCCGGGCCGCAGGGACCAGCTTCTACCCGGGGAAGAACCTCGGTGCCGCAGGGGACGCGGGAGCGGTGCTGACCGGCGACGACGACGTTGCGGCGCGGGTGCGGTTGTTGTCGGCGCACGGAAGCTCACAAAAGTATCGGCATGACGCGGTGGGAATGAATTCCCGCCTGGACACCGTCCAAGCGGTTGTACTCAACGCCAAACTGGCGCGGTTGGAACGCTGGAATGAACGTCGACGTGATGCCGCAGCCCGGTACAGCGAACTGCTCAACGGGATCCCGGGTATCGAATTGCCACGGCAGGCACCGGGGAATACCGACGTGTGGCACCTGTACGTAATTCGTGTCGACGACCGCGACCATGTCCTTACGGAACTTAACGCGGCGGGGATCGGTGCCGGTATCCACTACCCGACGCCCGTTCACTTGACAGATGCGTTCGCCCGCCTGGGACAGGGCCGGGGAACATTCGCGGTAGCGGAGGAATCCGCGGCACGCATCCTGTCATTGCCGCTGTATCCGCATATCACAGTGGAACAGCAGCAACGAGCGGCTGAAGCCCTTGCTGGCGCGGTGACTTGATGGCGGCGCATCGATTGATGGGACGCGCTCGGCATGGAACATCGGGCAGTATTGGGGCATCGGGCCGTTCTAGCGCTAGCGGTGCATTCGCGTGGAGCCTAACGAACACGCTCGTCTCCCGGCTGGGGACCTTGGGCATCGGCATACTCCTCGCCCGGGTCCTAGGGCCAGAGGAGTTCGGTACTTTTGCGATCGCATTGGTCGCCCTCATGGCGGTCCTCAGCTTCAACGAGCTGGGTGTGAGCCTCGCCATTGTCCGCTGGCCCGGTGACCCTGCGGCAATCGCGCCCACGGTGAATACACTGTCGCTGCTGGGCAGCGCGTTGTTTTGTGCCGCCAGCTGGCTGGCCGCCCCCGCCTTCACTGCGGCCATGGGCGACCCAGGAGCGACCGATGTCGTGAGGATCCTGATCCTCAGCGTATTGATCAACGGTGCTGTAGCGGGGCCGGCAGCCTTGCTGCAACGCGATTTCCGTGAGAAGACGCGCATGGGTATCGACCAGGTCAACGTCTGGGTGGGTGCCATTGTGTCTGTGATCTTGGCACTCATGGGCATGGGAGCCATGTCTCTGGCCGTCGGCCGCGTGTTGGGGAGCCTCCTTTCGGCCGTCCTGTTCGTTCGCGCGTCGCCGCTTCCCTATCGGGTGGGGTGGCACAAGGAGAAGGCTAGGGCCTTGTTGAACTTCGGCCTTCCATTGGCCGGGACCAGCATCATTGTCTTCACCATCGGTTACTCGGACCAGCTGGTCGCTGGATCGGTTGCCGGAACCATCGCGTTGGGGTTCTACGTTTTGGCCTTCAACCTCTCCAGTTGGCCGGTCAGCATCGTCTCCCAACCGCTGCGTCGTGTTGCACCTGCCGCCTTCTCCGCCATCCAGCACGATCCCGCCCGGCTCCGTGCGGTGATCCTTGGACTATTTGGCGTTCTGGGATGTGCCACAATCCCGGCATTCCTGGCTCTTGCGGGAGCAGCAACACCTATTGTCCGATTCGTCTACGGGGATGTCTGGCTGCCTGCTGCGGCCGTTCTCAGCTGGTTGGTACTCTCCGCTCTGGCAAAGGTCTTCTGCGAGTTGGCGTATGACTACATGGTGGTCATCGGTCGTACCAGCAAGGTCCTGATGATCCAGGTTGTAGGGCTAGTGGTGTTGATTCCGGCTCTGATATTCGGGGCCGTGTGGGGCGGCATAGTGGGCATCGCGGCTGCACAGGCGATAGTTTCCATGGTCGTGCTTCTACCCCTCTATCTTTGGCAACTTCGCGGCACCGGTGTCCGCATCCTCGATGTGCTCGGAAAACTATGGCTTCCCACGCTCGTCGGTGTGGCAGTGGCCTGCACGGCTCGGTGGGCAGCGAGTCTGTTCGAACTGGTGATCATTGCGTTATTGGTGGGAGGTCTCTCAGCTGTGCTTGGGATAGCAGGCCTCCTCTATTTGCGGCGGAGCGACTTACGAGCCATCCGTGGAATTGTTCGAGCCGAGAAAGCTGGGGCGATCACGTGAGAATCCTCGTCTACCCGCACGATATGGCGATCGGCGGGAGCCAACTCAATGCTGTGGACCTCGCAGCCGCCGTCCGCGACCGCGGACACTGGGTAGGAGTCATCGGTCAGCCGGGCTCTCTTCAGTCCCATATTTCCGAACGAGGGCTGGAGTTCATCGAGCTCCCGCCTCCGGGACGCCGTCCTAGCCCGCGAGTCATCGGCGCAATTCGGAAGGTCGCCGAGGATCGGAACATCGACGTAATCCATGGCTATGAGTGGCCGCCGGCCCTGGAAGCGGCTATCGCCTCGCGCGGACGCCGCGCGACCGCTGTGGCTACTGTGCTATCGATGTCCGTGGCCCCCTTTATTCCGTATGATCTGCCATTACTCGTCGGCACCGAGCAGATCCTGGAGGTCGAGCGCTCTCGGGGACGAACCGCAACGGGATTGATGGAGCCACCTATCGACATCACGGTCAATAGCCCTGAGGCTGATCTCAACGTCGGGGAATTCGCTACGAAGTGGGGTCTGGCCACCGAGTGCATGACAGTCGTAATTGTTTCGCGGCTGGCCAACGAAATGAAGTTGGAGGGCATCTTGACCGCCATTGACGCGGTCGGTTCACGGAGAGATTCCCCCCCGGTACAGCTGCTCATAGTAGGAACGGGGCCTGCCGCGGAGCAGGTCCGTCGACATGCCAACAAAGCCAACCAGAAGGCAGGACGGCGATGCGTGATACTAGCAGGGGAGATGCAAGACCCTCGTTGCGCCTATGCCGTGGCTGATGTGGTCCTTGGCATGGGGAGCTCGGCTTTGCGAGGAATGGCTTTTGGAAAGCCTGTCATCGTGCAGGGTGAAAGTGGATACTGGCGTACCGTGACGGAACGATCTCTCCCCGATTTCCTCTGGCAGGGATGGTATGGAGCCGGACCAGAAGCCAGTCAAGGCGCATCACGGCTCCTATCCGAACTCGAGCCATTGTTACGGCAGGAAGCGCTGCGGAACCACCTCGGTGAGTTTTCGCTGTTGACGTTGCGCGACCGCTTCTCTCTGGACGCCGCTGCAGAACGCCAGATTGATTTCTACGACAACGCCATCTCGCATTTTGCCGATGGACGCGGCACGCTGGCCGCTGAGGTCGCGGCCGGAACGCGCTTCGTCGCCTACAAGGGGGCCCGTCTCCTAGCTCGACTGCGACGCGCCACCGTGGCTGACGATTTCAATGCTCGACCGGTGGCTCGAACTGCAGCAGACGAGCCCCGGACGGTGGTGGCCCGATGAAACATGACCTCGGTAGAGACTGGCTGGTTCTCATAGCAGGGTCCCGCTGGGAAGGCACGCGGGGAACGGACCACCGCCTAGCTGTGGCTCTGGCCAAGACCCATCAAGTGCTTTGGGTCGATCCTCCCGTTCCGCTCATCGGGCCGGCTGCCCAGGGACGACCTGGCATCTACCCCGGCTTCAAAGTGGACCCGATTGGTGAAGGGTTGGTACGGCTGCGCGTGCTGGTGCCGCCGAAATTCACCAAGCCGTTGGTTCGTCCCGTAGCGAGTCTCCTCCTTCATCGCGCAATACGACGGATCGTCGATACCCAGCCAACCCGGCCATTGGCCACGGTCCTGATGTCCCCCCGTGAGACCTTCCCGCACGGCATGCCCGGTCGCAAGGTCCTGCACGTAACAGACGATTGGGCTGCAGGGGCGGAGCTGATGGGCTTGCAGCGCGAGAAGATCGAGGGAACTCTCAGAGCGAATCTGAAAAGAGCGGATATCGTTACCGTTGTCTCGCCGCACCTGGTGGGAATCCTGCCGAGGCTGGGCACCTCGGCCGATCCCGTTGTCCTGCCCAACGGTTGCCATGTACCTGCGGGCGTGGAACCGGTGGACGAAACCGTCGAGCGCACGACTGTCGGGCTCATCGGCCAGCTCAATGAGCGGCTCGACATGGATTTGCTGGAGCGATTGGTCGACACCGGACTGCCCATCGATGTCATAGGACCTCGGAGGGAGCGCAATCCGGAGACGACCCGACGTCTGGACCACTTCCTGGCTGCACCGAATGTCACATGGACCGATGAAATTCCGGAGTCAGACCTCTGGGGCCGATCGCTCGCCATGGCGGTAGGGATCACACCGTATGCAGACACGGAATTCAACCGGGCTAGTTTTCCACTCAAGACTCTGGATTACCTGGCGGCTGGCCTGCCGGTCGTTTCGACGAATCTGCCGGCCGTCCGTTGGATCGGCAGCCCGCTCATCAACGTGGGGCATTCGGCTCAGGAGTTTGTCGACTTGGTCAAACGAGCGCAAAGCGCACCCCTGCGCGCCAGTGAGCTGGGGGAGCGCCAGGCTCTTGCACGTCGCCATTCCTGGGACGCGCGAGCCGCCGAGATGTTGCGGCTCCTAACTGCCTCGACGGTGAAGCCATGACCCCTAGAACGATGACGCGACCAGCGAATTGGTCACGGTCCCTCCTGGCAGTCGTTTTTGGGACTGTTCTGGTCACCGGCTGCACCTCGACAGTTAAACCTGAAGCATTGGTCGATCCTCCATCTAAGACCGGCGCCTTGGGCTTGCCACTGGTGCCTTGGGAGGGCGGCTCTGGATATTGGAAGAAGTTTGAGAAGGCCGACCGGGCCGGGTGGTCAGATCCTGCCTTTTTTCCCATCGTCGCGTGGTATGACTCGGCATCCAACGCGTCAGAGATCGACTTCGATAAGAAGCTGGGAATCAACACCTACATCGGCATGCCGGACACCCTGGACTCGCAACTACTCGACGACGGGGGCATGTATTGGATCGGAGGAGCCCTCAACGAAACCTTCTCCAGCAAAACCACGAGCTGGGTCGGCTACTTCCTTGACGATGAAGTTGATGGCCGTTTTCCCCCCGAGGAAGGCAAAGCCCATCTCGCATCCCGCAAAGATGCGGCACCCGGGGGATTGTTTTCCTACGCCAATTTCACCTACATGGTGTTGGAGAACGATCTAGACCCCAAAGTGTCGAGCGCCTACGTGAACGACTACACCGACGTGGTGTCCGTCGACAAGTACTGGTATTCGATTCCCCATTGTTCCGCCGAGCCCTACCGAGACGTCTCCCTGCTGCCCATCGAACAAGAATCATGTCGATCATCCTCCAGCTACGGAACTGTCATGAAAGCACTGCGCCAACGCGACGCCGAGGACGGAAAACTGCAGCCATTGTGGCAATTCGTGGAGAATCTTGGCGGAACCGACCAACCTCAGAATTTCTCCGGCTACATCCAGGCGGCGCAGATACAAGGAGCCGTGATGAGCTCGATCATCAATGAAGCGCGTGGCATTGTCTACTTCAACCAGAGCTTCAGTGGCCCGTGCCAATCCAGCAATGTCTTCCGTTCCGCGCAGGTCGTTCCCGACTTCTGTGGACAGCAGCAGGTCCAGGCGGTGAAGCAAGTGAACCAGCGGATCCATCGCCTAGCTCCGGTCATCAATACCCAAACCCTTCAATGGGATTTCGGCGACGATATGTCGACCATGCTGAAGGTCCACGACGGATACGCGTATCTCTTCTCGATGACTGACGGCCAGGCAAGACCCGGCACCCGCCAATTCCAGTGGCCCGCCTCGGTGGCCGGACATACCGCCGAAGTGCTGTTCGAGTCCCGGAAGGTCACCATCGATTCAGATCGACAGATGTCCGACAATTTTCCGTCCGAATCCACATACCACATCTACAAGGTGAAGATATGAGCTCCTCGTTGTCACATGTCATCCTGACCCGCTTCAATCTTCCGACTCCCGGAGTCGAGAGCGTGGTCAGGGCCAGAGAGGGTTGGCTACGTGAACGCCAGCAGCTATTCGAGCGTTACTGCTTGCCTTCCATGCAGTCCCAATCCGAGGGCAACTTTCACTGGATCGTCTACTACGACGAAGAAAGCCCAGACTGGCTCAAAGAACGCACCACAACGCTCAGTTCCCTCGGAAAATTCACGCCGTTGTATCGGCAGGCAGTACCCCGCGACCAGTTGCTGGCGGACATCGAGGGAGTCGCCAATGAACGAAGTGATCTGCTGCTGACGACGAACCTCGACAATGATGACGCCGTCGCGTCGGATTTCGTAGCCCGCCTGCAACACAGCGCGGAGACCAGGCGGGCAGTCGCGCTCTACATCGACAATGGGCTGATTCAGCACGGTGACCGGGTCTATCTTCGCACCGATACGACCAACGCATTCTGCTCAGTCAGTGAGCCGTGGGACAGCCCAGTGACTGCTTGGGCGGATTGGCACAATCGACTTGAACGGCACATGCCGGTTCGCCATATTCAGGGTGAGCCTGCGTGGCTGCAAGTCATCCACGATGGAAATGTCAGTAACAGGGTCCGGGGGCGACGCGTAGACCCCGGGCACTATCGGGCCGGATTCGGGGCACTGCTCGATGTGGCTCGTCGCCCGACGACCGCTGAACTCATGGTCGACAGGTACGCAGCCGCCCCAGCCAGACTGGCCAGGGACGCTGTGCGTTGGGGGGCGAAGTCAGCCATCATGCGGATCGGCGGCAAACAGGGACTCAATCAGATGAAGCTCGCCGCTGCCCGGGTGGCCCCAAGGCAGGAAAGATGACGTGGCATCACCAGCTGGCCCGCGCCGACCAGCGTCGAGCCCAACCGAAGGGGGCAGGAAATGTTTGTCCGTGACCTGATCCAGAGCTGCCTGCGCCGGTGGTACCTCGTTGTCGTGGGACTATTGATGACCGGAGCGGCCTCCTATCTAGTCTTTCAAGCTGTCCCGCCCACCTACGAGGCGAAGGCGAGCATGGTTCTTGTCCCTCCGCAGGTAGCGGTCACCACCGGTGAAAATCCGTTCCTATATCTTGGCGGCCTGGATCAGGCACTTGGCGTTCTGCAGGTAAAGGTCACCGGACCGGAAGTGGCCGAGCCGCTATTGGAAGAGTATCCGGGTACCGCAATCACGGTGGCCCAGGATGAATCGACCACTGGACCGATTATCGTGGCGGATGTCACCGGGCCGGACGCCCTGTCCACCATGGGCATGCTGGAAGCCATGAAGACCACGATTCCGTCAACGCTCGCGACACTCCAAACCGACTTGGACGTTCCCAAGGCATCAGTCATCACGGTGCTGCCTCTCGCAGCGGATGCCAGCCCCACGGTGGTGTACAAAAAGCCCATCCAATTCACCGGAATAGTAACGGCAATGGGGTTGGCGGCTACCTTCTTGCTGGTGGGATTGGCCGACGGCTTTCTGGAACGCCGGAAAATGCGCAAGTCCAGGCCGAACGACCTGGTTTCGGTTCCTCAGCTCTCGACCCTCGAGGGAGAATGGGAGCACCACGGACATACTCCGGGAAAGCCACAACAGGGGAAAGGCAGTCAGCCAGCTAAGAGCAACAGGGGAAAAGGTTCCCCGACAACGTCGACACCGCCGGAAACCGAGACCAAGTTGGTGGGTTCGCGACGTGAAAACCGCCGTTGACCTGAAGCCTTCGCCTCCCCGACTCAGAAGGCGACAGAGCCTGGACGCCACCTCGGTCCTGACAATCTATTTGGTACTCCTTCTCGGCGTGCCCTCAGACCAGGGGATTGGCCCCTTGGGCGGCGCAGGTTCACCATCAACTCTCTTTGGGCTGTGCATGCTGTTGTGGTGGGCCTGGCACTACCTTCGCAATATCGGGTCCCATGGTTCACGCCGGCGACAACCTGTTAGGACTGCACTCACCGTCTTCGTGGGATGCGTCTTGGTTAGCTACGTACTGGCCGCTTTGACGTCGCTACCCTATACGGACGGTAACGGATCAACGCTCATGCTAATCAATACCGCCTCGTATTGCGGGGTAATCCTGGTGGCCAACGACGGAGTACGCGACCGCAGTCGGTTCCTCGTGTTGATGCGCCGTCTTTCACTGTTTGTGGGGCTGTATGCCCTGCTCGGAGCCATCCAGTTCTTCAGCGGTGTTAACTTCGTCGACCAGTACCATTTGCCTGGCCTGACCGCGAATGGAGTCGAAGGTATCGATTCTCGTGGGGGATTCATCCGTTCAGAGTCCACCGCCAGACATCCGCTGGAATATGCCGCAGTCCTCGCCATGGTTCTGCCCATTGCACTGACGCTGGGAATCCGTGACACTCAACGCGCTCTTCTTCGCCGGTTCCTTCCACCAGCGTTCATCTTTCTGGCGGCCTTCATCTCCGTCACCCGGTCCGCGCTCCTGGGCATCGTCGTGGGATTGATCGTCCTCGTGCCGACCTGGGAACGCCGGATTCGGACACGCCTCATCCTGGTTGGCCTGGCTGGACTCTCGGTCCTGTACGTCGTAGTTCCCGGGCTGGCGGGAACGATCCTCGGCATGTTCTCAGGATCCGACCCCAGCGTGGACTCACGCACGTCGAGTTTCGGCGCGGCTCTGGGCTATTTTTCGCTGACCCCGGTATTTGGCCGCGGCCTGGGCACGATGAATCCGACATATCACATCTTTGATAATCAATACTTCGGTTTGCTGATAGAAGTTGGGCTCGTCGGCACGCTCGCGTTCTTGGCGATGATACTGGCCGCTGCCTTAGTCGCATGGCAGGGGCGCAAGCTCGGGGGCCCGATGCTTGGGGGATTAGGGCCGGCTCTGGCGGGGGGCATCTTGGCCGGTGCACTCCTTTGCGCCTTCTTTGATGCATTCCATTTTCCCCAGGCAGTGGGAATGCTGATGCTGATGCTTGGACTGTGCGGAGCATACCGGAACGTGGAAATCGATACGACAGCAACAGATGCACGTCGGCGTTCTATAGTGCTCGCTTCCGCGACAGTCGGGGCCCAGAGATTCGGGGCTATGCTCCTGAGGCGGTGGTACGTGATGCTTCTGGTGCTGCTCATGGCCATTCCCGCGTGCTACCTGGCCATGGGGGCCAAAGGGGTGTACTACGCCAAGTTCGAGATTGGATTCGACGCGCCACCTGGTTCCACTATGAATAACGCCTTGCGCACAGAGGGTTTCTACGTGGTCGACTTTACGGCCATGGTGCAACGCATGTATGAGGGCCGGTACCCGAATCCGGTGGTCATCCCTACATCGGCACCGTTGTATGGGACCGGCATGAAACACGCTAGCGCGGTATTCCTGCCTAGTGCCGGTGGACAGTGGCAGACGAACTTCAACAAACCAAGTATCAACGTGGAGATCGTCGGCACCAGTCCCGAAGAGGTCAACTCGCGCGCTTCGTCGGTTGCCCAGGAGCTGGAGCGCCTAGCCGTCGTCCCGCAAGAACAGATGGGGGTTTGGAAGTCTGCGTTGATCACCACGGACATGAGGCCATCCGAGGTTCCCATGTCATACGTTCCTGTGCGCGGCAAGTATGCCGTGGTGGGGATCTGCCTCCTGGGGGTTGGCGTTTCCGGCGCTCTGGCGATCGGTGTCGAAAGGCTGTTCGGCAATCTCTCGAAGAGGCGGCATAAGCTTCCGGGCGCCACTGCAGTCTGAGCCGGTCGAACCCGCCGAATGATGCTCCATCGTTCAGGGAAGGGATCACGATGGCCAGAGTCGTGGGCATGGACCTGCAGGTCCATGGACTGGAAACTCCGACAGGCTTGCAGCTATGGCACAAAGTTCGAGCCATGGGATGGCAAACGCCAGCCGACGGCTGCCAACGCTGGAATGCGGCAAGCGACCATAAATAGACAGGATTCCGATGAGTTGGCCTGAAGAAACCATGGCCCCGGAAGCCGGTGAATTCTGTGCGGTCTATACGTTCCGGCTGCTGTTGTCACGTTCCCACATCGATCCTGTCCCCGAAGGGGGCGTGCGCCGGCGCTTGAGCCGGGCAATCGCGACAAATGCTGCGTAGACGACGGCGTCCGTGGCGCTACGCGGACTACTGATCGAGCCCAGTAGTTCACGAAAGGACTGCCGCGTGGAGCTCACTGGTGACGGGGCAGGGCCTTGAGCTGTTGGACCAGGGGCCGCCAGCTCGGCTTGCCCCCGGTAATTACGGCGCAGGATGGCCAGCAGGGATCGACGATCCCGAGGAGTCACGACGTTCACGGGCGGAGTGTGCAAGATGGCCTTTTCGGAGCTCGTGTATAGCCCGTCTACATAGAGGTCGTCTGCGGTCACATCGGGAAACTGCGGTATGCGTTGGTGCCCGGCCTCGCTAAGCGCATAGGCACCTGCCCCCCACAGCGCACGATTCGTCGTGGGCATCCGACGGCGGGCCCGGTAGAAGGCCTTGACGGACCACGAAGCACCCGTATCGTCGTACCGGAAAGCCGGCCGTGCAGCCAAAACATCTCCGCGCCCCAAACGGTCCAGGACCATTCGAAGTGCTGTTGGGCTAATGCCTATGTCGGCATCGAGATAGAGCCGCGGCCACGCTGTGGCCACGGTATCAGCGGCGTTGAGCGCTGCGACCTTGGAAGCGGTCGCAACCTCGATGACTCGGACTCCGTCGAAGGCCTTCGCGATGGTTACCGTCTCGTCAACACAACCGTTGCAGGCCACTATTACCTCGACACGGCCAGTTGTCAGGACCGGCGACAAAGCGGCCAACGTACGGCCAATCACGGCCGCTTCATTGTGTGCAGGAATGATGACCGCACCCTCTGGGAAATTGCTGAGAACCCGGTCCAATCGCTGTGCAGCTGTAGGGCCGGGAAGTGCATCCCAGCTGGCTTCGTCCATGATGGAGCGCAAAATCTGCAGACGTGTGGGCTTGTAGAACCGAAGGGCTTCTGTCAATGCCACACCCCTGCGGAACCATCTGGCATATCTGTCATCGTGATACTTACGGATGTACCGTATGCGGTTCACCGCCAGGAGGGTATTCAACTGCGCTGACACCCCCGATCCGCCACCGTGATGAGTCATTACAGCCGCTGGCTCGTACCATGCCGTCACACCAGACTCGCGAGCCCGGCGAAAGTAGTCGACTTCTTCCGAATAGAGGAAGAACTGTGCGTCCCATTCCCCGAGCTGTTCGGCCAATTCGGACCGGATCATGATGGCCGCTCCGGATGCCCAGTCGACGTGGTGAGCGTGCTGGTAGCTTTCTGGCGCGTAGTCGGTTTCAGCCAGCCAACCAGGGCGAGTCGGCCATTTTGCGCCGAAGAACGCATCACCAAAGGCAGTTGCCACCGTCGGTTCGCGCCTCAGCGATGGGTAGATCGTGCCATCCGATTCGAGCAGCTTGGGTACCGCAAGCCCCGCGCCCGTAACGAGGAGCCGTCGGAGAAGAGATCGAATGGCACCGGGTAGAACCGCCAAATCTGGATTGAGGATGAGCACGGCGCTGCTGTTGCCCGAGACGCGCCGTGCGGCGTTGATGCCGTGGGCGTACCCGAGGTTTCCGCCGGTGGACAACGTGTAGGCGTCAGGATAGGTGGCCAACGCCCCCAGGGTTCCGTCGGCCGAGTCGTTATCCGCCACGATGACACGCAGGCGCAGGAATTGGGCCTCGTGGCGCAGGCTGTCCATCAGTGCGTGCAACGAGTCCTCGCTGTTGTACGTGACAATGTAGACCACGACGTCCGCGTGCTCGTGCACCGGGACGAATGCCCCGGATTCGTGCCCTGCCAGGTCATTGACCATCGGAGCGGAAGGCACTGCGGAGCCGGCTTGAGAGGATTCCAAGCTGCTGTTCCGCCGAAGCTGGAGCAGGCTGGGCGGATCGTCCACTAGATAGCGACGGGCTAGTCGCCGCGGTTCCAAGGCAAGCCGCCAAGCCCACTCGAGGCCATGGGTGCTGGCCCACTCTGGAGCCCGCTGAATGGCGCCGGCCAGGAAGTCCACCACGGCCCCGAACGCGAGCAGGACTTGTGCCCCGGTGGCGTTGCCGTACTTGGCCATCCAGAGCTCCTGCCGTGGCTTGCCCAATCCGACTACCAAAATCTGGACCCCGGCGTCCCGGATCGTCTGGGCCAGTTCCCGGGATTTGGCATCGTCGGCCAGTGTTTCCCGGTCAGGAGACCACAGCCCGGCGAACTTCAGGTTTGGGCGCGTTTTGGTCAATTGGCGGGAAAGCAGACGTTGGATGATGTATGAGCCGCCGAGGAATCCCACTGTTGCACCGGATGCCTCCGCCGCGTCCAGGACCGGACCGATCAGGTCACTGCCGGCAAGCCGGGGCCAATTGCGTCCGGTCAGCCGATTCGCCTGGGCGACCAAGGGCGCCCCATCCAAGAGAATGAGCCAATCCATGCGCATCGTTTCCATAATCGCCCCATCAACCCCATCGGTGGCTTGGACGGTCGGCCGCATGGAGTCCCCGAGGGTCTGGTGCCACCGGCCCCCTCGACCGAACTGGGCGATGTGGTCGAGATTAGCCGAGACGACGGACAAGGGGACCGCCCCTCCACCATCCACCCTGGAGATAGTCTGCGTGTGGCCGATGATGCGCTCGACGGCACCATCTTCGTCGACGAGATCGACGACGACGTCTGCGAGATTGACTCGTTGGTATTCGGGGGTCATGTCCAATTCCTTTTTCGGAACAAATGGCGGGCGCGTCTGATGTGGTTAGAAGATGGGTGGCACCTCTGTGCCGGACTCCTCTGGAAATGGGCCCGCTAGACCGGTTCCAAGTCTTCGCCTGATTCGACGTAACGGCGGCCCGTCGCCGGACATGTCCAGGTCCCATCGCCGTCTGATCGCAGAGGGTGCCCCGCTTCTCCGACCCAGCCTCGGCGTCGCGCTGGCACCCCGGCCACCACCGCATATGGCGGTACATCCCGGGTGACCACTGCCCCGGCGGCAACCGTTGCCCAGGCGCCGATTTTCACGGGTGCGATGCACACAGCCCGTGCACCGATAGAGGCTCCGTCGTCAATGACCACGCCGACCTGTTCCCAATCCTCATTGTTCTTCAAGGTGCCGTCGACGTTGATGGCCCGAGGAAATTGGTCATTGGTCAGGACGGCGGCAGGACCGACGAACACGCCATTTCCGAGTCGGGCCGGCTCGTACACGAGGGCGTAATTTTGGATCTTGCAGTTGGCCCCGAGCTCCACGTCCGGTCCAATGTAGGCTCCGCGGCCGATGTTGCATCCTGCGCCGACGACCGCGCCCTCGCGGATTTGCGCCAAGTGCCAAATGTGCGCCCCGTCGCCCACGACAGCATTCGTGGCCACATCAGCACTGGCCTCACTAAGGTAGTTCACCATCGTCCCCCCAAATATTGGCAAAAGGCGTCACGTTGACGGTTTCCGTATGTGCCCGGCCGCCCAATTTGCAATGCCCTTGTGCCGCCGAGACTAGGGGAAGTTGCCATGTGTCTCAACGAGGAACGAGTGAAGCGCGTGATAAACGAGTGTCCCTAGATGGGGGAGCGTCTGGTGCAAGTGCCGCGGCGCGTGGAGACCACCCTTTTGGCATGAAATACCGCGCCATATGCTTGGTCTAGCACAACCGCTTCGGAGGTTGCGTGCCAAATCCCCGGGGGAGCAAATGAAGTCGAAATACTTGGTGGCGGCAGTCGTGGCCGTTGCACTGGTGCTGACCGGAATCGCGTGGTCATTGGATTCCGGGCTCCTGGGCCGCCCAACCGCCGACGGGGACCGATCCATTTCGCCGAGTGGTGGAAGTGCTTCATCGGTGAGCGACCCAAGCGTCTTGCCCGACGGCAGCGGAAAAGCAGAAGCTCGACTGCCAGCGAAAACGGAGCCTGCCCGGTCGAGCGCAGCGGGGAGTGGGCCGAAAGCTTCATCGCCGGCCGTTGCGGACGATCGAGCGGCCAAGGCCAGCCGCCCCTCCTGGAATCCGCAACCTGCGGCATCAGAGACTGCTGGCCTGGAGATGCCGACCGCCACACCAGGAACGCACAAGGCGCTGCCCAAATCCAAGGTGAAAAAGCCGACTCTTTCCGCCGCCCCCAAGAACGGCGTGGCCAAGGGAAAACTGACCTCGAGCTTCCCCAAGAAGGCAGTGCCCGTGCCTCCCCATCTCAAGATAACGTCGTCATCCGTGGCCGCCCAAGGCACCCGGGTACTCGTCGGCGTCGATGGGCGGTCGAAATCATCCTCCGCCTCGATCTTGGCATTCTTCAACCGCGACTTCGCGGCCAGGGGCTGGACCGTAACACGTTCCACCCCCGCTGATCTCACGACCACCCTCCGGGGCACCTACGGACAAGACGCCGTCGTGGCGACTGTTCGGCAGTTGCCCACCGGGCAAACTGCCCTCACGGTCGCAGGCACCTTCAAGGTGGGGGACTAGGCGTGTACCTCAGCTTGTCCGACTGGACAGCGCGGCGTCAGGCTGCAGGAGCCCATCCCGCGGCGACCGTAGCCTTCAAGGCTTCTCCAACGGTTATCGCTCTCGGCATCGTCAGCATGCTGACCGACATATCATCGGAGTCAGTCGCCGCCATTCTTCCCCTGTACATCACCGGCGCCCTCGGCCTGTCCATGGTGGCCTATGGCTTCCTTGACGGGCTGAACCAGGGGACGAGCGCCATCGTGCGCATAGCGGCTGGCTATACGGCGGATCGTACGAACCGGCCCAAGCCGGTCGCCGTGGTCGGCTACGGGCTCTCCATGGTCGCCCGGATTGGCCTGCTATTCGCGCAGGGCTTCGCTGGTATCACGGCCATCATCGGTGCCGACCGCATCGGCAAGGGCATTCGGACCGCTCCACGCGACGCCATGATCCAGTCCTCATCCCAACCGGAACATTTGGCGCGTTCGTTCGGGATACACCGCATGCTGGACACAATCGGCGCAACCATCGGGCCGTTCCTGGCTTTCGTTGTCCTGTTGCTCGTCCCCGACGGCTACCGGGTCGTTTTCGTGGTATCTCTGGCAGCAGCAATTCTGGGTGTAGCCGTATTGGGACTCATCGTCCCCAACCTTCGACTGCGCCGTCCCGTCGCCGAAACGGCAGGAGCGCCGTCGGAATCGAAAATCGGCCTGCCTGCCCGGCCCTCGGTGCGGTTCCGTGACGTCGTCAAGGGGAGACTACGCTACGTCCTGTTCGCTGCAGGTCTCCTAGGCCTCGTGACAGTCGGCGATGGGTTCGTGTACCTCGCGCTCATGGACCACGGACACCTCCAGACCTATTGGTTCCCTCTGCTGTTCGTCGGTTCAAATGCGGTCTTCCTGGCCCTGGCCATACCTCTGGGACGGCTCGCCGACCGGACGTCACGTGCCGGAGTTTTTATCGTCGGACACTTGGCATTGGCTGCATCCTACCTATGTGCAGGCCTGGATGGTTCGATCCCCATCGTGCTGCTGTGCCTGGTGTTGCTGGGGGCCTTCTACGCAGCGACAGACGGAGTACTTGCTGCACTCGCCGGTCAGATCTCCCCGGAAGGAGCCACCTCGACCGGAATCGCGTCGGCCCAAACCGTGGTGGCAGTGACAAGGCTAGTTGCCTCCACCGGCTTTGGCTTCCTCTGGTTCCTGTTCGGTGCAGGGCCAGTCATGATCGGTGCGGCCGTCATGATGACACTCTTAGTTCCGGTCGCCTGGCGAGTGATCTCGAAACGAATCACCCAGCCCGTGGACAGGGCAGCACCGTGACGGGTCAGACGCAGTGGTCCACACGTCGTGTGCGATGGATTGCACTGGTGGCTGTCGCCGCCATTGCGCTGGCTGGTTCGGTGATCTATGCCCTGCAGGCCTACCAGCGATATCAGGACCGGAGCTCGGGTGTTTCCGCGGCGTCCGTGACGGAACAATTGCCCAGTGGCAGCCGGATCGTTTTCCGGAACACCGCGTCCGGCGAGGGGTACGGGAAGATTGCAGCCGTTCCTCTGGACGACCCCCATGGTCCACGAGGCCTGGGCGACGTGGCCTGCGATCGTGTGTATGCCGCCGAAGGCCTGGTCTCGTGCATGCGCATCATCAGGGGCATACCGACAACCTTCGAAACCCAGATTCTTGATTCGGCGGGTCGCCAGATCCAGGCCTGGTCATTGCCGGGAATCCCCAGTCGCACACGCATATCCAACGACGGACTCGTGGCAACGACGGCTTTCGTCACGGGACATTCCTACGCAACGAATTCATTCTCGACGGAGACCACTATCCGCGGCACGGATGGACGAGACTATGGGAATCTGGAGAATTTTCGCATGCTCATCAACGGATCGGAATTGACTGCCATCGATCGCAACGTGTGGGGCGTGACGTTTGCCTCCGATGATGCGTTTTTTGCGACGGTGGCTTCCGGCGGGAAGACCTGGCTGGTGTCAGGCAGCCTGCAGGATAAGACACTGACGTCAGTGGTGGAGAATGCCGAATGCCCATCGATTTCGCCTGACGGTACCCGCGTCGCCTTTAAGAAGCGGCGAGCTGGGGTGGGTGCCGTTCATTGGGATATCGCGGTACTTGACTTGGCCGCGGGGGATGAAACCCGAATACCTCTTGAACGAAGCGTGGACGACCAGATCGAGTGGCTGGACAATGACACGATGCTGTTCGGGGAGCCACGGGAAGGAGCAGTTGGCGACAGCGACATTCTCTCCCTCAGGCCAGTGGCAAACGCGAAGCCACAGCTCTTCATAGAACACGCATGGTCTCCATCTGTCGAGCGCTGACCTCACTGAGGAGTTGCGACGATGGCCCGGTGACGCTTCCCGACCGAGGGATTCATGGTGATCGACGGCAACGACGATCGAGATAACGCATGATGTTGAATCGCCTGGCGACCACGTGCCATCGGCTTCGCGAGGAACTGGCGACGCACGGGCCGCCGGCCGCCATCCAGATGTTGAGCCGCGATGCTCGTCCACTCGCGTGTCGCCTCGGCGGACCACACGGGTCGGTCGGCTGGGGGCGGCCCGGGCTCCCGGCAGCAGCTCGTACGATCCATGCGCGTCGCGGTGAGGGATCGGGTTGCAGATCTGCCAGGGATGGTTCCCCAGGGGATCCGGGCAACTAGCCAGTTTCGTCAGGGGTGAAGGCCAAATCGACGAAGTAATTTGTCGATTTCCAGGTGGAAGTGGGAACCGTACCTCCCGCTGTACCATAGCGATATCGTCCGTTCGTCGACGTGGCGGCGACTGGTCCGATCGCCACGGATCCGAAATCGGTCGATTCGGCCCAGGTATAACTGCCGTGCGGGGCGTAGTAGCTAACCGTATAGGTTCCCGGGCCAAGGGGGACCGGATCGTCGAACAACGCGCCTTGCCAACCAGAAGCGGATTCTGATGTGAAGTCGGCCGTCGCCAGGACTTCCCCGCTGCTGGAGTAGATGTAGCCACGATGCGTCCCGGTGTTCTGTGGTGACTTGTCGAAGGCAATGCCGTACGCGGTGATTGGTTGGCTCACCTCGAGCTGGAGACCCAGCTCAACGGCGTCCGTCTCCCCTGAATAGGAGGAGTCCTTCGGAGCCCCTCCGGTGTGATCGAACAACCACGACACTCCGTCGGGGAAGCTGACGGCCGCACTAGGGGTTGGCGTGGGCGCAGCGCTAGCGGACGTCGAAACGGACGGAGCCGGCGAGGTCGGAGATTCTGTCGGAGTTGGAGATGATGTTGCAGTCGGCCCTCCGGAAGGCGAAGCAGCGGGGCTCGTCGGCTGCTCGGACGCCGAAGTGGGGATCGAATACAACAAGTCGGCAAAGTAGTTCGAGTTGTTCCAGGTCCCCGTGGGAAGGCCTCCCTCGGGGCCGTAGACGAAGCGGCCATTGGACGACTCAAGACTCAACGGGCCCGAAACGTGCCCCGAGGCGAAATCGCCGCCGGTGAACACATACCCGCCGCTTGGTGCGAAGTACGAGACCGCGAAGGTGCTGCCGGCTTCAATGGTGACCGGTTGGCTCAGGAATGCTGTCTGCCATCCGGTCGTTGTACCGGTCCCGAAAGTGACCGTGGCCAGGCGCTCCCCGTTGGACCCCCAGATCGTCCCGGTGTGCTTTCCTGTCCCCAGCGGTCCCCGGTAGTAGCGGATGGCGTGAATCTCGACTGTCTTGGAGGTGGACAACTGCAGCCCCAGTTCGACTGGTGCGTTGTCTTGAGGATCGGTCTGCGCGGGGGTGGTCTCTTCGCCCAGGAATGAGCTCAGAGGCTGTCCCTGACCAGCCGTCCGGAACGTCCAGGGCGCGATCTCCGCCGGACCCGAGTCGACTCCGGAGACGTTCTGGGGGGCAACGGTATAGACGTTGCCGTCGCCGAGGGCATCCGATGGGGTGAAGGTCAGCTTTTTGCTGTCGCCGGATACTGCCGTTGTTCCGTCCACGATGCCATCCGGCCCAGACACCTTCAGAACAGCCCCGGACTTGAGAGGCTCCGAGAAGGTAGCGGAAATCGGCGCCTGCTGATCCACACCGTCGGCTCCCGCAGCGGGCTGGCGCTCTGACACGGTGACAGGGGGCGCGTCCTCGACGAAACGGACGTCTACCAGATAGCTGGAAGTTACTTGTCCGTCGGGGAATCCGTTGCCGTAAGTGAAGGAACCAGCCGCGAAACTCGTCCGCAGGGGGCCGCTGACTGTGTCTGTCGAGAAAGCGCCTGGAATGGCCGGATAGGTCCCGTTGCTGCGGTACGCGGCGACGTATTCGACGCCAGGCTCGATGGCGACGGGATGGTCGAATTCCGCGTACTGCCAGCCGGAGACGGAATCGTCAGGGAACTGGACTTCGGAGAGGACTTCGCCGGAGGTGGTGTAGAGCCAGCCGGTATGGGGGCCGGTCTCGCCAGGACTCCGGTAGAACTTGATTCCGGTCACGGTGCCGCCGACGCTGCTCGAGAAGCGTGTTGCGAGCGTGACAGGGGTTCCGTCCTTGATGCTGTCGATAGCGGGAACGGTAGCGTCCTGGTACAGGCCGCACGGGCACACGGATGGGTCAACCGGTGCCATGACGGTTCGGAATCCCCAAGTACCGCCTCGTTGGACGCCGTTGCCAGCTTGGTCTAGCGCCGTCAATTGAGCCGTGTATTCCGTACCCTGGGCGAGTGGGGAGCCTGGGGTAAAGGTAGCGGTTCGGGTGTCCGGATCGTACGTCGTCGTTCCGGGAACCGTTTCGCCGTCGGCGTCGCTGAGTTTGATCCTGACGCTGGAAGCGGTCACCGGCTTCGACAGCACAGCGCTGATGGGAGTGGTCACCGGGACGCTGTGGGCGGTGTCCGACGGAGTCGGCTTGGCCGCCGAGAGCGGTATTGCATCCGAAGTCTCGAAAATGGCGTCGACATAGTAATTGGAACGTAGATAGGAGCTCTGCGGGAAACCGCCACCACTCCAGTACAAGCCCGATTCCGGGGCGTCGAAGCCACCGCCAACATGGAGGGGAGGGGCATTCACGCCACGGTAGGCGAAGTATTCAAGATCCGCGGAGTAGTGCCCATTAGGGGCGAAGTAGGAGACTACGTACTCCGTGCCGGCGGTCGCCTCGACTGGCTGGTCGAACGTCGCGCTCTGCCAACCTTCCGTCGACTCCTGGGTGAAGGTCACGGTCGCCAGCCGTTGGCCGTCGACCGACCAGAGTGTCCCAGTGTGGGTTCCCGTGTTGGCCTTGCTCTTGTAGAACCTCACGCCTGTGATATAGCCATCCGCCGTGGCGTTGAAGCGCAATCCCAATTCGACGGCAGATCCGTCACCCGAATCGATCTGGCCGGGCACGGCCGAACCGAGTGCGCTGTACGGACCCTTGACGTTGATGGGGACCACGGTCCCCGTGCTGGAGTAGTTTCCGGAATCGTCGATGCCCCGAACGAGAAGTGAAGCATCACCGGAACCGTGTTGGATGATGCTGAAGTTCCATGTCGTGGTGCCTGCCGCCGGTTTCCAACTGGCACCGCCATCGGTGGAATATTCAACGCCAGCGACTTGCCCGGCCGCGTCGCGAGCCGTCCCCCTAATGGTAATAGTGTCGCCATTGGCGACTGTTCCTGATGGGGAGGAAGTGATGGCTACGGTGGGCGCAGTCTTGTCCGTGGAGGCCTGTGCTGCGACGAGTCCGTCCATGAGCGTCGAGGGCTGGGCTCCCATGTCGGCAAGGAGGTTTACCTCGGCTTGTTGCATCCGGGGATCTGCTGGCGCTCCGTCGCCGTCGTGCCATTCGTCCAAGCCCCAGGTCCACTGGACGCTGCCAGCAGAGAACACGAGTGCCCCGCTGGCGGCCTTGTACAAGGTGACGTGGTGCGTCGTAGTGCCTGCGGCCACTACATTGCCGAAGTCCTGCAAATACTCGGGTACGTCGCCGGTGGTCGTCGACAAATTGACCAGCCCCGGCGGTCGGAAGCCGTTTTCGAGCGGTTCATCGGATTCATATCCGACAGTATGAGGGGCGAGAGCTACTTTTTGACCGGAAGCAAGATCGTCCAGTGGAGTATGCTGCCACAATCGCATTTTGCCTTCCCGATCGTTAACGGTCACGGGAAGGTCCCCATTATTCACGACGTAGGCGGTGCCAGTGAGTCCGTTTTCGGGAAGGCCGGCCCCATTGTCCGGGGAGGCGAATCGTGGGTCACGCCAAGTGCCCGTCCATTCATCCTCGGGATCGATCTTGGCGTTCGACCATGTTTCCTTGTAGCTGACCAGCGTGCGGTAGTCGTTGCCACCGGTGGAGGACGGCTCGTAGCGGGTGTGCCAATAGACCTCGTTGCCGGAAAGAAATTGCAAGTTCACGCCGGAATCACGCGCGGCTTCCACGTTCTTGCGCTGGTTGCCGGACCAGTACTCGTCATGTCCGACCGAGAGGAACGTCTTGTGGTTGGTCAGGAGAGAGCCATATCGGTCCGTATCGACGCCGGAAAAGTAGCTGACGTCGTACCCATTGCGTTCGAGGAACCGGACCATCGGGTATTCCGCGCCGAAGTAGAAGTCGCGGGCTTCAATGCCGGCCCTAGTGGCGAAGGGGCGGTTGTAGCTGATTTTGTATGCGCGTCCATTGGCCGCACCAGAATAGAAGTCGGAACCACCGTAGGTGTTATAGGCGTGCCATGTAGGGTCCGAGGTCTGGAACAAGACGTCGGAGTGGCTCGACTCATCGCGGACGATGAAGGTGATGTGGCTGTCGTCTCCATTGTCCTTGCGGGTGAGCTTGGCGATGTAGACACCGGATACGGCGTCGTCGGGTACATTCCATGAGGCGGACACCGCCCACGTCCCGCAGTCGGTCAGTTCGGTCGACACGTCCTGGAGGCATTCGGGCTGCTTTTGCGGCAGGGCGGCGCTTGGTGTCACCGAGGCAATCTTGCGTGCGCCGAGGCCTTGGTACCAGCCGGTCCGGTAGATGTCGATGGAGTACGCCGAGGCGTCCGTGTCGATCTTGAAGTCGATCTTTCCGCCCACGTCGACGCTGATGTCTGTGGCGTAACCCTGAATCGACTCATCGCCGGCTCCGATGACCTCCCATTCCTGCCAAGGAGATCCCGGCTTGGAGTTTTCGCAGACGATGGGGTTCTCATCGGGTCCGCACGGGGTCGCGGCCGCAGACCCGGGCACGACCACTACCGGGATGACGAGCGTTGCGACGGCCATCAGGATTATCCCGAGGCGGTGATGCCACCGAGGGGGCGTGCTGTGACGTTTGCTGGTGAAATCCTTCGTGGAAGACACGTTGCCCCTCGAATTTCCTAGGCCTAAGCCGACGGCTCGCGCCGACGTGGAAAGCCCATGGCGGGTTTCCCGCTTCAGCGTATTCCGGCCGATTCTTCCGGGGTAGTTAGCAGCGCCAATCCAAGCAATTAACGAGTATGACCGCGCTGCGTGCCCCTAATGATATTCGGCGGTGTACGCCCCTGCGTCAGCGTCAAAGAAGGCATAGTCGATACCCTTGATCGTCCGTACTGTGAAATCCACGTCCTGGCCGCCCCGGTGAAGTGCGGCCAAGGTGCCCGTCGCTGATTGGACGGGAAGCATCGTCTGGAGCATGCCCGCTACCCGGGGATCCGGTTCCACGGTGAAGTTCACGGAACCGGCCACGGCCTGGAGCCCGCTGATAGTTGACTGGTTACGGCCGTCGGTGAAGTCGAGCAGCTGTCGAGCGGAGATCATGGGTACGTGGTGTTTCGTTGCTGCATCCATCAGCTGACGGTCGAACGAATCACTGTAGTCGTAGTGGGTCCCGAGGACACCGAAATAGCCCTCGGTTCCGTTGGCGGCGGCGATCAGCTTTTCGATGCCCTCGGTCGAACCGTTCCAGGTTTCGTTGACGAGGTGGGTTTCCTGTTGGAAGACGTTGATAAGTTGCCCGTCATCAGATCCGAAGCGCATGGGGAGAGCCGACCCCGTCATGTAGCCGGGGCGATCCTGGATCCAGGTCGGCGGCCAGTTGTAGTAGTTCATGTCCAACCGGATTCCCCAGCTGCGCTCCACGTGGGGCTGGGAGGTCCAGTCACTCCAGGCAATGCAGTGAAGGCGGCTGCCCACTTGCTCGGGCAAGGACGGGTACTTCTCACGAAAGGCGGCGAGCGATCGGGCAAAGGAGACGTCGAGGGAAGCAGGTGTCCAGTTCTGGCACTGCGTGGTGACGTGCGCGCCCATGTCGAAACCGTCGTCGAAGAATTCCGCGGCTTCGCCGTCGGTCATCGGTGATGAAGGATAAATCCAGGAGGTCGCCCGGGGGCATTCCCACAGTCGGACACTGCAGTCGACCGGATCGAGTGTGAGCATGTGCTCGAACGACGACTTGGTGCCGTCGCCGGTTGCGTGGTCGTCGGACGCCATCAGTAGGGCGACATTGGCTCCGTGGGGCAGGTACCAGAATCGTGGGAGTGGAACAGCATCCTGGTGCAGTTGTTCGATGATGTTGGTGAGCAACCTCATTTGCTCGTCAGCTTGGGGGATGCCGATCTTGTCGAGGTCTAGGTAGTCGGCTTCGCCGTCAGTGCCTCGGAAGAGATCGTCAGGTCGGATCGGGGGGATGCCGTCGCGCTCCTCACCCGACCATTTCGGGTTCCCCTGGCGGCTATACATCACCGACGTGGCCAGGTCGTAGCTGAATGCTGCCACGTGACCGTGTAGATCGGCGGCGTCCCGCAGGGTGACTGCGGGAAGTTCAGTGCGGCTGTTAGCAGTGGCGAACAACGAAGCAACCACCTCGGTGCCTGGTGACACGTCATATCCGGATGCTGTCCCGTGGAACTGCATGGTCTCCCCGGTGATGCCCCTACCGGGGGCTCGGGACGTATTCACCTTGAGGTAGTCATCGGTAAGCCGCTGGCCGGTGGCCTTCAGACCCGCAAGGGTGGCGAGCCGGCCACGGGGACGCATGGCGACGACATCACCACCTTCGCGCACCCACCCCTGGAGCCGGTCCGCGAGTTCCGTGGTGCCGCTATGAGCGCCGATGATGGCGACCGAGTGCCGATCGAAGGACATCGGCGGTGACCAATTCCGGTGCCACCGTATCGAAGCTGTTCAGACCTTCCGCCCTGAGGATCTCCGCGAGGTAGGAATCACGTGTTCCGGGATCTGCTAACAGTAGAAGGGATCCACCGTTTCCGTTGGCCAGATTAACAGGCTTCTTGACCTGGAATCTCCAGCTGTCCAGCATCTTTTCTGTTCCGCTGGAGTCCGGTAGCTTGACCTCGACAGTGTACGCGCCCGGCTTGAGCCGGTCCGTGGGTTGGAGGGTCGCCGTGTCTAGGGCACCGTTGAACCGGAGCGAACCCGGGACCGACACCCCGGTGCCGTCGGTGACGACGATGTCCAACTGCTCAGCAGCGCCCTCCAGGGGTTGTGAAAACGAGGACATAATCTTGGTGGTGGGCGGCGCTTTGCGGGTGCCGTCGGAGGGGAAATGGGAAACCACCTCCACGGTCGCCGAGGCCGGTCGCAGGACCATGAATGCCGCCCCGCCAGCTATGAGCAGCGCTGCGCACGTGACGACGGCAGCCGCCATGCGGAACCAACGACGTGACACCCGTCGTTCCCTGTTCGACATACTCATGTGAATATCCCCCAAGATCCCCAGAACCTCTTGTCGTTCAGAGTAGATGCGTTCCTTTGCCGCGGAGAGGGCGGCAATGCGATCCAAGCAACTAACGAGTATGACGAGTTGGTCACGGCTGCGTTGGGGTCGGCGCGACGTCTCGTCGTGGGACCGCCAACCCAAGGCGGTAGACTGGCGTGGCCCGGCCGTGCGCCGGCACCGAACCACCAACACCGCAGGGAGTTCAAAACTTGAGCGTGGAAGCCACCACACCGGCCGCCGTCATCGTCCTCGCAGCAGGGGCAGGGACCCGGATGAAATCGGCGAAGCCGAAGATCCTCCACGAGATCGGTGGCCGCTCCATGGTCGGCCACGCGATTGCCGCCGCGAAGGGTCTGGACCCCGAGCGCCTCGTCGCCGTCGTCCGCTTCGAACGGGACATCGTCGTCAAGCATCTGCTGGACATCGAACCGGGCATCACCATCGCCGACCAGGACGAGATCCCCGGCACCGGTCGTGCCGTGCAGGTCGGACTCGAGCAGGTCCCGGCGGACCTCGAAGGCACCATCGTCGTCACCTACGGCGACGTGCCGCTGCTGACCACCGAGCTCATCGGCGAACTCGTGACGGCCCACGAATCCGAGGGCAACGCCGTCACCGTCCTCAGCGCGGAGCTTTCCGACCCGACCGGCTACGGGCGCATCGTCCGCGCCGCCGACGGCACCGTCGAGGGCATCGTCGAGCACAAGGACGCCACCGCCGACCAGCGGGCCATCAACGAGGTCAACTCCGGCATCTACGCCTTCGACGCCGAGGTCCTGCGCAATGCCCTGGCCAGCGTCACCACCGACAACGCACAGGGCGAGATGTACCTGACCGACGTGCTGGGCATCGCCCGGAAGGACGGAGGACGGGTCGCCGCAGTGGTCACCACCGACAGGTGGCAGGTCGAAGGAGCCAACGACCGTGTCCAGCTCTCCGCACTCGGCAAGGAAATGAACCGGCGCATCCTCGAACAATGGATGCGCTCCGGCGTGACCATCATCGACCCGGACACCACCTGGATCGACGCCTCCGTCGCCTTGTCCCCGGACGTCACCCTCAAGCCCGGCACCCAGCTGCACGGCTCGACCGCCATCGGAACCGGCGCGGTCATCGGCCCGGACACCACGCTGGTCGACACACGCGTCGGGCAGAACGCCGAGGTCAAGCGCAGCGATGTCACCTCCTCGGAGATCGGCGCCGGCGCGTCGGTCGGCCCTTTCGCCTACCTGCGCCCGAAGACCCGCCTCGGGGAGGCCGGCAAGATCGGCGCCTTCTACGAGACCAAGAACGTCACGGTCGGCCGCGGCTCCAAGCTCTCCCACCTGGGCTATGCCGGTGACGCCGAGATCGGCGAATACACCAACATCGGCTGCGGCAACATCACCGCCAACTACGACGGCGTCAACAAGCACCGCACGACCATCGGCTCGCACGTGCGCACCAGCTCCAACACCGTGTTCATCGCACCGGTCACCATCGGCGACGGGGCATACACCGCCGCCGGCGCCATCGTCCGCAAGGACGTTCCGGCCGGAGCCCTCGCCCTGTCCGTGGCACCGCAGGCCAACAAGGAGGGGTGGACCGCGGCCAAGCGCCCGGGTAGCCCGGCCGCCGAGGCCGCCGCATCCGCCCTCGAGAAGAGCACCCCCACCGCCGGTTAGCCGACGGCCCGCTCACCCACACGATCAACCGCTCCATCCACCACGACCAGACCGCACGAACCCCTCACAAGTGAGAAAGTGAACACATGAGCGAACTGAGCCACAACGTCGACAAGAAGCTGGTGTTGGCATCCGGCCGCGCACACCCGGAGCTGGCCGAGGAGATCGCGTCGGCACTCGACACCGAGCTGCTGCCCATGTCCGCCTACGACTTCGCCAACGGGGAGATCTACGTCCGCTCGGGGGAGAGCGTGCGCGGCAAGGACGTCTTCATCATCCAGGCGCACCCGGCCCCGCTGAACAACTGGCTCATGGAACAGCTGATCATGATCGACTCCATGAAGCGTGCCTCCGCCCGCCGCATCACCGTCGTCTCGCCGTTCTACCCCTACGCCCGCCAGGACAAGAAGGGCCGCGGCCGCGAGCCGATCTCCGCCCGCTTGGTCGCGGACCTCTACAAGACCGCCGGTGCCGACCGCGTCATGAGCGTTGACCTGCACACCGCGCAGATCCAGGGCTTCTTCGACGGCCCGGTCGACCACCTGTTCGCCATCCCGCTGCTGGCCGACTACATCCGCACCCGCGTGGAAGCCGACAACGTCACCGTCGTCTCCCCGGACACCGGACGCGTCCGCGTCGCCGAGCAGTGGGCCGAGCGCCTCGGCGGCGCCCCGCTGGCCTTCGTGCACAAGTCGCGTGACCTCACCGTCCCGAATCAGGCCATCTCCAAGACCGTCGTCGGTCAGGTCCAGGGACGCACCTGTGTGCTCATCGATGACATGATCGACACCGGCGGAACCATCTCCGGGGCCGTGCGCGTGCTCAAGGACGCCGGTGCAAAGGATGTCATCATCGCCGCGACGCACGCCGTCTTCTCCGATCCGGCGGCGCAGCGCCTCTCCGAGTCCGGCGCCCGCGAGGTCGTCGTGACGGATACGCTGCCGATCCCGAACGCCAAGCGTTTCAAGCAGCTGACCGTCCTGTCGATCGCCCCGTTGATCGCCCGGGCGATCAAGGAGGTCTTCGAGGACGGCTCCGTCACCAGCCTCTTCGACGGCAACGCCTAGAAAAGACAGTACGACGGCGGTGCGCAGCCCCCTTCCCCGCGTGGGGAAGGGGGCTGCGCCGTTTTCGGTCCACCGCACGTCCCCGTCCTGCTAGACTGGTCTGCAGTGCCCAGGCGAGGGAACTGCCGGATGAAGATCCGCAGGTTCCGTGATCGACAAGGCCCAACGCCCCACGGCGTCCATCCTGCGGGATCGGCTTCGTACGGTGTCCGGACCACGATCTGTCCGGGCAGACCGCAACAGCCACACCACCCAGGAGATACCCATGACGCACGACAAGGTCACCCTGCCCGCAGAGGTCCGCACCGACTTCGGCAAGGGCGCTGCCCGCACCGCACGCCGCGAATTCAAGATCCCGGCAGTCATCTACGGCCACGGTGCCGAGCCGATGCACATCCTGCTGCCGGCCCAGGAGACCACGCTGGCAGTCCGCGTCTCCAACGCGCTGCTGACCATCGACGTCGACGGCGAAACCCACCTCGCCCTGGTCAAGGACATCCAGCGCCACGCCCTGCGCCAGACCGTCGACCACATCGACCTGCTGACCGTGAAGAAGGGCGAAAAGGTCACCGTTGACGTGTCCGTGCACATCGAAGGCGAAGTCGCCCCCGGCGCCGTCCTGGACGTGGACCACTACACCGTCTCCCTCGAGGCCGACGCCACCAACCTGCCCGAGCAGGTCACCGTGAACGTCGACGGCCGCGAAGTGGGCAACCACGTTCTGGCCTCCGACCTGGTCCTGCCGAACGGCGCCTCCCTGCTCATCGAGGCCGACACCGTCATCGCCACGGTCGACGAGCCGAAGGTCCAGGACCTCGGCACGACCGAGGAAGCGGCCGAGACCGTTGCCGCTGAGGGCGCGCCCGCCGCAGCCGCCTCCGCAGAGTAGGGAAACCCCCTGCCCTGATGGCAAGCAACACCTGGCTCGTAGCCGGGCTCGGGAATCCCGGGCCCGGCTACGCCCATAACAGACACAATGTGGGCCAGATGGTCCTCGACGAACTCGCCGGCCGCATCGGCGGATCCTTCAAGTCCCACAAGGCCAACGCGCAGGTCCTTGAAGGGCGCCTGGGCATCGGCGGGCCGCGGCTCGTGCTGGCCAAACCCATGACGTACATGAACGTCTCGGGAGGGCCGGTCGCGGGACTGGCACGCTTCTTCGACGTCGATCCGCTGCACATTGTTGCGATTCATGACGAAATCGATATTCCCTTCAACACCATCAAGCTGAAGCTCGGCGGGGGAGAGGGCGGGCACAACGGCCTCCGTGATATCTCCAAGGCCCTGTCCACGAAGGACTACTACCGGGTAAGGGTCGGCGTCGGCCGCCCGCCGGGACGGATGGACACCGCGGATTTCGTGCTCCGCGATTTCGGGACCACCGAGCGCAGGGAGCTGCCGTTCCTCATCGGCGACGCCGCAGACGCCGCGGAACTGCTGGTCCGCGAGGACCTGCAGGCCGCCCAGCAGAAATTCCACGGGGCCTAGTCCACGGCCCGTGGTCGGAATTGTTGTTTGACAACAACTTCACATACTATCTATCCATGCCTTACGGCTCCCTTATGCGGGGCCGGTAGCGGGCGGCCTCTGAGACTGGGCCACCCCCATCCCGCTACCGGTCCCTTTTTCGTGCCCGGGGACACCCGCGGTAAGGCGTGACTCACATGAACCGGCCCCGTCGTGCGTGCGATCATTAGGTCATGGATTCGTTGCGGAATCCACGGGGCCTGTGCCCCGACGACCATCCCCGATCCAAGGACGCGACGTACGTGGAAACAGTTACCGGACCCCGCGGGTCAGCCGAAGCCGAACCGGCACTGACGCCGCTGGACGACACGGAAGTGCGCCGCCTGCGCGGTGACTTCACCCTGCTGGAACGGACCGTGAACTCCGTGCCCCTGGTCTATCTCGACTCCGGGGCGACGTCGCAGAAGCCCCAATCGGTCCTGGACACCGAGCAGCACTTCTACGAGAACTTCAACGCGGCCGTCCACCGTGGCGCGCATACCCTCGCTGTCGAGGCCACCGAGATCTACGAGGAGGCCCGCGAGAAGACCGCACGGTTCATCGGGGCCGGACCCGACGAGGTCGTTTGGACCTCGAACGCGACCGAGGCATTGAACCTGCTGACCTACTCCTTCTCCAACGCCAGCGCCGGCAGGGGCGGGGAGGCAGCCCGTCGGTTCGCGTTGGGCCCGGGCGACGAGATCCTGGTGACCGAGCTCGAGCACCACGCCAACCTCATCCCGTGGCAGGAGCTCGCCTTCCGCACCGGAGCGAGCCTGAAGTACATCCCGGTCGACGCCGACGGCGCGTTGCGGATGGACCTGGCCGCGGACCTTGTCGGCCCGCGCACCCGCGTCCTCGCCTTCACCCACGTCTCCAACGTGCTGGGAACCGTGGTCGATGTCGCCGCCCTGGTGGAGCTGGCCCGCGCCGTCGGCGCCCTGACGGTCCTCGACGGCTGCCAGTCGGTCCCGCACCTGCCCGTGGACGTGAAGGCACTGGACGTGGACTTCATGGCCTTCTCCGGCCACAAGATGCTCGGCCCCACCGGCATCGGCGTCCTGTACGGTCGGCGGGAACTGCTCGACGCCATGCCCCCCTTCCTCACCGGCGGCTCCATGATCACCACCGTGACCATGGAGCGCGCCGAATTCCTCGAGGCGCCGACACGCTTCGAGGCGGGCACGCAGCGGATCTCCCAGGCCGTCGCGCTGGCTGCGGCGATCGACTACCTGGACGAGGTCGGCATGGGCCGCATCGCCGCCTGGGAGGAACACCTCGGCCGGCGTCTGGCCGCCGGGCTGGCCTCGATCCCCGGTGTGCGCCAACTCGGACCGGCCGGAGCCGCTCGGATCGGGACCGCCACCATCGACGTGCCCGGCGTCCACCCCCACGATGTCGGGCAGTTCCTTGACAGCCGCGGCGTCGCGGTGCGCGTCGGGCATCACTGCGCCCAGCCGCTGCACCGCGCCCTGGGTGTCACCGCGAGCACGCGGGCAAGCACCTACCTCTACAACACGGACGACGACGTCGATGCCTTCCTGGGCGCGGTGGCCGACGTGCGCGGGTTCTTCGGAGTCGGCGCATGAGCGACCTCGAACAGCTCTACCAGCAGATCATCCTGGACCACTCCAAGCGCCGCAACGGGGAAGGGCTCGTCGAGCCGGAACCGGGTCACGCCTGGGGGGAGACCCACCAGCACAACCCGGTCTGCGGGGACCAGATCCGGCTGCGGGTCGAGACCGACGGCGGGGCCATCCGCCGGATCAGCTGGGAAGGCGACGGCTGCTCGATCTCGATGGCGTCCGCCTCGGTGCTGGTCGACCTCGCCGCGGGGGAGAGCCGGGAATCGTTGTTGGGCCTGGTCGCGCAGTTCCGGGCCGTCATGCGCTCCCGGGGGGCCATCGAAGCCGACGAGGAGGCCTTGGGCGATGCCGCGGCCTTTGCCGGCGTTTCCCGCTTCCCCGCACGCGTCAAATGCGCGATGCTCGCCTGGGTGGCCGCCGAACAGGCCCTGGCCGCCGCCGATACGGCGGCCGGCCAGGGCTAGGGCCTAGTCCCGTTCGTAGACGTCGGGAATGCCGTCGGCGTTGTCGTCGCGCTGGGCTTCTTCCTCGAGTTGCCGGTAGCGGCGGTTGCGGGGGATCAGCCAGGCCGCGCCCAGGGCCGCCGCGAGCAACGAGCCGGTGAGGATCGCGACCTTGGCATGCTCGTAGTGTGGCGACTCCAGCCCGAAGCTCAATTCGGAGACGAGCAGCGAGACGGTGAAGCCGATGCCCGCCAACAGTGTCACCCCGAGCAGGTCTGCCCACCTCACGGCCGGGTCCAGGTTCGCGTGCCGGGTCTTGGTCAGCAGGAAGGTCGAGCCCAGGATGCCGATGGGCTTGCCGAGAACGAGCCCGGCGACGATTCCCCACACGACGGGGTCGGTCATCGCCTTGGAGATGCCCTCGGCGCCGCCCAGGGCGACGCCTGCGGAGAAGAAGGCGAAGATGGGCACGCAGATCCCCGAGGACAAGGGCCTGAAGCGGTGCTCGAAGCGTTCCGCCAGGCCGGTGCCGTCGCGTTCGTCGCGTCGGCGGACGGGCACGGAGAAGCCCAGCAGCACGCCGGCGATCGTCGCGTGGATGCCGGATTCATGGACGAACGCCCACGTGATGACGCCCAGCGGCAGCAGGATGGCCCATGCCGTCCAGCGCCGGGTCGCGAAGTATTTCTGGAACCGGTTGGCAATGAGGAAGAACAGCAGCAGCGGAACCAGGGCCAGGCCCAGGAAGAGGAAGTCCAGGTCGTCGGTGTAGACGAAGGCGATGATGACGATGGCGATCAGGTCATCGACCACGGCGAGGGTCAGCAGGAAGATCCGCAGGGGGGAGGGCAGGCTGGAGCCGATGACGGCCAGCACGGCGACCGCAAACGCGATGTCGGTCGCGGTGGGGATGGCCCACCCGTGCAGCGTGGTGCCGCCCTCGCTGATGTTCAGTGCGACGTAGATCAGGGCAGGCACCAGCACGCCGCCGAAGGCGGCCGTCACGGGGACGATCGCCCGGCTGAAGTCGCGGAGGTCGCCGATGACGAATTCCTTCTTCAGTTCCAGGCCGACGAGGAAGAAGAACACGGCCAGCAGGCCGTCCGAGGCCCAGTGGCCGAGGCTCAGGTCCAGGTCGAGGCCGGGGATGGGGACGGCGAGATGCAGGTCACGGAGGGCAAAGTAGCTGTCGCCCCAGGGCGTGTTCGCCCAAATGATGGCGATGGCCGCCGCGGCGATGAGCACGAGGCCGCCAATGGTCTCCGTGCGCAGGATCTCCCCGATGCGCAGGGATTCGAGATAGCTGCCGCGACCTAGGATCGTATTTCGGGCGGGTTTGGTCATGCGAGAACCTCGATTTCGAGTGGGCATAGCGTTGTCTTTGCCGACCAGACTTCCCGGCTCACCGCCATCGATCCTATCGCGGCAGGTGGCACCGGACACAAATCATGACGACGGCGACACCCGGGTCCCGTAGCGCCGACGAACCGAGGAGACCACCAGAGGCAAGGTCGCGGCGCAGAACAGGACGCCGACCACCGCTCCCAGGGTGTTGGCCGCGACGTCGGCTCCGGAGGCGAAACGGGCCGAGATCAGCACCAGCTGTGCCGTCTCGATGGCCGCGCTGGCCAGCAGGGCCGCCGCCGCCACCATCCACCATCTGCGGGGCGCCACGATGACCGCCCCGAAGGCACCCCACGGGACGAACATGGCCACATTGGCCAGCCACTCGACCGCACCGTAGTCGAACCACCCGGGAACGCCGTGGCCATGCAGCCACGAGAGGGCCCGGTCCAGGCTGCCCTGCACCGGCCGGTCGACCGGCACGGGCCAGAACACCACGAACAGCACGGCGGCCAGGTACAGGGCCGCCGGGACCACGATGTAGGCCAGGCGCTGGCGACGGGGCAAGAGGCCGGCCAGCGGCACGCCGGTCCGCAGGGCCGCGAAGCCTAGGCCGGCTGGTCGAGCCACTTCTTGGCCTCGGCGGCCTGCAGGTTCAGGGCCTTGGCCAGGTACGGCTCGGCGGTGGCGGCGATCTTCCCGCCCAGAAACGGGATGGAGGAGGTGACGTCGCCGGTGAGCTCGATCGTGGTGGCCCCGGGGGCGGCCACCAGCTTCTGCACGGCCTTGACCTTGACCGGGGCGCCGGCGACGTCGACCGTGACCTCCGCGGTGCGGCTGCCATCCGCCGCGGGAGCTGACCAGGATTCGTGCTGGGTGACGTTCAGCGTCTGGCCGACGAACTTCTTGACCATGTCGGGGAACCGGTCGGTCGGCAGGGTGCGGGCGGTGGTGGTGGTGAAGGCACCGCCGACCGGGCCGGAGACGCTGAAATCCGTCAGGGTTGCTCCGGCGCGCTGGCTGACGTGCTCGACGAAATCGCGGCGGGTCAACACGTCGACGACGGCTTCGACGGGATGGGGCAGCGTGGTGGAGGCATTCAGGGCCACAGGGTCTCCTCGGCAATCGGGGTGGTGGTATCGGTCTCCATGCTACGGGCTGGGGCGTCGAATCGCGGTAGGCTGGGATCCACCCCGGCCTCCTTGTGGACGCCGGGCTTTTGTGCTGTTTCCCGGAAGGAACCCCATGGCCCTCACTGGCCTCCGCGCGGCATTGGCCGCCGATCCGTCCTATGCGCGCGTGCGCACCTATGCATCGAAGGACTTCGGCGCACGGAGCCAGGACCTCGAGGTCGCGGCCCCCGCCGGGTTGCGGGCCGCATTGGTCACCGAGGTCGTCGACGGTTTGGCTGCCGGGGAGGGCATCGTCGTGGCCGTCACCGCCACCGGCCGCGAGGCCGAGGAACTGGCCGGTGCACTGCGGGCCTACCTGCCCGACGGCGCCGTCGAGGAGTTCCCCAGCTGGGAGACGCTCCCGCACGAACGGCTCTCCCCGCGCTCGGACACGGTGGGCCGTCGGCTGAACGTGCTGCGCCGGCTCGCCCACCCGGAGCATCACGGGGGCCCGCTGCAGGTCGTCGTCGCGCCGATCCGCGCCGTGGTGCAGCCGCTGGTCAAGGGGCTGGGGGAGCTGTCCCCCGTGCGGTTGGCGACCGGCGAGGAGAAGCAGTTCGACGCCGTCGTGCAGGAGCTGGCTGCTGCGGCCTACGCCCGGGTGGACATGGTCACGCACCGGGGCGAGTTCGCCGTGCGCGGCGGCATCCTCGACGTCTTCCCGCCCACCGAGGACCACCCCCTCCGCATCGATTTCTTCGGCGACGAGGTCGAGTCGATGCGCTGGTTCTCCGTCGCCGACCAGCGCTCCTTCTCCAAGGCCGACAAGGCCGAGGGCGGGATCGCCGACCCCACTGTCCTGTACGCCCCGCCGTGCCGGGAACTGCTGATCACCCCCGCCGTCATGTCCCGCGCGGCCAAGCTCAAGGCCTCGATGCCTGCGGCGGCGGACATGCTGGAGAAGATTGCCGGCGGCATCGCCGTCGAGGGGATGGAGTCCCTCGCACCGCTGCTGGTCGATGCCATGGTCCCGTTTGTCGGGGAGCTGCCGGCGGATTCCGTGGCCGTCGTGATGGAGCCCGAAAAGGTCAGGGCACGCGCCCACGACCTGGCCGAGACCAACGCCGAATTCCTCGCCGCCGCCTGGTCCACCGCCTCCGACGGCGGCGCGGCACCGGTGGACCTGATGCAGGCCGACGGCCTCGGCGCCGCCCTGGACGCCGGGAACTTCTCCACCCTGGCCGATACCCGCGTCACCGCCCTGGCCTCGCAGGTCAGCTGGTGGTCCATCACCTCGCTGACCCGGGACGACGAGGTGGAACTGGACATCGACTCGCTGAACGTCGCGGCCCGCGAACCGCGCGGCTACCAGGGCGAGGTCGCCGAGATGATGGAATTCATCGGCTCCCGCGTGCGCGATGACTGGCGCGTGGTCGTGGCCACCGACGGCCCCGGCCCGGCCCAGCGCCTGGCCGAGCTCTTCCACGACGCCGGCATCCCCTGCCACCGCATCGACTCCGTCGACGACACCCCCACGAAGGGCCTGATCGAGATCACGACGGCGGTGGCCGGCCGCGGGTTCGTCTTCGACTCCCTGAAACTCGGGTTGCTCACCGAGGCCGACCTGTTGGGACGCTCCAGCGCCTACTCGGCCAAGTCCAGCCGGAAGCTCGCCGCCCGCCGACGCAACGCGGTGGACCCGCTGCAGCTGAGCGAGGGCGACTTCGTGGTGCACGAGCAGCACGGCATCGCCCGGTTCGTCGAGCTGATCCAGCGCAAGGTCGGCGGCACCTCGGGGTCCATGCGCGAATACCTGGTCCTTGAATACGCCCCGTCCAAGCGCGGGGCACCCGGCGACCGGCTCTTCGTGCCCACCGACCAGCTGGACCAGGTCACGCGCTACGTCGGCGGGGAGACCCCGTCGCTGTCCAAGATGGGCGGCAGCGACTGGTCGAACACCAAGTCCAAGGCGCGGCGGGCGGTCAAGGAGATCGCCGCGGACCTCATCCGCCTCTACTCGGCGCGGATGGCCTCGCGGGGGCACGCGTTCGCGAAGGACACGCCCTGGCAGTCCGAACTCGAGGAGGCCTTCCCGTTCGTCGAGACGCCCGACCAGCTGACCACGATCAACGAGGTCAAGGCCGACATGGAGCGCGAGATCCCGATGGACCGGCTCATCTCCGGCGACGTCGGCTTCGGCAAGACCGAGATCGCGGTCCGCGCCGCGTTCAAGGCCGTGCAGGACGGCAAGCAGGTCGCGGTGCTGGTGCCCACGACCCTGCTGGCCCGCCAGCACGTCGAGACCTTCGGGGAGCGGTTCTCCGGCTTCCCGGTCCGCGTGGCGTCCCTCTCGCGGTTCCAGACGCCCAAGGAGGCGAAGGACGCCGTCGAGGGGCTGAAGAACGGGTCGATCGACGTGGTCGTCGGCACGCACCGGTTGCTGTCCAAGGAGGTGCAGTTCAAGGACCTGGGCCTGGTGGTCGTCGACGAGGAGCAGCGCTTCGGCGTCGAGCACAAGGAGGCGCTGAAGCAGATGCGCACCAATGTCGACGTGCTGTCCATGTCCGCCACCCCGATCCCGCGCACCCTGGAGATGTCGCTGACCGGCATCCGCGAGACCTCCACGCTGGCGACCCCGCCGGAGGAACGCCACCCGGTGCTCAC
Source organism: Micrococcaceae bacterium RIT 802 (assembly GCA_016892645.1). GTDB lineage: Bacteria > Actinomycetota > Actinomycetes > Actinomycetales > Micrococcaceae > Arthrobacter_H. The sequence continues at coordinate 457,116 of JAFEMX010000001.1, forward strand.
CTACGTTGGCCCGCGCACCGACAAGCAGATCTCCGCCGCCATCCGGCGCGAACTCATGCGCGAGGGCCAGGTCTTCTTCGTCCACAACCGGGTCTCCTCGATCGACTCGGTCGCCGCCCAGCTGCGCGAACTCGTCCCGGAGGCACGCGTGGAGGTCGCCCACGGCAGGATGAGCGAGGCGAAGCTGGAGCAGATCATCGTGGACTTCTGGGACAAGAAGTTCGACGTCCTGGTCTCCACCACGATCATCGAGACCGGACTGGACATCTCCAACGCCAACACGCTGATCGTGGACCGGGCGAACAACTACGGGCTGAGCCAGCTGCACCAGCTGCGCGGACGCGTGGGCCGCGCGCGCGACCGGGCCTACGCGTACTTCCTCTGGGATGTCGAAAGGCCACTCGGGGAGGTCGCGCTGGAGCGGCTGAAGGCCGTGGCGGCGCACAACGAGCTCGGTTCCGGGTTCCAGCTGGCGATGAAGGACCTGGAGATCCGCGGTGCCGGCAACCTGCTCGGCGGCGAGCAGTCGGGCCACATCGCCGGCGTCGGCTTCGACCTCTACATCCGGCTGGTCGGCGAGGCGGTGGCCAACTTCAAGGGCGAGACCGAGGAGAAGGTCGCCGACATGAAGATCGAGCTGCCGGTCAACGCCCACCTGCCCCACGACTACGTGCCGGGGGAGCGGCTGCGGCTGGAGGCCTATCGCAAGCTCGCGGCGGCCACCGACGCCGAGGGCATCGACGCGGTGGTCGCCGAACTCGTCGACCGCTACGGCGAGCCGCCGGCGGCGGTGGTGAACCTCGTGGAGGTCGCCCGCTTCCGGGTCAGGGCGCGGGCCGCGGGCCTGACGGATGTGGCGATGCAGGGCAACTTCATCAAGTTCGCCCCGGCGAGCCTGCCCGAGTCGAAGCTGCTGCGCATGGACCGGATGTACAAGGGTGCACAGAACAAACAGGCGCTGGACGCCGTGCTGATCCCCAAGCCCAAGACCGCGCCGATCGGGGGACGGGACCTGGCCGATGCCGAGATCCTCGCCTGGGCCTCCGGCGTGCTGGAGGCGCTGTTCGAGGGCTGAGGCCTTCCGGCCGAAGGCCGGACACGGGCCAGGCCCTGCGCGGCGGGACACGAAAAACGGCGGGGGACCGGCTGTGCGCCGTCCCCCGCCGTGATGCGGGCCGGTGGGGCCTACGAGTGGCCGGTGGCCGGGCCGGTCGGCGTGGCGCCGCCCTCTGCGGCCCATTCGGTGCCGTCGTCGCCGCCGTCCTCGGGGCGTGCCGCCGATCCGAGCGCCGGGTCGGAGACGTGGTCTGCGGCGTGGGACGGGGTTCCGGAAGCCGTGCCGGAGTCATGGTCCTTGGCGCGGTGCATGGCGTTGGCTGCGGTGTCCTTCACCTTCCCGGCCACGGTGCCGGCGGCCGAAGCGGCCGCCGAACCGACGTCGGGGGCCTTGTCCTTGATGGCGGCTTCGACGTCGTGGACCTTCTCCTGGGTGCGGGGGTCCTGCCATAGGTCCTGGGCCTTGTCGCGGAGCTGGTCGTACTTTTCGCGGCCCGCGCGGGCGCCCAGGACGTATCCCACAGCTGCTCCGGCCAGAAATGTAAAGATGCGCATTGCATTCCTCCTCTGCTCAAGCGTGGGATCCGGTGCGGAACCCGGATCCCACACTAACGCGTTCGACCCCGGCACGCAGCGCAGGGCGTCGTCGACCGCATCCGCCCGGCTGACGACGGGACCGCAGACGACGACGGGCGCCCGCCGGCATGGCCGGTGGGCGCCCGTGGTGGCGGTGCGGTGCTGCTACTTCTTGACGACCTCTGCGGCCGGGATGCGCTCGGCCTGGTGCGAGTTGGAGTGGCCGAGGATGGTCTGCGGGATGCCGAAGGCAAGCAGCGCCAGCACGAAGCAGGCGATGCCCGGCAGCCAGGCGTTCTCCAGCGTCCAGAAGCTCAGCGCGTACAGGGCGCCCAGGAACAGGATGAAGAACACCGCGAAGGCCAGGAAGTTTCCCGCGAAGTTGCCCTGGCCGGAATAGGCCTTGCTCTTGCCGTCTGAGTACACTGCGATTCTCCTTGTTGTCCTGCGCCGGCTGGCGGTGGTGCGCGCTCGCGCTAGTAGCCGGCGGTGCCCTGCTCACCCTCTACAATAGCAACTCCCGAGCTGGCCCCGAGCCGTGTGGCTCCGGCCTCGATCATCGCCTGCGCATCGGCCAGGGAACGGACCCCGCCGGAGGCCTTGACGCCCAGCTCCGGGCCGACCGTGCGGCGCATCAACGCGATGTCCTCGACCGTCGCCCCTCCACCGGCGAAACCGGTGGAGGTCTTCACGAAGTCGGCCCCGGCCTCGACGGCGGCCTGGCAGGCGAGGACCTTGGCCTCCTCGTCCAGCAGCGAGGTCTCGATGATCACCTTGAGGATGGCACCGCCGTCGTGCACGGTGGCCGCGACGCCGCCGATGTCCGCGACCAGCGCGTCACGGTCGCCCCGGCGTGCCGCGGCGATGTCGATGACCATGTCGATCTCGCTGGCCCCGTCGGCGATGGCCCCGGCGGCCTCGAAGGATTTCACCGCGGTGGTGGTCGCCCCGAACGGGAAGCCGATCACCGAGCAGGTCAGCACGCCGGTGCCCTGCAGGGCACCGGCCACGGTGGCGACCCAGAGCGGGTTCACGCAGACGGACTTGAAGTGGTACTGCGCGGCCTCGGCCGCCACGGCGAGGATGTCCTCGCGGGACGCGTCGGGCTTGAGCAGCGTGTGGTCGATGTAGGAGGCGATGGTGGCTGGCGTGGGCTGGGGCATGGTTCCCTCTCGGTGGTGGGTCGGTTGGTTCAGAGGCCGAGTGCGGTGCCGGTGTCGGCCCGGACGCGGGCCAGCCGGTCGTGGGCGCGCAGCCGCGCGGCGGGCAGGTCCCCGGCGGAGGCCACCGGTTCGATGACCTCGAGGTAGCACTTGAGCTTGGGTTCGGTGCCGCTGGGCCGCACGATCACCCGGCTGGCATCGGAAGTCGTGAACGCCATCGCGTCGGTCGGCGGCAGCGCCGCACTGCCCCGGGCCAGGTCGGTGGCGATGTCCACGGCGGAGCCGGCGAGCGACTCCGGTGCCCGGGACCGCAGGCGGGCCATCAGGGTGCCCAGCTCGTCGAGCGAGGCCACGCGCACCGAGAGCTGGTCGGTGGCGTGCAGCCCGTGCTCCAGGGCCAGGGCGTCGAGTTCATCGCTCAGCGTGCGGTCGACGGCCTTGAGCCGGGCCGCGAACTCGGCCAGCAGCAGGGCCGCCGACATGCCGTCCTTGTCGCGCACCAGGTCCGGGGCCACGCAGTATCCCAGTGCCTCCTCGTACCCGAAGGACAAGCCGGGAACCCGCGAAATCCACTTGAAGCCGGTCAGGGTTTCCTCGTGGGCGATCCCGGCGGCGGCGGCAACGCGGGCCAACAGGCGCGAGGAGACGATCGAGTTCGCGAAGACGGGCGAACCGGATGCGGTGGCACCGGGCCCGCCGGCGGCCGTCCGGGCGGCGATGTGCACGCCGAGCAGGGCGCCGACCTCGTCGCCGGAAAGCATCCGCCAGCCCGCCTCCGGGTCGTTGATGGCCGCGGCACAGCGGTCCGCGTCCGGATCGTTGGCGATGACCAGGTCCGCATCGGTCGCCCGGGCCAGGTCCAGGGCCAGGTCGATGGCGCCGGGCTCCTCGGGGTTGGGGAATGCGACGGTGGGGAAATCCGGGTCGGGTTCGGCCTGTTCCGCCACCAGGTGGACGTCGGTGAAGCCGGCGGTGGCCAGGGCCCGGGACATCGTGTCCCCGCCGACACCGTGCATCGGGGTCAGCACGATGCGCAGGTCGGCACGGTGCTCGCGTTCGGACGCGTCGGCCGGGACCAGGGCGGTGATGGACTCGAGGTAGCGGGCCTGCACGTCGCCGGGTTCGCCGGCTGCGGGCAGCACGGTCCAGCCGGCGTCGGCCAGCTCGATGCCGGCCAGCGGGCCGGTGGCCGCGATGCGCTCGGCGATCCCGGCATCCATCGGGGCGACGATCTGCGCGCCCTGCCCCGAGTCGGAGACGGCCCGTCCTCCCAGATAGACCTTGTAGCCGTTGTCCTGGGGCGGGTTGTGGCTGGCGGTCACCATGACCCCGGCCTCGCACGCCAGCGCGCGGACCGCCCAGGCGAGCACCGGCGTGGGCAGCCGGGTGGGCATCAGGAACGTCTCGATGCCGGCGGCGGTGAAGATGGCGGCGGTCTCCTCGGCGAAGACGTCCGAGTTGTAGCGGGCATCGAACCCGACCACGGCCCGCGGGGTGTAGGCGCCGGCCGCGGCGTCGAGCAGGTACCGGGCGACGCCGGCGGCGGTGTGCCGGACCACGACCCGGTTCATCCGGTTCGGTCCGGCGCCCAGTGCCGCCCGCAATCCCGCCGTCCCGAAGGAAAGCGTCCCGGAGAACCGGTCGGCCAGCTCCGCCCGGGCCGCATCGTCGGTGCGGGCCTCCCCGAGCAGGGCCAGCAGCTCGGCGGCGGTCGCCGGATCGGGGTCCTCGGCGGCCCAGGCCTCGGCGCGGGCGAACAGGTCCTCGGGCAGCTGGGGGGCGGAATTCATGGTGCTCCTGGGGTGGTGCGGTTCTCGGATGGGCAGGGCAGGGGTCAGATGCGTCCGACGATCTCCGCGAGCAGTTTCGAGATGCGCGGCCCGGCGGCCTGTCCGGCCTCGATGACCTCGGCATGGCTCAACGGCACCGGGCTGATTCCGGCGGCCAGGTTGGTCACCAGCGAGACGCCGAAGACCTCCATGCCCGCGTGCCGGGCGGCGATGGCCTCCAGCGCGGTGGACATGCCGACCAGGTCCGCTCCGATGCGTCGGGCGTACCTGACCTCTGCCGGGGTCTCGTAATGGGGCCCGGTGAACTGGGCGTAGACGCCCTCGTCCAGGCTCGGGTCCACCTCGCGGGCGATCGCACGCAGGCGCGAGGAGTAGAGGTCGGTGAGGTCCACGAAGGTGGCACCTTCCAGCGGGGAGGTGGCCGTGAGGTTGAGGTGGTCGCTGATCAGCACCGGCGTTCCCGGGGCCCAGGCCTCGTTCAGTCCGCCGCACCCGTTGGTGAGGACCATCGTGGTGCAGCCTGCGGCGGCCGCGGTGCGTACGCCGTGGACGACGGTACGCACGCCCTTGCCCTCGTAGTAGTGGGTCCGGGCACCGAGCACCAGCACGCGTTTCCCGGCCGGGGTCAGGATCGAGCGGATGGTGCCGGTGTGCCCGACGACGGCGGGGGAGTGGAACCCGGGCAGGGTCGCCGCATCCAGGGTGTGGGTGGTCTCGCCGATCAGTTCGGCGGCCTCGCCCCATCCGGAGCCCAGGACCAAGGCGGTGTCGTGGGATTCGATGCCGGTCTGCTCGGCCAGGGCGGCCGCGGCGTCCCGCGCCAGCTGGAAGGGATCTTCGTTGATTTCGTTCACGGCACTAACCTACCGTCGGTTGCACTGCACCCGGAACCGGCCCCGGCGTGCAAGTTACGCACAGGTAGTGGAGAATGGGCTGACGTGAGCGTAGAACAGAGCAAAACGTCCCAACGGCTGATCATCCTGGGCGGCGGCCCCGGCGGCTATGAGGCCGCGATCGTGGCCGCGCAGCTCGGCGCCGACGTGACCATCGTCGAGCGGCAGGGCATGGGCGGCTCGGCAGTGCTGACCGACGTCGTGCCGTCCAAGACCCTGATCGCCACGGCCGATGCCATGCGTCGGGTCAGCGGCGCGCAGTCATTCGGCGTGACCGTCGAGGGCAAGGCCGATGCCAGCGCCGACCTCGGCGTCGTGAACGCCCGCCTGATGGAGCTCGCCCGTGAACAGTCGGCCGACATCCGCATCGGCCTTGAACGCGCCGGCGTGCGCGTCGTCCTGGGCGAGGGCCGCCTGCTCGATAACCGCCACATCACCGTCACCGGAAACGACGGCAGCGAGGAGACCCTGGAAGCCGACGCCATCCTGCTCGCCCTGGGTGCCCACGCCCGCGAGCTGCCCACCGCGAAGCCGGACGGCGAACGCATCTTCTCCTGGACCCAGGTCTACAACCTCCAGGAGATCCCCGAACACCTCATCGTCGTCGGTTCCGGCGTCACCGGCGCCGAGTTCGCCTCCGCCTACAACATGCTCGGGACCCGCGTGACGCTGGTGTCTTCCCGCGACCGGGTGCTCCCCGGCGAGGACGCCGACGCGGCGGCGGTGCTGGAGGATGCGTTCGAGGCCAACGGACTGGAAGTCGTGGCCAAGTCGCGCGCCCAGTCCGTGGACCGGACCGCGGACGGCGTGCGCGTCACCCTCTCCGACGGGCGGACCCTGGACGGCAGCCACTGCCTGGTGGCCGTCGGCGGCATCCCGAACACCGCAGGCATCGGCCTGGAGGAAGCAGGCATCGAGCTCGCCGAGTCCGGCCACATCAAGGTCGACGGCGTCTCGCGCACCACGGCCCCGAATGTCTACGCCGCCGGGGACTGCACCGGCGTCTTCGCGCTGGCATCCGTGGCGGCGATGCAGGGCCGCATCGCGATCGCGCACCTGATGGGCGACGGCGTGCGCCCGCTGAAGACCCACGAGGTCTCCTCGAACATCTTCACCAGTCCGGAGATCGCCACGGTCGGCGTGACCGAGGCGCAGGTCAAGGAGGGCAAGTACCAGGGCGACATCCTCAAACTCGATCTGGCCACGAATGCCCGCGCGAAGATGATGAACGTCAAGGAGGGCTTCGTGAAGATCATCGCCCGCAGCGGCTCCGGCACGGTGATCGGTGGCGTCGTGGTCGCCCCTCGCGCCTCCGAGCTGATCTACCCGATCGCCCTGGCCGTGCAGAACCGGCTGCACGTGGACGACATGGCCCAGACCTTCACGGTGTATCCGTCCCTCTCGGGCTCGGTGTCCGAGGCGGCACGCCGCCTGCACAAGCACCTGTAGCGCGCCGCTTCCCGCGGCCAGCCGACCGCGGGAGGCCAACATGACGCCACTATGACGCCAAGAGGCGTCCAATATGTGGACGCAATGATGGGCGGGTGGTCAAAAGTTCTAGTATTACTCGAAGTATTGATCACACGCGCACAAGAGGTGTCCTTATAGTGTCCAGTTTGCCCACCACCGCCGTTCCGAAGGCGAACACGCGAGGCCGCGTGATCTTCTCGAGCATGATCGGCACCACCGTGGAGTTCTACGACTTCTACGCCTACGCCACGGCCTCGGTCCTGGTCTTCCCGGCGTTGTTCTTCCCGAACGCCACCAACATCAACGCCATCCTCAGCTCCTTTGCGATCTTCGGCGTTGCCTTCGTCGCCCGCCCGCTGGGCTCGGTGATCTTCGGCCACTTCGGCGACAAGATCGGCCGCAAGGGAACGCTCGTGGCGTCCCTGATGACCATGGGCATCGCGACCTTCCTCATCGGCTTCCTGCCGGCGGCCAGCGGCGGGTTCGTCGTCCTGGCACCTTTGTTGCTCGTGCTGCTGCGCTTCGCACAGGGCCTGGCACTGGGCGGCGAATGGTCCGGTGCGGCCCTGCTGGCCACCGAGAACGCCCCGGCCAACAAACGCGCCATCTACGGCACGTTCCCGCAGCTGGGGGCGCCGATCGGCTTCATCATCGCCAACCTGGTCTTCGTCGGCCTGCAGCTGGGTCTGAGCCCCGAGCAGTTCCAGGCCTGGGGCTGGCGCGTGCCGTTCATCCTCTCCGCCGTGCTGGTGGCCGTGGGCATCTACGTCCGCCTGAAGCTGGTCGAATCGGTCTCCTTCCAGAACGTCATCAAGCAGGAAAAGGTCGTGAAGTCCCCGGTCAAGCAGACCTTCCGCTTCCACTGGCGTCCGGTCCTGGCCGGCACGATCATCATGTTCGCCACCTACGTGCTGTTCTACCTGATGACGTCCTTCACGCTGACCTACGGCACCTCCCCGGCCACCGTCGACCAGGCGCGGGCCGCCGCCGAGGCCAAGGGCAAGGTGTTCGACGCCGCCGCCGAGGCCGCCTTCGTGCCCGGCTTGGGCGTTCCCCGCACCGAGTTCCTGTGGATGCTGATCCTCGGCGTCGTGTTCTTCGGCATCTTCACCGTCATCTCCGGGCCGCTGGCGGAGAAGTTCGGCCGCCGCAAGTTCCTGCTGGGCGTCTCCATGCTGATCCTCGTCTTCGGCGCCACGTGGACGCTGATGTTCGGTCCCGGTACGGGTGCTGCAATGGTCGGGCTGATCATCGGGCTGTCCCTGATGGGACTGACCTTCGGACCCATGGCCGCCTATCTGCCGGAACTGTTCCCCGCCAACGTGCGCTACACCGGCTCCGCGGTCGCCTACAACCTGTCCTCCGTGATCGGTGCCGCGCCGGCGTCGTTCGTGGCCATCGCCCTGTGGCAGGCAGGTGGAGGGAACACCATGTGGGTGGGCGTCTACCTGGCCGCCGCCGCCGCGCTGACGATCATCGCGCTGATCATGACGGGTGAAACCCGCGACCAGGACTTCGAGAACAACGTGGGCTGATATGCCCCGGCGGGGCTCCCGCAAACGACCATGGCCTGCCACCCCGTCCGGGGAGGCAGGCCATGGTCGCTGTGCGGTGGGGTTCAGTCCTGGATGCTGGCCAAGACGGCCCCGGCCGATACGGTGTCGCCGGCAACGGCGGTGAGGCCCGTGATGGTTCCTGCGCGGTGCGCGGTGAGCGGCTGCTCCATCTTCATGGCTTCCAGCACGACCACCAGGTCGCCCTCGGCGACGGTGTCACCGTCCGCGACGGCGACCTTGACGATGGTGCCCTGCATGGGCGACGTCAGGCTGTCGCCGGTGACTGCGGCGCCCGTGGTGGAGCGGTTCGAGCGTTTGCGCTTGGCCTTGCCGTTGGACTTGCCACCGCCGGAGAGCGCGCCCAGCCCGGCGGGCAGGACGACCTCGAGGCGCTTGCCGCCCACTTCGACGGTCACGGACTGGCGTTCATCGACGGCCTCGGGCAGGGCGCCGGTGGGCGTCCAGGGTTCGATCGTGTTCTCGAATTCCGTTTCGATCCAGCGGGTGTGGACGCTGAAGGGGCCGGAGGCCGGAACGAAAGCCGGGTCGGCCATGACGGCGCGGTGGAATGGGATGACCGTGGGCATGCCCTCCACGACCATCTCGCCCAGTGCGCGCCGGGCGCGTGCGGCCGCCTGGTCGCGGGTGGCGCCGGTGACGATCAGCTTGGCGATCATCGAATCGAAGTTGCCGGAGACTGATTCGCCCTGTTCGACCCCGGAATCGACGCGGACGCCGGGGCCGGTGGGCAGGCGGAGGGTGGAGATGGTCCCGGGGGCCGGCATGAACCCGCGCCCGGCGTCCTCGCCGTTGATGCGGAACTCGAAGGAGTGCCCGCGCAGTTCGGGGTCCCCGTAGCCCAGTTCCTCGCCACGGGCGAGACGGAACTGCTCGCGGACCAGGTCGATCCCGGAGATCTCCTCGGAGACGGTGTGCTCGACCTGCAGCCGGGTGTTCACCTCGAGGAAGGAGATGATGCCGTCGGTGCCCACGAGGAACTCGCAGGTTCCGGCCCCGACGTACCCGGCCTCGCGCAGGATGGCCTTGGACGAGTCGTACAGGCGGCGGACCTGGTCCTCGGACAGGAACGGGGCCGGTGCCTCCTCGACGAGCTTCTGGTTGCGGCGCTGCAGCGAGCAGTCGCGGGTCGAGATGATGGAGACGTTGCCGTGGGCGTCCGCCAGGCACTGCGTCTCGACGTGGCGGGGGGAGTCCAGGAAGCGTTCGATGAAGCACTCGCCCCGGCCGAAGGCGGCGGTGGCCTCGCGGACGGCCGACTCGTACATCTCCGGGATCTCGTCGCGGGAGCGGACGACCTTGATGCCGCGGCCGCCGCCACCATAGGCGGCCTTGATCGCCAAGGGCAGCCCGTGGTGGTCGGCGAATTCCAGAACCTCCTGGGTGGAACGCACCGGCTCCTTCGTGCCGGGGACCAGCGGGGCGCCGACCTTCGTGGCGATGTGCCGCGCCTGGACCTTGTCGCCGAGCTGGGCAATGGCGCCGGGCGGCGGTCCGATCCAGGTCAGGCCGGCGTCGATCACCCGTTGGGCGAAGTCGGCGTTCTCGGAGAGGAATCCGTATCCGGGGTGGACGGCGTCGGCGCCGGAGGCGGAAGCCGCCTCGAGGATCTTGTCCATGACCAGGTAGGACTCGGCGGCGCTCTGGCCGCCGAGGGCGAAGGCCTCGTCGGCCAGGCGGACATGGAGCGCCTCGCGGTCGGGTTCTGCGTAGACGGCGACGGAGGCGATGCCCTCGTCGCGGGCCGCGCGGATGACGCGGACGGCGATCTCGCCACGGTTGGCGATGAGGACCTTGGTCAGCTGGGGCATGGCAGGTAGAACTCCTTCACTTTGCTGTTTGGAGCCTACCCGCGCTTGTTGGTTGTGCACGTAATTCCACGCCGGTTCCCGGGAGTCCGCCAGTGAATTTTGTAGAGGTCCTACAAAGAACCGGCACTGGGTGGTTCGTCGGCGATCTGCCGCAACGCCGCCAGGTGCTGCTCCCAGACCGTCCGCCCTTCGTCGCTGAGGGCGAACCACGTACGCGGGCGCTTGCCGATAAATCCCTTGCGGATCTTCAGGATCCCGGCCGCCTCGAGTTGTGATGCCTGGCGGCTCAGCACGGAATCGCTGACCTGGAGGTGGTCGCGGATGACGGCGAACTCGGACTCGTCGGTCCCGGCGATGGCCGCGACGAGCGAGAACCGCACGGGGTGGGCGAGCTGGTCCGAGAGCTTCAGCCGGGGGTGTTCCCCCTGGTGCTCCGGGTCGACGCCCTTGGCGTTCATGCCCGGGCCTCGAGCCAGGCGCCGACGACCGAGTTCACGGTGAGGGCCGCGGCGATGACGATGGCGAACCACAGCTGGCCGGAGAAGAGGGTGCTGGCGAGCAGGATGCCCACGACCCAGAGGCCCGCCCAGATCATCATGAAGGTCATCCACCGTCGCCCGAACCCGCGTTTGGTCGATCGGCCGAAGACGATCATGAACACCATGAAGATGCCGAGCCAGACGAGCATCGCGATCATGGGCAACGCCACGAGCGACTCGTCGAACCGGCCCACGAACCAGAAGGCCAGCATGCTCAGCGAAGTGATGGCACCCAGTCCGAGCAGCATGGCGATGTGCGGCCAGCCGGCCGCGGCGCGCGACGCCGATTCGAGGCGGCCGGCTTCGCTCAGCAGATCGCGCGCGGCCTGGGCCGAGGGTCGGGATTGCTCGGAGTCCATGATCAGACTCCGCCCTGCGCGCCAGAGCTGCGGCTTGCGGACTTCTTGGCAGCGACGGAGGTCGAGGACCACACGGCACCGAGGAGTGCGGCCATGCTGCCGGCCATGACGGAGAGTTGGGGCTTGCCCATGACGAGGCCGGCGATGAAGAGGGCCGCCATGCAGGCGATGCCCAGGATGTAGCCGATCCAGGCATATCGCTGGCCGTTGATGGTGGTGGATTCCCTGCCTGCGTACATGGTGGCTCCTGCGGTGCGCCGGTGCCGGTGGATCCGGCAACCTGGTCACATCAGTCTAGAAAATACTTTCCAATATGACAAGTACTTTCTGGAATCAGGTGACGAGGTTCAGGCCCACACGTCCATGATCGACAGCTCGGCCGAGGCCAACAGGGCCCGCAGGGTGCTGACAGAGAGGCCGACCACGGCGTGCGGGTCGCCTTCGATGCCGGTGATGAACGCGGAACCACGCCCGTCGATGGTGAAGCCGCCCGCGCAGGGCAGCGGTTCGCCGGTGGCGACGTACGCCTCGATCTCCGCATCGCTGACGTCCTCGAAGGTGACCGAGGCGGAGGACACCGCGCCCAGCGTGGCACCGGTGCCGCCGTCGTCCTCCTCCGTGCTGCGGTTGTCCACGAGCCAGTGCCCGGTGTGCAGGATGCCGGTGCGCCCGCGCATGGCCTGCCAGCGCTCGGTGGCCACCTCGGGGGTGTATGGCTTGCCGTAGGGGACGCCGTCGAGCTCGAACACCGAATCGCAGCCGAGCACCACCGCGCCGTCGGCGGCGTCGAGGGCCGCCACGGCCTCGGCCTTGGTGCGGGCCAGCAGCAGGGCCATGGCGGACGGGTCCAGCTCGCCGCCGAGGCGCTCGGTGGCCTCGGCGACGGCAGCATCCTCGTCGACCTCCGAGACGATGGCCTCGAAGCCGATGCCCGCATCCGCCAGGATCCGGGCCCGACCCGGGGACTGGGAGGCCAGGACCAGCAGCGGCAGGTCCTCCTCGGGGGAGGAGCCGATGGCGTGGGCTTCGATGGCCGTGGGGACGGAGTCGTTGGCGCTCATGCCACTACCGTAGTGCGTCCTGGCGTTCGTCCGGATCGTGGGCCTCTCCGAACGGGAACCACGCATTGGCGTCGTCGGGGGCATCGGCTGCCGCGGCGTGCGGGGCGTCGTGGCCACCGCCGCCTCCGCCATCGTCGTTGCCGCCGCCGTTGCCACCATTGTTGTCCGGGCCGCTGGACCCCGGACCGGTGCCGGGGGTACCGCCTGCTCCGCCTGCTCCGCCTGCGGATCCGGCAGCTCCGCCGCTCGACAAGGCTGCGATCTTCGAGCCCTCGACGTCGACATCTGGCAGGATGCGCTCCAGCCACTTCGGGATGTACCAGGCATGGCGGCCTAGCAGGTGCATGATCGCCGGCGTGATGGTCATGCGGACCACGAACGCATCCAGGATCACGCCGATGGCCAGCGAGAAGCCGATCGCCCGGATCATCGTCAGGTGGGAGAAGATGAAGCCGGCGAACACGCTGGTCATGATCAGCGCGGCCGCGGTGACCACGGGCGCCGAATGGGCGAACCCGGAGCGGACGGCGGCGCGCGGCTTCTCCCCATGGGCAAACGATTCGCGCATGCCCGAGACGAGGAACACCTGGTAGTCCATCGCGAGGCCGAACAGGATGCCGGTCAGCAGGATGGGCAGGAAGCTCATGATCGGACCCGGTGTCTCCACACCGAACACCGCGGACAGCCAGCCCCACTGGTAGACGGCGACCGTGGCGCCGAACGCCGCGACCAGCGAGAGCAGGAAGCCCGCGGTGGCCAGCAGCGGCACGACGACCGAGCGGAAGACGAGCAACAGCAACACCAGGGACAGTCCGACGACGATGCCCAGGTAAAGCGGCAGCACCTCCGCGAGGCGTTCGGAGACGTCGATCTGGGCCGTCACCTGGCCGGTGAGGGCCAGATGGGAGCCGGTGTCGGCCTCGATCTGCGGTGTCGCGTTGCGGATGTCGGTGACGACCTGTTCCGTGGCCGCGCTGGCCGGGCCGTCCTGCGGGATGATCTGCAGCACGCCGAGGGTATGCGCGTCGTTGGTGCCCACGGGAACTGCTGCGACGACGCCGTTGATGCCGCGCAGCTGGTCGGCGATGTCCAGGGTCTTGACCTCGGCCTCTTCGGCGTCGAGTCCGGCCGGCAGGTCGGCCAGGGCGATGATCGGGCCGTTGTAGCCGGCGCCGAACTTATCGCTGAGCAGGTCGTAGGCCTGGTGGGCACTGGAATCCGCCGGTTCGGCGCTGCCGTCGGGCAGGGCGGTGCGCAGTTGCAGTGCCGGCAGGGCCATGATGCCCAGCAGGAGGATGCCGACGACGCCCATGAGGATCGGGCGCTTGGTCACGAAGGCGCCCCAGCCGCGGTTGCCCGTGGCATTCGGGTGCGCTGCCGAGTCCGTGCTGGCCGAGACGGGCGCCGCGTGCGCTCCCGCCGCGGAGGTGTCGGAGGCCGCGTTCGCAGCTGCCTTGCGCCAGGCCCGCTTGCTGACGAGCTTCTTCCCGATGATGCCGAGCAGTGCCGGGGTCAGGGTGATGGCGATCAGCACGGCCATGGCGACCGTGAACGCCGCGGACAAGCCGAGGACCGAGAGGAACGGCAGCCCCGGGACCGCCAGCGCCGAGAGGGCGATGATGACGGTCAGGCCGGCGAAGACGACGGCGTTGCCGCTGGTGCCGGTCGCCCGGCCGATGGATTCCTCCATGCCCATGCCGTCCAGCAGCTGGCGGCGGTGGCGGTGCACGATGAACAGCGAGTAGTCGATGCCCACGGCCAGCCCGAGCATCAGCGCGAGCGCCGGGGTGATGGAGGCCATCTCGATCACGCTGGACAAGGCGAGGGTGCCGCCCACGCCCGCTCCGACGCCGAGCACGGCCATCACCAGCGGCAGGCCGGCGGCGACCAGGGTGCCGAGCATGACCAGGAGCACGACGGCGGCGATCACCAGGCCGATGATCTCGGCGGATCCGAAGATCGAGGAGATGTCCTGGACGATCTCCTTCGAATAGTCGACCTCGAGGCCCGTGGAGGCGGGCTCGCCGGCGATGTCCTGGATCTTCTCGCGGACCTCGGGGGTCAGGGCGTCGGCCGAGCCGACGAAGCTGACATTGACCGCCACGGTGGTCCCGTCCTCGGAGACGAAGCGCATGCCCTGGGTTGACTGGGCCTTGCGCTCGCCGAGGGCGAGGTCCTTCTGCCCGTCCTCGAGCTTCCGTTCGGAGTCCTGCAATTTCTTTTCAGCGGCGGGCAGCTTGGCCTCCGCGGCCTTGAGCTCCTTCTCCCCGGCGTCGAGCTTGGCCTGGTTCTGGTCGATCTCCTGCTGGCCGGCGTCGAGTTTGGCCTCGTTCGCGGCGATGTCGCGCGCCCCGGCGTCGACCTTGGCCTGGCCGGCGGCCAATTGTGCGGCACCGGCATCGAGCTTCTTCTCGTTGGCGGCGATCTGGGCCCAGCCCGAGTCCAACTTCTTTTTGGCGGCGGCGGACTTCTTCTCGCCCGCGGCGAGCTCCTGCTTCTTGGCGGCCAGCGTCTTCTTGCCCTGTTGCAGCTGGGCGGCACCGGAGTCCAGCTGCTTCTTGGAGGCGTTGAGCTTCGCGACGCCGGCGGAGGCCTGGTCGATGTCCTTCTGGGTCATCGGCGCAGTGTCGGGATCGGCGTCGAGGGCCTTTTGCGCTGCGGCGATCGCTCCGGGCACCTGGGACAGCGAGGAGACGCCGAACTGGTCGGCCATCCGTGCGGCTCCTGCCTGGTA
Organism: Micrococcaceae bacterium RIT 802; assembly: GCA_016892645.1. Classification (GTDB taxonomy): domain Bacteria; phylum Actinomycetota; class Actinomycetes; order Actinomycetales; family Micrococcaceae; genus Arthrobacter_H. The sequence goes on from JAFEMX010000001.1 coordinate 472,142, forward strand.
CTTCTCCCGGCCGTCGGCGATCTCCTGCTCGTTGGCCTTCAGGTCCTGCTCGGCCTCGCCGAGCTGGGCCTTGCCGTCGGCGATCTGGGAGGCACCGGCGTCGTACTGCTGTTGACCCTGGGCGAGCTGGTTCTTGGCGGCCTGAAGCTTCTGCCGTCCATCGGCGACCTCGGCACGGGGAGCCGCGAGCTTCTGCTTGCCCTGCGCGAGTTCGGCCTTGCCGTCGGCGAGCTGGGCGCGCCCGTCGTCGATCTTTGCCTGGGCCTTCTTCAGCTCGGCGCGGCCGTCGGCGATCTTCTTCTTGTTCTGCGCGATCTGCTCTTTGCCGTCGGCCAGCTCCTGCTTGCCGTCCTGGAGTTTCTGGCGCCCGTCGGCGAGCTGGTCGTTGGCCTTCTTGACCTGGACGGCGGCATCGTCGAGCTGGTCCTGCGTGGTGAAGGGGTTGGAGGCCTCGCGGACGTCCTTGAGATCCTCCAATTCGTCCAGCGAGGTGCCGATGGCCTTCTTCTGCTCGGTGGTGAAGCGTGAGCCGTCGGCCGTCTGGTAGACGATCGAGCCGCTGCCGCCGGAGAACTCCGGCATCTCGGCCTTCAGCTTGTCCAGGGCGCGCTGGGTCTCGGTTCCGGGGATGGAGAAGCTGTTGGTCAGCGTACCCATGAACGCGCCGGCCGAGGCGCCGATCGCCAGCAGGGCGACGAGCCATGCGGAGACGAAGGCCCAGCGGCGGCGGTAGGCCAGGCGGCCGAGCTTGTAGAGGAAGGTGGCCATCGGTCAGGCCTCTCGGGTCGTGGCCGGGGCGGCCGAAACGTTCAGGGTGGGGAAGCCGTCGCGCAGCTGGGCCAGCGCGGTGGTCAGGTGGTCCTGCAGGCGGGTGAGCGAGGCGTCGGAGAGATCTCCGTCTGCCGTTTGGATCCAGTATTCGAAGGCCGCGCGGCCGGCCCCGATGAGCGAATTGGCGAACACGGAGACCGTGAGGGGGTCCGCCCCCGGAAGGCGGCCGGTAATGGCGTCGACGAGGCGGGCCGCACAGTCGTTCCACGCCTCGAGCTGGAGGCGGTCCAGCTGTGGGCTGGCGTGGGCCGCGGCGACGAGTTCGGCGACCGGGGCCAGCAGGCTGCGGTCGGCCAGGCCATTGAGCGCGTTCACGGCGGCGGCCATGATCGGCAGCTCGCGAGGCTGCGTCTCGAAGATCTGCAGCACGTGCTCCACGAAGGCCTCGGTGGGGCCGTTCAGCGCGGATTCGAGCGTGGAGAAGTAGTTGAAGAACGTCCGGCGCGAGACCCCGGCGGCCTCCGCCACCCGGTCCGCGGTGACCGCCTCCAGGCCTTCGGTGCGCAGCAACGCCAGGGAGGCGTCGATGATCGCCTGGCGCGTGGCGGTCTTGTTGATTTCGCGGCGCGACGGCGTGGGCGTCGCGGGAGGGGACGTGTTCGGGGGGGCAATCACGATCATTACACTACGTGCAAGTTTGCACGCTGTGCAAATTACCGGAATGTGGGCTTCGCGACACAAAGCACCGGACCCGGTTCGTGGTGAACCGGGCCCGGTGCGTGCGGGAACTGCCTAGCGTGCGGCGGGTACCGCGGCGTCCCCGATTGCCGCCGCGGCGGCGTCGTCCGCAGCTGCCTCGTCCTGTGCGGCGGCGAACTCATCCGCGAACGGGTTGCCGTTGCGCGGGGCGTTGTAGAGCTCGTGGTCCAGGATGCCCTCGCGCTTCGCGACGATGACCGGCACCAGTGCCTGACCGGCGACGTTGACCGCCGTGCGGCCCATGTCGATGATCGGGTCCACGGCCAGCAGCAGGCCGACACCAGCCAGGGGCAGTCCCAGCGTGGACAGCGTCAGGGTCAGCATCACGACGGCGCCGGTGGTCCCTGCCGTCGCGGCCGAACCCAGGACCGAGACGATCGCGATGAGGATGTACTGCGTCACGTCGAGCTGGATCCCGAAGAACTGGGCGACGAAGATCGCGGCCACCGCAGGGTAGATCGCGGCGCAGCCATCCATCTTGGTCGTCGCGCCCAGCGGCACGGCGAACGAGGCATAGCCGCGCGGCACCCCGAGGTTGCGCTCGGTCACGCGCTGGGTCAGCGGCAGCGTGCCGATGGAGGAACGCGAGACGAAGCCCAGCTGCACCGCCGGCCAGACGCCGGAGAAGTAGGAACGCACGTTGAGGCCGTGGGAGCGGATGAGGATCGGGTACACCACGAAGAGCACCAGCGCGAGCCCGACGTAGATCGCCACGACGAATTTGCCCAACGCGCCCATGGTGTCCCAGCCGTAGGAGGCGGTCGCGTTGCCGATCAGGCCGACGGTGCCCAGCGGGGCCAGGCGGATGATCCACCACAGCACCTTCTGGATGATGGAGAGCAGCGAGGCGCTCAGGTCCAGGAATGGCTTGGCGGCCGAGCCGATCTTCAGGGCCGCGACGCCAACGGCCACGGCGATGACCAGGATCTGCAGGACGTTGAAGCTGATGCTCGTGTCCGCGACACCGTCGGTGATCTTCGTGCTGGACTCCAGGCCCAGGAAGTTCTGCGGGATGAGCCCCGTGAGGAAGGCCCACCAGTCGCCGGTCTTGCCGGTGTAGTCATCCGGCGTGCCCTGCCCGGTGTTGGCCCCGGGCTGGAAGATGGTGCCCAGGCCCATGCCGATCAGCACGGCGATGAGGGCGGTGATGCCGAACCAGAGGATGGTCCGCCAGGCCAGCCGGGCGGCGTTGGTGACCTGCGCCAGGTTGGCGATCGAGGCGACGACGGCGAAGAAGATCAGCGGGATGACCGCCGCGCGCAGCAGCGAGACGTAGCTGGAGCCGATGGTGTCCAGGGTGGCGCCGAGCGCGTTGGGGGCGTCCTCGGTGCTGCCGGTGTACTTGGCGACCAGGCCCAGGACGACGCCGAGGATGAGGCCGGCGACGATTTGAGGCCCGAAGGCGGTCACCCAGCGGGGCAGTTTGCGGTGGGGTGCGGTTGATGTGCTCACCGGACGACGGTAGGGCGGAAACATACACCGGGGGGAGTCGTTGTTGCGCTTTGTGACGCCGGGGTGTCGCGGCCCCGGTGCCGGCCCTGCCGTGCATCCCGTGCGGGACAGGGCATCCGCCGGGGCATTCCCGATCCGGCTGTGGCGTATCTCTCCTTCCCGGTGACGCGGTTAAGGCACGACGCCGGTGCCCCCTTCGGGAGGCACCGGCGTCGAATACTGGTGCTGGCGAGGGCCCGGGTCAGCCGGCGGGCAGCAGCGCCCGGCGCAGCGTGTCCAGCCCGACCGAGCCCATGTTCAGCGCCTCGGTGTGGAAGGCGCGCAGATCGAACCCGTCGCCCTCGGCCTCGCGGCGGGCGTCGCGGATCTGCTCCCAGAGGCGTTGGCCGACCTTGTAGGAAGGGGCCTGGCCCGGCCAGCCGAGGTAGCGGGTGAACTCGAACCTGCGCTGGCCCTCGGAGATGTCCAGGTGCTTCGAGAGGAAGTCGTACCCCTTCTCCGGGGTCCACGGACCGGAGCCCCAGCGTTCGGGCATGTCCAGTTCCAGGTGCACGCCGATGTCGAACACGACGCGGGCCGCGCGCATCCGCTGCATGTCGAGCATGCCCATGTGGTCGCCCGGGTCCGCGAGGTAGCCCAGGTCCAGCATCAGCCGTTCGGCGTAGAGCGCCCAGCCCTCGCCGTGGCCGGAAACCCAGCAGGCGTTGCGGCGCCAGTTGTTCAGCGTGTCCTTGCGGTAGGTGGCGGTGCCGACCTGCAGGTGGTGGCCCGGGACCCCCTCGTGGTAGACCGTCGTGGTCTCCGCCCAGGTGGTGAACTCGTCCTCGCCGGCCGGAACGGACCACCACATGCGCCCGGGGCGGGTGAAGTCGTCCGAGGGGCCGGTGTAGTAGATGCCGCCCTCCTGCGTGGGGGCGATCATGCACTCGAGCCGGCGCATCGTGTCGGGGATGTCGAAGTGCACGCCGGCCAGGTCGGCGACGGCGCGGTCGGCCTTCTCCTGCATCCAGGTCTTCAGCGCGTCGGTGCCCTTGAGCTGGCGGTCCGCGTCGGCGTTGAGGATCTCCTTGGCCTCGGCAATCGAGGCACCGGCCTTGACCTGGTCGGCGACCTTTTCCTGTTCGGCGATCAGCCGGTCCAGTTCGGCCACGCCCCACGCGTAGGTCTCGTCCAGGTCCACCTCGGCGCCGATGAAGCGGCGCGAGCACAGCGAATAGTACTCCCGGCCCACGGCGTCCTTCTCCGGGGCGGCCGGCAGCAGCTCGGTCTCCAGGAAGTCGGCCAGGCGGGTGTAGGCGGCCGCCGCGTCGGCGGCGTTCGCGGACAGCTCCGCACGCAGGGACTCGTCCAGCTCGCCGTCGGTGGGGCTGGCGTTGGCGGCGAGTGAGGTGAAGAAGCCACCGTCCTTGGCGTAGTCGCGGGCCTGTTCGACGACGATGCGCACCTGGCGCGCGGCGGCGACGTGGCCCTCGTCCCGGCTCTTGCGCAGCGAGGCGGTGTAGCCGTCGAGCGCGGCGCCGACGTTGGCCAGCCGGCCGGCAATGTGCCCCCATTGCCCGGCGGTGTCGGTGGGCATCAGGTCGAAGATCGCGCGGATGTCCTGGGCCGGGCAGGCGATGTTGTTCAGCTCGGTGATGCCGGTGGCGTGCAGCTCCAGATCCAGTCCGAGGCGTTCGCGCATGGCGTCCAGGGTGATGGCATCGACGTCGTCCACGGGCTCGAGGCCCTGGAGCGCGTCGAGCGTCTCACTCGCTGCCGCGGCGTAGGCGTCCTGCCCGGCGGGGGAGTAGTCGGAGTATTCGGTCTCGTGGCCGGGGATGCCCAGCGAGGTGGCGAAGTCCGGGGCGAGCTCGAGCAGGCGGTCGAAGAAGCGGTCCGCGACGGCGTCGATGGCGCTCGGGGTCCGGGTGGCGGCAGATGTGGCGTTGGTCATAGTGACCAGACTAGCCGCTTGTGAAGCCCTTGTTGAAGGGTTTTCCGGGGCAGGTTTTCCCCGCGCCTAGAACCGGCCGCTGCGCCAGGCCCCGGGGTGCCCGGAGAGCTGGTGGCGGCGGCGGGCCTGGCTGCGCAGTGCGTCGCGGCGCGAGCCGGTGGGTCCGGTGCCGGAATCGTCCGTCCCGCCCGGGGTGCCACCGGAGAGCGCCGTGAGGACCGCGGCCAGGGCCGCGACCTCCTCGGCATCGGGGTTGCCGCGCACGACCCGGAACAACTCCGGTGAGGTGCCCGCAGAGGGGGCACCGCCGTCGTGCAGGGTCTTGTCGGTGACCCGGACCGCCTGGTCGCCGGTCACAGCGGGATGTTCCCGTGCTTCTTGGCCGGCAGCGAGGCGTGCTTGTCGCGCAGGGCGCGCAGCCCGCGGACGATCTGGGTGCGGGTGTCGGCGGGGGCGATGACCGCGTCGATGTAGCCCAGCTCGGCGGCCTGGTAGGGGTTGAGCAGCTCGGCCTCGTAGCCCTCGATGATCTCGGTGCGGCGGGCCTCGACGTCTCCGCCGTCGGCGGCGATGGCCGCCAGGTCGCGGCGGTAGAGGATGTTGACCGCGCCCTGGGCGCCCATGACGCCGATCTGGGCGGTGGGCCAGGCCAGGTTCAGGTCGGCGCCGAGCTTCTTGGAGCCCATGACGATGTAGGCGCCGCCGTAGGCCTTGCGGGTGATGACGGTCAGCTTCGGGACGGTGGCCTCGGCGTAGGCGAAGAGCAGCTTGGCGCCGCGGCGGATGATGCCCTGGAACTCCTGGTCCTTGCCGGGCAGGAAGCCGGGGACGTCGACGAGGGTGAGGATCGGGATGCCGAACGCGTCGCAGTGCCGCACGAAGCGGGCGGCCTTTTCCGAGGCGGCGATGTCCAGGGTGCCGGCGAACTGCAGGGGCTGGTTGGCCACGATGCCGATGCTGCGGCCCTCGACGCGGGCGTAGCCGATCATCACGTTGGGAGCGTAGAGCGCCTGCATCTCCAGGAAGGCGCCGTCGTCGACGATGTGCTCGATGACCGTGCGCATGTCGTAGGGCTGGTTGGCGGAGTCGGGGATCAGCGCGTCGAGGTCGAGGTCGGATGCGGTGATCTCGAGTTCCTCCTCGAACTCCACGGGTGGGGCCTCGGTGAGGTTGTTGGAGGGCAGGTAGTCGAGCAGTTCCTTGACGAAGTCGATCGCGTCGGATTCGTCGGTGGCCAGGTAGGTGGCGGTGCCGGTGTTGGCGTTGTGCTGGCGGGCACCGCCGAGGGTCTCCATGTCGACCTCCTCGCCGGTGACGGTCTTGATGACGTCGGGTCCGGTGATGAACATGTGGCTGGTCTTGTCCACCATGACGATGAAGTCGGTCAGGGCCGGGGAGTAGGCGGCACCGCCGGCGCAGGGGCCGAGGATGACGGAGATCTGCGGGACGACGCCGGAGGCGTGGACGTTGTTGCGGAAGATGTCGGCGAACATCGCCAGCGAGGCGACGCCCTCCTGGATGCGGGCGCCGCCGCCGTCGTTGATGCCCACGACCGGGCAGCCGTTGCGCAGGGCGAACTCCTGGACCTTGACGATCTTCTCGCCGTTGACCTTGCTCAGCGAGCCGCCGTAGACGGTGAAGTCCTGGGAGTAGACGGCCACGAGGCGGCCGTCGACCGTGCCGTGGCCGGAGACGACGCCGTCGCCGAGCGGGTGCTTGGCGTCCATGCCGAAGGCGGTGGTGCGGTGCACGGCCAGGGCATCGAATTCGACGAACGAGCCCTCATCCAGCAGCAGCTCGATGCGCTCGCGGGCGGTGTTCTTGCCGCGCGCGTGCTGCTTTTCGATGGCGGCCTGGCCGGAGGGGGCCTGCGACAGCGACTGCCGGCGCCGGAATTCGGCGATCTTGCCCGCGGTGGTGGACACGTCGATCTGCTCGTCCGGGTCCTGGAGGCCGGTCTCGCTCATGCGGGAGACTCCCGTCTGCTTGAAAATAGTAGGAATGGCACAACCAACGTGCCCGCATGGCCAGTCTAGTGACGCCGCATGCCGGGTCCGCTGTAGGAACCCTACAAAGTCGCCGCGTGTGGCTCGGTCGATACCGGGGCCAAAACTCTTGTTACTGGCGGGTAACATTTGGAGTAAGTTTCCCGTAGGCTGGTGTCATGACCGAGTCTTCAGCACCCCAGAACCCTGCCGGCGACGCCGCCGATGATTCCCGCCCCTTCTCCGGGCGCACCGTCCTGATGAGCGGTGGCAGCCGCGGCATCGGGCTGGCCATCGCGTTGCAGCTGGCCGCCGGCGGCGCGAACATCGCCCTGATGGCCAAGACCGCCACCGCCCATCCCTCCCTCGAGGGGACCGTCTACACCGCGGCCGAGCAGATCCGCTCCTACGGTGTCCGGGCGCTGCCGATCGTCGGCGACGTGCGCAACGATGCGGATGTCCAGGGCGCCGTCGAGGCGACCGTGGCCGAATTCGGCGGCATCGACATCGTGGTGAACAACGCCTCGGCCATCGACCTGTCCACCACGGATGCCGTGTCGATGAAGCGCTACGACCTGATGCAGGACATCAACGTCCGCGGGACCTTCCTGCTCTCCAAGCTGAGCCTGGACGCCTTGCGCGCCTCGGACAACGCCCACATCCTCACCCTGTCCCCACCGCTGAACCTGGACCCGAAATGGGCCGGCGCCAACCTGGCCTACACGATGGCCAAGTACGGGATGTCCCTGACCACGCTGGGGCTGGCCGAGGAACTGCGCGGAGACGGGATCGCCGTGAACTCGCTGTGGCCGGCCACGATCATCGACACCGCGGCCATCCGCAACATGCCCGGCGGCGAGCAGATGGTCCGCGGGGCCCGCAAGGACGTCATCGTCTCCGATGCGGCCGCCGCCATCCTGGCCCGGCCCGCGAGCGAATGCACCGGCAACTTCTTCATCGACGAGGAGGTCCTGCGTGCCGAGGGGGTCACCGACTTCAGCGGCTACAGCCTGGGGGCACCGGAGGACCGGCTGGTTCCCGACATGTTCCTCTGACCCGCAGCCCGCGGCCGGGCCCGGGGGTCCTGGCGGTGGAGCCGCCACCGGATCTGCTGGCCGGCACGCCGGGCGAGGAATCGGTCGTCCACCCCTGGGCACCCGCGGCCGCAAGACAGGCCTTGAGGCGCTGAGGGTTGCGGCCATCGACGCAGGCAACACCGCCGCGTACGGTGGAATGAAGGACCACCAGCCAGCGATGGAGGGAGCCGGGCATGTTTGGATCGATCGGGCAACCGGTATCGGGCGGAAAGAACGACCAGTCGGCGCGTCTGTTCCTGAAGTACCTGCGCGCCGAGGGGGACCGCCCCGGTGGCCGCCGACAGCGGGAACGACGGCGGGATGTGTGGCGTCGCGTCAAGGCATGGCTGGCCCGGCGCTGAACGCGCACCCGCCGCAGGGGAAGCTCCCACGATCAACATCCCCGGGCCGGGGCGGTCCGGATAGGCTTGAACCCATGACCGACTCCGCAGCCCTGCGCGCCCCGCTGGATGCCACTGCCTTGCGCCGCGACCTCGTCGAGCCGGGGGCCATCCACCGGTTGGATACCGTGGAGAGCACGGGCTCGACCAACACGGACCTGGCAGCGGCCTTCACCGCCGATCCGGATGCCTGGCCGGAGATCGGCGTGTTGGCCACCGATTTCCAGTCGGCCGGTCGCGGCCGTCTGGAACGGGTCTGGCAGGCGCCGCCGCGCAGTTCGCTGGCCGTGAGCGTCCTCTTCCGCCCCGCGCCCGGTGGCGGGTCCGCGCCCGAGGACGCCTACGGCTGGCTGTCCATGCTCTGCGCCACCGCGCTGGCCACCGCATTGCGGGACACCGCGGACGTGCCTGCCGAACTCAAGTGGCCCAACGACGTGATCATCTCCGGCCGCAAGGTCGCCGGGATCCTGGCCCAGCTGGTCCCGGCAGGTGACGGGCCTCCGGCCGTCGTCGTCGGATGCGGGGTCAACGTCACGCTCGCACGCGACGAATTGCCCGTGCCCACGGCCACCTCGCTGCTGCTCGAAGAAGCCACCACGCTGGACACCACCGTGCTGCTCAGCGCCTACCTGCGCGAGGTGGCCAGCCTCTACGCCGGTTTCCTGCGGGCCGGGGGCCGGGCCCACGAAGCGATCGACGGCGGAGCGAGCCTGCGTGAGCGGGTCGCGGGGAACATGGCCACCCTCGGTGCGCCGGTCCGGGCGGAGCTGCCGGGAGGGAGCACGCTCGAGGGCACCGCCGTCGGGCTGGAACCCGACGGGGCGTTGAGCGTGAGGACCGCCGACGGCACGACCACGGCCGTCCGCGCCGGCGACGTGATCCACCTGCGCCGCACCGACGGCCGCTACGCCTGAGGCCCGGGGCAGCGACCCCGCCGGCACGCCTAGAATTGATGGACACGTAACGGAAGGACACGATGAGGCTGCGGCTGGCGGACGACGAGTGGGTGATCGTCAAGACCCGTGCGCACCGCCGCGTCCTGAACCGTCCCGCCGTCGTCTTCATCGTCGTTGCGGCCCTGACCGCGTTCGCGATGGGAACGCTCACCCGCCGGGACCTGCCGCAGGCGGTGCTCGATACCGTGCCGCTGTTGCAGGTCGTGGTCCCGATCGTCGGAGCCGTCCTGCTGCTGGCCTGGTGCGTGATCCCGCTGCTTCGCTGGCGCCGGACCATCGTCTTCTTGACCAACCAGCGCATCGTCGTGCGCCGCGGCGTTACGGCGAAGAACCAATGGGAGTTGCCGCTGGCGTTCGTGCAGACCCTGCGCACCAGCCAGAAACTGCTCGAACGCGGCAGCGGCTCCGGCGCACTCGTGCTCGATACCGCCCATGGGCCGGTGCGGCTGCCCCATCTGCCGCGGGTGGACCGCGTCCGGTCGCTGGTCGTGACGGCCATTGAGCATTTACCCAGATCCATCGGGTTCGATGGTGTAGATATTGGTACAGAGGAACGCGTGGATGGGATCGGACATGGATGATGGGCAAGCAGCCGGTGAGCAGGGAGCGGAGAATCCCGCAACCCCCGGCCAGGAGCCCACACCACAGACGGCCCAGCTGCCCATCGTGAACCCCGCGCAGGCGGGGGACGTCGGATCCGCTGACGTCGACCGGGCCCGGATCGCCGACCCGGAACCGCCGCGCACCAGCACCGGATCGCTGCCGGCGCTCAGCCCCGATGCCGGCCCGGAAACCCGGGCCCTGCCGCTGGCCCAGGCGCTCGAACGCGAAAAGGTCAAGGAGTCCGCGCAGGGCCTGGAGATGCTCTTGCTCGGGGCCAAACGCACCATGCGCCGTCGCGACGTGGCCGCCGCCGCCGGCATCTCGCTGCTCAGCGCGCGCAAGCTCTGGCGTGCCCTCGGCTTCCCCAATCTGGGCGACGACGACGTCGCCTTCACCGAGAACGACCTCGAAGCACTGCAAACCATCCTCGGCAATGTGCGCTCCTCCAACCTGACCGAAGAGGCCGCCGTCTCCATCACCCGCTCCATCGGCCAGATGACCGATCGCATGGTCGTCTGGCAGATCGAGGCCCTCGTCGAGGACATGGTCCAGAACCAGGGCGTGAGCGACCCGGAGGCCCGCCGCCGGCTGGTCGACCGCCTCCCGGACCTGATCGAACCGCTGGAGAAGCTGCTGGTCTACTCGTGGCGCCGGCAGCTCAACGCCGCCGTCCACCGCCTGGGTGTCCGCGCCGAATCCGGGCTGGCCTCCAGCGAGGAGGGCCGCGACGGCAGCGAGGACGACGCCCCGCTGCCCCTGGCCCGCGCCGTCGGATTCGCCGACCTGGTCTCCTACACCTCCCTCTCGCGCCGCATGAACGAACGCACGCTGGCGCAGATGGTGCAGCGCTTCGAGAACAAGTGCGCCGAGATCATCTCCATCGGCGGTGGGCGCCTGGTCAAGACCATCGGCGACGAGGTCCTGTTCATCGCCGAAACCCCCCAGGCCGGCGCGCAGATCTCGCTGGCGCTGGCCACGGAGTTCGCCAACGACGACTTCCTGCCCAAGGCCCGCGTCTCCGTCGTCTGGGGCCGGATCCTTTCCCGGCTGGGCGACGTCTACGGCCCCACCGTGAACCTCGCCTCCCGCCTGACGGCGCTCGCCGACCCCGGAACCGTGTGGACGGACTCGGTCACCGCCGGCACCCTCGAGGGGGACAAGCGGTTCGTGTTGTCCCCACAGCCCACCACGCAGGTGCGCGGCTTCGGGGACATCAACCCCGTCGTGCTCTCCATGGGCGAGGGCGAGGGGCTCGTCCTCGACTAGCGCCGGGGTCGGCTCGTCCGCGGTTTTCGTCCATCCCCTAGACTGGGTGCTGGCCCAGTTCTGCGTCCTTTGGGGGGCACGGAAATAGACGGTGGATGAGGACCGAATACATGTCCCGATGGGGAGCGCGCCCTGGCAAGAGCACGGGCTTCAAGGCGGCGGCGGTTTCCGCGGTCTCGGCATTGGCCATCACCGGCGCCATCATCTACCCGGGATTCAAGACCGCGGACGTCGACCTGAACGACGGCGGTGTCTGGGTCGTGAACAAGACCCTGAACAAGATCGGGCACCTCAACTACCAGTCCAAGGTGCTCGACGGCGGTGTCCTGACGCCGCTGCCGGACTATGACCTTGAGCAGAACGCCGACAAGGTCTTCGTGCGCAACCTCGAGCAGGGCGCGTTGACGACGATCGATCCGGCCATGGTCCAGTTCGCCGACGACAACGCCCTTCCCGCCAACTCCTCCTTCTCCTATGGCACCGACGTCGTCTCGGTCGCCGACGCCGAGCACGGCATCGTCTACGCCACCGGCACCGGGGAACTGGGCAGTTTCGCCTCCCAGGACACCCCACCGCTGATCGACGCACAGGGCAAGGTCCTCACCGCCGTCGGGCAAAACGACCGGGTCTGGGCCGTGGACGTCGACGCCCAGCAGTTCATCAGCTGGACCCGCGAGCCTGACGGATCGTTCTCCCAGGAGTCGGAGAAGCACGTGGAGACGATCCCCGGCGGAGCCAAACTCCAATTGACCGTGGTCGGAGACACAGCTGTCCTCTTCGATGAAGGGGCGGGCACGGTGATCACTTCCGATGGCAAGACAACCACCGTCGTGGACCCTGCGGGTGGCAAGCTGCAGGCCGTCGGACCGGATGCCGACCACGTGGCGATCGCGTTGGGCAACAAGCTGGCGAACGTTCCTGTCGACGGCGGCGAGGCCGAGTACCTCCCCCTGGAATCCAGCGGAACCGCCATCCAGCCGGTCCGCGTCGGCGAGTGCACCTACGCGGCATGGCAGGGCAATGCCGAATACCTGCGCGATTGCGATGACGACGGGCAGGACGTCGCCGAGCAGGTCCCGGAAATGCCCAGCACGGCCGAACTGCAGTTCCGGGTCAACCGCGACGTCGTCGTTCTCAACGACGTGGCCTCCGGTCAGGTGTGGCTGGTCAACGAGGGCATGCAGATTGTCAGCAACTGGAGCGACTTGGAGCCTCCCAAGGGCAAGGGCGAGGCGAAGAAGGAGGACTCCAAGGAGATCACCGACGCCATCGAGTTGCCGAACCGCACCAAAGACAACAAGAAGCCGATCACCAAGCCCGACGACTTCGGCGTCCGTGCCGGCCGCACCACCGCCCTGCCGGTCTTGTTCAACGACGTGGATCCCGACGGCGACCTCCTCACTGCCGGTCTCAAGGGAAAACAGCCCTCGATCGGCACCCTGCAGCAGATCCACGACGGCACCGGCTTCCAGCTCGTCGTTCCCGAGGACGCCTCGGGGCGGACCTCCTTCACCTATGAGGCGAACGACGGCCGCGGCGGTCGGGCCACCGGGACGACGAATGTCCGGGTGGTTCCGGAGGGGGAGAACCACCAGCCCACGCAGGAACGCGTGACCACCCTGCGCGTCCAGCAGGGCGAATCCGTCACCCAGGACGTGTTGAGCGACTGGAAGGATCCGGACGGTGATGACCTGCAGCTGCTGGGAGGCTCCAGCGACGACAAGGACATTGTCCGGGTACGCCCCGACGGTGCGCTGACCTTCCAGGACAACGGGAAGAAGGTCGGCCGCAAGGAGATCACCGTGCAGGTCTCCGACGGCCGCGAGGGGGCCCAGGGTCGCATTGTGGTGGAGGTCCTCGCCACATCGGCCACCCCGCCGGTGACCGCGACGGACCATGTGACCGCAAACGTCGGGGAGGAAGTGACTTTCTCCCCATTGGAGAACGACACCGATCCCAGCGGCACCGAACTGCGGCTGGCCAACGTCGAATCCGTGAACGGGCTTGAGTTGAAGGGCAACTCCGATACCGGAACCGTCACCATCCGCGGCCAGCGCACCGGGACGTTCTACGCGAAGTACGTGGCCAGCAACGGGCCTGCCAGCGCCCCCGGTCTGATCCGCATCGACGTCAAGGACCCAGAGCAGAACTCCGGCAACCCGGTCGCGGTGCGCGATGTCGCCCTGCTTCCGGCCGGTCAGGATGTGCTGGTCAACGTCTTGGGCAACGACTCGGACCCGGCGGGTGGCGTCCTGGTTCTCACCGGTGCCGAAGTGCCCGAGGACGCCCCGTTCACGGTCTCCGTCGAACGCAACAGCTTCGTGCGGGTCACCGATGTCCGCGGGCTGACCGAACCGACCAAGGTCAAGTACACGGTCTCCAACGGCAATGGCGTCTCCACCGGTGAGATCAACGTGATCCCCGTCCCCGCACCACCGAAGCTCGACCCTCCGCGCCCGAATCCCGATGACGTCGTCGTCCGCGCCGGGGACGTGGCCACGGTCGACGTGCTGGAGAACGACGTGCACCCCAACGGGGCCGAGCTGACCTTGCGGCCGGGCCTGAAGGAAGCGGACCAGCTGGGCGAGGGGTCGCTGATCAGCGTGGCCGACGACACCGTCCGCTTCCGTGCCGGGGAGTTCGACGGCAAACCCCACACCGTCTCCGCCGTCTACACCGTCGCCGGCCCCGACGGGCAGGAGGCCAACGCCCGCGTGAACTTCCACGTCCAACCGGTGGATCTGGACTCGAATGCACCGCCAACCCCGGAGCAGATCACCGGTCGCGTCTTCGCCGGTGGCACCACGGCCATCCAGGTCCCATTGGCGGGCATCGACCCGGACGGGGACTCGGTGACCCTCGTGCAGTTGGGTGCGGCCCCCAAGCGGGGCTCGGCCAAGGTCAAGGGCTCATCCATCGAATACACCGCCAGCAAGACGGCCAGCGGGACCGACGTGTTCTCCTACGTCGTGGAGGACCGGTTGGGCGCACGGGCCACCGGCACGGTGATGGTCGGCATCGCCCCGCTGTCCTCGACCAACAATCCCCCGGTAGCCGTCAATGATTCCATCACCGTGCGGCCGGACCGCCCGGTTGCCGTAGATGTGATGGATAACGACACCGACCCGGACGGGGACCGCACGACGCTCGTCGATGATCTGCGTGCCTCGGAGGGGGTCGACGCGAAGGTCGTCAACGGCCGCATCCAGGTCACCTCGCCGAAGGAAAAGGGCTCGCTGTCCATCCGCTACAACATCAGCGATGGGCGTGGTGGTACCGCCAGTGCGACGCTGACCGTCCAGGCCGACCCGGAAGCCCAGCTGTTGGCTCCCATCGCCCGCGATGACCGCGCATCCCTGCAGGAGACCGTGGGCAAGGACGAAGTCACGCTGCCGATCCTCGACAACGACGAGGACCCCGACGGGCGCGTCGATGACCTGACGGTCTCCCTGCCGGACAAACCAAGCTCGGCCACCGTCACCGGTGACAACCAGCTCAAGGTCAAGGTGGGCGACAAGTCCCAGGTCATCGCCTACACGATCACCGACCAGGACGAATTGACGTCCACTGCCTTCGCACTGGTCCCTGGAGCCGGCGGGGCCCGTCCGGTGCTGCGCAGCGACAAGGCGCAGGAGATCATGGCGGGGGAGACCCTCACGCTCGATCTTGGGGACCTGGTCCAGGTCCGCGATGGCCACCAGCCGCGTCTGACCGACGAGAACAAGGTGACCTCGGTGCCGGAGAACGACGGCGAATTGGTCAAGTCGGCCACGGAGCTCACCTTCAAGGCCGACAGGGAATACTCCGGCACCGCCTCCGTCACGGTGGAAGTCACCGATGGCTCCGGTCCCGACGACCGCGACGGACTCACCAGCGTGCTGTCCATCCCGATCAAGGTGCTGCCGCGTCCGGAGGACAACAAGCCCCCGACCATCCAGTCCAATTCGCTGGACGTCGCCCAGGGTGAGGACCCTGCGCGTTTGGATCTGAACCAGATCGCCAGCGATCCGGATCCCGACGACGCCGGGACGCTGGAGTTCTCTGTGGGCGAGCAGAACATCGACGGCGTGGAGATCAAGCTGGTCGAGGGCAACGTCCTCACCGCCGAGGCGGGTGTGAACACTCCGAAGGGAACCAAGGGTGCGGTCAAGGTCTCGGTCACTGACGGGGAGAATGACCCGGTCTCGGCGAACATCGCGATCAATGTGCTCGCCTCCACCCGCGAGAAGCCCGTCGCCATCGACGACACCGTCACCGACGCACACCAGGGCCGGACCGAGGTGGTCCCGGTGTTGGCCAACGACCACAACCCGTACGCGGAAGAGGGGCCACTGAAGATCATCGGCGCCACCGGGCAGCAGGGCGATGGGGGCGCCGAAATCCGCGGCGACCAGCTCGCCATCACCCCGGCGAAGGACTTCGTCGGGACCATGAGCGTCCAGTACACCATCGGGGACGTGACCGAGGATCCCGACCGCCAGGCGACTGGCAACGTCACCCTCAATGTCAAGGGAAAGCCGGACGCCCCCGGACTGCCGTTGGTTGAGTCGGCGGGTGACTCCCGGGCCGTCCTCAGCTGGGATGCGCCGTCGAACAACGGTGCTCCGATCGAGTCGTACACGGTCTCCGGGGACGGAGTGAAGCAGACCTGCCAGACGACCACCTGCACGATCACGGGTCTGAAGAACGACCACGTTTACAACTTCACCGCCACCGCGACCAACGCCGTCGGCGAATCCGAGCCGTCGGCGGCCTCCGCGGACGCGCGCCCGGACGTCGAACCCGAGCAACCGGGGGCACCGACCGCGGCATCGGGCGACGAACAGGCCACCGTGAAATGGAACCGTCCCGCAAGCCGCGGTTCCGCGGTGACCGGATACACGTTGGAGGTCTCCCCGGCACCGGCGACCGGCGTTAGCCAGGTCACGGGCATCTCCGGGACCAGCCATACGTGGAAGGGACTGAAGAACGGGGTTGCCTATCAGTTCCGTGTCCAGGCCGTGAACAAGGCGAACAAACCGTCTCAATGGAGCACCTACTCCGCGTCGGTCATCCCGGCCGGCAAGCCGCTCCAACCGACAGCTCCTGTAGCGGTGCGGTCCCAGTCCAACGTCAACGGCGGCGTCGTCAACGTGGACTGGACCGAGCCGGACGACAACGGTGCCCCCATCCAGGGCTACACGTTAAAGGTGCATGAAGGCGGCTCCGTGGTGCGGACCGTGTCTTCCAGCGAAACACAGCAGACGGTGACCGGGTTGAAGACCACTGGTTCCTACAGCTTCTCCGTCATGGCTAAGAACAAGGTGGGTACTTCGCTCGCGAGCGGACGTTCGACCGCGGTCACGCCGTATGGGCGGCCCAAGACGATCGGCAAACCCACGGCGGGCGCTACGGGGGCGAACAACAAGGTCAAGCTCTCGTTCAAGAAGCCCGGCGCCAACGGCTCGGCGATCACCGGATACCAGTATTCGACCGATGGCGGCGCCTGGAAGTCCATCGGTGGTCCCGGGTCCGTCATCACCACCAATGCCAATGGCGCATCCCATTCCTGGAGGATTCGCGCCCTCAATGCCGCCGGGGCTGGTGACCCGAGCAGCGCCTCCAACTCGACCAGCTCCTATGGCCCGCTGCGCGACGGGGGTGGCCGGTCGGCCTCTCATGGAGATGACTGGATCAAGTTCGGATGGAATTCCAAGCCTGCCGACTACGCCAACGGGCGCAAAGTGACACTCGCTGCTTCCATCAGCGGAAGCTCGACGACCAACGACGGCAGCGAACAAGTAGCTGTCGGCTGGGAAGAGACCCGGAAGTTGACCATCACGGTGAAGGACTCAGAGGGCCAAACCTTGTCCCGGTCCACAAGCGAGACCTCGAACCCGAAGCCGCCGCCGCCACCCAACCCGCGGGCCAAGACCCTGGCGGGGCAGCCGAAGTCCGGCTGCGGCAAGCAATGCACGCACTTAATGGTCGAGCTGACGGGGTTCACCAGGAACTACGAGGGAACCTGGACCGCCACCTGTTACGGCGACGGAGGACGAAAGAGAATCAGTGAATTCTCCACGCCGGTTACCGTTGATAAAGATGGGGCGGAGACCAAG
Organism: Micrococcaceae bacterium RIT 802; assembly: GCA_016892645.1. Classification (GTDB taxonomy): domain Bacteria; phylum Actinomycetota; class Actinomycetes; order Actinomycetales; family Micrococcaceae; genus Arthrobacter_H. Next base: position 489,442 of record JAFEMX010000001.1, read on the forward strand.
CAGCTGAATTGCGCGCAACCCAGGAATAAAGACCTTCCCCTCAGCGTGAAGTTGACCAAGGGAGGCCTCACGGTCTGGTCCAACGAGGACTGGACCTGGCCCTACGCCGACTGACCGTGGCCGGCCCGACGCACCGGGCCACCAGTTGCCTGAACGAAAGCTGGACATCTGCTGGTGACAGGCTGCGTGGATGGGGAGTTCTCCCCATGTCGCCGAATTCATCCATCCCTTAGAATCGACGGTGGCCGGTTCTGCGTCCCGTTGGGGGGCACGGAAGAACGCGACATTGATGAGGAAACCAGAACATGTCCCGATGGGGAGCGAACCCGGGCAAGAGCACGGGCTTCAAGGCGGCCGCGGTTTCGGTCGTCTCCGCTCTCGCCATCACCGGCGCCGTCATCTACCCGGGCTTCAAGACCGCCGACGTGGACCTGAACGACGGCGGTGTGTGGGTCGTGAACAAGACCCTGAACAAGGTCGGGCACCTCAACTACCAGTCCAAGGTGCTCGACGGCGGTGTCCTCACGCCGCTGCCGAACTACGACCTCGAGCAGAACGCCGACAAGGTCTTCGTCCGCAACCGGGATCAGGGCGCGTTGACCACCATCGACCCTGCCATGGTCCAATTCGCCGACGACAACGCCCTACCGGCCAACTCCTCCTTCTCCTATGGGACCGACGTCGTCTCCGTTGCCGACGCGGACCATGGCATCGTCTACGCCACCGCCACCGAGGACCTGGGCAGTTTCGCCTCCCAGGACACCCCGCCGCTGATCGACGCCAAGGGCAAGGTGCTCACCGCTGTCGGCGAGAACGACCGGGTGTGGGGCGTGGACATCGACGCCCAGCAGTTCATCAGCTGGACCCGCCAACCCGATGGGACCTTCACCGAGGAGTCGAAGAAGCAGGTCGACGGCATCGCCAGCGGTGCCAAATACCAGCTCACCGTCGTCGGCGACACCGCGGTGCTCTTCGACGAGGGCTCCGGCACCGTGATCACCTCCGACGGCAAGACGTCCACGGTGGTCGATCCCGCGGGTGGGAAGCTCCAGGCTCCCGGTCCGGATGCCGACCACGTGGCGATCGCGCTGGGCAACAAGCTGGCCAACGTTCCCCTCCGTGGCGGCGACGCCGAATACCTCCCCCTGGAATCCAGCGGAACTGCCATCCAGCCCGTCCGCGTCGGTGAGTGCACCTACGCGGCGTGGCAGGGCAGCGCCGAGTACCTCCGGGACTGCAACGACGACGGACAGGATGTCTCCCAGAAGGTCCCGGAAATGCCCAGCACGGCGGAACTGAAGTTCCGGGTCAACCGCGACGTCGTCGTCCTCAATGACGTGACGTCCGGGCAGGTGTGGCTCGTCAATGACGGCATGCAGATTGTCAGCAACTGGAGCGACCTGGAGCCCCCGAAGGGCAAGGGCGAGGCGAAGAAGGAGGACTCCAAGGAGATCACCGACGCCATCGAACTGCCCAACAGGACCAAGGACAACAAAAAGCCCATCACCAAGCCCGATGACTTCGGCGTCCGGGCCGGCCGCACCACCGCCCTGCCGGTGCTGTTCAACGACGTGGATCCCGACGGCGACCTCTTGACCGCCTCGCTAGAAGGCAAACAGCCATCGGTGGGTACCTTGCAGCAGATCCATGACGGAACCGGTTTCCAGATGGTCGTTCCGGACGATGCCACCGGGCGGACCTCCTTCACCTATGAGGCGAACGACGGCCGCGGCGGCCAAGCCACCGGAACGGCGAACGTCCGGGTGGTACCCCAAGGGGAAAACAGCAAACCGACCCAGGAACGCGTGACCACCCTGCGCGTCCAGCAGGGCGAATCCGTCACCCAGGACATCCTCAGTGACTGGATCGATCCCGACGGCGATGACCTGCAGCTGCTCGGCGGCTCCAGCGAGGACAAGGACATCGTCCGCGTACGCCCCGACGGTGCACTGACGTTCCAGGACAACGGCAAGAAGGTCGGCCGCAAGGAGATCACCGTGCAGGTCTCCGACGGCAGGGAAGGCGCACAAGGCCGGGTCGTCGTCGAGGTCCTGGCGAAGTCGGCAACACCGCCGGTGACGGCCACCGATCACGTGACGGCCAACGTCGGGGAGGAAGTGACCTTCTCGCCGCTGGAGAACGACACCGATCCCAGCGGAACCGAACTGCGGCTGGCCAACGTCGAGTCCGTGGATGGGTTGGACCTGAAGGGCAACTCCGATACCGGAACCGTCACGATACGAGGAAAGCGTACCGGGACGTTCTACGCGAAGTACGTGGCCACCAACGGTCCCGCCAGCGCCCCGGGGCTGGTGCGCATCGACGTCAAGGACCCCGAGCAGAATTCGGGTAACCCCGTCGCCGTGCGCGACGTGGCCCTGCTCCCGGCCGGACAAGACGTCCTGGTCAACGTCTTGGGCAACGACACCGATCCGGCGGGTGGCGTCCTGGTGCTCACCGGCGCCGAGGTGCCGGAGGACGCCCCGTTCACGGTCTCCGTCGAACGCAACAGTTTCGTGCGCGTCACCGATGTGCGCGGGCTGACGGAGCCGACGAAGGTCCACTACACGGTTTCCAATGGGAACGGGGTCTCCACCGGGGAGATCAACGTGATCCCGGTTCCCGCGCCACCGAAGTTGGATCCGCCGCGCCCGAACCCCGATGATGTGGTCGTGCGCGCCGGAGACGTGGCCACGGTGGATGTGCTGGAGAACGACATCCACCCCAACGGGGCCGAGCTCACCTTGCGGCCTGATTTGAAGGAAGCGGATGGCCTCGGCGACGGCTCCTTGATCAGCGTCGCAGACGACACCGTGCGTTTCCGTGCCGGGGAGTTCGACGGGAAGCCACACACCGTCTCGGCCGTCTACACCGTCGCCGGACCGGACGGGCAGGAGGCCAACGCCCGCGTGAATTTCCACATCCAGCCGGTCGACGTGGCCTCCAACGCGCCGCCGTCACCGGAACAGATCACCGGCCGCGTCTTCGCCGGTGGCACCACGGCCATCCAGGTGCCGTTGGGGGGAATCGACCCGGACGGGGACTCCGTGACCTTGGTGCAACTGGGTGGGGCGCCTCGGCTCGGATCGGCCAAGGTCAAGGGCTCATCCATCGAATACACGGCGAGCAACACCGCTTCGGGTACCGACGTGTTCTCCTACGTCGTGGAGGACCGGTTGGGCGCCCGCGCGACCGGTACCGTCATGGTGGGCGTCGCCCCGTTGTCCTCGAAGAACAACCCCCCGGTGGCCGTCAACGACTCCATCACCGTGCGGCCGGACCGTCCGGTCTCCGTCGACGTCATGTCCAACGACACCGACCCGGATGGGGACCGCACGACGCTGGTCGACGACTTGCGTGCTTCCGACGGCGTCGATGCCAAGGTCGTCAACGGTCGCATCCAGGTCACCTCGCCGAAGCAAAAGGGCTCGCTGTCCATCCGATACAACATCAGCGACGGCCGCGGCGGCACCGCCAGCGCCACGCTGACTGTCGAGGCGGACCCGGAAGCCAAGCTGCTGGCACCGATCGCCCGCGATGACCGGGCCAGCCTGCAGGAGACCGTCGGCAAGGACGAGGTCACGTTGCCTATCCTCGAAAACGACGAGGACCCCGACGGCCGGGTCGATGACCTGAAGGTCTCCCTGCCGGACAAGCCGGGCTCGGCCAGCGTCACCGGTGACAACCAGCTCAAGGTCAAGGTGGGCGACAAGTCCCAGGTCATCGCCTACACGATCACCGACCAGGACGATCTGAAATCCACCGCGTTCGCGATCGTTCCCGGTGCCGGCGGCGCCCGACCCGTCCTGCGCAGCGACAAGGCCCAGGAGATCATTGCGGGGGAGACCCTCAGGCTCGATCTCGGGGACCTGGTCCAGGTCCGCGATGGCCACAAGCCACGGCTGACCGATGAGAACAAGGTCAAGTCCGTACCGGAGAACGACGGCGAATTGGTCAAGTCGGCCACGGAACTGACCTTCAAGGCCGACAAGGAGTACTCGGGCCCCGCCTCCGTCACTGTCGAAGTCACCGATGGCTCCGGACCGGATGACCGGGACGGGCTCACGAGCATGCTCTCGATTCCGATCAAGGTGCTCCCGCGCCCGGAGGACAACAAGCCCCCGACCATCCAGTCCAACTCCCTGGACGTCGCCCAAGGTGAGGATGCCGCACGTCTGGACCTGAACCAGATCGCCAGCGACCCGGACAAGGACGACGCGGGCAAGCTCAAGTTCTCCGTGGGCGAGCAGAACATCGAGGGGGTCAAGGTCGGACTCGTCGATGGGCACATCCTCACCGCCGAAGCCGACGCCAAGACGCCCAAGGGCACCAAGGGGTCCGTCAAGGTCTCAGTCACCGACGGACACAACGACCCCGTGTCGGCGAATATCTCCCTCAACGTGTTGGCCTCCACCCGCGAACTGCCCGTTGCCGTCGCCGATACGGTGGCAGATGCCCACCAGGGCAGCAAGGTGGTCGTTCCCGTGTTGGACAACGACCACAACCCGTATCCGGAGGAGGGTCCGCTGAAGATCGTCGATGCCTTTACCGGAACCGGCGGCACCAATGGTGATGGGTCGGTCTCCGTCGATGGTGACAAACTCGCCATCACACCGAACGACGATTTCGTCGGGACCATGACCGTTCAGTACACGATTGCTGACGTGACTGAGGACGTGGATCGTCAGGTCAATGGAACGGTCACCCTGAACGTCAAGGGTAAACCGGATGCCCCTGGCTTGCCGTTGGTCGAGTCAACCAGTGATTCCAAGGCCGTTCTCAGCTGGGATGCGCCGTCGAACAACGGTGCTCCGATCGAGTCCTACACGGTATCCGGCGACGGGGTGAAGCAGACTTGCCAGACCACCACCTGCACCATCACGGGTCTGAAGAACGACCATGTCTACAACTTCACGGTGACGGCGACCAATGCCGTCGGCGAATCGGAAGCCTCGGCGGCTTCCGCGGATGCCCGCCCGGACGTCGAACCGGAACAGCCGGGGGCGCCGTCCGCGACGTCTGGCGACGAACAGGCCACGGTGAGGTGGAACAAGCCGGAAAACCACGGCTCACCCGTCACCGGATACACCCTGGAGGTCTCCCCGGCACCGGCGACCGGCGTCAGCCAGGTCACGGGCATCTCCGGGACCAGCCATACCTGGAAGGGCCTGAAGAACGGGGTTGCCTATCAGTTCCGTGTCCAGGCCGTGAACAAGGCGGACAAACCGTCGCAATGGAGCACCTATTCAGCCTCGGTCGTTCCGGCAGGCAAGCCCTTCCAACCGACGGCGCCTGTCGCCGTGCGATCCCAGTCCAGCGTCAACGGCGGCGTCGTCAACGTCAACTGGAACGAGCCGAACAACAACGGAGCCCCCATCCAGGGCTACACCCTCAAAGTCCACCAGGGCGGCTCGACGGTCCGATCGATCACCGTTGCAGCGGGGACGACCGATCAAACGGTGACCGGGCTGAAGACGACCAGTTCCTACACCTTCTCCGTCATGGCGAAGAACAAGGTCGGGACTTCTCCCGAGAGCGGACGTTCGACCGCGGTCACGCCGTACGGCAAGCCGCTCAAGGTCGGCAAGGTGACCGCCACGGCCACCGGTACAAGCGGCCAGGTTCGATTGAGCTTCACAGCCGCATCCTCCAACGGCTCTCCTATCCGTGAATACAAGTACCGGGCTGAAAGCGGCGCTTGGCAGTCGTTCGGAAATCGGACGTCCGGCACTATTTCCTCCAGGAACGGGGCACCACATAGCTGGCAGGTGGCCGCCGTCAACGCCGCTGGCCAGGGGCCAGCAGGCTCATCCAATTCAACCAGTGCGTTTGGCCCGCCAAAGGACGCGGCTAATGCCAGTGGTAGCGGCGGAAAGAAATCAGCGACATTCAAATGGAACAAGACCGAAAGCGCCTACAACAACGGACGGAGCACGAAGCTCACCGCCAAAGTCAACAAGGGTACCTTGAACCAAACGACGGGCAAGGTAACAGGCTTAGGTGAAAGCGACACCGTGACACTCACCGTCACCGCGACTACCAAGCTCAACTCGGGTGATCCGTCCAGCGCGTCCAGCAGCAGGTCATGGACTGCCTCGGCGAAAACCGATCCACCGCCACCGCCGCCGGCGCCGAAGAAACGAGTCGTCCTATCAAGGGGAGCAAAGGTGGAGCCCGCCAAATGCGAAGGCTCGAACAATTGCTACAGGTACCACGTGGAGGCCTACGATTTCCCGGATGGCAAATATGAGGGAAAGTGCATGGCACAGCCGCCGCACCAAGTCGGTTCGACGAAGGAAGGCCTCGAGGTGGTAAACGGGCGATTCAGCGGCGACTACTCCTGCTGGATCACCCCCGGGGCGATCAATGGTGCGCCCTTCTTCGCCTACTTCGGCGGAGTGAAATCCAATGAGACCAATTTCTAAAAAGGCCCCGAGCCCACGAAGACGTTTTCCGAAGGGAACCAGAAAACCATGACCATGACCAACGACCAGGCCGAGTGGTTTGCCGGCACGTTCGAGAAGCTCTCGGCCAACGTGGGGCAGGCAGTGCTCGGCAAGCAGGACGTGATCAAGTTGATCCTCACGGCCATGCTCTCCGAGGGACACGTGCTGCTCGAAGACGCCCCCGGAACGGGCAAGACCATGCTGGCCCGGTCGCTGGCCGCCACGGTGCAGGGGTCGAACTCCCGCATCCAGTTCACCCCCGACCTGCTGCCCTCCGACGTCACCGGCATCACGATCTACGACCAGAAGACCCAGCTCTTCGAGTTCCACCAAGGGCCGATCTTCGCGAACATCGTCCTGGCGGACGAGATCAACAGGGCCTCCCCGAAGACCCAGTCCGCGCTGCTGGAGGTCATGGAGGAGTCTCGGGTCAGCGTCGATGGCAAGACCTACACGCAGGACCGCCCGTTCATGGTCATCGCCACCCAGAACCCCATCGAGCAGGCCGGCACCTACCGGTTGCCCGAGGCCCAGCTGGACCGCTTCCTCATCAAGACCTCCATCGGCTACCCGGACCGCGAATCCACCGTGAGTCTGCTCTCCGGCGCCTCGACCCGCGACCGGTCGCTGGCCCTCAAGCCGATCATCACCACCGGCGCCATCGCCGACATGGCCGACCTGGCCACCACCACCCATGTGGACGACTCGGTGCTGCACTACATCGCCGAGCTCACCGAGCAGACCCGCGAGGCCCCGGAAACCCGCCTCGGGGTCTCCGTCCGCGGCGCCCTGGCCATGGTCCGCGCGGCCAAGGTGTGGGCGGCCTCCGAGGGACGCAACTACGTGCTGCCCGACGACGTGAAGGAACTCGCACCCTTTGTGTGGACCCACCGGTTCGTGATGGACCCGGAGGCGGAATTCTCCGGCGCGACGGCCGACTCCGTGCTGGCACGCGTCCTGGTCGAGACCGCGGCACCCCAGCAGCGCTCCGGCGCCCACGCCTAGGTCCGGCCGGAAGGTATCCACCCCAGCATGAGCACCCCCACGCAGGAGTCCGGACGGCGGTCCGCCCGCACCCAGGAACGACCCCGGCGGCGCACCGCCGGATCCCTGGGCACCTCGGCCGCCGCCTGGTTCAAGCGCAGGACCACGCCCACACCGGGTTCCACGAACCAGCGCTCGCGCCTGCCTCCGACGTCGTTGTCGGCCGAAATCGCCAAGCTCATCCGGCTCGAGGTCCAGCCCGCCTGGCAGCGTGTCTCCGGCTGGACCGCCACGCGGCTCGAGCCGGCCACCGAGGTGGTGAGCCCGCTCGGATGGCTGCTGGCCGCCGTCGTGCTTGTCCTGGCGGTGCTCGGGGGGATCTTCGGGTGGCAGGAGGCGAAGATCGCCGCACTGCTGGGCGCCCTGCTGCTGTTGCTGGCCATCGCCTTCATCCTGGGCCGTTCGGTGTACCGGGTGACGTTGGACCTGAACCGCACCCGGGTGGCCGTCGGCGACCGGGCCGTGGGCGGCATGGAGGTGGCGAACGCCTCGCCCAAGGCGCTCCTGCCGGTCTCCATGGAGCTCCCGGTCGGCGCGTCCACCGCCTTCTTCAGGATTCCGCGCCTGGCCCCGGAGGCCTCGCACGACGAGCTCTTCACCATCCCCACGCACCGCCGCGCGGTCATCCAGGTCGGCCCGGTGCGCTCCATCCGCCAGGACCCCTTCGGGCTGCTGCGCCGGCAGGTCAAGTGGACCGACGCGCAGGACCTCTTCGTCCACCCGCGCACCACCGCGCTGGGCGGCACCAGCTCCGGCTTCATCCGCGACCTGGAGGGCCAGCCCACCCGCGACCTGTCCTCCTCCGACGTCTCCTTCCACGCCCTGCGCGACTACGTCCCGGGCGATGACCGCCGGCACATCCACTGGAAGACCACCGCCCGCACCGGCGAGCTGATGGTCCGCCAATTCGAGGAGACCCGCCGCTCCCACCTGGCCATCGCCCTGTCCTCCAACACGGGGGAGTACTCCTCGGAGGACGACTTCGAGCTGGCCGTCTCCGCCGCCGCATCGATCGGCCTGCAGGCGGTCCGCGAACAGCGCAACCTCTCCGTGCTCACCCAGGGCGGACCGGTGCGCTGCGAGACCGGACGCAACCTGCTCGATGACCTCACCCGCGTCGAGGGCAGGGCCCGGCGCAGCGACCTGGTCGACCTCTCGCGCATCACCGCCGACACCGTGCCCAACGCCTCGGTCTTCTTCCTGGTCACCGGCCCGGTCGCCACTCCGTCCGAGCTGCGCCGGGCCAGCACCCACGTGCCCGTCGGCGTCCGCGCCTTCGCCGTGCGCTGCGGGACCGGCCTCACCCCCGCCCGCGCCACCATCGGCGACCTGACCGTGGTCACCATCGGCGACCTGGCCGAACTTCCGCTCATCCTGCACCAGGTGGCCTCGTGAACGATCTGCTGGCGCGCCTGCGCCCCCACCTGCCCACGGCCCGCCGCTCCATCGACGCCGCGGTGCTGCTCGTCTGCCTCGTCCTGGGGGTGCTGGGCCTGCACGCCGCGTTCGGCGGCAACGTCCGCTACCTCGCCGCCGGGATCGGGGGTGCGGTCCTCGGGCTCGCGCTGGCGTACTGCATCGTGCGCTACCGGCTGGGCTTCCTGCCCGCAGCGGGGATCGGCATCGGGGCCTACCTGTTGCTGGGCACCGTCCTGGCCACGCCGGCGGAGGCCTTCTCCGGGTTCCTGCCCACCCTCGAATCCCTGCGGACCCTGCTCGCCGGCGTCGTGCTGTCCTGGAAGGACGTGCTCACCGTCGCCCCGCCGGTCGGGATCCGCGCCGGCATGCTGGTGGTGCCGTTCCTCAGCGCGTACGCCACGGCGCTGGTCGCCGGGCTGCTCGCCTGGCGGCTGCGTTCGCCCTTCTGGAGCACGATCCCCGTCATCGCGATGTTCATCGGGGGCATCGTCTTCGGCACCCGGGAGGTGCCGCTGCCGCTGCTGCGCGGGCTGGTCCTGGTCATGGCGCTGGTCTGCTGGCTGGCCTGGCGGCGCCAGGTCGACCGGGCCGTCGGCCCCGAAATGCAGTCCCTGCACGACGGCGGAACCTCCTCGCTCGCGCGGGCGGGACTGCTGCGCCGGGTCGGGATGGGCGCCATCGTGCTGCTGGTCGCCGGTGGGCTCACCGCCATCGCGGCACCCGCGCTGCAGGTGGGCGAACAGCGCCAGGTGCTGCGCGACGCCGTCGTGCCCCCGATCGACCTCTACGACTACCCGAGCCCGCTGATGCGCTTCCGCACCTACGTCAAGGACCAGACGGAGGAGCCGCTGCTCTCGGTCTCCGGCCTGCCGGAGGGCCAACGCATCCGGCTCGCCGCGCTGGACACCTACGACGGGCTGGTCTACAACGTGGATCCGCGCTCGGGCGGGAACTTCACCCCCGTCGGCGATGCCTCGAACGTCAACGCCTCGGCGGCGGACGATCCGCGGCGCGCCCGCGGCACGCTGGACATCACCATCGAGGGCTACGACGGCGTCTGGGTCCCCGGTGGCGGGAAGCTGCTGGGCCTGGACGTGACGGGGGACGGGAACGGCGAACTCTCCCGCTCGCTGTTCTACAACGACGACGCCGAGACGGCCCTGTCCACCACGGGGCTGCGCCGCGGGGACTCCTACACCGCGAACGTCGAGTTCCCCGTGCAGGTCGACCGGAAGAAGCTGCAGGCCTTCGGCCTCTCCGACCTCACGATGCCGCGGCTGTCCAACGTCCCGCAGGTCGTCTCCGGCAAGGCGGCCGAGATGGCCGGCGACGGCGACACCGGCGTCGAGCGGGCCGCCGCGATGGAGGGCATCCTGCACGAGACCGGCTACTTCTCCAACGGCAAGGAGAACGAGGTCCCCTCCCTGTCAGGGCACGGGGCCGCCCGCATCGCCGCCCTATTGGACGCCGACGCGATGATCGGCGACGACGAGCAGTACGCCGTGGCCATGGCGTTGATGGCCCGCGACCAGGGCATGCCGGCCCGCGTGGTGATGGGGTTCTACCCCGAGAAGTACAACCCCGCCGGCACCGTGCAGCTCACCGGCGCCGACGTCCACGCCTGGGTGGAGATCGCCTTCGAGAACGTCGGCTGGGTGGCCTTCACCCCGACCCCCGACAAGGACAAGGAACCGACCCCGCCGCAGCAGGAGCCGCAGTCCGTGCCCCAGCCGCAGGTGCTGCAACCGCCGCCCCCGCCGCAGGACGACGCAAGGCTTCCCCCCGAGACCGCCCCGGACCCGCAGGACGCCGACGAAACGGACGACGGCTTCTGGGCTTTTTGGGGCCCGATCCTGGCCGTGGCCGGATACATCGCGATCCCCGTGGCGATCCTGCTGCTGCCGCTGCTGCTCATCGCGTTGCTGAAGCTGCGCCGGCGTGCACGCCGGCGCCAGCGGGGACGGGCCGGGGACCGGGTCAGTGGCGGCTGGGACGAGGTCATCGCCCTGGCCACCGATCTCGGATCCAGGCCCGAGCCCAAGGGCACCCGCCGGGAGAACGCCAAGGCGCTGGCAGGGGACTTCCCCGACACCGCCGGAACCAGCGTCCTGCTGGCCCACCGGGCCGACTCCGCGGTCTTCGGCCACCAGGAGCCGAGCGAGGCACAGGTCACCGATTACTGGCACCACGTGGACGAACACCTTGCCGGGATGAGTTCATCGGTAGGATTCTGGGGGCGCCTGCGCGGAAAGTACTCGCCGCGTTCCCTGGTCCTGGACGCCCGGACCCGGATCACCGCCCGGCGGGCATCGCGGGGAGACCGGGGTGCGGCAGTCCGTAGAGTAGAGACAATCGAGGAAAAGGAGTAGCCGGTGGCCCAGAACCTGAACCTGGTCAATGCCGTGGCCGCGAAGCGACTGGTGGCCGGCCTGCTGGACATCGTGCCGGTGGTGCTCGCCTGGATGATCTTCTACGGAACCAACCTCGCCACGCTGCAATCGAGTTCCTACCTGACCTCTTCCGACCTGATCTCGGAGATGGCGACCTCGTCCATGATCGTCTCGGTCTTCGTGCTCGCCTACGCCGTGGCCCTGTGGGGCTGGGAGGCCCACACCGGCAAGACGCCGGGCAACCTGGCGCTGGGCCTGCGCACCTGCGACGAGGACGGCTTCGCTCCCGGCTGGGGGAAGGTCTTCATCCGCCGGCTGCTGGTGGGCCTGGCCGCCATCGTCCCCGTGGCCGGCCCCGTCGTCATGCTGCTCTCCAACCTCTGGGACCCGAACCACCAGCGCCAGGGCTGGCACGACAAGGCAGCCCGCACGCTGGTGGTCGACGTCAACCAGGGGCGCAACCCGATCACCACCGGCGGGTTGTTCGGCCCCTCGGCCTTCGCCCCGGGTGGCATGACGGCTCCCGGCCAGCCCGGACATCCCGGCTACCTGGCCCCCGAGCACCAGTGGCCGGCCCTGAGCCCGGAACTGGCCAACGGCCCCATCTCCGCAGTGCCGGGGAAGGCCCCGACGGAGACCGGCCAACCCGTGCCGCCGGCGGCCACACCGGCCCCGGCCCCGGCCGCGCCGCAGGCTGCCGACGCCGGCCCGGTGCCGTCGTCGTCCGCTTCACCCGCGCTGGACCGCGAGGCGGCCCAGGCCGAGGACGAGGCCGGACACACGCAATTGCGCACCGCCGCCCATGCACCCGCGACCCCCGGCGCACGCCTGCGCTTCGACGACGGACAGGTCCTGACACTGGCCACGACCGCGCTGGTGGGGCGCAACCCCTCCGCCCGGGACGATGAGGAGATCGGCGAGCTGTTCAACTACGCCGACATCGGCCGTTCGGTGTCCAAGACGCATCTGCACCTCGCCGCCGACAGCTCGGGGGTCTGGGTGACCGACCGCAATTCCACCAACGGCTCGGGGATTACCGCCGCGGACGGCACCCGACGCCCGTTGGTTCCCGGGCAATCCCAGCATGCGGAACACGGCGAAACCGTGTACTTCGGCGACCGCTACTTCACGGTCGGTCCCGCATGAGCGGGGCCGAGCCCGGCCCCACCGGCGGCCAGATCGCACTGGACTACGGGTTCGCCACGGACCGCGGGCTGCGCCGCCCGTTGAACGAGGACGCGCTGCTGGCCGAACGGCATCTCTTCGCCGTGGCCGATGGCATGGGCGGGCACGAGGCGGGGGAGGTCGCCAGCAGCATCTGCGTGGCCACCTTCGCCCGCGGCCAGGAGGCGGCCGGCGAATGGCTGAACCCGGATGACCTGCAGGAATTCATGGTCTCCGCCGACCAGGCCATCCGCGACGCGGCCGGATCGCGGGCCGGCACCACCGTCTCAGGGGCGGCACTGGTCCGCCAGGGCGAGGCGCCCTACTGGCTGGTGTTCAACGTCGGCGATTCGCGGACCTACCTGCTCTCGGAGGACGCGTTCCGCCAGATCACCGTGGACCACTCCGAGGTCCAGGAAATGGTCGACAACGGCGAGATCACCGCCGAGCAGGCGCTGACCCATCCGCGGCGCAACGTCATCACCCGGGCGTTGGGCACCGGCGAGGACAGCGACGCCGATTTCTGGATGCTTCCGGCGCGTCCCGGCGACCGGCTGCTGATCTGCTCGGACGGGCTGACCAACGAGGTATCCGACGCCTCGATCCGCGACGTGATGATGTCCCGGACGCCGCCGCAGATCGCCGTCGACGACCTGCTGCAGGCCGCCTTGCGCTCGGGAGGCCGGGACAACATCACCCTGGTCATCGTCGACGTCAAGCTCGAGCACGACGACGACCAGTTCACCGATACCGCCCCCCGCGAGCGGATCGAGGACGGGATGACCAAACCACGCCCGGAGGGGAGCGCGGAATGACCGCACGGATCACCTACCTGCCGGGGCCCTGGTTGGCCCTGGTCCGCCACGGCCACCTGGTCCTGCTGCCCGGGTCGACCGACCCGGGACACGTCGACGGCCTCTGGGAGGCACTCGACGGATCCACGGGCGTCGAAAAACTCCTGTCAGCAGTGCTGTCCGCCCGGGGGCTGGCACTGACCGGGATGGATCCGTTCGGCATCGTCAGCCTCGAGGCCGACGTGCACACCATCCTGCGTGGTCCGGTTTCCCTCGCCGGCGAGGGCCGTGAGCTGAGTACCCACGTCAACGGCCACGGCGTCACCACCTGGATGGAACGGCGCATCCCGCGCCAGGAGAGCCTCGACATCGCGCTGGACGACGTGCTGCGCCAGCACGACGGCGGTGACCAGCACTGGTTGCCGATCACCGAGGGCGTCATCGGCTTCGGCCGGCTGCACGTCGACCTGCCGGAGGAAGCCCCCGGGGAGATCGAACCGCTCTCGGCGCCGCAGCCCATCATCCCGCCGGCCGACGTGGACCATACCGAGACCGCTGCCGTCACCGCGGCAGGGGCGGCACAGGCCGTGGTGGACGACGAACCGCGGCCCGGCGAACAGAAGTCCGAGAAAGAGGCGGAATGGGAGCCCGATTCCGGCATTAACACGGACATCGAGTCGCACCCCGAACCGGAGCCGGAACCCGAGCCGGAGATTTCCGCACCCCAGCCGGAACCTGAGCCGGAACCCGAACCGGAGACTTCCGCACCCGAGCCGGATCCCGAACCGGAACCGGAACCTGGGCCCGACCCCGTCTCCGCCGAAGACGCGGACGATGCGAACACCATCATGTCCAGCTCCACCCTAGAGGGCGCTCCGGAGGCTCCCGCCAGCGCAGAGGAACCGGTCTCCGATGACACCATCGCGGGACCACATCCGGCGGACGAGGAACTTCCCGATCCCGAAGTACTGATCGACGCCGTGCCCTGGCTGGCCGCCGCCCGGGCCCAGGCGCGCGCCGACGCGGAAGGCTCCGGTGGCGCAGCCCCGGGTGTCGAACCCTCCGCGCCGGATCACGACCTCGACGACCTGCCGACCATCAGCTCAGCCCCGCGCGCCGCCGCACCGCAGCCAGCCGGGGGCGCCGACGGGGAAGCCCACCTCGGTGACCACGACGGCGATACGGTGATGCGCGGTGACCTGCCCACCCAGGTGCTGCCCGTGGCCCCCGCCGCCGGCGGAAGCCAGCCGGACCCGGCGACCGGACCGCAGGTCCTGGGACGGCTCTGCCCCGCCGGACACGCCAACCCCCCGACGTCCTCCACCTGCGCCCGGTGCGGCGAGCCACTGAGCGAGGATCCCCGCGAGGTGCCGCGCCCGACGCTGGGCCGCATGGTGATCTCCGATGGGGAGGCCATCGAGCTGGACCGTCCCGCAGTCGTCGGGCGCCAGCCCTCGGTCAGGCGCTCCGCGAGCGGCTCGATGCCGCGCGTCGTGCAGGTCAAGAGCCCCAGCGGTGACATTTCCCGGTCGCACCTGGAGGTCCAGCTCGAGGGCTGGCACGTCATGCTGGTCGACCTGAAGGCCACCAACGGGACCATGCTCGTACGCGCCGGCATGCCGCCGCGCCGGCTGGGCCAGGGCGAGAAGCTGATGCTGCTCGACGGCGACATCGCCGACCTCGGCGACGGGGTCTCGTTGCGGTTCGAGGGCCTTCTGTGAGCGGTAAGCGCCCGCCGGCACCACCGCCGGCGATCGAGGGCTACGACTACCTGAACCTGCTCGGTTCCGGCGGCTTCTCGGATGTCTACCTGTACCAGCAGGACCGGCCACGCCGGAAGGTCGCCGTGAAGGTCCTGCTCTCGGATCTGAAGACCGAAAGCGCCCGCAAGCGGTTCGAGTCCGAGGCCGACCTGATGGCCCAGCTGTCCTCGCACCCCTACATCGTGACGATCTTTGAGGCGGACATCACCGCCGAGGGCCACTCGTACCTGGCCATGGAGTACTGCTCCCGGCCCAGCCTGGACGTGCGCTACCGCCGGGCACGCCTCGGTGTCGACGAGGTCCTGTCCGTGGGCATCCAGGTGGCCTCGGCCGTGGAGACGGCGCACCGCGCCGGCATCGTGCACCGTGACATCAAACCCGCGAACATCCTGGTCACCGACTACAATCGTCCGGCGCTGACGGATTTCGGCATCTCCGGAACCACCGATGCGCTCGACGACGAGGCAGGGCTCTCGATCCCGTGGTCCCCGCCCGAGGCCTTCGCGGGAGGCTCGCCCAATGGGGTGCGCATGGATGTCTGGTCGCTCGGCGCGACGATCTACACGTTGCTGGCCGGCCGCTCTCCCTTCGTCCGCGCCGGGGCGGACAACTCCCAACGCGAACTCATCTCGCGCATCTCCTCCGCGCCGCTTGCACCGCTGAACCGCCCCGACGTCCCCGCCGCCTTGGAACAGACGCTGGCAACCAGCATGGCCAAGAACCCGTCGGCCCGCTTCGAATCGGCCCGCGACCTGGCCCTGGCCCTGCAGCGGGTGCAGTCCGAGCTCGGCCTGTCGGTGACCGCCTTCGAGGTGATGGAGGACCCGGCCCCCCGGGAGGATCCACGTGAGGGGAACGACGGCGAGGCCACGCGGGTGCGCCAGGTCGTCTCGATCGATCCGGAAGCGAGCACCGGTTCCGGCACGTCATCTGGTACCTGGGCGGGTCCGGAATCCGATCCGACGGTGCTGCGGCCGGTACGGGGAACCCCAGGAGCCCCTCCGAACCCGCCGACAGCCGCGGAAGCAGCGGCCCCCTCAGCGGCCGGGACGACCGGCACGGACGACGCCACGATCATGCGTGGACGGTTGCCCGACGGTTCACTCGCCGGCTCGCGGCAACGCCAACCGGATCCACGTGGCGACCGATCCCGCCAAGGATCGAGCCGTTCCGGGACGCCGACCTTCGCCCCCGGTGAGGAACCCGGCGCCCCCGGGTGGGTGCCGCAGGTGCCACCGGGCACGCCGTCCCCGGAGCGCACCGGGCAACGGTTCCCCACCGGACTGGTCGCGGGCATCGGTGCCGTGCTGGCCATCATCATCGCCGGGATCTTCGTGGTCGCCGCACTGAACCGGGGAGTCGACGCCGACCAGGTGTCCTCGGGTGCCCCACCGAGCCAGGGGCCCGCCGACCCGTTGCTCGGCAACGAAGGCGTGATCCCGCAGGTGAAGGGCTTCGCCTCGAAGACCACCGGAGGCCAGGTCGCGTTCACGTGGAAGAACCCGGATCCACGCACCGGCGATACCTACTACTGGGCGCCGGTCACGGCCACCGACCAGGGCGAAAACCGCAAGGTCGAGAAGCCTGCCGCCACGACGGAGCTCGTGAAAGGTGCACCGACGTGCATCCAGGTGGTGCTGGTGCGGGAAAATGGGAAAGCATCAGATGCCAGCAGGTATTGCGCCAAGAGATAGTCTGGGTGGTGGATAATCCGTTGGGGGACGACCGAACGACGCAGGGGGCGTGACGCATGGCCGAAGTGAATATTGATTTCTGCGGGGAATGGTTCCCGATTGCCGACGAGCAGACCTTCACCATCGGACGTGAGGGCGATCTGGAAGTCGACGACAACCCGTACCTCCACCGCAGGTTCCTCACCATTGCCCGCTACGACAACATCTGGTGGCTCTCGAACGTCGGCTCGCGCCTGGCTGCCACCATTGCCGACGCCACCGGCGGCATGCAGGCATGGGTCGCCCCCGGTTCCCGCATCCCCCTGGTGTTCGGCCAGACCAACGTCGTGTTCACCGCCGGGCCGACGACCTACGAGTTCTCCGTCCACCTGGCCACACCGGCCTTCCGGCAGGAATGGAGCGCCGATGACGGCGACGGGCAGACAACGATCGGCCCCGTCGTCCTGACCGACGCCCAACGTGCCCTGGTGGTGGCCCTGGCGGAGCCGATGCTGCGCCGGGACGGCAACGGGCTCAGCTCCATCCCGACGTCCGCCAAGGCCGCCAGCCGCCTGGGCTGG
Source organism: Micrococcaceae bacterium RIT 802 (assembly GCA_016892645.1). Taxonomy (GTDB): domain Bacteria; phylum Actinomycetota; class Actinomycetes; order Actinomycetales; family Micrococcaceae; genus Arthrobacter_H. The sequence continues at coordinate 506,716 of JAFEMX010000001.1, forward strand.
CCGCTGACCAAGTTCAACCGCAAGCTCGACAACGTCTGCGACAAGCTGGACAAGTCGGGCGTTGCCGGTCTGCGCGGCGGGGCCGGCAAACTCGCCACCAACCGGCGCGCCCGCCTGGTCGAGCACGCGGTCACCTCCCACATGGTGGTCCCCGCCGACCTGCCGCTGCTGGACGCCGAACTGAACGCCGACGACTGAACGGGGCATCGCCGTCGTGCATTCCAGAGCGGTGCGCGCACACGACGGCGCACGCGCTCCCACTCGTCGGAGCGGTGGGGCAAGATAGGGGGGTGACGAAAACCGAGCAGAACACCCCGGACCGTTCCACCCCCGGCTCCTCCGAAGGCGCCACGACCGCGGCCGGCGAGGAGATCATCCCCGCCGGGAAGCTGCGCGAGGAATACCAGCAGCTCATCGAGGACGTCCGCCGCTACCGGACCGCCTACTACGTCGAGGACAGCCCCCTGGTCTCCGACGCGGAATTCGACGTCCTGTTCCGACGTCTCGAGGAGATCGAGCAACTCCACCCCGAGATCGTCTCCAACGACTCGCCCACCCAGGAGGTCGGCGGCGAGGTCTCCGCCGCGTTCTCCCCGGTGAAGCACCTGACCCAGATGTACTCGCTCGAGGACGTGTTCTCCCTCGAGGAGCTCACCGCCTGGCTGGAACGGGCCACGGTAAACGCCGGGACGCGCGCCGCGAAGCACCAGCTGCGCTGGCTCTGCGAGGTCAAGATCGACGGCCTGGCCATCAACCTCCTCTACCGGAACGGCAAGCTCGTGCGGGCCGCCACCCGTGGGGACGGCACCACCGGCGAGGACGTCACCCACAACGTGCTCACCATCAAGGACATCCCCACCGAGCTGGCGGGGGGCAACTGGCCCACGGAGGTCGAGGTCCGGGGCGAGATCTTCTTCCCCTCGCAGAAGTTCCGCGAATTCAACGAGGCCCTGCTCGAGGCCGGCAAGCCCGAGCTGGCCAACCCGCGCAATGCCGCCGCCGGTTCGTTGCGGCAGAAGGACCCGGCCGAGACGGCCAAGCGTCCGCTGGGCATGTTCGTCCACGGTTTCGGCGTCCGCGAGGGACTCGACGCGGCCTCCCAGTCCGAGACCTACGACCTGCTCAAGGCATGGGGCCTGCCCGTCACGCCGTACTCGCAGGTCGTGGAATCGATCGACGAGGTCCTGGCCTACATCGAGAAGTACGGAGCCGACCGGCACTCGCTCGTGCACGAGATCGACGGGATCGTGGTCAAGGCCGATGCCTTCGCCATCCAGCGTGCGCTGGGCTACACCTCCCGCGTCCCGCGCTGGTCCGTGGCCTACAAGTACCCGCCCGAGGAGGTGCACACCAGGCTGCTGGACATCCGGGTCAACGTCGGACGCACCGGGCGCGTCACCCCCTACGGCGTCATGGAACCGGTCAAGGTCGCCGGTTCCACCGTGGAGATGGCCACCCTGCACAACCAGGACGTCGTCAAGGCCAAGGGGGTGCTCATCGGCGACACCATCATCCTGCGCAAGGCCGGCGATGTCATCCCCGAGATCGTCGGACCCGTGCTGCCGTTGCGCGAGGGCCGCGAGGACGAACTGCACGAATTCGTGATGCCCACCCACTGCCCGTCCTGCGGTGAACCGCTGGCCCCGGCCAAGGAGGGCGACATCGACATCCGGTGCCTCAATGCCCAGTCCTGCCCGGCCCAGCTGACCGAGCGCATCGCCCACCTCGGCGGCCGGGGCGCCTTCGACGTCGAGGCGCTGGGCTACGAGGCCGCGCTGGCACTGACCATGGGCCCCGGCCCGGACCCGGCCGGGCTCGACGGCATCGCCGAGCCGTCGGGTCCCGGCCCGATCACCAACGAGGCCCAGATCTTCGACCTGGCCACCGGCCACGCCGACGACGCCCTCCGCGACGCGCTCGCCGAGGTCAGGGTCTGGCGGGAAAGGCGCTCCAAGGGCGCCGGCACCGGGGCCTTCGAGCTCGTCCCGTACTTTTGGACCAAGGGCACCGAGAAAAAGCCCTCGGCACCGACCGCCAACACGAAGAAGCTCTTCGACGAACTGGAAAAGGCCAAGGCCCAACCGCTCTGGCGGGTCCTGGTCGCCCTGTCCATCCGCCACGTCGGACCGACGGCCTCGCGCGCCCTGGCCACGCACTACGGGTCCATGGACGCCATCCGGCAAGCCGTCACCGCCGAGGACGCGGTCCAGAAGCTCGCCGACGTCGACGGGGTCGGCCCCATCATCGCCGAGGCCCTCATCGAATGGTTCGGCGTCGACTGGCACCTGGGAATCCTCGAGGCCTGGGCCGCCGAGAACGTCCGCATGGAGGACGAGTCCCACGGACAGACCGAACGCACGCTCGAGGGGCTGACCATCGTGGTCACCGGCTCCCTGGACGGCTTCAGCCGCGACGAGGCCAAGGAGGCGATCATCACCCGCGGCGGCAAGGCGTCGGGCTCCGTGTCCAAGAAGACCAGCTACGTGGTTGCCGGGGACGCCGCCGGCTCCAAGCTGGACAAGGCCCAATCCCTCGGGGTGCCCGTGCTGGACGAGGACGGTTTCCGTGACCTGCTGCAGAACGGCCCCGAACCCACGCCGGACGACGGCGAAACCACCACCGACACCGACGGAGACACCGCATGAGCCAGCACCCCGAGACCACCACCGACCTGGTCGCCGAGCTGCTGGCCACCGCGCGGCGTGCCGCGGCAGCAGGTGCCGCCGTCCTGGCCGCACGCCATGGTGTCCACATCGAGGCCGACACCAAATCCGCGGCCGGGGACTGGGTCACCGACTACGACCGCCGCGCCGAACAGGCGGTCCGAGAGGTCATCACCGCCGATCGTCCCCGCGACGCCATCACCGGGGAGGAATACGGCAACACCACCCCCGCCGACGCCAGCCCGTACCGCTGGTCGATCGACCCGCTGGACGGCACGGCCAACTTCGTGCGCGGCATCCTCTACTACGCCACCTCCGTCGCCGTCGCCGGCCCCGCACCGGAGGGCAGCGGCGAGCAGGCCTGGCTGGCCGGCGTCGTGCAGGCCCCAGCCCTGGGCAGCACGTGGTGGGCTTCCCGCGGTGCCGGTGCCTGGCTCGGTGACGCCTCCACCGGGGACGACGCCGGGGCACGCCGCCTGGCCGGGCCCGTCGCCGGGGCGGCGGGGACCCTGTTCTCCACGGGCTTCGGGTATGACGCCGGACGCCGCGACTTCCAGGTCCAGGCCCTGGCCGGGCTGATGCCGGGCTTTGCCAACGTGCGCCGCATCGGTTCGGCGGCACTGGACTTGTGCATGGTCGCCGATGGAACGCTGGACGCCTACGCCGAATATGGGACCGGCGAGCACGACTGGTCGGCCGGCGCGCTCATCGCCGAGGAAGCCGGCTGCCCGGTTTTGCGACCGGACACCGACCCGGGCTGGCAGGCGGCCGGGTACGTGGACTTCGGCAGGCTGCCCGCGCCACCGGCCGGCTGATTCCAGCTCAGGCCGGGCGGATCAGCAGCATCGACACCAGCACCACGACCAGCAGGGCGATGAACGCGATGGCGTGGATGCGGTCGGGCATCTTGCCGACCAGCCGTTTCGCGACGGCGATCGTCGGCAGCGAGCCGGCCAGCAGCCCGGCCATCGCCAGCAGGTCGATGTAGCCGAGCCGGCCCGCGGCCAGGGCGGCGGTAGCGGCCGGCAGCGAGAACGCATACACCGCTGCACCGACCACCGAGACCGGCACCGAGAGCGGGTTCGCCATTGCCGCGGAGGTCGCCATCGGCAGGCCCAGCCGACGCAACAAGGGCACCGTCATGATGCTCCCGCCCACGCCCAGGAAACTGGCGACGGCACCGATCCCGAGTCCGCCCGCGCTGGTGGTCACCGGTCCCAGCCGCCGTTCGGGTGCGCCCGCGGAGCGGGAGATGAACCCGCGGCGCAGCAGCGAGTCCACGATCGTGATCGCCAGGTAGGCGATGAACAGCACGTGGAGCACCCCGTCGGGGACCCGTGTGGCCACCAGGGCCCCGAGCAGAGCGCCGACTCCGATGTAGCCGGCGAGCGGGAAGAGCAGGTCGGTCCGCAGCCGGCCCGAGCGCCAATGCGCCAGCGTGGCCGACAGCGAGTTGACGATCATGACGGCCGTCGACGTTGCCACGGCCACGAGCATCGCCTCGCCGCCGATTCCGGAGGCCACGGCCACCGCATAGACGACCGGGACGATGACGAAACCGCCGCCGAATCCGAACAACACGGTCGTCAGACCGGTCAGGATGCCGAACGCGGCGAAGGTCAACAAGGCGGGAAGCATGCTCCGATCCTAGGAGAGGTCACCGGAAGGCGGCGTCCCCATGACGTGGCCGGGCACGTCGCCGCGCGTGCTCAGGGCGTCCCGAGCCCGGCGGCGGCGTCGTCGTAGTAGTCCCGGTTGCGCAGGCCAGCCGCTGCCGCGCCGTCCAGGACGACGACGGCGTCGGGGTGCCACTGCAGGATCGAGGCCGGGCAGGACGCGCTGAGCGCTCCCTCCACGGCGGCGGCCACCGCGGCGGACTTGCCGGAACCGGTGGCGATCAGCACCAGGCGGCGTGCCCGGGCGATGGTGCCCAGCCCCTGGGTGAGGCAATGGGTTGGGACGTCCGCGGGGTCGGCGAAGAAGCGCGCGTTGTCGGCGCGCGTTGTCGGCGCGCGTTCGCGCGGCGAGCCGCTTGACGCGGGTGCGCGAGGCCAGGGCCGACCCGGGTTCGTTGAAGCCGAGGTGGCCGTTCGCCCCGATCCCGAGGATCTGCACGTCGATGCCGCCGGAATCGACGATCTCCTGTTCGTAGTCGTTGGCCCGCCGCGCGAACCCTGCTGCGGTTCCGGTGGGTTCCGCGGTCCCGTCGGGGACGTGGAGTCGGTGCGTGGCCAGCCCGATGACGGCGCAGACCTCGCGTTCCAGGATGCGGCGGTAGGACTGAGGATGGTCGACCGGCAGGCCGATGTACTCATCGAGCGCAAACCCCTGCGCGGCGCCGAACCATGCCTCCGAGCGTTCGACGGCCCGCCCGAGTTCCGCGTACAACCCCAGGGGCGAGGAGCCGGTGGCCAGGCCCAGCACGGGTGGCCGGCCGCCGCTGCGCCCATCCGGTCGCACGCCGGGAAGGCCGGCCAAGATGGCGGAAGCCGCGCTCCGGGCGGCCTGGGCGGGCGACGCGCAGATCAGGACCTGCATGCGTGCACCTCCCACGACGGGTGCGGTGGCGTGCGACAGGCCCGACGTGTCTGGGGGCCGACTGTGCGCCTCATGCCGGAACTCCCGACGGCCGCTGTGGCGTGGGCATCGGCCCGTGCTGGAGCATGGCGGCACCCAGTGCGGCAACGGGCAAGTCGGCAGGCACCAGCTCGATCCGGGACGCCAAATGCAGTGAGGCCACGAACTCGGAGGCCCGGGCGCGTCGTTCGACTTCCCGGAGCAAGGCAGTGCTGAGGTCCGCGCCGAGTCGGGTGAGCCCGCCGCCGATGACGATCCGGTCGGCGCCGGTGGTGAGCACCAGCATCTGGACCGCCAGGAACAACCCGGCGGAGAGCTGCGCGCCGGCGGCCGCAGCGGAGCGATCCCCGTCGTCGGCGGCCACGAAGGGATTGCGCCCTCTCGGTCGACCCGATCCGGTCGATGGCCACATGCGTTCGAGTGCCGAACCGGAGACCAGGGTTTCGAGGCAGCCGCGTTGACCACATCCACATAAGGTATCCCCGCCCATCGGCAGGTGTCCGATCTCCCCCAGGGAACCGTCGGAGCCGCGCAGGACTTCACCGTTGCGGACGAGAGCAGCTGCCAATCCGGTACCGACGTTCAGATAGGCGAAGGTGCCGCCGGGGTCCTGACGGTCCAACAGGTGATGGGCACCGAGGGCTGCGGTCTTGACGTCGTTGTCGACGGCGACCGGTTGGCCCAGTGCGGCCCCTAACCGTCCGGCGAGGTCGAGCCGCTCGACGCCGAGGTTGACCGCATGGCTGACGAGTCCGCTCTCCCGGTCTACGAGGCCCGGCATGCAGGCCCCGATGAAGGAGAGGCCGGCCCCCGTGGCCCCCGCTGCGGCCACCGCCTCGCGGGCCAGGGCTGCAGCGACCCGCACCACGGCCTCCGGGCCGTGGCCGGAGGGTGTGGTGCGCAGGACCGCCAGCCGGCCATCGGGGTGGACGATGGCCGCGGCGGTTTTGGTCCCGCCGATGTCCAGCCCCAGTTTCATGCGCTTCCAGCTTCCGGCAGGACCGTGGACCGGGATCGTCCACCGTCGAGCAGGAACCGGGCCAGGGCCTGGCCGATGACCCGGGAGGCGCCGAAGGTCACGACGTCTGCGGCCGCCCGCGGCCAGCCGCAGTCGACGAGGATCACCGGATGCCCGGCAGCCCGTAGCCGGGCGGCGGCATCGTACGCCGGGTGGCCGGAATGCAGTCCACGGGCCACGACGGCGATCTTCGACCCCGCGGCCACCGCGGATTCGGCGGTCGCGGCATCGGCGGCCGCCGGGCCCCACGGAACCTGCCCGACGGCCATGTTGGCGGCTGATTCGACCTGGACGATCACGGGTGGTGCCGGATGGCGAAGCCAGGCTACGGCGTCGGGGCCGACGTCAAAGGCCGCCGCAAGCCGTGAGCCCGTCGGGACGGTGGGGGTGGCGTCCGTTCCCCGGTGGCGCGGGGCTCCGGCAGGTGGTGCGGCGGGGAAGCCCGACGCCAGCCGGACGTTGCGGGCCACGGCGTCGACGAGCCGGGACTCGGGCAGCCGACCGGATTCCACGGCGCCGACGATGGCATCGAGGCAGGCCGCGTAGAGCCCACCCGTCGTCCCGGAACCGAGGCACAACAGGTCCGCCCCGGCGATGAGGGCGCGGACGGCCGCCTCGGGGATCCCGATCTCGGCGGAGGCACCGGCCATGTCCAGGGCATCGGTGATGATCACACCCCGGAAGCCCAGGCGCTTCCGGAGCACCTGCTGCAAGATGACGGGGGAGAAGGTGGCCGGACGCCGGGGGTCCAGGGCCTCCACAACGATGTGGCTGGTCATGATGGCGGCACCACCGGCCCGGACGGCGGCGGTGAAGGGCACCAACTCGCGCCGGTGCAGGACCCCGGCGTCCACCATGACCCGCGGAAGGTCCAGATGGGAGTCGGTCGTGGTGTCGCCGTGGCCGGGGAAATGCTTGGAGCAGGATGCCACGCCCGACGACTCCAATCCGGCGATCCATGCGGCGGTGTGCCGCGCCACCAGGTCGGGATCATCGCCGAAGCTGCGTACCCCGATCACCGGATTTTCCGACGCCGAATTCACATCGGCCACCGGAGCCAGGCTCAGGTTGATGCCGAAAGCCGCAAGTTCGGTGCCGATGGCAGCGGCACTGGCATGGGTGAGCTGGGTGTCGTCCAGCCGGCCGAGCACTGCGTTGCCCGGCTGGTCGGATCCGGTGAGATAGTGCAGGCGGGTCACATCGCCGCCCTCCTCGTCCGTGGCCAACAGGGCGTGCGGAGCCTGCGCACGCAGCCGCAGGCAAAGTTCCCGCAGCTGGGTGGGGGAGGCCATGTTGTCCCCGTAGAGGCAGACAGCTAAAAGTCCTTCCTCGTAGGCCTGCAGCACCCACGCCGGGGCCGTCGTGCCGATGAATCCCGGCAGGAGCGTGCCCGCGGCACGATGCCGGAGGATGGGGCCGGATCCCGTGCCGCTCATCCCTTCACCGCCCCGCCGACCAGCCCACTGCTCATGCGACCTTGGACGATCAGGAAGAAGACGATCACCGGAAGGGCGACCAGGGTGGAGGCGGCCATGACCATTCCCCAGTCCGTTTCACGGCTGGCGCTGGCCTGGACGAATCCCCGCAACCAGAGCGGAAGGGTCTTGGCCTGGTCTTCGGTCATCACCACCAGGGCGATGGTGAATTCGTTCCAGGCCTGGAGGAAGGCGTAGACACCAGATGCGACCAGTCCCGGTGCCAGTAGCGGAAACGTGATGCGCAGGAACGCCTGGGTGCGGCTGAGACCGTCGACCATGCCCGCCTCCTCCAGCTCCACGGGAATGCCGGCGACGAATCCGCGCAGCATCCACACGGTGAACGGGACAACGGCGGCGGTGTAGAGGATGGTCAGGCCCACGACGTTGTTCAGCAGCCCCACCGAGGACATCATCTTGTACTGGGCGATGAAAAGCCCCTCGGCCGGAAGCATCTGGATCAGCAGTAGGGCGAGGATGAACGAGCGGCGGCCACGGAAGCGGAAACGGCTTACGGCCAGTGCCCCGAGGAACGCGATGACGAGGGTGGCCGCCACCGTCGCCAGGGTCACGGTCAACGAGACGGCCAGAGCGGGCAGGAACCCGCCGTCGGCGAAGACCGCGGCGAAGTTGTCCAGCGACCCGCCCCAGGGCAGGAAGGTCGGCGTGGCGCTCTGCAGCACGACATTGGGCAGCAGCGAGGAATTCAGCATCCAGTAGACCGGGAAGGCCCACACCAGGGCGATGGCGATGGCCAGCAGGGAGAACAACGAGGTGGCGACACGGGCGGACCTCATGCGGCTTCCTCCTTCATCAGGGAACGGACGTAATACCAGCTGACGGCCACCGTGATCAGGAGCATGACGATCGAGACCGCGCTGGCGGCGCCGAAATCACCGGAGCCGACACCCAGCTGGTAGATGTAGGTGCCCAGCAGGTGGGTTTCGTTGGCCACGCCGCCGGCATCCTGGAGGAGTTTGATCTGGGTGAAGACGCGCAGGTCCCAGATGATTTGCAACAACAAAACGATGGAGAGCACGGGGGCGACCAGCGGCAGGATGATGAGCCGTACCCGCTGGATGCCAGCGGCGTCGTCCATGGCCGCCGCCTCCAGGACCTCCTCCGGGATCTGGGTCAGCCCGGCATAGAGGCTCAGGGCGACGAACGGCACGCTCATCCACACCACGATGATGGCGGCGATGGCGAAGAAGGTCGCCGGCTCGGCCAGCCAATTGTGCCCGGAGGCATCGACGCCGACGCGTGTCAGCAACCAGTTCAGGGCACCCCGGCGCCAGTCGACGAGCCACACCCAGACCGTCATGGCCGCCACTAGCGGCATGGCCCAGGCCAGGAGCATGGACACCTGCAGGACCAACCGCACGACCGTGCCCACCCGCTTCATCAGCAGGGCCAGCAAGCCACCGATCAGTACGGTGGCGAACGCGCACACCAGGCAGAACAGCAGTGAGCGGCCGAGAATCGTCCACAGGGTCGGGTCCGTGAAGATCGCCGTGTAATTGGCCAGACCGACGAATTCCGGGGGCAGCCCGAATTGTTGCTTGAGCCCAAACTCCTGGAAGCTCGTGGCGACCTGCCATGCGACGGGATAGCCCAGCGCGCCGACCAGGACCGCGATGGTGGGCAGGACCAGCAGCAGCGGCAGGCCGACCCGACGCCGTCGTGGTCCACGCCATGCGGTGCCAGATCCGGACGCCGGACCCGGTGTATCCGCCTCTTCGGGCGCGGCCGTCCGGACTTCCCGGGGAGAAGACGTCGGCGGCGCCTGGGTTCTGGGCGACATATGGGCCTCTCATCGCGGCGTTGGGGGCGGGTGGATGGACGGCCATGTCCCGGCCCGGCGGGGCCGGGACATGGCCGCCGTGCTATTTCATGTTCAGTTTCGGCGTGATCTTCGCGTCGTACTCCGCCGCGAGCCCCCCGAGGTCGTTGGAGTCCCGGATCTTGCCGAAGAACTCCTCGAGGATCTGCGAGGACTCCACCGCGGCCCAGCCCGGGGCCGCCGGGGTCAGCTTCGAGTTCGACGCCGAGGCGATGGACGCCTGGGCGAACTGGTCGTCGCCGAGCGAGGAGTTGTACTCGCTGTTGGCTGGACCCAGGCCCGCCTTGCCAAGCATCTTCTGGTACTCCGCGGAGAAGATGATGCGCATCAGGTCCTTCGCCAGTTCGGGCTGCTGGGATTTTGCGGAGATGCCGATGTTCGAGCCGCCGGCCAAGACAGGTGCGGGCTGGCCGTCGTTGCCGGGGAGCACGAAGGTATCGAACTTCTTCTCGTCCCAGGCACGCGTGTTCTTGCCGTCATCGCCCTTTTCCAGGTTGCCGATGGACCAGTGGGCCCACCCCGGAGCCATGATCGTTGCTGCCGCCAGCGACGTCTTGCCGGTGGGCTTGCCGGCGTCGTCCAGGATCTCGTCGGCGTCGTTGATGTACAGCCAGGGCGTGACGTCCTTGGCGTCGGCGGGGGCCTTCGAGGCGTTGCGGTAGAGGCTTTGGAGCTGTTCGAGGCCCTTGATGGTGTTGGGGTCGGCGAGCGTCGACTGCCACTGGCCATCGACCTTCTTGGCCAGGTCCCCGCCATTGGCGAAGATCCAGGAGATGCCGTTGCGCCAATCCTGTCCACCGATGAAGAAGCCGGAGAAGTTCTTGATCTCGCGGGGGTTCTTCTCGGTGATGGTCTTCACCGCCGTGTTGAACTCCTCGAGGGTGCCGGGCTGCTCGACCCCTGCCTCCTTCCAGAGGTCCTTGCGCATGAACATGTACCGGGAACCGGAGTAGTAGGGCAAGGTGAACTTCTTGCCATCCACCGAGCCGGCCTCGACGAACGAGGGGATCAGCGAGTCGCCACCGAGCTCGTCATACATGTCGGAGAGGTCAAGGAACGCCCCCACATTGGTGAAGGTGGGCGACTGGGTATTGCCCATCTCGACGACGTCCGGGGTGTTGTTGGCGTCGGGCAGCGCCGTGGTCATCTTGGTGACCAGGTCGCCCCACCCCTGCTCCTCGATCTTCAGCGTGGCCCCGGTCTGGGCCGTGAATTCCTTTTTCAGGTAGCTGCGCAATTCGTCCGGGGTGTCGCCTCCGGCGAGCCACAAAGTGATGGACTTTCCCGCATTGTCGGCGGCCGCCGTGGAGGACTGCGCTGGCGAGGATGCCGCGGAAGTCGACGAGCCGGCACATCCGGCGAGTGCCAGCGCAGCGGCGGTGAGCGCCGCGAGGCCCAAGAGCTTTTTCATTGCTGTTCCTTCGGGTTTTAGCTAGGCGATGCCGGGCGGCACCTCCATCTGGTTCATGCGCGCATCGATGGGGTCAGGCCACCCCCAACCGGTTCCAGAGGACCAGGACGGCCGTTCCGAGCAGGACGATGTCCTCCGGGTGGGCAGCCAACCGGACCGAGACCGGGGGCGGCTGCTGGGGGAGTAGGCGTTGACGGAGGGTGCGTTCGGTGCTGGCCAGTAGCGGACCGTCCAACAATTCGGTGGGACCGCTCAGGACGATGTCCGTCAGATCCAGGGCGCCGACCACCGGTGCCAGGGCGATGGCCAACCGCTCCCCGGCGGTGCGCAGGACCTCGTCCGAGGTCGCGCTGGGATCGGCGGCGCCCGCGGCCGTTGCCAGGCTGTGTTTCAGCGACGGCACCGAAAGCCACGTTTCGAGGCAGCCGTCCTTGCCGCAGCTGCACCGGCTGCCGCCGTCGGTCCCCACCGTGACGTGGCCGATTTCCCCGGCCGCGCTGTGGACACCACGCACGCGCTGGCCTCCGATGATCAGGCCCGATCCGACGCCGCGCCCGACCTTGACCAGAATCATGTCGGCGCATCCGTCACCGAAGGTGTAATCGGCATGGACGGCAGCGTCGGCGTCGTTGGAGACCAGCGTGGGCAGGCCGGTTTCGGCCTCGAGCAGCATGCGCAACGGGACGTCGGTCCATCCGAGATTGGGTGCAGTCAAGACCACGCCGTCCGCGTTGACGACGCCCGGGGTGCCAACGCCGATGCCCAGCAGTGGAGCCGTAGCCAGGGCGGCCGATTCCCGCGCCATGTCCACGACGAGCTCGATGACCGCGTCGCCGGTTTCCCCCACCAGGTGCCGCTCGGTCCGGGCCAGCATGTTGCCATCGAGATCCAGGACGGCCGCACGCAGGATGGAGTCCTCGGCCAGATCGAGTCCGAGGATCTGCAGGCCGCGGCGGTTGAGGTCCACGAGCATGGCCGGCTTGCCCGGCCGCACCGCATCGGTCTGGCCCAGCTCGATGACATGGGTGCGCTCGATCAGCTCGGCTACCAGGTCGGAGACCGTGACGCGCGTCAACCCGAGTGCACGCGACAGGTCGGCGCGGCTCATCGGGCCACCCGAGTGCAGGGTCTGGAGCACCAACGACAGGTTGTGCTCGCGTCCGTGGGAGGGCAGGGCTGCGTTCTCGAGGGGAAGGCGGTGTCTGCGTGCAGGAGCGCTCGTCATGAATGTTAGTAAAGAGTACTAACAATAAAAAAACAAGACGTGGATCACATTTTTTCGGCGGTCCGTCCGGTCCCGCGGGGATCGACACCGAAGCAGTGTCCCGGCGGTGGCAAAATGGACGACGATGACTTCTTCCGCAGCACACCCGCCGTCCCCGATCACCATCCGTCAGGCCGTCGCCTCCGACTACCCCGAGATCGCCCGGATCACCGTCGACTCGTACCTGTCGGCCGGACATTTCGAGGACCCGGACCACCCGTATCTGCAGGTGGTCCAGCAGGTCGCCGAACGGCACGCCGCCGCGGAGATCCTCGTGGCCGAGCGCGACGGTGCCGTCATCGGGGCCGTGACGTTGGTGCGCGCGGGCAATCCGTACGCCGACATAGCCCTGGAGAACGAGCTCGAGTTCCGCATGCTCGTGGTGGACCCGGCCGTCCAGCGCTCCGGCGCTGGACGGGCGATGATGCAGGAGATCATCCGCCGGGGGCGCGACCTGGAGGGCGTGAACACCATCTCGTTGACCACCGGCAGCAACTGGATGGCCGCCCAGGCGCTGTACACGCACCTGGGCTTCCACAACGTCCCCGAGCGCGACTGGCTGGTGCCCGACACCGACATCCTGCTCAAGGTCTACGTCCTGCCACTCTGAGCACCCGCGGACCGGGGGGAATCGCCTGCCGGTCCTGAACTAGACTGGTGGGGAAAACCCACCACCCATGAATTCGGGGAGATACATGCCTGCCATCAGTCGTGAGGACGTTGCCCATCTGGCGCAACTGGCCCACCTGGAGATGAGCGATACCGAGCTGGAGAAAATGACCGGCGAACTCGGTGTCATCGTCGATGCGATCAAGTCGGTGAGCGAGGCCGCCGGCAACGACGTCCCGGCCACCAGCCACCCGCTGCCGCTGGTCAACGTGATGCGCGAGGACGTGGTCGGGCAGACCCTGACCCAGGAGGAGGCGCTGCAGAACGCGCCCGACGCCGAAGACGGCCGCTTCAAGGTCCCGGCCATCCTGGAAGGGGAGTAGGACATGAACGAGATCATCAAGCTCTCCGCCGCCGACCTGGCCGCGAAGCTCCGTGACGGCTCCGTCACCTCGACGCAGGCCGTGCAGGCCCACCTGGACCGCATCGCCGCCGTCGACGGTGGGGACCGCGGGGTCCACGCGTTCCTGCACCTGAACGCCGAAGAGGCGCTCGCCGTCGCCGCCGAGGTCGACGCCATCCGTGCCGCCGGCGGCCCCGAGGCCGAAGCCCTCCACCCGCTGGCGGGAGTGCCGATCGCCATCAAGGACCTCATCGTCACCAAGGGCCAGCCCACCACCGCCGGTTCCAAGTTCCTCGAGGGCTGGATGAGCCCCTACGACGCCACCGTGATCGAGAAGATCCGCGCGGCCAAGCTGCCGATGCTCGGCAAGACCAACCTCGACGAATTCGCCATGGGCTCCTCCACCGAGCACTCCGCCTACGGCGACACCCGCAACCCCTGGGATCTGGACCGGATCCCCGGCGGTTCCGGAGGAGGCTCCGCTGCAGCGGTCGCCGCGTTCGAGGCGCCGCTGGCCCTGGGCACCGACACCGGCGGCTCCATCCGCCAGCCGGGCGCCGTCACCGGCACGGTCGGCGTGAAGCCCACCTACGGCGGCGTCTCGCGCTACGGTGCCATCGCCATGGCCTCCTCGCTGGACCAGATCGGCCCGGTCACCCGCACCGTGCGCGACTCGGCGCTGCTGCACGAGCTCATCGGCGGGCACGACCCCAAGGACTCCACCTCCATCGACCAGCCGGTCGCGGAGCTGGCCGCGGCCGCGGAACAAGGCGCCACCGGCGACCTTACCGGCGTCCGCATCGGAGTCATCCGCGAGCTGCAGGGCGAGGGTTACGACGCCGGTGTCCAGGCGCGCTTCGATGAATCCCTTCAGCTGCTGCGCAGCGCGGGAGCCGAGATCGTCGAGGTCTCCTGCCCGAACTTCGAATACGCCCTGAACGCGTACTACCTGATCATGCCCTCCGAGGTCTCCTCGAACCTGGCCAAGTTCGACGGCGTGCGCTACGGCAACCGCGTCCTGCCGGCCGAGGGCCCGATGACCATCGAACGCGTCATGGGCGCCACCCGGGCGGCCGGTTTCGGCGACGAGGTCAAACGACGCATCATCCTGGGCACCTACGCCCTGTCCGCAGGCTACTATGACGCCTACTACGGCTCCGCGCAGAAGGTCCGCACCCTGATCCAGAGGGACTTCGAGGCCGCGTTCGCCCAGGCCGACGTCCTGGTCTCCCCGACCTCCCCCGTCGTGGCGTTCCCGCTCGGCTCGAAGCTCGATGACCCGCTGGCCATGTACCTCAACGACGTGGCGACCATCCCCGCCAACCTGGCCGGCATCCCCGGCATCACCGTCCCCGGTGGGCTCTCCGAGAACCTGCCGGTCGGCATCCAGTTCCTGGCCCCCGCCCACGAGGACGCCCGCCTCTACCGCGCCGGCGCCGCACTGGAGAAGCTGCTGGAAGACCAATGGGGCGGCCCGCTGATCAACCAGGCCCCCGAGCTGGCCGAATCGTCCAAGGAAGGTGTCGCCTGAGATGGCCCACGCAACGGAAGAACTCGTCGACTTCGATGAGGCCCTGGATCGCTACGACCCGGCCCTCGGGTTCGAGGTCCACGTCGAGCTGAACACCGCCACCAAGATGTTCTCCGACGCCCCGAACGCCTTCGGCGACGTCCCGAACACCAACGTCACCCCCGTGGACCTGGGCCTGCCCGGCGTCCTGCCGGTGGTGAACAAGAAGGCCGTGGAGTATTCGATCAAGATCGGACTGGCGCTTAACTGCCAGATCGCCGAGTACTGCCGCTTCGCCCGGAAGAACTACTTCTACCCGGACACCCCGAAGAACTTCCAGACCTCGCAGTACGACGAGCCCATCGCATTCGACGGCTGGCTGGACATCGAGCTGTCCGACGGCGAGGTCTTCCACGTGGAGATCGAACGCGCGCACATGGAGGAGGATGCCGGGAAGCTGACCCACATGGGCACCTCCGGCCGCATTCAGGGCGCCGACTTCTCGCTCGTGGACTACAACCGGGCCGGCGTCCCGCTGGTCGAGATCGTCACCAAGCCGATCCTCGGTGCCGGCAAGCGCGCCCCCGAACTGGCGAAGGCCTACGTGGCGGCCATCCGCGAGATCGTGAAGAACCTCGACGTCTCCGACGCCAAGATGGAACGCGGCAACGTCCGCTGCGACGCCAACGTCTCGCTCATGCCCAAGGGCACGACGACGCTGGGCACCCGCACCGAGACCAAGAACGTGAACTCGCTACGCGCCGTCGAACACGCCGTCCGCTTCGAGATCGAGCGCCACGCTGCAGTCCTGGACTCCGGCGAAAAGATCGTGCAGGAGACGCGCCACTGGCACGAGGACACCCGGACCACGACCTCCGGCCGACCCAAGTCCGATGCCGACGACTACCGCTACTTCCCCGAACCGGACCTCGTCCCGATCGTGACGACCAAGGAATGGATCGAGGAACTGCGCGCGCAGCTTCCCGAGCCGCTGGCCGAGCGCCGCAAGCGGCTGCAGGCGGACTGGGGCTACGCCGACGCCGAATTCCGTGACGTCGTCAACGCCGGCTTCCTGGACGCCATCGAGGAGACCATCGCCGCAGGCGCCAGCCCGGCGGTGGCCCGCAAGTGGTGGATGGGTGAGATTTCCCGCCTGGCCAAGAACGCCGACGTCGAACCCCTCGACCTGGGCGTCACCCCGGCGACGATCATCGAGCTGAACTCGCTGATCGAAGCCAAGAAGATCAACGACAAGATCGCCCGACAGGTCCTCGAGTACGTCGTCGCGGGGGAGGGGAGGCCGACCGAGATCGTCGAGAAGCGCTCCCTGGCCGTCGTCAACGACGATTCCGCGCTCGGTGCCGCGATCGACGATGCCATGGCCGCCATGCCCGACGTGGTCGCGAAGATCAAGGACGGCAAGGTCCAGGCGATCGGCGCCCTCATCGGCCCGGTCATGAAGGCCACGCGCGGCCAGGCCGATGCCGGCCGGGTGCGCGAGATCGTGCTGGAGAAGCTCGGCGTCGAGGGCTGAGCCCACGCACCACCTGCCCCGGGGCGGACGGATCATCACGATCCGCCCGCCCCGCGGCGTCTGTCGGGTGTGTACCGTAGCCCCATGACCGGTGAGCACCCCGAGAACCCTGCAGGAACCGACATCCCGGCGCACGACGTGGAGATCACCGGCGCCCTGATCCGGTCCCTGCTGGCGGAGCAGCACCCGGATCTGGCGGATCTGGAGTTGCGCCGGGTCGCCAACGGGTGGGACAACGTCGTCTACCGGCTCGGCGATGAGCTGGCCGTGCGCCTGCCCCGCCGGGCCAGCGCCCATCAGCTGCTGATTAACGAAGTGCGCTGGCTGCCCTTCCTGGCCCCGCGGCTGCCGTTGCCCATCCCGGCTGTCGTTCGGCGCGGTCGTCCGGTTGCCGGATATCCTTACCACTGGGCCGTGGTCCCCTGGTTCGATGGCGTGAGCGCTGCCTCGCGCACCGCTGCCGAACGCGACGGGTACGCGGCCGACCTCGGGCGTTTCCTGCGTGCCCTCCACGTTCCCGCCCCCGCCGACGCCCCACGCAACCCCGTCCGTGGCGTCGCCCTGGCCACCCGAGCGTCCGCCTTCGACCAACGTCTCTCGGCTGCCGTGCTCCCGGTCGATGGCCCGTGGCGGGAAATCTTCCAGGCGGGCCTCGATGCGACTCCCTACCAGGGCCCGCCGCTGTGGCTGCACGGCGACCCGCATCCGCACAACCTCGTGGTCGCCCCCGACTCCGGCCCCGCGCGGATCGCCGCCGTCGCAGACTTCGGGGACATCACGGCCGGGGACCCCGCCAGCGACCTGGCCGTGTCCTGGCTACACTTCACTGCTGCCGGACGCGAGGCCTTCCGGGCAGAACTGCGGCACGACGACGGCACCTGGATCCGCGCCCGGGGCTGGGCCGTCCACTATGCGCTGCTCATGGCCCTGTTGCCCGTCGGGGACCCGCTCCACGAGGTCGGGGTTCACGCGCTGCACGACCTGCGAGACGGGGCCTGAGGCCGCTCCCGATCAGCTGGTTGTCTCGGGTGAGGCATCCTGGGCCGGCATGCCAGGCTGGGTGGCCGGCCCACCACCCTGCACATTCGGGGGCGGAACGGTCGCCGCGGGACCGGGCACAGGTGTCGAGCCGGTGTAGGACCTGCTCAGCCGGCGGTAGGACCTGGTGAACAACGCACCGAACGCGAGCAGGACGCCAACTGCACCCGCGACGAGGAAGACCAACGCGATGCCCCGGCCCTCGCCATCGCCCAGAAGCCATCCCCACGAGCGGCGACCGGGAGCGGAATCCATGTACGGGATGATCCAGAATTCCGCGAGGGGGGCGATGAGGAAGGCCGTGATGGGTGCCGCCGCTGCTTCAAAGGTCATGGCGAAGCCGAAAACCCTCCCTTGGAGGGCGTAGGGAACCACCCGCTGGATCACCGTCTGCTCGGCGGCTTCAACCGCCGGCATGAGCATCATGTAGACCCAGATGCCGGCCGCGTAGAGCCACCACCAGTCGCGCAGGGTAAAGCCCGCGCCGACGACACCGGCACAGGCCGCGAGGATGAGCATGGTGCGAAGAGGATTCTTCCCGAGCCCGAACTTCGCAACGATTCCTCCACCAATGATGAAGCCGGTCGACGTCACCGCAAGAACCGCGCCCCAGATCTCCACGGGGAACAAGGTCAGCCCATAGGGATCCATGAGTGCCATGAAGACCCCGCCCGTGAGGTTGTTGAACGTGGTGAACAAGATCAGGGCAAAGAGGCTGGGGGCGGCACGGACTGCGGCGATGCCCTCCCGCAGTTCGACCATGCCACGTGTAGCGGCGCGCACCACGCGCGCCTCCGGAATCGAGACCCGCAGCAGGTGGATGAGCACCAGGACGCAGACGGCCAGGGCAATGGCAAGCGTTCCCCCCATGCCCACCAGGGCGATGGCCAGTCCGCTCAGCGCGCTGGTGACCAGGAAGGCGATCCCCTGCACGCTGCCCACCAATCCGTTGGCGTTGGCCCGCCGCTCAACCGGAATGAGCAGGGTCACCGTCGTGGAGAGTGCCACGTTGCGCAGCTGTTCCACGACGGCACCGATGAGCACCACGATCGCGAAGAGCCAGAACCAGGGGTGGGCGAGGTCCAGGAGCGAGGACTCGGGAAGGAACATGTACATCAGCCCTGCCGCCGCGAAGCACCCGGCCGTGAACGCGGTCGCACCGACCATCACCGCATGTTTGCGGTATCGGTCCACGAGGATGCCGAAATACATCCCGAAGAACGCGACCAACAGCATGTAGGCGCCGCCGATGAGGCCCGTGGCCAGCACGGACCGCGTCTCGAGGTAGACCCAGAAGGTCAGGGCGAACCAGAGGAAGCTCGTGGTGATGTTGGCGACCGCGGTATTGACCAGGACATGGATGAACGTTCTGTGCCCCGCGCCCAGAGGTGGTGTTTCCTTGGCCGTCACGGCGTCCGTGGAGGACGCGTCTTCCTGCGACATGTACACAGGTTAGGGGGGTGCGGGGTGCCGCGAAAGGTTGCGCAGGGGAAAAATTCCGCGGGTGCGCTGAAAACGGTGGGCCTGTGCAGCCGTCCGGGTCTGCCCTAGGGTGGAAAGAACCGACGAGAGGAACATTCCGTGAAGAAGATCCTGATGGTACTGACCAGCGTCGACACGATCGGCGACACCGATGAGACCACCGGCTACAACGTGGCAGAGGCCGCGCACCCGTGGAAGGTATTCAAGGATTCGGGGCACTTCGTCGACTTCGCCTCGATCAAGGGCGGCCAGCCGCCGCGTGACACCGTCGACACCGAGGACCCCATCCAGGTCGCCTTCACCGAGGACGAGACCACCCGGGCCGGCCTGTACAACACCGCACGTGTCGACGTGGTCGACCCGGACCAGTACGACGCCGTTTTCCTGGTCGGCGGCCACGGCACCATGTGGGACTTCCCCGACAGCGAAGGGCTGCAGAAGCTCGTGGGCAGTGTCTACGATTCCGGCGGAGTGGTCGGCGCGGTGTGCCACGGCCCCGCCGGATTGCTGAACGTCGAACTGTCCAACGGATTCCGGCTGGTCGAGGGACGCAAGGTGTCGGCCTTCACCAACGATGAGGAAGTGGCGGCCGGCAAGGACAAGGTCATTCCGTTCTTCCTGGCCGACCGGCTCGAGGAGCAGGGCGCGACGCACGTCCAGGCCGACGTCTTCGAGGAGAAGGTCCAGGTGGACGATCGGCTCGTCACCGGCCAGAACCCGGCCTCGGCGGCCGGGGTGGCCAAGGAGATGGAGAAGCTGCTGGCCGAGGTCATCCACCAGGAGAAGGCCGAGGAACAGAGCGAATCGCAGGCACTCCGGGCAGAGAAGGACGCGGAAAAGGCAGCGGCAGCCGAGGCCGACTCCGGGAACTAGGCCACCCGACTCAGCAGCAAGGCCCGGGCGGCTCCGCAGATCCGGGCAATGCCCGTCGTCGGGACGGCCAGGGGATGCGGTCCAGATCGGATGCCGCAACGACATGGGCACTCCCCGCCCTGGCGTCGGCCTGCTCCACGAGCGGGCCGACGTCGTCGTAGCGGGAGGAGAAATGCGTCAGGACGAGCGTCCCGACGCCAGCGGTTCCCGCCAACGTCCCGGCCTGGCCGGCGGTGAGATGCCGGTAGCGCCCGGCCAAAGGTGCGTCGTCATTACTGAAGGTCGACTCGGAAACGAGCAGGTCGACCCCGTCGGCGAGTTCCTCGGCACCGGCACACGGAGCGGTATCCATGACAAACGCAAAACCCTGTCCAGGCCGTTGGACGCTGACCTCCTCGAGGCCGACCCCGCGCAACGTCCCCTCGCGCTGCAACCGCCCGATGTCCGCGCCGGAAATTCCCCGGGCCTGGAGACGGTCCGGCAGCAAGGTGCAGCCCGCCGGTTCCACGAACCGGTATCCATAGGTCGCGATGCGGTGATCCAGCGGGCGGACCTCCAGCCCGGAGGCGATCGGGCCGGCCGCGCGGTGCGGATGCAACCGCAGGTCCAGCCCCGGGGTGGCCAGCGAAACCAAGGCCCGGACCACGTCGTCTCCCGCGGCCGGATAGTGCAGGTCGACCGGGTGCTCCACACCGTCGAGGAGCATCCGCGAGAGCACGCCGGGCAATCCGTAGCAATGATCCCCATGGATGTTCGTGATGCAGATCCGGGTGATCTTGCTGGCGGAAGCACCGGCCAGGAGCATTTGACGCTGGGTTCCCTCCCCGGGGTCGAAGAGCAGGCCCTCGCCGTCCCAGAGCAGCAGGTAGCCGTTGTGGTTCCGGCGGCGCGTGGGCACCTGGGAAGCGGTGCCGAGGACCACGAGTTCGCGCATGGCACAGATTCTGCCATCCGCCCGCGCGGGTGGCGACGCCTCAGCTGGGGACGACGAGCAGCCAATATTCGCTCTCCTGGGGCACGTCCAGGGTCAGGATGCCGGATTCCGCGCCGAGGGGAAGTGTGCCGCTGCTGGCCCCATCGGGAGTACACGCGCCGGAGTAGGAACTGCCGAAGGTGGCCCGGAAATCGGCATCGCCGGTACAGGTGACGAAGATCCGGATCCCGGAGGCGTCCGCCAGGTCCAGGGCCGGGAGCCTGAACCCGGCGGGACCGGTTCCGCGGTGGTGGACGATGGGGTCGGGCAGGCGTGCCGCTTCCACCCCGTCGGACTGGGCCGCGGCCCAGTAGTCGGCTTGCGGGTCGGAGAGGCGCACCGTCTCGGCTGGCACGACCGGGTCGCCGGCGACCCGGTCGGTACGGGCTCCGGAACGGGGTCGTCCCGATGCGGTGCGGCGTCCGCGGTACAGGCGGTGGTCAGGGCCAACAAGGCCACCGCAAGACCCCCGGCGATGCGTCGTTGCATTGCGGCCTCCATGAGCGTTTGGACCATCGTCCAGTGGCCCGCCCTGAATTGTCAACTGGATTGACTATTGTGGCGTGGTGCGTCAGCCGCGGGCCCGTTCGACCATGGTGGCCCGCAGTGCTTCGGCCACGCGCTGGACCGAGACCCGCCGCATCGACTCCGGCCGGGCCAGCAGGTCGATCCGCCGTCGGTTGGCGATGCCTTCCAGCGGCACCAGGACGACCCCGGGGCCCACCAGGGCGCCGGCCGTGTAGCGGGGGATGACGCCGAGCACGTTGCCGGTGCCGACGAGCTCGGCGACGGTGGCGTAGTCGTTGATCCGGTGGATGATGTCCGGTGCGTTGCCCGAGACGGCGGCGATGGCGCCGAGGATGTCTGCGGGGGAGTAGCCCTCGCGGCTGACCGCCCAACGCTCGGCCGCCAGGTCGTTCGGCCGCACGGCCCGGTACCCGGCCAGCCTGTGCCCGGCGGGCACGGCGATGTCCAGCGGCTCGTGGGCCAGCGGCACCACCGTCACCTGGCCCGTCGGCCAGGGTGGGGTGTGGTCCATCCGGTGGGCCAGGACCAGGTCGTAGCGCGCGGCGAGTGCCGGGAAGTCGTGCTGGGCGACGTCCTCGTCGGAGAACAGCGGCTGCGGTCCGCCGGAGGTCTTGAGCCGGGCCAACAGCGGGGCGAACAGGGATTGGCCTACCGAGTGGAAACCGGCGAGCGTGACCGGGGCATCGGCGTCGTTCTGGTAGTTGCCGATGGCGGCCCGCGCATCGGCGAGCGAGGCCACGACGGCGGCACCGGCGTCGGCCAGGATCCGTCCGGCATCGGTGAGCACCAGGGTCCGGCCCTCCTTGCGCGTGAGCGGGACGTCGACGCCGCGCTGGAGCAGGGCCAGCTGCTGGGAGACGGCCGAGGGCGTCACGAACAGGGCCTCGGCGACGGCCCGGACGCTGCCGAGGTCGCCGAGTTCGCGGAGGATCTGGAGCTGGTGGACTTCCATTAGGCCATCCTAAAGCGTCCATTGAGATACTCGCGCATGATCTTAACTATCGATGCAGCCGGACCGGTGCCAGACTGGGTCAAGACCCGGCGCACTGCGCCGCCCGCCCGCAGCCCAGTGAGGAACCCATGAAGGCACTGTACAAATCCGGCCCGCACGCAGGGCTCGAACTCGTCGACCGCCCCGAACCCGTCACCGGCCCGCACGAGGTGAAGATCCGGGTCATGACCGCCGGGATCTGCGGCACCGACCTGCATATCCTCGCCTACGACGACGCCGCGCAGGCCATGATCAACGCGCCCCTGGTCCCCGGGCACGAGTTCTACGGCGAGGTGGTCGAGGTCGGCGAGCTGGCCACCCACGTCGCCGTCGGGGACCGCGTCTCCGGCGAGGGCCACGTGGTCTGCGGGATGTGCCGCAACTGCCGGGCGGGACGGCGCCAGATGTGCATCAACACCGTCTCCGTCGGCGTCCAACGGGACGGGGCCTTCGCCGAATACGTCGTCATCCCCGAGACGAACGTCTGGGTCCACCGCGACGAGACCATCACCCCCGAGCTCGGGGCCATCTTCGACCCGTTCGGCAATGCAGTGCACACCGCGCTGGCCTATCCGCTGGTCGGGGAGGACGTGCTGATCACCGGTGCCGGGCCCATCGGGTTGATGGCGGCCGAGGTCGCCCGCCACGCCGGGGCCCGGAAGATCGTCATCACCGACGTCTCCGCGCCCCGCCTCGAGCTCGCCCGCACCATGGGCGTCGACCTGGCCATCGACGTCTCGGCGTCCCGCATCCGCGAGGCGCAGCAGGAGATGGGCATGGTCGAGGGCTTCGACATCGGCCTGGAGATGTCAGGGCACGCCAGCGCCCTGCCGGAGATGATCGACAACATGAACCATGGCGGCAAGATCGCCATGCTGGGGCTGCCCAGCACGCCGATCGACATCAACTGGGGCAAGGTCGTCACCCACATGCTCACGCTCAAGGGCATCTACGGGCGCGAGATGTACGAGACCTGGTACGCCATGTCCGCCATGCTCGCCTCCAACGCCCAGCTGCGCGAACGCATCTCCTCCATCGTCACCGACCGGCTGCCCGCCACCGAGTGGGAGGCCGGCTTCGAGGCCGCCCGCGCAGGACAGGGCGGCAAGGTCGTGCTCGACTGGACCGTCTTCAACTAGGCTCCCATCCACCGTCCGTCCCGAAAGGCAGCACCATGTACTCCACCCTCAAGGACCAGCTCAGCGCCGACCTGGCGGCCATCGCCGACGCCGGCACCTTCAAGCACGAACGCCGCATCGACTCCGCCCAGTCCAGCCACATCGCCGCCGGTGCCCTGGGCGCCCCGGCCCGCGACGTGCTGAACTTCTGCGCCAACAACTACCTCGGCCTGGCCGACGACCCGCGCCTGATCGAGGCGGCCAAGACCGCCCTGGACGAGCGCGGATTCGGCATGGCCTCGGTGCGCTTCATCTGCGGCACCCAGGACCTGCACCTGGAACTCGAGGCGCGCGTCTCGGCCTTCCTGGGCACCGAGGACACCATCCTGTTCTCCAGCTGCTTCGACGCCAACGGCGGGGTCTTCGAATCGCTCTTCGGCCCCGAGGACGCCATCATCTCCGACGCGCTGAACCACGCCTCCATCATCGACGGCATCCGCCTGTCCAAGGCCAAGCGCTTCCGCTACGCCAACCAGGACATGGAGGACCTGCGCACCCAACTCACCGCTGCAAAGGACATGAACGACGGCGGCGGGCCGCGTCGGTCGATCATCGTCACCGACGGGGTCTTCTCCATGGACGGCTACCTCGCGCCCCTCGAGGCCATCTGCGACCTGGCCGACGAATTCGGCGCCCTGGTCATGGTCGACGACTCCCACGCCGTGGGCTTCATGGGCGCCACCGGCGCCGGCACCCCCGAACACGCCGGCGTCTCGGACCGGGTCGACATCTACACCGGCACCTTCGGCAAGGCCCTCGGCGGGGCCTCCGGTGGCTATGTGTCCGCCCGTTCCGAGATCGTGGCGCTGCTGCGCCAGAAAGCCCGGCCCTACCTGTTCTCCAATTCCCTGGCCCCGGCCATCGTCGCCGCGACGCTGAAGGCCCTGGAGCTGGTCGTCGAATCGGGCGAGCTGCGCACGCAGTTGTTCGAGAACGCCGCCCTGTTCCGCCGCCGGATGACCGAGGAGGGCTTCGAGCTGCTCGACGGCGAACATGCCATCATCCCGGTGATGTTCGGCGACGCCGCGAAGGCCGCCCAGGTCGCGGACGCGATGCTCGAGCACGGCGTCTACGTCACGGCTTTCAGCTTCCCGGTGGTCCCGCGCGACGCAGCCCGCATCCGCGTGCAGCTCTCCGCGGCCCATTCGGCCGAGGACATCGAGGCCTGCGTGCAGGCCTTCGTGGCCGCCCGGTAACGCCGGTGTCCCGGGGGAGCGGCGTGGTGCCCTTGGGGCGTCCCTACGCCTGGTTGTGGTCATCGTCCGCGTTGTCCAACCTCGCCGACGGGGTCCTGAAGGTCGCCCTGCCGCTGGTGGCCCTGCGGTTCACGGAATCCCCGACGCTCATTGCCGGTCTCGGGGTCGCCCTGAGCCTGCCGTGGCTGCTTTTCTCGCTGCCGGCCGGTGCGCTGGCGGACCGCTGGGACCGGCGGCGCAGCATGCTGGCCGCGAACCTGGTCCGTGGCGGTGTCGTGGTGGCCCTGGGGATCGCGTTCGCGGCCGGGGCCGGAAGCCTCTGGATGCTCTATGCCGCGGCAGTCATCATCGGCAGCACCGAGACCCTCTACGACACCTCGGCACAATCGATCCTTCCGCAAATGGTCCCCGCCGCCGCCCTGGACCGTGCCAATGGCCGCCTGCAGGCTGCGGAGCTGACCACCAACCAGTTCATCGGCCCGCCGTTGGGCGGCCTGCTGGCCGCCGGTGGCGCCGCGTTGACGTTCGCGACGCCGGCCGGGCTGTGGCTCGTCGCCGTGGGGGCCTTGTGGATGGTGCGCGGGAACTTCCGTATCGAACGCACCGGGCCGCCGGTCACGCTGCGCGGGGACATCGCCGAGGGGCTGCGCTTCCTGTGGTCCAACCCCGTCCTGCGCGTGCTTGCCGCCATGACCGGGGCATTCAACCTGGCCACCAGCGCCGCCTTCGCGGTCTTCGTGCTCTATGCGGTCGGCCCGGCCTCCGTACTCCACCTGGACGGCGGCGGCTACGGGTTGCTGCTGGCCTCCACCGCCGCCGGTGCCGTGGCCGGATCGCTCTTCGCCGGCCAGGCGGTCGCCCGGCTGGGACGGGCCGCCTCGCTGCTGATCGCCATCTGCACCGGCGCCCTGCTCGTCGGCACGCCCGCGTTGACCTCGAACGTCTGGGTGGTCGGAGCGGTCTTCGTGCTCGGTGGGATCGGGATCGCCTTCTGGAACGTGGTCACGGTGACCCTGCGCCAGCGCATCACCCCGGCCCGCCTGTTGGGCCGCGTCAACAGCGGCTACCGGCTGCTCGCGTGGGGCACCATGCCCATCGGGGCCGCGCTGGGCGGGCTGATCGGCGAGGCGTGGGGGCTGCGTGCCGTCTTCGCCATCATGGCGGTGCTGACGCTGTGCCTGCTGGTGGGTCTCATCTGGGTCACCAACCGACACATCGCCGAGGCCGAGGAGGCGGCCGAACGGGCCGTCAGCTGACGTCGCCAGTGCCTGTGCCAGTGCCGGGTGCGCCCCCGCCCGGTGCTCCTCCGGCGGTACCCTCCGGATCGACATCCGTTTGCGGCGGGACGGGTGCAGAACCGGTGGCCGCCGGGCCCAAACCCGTATGGCCCGACCACGTCTTGATGGCAGTCCAGCCGACGGCGGTGAGCGGGACAGCCAAAAGTGCCCCGGCAATGCCGGCGAGCACCGCCCCGCCAGCCAGTGCCAGAAGGATCACCAGCCCGTGGATGTGCAGCACCTTGCCCATCAGCAGCGGTTGCAGGATGTGGTGCTCGAGCTGGTTGGCCGCGACCAGCACGGCCAGCACGGCAAGCGCAGTCACCGGCCCGTTGGACACGAGGGCGACGAGCACGGCGAGGGTGCCGGCCAGCGTCGCCCCGATGATGGGGATGAATCCTCCGAGAAAGACGAAGATCCCGAGCGGGAGGGCCAGCGGCACGCGCAGGATCAACAGCGCGACGCCCACCACGAGACCGTCCAGGGCGGCGATGATGGCGGTGCCGCGGACGTAGCCGCCCAGGACGATGGTGCTGCGGGCGGCGGTGATGTACGCCTTCCGGCGCTGGTCCATGGGGAGGAATCCGAAGAGGAAGACGCGGATCCGGTCCCCGTCCTTGAGGAAGAAGAAGAGGATCACCACGGACAACACGGCGCCGACGGCGACGTCTCCGGCTGTGTGCAGACCCGAGAGGGCCTCGGTGCCGAACGTGCCGCTCGAGAGGAAGGCCTTGACCTGTCCGGCGGCGGCGTTGATCTGCGCATCGCTGACAGGTATCGGGCCGTCCTTGAGGAAGACGTGCAACTGGTCGATGCCGGCCAATGCCCGGTCGACGAGCTCGGCCGACTCCTGCCGGATCAGTGCAACGATCCCGGTGACGACGCCGCCGATGACGGCGAGGATCACCACCAGGCAGCTCAGGACCGCGATGGCGCGGGGCCATCCGTGGCGCAGGAGCCAGCGCACCACCGGGGAGATGGCGGCCGCCAAGATCAGGGCGATGAGGAGGGGGATCAGTACCAGCGGTACGCGGGTGGCGGCATAGACCACGACTACGGCGAGTAGGAGGATCGACAGGACCTGCAAGGAGCGGATGCTGGCGCGACCCAGGGCATCGGCCCAGATGCCTGGGAACCTCCGCGCGGTGGTACGCCCGGGCCCCGGTTTCCCACCCGCCCATTCGTCTTGCATGGACACCCACAGCTTCCGATCAGGGCAGGCCGATTGGTCCGTCGCTGTTCGAAATGTACCTCCGTCCCCGCCCGGGCACCAACGGTTTCAGACCGCGGCAGGGGTCGATCCGCTGATGCGGATCGGCCCCACGGCCCAGGGGATCAGGCGTTCGTCGCGGTATGCGGCGGCAGGTCGGGCTCCACGGCGGCGGCGTGGGCTCCGTGTCCACCGCTGCGGGCCGCCTTGCGCTGCTCCCGCTTTTCCTTGCGACCCTCGACCAGCCGGTAGAGCACCGGGACCAGGATCAGCGTCAGGGCGGTCGAGGACACCAGCCCGCCGATGACCACGATCGCCAGGTCCTGCGAGATGAAGCCGCTGGACCCGGTGACCCCGAGGGCCATCGGGGTCAGCGCGAAGATGGTCGCGAGCGCCGTCATCAGGATGGGGCGCAGGCGCTGCCGGGCGCCGTTGACGACCGCATCCTGCACGCTCTGGCCTTGTCTGCGGTATTGGTTCACCAGGTCGATCAAGACGATCGCATTGGTGACCACGATGCCGATGAGCATCAGCAGGCCGATCAGCGAGGCCACGCCCATCGGCTTGCCGGAGACGAGCATGAGCAGGATCGCACCGGTCGCGGCGAACGGGATGGACACCAGCAGGATCAGCGGCTGGATGAGCGAGCGGAACTCGGCCACCATCAACAGGTAGACGATCGCGATCGCGACCAGCATGGCCAGGCCGAGCTGCCTGAACGAATCCGCCTGCTGGGTGCTCACGCCACCGAGCTCGACCGAGACGCCGTCGGGCAGGTCGATCCCCTCCAGCTTCTGCTGGACCGCGCTGGTC
Source organism: Micrococcaceae bacterium RIT 802 (assembly GCA_016892645.1). Taxonomy (GTDB): domain Bacteria; phylum Actinomycetota; class Actinomycetes; order Actinomycetales; family Micrococcaceae; genus Arthrobacter_H. The sequence continues at coordinate 534,579 of JAFEMX010000001.1, forward strand.
ACCGCCCCGAGTTCCCCGTCGTCCGGGGTCAAGGACACGGTAGCCACCAGCTGCCCACCCTGGCGGCTGACCGAGGAGGGGACGCTGGCCCGTTCGATATCGGCGAGTTCGGAGAGCTTCTTCATGCCCGTGGCCGTCGGGACCGCGAAGTCCTCCAGGTCCTGCAGCGAGGACACGGAGGTGCCGCCGTCGACATAGACGGACAGGTTCTTCCCATCGATCCGGATGCTGTCGACGGCTTGCGGATTCGCCGCGGAGGCGACGAGCCCGGAGACCTGCATTTCCGTCAATCCGGCCTCGGCGGCCTTCGTGCGGTCGACAGTGATCTGGATCGTCGGTTGGTCTGCTGCGAGGTCGCTGGAGATGTCGGTGGTCTTCGGGGTGTCCTTCAGCGCGTCCAGGACCTTCTTCGAGGCATCCGTGAGCGCTGTCTTGTCGTCATGCGCCGTGACGATGACGTCCACCGTGCTGCTGCCGTAGGCGGCAGCCTGCCCGACGGAAATCGTGCCCCCGGCCGGGAGCTTGGACAGCCGGTCCTGGATGGCGGTGCTGATGGCGCTCTGGTCGCCGTCCGGATCCGTGTTCACGATGTACGTCGCCGTGCTGCCGCCACCGCCCATCATCGCGGCCAGCCCCTCGCCGCCGACGCCTGCGGTGAGCAGGACGCTGTCGACGCCCTCGGAATCCAGCAGGGCGTCCTCGGTGGCCTGTGCGGTGTCGCTGACGGTCTTCAGGTCGGCCCCGGAATCAAACTGCTGGGTCACCTGGAGGCTGTTCTGCCCGGTGCTGCCCAGGAAGTCGACCTTCAGCAGCGGCAGGATGCCGGCGGTCAGCACCAGGATCAGCACGGCGCCCACCAGCGTCCAGACCGGATGGCGTTGGGTCCCACGCAGGATCGGCAGGTAGCCGCGCTGCAGCCAGCTCTTGCGCTCCTTCTCCTCGGAGAGCGTGCGGACCTGGACCGGGTCGACGTCGTGGGTGGGCTGGCGCATGAACCAGAAGGCAAGGATCGGGACAATGGTCAGGGCCACGAACAGCGAGGACAACATCGCGATGGCGACCGTGAGGGCGAAGGGGCGGAACAGCTCCCCGACCATGTCCCCGACCAGCGCAATCGGCAGGAACACCATGATCGTCGTCAGCGTCGAGGCGGTGATCGCGCCGGAAACCTCCTTGACGGCGGTCAGGATGGCATGGCGCTTCTCCTCGCCATAGCCCAGATGCCGCTTGATGTTCTCGATCACCACGATCGAGTCGTCCACGACGCGGCCGATCGCGATGGTGAGCGCGCCCAGGGTGAGCATGTTCAGCGAGTAGCCGCCGAGGTTCAGTCCGATGAAGGTCACCAATACGGAGACCGGGATCGAGATCGCGGTGACCAGGGTCGAGCGCAGCGACAGCAGGAACACCAGGATCACGACGACGGCGAACGCCAGTCCCAGCAGCCCCTCGATGGCCAGGTGGCTGATCGACTGCTCGATGAAGGGGGCCTGGTCGAAGATCGGGGTAATGGATCCACCCTTGCCCAGGGCCGCCGTGAAGTCGTCCATCTTGTCGTTGACGGCATGGGAGATGGAGACGACGTCGGCGTCGGGCAGGGCGGTGACCTGGACCGAGAGGCTGGGCACGCCGTTGGTGCGGGTGATGGAGGTCTGCTTCTCGTTGGTGACCTTCACCGTGGCCACATCGCCGATCGTCTTCACCGGTCCGGCTGCCGAGGCCGCGGGCGCCTGCGGGGCCTGCGCCCCCTGCTGCGTTGCCCCGGGGCCTGCCGACCCACCTGGCGAGGAGGGCTGTGCCCCTGCCCCGCTGCCGGCGCCCGTACCCGCTCCGGAGCCGGCAGCACCGGCCCCTGGTGCGGCGGAGGCCGAAGCGGGCAGGAGGGGCAGAGCCTTGAGTGCCTTCAGGGACTCGATGGGGTCACCGGCCTGGACGGAGACCGACCGGCCGTCCTCGACGATCGTCCCGGCGGGAAGGGTCGTGCCGTTGGAGGTGAGTGCGGAGGAGATGCTCTGCGCACCCAGTCCGGCAGCGGCGAGCTTCTTGGCCTCCGGGGTGATGGTGATCCGCTGTTTGGTCTCACCGCTGAGCTGGACGTCGCGGACGCCCTCGATGCCCTGGATCTCGGGCAGCACCGCCGTATCCAACGTCCGGCTCAGGTCCTCGGCCGAGGCGTCGGAGGAGGCCGTCAGCATCACGACCGGGATGTCGGAGGTGCTTCCGGCCAGGATCTCGGGGGTTGATCCCTCGGGCAGGCCGGAGGAAACCGTGTCGATCGCCTCGCGCAGGCTCGACTCGAGCTTGTCCTGGTCCAGCCCGTATTCCGTCGAGACCGTGATCGTGGAGACGGATGGCGCCGAGGTCGCGGACACGGTTTCCACACCGCTGACACCCTTGAGCGCGCTGGACAACGGCAGGCTGATCTGCTGGTCGATCAGCTCCGGACTCGAGCCGACTGCAGTGGTCAGGATCGTGGTCTGGGGGACGTTGATCGGCGGGATCAACTCCTGCTTGAGCGAGGTCATCGACACCACACCGGCGACGGCGATGATGAGCGTCAGCAGGGCCACGACCGCCCGGTTGGCAAGACTGAGTCGCGCGAGATGGTGCACGGGGATCCTTCGACGGAAGACGGGGAGCAGGACGGCGATAGGCTGTCAAAATAAGCATAGCCCTCGGCTAAGCATCGGGGAGTGCGGCAGGGGCCGGGGCGACGAAGGAGCTGGGACGATGGACGAGCGGGAATCGCTCATGCACCGCATCGATGTGCTGGAAGCGGCCTCGGAGCGGATGCGGTTGGATGCCTCGATGGAGGCGCTGATGTCGCTGCCGCTGACCGTCCAACAGCTCAAGGCCACCGCGGTGGTGATCACCGGAAACGGCGACACGACGGCCCAGCGCATCGCGGAGGTGCTGCAGGTATCCCTCGCCACGGTGTCCGGGATCGTCGACCGGCTGGTCAGCCACGGGGTCGTCGAACGGGTCCCCGACGACCGGGACCGCCGCGCCCGCCGGCTCGTGGCCACCGACCGCGGGCGGGACATCCTCCACTCGCTCATGGAGGAGGCCGACGGGTTCCGCAGGGCCGCCATGGCCCGCCTGGAGATCGAGGATCTCCGGGCGCTCGTCCAGGGGATGGAGGCGCTCATGCGGGTGGCGTTCACGGGCGGGGAGCCCGTGCCGGCGGGGGAGTAGGCCCCGACTCAGGCCGGGTCGACGGAAACCACCGCGAGGAACCCGCGCCCGGAAACCTCCGGCGGCGTCTCGTCGTTGCCGACCACCGTATCCAGTCGTTCCAGCGCGGTGCCCTCCGCTTCGCCCGGAGCCGGGGTGGCGACGGCATTGCCCTGGAGCAGCACGGCATGCTGGCCGCCGAAGACCGGGTGGGGGCGCTTCTTGGACAGCTCGACGATCACGACATGGCCGCGATACCCGGGCCCGGTGATGAGGTTCAGGTCCCGGATCGGGCCCTCCGGCAGGGCGGCACTGGTCTCGGCGCCCCCGTCGAAACGGAACGGCCTGAACTTCTGCAGTCCCTGTTCGACCCCGTCCACGGTCAGCAGCATGAACTCGCCCTCGATGACCGTCAGGATCCGCTCGCACCCGGGGAAGGCCGAGAAGTCCCCGGCCTTCCCCACCTCGGCAACGCTGATGCGCCAGTCCCAGCCCGGCCCGGAGGCCGGGCTCCCCGCGGAGCCGGGCTCCGCCGTCGTGCCGGAGCGGGCGATCTCCACCGTGGTGCCCCCGCCGTTGCGCCAACGTTCGGGGGAGAGGCCGGCGAAGCGGATGAGGTGGGCGGGGGTGCCGGTCATGAGGGGTCCTGACGTCGGGGGCGTTGGCGCCTACTGTAGCGGGGCGGTGGCTGCGCCGTTGGCGGCGGCGAGGATCGTGCCATCGGCGACCAGGGTGTGCACGGCCTCGATCTCGGGGGCCAGGTACCTGTCGGTGCCGGGGCCCTCGACGACGCCGCGGATCGCCCGGCGCACCGCGGTGACGACCGGCGAGGACTTGCCGGTGGCCAGTCCGCCGTCGCGCATGTCCAGGGCGCGGGCGCTGGTCAGCAGCTCCACGGCGAGCACGCGCTGCAACCCGTCGATGGACCGGCGCAACTTCAGCCCGGCGGCCCAGCCCATGGAGACGTGGTCCTCCTGCATGGCCGAGCTGGGGATCGAATCCACCGACGCGGGCACGGCCAGGCGCTTGAGCTCGGAGACGATGCCGGCCTGGGTGTACTGGGCGATCATGTGGCCCGAATCCACGCCCGGGTCGTCCGCCAGGAACGCGTTCAACCCGTGGCTGCGGGCCTTGTCCAGGAACCTGTCGGTGCGGCGCTCGGAGATGGAGGCCAGGTCGGCGACGGCGATGGCCAGGAAGTCCAGCACGTAGCCGACCGGTGCGCCGTGGAAGTTGCCGTTGGACTCGACGCGGCCATCGGTGGTGACCACCGGGTTGTCGATGGCCGAGGCCAGTTCCAGCTCGGCGACGGATTCGGCATGGGCCAGGGTGGCGCGCACCGCACCGTGGACCTGCGGGGCGCAGCGCAGCGAATAGGCGTCCTGCACGCGGGTGAAGGCGTGGGAGCCCTCCTTCTGCTCGGCGATCAGGGTGGAACCGGCGAGCACGGCGCGCATGTTCGCCGCGGAGGCGATCTGGCCGGGATGCGGGCGCAGGGCGTGCAGGTCCGGGGCGAGGACGTCGTCGGTGCCCAGCAGACCCTCGATGCTCATGGCCGCCGAAAGGTCGGCGGTGGCGACCAGACGGTGCAGGTCGGCCGCGGCCATGAGCAGCATGCCCAGCATGCCGTCGGTCCCGTTGATCAGGGCCAGGCCCTCCTTCTCCGCGAGCACGACCGGCTCGATGCCGGCGGCGGACAGCGCCTCGGCGGCCTCGACGAGGTCGCCGGCCGCGGTGCGGACCTTGCCCTCGCCCATGACGGCCAGGGCGCAGTGGGAGAGCGGGGCCAGATCGCCGGAGCAACCCAGCGAGCCGTACTCGCCGACGATCGGGGTGATGCCGGCGTTCAGGACCGCCGCGTAGGCGCGGGCGACCTGGGGGCGCACGCCGGTGCGGCCGGTGGTCATGGTGTGCAGGCGGTTGAGCATCAGCCCGCGCACGACCTCGCGGTCGACCTCGGCGCCGGAGGAGGCGGCGTGGGAGCGGATCAGCGAGCGCTGCAGCTGGGCGCGCAGCTCGATGGGGATCTGCTTGGTGGCGAGGGCGCCGAAGCCGGTGGAGACGCCGTAGTGCGGGCGGGTGTCGGTGACCAGCGCGTCGATGACGGCGCGGGATTCGGCCATGGCGCGCATCGACTCCTCGGAGATCTCGACGCGGGCATCGTGGCGGGCCACGCGCACGACGTCGTGCGGGGCGAGCGCCGCCGGGCTCAGGGTGATGGTCTCTGCCATGGGTTGTCCTTTCGGTGGGGCTCCCGGCAAGCGAGGCTTGCCAAGTGGTGCAATTCACGTTTCAATAAGTGAAACGCAAATTTTGGCTGGTGGCAAGGCGAACCGCAGTTTGGTTCACCCTTCCGACCGGCCACCACCCCAGGAGGAACGATGGCCGAACCGTCCACGCGAACGGTGGAACGGGCGCTGCAGCTGCTCGGCTCCGTCTGCGATGCCGGGTACATCACCCTGGCGGAGGCCGCCCGTGAAACGGAGCTGTCGGCCTCGACGGCGCTTCGCCTGCTGCGCACGTTGGAGGCCAGCGGGTTCGTCCGCCGGGATCCCGAGGCCGGCTACCGGCCCGGGATGCGGATCGTCCAGCTCGGCGCCCAGGCCCTGAGCCACGAGTCGCTGGTCTCCCTGGCCATGGAGTCGCTGCGTCACCTGGTCGCCTCCACGGGGGAGTCCGCCTACCTCAGCGTCCCCTCGTTGGGCGGCACGGCCGCCGAGCACAGCGTCTACATCGCCGTCGAGGAGGGGACCCATTCGGTCCGCCATACCTCGTGGGTCGGACGCAGCATCCCCCTCGAGGGCAGCGCCGTCGGCGTCGTGCTGCGCGGGAAGACCCCGGCGGAGGGCTACGTGGTCGTGGACCGCGGCGTCGAGAAGGACGTCACCGCGATCGCCGCGCCCATCACGGTCGGCCGCGGGGACGAGACCCGGGTGATCGCCGCGCTGTCCGTGGTGGCGCCCTCCTACCGCATGACCGCCGACCTCGTATCCGCCATCGGCCTGCAGGTCGCCGCGGAAGCACACACCATCCTCACCGCACACCAAGACACCGACACCGACACCGACGCCGGCACCGCCGCCGGCAGCAAGGAGAAGACGGCATGAGCCAGTCATTTACCCAGCACGATCCCTCACGCAGCATCCGGGCCGCCCGCGGCACCGAGTTGACCGCCAAGTCCTGGCAGACCGAGGCGCCCCTGCGCATGCTCATGAACAACCTGGACCCCGAGGTCGCCGAACGCCCCGAGGACCTGGTCGTCTACGGCGGCACCGGCCGCGCGGCCCGCTCCTGGGAGGCCTTCGACGCGATCACCCGCACGCTTCAGACCCTCGAGGACAACGAGACCCTGCTGGTCCAGTCCGGCAAGCCGGTCGGCGTCTTCACCACCAACAAGTGGGCCCCGCGCGTGCTGATCGCCAACTCCAACCTGGTCGGCGACTGGGCCACCTGGCCCGAATTCCGCAAGCTCGAGGCCGAGGGCCTGATGATGTACGGGCAGATGACCGCCGGTTCCTGGATCTACATCGGCACCCAGGGCATCCTGCAGGGCACCTACGAGACCTTCGCGGCCATCGGGCGCAAGCTCTACGCGGACGACGGCGGCACCCTGGCCGGGACGCTGACCCTCACCGGCGGCTGCGGCGGCATGGGCGGCGCGCAGCCGCTGGCCGTGACCCTGAACGGCGGGGCCTGCCTGATCGTCGACGTCTCCGAGGACCGGCTGCGCCGCCGCGCCGGCAAGCGCTACCTCGACGAGGTCGAGACCGACCTGGACGCCGCACTGGCCAAGGTTCTGGTCGCCAAGTCCGAGAAGCGGGCCCTGTCGGTCGGCTACGTCGGCAACGCCGCCGAGGTCTTCCCCGAACTGCTGCGCCGCCACACCGCGGGAGACATCGCCATCGACATCGTCACCGACCAGACCAGCGCCCACGACCCGCTGAGCTACCTGCCCGTCGAGTACACGCTGGAGCAGTGGGACGCCGAGGCGAAGGCCGATCCGATCGGGTTCACCAAGAAGGCCCAGGAGTCCATGGCGGCCCACGTCGAGGCCATGGTCGGCTTCCAGGACGCCGGCGCCGAGGTCTTCGACTACGGCAACTCCATCCGCGACGAGGCCCGCCAGGGCGGTTTCGCCCGCGCCTTCGAGTTCCCCGGCTTCGTCCCGGCCTACATCCGCCCGCTCTTCTGCGAGGGTCTGGGCCCGTTCCGCTGGGTCGCCCTCTCCGGGGACCCGGAGGACATCCGCGTGACCGACGAGGCGCTCAAGGCGCTCTTCCCGGACAACGCCCACCTGCACCGCTGGCTCGACGCCGCCGCCGAGCACGTCGAGTTCGAGGGCCTGCCGGCGCGCATCTGCTGGCTCGGCTACGGCGACCGCGCCAAGGCCGGGCTGCTGTTCAACCAGCTGGTCGCCGAGGGCAAGGTCTCCGCACCGATCGTCATCGGCCGCGACCACCTGGATTCGGGCTCCGTCGCCTCCCCGTACCGCGAAACGGAGTCCATGAAGGACGGCTCGGACGCCATCGCCGACTGGCCGCTGCTCAACGCCCTGACCGCCGCCTCCTCCGGCGCGACCTGGGTGTCCATCCACCATGGCGGCGGCGTGGGCATCGGCCGCTCCATCCACGCCGGCCAGGTCTCCGTCGCCGACGGCACCGAGCTCGCCGCGGCCAAGCTGGAGGCGCTGCTGACCAACGACCCGGGCATGGGCGTCATCCGCCACGTCGACGCCGGCTACGACCGGGCCATCGAGGTCGCAGCCGAACGCGGCGTCCGCATCCCGATGACCGACACGGTGTAGCGCATGGGGAACACCTCCACGCCCGTCGACACGGGCACGGCCACCACGCTGAAGCCGCACGCCCCCTGGCGGTTCTTCGTCTTCAGCGCCATCGGGATCTTCATGTTCTTCATCCCGGTCACCCTCGGCGGCACCAGCACGATCCCGCTGGACCACCTGGTCACCCTGGTGACCCGGCTGCTGGGGGAGGGAGTCCGGTACGTCGCCCTGGCCCTCATCCTGGCCGGGACCATCTACCCGTTCGCCACCGGGCGCTGGCGCCAGTCCGGGCTCAAGACGGCCTTCGCGTTCCTGAACATCCTCGGCCTGGCCACCGGCACCGCCCTGGTCTTCGGCGTCGGACCGGCCTGGCTGTTCGAGCCCGACCTGGGCCCGTTCCTGTTCGACAAGCTGGTGATCCCCGTCGGGCTCATCGTGCCCATCGGCGCCGTCTTCCTGGCCCTGCTGGTCGGGTACGGGCTGATGGAATACGTCGGCGTCCTCGTCCAGCCGGTCATGCGCCCGGTCTGGAAGACCCCGGGACGCTCCGCGATCGACGCCGTGGCCTCCTTCGTGGGCAGCTATTCGCTGGGCCTGCTGATCACCAACCGGGTCTACCAGGCCGGGCGGTACACGGCGCGGGAGGCGGCCATCATCGCCACCGGGTTCTCCACGGTCTCGGTGACGTTCATGCTCATCGTGGCCAAGACCCTGGACCTCATGCACCTGTGGCTGCCGTACTTCTTCCTGACCTTCGCCGTGACGTTCCTGGTCACCGCGATCAGCGTGCGCATCCCGCCGCTGAGTCGGATCAAGGACGACTACCATCCGGGTGCCGAACCGCAGCCCGAGGTCCCGGTGACCTCGCGCCGGATGGCCACCGCCTGGCGCGAGGCCATGGCCATGCTCCACCAGGCCCCCGGCCTGGGCCGGAACATCTGGGAGAACTTCCGCGACGGTCTGCTCATGGCCATGGCGATCCTGCCCTCCATCCTCTCGGTGGGGCTGATCGGCCTGGTCCTGGCCCGCTTCACCCCGGTCTTCGACTGGCTCGGCTACCTCTTCGTCCCGATCACCTGGGCGCTCCAGTTGCCCGACCCGCTGCTCGCCGCCAAGGCCTCCGCCGTGGGCATCGCCGAGATGTTCCTGCCCGCCACCGTGGTCGCCGGCCACGAATCCGAGCTGCTGCGCCTGGTCATCGCCGTCGTCTGCGTCTCGGCGATCATCTTCTTCTCCGCCCTGGTGCCCTGCATCCTGGCCACGGAGATCCCCCTCAAGGTGTGGCACCTCGTCGTCCTCTGGGCCCAGCGCGTGGCCTTGACGCTGATCATCACCACCCCCATCGCCTACCTCATGGTTGGAAGGTAACCGCATGCCAGAACCCAGCACCGTCAACTCACTCATGGGCGCCATCGCCGGCACCGGACGTGATGCCCGCCGCGGCGGCTACTCCCGCCCCGTCTACTCCACGCCCGAACTCGAACTGCGCGAATGGTTCACGTCCGAGGCCACCTCCCGCGGCCTGGCCGTCGAACGCGACGCCAACGGCATCATCTGGGCCTGGTGGGATCTTCCCGCGGGGCACGACGGCGGTGCCCCCTCCGGTGCCGACGCCCGCCGGGGCGCGCTGGTCACCGGATCCCACCTGGACTCGGTCCCGGGCGGCGGGGCGTTCGACGGCCCCCTCGGCGTGGCCTCCGCACTGGCGGCCTACGATGTCCTCGCCGCCCGCGAGGCCGCCGGTGACCTGCAGCGCCACCGCGCGCTGGCCATCGCCGTCTTCCCCGAGGAAGAGGGCTCGGCGTTCGGGGTCGCCTGCCTGGGCTCCCGGCTGCTGACCGGGGCCATCGACACCGCCCGGGCCCTGAACCTGCGCGATGCCAGCGGCACCACCTTCGCCGACGCCTCCTGCGCCCAGGGGCTGGACCCCGACGCCATGGGCCGCGACGCGGCGGCCCTGGCGCGCATCGGCGACTTCGTCGAGCTGCACGTCGAACAGGGCCTGGGCCTGAACGGCGAGGAGTACACCGATGCCGCCGGCCGCGGTCCCGCGGTGGCCGTCGCCTCCTCGATCCTCGGCCATGGCCGCTGGCGGTTCTCCGTGTCCGGGCAGGGCAACCATGCCGGCACCACGCTGATGAGCGACCGGGCCGACCCCATGGTCGCCGCCGCCCAGATGGTGTTGGCGGTGCGCAAGACCGCCGCCGCCCAGTCCGACGCCCGGGCGACCGTCGGCCGCCTCGAACCGGTCCCCGGGGGCACCAACGTCATCGCCTCACGGGTGGACTTCTGGATGGATGTGCGCCACCCCGACGACGCGGTCACCGCCGCCGTCGTCGAGCGCATCCACGGCCAGGCCCAGAAGATCGCCGCGTTCGAGGGGTGTACGGTCACCATGACCGAGGAGTCCTATTCGGGCACCGTGCACTTCGACGCGGCGTTGACGCGGGCCCTGCAGGGATCCGTGCAGCGCACCACCCCCGGGGCGCCGGCGCTGTCCACCGGTGCCGGGCACGACGCCGGGGTGCTGGCCGCCGAGGTCCCCACCGGGATGCTCTTCGTGCGCAACCCGTCGGGCATCAGCCACTCGCCCGAGGAACACGTCGAAGACGACGACGCCACCGCCGGGACCATCGCCCTGGCCGACACCCTGGAGGACCTGCTGTGAGCGGCCCCGACGAGCACCTGGTCCGCGTCCCCGGACCGGTCAACGCCCACTCGCACGCCTTCCACCGGATCCTGCGCGGGCGCACCCACGAGGGCGCGGCCGGAGCGGCCGGGGACTTCTGGACCTGGCGCGAGCAGATGTACGCCGCAGCCGCCCACCTGGACCCGGCGGGATACGAGCAGCTGGCCACCGCCGTCTTCGCCGAAATGGCCGTGACCGGCTGGACCGCGGTCGGGGAGTTCCACTACCTGCACCACGGGCCCGCCGGCACGCCCTACCCGGACCACGAGATGGAACGGGCCCTGGCCCGCGCCGCCCGGGCCGCCGGGATCCGGCTGGTCCTGCTGGACACCTGCTACCTCTCCGGCGGGCTCGACACCGACGGGCGCGCGGTGGAACTCAACGCGACGCAGCTGCGCTTCTCCGACGGCGACGCCGCCGGCTGGGCCAACCGCCACACGGCGCTGCGCGCCGCACTCGCCGCCGACGAACCGGCCACCGCCGCCGAAGGCGCCGGACTGGTCACCCTCGGCGCGGCCATCCATTCCGTCCGCGCCGTCCCGCCCTCCGCCTTGGCCGTCATCGCGGGGGCGCTGGCCGAGGGCGAGCCGCTGCACGTGCACCTCTCCGAACAGCCGGCGGAGAACGAGGCCTGCCTGGCCGCTCATGGCGTCACTCCCACCGGGCTCCTCGCCGCGCAGGGGCTGCTGACGGACCGGTTGTCGGCGGTCCACGCCACCCACCTCACCGGCGCGGACATCACGGCGCTGGGGGAGGCCCGCTGCTCCATCGTCATGTGCCCGACCACCGAGGCCGACCTGGCCGACGGCATCGGCCCGGCCCGGGAACTCGCCGACGCCGGAGCCGCCATCGCCCTGGGCACCGACCAGCACGCCGTCGTCGACCCCTACCTGGAGATGCGCGCGCTCGAACACGGCGAACGGCTACACAGCGGCATCCGCGGCCGCTTCGCCCCGGCCGAGCTCGCCGCCGCCGCCCGGGAGGGCGGGCTGCGCAGCCTGGGCCTGGCGGGCAACGACGACCACATCCTCGTCGACACCGCCAGCCTGCGCACCGCGGGCAGCCGGGAAGCCCAGCTGCCCTTGACGGCCACCGCCGCCGACGTCCACGCTGTGGTCATCAACGGCATCGAGGTCGCCCGCGACGGCATCCACACCCGGCTGGGCGATCCGGCCGCCTTGTTCCGGGAATTCACCTACGAGCATCGGGAGTTCGCATGAGTTCGACCCTGGTCACCAACATCGGGGAACTGACCACCCTGGATGGCGACGGGCGCGTCCTGGCCGGCGCCGCCGTCGTCCTCGATCGCGGGCGCATCGCCTGGATCGGGCACCCGCGGCACGCCCCGGCGACGGACGCGGTGTACGACGCCGGTGGCCGGGCCGCGCTGCCGGGCTGGGTGGATTCGCACACCCACCTGCTCTTCGCCGGCGATCGGGCTGCCGAATTCGAGGCCCGCATGGCCGGACAGGACTACGCCGCCGGCGGGATCAGCGTGACCATGGAGGCCACCCGCGCCGCCACCGACTACGACCTCACCCGGCTGCTCATGGGCCGCGTCGCCGAGGCGGCCGCCGGGGGCACCACCTACCTGGAGACCAAGACCGGGTACGGCCTCGACGTCAACGAGGAGGCCCGGCACGCGCGGATCGCCTCCACGATCGTGGACCAGGTGACCTACCTGGGCGCCCACCTGGTCCCGCCGGGCGCCGACGCCGAGGAGTACACGGACCTGGTCTGCGGCGACATGCTCTCCGCGGTGCGCCCGTACGTGAAGTGGGCCGACGTGTTCTGCGAACGCGGGGCCTTCACCGAGGAGCAGTCCCGCCGCGTGCTCTCGGCCTGCCGCGACGCCGGGCTGGGCCTGCGCGTGCACGGCAACCAGCTTGGCACGGGCCCCGGGGTCCGGCTGGCCGTCGAATTCGGTGCCGCCAGCGTGGACCACGTGAACTACCTGGACGACGCCGATGTCGAGGCGCTCGCCGGCACCTGGTCTGGATGGAATGCCGAGACCCGTACCGGCGAGGCGGGAACCGTGGCCACGTGCCTGCCGGCCTGCGACCTGTCCACCCGCCAGCCGCTGGCCGACGGGCGCCGGCTGCTCGATGCCGGGGTCCAGATCGCCCTGGCCTCGAACTGCAATCCGGGGACCAGCTACACCAGCTCGATGGCGTTCTGCGTGTCCACCGCCGTGCTGCAGATGCGCCTGAGCCTGACGGAGGCGCTGCATGCAGCGACGATGGGCGGCGCCATGGCGCTGGGCGTGCAGGACCACGTGGGCAGCATCGAGGTCGGCAAGCGCGCCGACCTGCAGCTGCTCAATGCCCCATCGGCGGCCCACCTGGCCTACCGGCCCGGCATGCCGCTGACCGGAGCCGTCTGGCGTGCGGGGGAGCGGGTGGACCGCACCGCAGTGGGATCGGCGCCGCTGGCCTGAATTCTGGGTGTGTCGGGGCGATCATCGACCGCGTCGGCCGACCGCCGCTCACTGGGGCATCACCTTCCGGCTGTCCCTTCCGGGCCCCCTGTTGCCTGACGCTGCTGACGCGTAGAATAGAAGTAGTCGCCGTCGGAGGAGGCAGTGATGCCACAGAACGCACGGGACGAATCCCGGCATGCTGAGTCGTCCCTCGAGGTCACCGCCGTCGAACTCGCGGAGATCGCAAGAACCCTTGAGGCAAAGATCGACTTGAGGCCATTGACGAAAACGACAGCAGCACCAGCTGCCGCCGGAACGACGGCGCCTGCGTCGGCGCGTGGGACGACACGGGATCTGCTGAACTCCCAGCACGGCAAGCTCATCATGGCCGCGATCAACATGGAGCGGAGCGTCGCGGCTCTGGGACCGGCGCTGGCAGAGGTCGAGGTTGAAACCTCGCCCCAACTCGCCCGAAGCATGCAGGCCACGGAGAACGCGTGGCGCAAGATGGAGGCGGAATTCGGCTTGCTGACGAGTCTGGAAGTTTCCCGGGCCGTCGGCTCGAAGTCACCGAATCGAAGCTATGCTTCGGACCAACGTGGAGCCGGAAGGCTTCTTGCCGTCAAGCGGCCCGGGGGATACAAATATCCAGGTTTCCAGATCGACCGCCGCGAGCAGGCAATTCGCCCCGTGATGCACGACCTGATCAGACTCGCGGCCGACGCGGATCGCTCGGAGTCCGGCCTCGCGCTGTGGATGATCTCTCCCACCGGCTACCTTGACGGCTCCCGACCCGTGGACCTGCTCGATGAACCGGACCAAGTAGTGGCAGCGGCCCGGCAGTCCTTCAACGTCCAATGGTGAATCGGACGCCTCCGAAACCCTTCGAACCGCAGGACTGGATCCTCGCGGCCCATACCGTGCTCTTCCGGGTCGTGGAGAACCGCCCGGGCCGATCCGTGACGACCTTCAACCCGGGTTTGGGCGAACCCACGCGATTCGCCTTTTTTGGGAGTCCGGCCGTTCCCGTCCTCTATGCTGCCCAGTCGGAGGAGGCGGCCGTTTGCGAATCCATCCTCCACGACGTGCCGCCGGGGCCCGGGGTAGTGCTCTATGACCACTTCAAGGGGCGCGTCTGCGCCCAGCTTGCCCCGACCCGTGATCTGAGATTGGCCGCATTCATGGGTGACGGTCTCCGGATGCTCGGTACGGAGGCGAAATACGTGACGGCAACGATGGCCTCGCAGTATCCGAGAACGGTCCTCTGGTCGCAAGCCGCTCACGAAGCCGGGTACGACGGCGTGGTCTGGATGAGTCGTCGCCGTGAAACCGATCGTGCCTACGTTTTCTTTGGTGACCGGGTGGCCCCGAATGACGTGGTCCACGTACCGGGTCTCGCCCACACGTTTGCCGCGGGGCCGGGTTACGACTGGCTGGCCGACTACCTGGCCAGCGTCAAGCTCGAGATCCTCATGACCTGAGACGCCCCCACACGGAGCGCACCTGCCGGGAAAGGGCCGGGCCTCAGCGGCGAACGGCGGACATCGACGCGTGGGGCCGCGATCCCTCATCTTGACGGGACTCGACGTCGAGGAGCTCGAAACCGGCGTCGTCGAGCAGGTGGGCCATCCGGTCGGTGGACCAGAAGTGGGCCGGGGTGACGGCATGATCGAGCGTCTGGCCGTGAGGACCCGCGAAGAAACCCACGAGCAGATGGCCCCCTGGCGTGAGGGCGCGTGCGAACCCGGCCAGGACGCTGGGCATGTCCTTCGGCGGGAGATGGATCAGCGAATACCAGGCCAGCACCGCGCCGAGGCTGCGGTCCGGAACGTCCAGGTCGCGGAGCGATGCGACATCGAACGGAACCCCGGGGAATCGCGCACGGGCCTCCTCCACGAACGCGGGCACGAGGTCGACCCCGGACACGTCGACACCCCGCCGGAACAGGAAGTCCGTCCATTGCCCGGGACCGCATCCGGCGTCGAGTACGTGGCCGTCGATGCCGTCCGCCCACTGCCCGATGCGCTGCCGGTCGAGTTCATGCAGGTCCCCGACCGATCCCAGGAGCGCGGTGTAGTCGGCGGCGCGCTCGGAGTAGGCCCGCCGCACGACGTCGTCGATCATGCTGCCATCATAGGAGCCGGGGTGAGCCGGGACCGCGAGCCGGGCACCGCCGTCGTACAGTGTCCTGCCATAGGATGCACCCATGCGCAGCAAGAGCCTCTGGCCGGAAATCCTCATCGTGCTCGGGCTCTCCCTGGGGCAGTCGGCGATCTACGCGATCGTCTCGCTCTCCGACAAGCTCACGCGCGGGCCGTTGTCCGGGCAGACGACGACGATGAACAACGCGCTGAGCGACCGGCAGTATTTCGACCTGACGTACCAGCTGCTGGACATCCTCTTTGCGTTGGTGCCGGTGCTGCTGGTGTTCTACCTGTTCCACCTGGCCGGACGCAACGGCATCCGCGATCTCGGGTTCGACCTGCGCCGTCCCGGGCACGATGCCTGGCAGGGGATCGGGCTGTTCCTGGTCATCGGGATCGGGACCCTGGGCGTGTACTGGCTCGGGCGGACGCTCGGGGTCACGACGGCGATCGTCCCCGAGGCCATGTCGCCGTACTGGTGGACCATCCCGGTCCTGTTGTTCTCGGCCATCCGCCACGGAATCCTCGAGGAGACCATCGTGGTGGGGTACCTCTTCGACCGGCTCCGGACGCTGGGCTGGGGGACCTGGCCGGTCATCCTCACCAGCGCCGTGCTGCGCGGCAGCTACCACCTCTACCAGGGATTCGGCCCCTTCGTGGGCAACGCGATCATGGGCGTCATCTTCGGCTGGATCTACACCAAGACCGGCCGCGTCATGCCGCTGGTGATCGCGCACGCGCTGCTCGATACCGCCGGGTTCGTCGGCTACTCGCTGATCGGCCCGGCGATCGGGTTGGGGACGTAGGCGCGGCCAGCCGGGCAAACGGGGACAGCCTGATTCGCCGTCTACATCTTGTAGGCATATACCTATAGGGTGTAGGCTGATCGCATGGAACGCATCCCCTTGAGCCGTGCCGGCCTGATTGGCGCGGCAGCAGAGCTGGCCGACCGCGAGGGCTTCGGCGCCGTGACGATCTCCGCCCTGGCCCGGCAGGCCGGCGTCAAGCCCGCCAGCATCTACTCGCACATCAAGGACCTGGCCGCGCTGCTGGACGGCGTCCACGAGCTGGCGCTCGGGGAACTGGCGGACCGCGTCGCCGGCGCCATCGGCGGGCGGGCCGGCCATGACGCGCTGGCCGCCATGTCCCGGGCCCACCGCGACTACGCGCGCGAGCACGCGGGCCGATGGGCTGCCATGCAACGACCTGCGGGCCGGGACGTTGCCGGCTCCACCTCCGCCCGCAAACTCGTCGAATACACCTGGGCGGTGTTGCGCGGATACGACCTGCCGGACGGCGAGCTGGTGCACGCCACCCGTTTCGTCGGGGCCACCCTCAACGGATATCTGGCCCTGGAAAAGGCGGGGTCCTTCGAGCACCGCAGCGAAGAAACCGAACTTTCCTGGCAGCGCGCGATCGACGCGCTCGACCGGGCACTGGACTCCTGGGCAGAAACCCATCCGGAAGGAACACCATGATCACCACACCCCTGACGCAGGACATCATCCGCGGCGCCGCCGAACTGGAGGAGGGCCCGCGCGGCGTGCGGTTGCACCGGCTGCCCGGGTGGGTCCGCCAGCAGTATCCGGAGCCCCAGTTGATGGCGATGGAGGCCCAACCCTCTGGCGTGCGGATCGCCGTCCAGACCACGGCATCGCGGATCGAACTCGTCTCGCATCCGGCGCGGGTGGTGTACCTCGGAGCCGACCGGCCGCGGGGGCGCATCGACGTGTTGGTGGACGGCGAGCTGCGGCTGGGCGACGAACTCGGGGGAGGGGATGCCACGGAAATCGACCTCACGAGCGGGTCCATGCAGCAGGTGCCCGGACCGTCGCACACCACCGTCCTCGACGGGCTGCCGACGAGGTCAAAGGCCGTCGAGTTCTGGCTGCCCCACAACGAGTCCCTCGAGCTGGTCAGCCTGGCCTCCGATGCCCCGCTCGAGCCCCTGGAGCAGACGCGGCCGCTGTGGGTCCACCACGGCAGCTCCATCAGCCAGGGGTCCAACGCGGCCTCGCCGAGCCGGATCTGGCCGTCCATCGCCGCCCGCATCGGTGGCGTCGACCTACGCAACCTGGGGCTGGGCGGCAGCGCGTTCATCGACCCCTTCATGGCCCGGATGATTCGCGATGCACCTGCGGATTTCATCAGCGTCAAGCTCGGCATCAACGTCGTGAACCTGGACGCGCTGCGCGTCAGGACGCTGGTTCCGGCGATCCACGGTTTCCTGGACACCATCCGCGACGGACACCCCACGACACCGCTGGTGCTCATCTCGCCGATCTTCTGCGGCATCCACGAGGACACCGCCGGGCCCGGCGCCATCGATCCGTCCAGCCTCGGCACCGACCAGGTGAAGTTCACCGCGACCGGAACCGAAGGAGACGAATTGCTGGGACGGCTCACCCTGAACGTGATCCGTCGGGAAATGCGGTCCCTCGTCGAACGCCGGGCCGCGGACGCGAACCTGCACTACCTCGAGGGGACCGTCCTCTACGGGGAAGGCGACGCCGTGGACCTGCCCCTGCCCGACAACCTGCACCCGGACACGGATGCCCACCGGCTCATCGGAGAGCGCTTCGCGAACTACGCCTTCGGCGCCGGCGGACCGTATGCCATCCCGCCGTCGGACGGGGCGGCACGGCCGGCCCGGTAGCCGTTCGGCCCAGTGGTTTTCGGGTGTGGACCACGTGGTGGGCACCGCCAAGACAGGTAGCGGCAGGGCTCCCGCCGGCGGCGGGGAAGGCCTATCGTCTGGTGGACGGCTGGCGATTGCCTCGAGGCCAGGAGCACGGGCTGCATCATCCAGCCCGCTCCAACGGCCGAGCACGGCAACCGCCACGATGGTGGTCTGTGACGCCACCCATCGACACCCCGGGCCGCCGTGACGGTGCCGACCCCAGCGGTTGGCCCCTCGGCGTCGGGAACCCAGGCAGGGGCCCGGTGCTGGCGGATCCGGCGCCCGGGTGTCGCCGTCCCCGAGGCAAGACAACGACGGCGGCCCGGAAGCCGCCGTCGTGCATTGTCCTGGGTCCGGTGCCGGATCAGAGGGTGATGGTGCCCTGTGGGGTCTCGAACGTCACCGACATGATGCCCGGGGTGCCGTTGGGGGCCTCCCATTCGACCGCGACGTCACCGAGTGGCGACTGGGACGGGGTGCCCAGCCACTCGCGCACGCGCTCGACCGAGCCGGCGATGGTGATGCCGGAGATGCGGCCGGTCGGCTCCAGCGCCTTGGAGGGGTGCAGGTGCTCGGTGCCGTCGTCCCAGCGCAGCATGTAGGGCACCTGCGGGTCGGCGATCAGGCCCTTGATGCCGATCTGCTGCCAGGTCAGCTCCTGGCCATCGGGGAACTTGCGGTTGCCCGGCACGGCGGAGCGGCCCAGGCGCTCCTCGAAGGGGGCCAGGTCGTCGACGCAGACGCACCAGCCCATCCATCCGCCGCCCATTTCGGAGCGGGCCCTCACGGCCTGCCCGAAGGGTGCCTTGTCCGACGCCGGGTGGTCCAGGACCTCCACGACCTCCAGGTACTGGGTGTTCTGCAACGGGAAAATGACATTCCTGGTCCCGAAGCGGGGATGGATGCCGCCCTTGACGGACTCGATCCCCAGGGTCTTGGCTACTCGGGCGGCCGTGGCGGCCAACCCATCTGGTCCGCATGCGTATGAAACGTGATCCAACCTCATCATGCGTTCATGATGGCACTTTGTGAGGTGCGTCTCGACTTAGGGCGACCTAAGTCGCTCCGGGTGCGTATTTCCCGGCAGCCGCGTGGGCGATTGTTGCGGAGGCCGTCACATTGGCCGGTCATGGGTTGCGGGCCGCGGGACGATCTAGAACACTGGGGGCAGGTCATGAGTGCCAGCGTGAAACCCCGGTTTGCTGGCCGGCAACCCTCCACTCGCGGTGGGGTGCCCCGGGTGAAGACCAGGTCCGCCTCCATCAGGAGAACGGGCAAGCGCGGGTCACCTCCCGGCACCCCGACGGGGCGTCGTGGCACGGGGACCCCTGAGTAGCAGAAGGGGACACCACATGTCCGCATCATGGTCTTTTGAAACCCGCCAGGTCCACGCAGGCCAGACCCCCGATCCCACCACCGGGGCCCGGGCGCTGCCGATCTACCAGACGACGTCGTTCGTCTTCCCGAGCGCCGAGAGCGCCGCGGCGCGGTTCGCCCTGCAGGAACTCGAACCGATCTACACGCGCATCGGCAATCCGACGCAGGAGGCGGTGGAGAACCGCATCGCCGACCTCGAAGGCGGCGTCGGCGCGCTGCTGCTGGCCTCCGGGCAGGCCGCCACCACGTTCTCGATCCTCAACGTCGCCGGAGCCGGTGACCACATCGTCGCCAGCCCGAGCCTCTACGGGGGAACGCAGAACCTGCTCAAGCACACGCTGTCGCGCCTGGGCATCGAGGTCACGTTCGTGGCGGACCCCGACGACATCGACCAGTGGCGTGCCGCGGTGCAGCCGAACACGAAGGCGTTCTTCGGCGAAGCGGTCTCCAACCCGCGCCAGGACGTGCTGGACATCGAGGGCGTCAGCGACGTCGCCCATGAGGCCGGCGTCCCGCTGATCGTGGACAACACGTTGGCCACCCCCTACCTGATCCGCCCCATCGAGTGGGGTGCGGACATCGTGGTGCACTCGGCCACCAAGTACCTGGGCGGCCACGGAACCGCGGTCGCCGGCGTGATCGTGGATTCGGGCAACTTCGACTTCGCCCAGGATCCGGAGAGGTTCCCCGGCTTCAACACCCCGGACGAGTCCTACAACGGGCTGGTCTTCGCCCGCGACCTCGGCGTGAACGGCGCCCTCGGGGCCAACCTGGCCTTCATCCTCAAGGCCCGCGTTCAGCTGCTGCGCGACCTGGGATCCGCCGTCGCGCCCTTCAACGCGTTCCTCATCGCGCAGGGGCTGGAAACCCTCAGCCTGCGCATGGAACGCCACGTGGAGAACGCGCAGCAGGTCGCCGAATGGCTCGAGGCCCACGAACAGGTGGAAGCGGTGGCCTTCGCCGGGCTGGCATCCAGCCGCTGGTACGACCGCGGACGCAAGTACGGGCCGAAGGGGATCGGTGCGGTCCTCGCCTTCGAGATCGCCGGCGGCGAGCCGGCCGGGCGCGCCTTCGTCGACGGGCTGGAACTGCACTCCAACCTCGCGAACATCGGTGATGTCCGTTCGCTGGTGATCCACCCGGCCTCCACCACCCACTCCCAGCTCAGCGAGGCCGAGCAGGTGGCCGCCGGCGTGAGCCCGGGGCTGGTCCGCCTGGCCGTGGGCATCGAGCACATCGACGACATCATCGCCGACCTGGAGCTCGGGTTCGCCGCGGCCACCGCGGCGGCAGTGACCGCCCAGGCCGCAGCCGGTGCCGGGGAACCGCAGGCCGCCCGGTGACCCAGGGCGTCGGCAACGTGACGGAACAGGTCCGCACCGGCAGCACGCCGGTCATCCGCGACGGCATCCTCAAGTGCGTCCCGATCGGCGGCTACCGGTTCGAGACGGGCGGCTGGCTGCCCGAGGTGATGATGGGCTACGAGACCTGGGGGACGCTGAACACCGACGCCTCCAACGCGGTCCTGCTGCTCCACGCGTTGACCGGCGACACCCACGTCTCCCGCGGCCACGGTCGTGAGGACGGGTGGTGGGACGGGTTCGTCGGCCCCGGCAAGACCATCGACACCGACCGGTTCTTCGTGGTCGCGCCGAACATGGTCGGCGGCTGCTACGGGTCCACGGGCCCGGCCAGCCCCGACCCGGACGGGCGGCCGTGGGGATCGCGTTTCCCGTTCACCACCGTGCGGGACTCGGTGCGCACCGAGTCCCGACTGGCCGACTTCCTGGGCATCCAGCGCTGGCACTCCGTCGTGGGCGGCTCCCTCGGCGGAGCGCGGGCGCTGGAATGGGCCGTCGAATACCCCGAACGGGTGGCCCACTGTGCGGTCATCGCCGCCACGGCCGTGGCCTCCGCCGAGCAGGTAGCCTTCGGCCAGATCCAGACGCAGGCGATCCGCCTGGACCCGGCCTTCCACGGCGGCGACTTCTACGCCGGGGCCGCCGCGCCCGTGGATGGGCTGGGCATCGCCCGGCGGCTGGCCCACATCACCTACCGCTCCGAACCCGAACTGGAGATACGCTTCGGGCACGAGGGCCAGGGCGACGAGGACCCCTTCGGCAGCGCCGATGCGGCCCGCGGGCGCTACCAGGTCGAAAGCTACCTGGACCACCAGGCCGGGAAACTCGTCTCCCGGTTCGACGCCAACTCCTACATCGTGCTCACCGAGGCGCTGGTGGGGCACGACGTTGGACGCGGGCGGGGCGGGGTCGAGGCCGCCCTGCGCCGGGCCGAGGGAGTGGAGTTCTTCGTCGCCGCCGTCGACAGCGACCGGCTCTACTTCCCGGAGCAGTCCGAACGGCTGGCCGCCGCGCTGCCCGGGAGGCCGCAGGTGCACTACATCAACTCACCGATCGGCCACGACGGCTTCCTCACGGACATCGAGCAGCTGAACCAGGAGCTTCGCGTCGGGATGTTTGCTTGACGACACGCGGTTAGCTGGCGTCGTCCCGGGGGTCGCCGGCACCGATGCTGTGGCTGCCCGACACCGGGGCGAACGCCGTGGCCTCGGGACGCTTGGGAGTGATGCCGTCCCCGCTGGACTGGTGGCGCAGTCGCCGCAGCACCCACGGTGCCAGGTGGGTACGGGCCCAGACCAGGTCCTCGCGGCGGGCTGTCCGCCACGGTTTCGGTTCCGCCGGCAACGCCTCCAGGGGCTTGAGCTCGTGTTCGACGTTGAGGGTGTCGAGCACCATCATCGCGATCGTGTGGTGGCCCAAGGGCGAGAAGTGCAGGCGGTCCGGCGCCCACATCCGTGGCTCATGGAGTTCACGCAGCGCCCACATGTCGGCAACGATCGCATCGTGGCGTGCCGCCACCGTGCGCAGGTTCTCGTTGTAGATGGCCACTCGGCCGCGCATGGATCCCAAGACCGGCGTCTCGCCGATGTCGGGGCCGTTGAACAACAACACGGTGGCGCCCGTAGCCGAGAGCCGGCCGACGAAATCATCCATCACCACTGCCAGCGCGTCGGGATCCCCGCCGGGTCGCAGCACGTCGTTGCCGCCGGCGCACACGGTGATCAGGTCCGGGTGCAGGGCCACGGCGGGCTCCAGCTGCTCGGCCTGGATCTGTCGCAGGAGGCGCCCGCGGATGGCGAGGTTGGCATAGGCGAAGTCGTCCACGCCCCGGCTGAGTTGTTCGGCCACGCGATCGGCCCAGCCGCGATGTCCACCAGGGCTCTGGGGATCCGGATCGCCGATGCCCTCGGTGAAGGAATCGCCCAGGGAGACCATGCGCCGCCAGGGGTGCGGGTCCTCCCGGTTCGCCGCGAGGAGGGAACTGCTCTGGTGATCTGGTGCCGATGGCGCGTCGCTACTCACGGGTACATTGTTCCACCGGGCAACGAACTTGACCACCCGGCGGACGGGACGCGGGGATCGGCACGTCCGGTCATCGTCGGCCGCGCGTCTGGCCCACATGATTCAATGGCGGCATGACTGACACCTTGCCCCAGCCCGTCGTTGCCTGGTCCCGCCCGGAAGCCGAGCGCTCCGGCACCCCGCTGCTCGTCCTCTTCCATGGCTACCTGTCCCACGAGCGGGACCTGATCGGCCTGGCCCCGATGCTGCCCGGGGAATTCACGCTGGCCTCGGTCAGGGCGCCCTACGCGATGGGGCCCGGCTATACCTGGTTCCCGCTGATGCACGAGCCCGACTACTCCACCGAGCGCGTCGTGCAGGCGGTCACTGACGTCTGGGCATGGATCGACTCGGTGAAGGACCAGCACTCCTCGGTGACCGTCCTGGGCTTTTCCATGGGCATGGCCGTCGCCACCTCGGTCCTGCGCCACCGCCCCGATGAGATTTCCGCCGTCGTCGGCTTGTCCGGTTTCGCGATTCCGGCCGAGGGCAATGCGTTCTTCGACGACGAGGGGACCAAGGCGTCACAGCGTCCGCTGTTCTGGGGCCGTGGCCAGGCCGACACCGTCATCACCGAGGACAAGATCGAGTTCACGCTCGACTGGGCCGGCGAACACACCGACCTGACGAAGATGCTCTACGCGGGCATGACCCACAGCGTGTCCGAGCCGGAGATGAACCACGTCTCGGAATTCCTGCGCCACCACGTCCTGGGGTCCTAGCGCGGCGGAAGGGCCTACTCGGCGGCGACGACCACGCTCTCCTCGCCCAGGGAGACGACGTCGCCGACATGGAGCTGCTTGCCGCGGCGGGTCTCGATGTCGCCGTTGACCTTGACCATGCCGTTCTCGATCAGCTCCTTGGCATGGAAACCGTCCTCGGCCAGGCCCGCCAGCTTCAGCAACTGGCCCAACCGGATCGAATCGTCGCGGATGCTGATGGGCTGTGGCTGCGCAGAAGTCATGACCCCATCTTGCTTCACGATGTGCCAGCCCGCCAATGCGCAGCTAGCATGAGCCGCGATGAACTCTGCTTCTGCTCCGGTTTCCACCGCGCGACACCTTCCCCTCTGGGCCGGACTGGCCCTGGCGATCCTCGGCGGGCTGATGATGCCCATCCAGGGCCGGATCAACGGTGCCTTGTCCGAGCAGATGGGCGACGGCAACGCCGCGGCAGCCATCAGCTTCGCGGGCGGGACGGTGATCATGGTCCTCGTCTCGGTCCTCCTGCCCCACGGCCGTGCCGGGCTGGCCGCCATGCGCCGGGCCGTGGCCGGCCGCGAGTTCCCGCGCTGGTACCTGTTGGCCGGGCTCAGCGGCGGCTACATCGTCTTCGGCCAAAGCCACGCCGTCCCGCTCATCGGCGTCGCCCTCTTCACCGTGGCCATCGTGACCGGACAGACCATCAGCGGGCTGATGGTCGACCGCGTCGGATTCGGCCCCGGCGGCAAGCGCTTCGTCACCGCCCGGCGCATGGCCGGTGCCGTGTTGATGATCATCGCCGTGCTGTGGGCGGTATCGCCCCGGCTGGAAACCTCGGCCGGGGGACTGGCCTGGCTCATCCCGGTCCTCATGCCCTTCAGCGCCGGCCTGTTCATGGGGTTCCAGCAGGCCATGAACGGCACCCAGACCGCCGCCTACGGCACGCCCATCACCGCCACCCTGGTCAACTTCATCACCGGAGGCACCGCCCTGTTCATCCTGTGGGGCCTGAGCTCCATCGGCTCCACCCGGCACATCGAATTCCCCTCCGAGTGGTGGCTCTACACCGGCGGGGCCTTCGGCTGCGTGTTCATCGCCATCGGTGCCCTGTTGGTGAAGTCCCTGGGCGTCCTGGTTTCCGGGCTGTGCATGATCGCCGGGCAACTGATCGGCTCCCTGGCCATCGATATCATCCTGCCCGCCCCGGGCACCGTGGTGGCCGTTGCCACCGTCCTGGGCACCGTGCTGACCCTCGTCGCCGTCGTCCTGGCCAGCATTCCCACCGGCCACCGGCCCCGGGTGCGGGCCCCGCGCGGGTAAGGCCAGATTGCCCGGCGGCGCGGCGGTCGCGTTAGGCTTGACCGGTATCCCTGCCCCGTTACGGACCGCAACCAGCGGCCTCGTGAACCATTGGAGTTAATTTCATGGCGCCCCAGTCCAAGCTCGACCAGGTCATCTCCCTCGCCAAACGGCGCGGCTTCGTCTTCCAGGCCGGTGAGATCTACGGTGGTTCGCGCTCGGCGTGGGACTACGGGCCCCTCGGCGCCGAACTCAAGGACAACATCAAGCGCGAGTGGTGGCAGAACTTCGTGCGCGGCCGCGAGGACATGGTCGGCCTGGATTCCTCGATCATCCTGCCCAAGCAGGTCTGGGAGGCCTCGGGGCACGTGGCAACGTTCACCGACCCCCTGGTCGAATGCACCCAGTGCCATAAGCGCCACCGCCAGGACCACCTCATCGAGGCGTTCACCGAGAAGAAGAAGCGCGAGCCCCAGGACGGCATGTCCGAGATCGTCTGCCCGGATTGCGGCACCAAGGGCGGCTGGACCGAACCGCAGCTCTTCTCCGGGCTGGTCAAGACCTACCTCGGCCCCGTCGACAACGAGGCCGGCCTGACCTACCTGCGCCCCGAAACGGCACAGGGCATCTTCGTGAACTTCAACAACGTGCTCACCGTCTCGCGCAAGAAGCCGCCGTTCGGTATCGGCCAGATCGGCAAGGCCTTCCGCAACGAGATCACCCCCGGCAACTTCATCTTCCGCACGCGCGAGTTCGAGCAGATGGAGATCGAGTTCTTCACCGCCCCGGAGGACGCACCGAAGTACTTCCAGGAATGGGTCGACACCTGCTGGGCCTGGTTCCTGGACCTGGGCATCAACCCGGAGAACATGCGCCAGTTCGACGTCCCCGAGGACGAGCGGGCCCACTATTCGGCCGGGACCATCGACTTCGAATACCGCTTCGGCTTCAAGGGCTCCGAATGGGGCGAGCTGATGGGCGTGGCCAACCGCACGGACTACGACCTCGGCTCCCACTCCAAGGGCTCGGGCACCGAGCTGAGCTACTTCAACCAGGCCACCGGCGAACGGTTCACCCCGTACGTCATCGAGCCCTCGTTCGGCCTGACCCGGTCGATGATGGCCTTCCTGGTCGACGCCTACACCGAGGACGAGGCGCCCAACGCCAAGGGCGGCGTCGACAAGCGCACCGTCCTCAAGCTCGACCCGCGCCTGGCCCCGGTCAAGGCCGCGGTGCTGCCGCTGAGCCGCAACGAGGAGCTCTCGCCCAAGGCGAAGGCCCTCGCCGCCGAGCTGCGCAAGAACTGGAACATCGACTTCGACGACGCCGGCGCCATCGGCCGCCGCTACCGCCGCCAGGACGAGATCGGCACCCCGTTCTGCATCACGGTCGACTTCGACACCCTCGAGGACCAGGCCGTGACCATCCGCGAGCGCGACACCATGAGCCAGGAGCGCGTCGCCCTGGACCAGGTGAAGTCCTACCTGGCCGGGCGACTGCTCGGAGCCTGACGCCCTGACGGGCCGGCTGCCCCCCCGGCAGCCGGCCCGCGGTTCTTTCCCCTTTCCCATCAGTTTCAGGAGCAACATGAGCAACCTCACCTACCGACCGTGGCAAGAAGGCGATGACCTGGCGCTGCTGCAGATCCTCGGGGATCCGTCCACGCCGCAGGCCCACATCGACCGGACCATGCTGCGCGCCGACAGCGACGACCCCTGGGCCCGCACGCTCGTCGCCGTCGACGACGGGGTCCCGGTCGGCGCCGGTACGCTCTTCGAGTCCTCCCTGCACCCCGAACGGCTGTGGCTCTTCGTCGAGGTCGCCCCGGCACTGCGCCGCCAGGGCGTGGCCAGCGAGCTGCTGCGCCGACTGCGCGAATTCCCGGCACCGTCAGGCGTCACCGCGCTGAAGTCCCGCTACACGGTCGAGGGCTCCGAGGGCGAGGCCGCCGCCGCCTTCACCGCCTCGCTGGGCCAGGAGCAGGTCATGCGGTCGCGCGGGGTCGTCGTGGAGCCGGGCGCATTGAAGCTGCCCGTGTTCGACGAGGACGGCCTGACCCTGGAGG
This sequence comes from Micrococcaceae bacterium RIT 802, assembly GCA_016892645.1. GTDB lineage: Bacteria > Actinomycetota > Actinomycetes > Actinomycetales > Micrococcaceae > Arthrobacter_H. The sequence goes on from JAFEMX010000001.1 coordinate 561,332, forward strand.
AGGCGGCCACCGGATCCGTCGAGCTTTCCCAGGTCGTCGCCGACTACTACAACGCCGTGCACGACTGGGACCGGGCGCAGATGACCCTGGGCCGCGCCCAGACCATGCTGCTCAACGACGCCACCGGTGCCAAGGGCGCCATCGTGTTGCGCGACAAGCCCAAGGACGCCGGCGGCAAGATCCTCTCCTTCGCGATCAGCTACGAACCGGACCGCATGGACGCCCCGGCCGACGTGCTGATGGGCTGGGATCCCACGCTCTCCGATTCCGACGCCCGCGAAGCCGTCCGCGGCCTGCTGGCCATGCTGGCCCACCAATACCCCGTCAAGCTCGAGGTCGACGACGCCATGGCACCGCTCTCAGACCTGACCGATGAGCTGATCACCGCCGGCCAGGCCACCGTGGTGACCACGACGATCATCGTCGCCAACTAGAACTCCCCGTGTCAGGCGCCCGGATCACCGGGCACGACGGCGGTGCTCCCCGACGGGGAATGCCGTCGGTGGCTCCTGGTCGGGTTCCTGCCTTTCCCCAGCCCACGTGCGGCGTTCGGCGGATTTGGACGCCTTTGAGAGAATAGGGGGGTGAGCGTGATTTCCCCCGATACCCAGACCCCGCCGAAGCTGGCGCTGCCACCCCTGCAGCTCGGCCGGTTCACCGTGGACACCCCGGTCGTCCTCGCACCGATGGCGGGCATCACCAACACGGCGTTCCGCCGGCTCTGCCGCGAATACGGCGGCGGGCTGTACGTGGCGGAAATGGTCACCTCCCGCGCCCTGGTCGAGCGCAACGAGCAGTCGATGCGCATCATCTCCCATGACGACGACGAGGGTATCCGCTCCGTGCAGCTCTACGGCGTGGACCCGGCCACCGTCGGTGCCGCCGTGCGCCTGATCGTCGAGGAGGACCGGGCGGACCACATCGACCTGAACTTCGGCTGCCCCGTCCCCAAGGTCACCCGGCGCGGCGGGGGAGCGGCCCTGCCATGGAAGACCGACCTGTTCACCGCCATCGTGCGGGCCGCCACCCGCGAGGCCGCCCGCGGCGACATCCCGCTGACCATCAAGATGCGCAAGGGCATCGATCAGGACCACCTGACCTTCATCGAAGCCGGAAAGATCGCCCGGGACGCCGGCGTCGCGGCCGTCGCCCTGCATGGGCGCACGGCCAGCCAGCACTACTCCGGAACCGCCGACTGGAACGCGATCGCCGAACTGCGCAACGCCCTGCCGGACATCCCGGTGCTGGGCAACGGCGACCTCTGGAGCGCCGAGGACGCCATCGCCATGGTCGAGCAGACCGGGGTGGACGGCGTCGTCATCGGCCGCGGCTGCCAGGGCCGACCCTGGCTCTTCGGCGACATCCAGGCGGCCTTCGAGGGCTCCGCCACCCGCTTCCGCCCCGGCCTGTCCGAGGTCGCGACCAGCTTCTACCGCCACGCCGAGCTGCTGGTCGACTACTTCGAGGACGAGCTCAAGGCCCTGCGCGACATCCGCAAACACGTCGCCTGGTACTTCAAGGGCTACGCCGTCGGCGGCGAGCTGCGCGCCGCCCTGGCCGCGGTTCCCACGCTCGAGGTCCTCGCGGAACTGCTGGCCCAACTCGACCCGGAGGCCCCCTACCCGGGCGAAGGCGCCGAAGGCCCCCGAGGCCGCGCCGGTTCGCCGAAAAAGCCGCACCTGCCCGACGGTTGGCTGGACAGCCGAACCCTGGGCGAGGAACACCGCGCGCAGATCTCCGCCGCCGAGCTGGACGTGTCGGGTGGCTGAACCGGACCTGCGCCGCAACCCGGCCGGCTACACCCCGTTCGACCAGGAACGCTGGGTCGCCGAACCGGAAAAGAAGTCGTACCGGACCAGCTTCGAACGCGACCGCGCCCGCGTCCTGCACTCCTCGGCGCTGCGCCGCCTCGGCGCCAAGACCCAGGTCGTCGCCCCCTACTCGGACGATTTCGTGCGCACCCGGCTCACCCACTCGCTGGAGGTCGCCCAGGTCGGCCGCGAACTCGGCGCAACGCTCGGCTGCGACCCGGACGTGGTCGACACCGCCTGCCTCTCCCATGACCTCGGCCACCCGCCGTTCGGCCACAACGGGGAGAAGGCCCTGAACCGGCTCGCCTCGGACATCGGCGGATTCGAGGGCAACGCGCAGACACTGCGGCTGCTCACCCGGCTGGAAACCAAGAAGTTCCGCGACGACGGCTCGCCCGCCGGCCTGAACCTCACCCGGGCCACCCTCGATGCAGCCTGCAAGTACCCGTGGCGCCGCGACGACGCCCCCGTGCACCACGGCAAGCAGACCGGGAAATTCGGCGTCTACGAGGACGACCGGCCGGTCTTCGACTGGCTGCGCTCCGGCCACGACGGCGGCGCCACCGTGGCCCCGGAGCCCCGGCAGAAGTGCGTGGAGGCCCAGGTCATGGACCTGGCCGACGACATCTCCTACTCCGTGCACGACGTCGAGGACGCCATCGTCGCCGGCCGCTTCCAGCTGCGCTGGATCCGCGACGCCGACCAGCGCGCCCGCGTCATCGACTGCACCCGGCGCTGGTACCTGCCGGACGTGGACGAGGCCGCCATCGACGCGGCCCTGGGCCGCCTGGAGTCCACGGGCGAATGGGTCGAGCACTACGACCAGACCCGCAAGAGCGCCGCGGCGCTGAAGGACATGACCAGCCAGTTCATCGGCAGGTTCTGCCAATCCGCCCTCGAGGCCACCCGTGCCGTCTACGGGCCCACCCGGCTGACCCGCTTCAACGGCCGGCTCATCGTGCCCGAGGGGACCGACCACGAGATCGCCGCGATGAAGGGCCTGGCAGCCGCCTACGTGATGACCAGCCAGGAACGCCAACCCATCTACCAGCGCCAGCTCGAGGTCCTCAGCGAACTCGTCGTCCTGCTCAACGACACCGGTGACCGCTACCTGGACCCGCTCTTCTCCGAGGATTGGCGCGCCGCCACGGACGACGCCGGACGCCTGCGGGCGGTCATCGACCAGGTCGCCAGCCTCACCGACTCCTCGGCCAAGGAATGGCACGCCACCCTCGTCCAGGGCCACTCCTTCAGCCTCGAGCTCTTCTAGCACGACGGCGGAGCGCACCCGGGTGCCCGGCTCGCCCACGGCCCCGGGACCGCGGTCCACAGGCGTCCGGGGCACGTGGGCCCGCCCCCGGAGCGGGCACTAGACTGGTCGTCATGGCCGGCCTGATCAAACGCGAAGACATCGACGAGGTCCGCTCTCGCACTGACATCAAGGAAGTCGTCGACGGCTACGTCACCCTCCGCTCGGCCGGCATCGGCTCCTTCAAGGGATTGTGCCCCTTCCACGACGAACGCAGTCCCTCCTTCCACATCCGGCCCCAGGTCGGCACGTTCCACTGCTTCGGCTGCGGCGAATCCGGCGACGTCATCTCCTTCATCCAGAAGATGGACCACACCACGTTCTCCGAAACCGTCGAACGCCTGGCCGCCCGCATCGGCTTCGAACTGCACTACGAGGATGGTGGAACCGGCCCGAACCGCCAGGAGGTCGGCCGCCGCCAGCGCCTGCTGGATGCCCACAAGGTCGCCGAGGAGTTCTTCCAAGCCCAGCTGCTCACCGAGGAGGCGGCCACCGGGCGCCAGTACCTCTCCGACCGCGCCTTCGACCGGGCGGCCTGCGAGCACTTCGGCGTCGGCTATGCCCCGCGCGGTTGGGATCCGCTGCTCAAGCACATGCGCCACAAGGGTTTCCACGACGAGGAACTCAAGCTCACCGGTATGTTCTCCGAGGGGAACCGTGGCATCTACGATCGTTTCCGTGGACGACTGATCTGGCCCATCCGCGACCTGACCGGTGCCACCATCGGCTTCGGAGCGCGCAAGCTCTATGAGGACGACCAGGGACCGAAGTACCTGAACACCCCGGAAACCCAGCTCTACAAGAAGTCCCAGGTTCTCTACGGGGTCGACCTGGCCAAGCGGGAGATCACCAAGAACCGGCAGCTGATCGTCGTCGAGGGCTATACCGACGTCATGGCCTGCCACCTCTCGGGGCTTGGCACGGCGGTTGCCACCTGCGGCACCGCCTTCGGTGCCGACCACATCAAGATCGCCCGCCGGCTGCTCCAGGACGACGGTACCGGCGGCGAGGTCGTGTACACGTTCGACGGAGACGCCGCCGGCCAGAAGGCGGCCCTGCGCGCCTTCAACGAGGACCAGAGCTTCATCGCCCAGACGTACGTGGCCGTCGAGCCGACGGGGGCGGACCCCTGCGAGCTGCGCCAGCACCGCGGGCCGGAGGCCGTCAGGGAGCTCATCGCCTCCAAGCGCCCGCTGTTCGAATTCGCCATCCGTGCCGGCCTGAAGAAGTTCAACCTGGACACCGTCGAGGGCAGGGTCCAGGCCCTGCGTGCCTCCGCGCCGATCGTGGCAGCCATCCGCGACTCGGCCATGCGCCCCGCCTACTCGCGGGAACTGGCCGGCTGGCTGGGCATGGACATGGAAGACGTGAACCGCGCCGTCGGCGCCGCAGCCAAACGGTCCCGGGAGGCCGGCGCATCCGGGCAGCAGCACGCGGGCCATGACCGCGGTTCCCGACCGGCCGGGGACGCCCGCCCGCCGGGGCGCGAGCAGCGGGGCCAGCCACAAAACAGGGCCCCCGGGTACGGCCCGGACGCCGGGCACTTCGGTTCCGGAGCCGTGCCCGAGACGGCGGAGCCGGCCTTTGAACGTCCCGACCTGCGCGACCCCGTGACCCGCATGGAACGCGAATCCCTGGAGGTCGTGCTGCAGCAACCCGGCCTGCTCAGTGCGGAGCAATGGCAGGCCTTCTATGCCGCCCGGTTCCTGGCCCCGGTTCATGCCGCGGTCCACGATGCCGTCCGCGCCGCCGGTGCCGCCGGTGCCACCCCGGCCCAATGGGTGGAGTCCATCCGCCAAGAGGTCCCGGAACCGCTGCGGTCCTTCGTCTCCGAGCTTGCGGTCAACCCCCTGCCGGCAAACTCCGAGGACGGGTTGACGAAATACTGCCAGGGCATCATGAACCGGCTGTTCGACCTGCAGATCACCCACCAGAAGGCCGATCGGATCGGCCAGCTCCAGCGCATGGACCCCGTGGCGGATCCCGAGGGCTACCAGCGGATCAACCGCGAGCTGATGGAACTGGAACTGCGTCGTCGGGCCCTGCGGCAGGACTAGCGCCGACAGGAGGCGGCGATTTAGCAACCCCGGCCGGGCTCTTGTATAGTCGTATCTGTTGCTTTCCCCCGTAGCTCAATTGGCAGAGCATTCGACTGTTAATCGAAGGGTTACTGGTTCGAGTCCAGTCGGGGGAGCGGATAACGGACGTCCCCGCCACCATCGTGGCGGGGACGTTCTTTTGTCCCCCTCCGAGTCCCCCTCCGAACCGGCTGCCCGATGCGCTAACGGATGCCCCGATCCGGATCCGGGACCTACGATGGGCTCATGGACTGGCTGGCCGCATCTGACTATTGGATGGCTCGGGAGATCCTGCAACGCGGGGTGGCCGTGCTGTTCATCGTGGCCTTCGCCTCGACGCTGAACCAGTTCCGGCCCCTGCTCGGCGACCATGGACTGCTGCCGGCCCCGCGCCTCCTCGCCGGCCCGGGCGCCCGGGGCCCGTCGGTGTTCAGCCGGTGGGGGTACTCGGACCGGAAGCTGCTGGTCGTCTGCTGGGCGGGCATTGCCATCGCCGCGACTTTGGCCGCAGGTCTGCCGCAATCTGGCCCTGCCTGGCTTCCGCTGTTGGGGTTCCTGCTGCTGTGGGGCCTGTACCAGTCGATCGTGAACATCGGGCAGGTCTTCTACGGCTTCGGATGGGAAATGCTGCTGCTCGAGGCAGGGTTCACTGTCGGGCTCCTCGGATCGCACCAGGTCGACCCGCCGCGCACGATCCTGCTGCTCACCGCGTGGCTGGTCTTCCGGCTGGAGTTCGGGGCCGGCATGATCAAATGGCGCGGGGACCCGGCATGGCGAAATCTCACCGCGCTGTACTACCACCACGAGACCCAGCCGATGCCCGGGCCGCTCAGCCGACGTGCACACCTGGCTCCGCGCTGGTGGCACCGCTGCGAGGCCGCGGGGAACCACGTGGCCCAGCTGGCCGTACCGTTCCTGCTCTTCGTCCCGCAACCGGTGGCCTCACTCGCCGCAGCCCTCATCATCGCCACGCAGTTGTGGCTGGTCGCCTCGGGGAACTTCGCCTGGCTGAACTGGATCACCATCGTCCTGGCCTGCTGTGCCATCAACGACGCAGCCTTCCGGCTCGTCGTCCCGTTCTGGCCCGGGAAGAGCGCCTTCGGGACGACGACGGACGCCGGAGCGCCCTGGTGGATCGTGCTCGTCCTGGCCGCGACCGTGCTGTTGGTCGTCGCCGGCATCCCCGCGCTGCGCAACCTGTTCTCCCGACGCCAGCTGATGAACGCAAGCTTCAACCGGTGGCAACTTGGCAATGCCTACGGAGCCTTCGGAAGCATCACCCGTGAACGCATCGAGGTCGTCATCGAGGGCGCTCCCGAGCAGGGGAGCCCGGGAGGGGACGAGGGATGGAGCGAATACGAATTCCATGGCAAGCCCGGTGACCCCCGACGCAGGCCACGTCAATTCGCGCCCTATCATTTGCGCCTGGACTGGATGATGTGGTTCCTGCCCCTGGGATCGGTCCACCAGCGGTGGTTCCACGCCCTGCTGGCCAAGCTCATGGAAGCCGACCCCGCGACACTGCGCCTGCTCCGCGTGGACCCCTTCCAAGGCAGGCCGCCGGCCCGCATCCGGGTCCTGACCTACCGGTACCGGTTCGCGACATCAGCCGAGTACCGGACCGAGGGCCTGTATTGGATCAGGTCGGACCGCCGGCTGGCCATTGGCCCGGTCGAACGCACCTGATCATTCCGGCCCAGCGCCCATGGCCCGCCCGCCACCTGTTGTTCGCCGGGTGTTCGCGGCCACGTGGCCGGGAGGCGATGCGCCGGACGTAGCATCGCGGACATGGCAAAAAGGCTCGTGGCGATCGGCGATTCCTTCACGGAAGGCGTAGGCGATGGGGAACCGCGCCTGCCCAACGGCGTCCGGGGCTGGGCGGACCGCGTGGCCAAGCAGTTGGGCAAGGCCGACCCAGCCTGGGAATACGCGAACCTGGCCATCCGCAGCCGGCGGCTGCGCGGCATCATCGAGGAGCAGATCGAACCGGCCCTGGCGTTGGAACCGACCGTCATCACCTTTTATGCCGGGGGCAACGACCTGCTCGAGCTGCGCCAGGACATGCCCGCCCTGCTGGAGGAGTATTCACGCGCGGTCGCCCGATTGTGCGATTCGGGAGCCCAGGTCCTGCTGTTCACCGGGTTCGACATCCCCCTGCATCCGGTGTTCGAACCCATGCGCCGGCGCAACCAGGTCTTCAACGCCCACGTCCGCGACCTGGCCGCCGAACACGGCGCCACGCTCGTGGACTACTGGACGTGGGACGTCTACCGGGACCGTCGCATGTGGAACACGGACAAACTCCACATGAATCGTGCGGGGCACCGGTACATGGCCATCCGGATCCTGGAGATCCTCGGCGTTGAACACCAGCTCGCCTTCGAGCCCTTCGGCCCCGCGGATCGGCTGACCACCCGCCAGGCCCTCCTGCGCGACGTCGAATGGGCACACCAGTGGGTCTTTCCGATGTTCGGGCGGCGCCTGCGCGGCGTCACCCTCGGCGACGACCTGCGCCCCCGGTGGCCGGAGCCGATCCGGCCCGCCGACGGGATGAAGAAGCTGTACCGGAAACGCCGGCAGGGCGCGCCCGCCGGCTGACCGGTGCGGGCCGTCCGGAGCCCGGCCACGATTCGGAATTCACCGGCCCTCCTGCTAAAGTTTTACTCGCTTCAATCCCCCGTAGCTCAATTGGCAGAGCATTCGACTGTTAATCGAAGGGTTACTGGTTCGAGTCCAGTCGGGGGAGCCAGCTGAGGGCGTCCGCCCCGCCACGACGGCGGGTGGGCGCCCTTCTCGCATCTGTTCACGTCATGCGCGGCACCTGCCGCGGGCGGACCACCAGCCACAGGGCCGCGATGGCCAGCAGGATGCACGCCACCATCACCGACCCCATCGGGGTTGCGCTGCCCACGCCCAGCAGGCCGACCACGGGGGAGATGGCACCGGAGAACCCGAACGTCGCGGCACCGAGCAGCGCCGCGGCCGTTCCCGCCTGGGCTCCATGGCGGTGCAGAGCGAGCCCCTGGATGCACGGGAAGTTGAACCCGGTGGCGCAGATGTAGAACCACAGCGGGACTGCCGTTCCCCAGAACCCCAGGTGCAGTTGGTCGCCGGCGATGATGCACAGCGCGAAGAACACCTGGGCGAGAGTGGCACCGGCGATGATCCACTGCGCACCGAATCGATGGACCAGCCGGGCGCTGGTCTGCACGCCGGCGACCACGCCGAGCGAGTTGACCATGAACAACAGGCCGTAGGCCTGCTCGTTCAACCCGTACACGTCTTGGAAGACGAACGGCGACGCGGACAAATAGGAGAACAGTCCCGAAAAATTCAGTCCACCCACCAGTAGCAGTCCCACGAAGACACGGTCCCGCAGCACCAGCGAATAGCGCCGGAGGAGCTTCGGCCCGGACGTGGGACGCCGCTCCGGCGGAAGCGACTCATTGAGCAGTAGCACGGCCGTGGCGAAGGCGAAGATGCCGTACCCCGCCAGGGCCCCGAAGATGCCGTGCCAATCGGTGAGCAACAGGAGTTGGGAGCCGATCACCGGCGCGAAGATCGGCGCCATGCCGTTGACCAACGCCACGTAGCTCATCATCTTGACCAGCCGGAGCCCGTCATAGAGGTCACGGACCATCGCTATGGCCACGACCGAACTTCCCGCCGCCCCGATGCCCTGGAGGACCCGGAAGAGCATCAACGGACCCAGGTCCTCGGACAGGGCGGCACCGGTGGACGCCGCGACGTGCAGCACCGTGGCCGCGATGAGGGGACCGCGGCGGCCGAGCCGGTCGCTGAGGGGACCGACCAGTAGCTGGCCGGCGGCGAAGCCGAAGACCGTGCCGGTCAAGGTCAGCTGGGCGGCCGCCTCGGTGATCCCCAGGTCGAGCTGCAGGGCCGGGATGGCGGGCAGATACAGGTCGATGGTGAACGGTCCCAACGCTGTGAGCATGCCCAGCACCACGATCCGCAGGACCCTGGCTCGGCGATCGGGGGAAGGTGCGGGGGTTCCGGGCACGAGCATCCTCGGGTCGGGGAGGGACATCGGTTCGGTGGCCGACGGGGGACCGGGCACGCTCCACAGCCTATCCCGAGGCGGCGTCGGCGGTGGCGTCCCGCGATCCACGGTTCCCGGGCACGCGCCCCGCGCCGGTCAAGATGGTAGGTTTTTGAGTGCACAGGCCCATCTGGGCCGCCACCGAAGGAGGACCAGGATGACACGAACAACGTCCGGACGTCGCCCATCGTCGTTCAGCGGGTTGATCAAACTTGTCGGCCGATTGGTGCCCAAGCAGCTGCATGATGAAATCCAGCTGGCCATCACCCAGATGAAAACCAAGGGCATCCAGGCCGGCATCGGAGCCGGACTGGCCCTGGTCGCCGTCGTTTTCCTGGCGTTCATGGTGGTCGCCCTCATCACTTCCGGCATCCTCGGGCTCGGCCTGGTGTTCAAACCGTGGCTCGCAGCCCTCATGGTCGCCGCGCTCTTCCTGGTGATCGCCGCGATCCTGGCGCTGATCGGCATCGGGAAGATCAAGAAGCAACTCCCGCTGATTCCCGAAGATGCCATCCGCGGTGTGAAGTACGACCTCGGCGTGCTCAAGGAAGGCCGTTCCTTCGACCCGTCCACCCTGGACGAGAAGAAGTCGAAGGAGGACAAGGCCGCCGACAAGGAAAAGAAGAAGGTCGAGAAGGACAAGGACAAGCCGGCACCGGTCCCGTACCACGAGCTGCTCAAGCGCTCGCAGGCCCGCCGCGAGCACCTCGCCGAGGTCCGCGACGACCTGGCCCCGAAGCTCGACGTGAAGCGCCAGGCCAAGGAGAAGTCGGCCACGGCCAAGACGTACGCGCAGGATGGCAAGCTCCGGGCCCGCCACGCACTGGACGAGCGGATCCACCAGCAGCCGCCGTCGGACGCCTCGCAGCTGATCAAGGACCGCTGGCAGCCGCTGGCCGTCATGGGGGCATCGCTGGTCGCCTTGGCGGCGTTTGTGCGCAAACTCCGCAAATCCTGACCGAGCCGGTCCCGCAGCCCGGCTGAAAGCGGCGGTCGAATCGGCACCAACGGGCCACGGGCCCGGCCGGGGACGGCAGCGAAAGGGGAAGCACGCGTGAAGATCATCGGCGCCGGTGGCCGTGATGACATCGAATACCGCGAGCTCACCACTTTCTGGACGGTCCCGAACCTGATCACCGTCCTGCGGTTCGGCTGCGTCCCCGTCTTCATCTGGATGGTGGCCGCGGACCACTACGCCTGGGCCACGATCGTCCTGGTCGTGCTCGGGGCGACGGACTGGATCGACGGCTATGTGGCCCGCCGGCTGAACCAGATCTCGACGGTCGGGACCTGGCTGGACCCGGTGGCCGACCGGCTGGCACTGATCGTCGTGGTCATCGTCTTCGTGGCCGACGGGATCGCCCCGGCCTGGCTCGTCTACTCGATCGTGGTTCCCGACGTGGTGCTGATCATCAACGCCCTGGTCCTGTTCCACGGCAACCCGCACCTTCCCGTCAGCAACCTCGGCAAGATCCGGACGGCCTTGCTGCTGTTCGGCACGCCACTGCTGCTGCTCAGCCAGGTGCATGCCGCCGAGAGCGCCACGCTCCAGGGAATCGCCACCGTGCTGCTGGGCATTGGCTGCATCCTGCACATCGTGGCTGCGGTCTTTTACTTCCGGCAGGCCCGACGCAAGGCGCGGACCCTCAAGTCCGGGGGAACATGGTCTGGCTAGCGGTCTGCTGCGCGGTCACCGCGGCCTTCTTCCTGGCCTTCGGCACGCAACGCCAGAGCAGCGCCGTGCGGGCCAGCAGCGGCGGGCTCGCCGTGTCCTCGCGGGGCATCCTGCGCATGCTGTCGAACTCACGCTGGCTGACCGGGTTGCTGTTGATGGGCATCGGCACCGTGCTCAATGTCTACGCCTTGGCCTCCGCGCCCTTGACCGTCGTCCAGCCCATCGGTGCGATCGCCCTGGTGATCACCACGGTGGTCAACTCCCGGGACCAGGGAATCAGGATCAACCGGCCCACGGTGCTGGCCATCACGGCGTGCATCACCGGGAGCATCGGATTCGTGCTCTTGGCGATCAACGCCACCGTCTCCACCCACGAGATCAGCCGGCCCCAGGAGCTGGCGACCGTGTTGCTGCTGGCCGTCGTCGTCGCCGCACTGCTGGGCATTCTGGTCGGGTTCCGGCACCGCATCGGGGCCTTCGTCTACATCATGGGGGCCGGCGTCCTCTTCGGATTCGTCGCCGTGCTGGTGCGCACCATCGCCATCGGGTTGATGGATCCCAACGGCAAATTCCTGGGCAACATCGCCTGGTACGTCCTGGTCGCCGTCGTCGTGGCCGGCCTCCTGGGTACCTACTGCGTGCAGAATGCCTACTCCAGCGGCCCGCCCGACCTGGTCATCGCCGGGTTGACGGTCATCGACCCTATGATCGGCATCGCCATCGGGGTGGGCATCCTGGGGGAGTTGCGACCCGACGTGCATCCGGTCGTGGCGATGTCCATGGTGGGGGCGGCCGTCATTGCTATCGTGGGTGTCATTGCGTTGTCGCGTCATCACCCAGATGTCCTGCAACGCCAGGAAGAAGCACGACGCCGGCAGGCACCTTCGGGGGGATAGCCCCGCAGGGAGACACGACCGCCGCCGGCCCGATGTAGCCGACCAGTAGTCGTATCCACCCCCGAGCAGCAGGAGCCAGCCCCCAGTGAGCGGTGACAAACCCCTGACCATCCTCATCGCAGCGGACACCTACCCGCCGGACGTCAACGGCGCTGCGGTCTTCTCCCACCGCTTGGCCACCGCCATGGCGGCACGCGGGCACACGGTACACGTCGTCGCCGCCCGCGAAGTCAACGGCCCCGGAACCGTCGAGCACCGCGTCGAGGCGACCGTCCACCGCCTGCGCTCGCACAGCCAGCCGACCAAGTCGACCCTGCGCCTCTGCCTGCCGTGGGAGGCGAAGCGCGACATCGCCCACATCCTCGACGAGGTGAAGCCAGACGTCGTGCACGTGCAGTGCCACTACATGATCGGGCAGGCCGCCGTGAACGAGGCGGCCCGCCGGGGGATCAGGACGATCGCGACCAACCACTTCATGCCGGAGAATGTCGATCCGTTCCTGCCGTTCCCCAAATGGTTCAAGCGCATCGTCGCCCGCAACTCCTGGCGGGACATGGGCAAGATCATGGGCCGGGCCGCGGTGGTCACCACCCCGACGCCGTTGGCCGCACGGGCCATGATGAGCCACGCCCGCCTGCGCAAGGTCCTGCCGTTGTCCAACGGCATCAACGCCGCCAACTACCAGCTCGCTCCCGGCGAGAGCCTGGAACCCGGCCCGTGGCCCATGGTGCTGTTCGTCGGGCGCCTGGCCGTGGAGAAGAACGTCATTGTGCTCATCGAGGCACTGGCACAGACCACGTCCGAGCCGGCTCCGCACCTGACGATCGTCGGTTCGGGCGAACAGCGCGAGCCGCTCGAACGCCGGGCCGCCGAACTGGGCCTGAAGCACCGTGTGCACTTCACCGGCCACATCGACGACGCGACCCTGCGCACGACCTACCTCCAGGCCGATGTGTTCTGCCAACCGGGGACCGCCGAACTGCAGTCGCTGGTGACCCTCGAGGCGCTCTCCGCCTCGACCCCCGTCGTGCTGGCCGACGCCATGGCCCTGCCCCACCTGGTCGAGGACGGCGTCAACGGCTACCTCTTCGAACCCGGCAATGCCCGCGAACTGGCCGGCAAGCTGGACGCCATCCTCTCCCTCGCCCCCGAGGACAGGGCACGGATGGGGGCCGCCGGGCTGGAAAAGGCGGAACAGCACAGCGAGGCCAAAACGATGGACATCTTCGAAGCGCTCTACCAGGGCGCGGAGGCCGACGACTTCCTCCCGGCCTGAGCACCCGTCGTCCGTGCAGCCGCGGACGCCGGTTTCCATTAGGATGACAAGGGCCGCAGCGCCACCGGACGGTGGTGGCAGGGGGCGATAGCTCAGTTGGTTAGAGCAAGGGACTCATAATCCCTGGGTCGTGGGTTCAAGCCCCACTCGCCCTACCCTCCCGGCCGGTGTGCATCAGCACACCGGCCGGCACTCCGTCCCGGTGCCTTCGACAACGACAGACGCCGATCCGGAGGTCCAGCATGAACAGCTCACTGCACGTGGTCATGTTCACCGACCAGCATCCGAACACCTTGGGCGGGATGCAGACGTCCGTCGAACTCCAACGCAAGTTCCTCTCGCGCGCGGGCCACCGCAGCACCGTCGTCTCGCCGGCACTGCGTGGGCGGGACGCGGCACCGGATCCGGATGTCCTGACGATGCCTGCCCTGCCGCTGGGTCCCGGCGAATACGGCATGAGTCTTCCCTCGAAGCGGGCCATCGCGGCGGTGCTTGACGGACTGCGGCGCCGCGGGCCCATCGACGTCATCCACGTCCAGGCCGACTTCTGGGGGGCAGCCGTCGGGTACGCCGTCGCCGCCGCGCTCCGGGTACCCGTCGTGCACACCATGCACAACCACGTCGAGGCCGGATTGCGGGCGACCATGCCGCTTCCGGGCCTCTTCCAACGCGCCTTCGGGTTGATGCAACGACGCGTACTGCACACCGGCCGGCCCGCGCCGGCGGATTCGTGGGCGTACCTGCGTGGCTTCGCTTCCCGTGCCGCCGTGGTGACGGCGCCGTCCACCCATTTCGCCGAACTCCTGCGGGACCACGGCGTGTGCCGGACGGCGGAGGTCATCCCCACCGGACTCGACGACGACGTGGCCCACGAGCTGTTGGCCGAACCCCGCGACCGGAACCCGCGGGACCGGCCCGTGCTGACCTGGATCGGCAGGTTCAGCGCGGAGAAACGCCTCATCCCCTTCCTCCAGGCGGTCGCGGCCTCCGGAATCACGGCCCAGGTGGACATCTTCGGTGACGGCGCCGAACGGCATCGGGCCCAGCGGATGGCCGCCGACATCACCGCCTCCACCGTGAACTTCCGCGGCCGCGTGCCCTACCGCCAGATGCTGGCGGAACTGCGCCGCAGCGACGCCCTGGTCCAGACCTCGCAGGGTTTCGAGACCCAGGGCATGACCGTCTACGAGGCGGCGGCCCTGGGCACGCCCACTGTCCTGAGCGACCACCGGATCGCCGCAGACCTGCCCCGGGAGCTGGTATGGCTCACTCCCGATGACACCATCGATGGGCTGGCACGGGCGCTTTCGCGCGCCACCGGGGATCTGCGGGAGGGCCACCGCCTGGGCGGCCGGGCAGTCGACGCGGAGCGGTTCCTGCAAAGCCGGCAAACCGAGCTCATGATCGGGGCCTACCGCCGGGCGATTGCCGGCCGGTAGAGGACGGGACCGGCAACAGGACCGACGGGCGCCGATCCATCACCAGGGACAAGGGGTCGATGTACTCACCGTTCAAGCGCACCCCCCAATGCAGGCAGACACCGGAGCAATGCCCGCCGGTATCGACTCCGGCCACCACCTGGCCCCGCGAGACGTGCTCGCCCACCACGACGTCAGCCAGTGCCGGTTCGAAGCTGGAGACCAACCCGTTGCCGTGGTCCACGGTGACCACGGGGCGGTCAACGACCACGCCGACGAAGGCCACGACGCCTGCGGCGGGGGAACGCACCGGGGCTCCCGGCCCGGTTGTGAGGTCAACGCCGCGGTGGCCAGCGGCCCAGGGGGCCTCCGGCCGGTCGAACACTTCCAGGAGGTCCCCGGGCCCGCCCAACGGCCAGGCCCAGGCGCCGGCCGGGGCCACAGGGCCCTCGGCGACGGGAATTGGTGCCGCAGCGGAAGCAGACCCCACGGTCAGCAGGCAGAAGGCGAGCAGGAGCGATTTCCCGGGAAACCTCGGTGTCGACGTGTCCATGCGTCGATCCTCGGGCGTTGATCCGGACCGGGATCCCCGGCAGCTGGGGTGGGTGGATAACGCGGCTTGGCCGCGGCCTGTGGAGGGCGCGCGGGCGGTCGGTACGCCCCGGGCGCTGTAGTACACTGGTAACCGCAGTTCTGTGCGTCGATGACCTGTGCCCACGGGTCGGATGCGCACTGAGCTGACTTCGCGCATTGCGCCTCCATCCATGTCATGGTTGGACCATGCCGCCCACGGTCCGGAAACCCGGTAGGCGGCAGGGACCGGGACACCGGTGCACACTGCCAGGGGCGCCACCACCCGGTGGAACGCCAGACAACCGAAACAACAGGTGGTTACCGCGATCCCGACCGGGATCGGACTGCTACCGCCGGAAGGAGTTGCGACATGCCCGTCGTAACCATGCGCCAGCTGCTCGACAGCGGCGTCCACTTTGGCCACCAGACCCGTCGCTGGAACCCGAAGATGAAGCGCTTCATCTTCACCGAGCGCAACGGCATCTACATCATCGACCTCCAGCAGTCGCTGTCCTACATCGACCGCGCCTACGAGTTCGTCAAGGCCACCGTTTCCCACGGCGGAACCGTGCTGTTCGTCGGCACGAAGAAGCAGGCCCAGGAGGCCATCTCCGAGCAGGCCACCCGCGTCAACCAGCCGTACGTCAACCAGCGCTGGCTCGGCGGCATGCTGACCAATTTCGCCACGGTCTCCAAGCGCGTTTCGCGCATGAAGGAGCTCGAGGAAATCGACTTCGACGATGTCGCGGGCTCGATGTACACCAAGAAGGAACTGCTGCTGATGCGCCGCGAGCTCACCAAGCTGCAGACCAACCTGGGCGGCATCCGCAACCTGACCAAGGCACCGTCGCTCCTCTGGGTCGTCGACACCAAGAAGGAGCACCTCGCCGTTGACGAGGCCAAGAAGCTGAACATCCCCGTCGTGGCCATCCTGGACACCAACTGCGATCCCGACGAGGTCGACTTCCCGATCCCGGGCAACGACGACGCCATCCGCTCCGTCAACCTGCTGACCCGCGTCGTCGCCGACGCCGTTGCCGAGGGCCTGATCGCCCGCAGCAACAAGCAGAGCGGCAACACCGAGGCCGCCGCAGAGCCGATGGCCGAGTGGGAGCGCGAGCTGCTCGAGGCCAAGCCCGAAGAGGCCAAGGCCGCCGCCGACGAGGCAGCCCCGGCCGTCGAGGGCGAGCCGGAGGCCCCCGAGGCCGAAGCCGCCGCCGCCGTCGAGGCACCGGCCGCCGAGGCAGAAGCCGCACCCGAGGCGCCCGCCGCCGAGGCAGCACCCGAGGCCCCGGCCGAGGACGCCAAGTAACAACTGTTGGGCCACGGGAGCCGGCGGGCCATATGGCTCGCCGGCTCCCTTCAAACCGGGCCGTGTCCGTGATCGGGCCGGCCCGTGGGAACTAGCTAGATCACCACTGAGAATGGGGTTGCACATGGCGAACTACACCGCCGCTGATATCAAGGCGCTTCGCGAGCGCACCGGCGCAGGCATGATGGACGTGAAGAAGGCCCTCGACGAGGCCAACGGCGATGCCGAGAAGGCCATCGAGCTCATCCGCGTGAAGGGCCTCAAGGGCGCCACCAAGCGCGAAGGCCGCTCCACCGCCGAGGGCCTGGTCGCCGCCAAGGTCGTCGACGGCACCGTCGGCTTCATGATCGAGGTCAACTGCGAGACCGACTTCGTCGCCAAGAACGACAAGTTCATCGCCCTGGCCGACAAGGTCCTGGACGTGGCGGTCACCACCGGCGCAGCCGACCTGGAGGCACTTCTGGCCGCCGATGTCGACGGCAAGAAGCTCTCCGACGTCGTCGTCGAAGAAGGCGCCATCCTGGGCGAGAAGGTCGTCGTCCGCCGCATGGTCCGCCTGGAAGGCGCCACGGTCGATGCCTACCTGCACAAGACCTCCAAGGACCTCCCGGCCCAGGTCGGCGTCCTCATGGCCGTCGATGGCTCCGGCGAAGCCGCGCAGACCGTCGCCCATGACGTGGCCGTGCACACCGCTGCACTGGCCCCGACCTTCCTGACCCGCGAGGACGTCCCCGCCGAGACCGTCGCCAACGAGCGCCGCATCGCCGACGAGACCGCCCGCGCCGAAGGCAAGCCGGAAGCCGCGCTGACGAAGATCGTCGAGGGCCGCCTGACCGGGTTCTTCAAGGAGATCGTGCTGCTGGACCAGCCGTTCGCGAAGGACTCCAAGCAGCTCGTCGGCAAGGTGCTCGAGGGCGCCGGCGTCACGGCTACCGGGTTCGCCCGTTTCCGCGTAGGCTCCTAGCAGCTACACGGCGGCCGGATTCCGCCCGCCCATGCGGCACTGACAAGGGGGCGGCCACCAGCACGGTGGCCGCCCCCTTGCCACGCCCAGACCATTCCAGAAACCCAGCACGACGGCGGACCCCGGTCCGCGACAGGAGGCCCACCGTGGAAGCAACCCAGCAGGTAGAACCGATCCAGATCACGAACGAGGCCGGGACCCGCCGCAGGGTCCTGCTCAAGCTCTCCGGCGAGGTCTTCGGCGGCGGCAAGCTCGGCGTCGATCCGGTGACGGTGCGCGGCGTTGCCGAGCAGATTGCCGCAACCGTCGGCGAGGTCGAGACCGCCATCGTCGTCGGCGGCGGCAACTTCTTCCGTGGCGCAGAACTCTCGCAGTCCGGCATGGACCGCTCCCGCGCGGACTACATGGGCATGCTGGGCACCGTGATGAACTGCCTGGCCCTGCAGGACTTCCTGGAGCAGGCGGGCGTCGAGACGCGCGTGCAGTCCGCCATCAGCATGGCCCAGGTTGCCGAGGCCTACATCCCGCGTCGGGCCATCCGCCACATGGAGAAGGACCGCGTGGTCATCTTCGGGGCCGGCGCGGGCCTGCCGTACTTCTCCACCGACACCGTGGCCGCACAGCGCGCCCTCGAGGTGCGTGCCGACGTCGTGCTCATGGCCAAGAGCGGCGTCGACGGCGTCTACACCGCCGATCCCAAGAAGGACCCCACCGCCGAGCGCCTGGCGACGCTGACCTACGACGAGGCGCTGCTGAAGAACATCCGCGTCATGGACCAGACGGCCATGACCATGTGCAAGGACAACGGGCTGGAGATGATGGTCTTCGGCATGGAGGGCAACGGCAACGTCACCCGGGCCATCCGCGGCGAGGCCCTGGGCACGCGCGTCACCGTCTAGCACCGCCACCGTGGCATAGGATGAATGCTGAGCGTGGAACCCATCCCGGAGCCGTCAGAGGCCCCGGATTCCTAAGGAGAGAGTAGTGATCGAGGAAACCCTGCAGGACGCCAACGAGAAGATGGAGCGTACCCTCGAGGCCACGAAGGAGGACTTCGCCACGATCCGTACCGGCCGGGCCAACCCGGGCCTGTATTCCAAGGTGCTGGTGGACTACTACGGCTCGGCGACACCGCTGCAGCAGCTGGCCTCGTTCGCGGTCCCCGATGCCCGCACCATCCTGATCACCCCCTACGACGTCACGGCCCTGCGGGAGATCGAGAAGGCCCTGAGCGACTCCGAGATCGGTGCCAACCCCTCCAACGACGGCAAGGTCATCCGCGTGACCCTGCCCGAGCTGACGGCCGAGCGCCGCAAGGAGTACGTGAAGGTCGTCAAGGGCAAGGGCGAGGACGCCAAGGTCGCGATCCGCAACCACCGGCGCAAGGCCAAGGAGACCATGGACAAGATGGTCAAGGACGGCGAGGTCGGCGAGGATGACGGATCGCGCGGCGAAAAGGACCTGGATACGCTGACCAAGAAGGCCACGGACTTGGTCGACGAGCTGCTCAAGCGCAAGGAAGCCGAGCTGCTGGACGTCTAATGCCCACTCCGACGCAACCCGACGGCGCCGCCAGCGGCCACGGTGAAGCGCCGGAGCCGGACCCCGCGGCTCCTGCGCCGCTCTCGCGGCGCCAGCTGCGCGAGCAGCGGGCCGCAAGACCCTCGCGGGCCGGGAGGAACCTTCCGGCGGCCATCGGTGTCGGCGTGGTCCTGCTCGGAGCCGTCCTGTTGGGACTGTTCTTCCTGCCGCTGGCCTTCGTGGCGATCGTCGCGGTGTTCGCCGTCGTCGGCTCCTGGGAAGTCAGCCGGGCACTCATGGCCGCGAAGACGGAGGTGCCGCTGCCCCCGTTGGCGGTCGGGGGCATCGTCCTTCCGTTCGCGGCCTACCTCGGCGGGCCCGAAGCGTTGGGGTTCGCCCTGGCCGGAAGCGTCCTGTTGGTGCTCGTCTGGCGGCTCGTCGAGGGTGCGGCAGGGGCCTTCCGTTCCGTGGTCGCCTCGACCTTCGTCTTGTTGTGGGTCCCGTTCCTCATCAGCTTCGCCATCCTGCTGCTGCAGGAGGACCATGGGCGGGTCCTCGTCGCCGTCGTGCTGTTGCTGGTCGTCGCCAACGACACCTTCGGGTATCTGGTCGGCGCCTCCCTGGGCAAGCACCCGATGGCGCCGAAGATCAGCCCCAAGAAGTCCTGGGAGGGGTTCGCCGGTTCGTGCGCCGGGGCGATCCTGGTCGGCATCGGCTGCATCGTCTTCCTGCTGGAGCGGCCGTGGTGGATCGGCATCCCGCTGGCGCTGGCCACGGTGGCCGCCGCGACCGCCGGCGACCTGGCCGAATCGATGGTCAAGCGCGAACTGGGGATCAAGGACATGAGCAATCTGCTGCCCGGACATGGGGGCGTGATGGACCGGCTCGATTCGGTGGTGTTCTCCTTCCCGATCGGCTACATCATCTCGGTGCTGCTGCTTCCCGGGGCGGACGGCACGATCGGGTTGCCACTGCCCTAAGATAGTTGCAGTAATGTGGCGCCCCACCGCGGCCGCCACCGGAATGTCCGCCAGGAACGCAAGCTTGAGGGAAGTGCAGTGAGCCAGGAAAGCCAGCAGAAGACCCAGACCCCCTTCGAGCGGGTCGACTCCAAGGAGTTCGGCTACCACGTCAAGCAGGTCGATCACTTCCTGGCCCGTGCCCGTGCGACCTACAACGGAACCGGCGACGACGACAGCGTCGTCACCAGCCACCTCGTCCGGCGGACCTCCTTCGAACCGCAGAAGGGCGGCTACGCGGCGCAGGAAGTCGACGCCGCACTGGACCGCCTCGAGGACGTCTTCGCCCAGCGGGAGCGCGACGCGCTGATCGAAACCGCCGGCGAGGACGCCTGGCTCGAACAGGTCGGGCACCTCTCGGCGATCCTGCGCGGCAGGCTCCACCGGGAACCGGGGCAGCGCTTCCGCCGGCCCAGCCGGCGCAACGCCCCCAGCTACCACGTCGAGGACGTCGACACGCTCTGCGGTCACCTGCTGCGGTACTTCGAGCAGGACGTTCCCATGAGCGTGGACGCCGTGCGCAAGGCGTCCTTCCGCGAGGCCGTCGGGCAGGACGGCTACGAGGAAAGCCAGGTCGACGCGTTCCTGGACCGCGTCGTCGAGCTCATGGCGTCCATCGACTGATCCCCTCAGGGACGGGCCGCGCGCGGTGCGGCCGAACCCCGCTCGGGTGCGTGCAGCCGGGTCATCACCGTCGACGTCGCCCCCGGAGCGAGCCCCCGGGTCGCCAGCGAGACCACGATGGTGACCACGAACGCCAGCGGCACCGTCCAGGCCGCCGGTTGCGTGGCCAGGCCCAGTGCCAGACCCGACAGGCCGGGCAACGCCGAGGCAACCAGCATCGCCCCGGCGCACCCCAGTGCACCCGCCAGCATGCCGGCCACCGCCCCGGCCGCCGTCAGCCCCCGCCACCAGATGCCCAGCAACAGCAGCGGGCAGATGGTCGATGCCGTGAAGGCGAACACCGAGCCGATCGCCCCGGCCAGCGCCAGGGTGCTGGTGCCCAGGGCCAGCAGCAGCGGGACCGCGCTGGCCAGGACCGCCGAATAGCGGAAGCCGCGCACCGTGCCGCCGAAGAGGTCCTGGCTCATCACCCCGGCGAGCGAGACCACGAGCCCCGAGGTGGTGGACATGAATGCCGCGAAGGCGCCCCCGATGACCAGGGCCGTCAACAGGTTCCCGGCCGTCCCGCCGACCACCCGTGACGGCAGCAGCAGCACCGTGGCGTCGGCGTTGCCGTTCTGCGCCAATTCCGGAAGGTAGACCCGGCCGAGCACGCCCAGGACCGTGGGGAAGAGGTAGAACACCGAGAGCAGCCCCAGCACGATCGCCGTCGTGCGCCGTGCGGAGGCCCCGTCCGGGTTGGTGTAGAAGCGCACCAGCACGTGCGGCAGCCCCAGCGTGCCGAACAGCAACGCCACGATCAGCGAGATCGTCGAGTAGATCCCCGACTGGCCCAGCGCCTCCTGGGGCAGGTCGAAGGCCAACCCGTTGCCGGTCGCGGACCGGCCGGTGATCCCCAGCTGCAGTAGCAGGAACACGGTGGGCACCGCCAGGGCGCCGAGCTTGAGCCAGAACTGGAAGGCCTGAACGAAGGTGATCGAGCGCATCCCGCCGGCCACCACGGTCAGGCACACGACCGCCATGACCATCCCGGCGCCGAGCCACCCGGGCAGCCCGGTCGTGATCGCCAAGGTCAGTGATGCACCGTGCAGCTGGGGCACGATGTAGAGCCACCCGACGACGACCACCAGGATGCTGGTCACCAACCGGGCGATCCGGCTGTTCAACCGGATCTGCGCGAAGTCCGGCAGCGTGTAGGCGCCGGACCGGCGCAGCGGTGCGGCCACGAAGAGCAGCAGCATCAGGTAGCCGGCCGTGTAGCCGATGGGGAACCAGAGCGCGTCCTGCCCGGAGACCACGATCAGGCCCGCGATCCCCAGGAAGCTGGCGGCCGAGAGGTACTCCCCGCCGATGGCCGATGCGTTCCACCAGGGCCTCACGGTGCGCGAGGCGACGTAGAAGTCCCCGGTCGTGCGCGACAGGCGCAGCCCGTGCACGGCGATCAGCACCGTGGCGAGGATGACGACGGCGATCGCCAGCAGTGCAGTGCCGGTGCTCATTCGCCGGTCACGTCCCGGTACCGCGCCTCGTAGCGGGCGCTGGCCCGGTTGTAGAGGAAGGCGCCGAGCAGGATGATCGGGTACACCCCGATCCCCAGGACGATCCAGGGCAGCGGGATCGTCAGGATCCGGATGGCGTGGATCTGCGGCCAGACAGCGACCATGACGGCCAGGCACAGCAACAGCAGCAGGAACCCCAACGCCACCGACAGGGACAGGCGCAATTGCGAACGGATCAGCGACCTGACGTAGAACTCGGCGGCCGGGTCGTGGCCGGCCCGCCGTGCGGTCACGCTCAGCGGTGCGCCCTCCGGTGCCGTCACCCGGACCCGCACCGGGACCGCCGGGTGGTCCACCGGTCCGTCCGCGCCCTCGCCGCTCACAGGGGG
Organism: Micrococcaceae bacterium RIT 802; assembly: GCA_016892645.1. Lineage (GTDB taxonomy): Bacteria > Actinomycetota > Actinomycetes > Actinomycetales > Micrococcaceae > Arthrobacter_H. The sequence continues at coordinate 583,756 of JAFEMX010000001.1, forward strand.
CGGATGCGGTTGGCGGCGAGGTTCCCGCGCAGCAGCGGGAGCGCCCGGCGGCTCACCGGCAATTCGGTGTCGCCGATGACCACCGACGCCTTGCCCGGGGACATCTTGACCTTCTCCACCCGGCACATGGCCACCAGGTAGCCGCGGTGGATGCGCAGGTAGCCGGCCGGACCCCACTGCTGTTCGAGGTCGTTGAGCGGGACCCGGATCAGGTAGCTGGCGTCCGCGGTATGCAGGCGGGCGTAGTCCCCCTGGGCCTGCACGTAGCGGATCTCGTCGCGGCGGATCATCTTGGTGACCCCGCCCTGGTCGACGGTGACGAACTCGGGCTCGGCGGGCCCGTCCTGGATCAGCTCGCACACCCGGCGCACCGACTCGGCGAGGCGCTCGGGCCGGATCGGCTTGAGCACGTAGTCCACCGCCGCCAGTTCGAATGCCTCCAGCGCCTGCGCCTCATCGGCGGTGACGAAGACGACGGCGGGAGGACGACTGAAACGCGAGATGACCCGGGCGATGTCCAGGCCGGAGAGCGAGGGCATGTGGATGTCCAGGAAGAGCGCGTCGACGGAGAACTCCTCCAGGGCCTTCAGCGCGGCGGCGCCGGAGGTGGCCCGGTGGATCTGGCCCACCCGGGCATCGCCGTCGAGCAGGAAGGCCAGTTCCTCGACGGCGGGCAGCTCATCATCGGCGACGACGACATTGATCATGGCACCAGTCTAGATAACGATGTGAGCCGTGGCACTCAGGCCGGCGGGCCGGCGTCGTACCCGGGCTGGAACTTCGGGATGCGCAGCGTGATCAGCGTCCCGGCGCCGGGGGCGGTGTCGATCACCAGGCCGTGGCCGTCACCGTAGAGCTGGCGCAGGCGCACGTCGACATTGCGCAGTCCCACGTGCACGCCGTCGGCGGTGCCGGCCAGGACCGAGCGCAGTGCCTCCGGGTCGATGCCCACGCCGTCGTCCTCCACCGTGATCTCCGCGAACGCGCCGGCGTCGGAGGCCGTCAGGGAGATCAACCCGCCGCCGGCCTTGCCCTCGAGCCCGTGGCGGACGGCGTTCTCCACCAGCGGCTGCAGCGAGAGGAACGGCATGACCGTGCCCAGTACTTCGGGGGCGATGGCCAGGGACACCCGGATCCGTTCCCCGAAGCGGGCCTTCTCCAGCAGCAGGTAGCGGTCGATGGCCTGCAGCTCCTCGGCGAGGGTGGTGAAGTCCCCGTGGCGGCGGAACGAGTACCGGGTGAAGTCGGCGAACTCGACCACCAGGGTGCGCGCCCGCTGCGGGTCGGTGTTGATGAAGGAGGCGATGGCGTTGAGGCTGTTGTAGATGAAGTGCGGGCTGATCTGGGCGCGCAGGGCCCGCACCTCGGCCTCCATCAGCAGGGCCCGGGATTCGTCGAGTTCGGCCAGCCCCAATTGGGCGGCCACCCAGGCGGCCAGCTCGGTGGTGGCACGGACCAGCCCCGCATTGGCCCGTGGGGCCATCGCCACCACGGTGCCCACCGCGACCCCGCGCACCAGGATGGGCGCGTAGACGCTCTCGGCCCCGGTGGTGCGCACCACCTGGGTGCGGGCGGCCTGCACCGCCTGGTCGGCACCGTGCGCCAGATCGGTGGGGGTGCAGCGTCCCGGATCGGCCAGCGGGCCGTCGAGGGCGAGCACCGTCGTCGTATCCGTGATCGCCAACCCCTCGCAGCCCAGCACGTCGCGCAGGTGCCGGGCGGCCCGGCCCGCCCCCTCGGCCTGCAGGCCCGCGCTGAAATGCGGGGCGGCCTGTGAGACCCGGTGCAGGGTCTCGTAGGTGGCCCGGTCGGCGTCGGTGCCCAGGTCGCGGAACGAGCGCAGGGTCCGGAACCCGACGTAGAAGACCACGGCCACGGCGATGGTGAGGATCGCGATGATCACCGTGGTCTGGGTGGCGGCGGACAGCATGGACACAGCTTAGACGCCGGGTCCCGCCGGGTCCTGCCGGGCGGCGGGGAGCGCGGCGGAGCGGGACCGGTGCGACCGCTCGCCGGAAGGCCCCGACCGCTCGGCGCATCCCGGACACCGTTGGGCCACTCGGTGACGTGACGCACTTCACTATCGTCCGGAGGTGGATGACAGTGATGGGAGCCATCACTTCCGTCCGCGGGCGCGGATCGACACCGCGGCCCCGTGGCGGATGGCAACACCACTTTGAGGAGGAACCATGGCACACCCCACCACCCCGGACCCCGCGCCGGACGACCAGGCGGTCCCCGGGCCCGACGCCGGCGTCCAGACCGTCCACCCGGACGACGCCGCCGGCGAGTTCATCGCCGTCCAGGCCAGCGACGAGTTCCAGGACCTGCGCCGCACCCACCGCAGCTTCGTCTTCCCGATGGCCATCGCCTTTCTGGTCTGGTACTTCGCCTACGTCCTGCTGGCCGACTACGCCCACGACTTCATGTCCATCCGCGTCGTGGGCAACATCAACCTCGGGCTCATCCTGGGTCTGCTGCAGTTCGTCTCGACGTTCGGCATCACCGCCGCCTACGTCCACTTCTCCAACAAGAAGCTGGACCCGAAGGCCACGGCGCTGCGCGAACGCCTCGAGGCCACCGTCGACGAAGGAGACCTGAAATGAGCATCCTGGCCACCAGCGCCGCAGTGCCCCTGGCCGCCGCGGCCGAGTCCACCTCGGTGGGCAACCCGTTCGTGAACATCGGCATCTTCGCCGTGTTCGTCGGGGTCACCCTCGTCGTCGTGCTGCGGGCGAGCAAGAACAACAAGACCGCCGCCGACTACTACGCCGGCGGGCGTTCGTTCACCGGAACCCAGAACGGCACCGCGATCGCGGGGGACTACCTCTCCGCCGCGTCCTTCCTGGGCATCTGCGGGGCCATCGCCATCAACGGGTACGACGGGTTCCTGTATTCGATCGGCTTCCTCGTCGCGTGGCTGGTGGCCCTGCTGCTGGTCGCCGAGATGCTGCGCAACACCGGCAAGTTCACCATGGCCGACGTGCTCTCCTTCCGCCTGAAGCAGCGCCCCATCCGCATCGCCGCGGCCATCACCACGCTGGCCGTCTGCCTGTTCTACCTGCTGGCGCAGATGGCCGGTGCCGGCGCGCTGGTCTCCCTGCTGCTGGGCATCGACGGACGCCTGGGCCAGTCGCTGGTCATCACCGTCGTCGGCGCGCTGATGATCGTCTACGTGCTGGTCGGTGGCATGAAGGGCACCACCTGGGTGCAGATCATCAAGGCCTGCCTGCTCATCGCCGGTGCGTTCATCATGACGATCTGGGTGCTGGCCATGTACGGCTTCAACCTCTCGACCCTGATGGGGGCGGCCGTCGAAACGGCCGGCAACCCGGCCCTGCTGGATCCGGGCCTGAAGTACGGGGCGTCGGAGACCTCCAAGCTGGACTTCATCTCCCTGGCCCTGGCCCTGGTGCTCGGGACCGCGGCCCTGCCGCACGTGCTGATGCGCTTCTACACCGTCCCCACGGCCAAGGAAGCGCGCAAGTCGGTCGTCTGGGCGATCTGGCTCATCGGCGCCTTCTACCTGTTCACGCTGGTCCTCGGCTACGGTGCCGGTGCCCTGATCGGCCCGGAGCGGATCACCAACGCCCCCGGCGGGGTGAACTCGGCGGCGCCGTTGCTGGCCTTCGAGCTCGGCGGGCCGATCCTGCTCGGGGTGATCTCCGCGGTGGCCTTCGCCACCATCCTGGCGGTGGTCGCCGGCCTGACCATCACCGCTGCCGCATCGTTCGCCCATGACATCTACGCCAACGTCATCGCCAAGGGAAAGACGACCCCGGAGAAGGAGATGAAGGTGGCCCGGCGCACCGTCGTCGTCATCGGCATCCTGGCGATCGTCGGCGGCATCGGCGCCCAGGGCCAGAACGTGGCCTTCCTGGTGGCGCTGGCCTTCGCGGTCGCCGCCTCGGCGAACCTGCCGACCATCATTTACTCGCTCTACTGGAAGCGCTTCTCCACCCAGGGGGCCGTCTGGTCGATGTACGGCGGACTGGCCACGGCCATCCTGCTCATCGTGTTCTCCCCGGTGGTCTCCGGAACGAAGACGTCGATGATCGTCGGCGCGGACTTCGCGATCTTCCCGCTGAGCAACCCGGGCATCATCTCCATCCCGCTGGCGTTCTTCCTCGGCTGGTTGGGCACCGTGCTCAGCAAGACCAAGGAGGATCCGGCCAAGCAGGCGGAAATGGAGGTCCGTTCGCTCACCGGTGTCGGCGCCGAGAAGGCGGTCGACCACTAGGTAGTCCACTCCGGTCTCCACACCGGGCACGACGGCGAAGGGCCGGGTCCACGCGGACCCGGTCCTTTCGCCGTGCCCGGGTGCCGGCCTGCCGAAGAACCGGGCGCGGTGTCCTGCTGCTACTGGTTCCCGAGCAGCGGGCGCATGCGGTGGGGGATCAGCTCGGCCATCGACAACGACGTGTCGGCCCGATCGATGCCGTCGATGTCCATGATGGCGCCGTGGATGCGGAAGAGGTCCTCCGCCCCGCGGGCCACGACGCTGGCCAGGATGTCCGCAGTGCCGCTGAGACCGTGGGCCTCCACGACCTCGGGGATGCGGGCCAGTGCGGTGGTGATCTCGCCGAGCTTCTTCTGCTGGACGTGGATGTGCACGAAGCTGGTCAGCGGGAACCCCAGGGCCGCCGGGTTGATGCGGCGTTCGAAGGAGAGGAAGGCGCCGTGGTTCTCCAGCCGGGTCAGGCGCGCCTGCACTGTGTTGCGGGACAGCCCCAGCGACGTCGCCAGGGCCACCGTGGTGGCCTTGGGGTCCTGCACCAGGGCGTCGAGGAGCCGGCGGTCGGTTTCGTCCAAGTCAGCCATACTGCACAACTTTATCAGGTAGCTGACGGGCGTTATTGAGCACTCTGCTCAGGAAACTCTTTGATGGTTGTGCGCCCTGACTCTTGTGAGTATCGTCACAGTCAAGGTCGGGTGATGATGCCGGGCCTGCCGTTCGGGCGTCGGATGACCCATCCGGCGACCGGCGAGTCGGCCGACGAACCACGAAGGACGCAGCGGAGACCATGAACATGTCACAGCCAGCCGGTCACCGGGACGAGGGGCTGATCCAGCTCATCGATCCCAGCGGGCGCCGCACCCCGAACGAGGAACTCGACCCCTGGGTCACCGACGTCGACGTGGACGCCCTGCGCGGCCTCCATACCGACATGGTGGCCATCCGCCGGATCGACCAGGAAGGCACCGCCCTGCAACGCCAGGGCGAGCTGGCCCTCTGGCCGCCGCTGCTGGGCCAGGAAGCCGCCCAGATCGGCGCCGGCCGGGCCTTGGAAGACGACGACTTCATCTTCCCCTCCTACCGCGAGACCGGCCTGGCCTACTGCCGCGGCGTGGACGCGGAGGACACCCTGCGCGTCTGGCGCGGCAACGCCTACAGCGGCTGGGATCCGTTCGGCAAGAACATGGCGACCCCGCAGATCATCATCGGCGCCCAGACCCTGCATGCCGCGGGCTACGCCATGGGCATCAAGTACGACGGCGGATCCCAGGCCGCGATCACCTTCTTCGGCGACGGCGCCACCAGTCAGGGCGATGTCAACGAGGCCATGGTCTTCGCCGCCAGCTACCAGGCGCCCGTGGTCTTCTTCTGCCAGAACAACCACTGGGCCATCTCCGAGCCGGTGGAACTGCAGAGCAACACGCACATCGCCGACCGTCCCGTCGGCTTCGGGATCCCCAGCCTGCGCGTGGACGGCAACGACGTCCTCGCCTGCCTGGCCGCCACCCGCATCGCCCTGGACCGGGCCCGCACCGGCAACGGGCCGACCTTCATCGAGGCCGTCACCTACCGCATGGGACCGCACACCACCGCCGATGACCCCACCCGCTACCGCGACGCCAACGAGCTGGACCTCTGGGCCGCCAAGGACCCGATCGAGCGCCTGGAAAAACACCTCGCCGGCCTCGGCCTCGACACGGCGGAGCTGCAGGCGGGCGCGGCGGTGGTCGCCGACGCCGTCGCAGAGAAGCTCCGCAAGGCCATCATCGGCCTCCAGGATCCGCAGCCGATGGACGTCTTCGAGAACGTCTACTCGCAGCCGCACGCCACCCTGGACCGCCAGCGCGAACACTATGCGCTCTACCAACAGCAATTCGCCGACGCCGGTTCGGCGACGGAAGGAGGAGCACGATGAGCGCGCTGACCTTCGGCAAGGCCCTGAACGCGGGCCTGCGCCACTCGATGGAAGCCGACTCGAAGGTCGTGCTGATGGGCGAGGACATCGGAAAGCTCGGCGGCGTCTTCCGCATCACCGACGGGCTGCAGAAGGACTTCGGCCAGCACCGGGTCATCGACACCCCGTTGGCCGAGTCCGGCATCGTCGGGACCGCAGTGGGCATGGCCTATCGCGGCTTCCGCCCCGTCGTCGAAATCCAATTCGACGGCTTCGTCTACCCGGCCTTCGACCAGATCGTCAGCCAGGTCGCCAAGCTGCACTACCGCACCCACGGCCAGGTCTCGATGCCGCTGACGATCCGCATCCCCTTCGGCGGCGGCATCGGTTCGCCCGAACACCATTCCGAATCGCCGGAGGCCTACTTCGCGCACACCGCGGGGCTGCGTGTGGTCAGCCCCTCGAACCCGCAGGACGCCTACGTCATGTTGCAGCAGGCCATCGCCTGCAACGACCCCGTGGTGTTCTTCGAGCCCAAGCGCCGCTACCACGAGCGCGGCGAGGTCGACCTCGACGGGGGGATGGCCGGACCGGACCTGGGCAGCGCCGTCATCCGCCGCCGGGGCACCGACGTCACGCTCGTGGCCTACGGGGCCCTGGTCAAGACAGCCCTGGATGCGGCCACGGCAGCGGAGGACGACGGCATCTCGATCGAGGTCATCGACCTGCGCTCGCTCTCACCGGTCGACTACGCGACCGTCGAGGCATCGGTGAAGCGCACCGGCCGGCTCGTCGTGACCCACGAGGCGGCACAGACGCTGGGCCTGGGCGCGGAAATCGCGGCGAGCATCACCGAACGCTGCTTCTACCACCTCGAGCATGCCCCCGTGCGGGTCACCGGGTTCGACATCCCGTACCCCTACTCCAAGCTCGAGATGCACCACCTGCCCGATCTGGACCGCATCCTCGACGGCGTCGACCGTGCGATGGACCGCCCCAACTCCCTGAGTTCCCTGGAAGGCTAGATGAGCACCGTGTTGAAGGTTTTCAAACTCCCCGACCTCGGCGAGGGGCTGACCGAATCCGAGATCGTCAGCTGGAAGGTCGCCGTGGGCGAGACCGTGAAGCTGAACCAGATCATCGCCGAGGTGGAAACCGCCAAGGCGGTGGTCGAACTCCCCAGCCCCTACTCCGGCGTGGTCACCGAACTGCACGAGCAGCCCGGCACCGTGGTGGAGGTCGGCAACCCGATCGTCTCCTTCGACGTTCCCGGCGAAGCAGGCACGGGCGACGAGGACCCGGGTAGCCCCGCGGCAGCGGACACCGAGGCAGGTCCCGCGAAGCGCGAACCCACGCTGGTCGGATACGGCGCGGCGGTCGATACCGGCAAACGCCCGACCCGTAAGTCACGCACTCGTGCCGTGGCCTCCACCGCGATGACGACGACCGCCGAGCCACCGGTCGCCCCGGTCGCGAGCGCCCCGGCGTCCGTCGAAACAGCACCGGCGCAGGAGGCGGGGGAGCGGCCGCGCTGCACCCCTCCCGTGCGCAAGTTCGCCCGGGACCTGGGCGTGGACCTCGAACAGATCACCGGCACCGGTCCCTACGGGTTGATCACGCGGGACGACGTCACCGCGGCCCGCGGAGCCGAGGCCGGCGAGACGGTCCCGGCCTCGCCATCGGGTGCGGCGGATCCGCTCGCCGGCTCGACGGCAGCCGGGGGGCCGCGCACACTCGGGGGAGCGCCCCGCGAGGTGCGCACCCCCATCAAGGGGATGCGCAAGCACACGGCCCAGGCGATGGTGGACAGCGCATTCACCGCGCCGCACGCCACCGAGTTCCTCACCGTGGATGTCACTCCGATGATGGAACTGCTCGAACGCCTGCGCGCGGACCGTGCCTACCGCGACGTGAAGCTCACCCCGCTGACCATCGCCGCGAAGGCCGTGTGCGTCGCCCTGGAGCGCCAGCCCACGCTGAATTCGCGCTGGGATGCCGATGCGCAGGAGATCGTGCAGCTGAACTACGTGAACCTGGGCATTGCCGCCGCGACCCCGCGGGGGCTCATGGTCCCCAACATCAAGGACGCCCAGTCCCTGGACTTCCGTTCGCTGGCCGGGTCCCTGCGCGATCTCGCGGCGACCGCGAAGGAGGGCAAGACGGCACCGGAAGCACTGCGCGGCGGGACGTTCTCCATCACCAACATCGGTGTCTTCGGCATCGACGGCGGGACGCCCATCCTCAACCCGGGGGAGGCGGGCATCCTGGCACTCGGCCAGGTCCGCGAACAGCCCTGGGGCCACCGCGGCGAGGTCGTGCTGCGCCAGGTGACCACGCTGAGCCTCTCGTTCGACCACCGCCTGGTCGACGGCGAGCAGGGCTCGCGGTTCCTCTCCGACGTCGGGACCATCATGGCCGACCCCGGCATGCTCATCACCATGCTGTAGGGCGCGCCGGGTGGCGGCGTCTACCAGCCGTGCGGGGAGCCGCCGGACTGATGCCGCCGATTCGGGTTGGTCGACGAGGGCGTGGAGAAGGTCCGGCCGTCCCACATGAGCATGCCGGTGCCCACGGGCAGGAACAGCAGGGCCGGGAGCCACTGCGCGAAGGCAAGGAGGCCCAGGGCCGCCAGCAGAACCACCAGTGCCGAGACGCGAATCCACTGGTGCATGTCGTCACTCCCCGGGGTCGGAAACCCGGGTTGCGCTGGGACGGCATCGCCCGGTTTCCCGTCAGTCTAGACGTGCGTCCCCTGAATGTGGACGGTTGGTGCGGGCCGGGGCGCGGACGAGGGGAGGCCCCCGGCGGATCACCACCGGGGGCCTCCCCTCGACCTGTTGCGGCCGGAGCCGGCCGTCAGGCCAGTTCCATGATGTATTCCTTCACCACCGCGGCGCGCGCGTTGGCGAAACCGTCGACCTCGCCGACGACCGTGAAGCCACGGCGTTCGAGGACCTTCTGGCTGCCGATGTTGTCCGTCACCACGCGGGCGCGGATCGGGCGGGTGGTGATCTCCTGCAGGAACTCGTCCACGGCCGACGTCGTGACGCCCTGGCCCCAGTAGGCGCGGTCGGTCCAGAAGCCGATTTCCACGCCGTCGTCGGACGTGTACGCCATGACGTTGCCGACGGGCTTGCCGTCCTGCTCGATCGTGCGCACGGTGACGTCCGGATCGGACAGGATCGAGGACCAGTGGTGGTTGAACACCCCGCGGTCCTTCGGGTTCTTGGCGGTGAACGCGGCCATGACATTGGCCTCGGGATCCTGCTGGTGTTCGAAGAACCAGTCCAGGTCCGCGTGCTCGACGGGGCGAAGCTTCACGGTCAGTACCTCTCTATGACAACGACGTCGGTCTTTCAGGGCCCGGCATGCGGACCTGAATCCCCACCAGACTACCGGTGCGCGGCGGCTACGAGCGCACCGGGATACTCAAGGCGGCCACCGCCATCGCCACCAACCTGCGTCGCCGGGCCGCCGGGTCCACCGCCGAGCGGTGGGCCGAATGCGGGGTCGAGTTGATCAGCCCCAACACCGACTGGGCCCGGAAACGGGCGGCGGCCTCGTCCTCGTCGGGGTGCAGCAGGCGCAGCTGGGAGGTCCAGACCTCGATGTAGGCGCGCTGCAGCCGCCGGACGGTGGCGGCGTCCTCGGCGGACAGGCTCGCCATGTCCCGATCCTGGACACGGATGACGTCGCGATGTCCCAGCGCGAAGTCGACCTGGAAGCCGACCAGCTCGGCGAGCACCCCGGCGGGGGTGCCACCGACGCGCGCCACCGCGCTGCCGCCGTCGTACAGGTCGTGGCTGACCTCGGTGAGCAGGGCGCCGAGCACGGCGGCCTTGCCGGGGAAATGCCGGTAGACGGCCGGGCCGCTGATGCCCGAGGCGGAGCCCAGGTCCTCGATCGAGACACCGTGGTAGCCGTGCTGGGCGAAGAGCCGGGCGGCCTCGGTGAGCAGCGTCGAGCGGCGGCTGGCCTTGGCCCGGCTGCGCCCCGTGGGCGGCTGGGGCGGCGCGTCGACGGTGGCGGCCTCCTGGGTGGCCTCCGGGCGCGGATCGTGCTCCACGGTGAACCTCCTGTCGACGTGGGCCAGCACACAGTCGAGGCTGGACAATTCAGTTAATGAATACTAACGTTTATTTCAGTTAGTACCTATTAACTCAAGTGGCGGCCGGTCGTGACCGGGACGCCTCCACGACGCCGAGGAAGAGCACCCATGGAAACCCTGGCCTCCCACCTGGACCCGGCCGCCGCCTCGTTTGCCGACAACGACGCCGCCCAGCGCGGGCTCGTCGACGAACTACGCGCCCGGCTGGATGCCGCGGGGCGCGGCGGCAGCGAGAAGTCACGCCGCCGGCACACCGACCGCGGCAAGATGCTGCCGCGCGAACGCGTCGATGCGCTGCTGGACGAGGGGTCTCCGTTCCTGGAGATCGCCCCGCTCGCCGCCGAGGACATGTACGACGGCGAATGCCCGGGGGCGGGGATCATCGCCGGGATCGGACTCATCCACGGCCGCCAGGTGCTGGTCATCTCCAACGACGCCACCGTCAAGGGCGGCACCTACTACCCGATGACGGTCAAGAAGCACCTGCGGGCCCAGGAGATCGCGCTGGAGAACCACCTGCCGTGCATCTACCTGGTCGACTCCGGCGGAGCGTTCCTGCCCCGCCAGGACGAGGTCTTCCCGGACCGCGACCACTTCGGGCGCATCTTCTACAACCAGGCCAACCTCTCGGCCCGCAAGATCCCGCAAATCGCCGCGGTCCTGGGCTCCTGCACCGCGGGCGGGGCCTACGTGCCGGCCATGAGCGACGAGACGGTCATGGTGCGCAACCAGGGCACCATCTTCCTGGGCGGCCCCCCGCTGGTGAAGGCCGCGACCGGGGAGGTCGTCACGGCCGAGGAGCTCGGCGGCGCCGAACTGCACTCGACGACCTCCGGCGTCAGCGACCACATCGCCGAGGACGACGGGCACGCCCTGCAGATCGTCCGCGACATCGTCGAGACGATTCCGCCGCCGCCCGCCCCGGCCTGGGCCATCTCCGAAACCAGCGATCCCGTGGTGGACCCCGGCCAGCTCTACGGTGCGGTCCCCGTCGACGTCAACGGCCGCTACGACGTCCACGAGGTCATCGCCCGCATCGCCGACGGCAGCGGATTCCACGAGTTCAAGGCCGGCTACGGCACCACCCTGGTCACCGGGTTCGCCCGCATCCACGGCCACCCGGTCGGCATCGTGGCCAACAACGGCGTGCTGTTCTCCGAATCGGCGCTCAAGGGCGCCCACTTCATCGAATTGTGCGACCAGCGCGGCATCCCGCTGGTGTTCCTGCAGAACATCTCCGGGTTCATGGTCGGACGCGACTACGAGGCCGGCGGCATCGCCAAGAACGGCGCCAAGATGGTCACCGCCGTCGCCACCTGCCGGGTCCCGAAGCTGACCGTCGTCATCGGCGGCTCTTTCGGTGCCGGGAACTACTCGATGTGTGGGCGGGCCTACTCGCCGCGCTTCCTGTGGATGTGGCCCGCCGCCAGGATCTCCGTCATGGGCGGCGCCCAGGCCTCCTCGGTGCTCTCCACCGTCAAGCGCGACGGCATCGAACGCGCGGGAGGGACCTGGAGCGACGCCGACGAGGAGACCTTCAAGGCCCCGATCCGCGAGCAGTACGAAACCCAGGGCAACCCGTACTACTCCACCGCCCGGCTCTGGGACGACGGCATCATCGACCCCGCCGACACCCGCCGGGTGCTCGGCCTCGCCCTGGACGTCTGTGCCACCGAACCCCTGCCGGACACCTCGTTCGGCGTCTTCAGGATGTGACCCCCCGATGACCGAGAACCAGACCGAGAACCGCCCCGAAGCCCCGCTGTTCGACACCGTGCTGGTGGCCAACCGCGGCGAGATCGCCGTGCGCGTGATCCGCACGCTGCGTCGGCTGGGCATCCGCTCCGTCGCCGTCTACTCCGAAGCCGATGCCGGTGCGCGCCATGTGCGCGAGGCCGACGACTCCGTGTGCCTGGGCCCCGCCGCCGCGGCGGAAAGCTACCTGAACATCGACGCCGTGCTGCGCGCCTGCCGTACCTCCGGCGCCCAGGCCGTGCACCCCGGCTACGGGTTCCTCTCCGAGAACCTCGACTTCGCCCGCGCCCTGGAAGGCGCGGGGATCACGTTCATCGGTCCCAGCGCCCACTCCATCAACCTCATGGGCGACAAGATCCGGGCCAAGAACCACGTCGCCGGCCACGGCGTGCCCGTCGTGCCGGGCGTCGCCGACCCCGCCCTGGACGACGCCGCGCTGATCGAGGCCGCCGCCGGTGTCGGCTTCCCGCTGCTGATCAAGCCGTCCGCCGGGGGTGGCGGCAAGGGCATGCACGCCGTGGAAAACGCCGCCGACCTGCCCGCGACCCTGCAGACCGCCCGCCGCGTCGCCCGCAGCTCCTTCGGCGATGACACGCTGCTGCTCGAACGCCTGGTCCGCAGCCCCCGCCACATCGAGGTCCAGGTCCTCGCCGACACCCATGGGAACACCATCCACCTCGGCGAGCGCGAATGCTCGCTGCAACGCCGCCACCAGAAAGTCATCGAGGAGGCCCCGGCGCCGCTGCTGGAGATGCTCGACGACGGTGCCGCCATCCGCGAGCGGATCGGACAAGCGGCGGTCGACGCCGCCCGCTCGGTCGACTACGTCGGTGCCGGCACCGTGGAGTTCCTGGTCTCCGACGAGAACCCGGGCGAGTTCTTCTTCATGGAGATGAACACCCGCCTGCAGGTCGAGCACCCGGTGACCGAGGAGGTCGTCCGCGTCGACGGGCGGCGCATCGACCTCGTCGAATGGCAGGTGCGCATCGCCGCCGGGAAGCCGCTGGACATCGCCCAGGAGGCGATCACCCTCTCCGGGCACGCCGTCGAGGCCCGGGTCTACGCCGAGGACCCCGCCCACGGGTTCCTGCCCTCCATCGGGACGATCCTGCGCGCCGAGGAGTCCGCCGCCGAGGGCATCCGCACCGACTCGGGGATCGCCACCGGATCCGTGATCACCCCGGACTACGACCCGATGCTGGCCAAGGTCATCGCCCACGGCGCCGATCGCGCCCAGGCCCTGGCCCGGCTCGATGCAGCGCTGGCCGACACGCTCGTGCTCGGGGTCCAGACCAACCTGGAGTACCTGCGCGCCCTGATCGCCGAACCGGACGTCCAGGCAGGACGGCTGGACACCACGTTCATCGACCGTTGGGGCACCCAACCCCGACGCGTCCCCACCGGCGAAGAACTGCAGGCCATCGCCGCACGCTTCCTCGCCGACGAACCGCGGGCCACCGGCCGGTTCGGCGCGTGGAACGGCGACGGGTGGCGCATGGGCACCCACCGGACCCGTACCCTGGCGCTCGAGATCGACGACGAGCTCTACTCCGTGCAGCCCGAAGCCGACGGCGACACCGCGGCAGCCGCCGTCGTGCCCGCCTTCGAACCCGTCCCCGGTACCAGCGGGCGCGAGGCGTGGATCGGCTCGGCCGGATACGGCGCCCACGTGCGCTGGCTGGACCGCCGCGCGGTCGTGCACCACAGGTTGGCGCGCATCGAACGCGAGGAGGCCGGCGGCGATCCGGAATCGCGTTCGCCGATGCCCGGAACCGTCGTCTCCGTCCTGGTCGCGACCGGTGACCACGTCGAGGCCGGCCAGCCGCTGGCCGCCGTGGAGGCGATGAAGATGGAGCACCCCCTGGCCGCCGGGCTGACCGGCACCGTCACCGTCCACGTCGCGGTCGGCGACCACGTCGCCGCCGGAACCTCGGTCGCCACCGTGGTTCCGGACCCCACCGAAGCCGCCGCCACAGACACCACCCCCACCAGCTAAGGAACCACCATGCCGAACCTCGAACTCGAAGACGACTACCAGGACCTCTCCGACACCGTGCGCGACTTCGCCGACACCGTCGTCGCACCGGTCTCCGCGAAGCACGACGAGGAGCACAGCTTCCCCTACGAGGTCGTCTCCCAGATGGCGGAGATGGGCCTGTTCGGGCTGCCCTTCCCCGAGGAGCACGGCGGCATGGGCGGGGACTACTTCGCCCTGGCCCTGGCCCTGGAGCAGCTCGGCCGCGTCGACCAGTCCGTGGCCATCACGCTGGAGGCCGGCGTCTCCCTGGGCGCCATGCCGATCCACCGCTTCGGCACCGACGCGCAGAAGGAGGAGTGGCTGCCGATGCTGGCCAGCGGCAAGGCGCTCGCCGGGTTCGGGCTGACCGAACCCGAGGCCGGATCCGACGCCGGCGGCACCAAGACCACCGCCCGGCTCGAGGACGGCAACTGGGTGGTGAACGGCAACAAGGAGTTCATCACCAACTCCGGCACCGACATCACCAAGCTGGTCACCGTCACCGCGGTCACCGGCACCTCCGAACGCGCCGACGGGTCCGTGAAGAAGGAGATCTCCACGATCCTCGTGCCCACCGGCACCGCCGGTTTCACCGCCGAAAAGGCGTACAACAAGGTCGGCTGGAACGCCTCCGACACCCACCCGCTGACCCTCAGGAACGTCACCGTCCCGGAAGCCAACCTGCTCGGCACACGCGGCCGCGGCTACGCAAACTTCCTGTCCATCCTCGACGAGGGCCGCATCGCCATCGCCGCCCTGGCCACCGGTGCCGCCCAGGGCTGCGTGGACGAATCCGTGCGCTACGCCAAGGAGCGCAGCGCGTTCGGGCAGAACATCGGCAAGTTCCAGGCCATCTCCTTCAAGATCGCCCGCATGCAGGCCCGCGCCCACACCGCCCGCCTGGCCTATTACGGCGCGGCCTCGAAGATGCTCGCCGGCAAGCCGTTCAAGACCGAGGCCGCGATCGCCAAGATGGTCGCCGGCGAGGCCGCCATGGACAACGCCCGCGACGCCACCCAGGTCTTCGGCGGGTACGGCTTCATGAACGAGTTCCGCGTCTCGCGCCACTACCGCGACTCCAAGATCCTCGAGGTCGGCGAGGGCACCACCGAGGTGCAGCTGATGCTCATCGCCCGCGAGCTCGGGCTCTAGGCTGGCATCATGAAGGACACACCCGGCACCCCCGCAACACCAGGGCACGACGGCGGAGCCTCCTCGCCGGGACAGCGCGTCCTCCAGCGCGGACTGTACTTCGACGAGCTCCAGCTGGGCACCGTCTACGTGCACAGCCCGGGCCGGACGATGACCGAGACCGACAACGTCCTGTTCACCACGATGACCATGAACACCCAGGCCCTGCATCTGGATGCCGCGTGGAGCGCCTCCCAGCCCTTCGGCCAGCGGCTGGTCAACTCGATGTTCACCCTGGCCACCCTGGTCGGCCAATCGGTCGGCCAGCTGACCCAGGGCACCATCATCGGGCAGCTGGGGTTGTCGGACGTGAACTTCCCGCACCCGCTCTTCCACGGGGACACGCTCTACACCGAAACCGAGATCACCGGGCTGCGGCCGTCGAAATCCCGGCCGGGTCAGGGCATCGTGACCATGAAGCACACCGGCCGCAACCAGGACGGCGTCGTGGTGGCCGAGGCCTCGCGGACGGCGCTGATGTGGACCGAGGCGGGACACCGCGCCGCGGGGGAGGAGCAGGCATGAGCGAGGGGACCTACCCGGCGTTCAGCATGGGCCCGGCCATCCTGTTCTGCCCGGCCGACCGGCCCGAACGCTACGCCAAGGCGGCGGCGCGCGCCGACGCGGTGATCATCGACCTCGAGGACGCCGTCGCCCCGGAAGACAAGCCGGCGGCCCGCCAGGCACTGGCCGATAGTGCACTGGATCCCGCGCGGACGATCGTCCGGGTCAACCCGGTGACCACCGACGACTTCGCCGCCGATCTGGCAGCGTTACGCCAGAGCCCGTACACCACGGTCATGCTCGCCAAGGCCGAACATGTCGAGCAGCTGCGCCAACTGGAGGGCTACAGCGTGGTCGCCCTGTGCGAGACGGCCTTCGGCGTGCTCAACGCCCCCGCACTCGCCGCCGAGGAGAACGTCGTGGCGCTGATGTGGGGCGCCGAGGACCTGGTCGCCTCGCTGGGCGGGACCTCCAGCCGCCACGACGACGGTTCCTACCGCGACGTCGCGGTCCACGCCCGGGCTGCGGTGCTGTTGGCCGCCGGAGCCCACGGCAAGGCAGGCATCGATTCGGTGTACATCGACATCCCCGACACCGAGGGCCTGGCCGCCGAAAGCCGGGACGCCGTCGCCAGCGGGTTTGCCTCCAAGGCCAGCATCCACCCCTCCCAGATGCAGGTCATCCGCGACGCCTACGCCCCGGATCCCGCAGCAGTGGAGCGCGCCCGCGCCATCCTCGAGGCGGCACGCACAGCCCACGGGGTGTTCTCCTTCGAAGGGCAGATGGTCGACGAGCCGCTGCTGCGCCACGCCCGCCAGCTGGTGGCCCGCGCGGGGGAGTAGGCAGCACCCCGGTAGCTGGTGTTGTACTATCGTCCATAATTTAGTTGTGCGCAACTAGGTTGTGCGTTATATTTATGACATGACGACGACGGATCCGCTCGCACTCGATGCCCAGGTGTGCTTTTCGCTCTATTCCGGCGAGCGCACTGTCGGTGCCGCCTACCGCGAACTCCTGGCCCCCCTGGGCCTGACCTACCCGCAATATCTGGTCATGCTCGTGCTCTGGGAGGAGGACGGCCAGCCCGTCTCGGCGCTGGGCCGTCGACTCGGCCTCGACAGTGGCACCCTGTCACCCCTGCTGAAGCGCCTGGAGGCTGCCGGCCGCGTCACCCGCCGCAGATCGGACGGCGATGAACGCATCGTCCGGGTCCAGCTCACCGACTCCGGTGCCGCGCTCCGTGCCGACGCCGTCACCATCCCCGCCGAACTGGCTTCCCGCATGCGGCTCACCGCCGCGGAAGCCACCGAATTGCATCGCCTGCTCGGCAAGATCTGCGGCCGCGATGCCTAAGCCTGAACCCACCATCGAAGGAGAAAACCCAATGAAGACCCTGTACACCGCAGAAGCACTCGCCACCGGGGCCGGCCGTGACGGCCACGTCGCGACGACCGACCGCCGGGTCGACTTCGACCTCGCCGTCCCGGAGGCCATGGGAGGGTCCGGGGACGGGGCGAACCCCGAACAGCTCTTCGCCGCCGGCTACGCGGCGTGCTTCCACAGCGCCCTGCAACTGGTCGCCCGCCAGCGGAAGGTCGACATCGAGGGATCCAGCGTCGGCTCCGAGGTGCATCTCGGAAACCTCGACGGCGGCGGATTCGGCCTGGCCGTCACCCTTGAGGTCATCCTGCCCGAGGTGGACCGCGAGATGGCCCGCGAACTGGCCGACCGTGCGCACGAGGTATGCCCCTATTCCAACGCCACCCGGGGCAACATCGAGGTCGACATCCGCGTCTCCGACGACTGATCAGCGGGACGGGGCGTCCGGTGCGCGGAAATAGCGCCGCTCCGGACGACCCGCGCCGTAGCGCAACCGCACTCCGACATCGCCCGTTGCGCTGAGGTGTTCCAGGTAGCGGCGGGCACTGACGCGGGAAATGCCCAAGGATTCCGCGGCCTCCAACGCCGACACGTCGCCGGACGCCGTGCCGAGCAACTCCTCGATCCGGCGCAACGTCTCGGCACTGAACCCCTTGGGCAAAGGGGAACTCCGTGGTGTCGAGCCACCGAAGACCCGGTCGATATCGGCCTGCTGTGCCGTCCCGGAGTCGTCGAGCGAGCGGTACGTGCTGGCGTAGTGTGCCAGCCGGTCGGCCAGGTCCTGCCGGGTGAACGGTTTCATCAGATAGTGGACGATGCCGCCACGCAGCGCGCTGCGCACTGTGTCCGCCTCCCGGGCGGCGCTGATGACCAGGACGTCCAATTCGGGGACCACTTCGCGAAGCCGGCGCAACAGCTCGAGCCCGCCGATATCGGGCAGGTGGATATCCAACAGCACCAGGTCCGGGATCACCCGACGGACCTCGGCCAACGCCTGCGAGCCGGTATGCGCCACACCGCACACCTCGAAACCCGGCACCGCGGACACAAACCCGGTATGGATGCGGGCCACCATGAAATCGTCGTCGACGATGAGGACCTTGATCACTGCGCGACCTCCCGCGGCAGCACCGCGGTGAAGACGGCCCCGCCGTCGTTGTGCACCGAGGCCGAGCCGCCGCGGCGTTCACACACCAGACGGGTCAACGCCAGGCCGAAGCCACGCCCCGCGGACGATACCGACGCCTTGGAACTATAGCCCTGCTCGAAAATCCGGTCGCGTCCGGAGGCTTCGACCCCGGGCCCGGAATCCCGCACCGTCACGATGACCAGGTTGTCGTCGTCGGCCAGGCCGAGTTCCACGGTACCGTCGGGCAATCCGGCAACGGCGTCCAGGGCGTTGTCCACCAGGTTGCCCACCACGGTGACCAGATCGCGGGAGAGCACCTCATCGACCTTGCCCAAGGTGCAACCGGGCGCCAGGTGGATCGAGACCCCGCGTTCGCCCGCCAGGCTGGACTTGGCGATGACCAGGGCCGCGATGGCCGGGTCGGCGATTCCCTGGGTGACGTCGTCGACGAGTTGCGTTCGGCTGAAACTCACGCCATCGACGAATCCCAGGGCCTCGTCGTATTCGCCCAGTTGGAGGAGGCCGGAGATGGTGTGTAGCTGGTTCGCGAACTCATGGGTTTGCGCCCGGAGCGTGTCGGTCGTGGTCCGCGTTGCCCCCAGTTCGCTTTCCAACGTGGACAGTTCGGTACGGTCACGCAGGGTCGTCACCCAGCCGACGGCACGTCCGCGGGATTGCATGGGCCGCCGGTTGAGCACCACCAGGCGCTCTCCGACCAGCAGCAGTTGGTCCATCTGGGCCGGCCCCCGCGTCAGGGCCGCGCGCAAGGCGTCGCTGATGCCCAAATCGTCGAGCGGCAGACCCTCGGAGTGGGCTGGCCAACCGAGCAGTTCGAGCGCGGCATCGTTGACCAGGGTGATCCGGTCGCGGGGATCGATCGCGACCACGCCTTCCTTGACGCCGTGGAGAATGGCCTCGCGGTGCTCGACGAGTCCGGCGATCTCGTCGGGTTCCATGCCCAGGGTCTGGTGCTTGACCCGGCGGGAGAGCAGCAGGGACCCCACCGTGCCGACCGCCAACGAGACGCCGAGGTAGATCAGCAGATTCGGCACCGTGCCGCCCAGGCGCTCCCACAGCGAGGGATACGTGCGGCCGATCACCGCGACGCCGACCAGTTTCCCGGAGTCGTCGAGGACGGGCACATGGGCGACCAGGGTGCGCAACGAATTCGCCGTGACGGAACCGGTCCAGGCTCGGCCGTCCATGACGTCGCTGCGGCCCAATTGCAGTGACTCGCCGAGCTGTCCGGGATCGGACGAGGCCACGATCGTGCCATCGCCCAGGGCCAGCTGCGCCAGGGACGCGCCGGAAACCGAGCGCACCGACTCGGCTGCCGCCGGCAGCGACGAGCCCAACTTGGGGGCGGCATCGGGAAGCAGGGACCGCACGATCGGCATGGCAGCCAACGTCTCCGCCGCCGAGAGCGCCCGACGGCTTTCCATGCGTTCGAACGTCCGCTCCGACTGCGCCAAGGAGATGAACAGGACCCCCACGAGCACCGCCAGCACGATCAGCAGTTGCAGCGCCAGGAATTGGCCGGAGAGCGTGAACCGACGGCGGTTCTGCGGCACGATGGTGCCGGCTGCTGGACGGGGCACGAGCACGGCCTTCCGGGGCACGCGGACGACGCCGATGCCGCATCATAGGGGCGGGGGGAACGCCTGAACTCTACACAGAGTCCAGCCCGGCGGCGACTGTGAGTGGTAACACAATGAACACAAGTTCCATTGCGACCACAAGAGTGACCAGAGTCACGTCCAAACCTAACGTGGAGCCATTCGCACCCCACTGAAAGAGGTACACCATGCGCCGCAGAAGCGCGCTCAAGCTCTCCGCACTGGCCGCAGGCATCGTGCTCGCCGCTTCCGGTTGTGGCGTCACCGGCTCCGCCGACGCCGGTGCCAGCTCCGAGGCCGCCGGGCCGGTAACCGGACTGCGCATCATGGTCCCGAACACCCCCGGCGGCGGCTACGACACCACCGCCCGGGTCGCCGCCCAGGCCATGGAGGAAGCCGACATCACCAGTGGTGCCGAGGTCTTCAACCTGGCGGGTGCCGGCGGGACCGTCGGCCTGGCCCGCATCATCAACGAAAAGGGCAACGGGGACCTGGCCATGCTCATGGGCCTGGGAGTGGTGGGTGCCAGCTACACCAACGACTCCGACGCCAAGCTGACCGAGACCACCCCCATCGCCAAGCTCATCGAGGAGCCCGGCGCCATCATGGTCTCGAAGAACTCGCCCTACAAGACCATCGACGACCTGGTGAAAGCCTGGAAGGCCGACCCGGGCAAGATCAGCGTCGGCGGCGGATCCTCGCCGGGCGGCCCCGACCACCTGCTGCCCATGCAGCTGGCCCAGACCATCGGCATCGACCCGAAGCAGGTCAACTTCGTCTCCTACGACGGCGGCGGCGACCTCTTGCCGGCCATCCTGGGCAACAAGCTCGACGTCGCTGCCTCCGGCGCCGGCGAGTTCCTGAAGCAGATCGAGTCCGGGGACATCCGCGTCCTGGCCACCAGCGGCGAGGAGCGGCTCGACGGCGTGGACGCCCCGACCCTCAAGGAATCGGGCATCGACCTCGTCTTCAGCAACTGGCGCGGCCTGGTGGCCCCTCCGGGCATCTCGGACGAGGACAAGACCAAGTTGGTCGACACCGTCACGAAGATGCACGAGAGCGACGAGTGGAAGGAAGCCCTGAAGAAGAACCGCTGGACGGACGCCTTCATGACCGGCGACGACTTCGGGTCCTTCCTCAAGGACCAGGACCAGCGCGTAGCCGACGTCCTGCAGAAGCTGGGGCTCGCGTGAGCGACGTTGCCACCCGGCATACCAACCGCTCCGAGCTGGGCTTCGCGGCCCTGCTCGGAGCGGTTGGGGTGGTGGTCCTCGTCGACGCCGCCGGCCTGCACGCCCCCTATTCCCAAGCCGATCCCGTCGGCCCGCGCGTCGTCCCCTTCATCGTCGGTGGCCTGCTTCTGCTGTGCGCCGTCCTCCTGGCCATCAAGGTCCTCCGCGGAGACAATGCGCCCGCCGATGACGGCGAGGACATCGACCCGAATACACCGATTGGCTGGCGCACGGTGCTGCCGCTGATCGGCTTCTTCATCCTGAACATCATCCTCATCAACCCCCTGGGGTGGGTCATCTCCGGGACCCTGTTCTTCTGGGGGAGCGTCTGGTCGCTGGGCAGCCGCCACTACGTGCGCGACGGCATCGTCTCGCTCCTGATGGCCCTGGGCACGTTCTACGGTTTCTACCTCGGCCTGGGCATCCACCTGCCGGCCGGCGTCCTGGAAGGGGTTCTCTAAGTGGATACCTTCAACATGCTCATGCAGGGCTTCGCCACCGCAGCGACCCCCATGAACCTGCTCTACGCCTGCATCGGCGTGCTGCTGGGCACAGCCGTCGGCGTTCTTCCCGGGATCGGCCCGGCCATGACCATCGCCCTCCTGTTGCCGGTGACCTACGTGTTGGAGCCGACCAGCGCGCTGATCATGTTCGCGGGTGTCTACTACGGCGGAATGTACGGCGGATCGACCACCTCGATCCTGCTGAACACCCCCGGTGAATCCTCGACCGTCATCACGGCGATCGAAGGACACAAAATGGCCAAGGCGGGACGCGCCGCGCAGGCCCTGGCCACCGCCGCCATCGGTTCCTTCGTTGCCGGCACCATCGGCACCGCATTGCTGGTCACCCTGGCCCCGATCGTGGTCAAGTTCGCGGTCAGTCTGGGAGCGCCGAGCTACTTGGCCATCATGATCCTGGCCCTGATCGCCGTCACTGCCGTTCTCGGCGCATCCAAATTACGTGGCTTCGCTTCGCTGGGGCTCGGTCTGGCCATCGGTTTGGTGGGCATGGACATCGTGACCGGGCAGGGGCGGCTTATTTTTGGCCAGCCGTTGCTCTCGGACGGCGTCGACATCGTCGTGGTGGCGGTGGCGATCTTCGCCCTGGGCGAGGCGCTCTGGGTGGCAGCGCACCTGCTGCGCACCAAAACCCAGACGATCCCAGTCGGCCGACCCTGGATGGGGAAGAGCGACTGGAAGAGATCGTGGAAGCCGTGGCTGCGTGGCACCGCCTTCGGTTTCCCCTTCGGTGCCTTGCCCGCCGGGGGCGCCGAGATCCCGACCTTCCTGTCCTATGTGACGGAAAAGAAGCTGTCCAAGCATCCGGAGGAGTTCGGCCACGGAGCCATCGAGGGAGTAGCGGGGCCCGAAGCAGCCAACAACGCCTCGGCCGCGGGAACGCTGACGCCCATGCTGGCGCTGGGCCTGCCGACCAATGCCACCGCTGCGGTGATGTTGGCGGCCTTCATGCAATTTGGCATCGAGCCGGGACCGCTGCTGTTCGAAAACGAACCGCAGCTCGTCTGGGCGCTGATCGCCAGCCTGTTCATCGGCAACACGCTGCTGTTGGTGATCAACCTGCCCCTGGCACCCCTGTGGGCCAAGCTGCTGCAGTTGCCCCGGCCTTACCTCTATGCGGGCATCCTGTTCTTCGCCACGTTGGGCACGTTCGCCGTGAACAGCCAGACGTTCGATCTGGTCCTGCTGCTGGTGCTGGGGCTGCTCGGCTTCGCCATGCGGCGCTTCGGTGTCCCCGTCCTGCCGCTGGTTCTCGGCGTCATCCTGGGTCCACGGATCGAAAAGCAGCTGCGTCAGGCCCTCCAACTTAGTTCCGGGGACCCGGTGGGGCTGGTGAACGAACCGGTCGCCGTGGTCGTCTACGTGATCATTGCGCTGGTCCTGTTGTGGCCGGTGGTCACCGCCATCCTGCGGCGGTCCAATCCTCGGATGGCCGCAGCCGTCGCCCTGCATGCGGAGGAGCGGGAGGTCCTGTCGGGTGAGGAGAACGACGGCGCCCCGGCCGCGGGTCCTGCCGACGGTGCGGGCCTCGATAACGGCTCCGGACGACCGGCACAGTCCGCAGCAGAGCAGGAGGCTTCGGTGCAACAGAAGCAGAAACACTAGGCGGGCGGACCCGCCCCTGATGGCCCGCCATTCCGGACAACAATCCCGGAGTGGCGGGCCATCTCGTCTTTGCGGAGGCAGGGGTCGTTTCGCGAGCGCCGGCGTACGATCACAGGGTGGCCCGGCCGGTCGAGGCCAACTGCCACCAGACCGACCACGACTTCCAGGAGGACCCAACATCATGTTCACGAAAAAGGGCGACACGGCAGTTCTCGCCAAACTCAGCGGGGCTCCGGCGCCGTACGCAGAAATCGGCGAGCGGCTCCACAACATCATCCGGGAGAGCGCGCCGTCGCTCGAGCCGATCGTCCGCTGGGGACTGCCGTTCTACGTCAAGGACGGGAAGGACGTCTGCTACATCAAACCCGACAAGGACTTCATCACCTTCGGCTTCGGGGAAGTCGTCAACCCCACACGTGAAGAAGACGCCCACATGCATCCGGTCGCGTGGACCATCACGTCCCTGGACGACGCAACGGAGGACAGGATTCGCGCACTGGTCAAGAAGGCTGCTGCCTGACACGGGGGACCGGCACCGAGAGGCTCCGCCCGCCCTTCTGCCAGACTGGCCCCATGGACGAGGAACTGGACTCCACCTACAGCACGCTCGAGGGCGTGCCCTACGTCCGGCTCTTCGCCGACTACGGCGAGAGCCCGGTGTGGACGTGGGAACCCCTGGACTATGCAGAACTGCAGCTGCCCCCGGACCTGGAAGCGCGGATGCGCGCCTGGGAGGCCGCCTGCTATGCCGATGACATCGACGAGACGTCGCACGACCAGGCTTCCCAGCGGCACCGGGCCGAGGGGATCCTGATCGCCGGCCAGCTTGCCGGGGAGCTGGGCTCGCCCCTGGCCGTGCACTACGCGTCGGCCGACCCCGCTGCCCTGGCCAGGGCCGGAGTGGACGACGTCGAAGGCCACCGGCTCTCGCTCGCGGACCCGGCGATATTCCACGTCGACACCTTCCCCGTCAGGCCGTCGGTCACGCGCGACATCGTCTTCATGCTCCAGCACCCCTTCGAACGCCCCGACGACGCCGGGGGATCCGGAACCCTGGATGCCGATTGGAGCGACCTCGGAGACGACGACGACTCGTCCGACGGCCCCCGCTAGCACCGCATCCGGTGCACGCGGTCGGCGACCGGTGCGCGATACTGGAGGCATGGAGTTCCGCGAGCCGCAGCACAGCACACTTCCCCTGCACGATCCCCGGCGCATCGTCCTGCTCGGGTCGACCGGATCCATCGGCACCCAGGCCATCGACGTCGCCGACCACGCCCCCGAACGCTTCCGCATCGTCGCGCTCGCCGGAGGCTCCAACCTCGAGCTGCTGGCCCGCCAGGCCGTCCACACCCGCGCCGAGGTCGTCGCGCTCGCCGACGGCGACGTGGACGAACTGAGCCGGCGCATCCACGACCACGCAGAACTGGCAGGACACAGCGGCTACCGCCCGGAGCTGCTCCACGGCCCCACCGCGGCAGCCCGCGTCGCCGCCTACCCGGGTGCCGACGTCGTGCTCAACGGCATCACCGGCTCCATCGGCCTGGCGCCCACGCTGGCGGCGCTGAAGGCCGGTCACCTGCTGGCGCTGGCCAACAAGGAATCGCTCATCGCCGGCGGGGCCCTGGTCAAGGACGCCGCGGCCCCCGGCCAGCTCGTCCCGGTCGACTCGGAGCACTCGGCGATCGCCCAGGCCCTGCGCGCCGGAACGCCCGACGAGGTCGCCCGGCTCATCGTCACCGCTTCCGGCGGCCCGTTCCGCGGGATGACGCGCGCACAGCTGATGGACGTCACGCCCGCCCAGGCGCTGGCCCACCCGACCTGGGACATGGGCCAGGTCATCTCCACCAATTCGGCGACCATGGTCAACAAGGCGTTGGAGGTCATCGAGGCGCATCTGCTCTTCGACGTGCCGCTGGACCGCGTCGAGGCGGTGGTCCACCCGCAGTCGATGGTGCACTCCATGGTCGAGTTCATCGACGGCTCCACCATCGCCCAGGCCTCCCCGCCGGACATGCGCCTGCCGATCGCCCTGGGGATGGGCTGGCCCGCCCGCGTGCCCGGCGCTGCCGCCGGCTGCGACTTCACCCGCGCCTCCGAGTGGACGTTCGAACCACTGGACGAGGACGCCTTCCCGGCCATCCGCCTGGCCAAGGCCGCCGCCCGCGCCTCGTCGACCCACATGGCCGTCTTCAACGCGGCGAACGAGGAGGCCGTGCACGCCTTCCATGCCGGGGCCATCCGCTTCCCCGAGATCGTCGACACCGTCGAGGCGGTGGTCCAGGCATACGACGCCGATGCCACCTCCGGGGGCGGGCTCACCGTGGACGCGGTGCTGGCAGCCGAGGCGTGGGCACGAAAAGCGGCGCAGGATCGTTGGGGTCAGTTGTGACAGTTCTCCTCTTCATCGCCGGCG
This sequence comes from Micrococcaceae bacterium RIT 802, assembly GCA_016892645.1. Lineage (GTDB taxonomy): Bacteria > Actinomycetota > Actinomycetes > Actinomycetales > Micrococcaceae > Arthrobacter_H. The sequence continues at coordinate 609,361 of JAFEMX010000001.1, forward strand.
TGCTGATCCTCGCGGTCGGCGTCGCCGTGTCCATTGCCCTGCACGAGGTCGGCCACCTGGTCCCGGCCAAGGCCTTCGGCGTGCGCGTGCCGCAGTACATGATCGGCTTCGGCAAGACGCTGTTCTCCCGCAAGCGCGGCGAAACCGAATACGGGCTCAAGGCCATCCCGCTGGGGGGCTACATCTCGATGATCGGGATGTACCCGCCCTCGGCCGCCACCGACGTGGACGGCAAGGTCAAGGCCTCCAGCACCGGCATGTTCACCCAGATGGCCGACGAGGCGCGCAAGGCCGCCGCCGAACAGCTGCAACCCGGCGACGAGCACCGCATGTTCTACAAGCTGCCGGTGTACCGGCGCGTGATCATCATGCTCGGCGGCCCGTTCATGAACCTGGTCATCGCGTTCGTGCTCTTCGCCGTCCTGCTCTCCGGGTTCGGGACGGTCCAGTCCACCACCAACGTCACCGAGGTCTACCAGTGCGTGGTCAGCCAGGCGGACCAGAAGGCCCGCGGCGGCGACGACGCGGCCACCAACTGCCAACCGGGGGACCCGAAGGCCCCGGCCTACGCGGCGGGCCTGCGCCCCGGGGACCGGATCACCTCCTTCAACGGGCACGACGTGCGCGAATACCAGTGGGATGAGCTGACCACCCTGATCCGCGCCTCCGCCGGCAGCTCCTCGACCATGACCTACCTGCGCGACGGCACCGAACACACCACGAGCATCACCCCGATGCTCACCCAGCGCCCCGAGCTGGACATCAACGGCCGCGCCAAGACCGATGCGAACGGCAACACCGAACTGGTCAACGTCGGCTTCGTCGGCATGGGGTCCGAGCTCAAGCAGATGACCGTCCCGCTGAGCGAGGTGCCCGGTGCCGTCGGCGAGAACGTGCGGGCCGTGGCCGGGATCGTCATCGACCTGCCCGCCCGCCTGGTCGCCGTCGGGAAGGCGGCCTTCTCCGACGCGCCCCGCGACCCGAACGGACCCATGTCGGTCGTCGGCGTCGGCCGGATCGCCGGCGAGGTCAGCGCCATGGACGAGATCCCGCTCAAGGACCGCTTCGCCACCCTCATCGGCCTGGTCGGCAGCCTGAACATCGCCCTGTTCGTCTTCAACCTCATCCCCCTGCTGCCGCTGGACGGCGGCCACGTGGCCGGCGCCCTGTGGGAGGGGCTGCGCCGCATGGCCGCCAAGATCTTCAGGCGGCGCGACCCCGGCCCCGTGGACATCGCCAAGCTCATGCCGCTGACCTATGTGGTGGCCGTGCTGATGCTGGGCATGGGTGCCCTGCTGATCTACGCCGACATCGTCAAACCGGTCAATATCTTTGGTTGACGCCCCCGCCCCCCGCATCGTGACCGCGACGGCAGCCGCCGGCCTCGCGGTCGCCCTGGCGCTGTCCGGCTGCACCGGCACCGGGCCCGCGGACCCGTCCTCCCCGGGCACGACGGCGGCGACCTCCTCCTCCGCCAACCGCGCCGAGGTGCGCCTCACCCGGACGGATCCGGGCCTCCGCAGCATCGGGGGCCGGGCCGGGGCCCTGGCCATCGCCGCCAGCCGCGCCTTCTTCGCGCACTCTCCCGCCGTCGTCGTCCTCGATGACGGCGACGCGCACGCCGCGGCCGCTCGGGCCCGGGACCTCGGAATCCCGTTGTTGCTGGCACCGGGCACCGCACCACAGGCCGGCGCCGTGACTGCCGAACTCGACCGGCTCGGAGCCACCACGGTGATCCGCTACGGTGCCCCGCCGGACGGTGCGGACAAGGACTCGGATCCGGCCTCCGGCACGGCGTCCGACGCCGCGGCCGCGCCGTCCTTCGGTTCCCACGTGGAGGTGGTCGATGGCGCCGATCCGGCGGCCGAGATCCCGGATGTGGCCGCTGCGGCGCCCGCGGGGCCGACGGCGGCGGTCGCCGTGAAGGGACACGACGACGCCGGTACCCGCGCCGCCCTGGCCACCGCCCGGGCCGCGGGGGCCACCGTGCACACCATGGCCTCGGCGGATCCCCGCGGCGACGCCGAACGCGGCTTCTTCCGCCGGCACGCCGACGCGGCCCTCTTCGCCGTCGGTGCAGGCTTCGGGCCCGCGAAGGAGTTCGCGGCCCTGGCCCTGACGGCCGCCACCGGCCCCGAGCTGCCCGGCGGCGGGCAGATCGTGTTCCCCGACCGGCGCATGGTCGCCCTCTATGGGACACCCGGCACCGCGTCGCTGGGCCTGCTGGGGGAGCAGGGCGTCGACGCGTCCATCAAGCGGGCCAAGAAGTTCGCCGCCAGGTACCAGCCCTACAGCAGGCAGCAGGTCCAACCGGCCTTCGAGATCATCGCGACCGTGGCGTCGGCGTCCGCCGGCAAGGACCGGACGTACTCGTCCTACGTTCCCGTGGGCACGATCGAAACCTGGGTCAAGGCCGCCCGCACGGCTGGGGTCTACGTGGTGCTGGACCTGCAACCGGGACGCAACGACTTCCTCACCCAGGCCAAGCACTACCAGAAACTGCTGGAGTACCCGAACGTCGGCCTGGCCTACGATCCGGAGTGGCGGCTGAAACCGGGCCAACGCCACATGGCCCAGATCGGCTCGGTCGACGCCGCCGAAATCAACCGGACCAACGACTGGCTGGCCGCCCTCACCCGCAAGCACCGGCTGCCGCAGAAGGTCGTGATCCTGCACCAGTTCCAGCGCGGGATGATCCGCGACCGTGCGGACCTGGACACCTCGCATCCCGAACTCGCACTGGTCCTGCACGCCGACGGCAACGGCACCCCCGGCCAGAAGATGGCCACCTGGGACAACCTGCGCCGTGACCTGCCCCGCGGCATCCGGATGGCCTGGAAGAACTTCATCGACGAGGACTCCCCGACGTTCACACCGAAGCAGACGTTCGGCATCGACCCGAAACCGTGGTTCGTCTCGTACCAGTAGCCCGTGACGGGGTGGCCCGATCGGACCGTACACTGGGCGCATGACGATCATTGCCGTGGAATACGTATACGCCGCCGACTCCGAGACCGCCCGCGACGAGCACCGTCCGGCCCACCGAGCCTTCCTGGGCGGGCTGTCCGGCGACTTCACCCTGGTGGCCTCCGGCCCCTATGTCGATGGTTCCGGCGCCCTGCTGCTCATCAAGGCCGCATCCGAGCAGGCGGTGGCCGAGAAGCTCGGCGAGGACCCGTTCAACGCCAACGGGCTGGTCTCGGCGGTGCGCCTGACCGCGTGGAGCCCCGTCACCGGTGAGCTCTCTCACCACGCCTGAAACCGTCCCGGCCCCCGAAGTCCCCGCATCAGGGGGATAATGGGGACGGACGAACCACCACCTGAATACCCGGAGGATAATTTGACCTCGGTCAGCCTTGGAATGCCAGCCGCACCACCACCGGTGTTGGCCCCGCGGCGGAAAACCCGCCAAATCAAGGTCGGATCGGTGGGCGTCGGCTCCGAATCCCCGATCAGCGTGCAGTCGATGACCACCACGCCGACCACCGACATCAACGCCACCCTGCAGCAGATCGCCGAGCTCACCGCCTCCGGCTGCGACATCGTGCGCGTGGCCTGCCCCTCGGCCGACGACGCCGAGGCCCTGCCGATCATCGCGAAGAAATCGCAGATCCCCGTCATCGCCGACATCCACTTCCAGCCGAAGTACGTCTTCGCCGCGATCGAGGCCGGCTGCGCCGCGGTGCGCGTGAACCCCGGGAACATCCGCAAGTTCGACGACCAGGTCAAGGAGATCGCCCAGGCGGCGAAGGACCACGGCACGTCCCTGCGCATCGGCGTCAACGCCGGCTCGCTGCACCCGGACCTGATGAAGAAGTACGGCAAGGCCACCCCGGAGGCACTGGTCGAATCCGCGGTCTGGGAGGCGTCCCTGTTCGAGGAGCACGACTTCCACGACTTCAAGATCTCCGTCAAGCACAACGACCCGGTCATCATGGTCGCCGCCTACGAGCTGCTCGCAGCCCGCGGCGACTGGCCGCTGCACCTGGGCGTGACCGAGGCCGGCCCCGCCTTCCAGGGCACCATCAAGTCGGCCACCGCCTTCGGTGCGCTGCTCTCGAAGGGCATCGGCGACACGATCCGCGTCTCCCTCTCCGCCCCGCCGGTGGAGGAGATCAAGGTCGGCAACCAGATCCTGCAGTCGCTGAACCTGCGCCCGCGCAAGCTCGAGATCGTCTCCTGCCCGTCCTGCGGCCGCGCCCAGGTCGACGTGTACACGCTCGCCGACCAGGTCACCGCCGGGTTGGAGGGCATGGAGGTCCCGCTGCGCGTGGCCGTCATGGGCTGTGTCGTCAACGGCCCCGGCGAGGCCCGCGAGGCCGACCTCGGCGTCGCGTCCGGCAACGGCAAGGGCCAGATCTTCGTCAAGGGCGAGGTCATCAAGACCGTGCCCGAGGACCAGATCGTCGAAACGCTGATCGAAGAGGCGATGCGCATCGCCGAGTCCATGGAGGCACCCGAGGACGGCGCCGCAGCCGCTCCGACCGTGTCGGTGTCCTGACCCGGGACACCCCGCCCCACCACCTCCAACCGCCGGCCCGGACCCGGGTGCGCCGCCCCGCCCGGCGTCGCATCCACCGGGCCGGCGTCATGCGGTTTCGCACGGGCACGGATTCTGCGAGACTTTGCCCTAGGACGCCACCGCGTCGCGACGGGAAGGGGAGACGATGTCCAGGATCCTCTCCCGTGCCGTCCCGTGGTTTCCGACCGCCACCGCCCGCTACAGCGGCGGCGAGGAACTCGTCGACACCGTCCGCGTGCTCGCCGCCGACGACACCGCGGCGCTGCGCGGCCTGGTCGCCCGCGACCCGGTGGTCAACATCTTCATGGATGCCCAACTCGAGGCCACCGGCACCGCGGCACCCACCGCCGGTGGATCGCTGGTCCTGGGCCGGTTCGACGGCGGCGAACTCACCAGCGCGTTGTGGGTCGGGGCCAACCTGGTCCCGGTGCAGGTCGGGGCCGGCGACGCCGTCGCCTTCGCGACCGCGGTACTCTGCCTGCACCGCACCTTCTCCTCGATCTTCGGCCCGGCAGACGCCGTCGTGCCTCTGTGGGATTCCCTGCGTCCCGAGTGCGGCCAGCAGGCCTTCGACGTGAGGGCCCACCAGCCCCTGATGGTCCTGGGCCACCAGCCCGCCATCCTCCCCTCCACCCGCGTCAGGCGCACCACCGCCCAGGATTACGACGCCGTCCTGCCGGCCTGCGCGGCCATGTTCCAGGAGGAACTGGGCTACTCGCCGCTGGATTCCGGTGGCTCCTTCTACCGTTCGCGCGTTCGGACCCTGATCCACCAGGGCCATTCCTTCGTCGATACCGCAGCCGACGGCAGCATCCGCTTCAAGGCGGAGCTCGGTACCGTCTCACGGCACGCCACCCAGATCCAGGGCGTCTGGGTCGCCCCGGCCCACCGCGGGGAAGGCATCGCGGCACCGGCCATGGCCGCCGTCGCCGGGTCCGCCCTCGCGCTGGCACCGGTGACCAGCCTGTACGTCAACGACTACAACCGCCCGGCCCTGGCCACCTACCGCCGGGTCGGCTTCGAACAGGTCGGGGAGTTCGCCACCGTCCTGTTCTGATCGGCGAAACCCTGGCCCGCATCCGCCCACGGATGCACCGGATTCGCTAGGGTGGAGGCAGAACAACCGGCACCGACGGCGCCGGAACCGACCGGCACGACGGGGGAACCATGGGCAGCGCACCGGCGCACCGCCACCCCACTGGCGCCCCGCGGCCGCAGACTCCGGCCTCCCGCCGCCGGGTCACCGCGACCCTGCTGCTCGTGGTGCCGCTGGCCCTGACGGCCTGCACCGGCACCGACGAACCCGAACCCGGCCAGCCCGGCACCACCGCGCCCCCCGCGAGCACCCAGGCACCGCCGTCGTCCTCGGAAACCTCCACCGGGCCGACGGGAAGCCCCACGGCGCCGCCGTTGACCGGCCCGCTGCCCTCATTCACCGCGGAGGAACTCGCGGCAGCCGCCAGCGAGGTCGCCGGGGACCACCCCGGATCACGGGTGCGCACGGCCGAGGAGATCTCGTCCCTGGCCGAATCGGGGCGGAAGCTGCTCGACGACATGGACGTCACCCCGCCGAAGTGCGCGCCGTTCATGGACAACCAGGACGCCACCCTGCCGGCCAGTGCGGCCATCGCCTCGGTGACGATCCCGGGAGGGACCCTGGAAAGCGAAACCTCGATCAGCCTGGCCGCCTACCCGGAGCCCGGGGACGCCGCCGAGGCGGTCTCCCGCACCACCGGGCTGCTGCGCAGCTGCGGGACCTTCACCCTCCAACTCGGCAGCACCGAGGGCACCGCAACGCTGCGGGGCGGGAAGGCCCACAGCGACGCCGAGACCACGGCCTCCTACTGGATGGACGTGGCCGCCGGCGAGCAGAGCGTGGCCAGCTACACCGTCTCGGGCAGCGACGGGGCCGTCGTCGTCTCGGTCACCACGCGGGATGACCAGGAGGGCGACATCGTCCCGGAGGACGTCGCGGCCACCCTGGACGAGGCGCTCACCGCCCTGCGGACCCAGTAGGCCCACGCCGCGCCCGGGCGCCGGAGGGTGACGTGTTCGGCCCTTCGCCGGGCAGCGGGTAAATTGGAACCGTCCCGACACGGACATCATCCCCACGACCAGCGGCGAAGCCCGCGGAAACGGACAGCAAGCGTGGTCCTGCGACTTTCCACCATGTTCCTGCGCACCCTGCGCGAAGACCCGGTTGACGCCGAGGTCGCCAGCCACAAGCTGCTGGTACGGGCCGGCTACATCCGCCGCGCCGCACCGGGCATCTACACCTGGCTGCCACTGGGCCTGCGCGTGCTGGCCAAGGTCGAGGCGATCGTCCGCGAGGAGATGAACGCCATCGGCGGCCAGGAAGTGCACTTCCCGGCACTGCTGCCGCGCGAACCCTACGAGACGACCGGCCGGTGGACCGAATACGGGGAGGGCCTGTTCCGGCTGAAGGACCGCAAGGACGCCGACTACCTGCTGGCGCCGACCCACGAGGAGATGTTCACCCTCCTGGTGAAGGACCTGTACAACTCGTACAAGGACCTGCCGGTGTACCTCTACCAGATCCAGAACAAGTACCGCGACGAGGCACGCCCCCGGGCGGGCCTGCTGCGCGGACGCGAATTCATCATGAAGGACTCCTACTCCTTCGACATCGACGACGCCGGGCTGGATGCCGCCTACGCCAAGCACCGCGAGGCCTACCTGAACATCTTCGCCCGGCTGGGCCTGGAGGTCCTGCCGGTGAAGGCGACCGCCGGGGCCATGGGCGGCTCCAAATCCGAGGAGTTCCTGCACCCGACGGCCGTCGGCGAGGACACGTTCGTGCGTTCGGCCGGAGGATATGCCGCCAACGTCGAGGCCGTGACGACCGTCGTGCCCGCCGACATCGACTACTCCGCGCTGCCTTCCCTGGACGTCAAGGACACCCCGGACACCCCGACCATCGACACGCTGGTCGAGGTCGCCAACCGCGTCGCCCCGAAGGCCGACGGCGCCTGGACCGCGATCGACACCCTGAAGAACGTGGTCCTGGCCGCGAAGCTGCCCACCGGCGAACGCCGCCTGGTGGCGATCGGCCTGCCCGGCGACCGTGCCGTGGACCTCAAGCGCGTCGAGGCCAACATCGCCGGACACCTCGAGATCGGCGGCGAAGTCGAGATCGAGGCGGCCACCGAGGACGACCTCAGGAAGAACCCCGGCCTCGTCAAGGGCTACATCGGCCCCGGCAACGGACTGGACCAGGCCGTGCTCGGCACCGAGGCATCCACCGGGATCCTCTACCTCGTCGATCCACGCGTCGTCGCCGGTACCTCCTGGATCACCGGGGCCAACGAACCGGGCCGCCACGTCTTCGGCCTGGTCGCCGGGCGCGACTTCACCTGGGACGGCACCATCGAATGCGTCGAGGTCCGCGAAGGCGATCCCGCCCCCGACGGATCCGGGCCGCTGGAAACGGCGCGCGGCATCGAGATGGGCCACATCTTCCAGCTCGGACGCAAGTACGCCGAGGCGCTCGAACTGAAGGTCCTGGACCAGAACGGCAAGCTCGTCACGGTCACCATGGGTTCCTACGGCATCGGCGTCACCCGCGCTGTCGCGGCCCTGGCCGAGTCCAACCATGATGACCGGGGCCTGATGTGGCCGCGCAACGTGGCACCGGCCGACGTGCACCTCATGGTCACCGGCAAGGGGGCGGATCTGTTCGAGGAAGCCGAACGGATCGCCGCGGCGCTGGACTCCCAGGGCATCGAGGTGATCTTCGACGACCGTCCGAAGGTTTCGGCGGGCGTGAAGTTCGGCGACGCCGAACTCGTCGGCGTGCCCACGATCGCCGTCGTCGGCCGCGGGCTGGCCGAAGGGCTCATCGAGGTCAAGGACCGGGCCAGCGGATCGGCCGAAAACGTTCCCGTGGCCGACGTGGTGGACTACCTCGTCCGCGCGGTCCGCGGCTAGCACCGGGTCTCCATGGACTGGGCTTCGCTGCTGCACGGGTCCGGGTTGGAGGACATCCAGCTCGGGACCGTGCTGCTGGTCATCGTTGCGGGCCTGGCAGCTGGGTGGATCGACGCGGTCGTCGGCGGCGGGGGGCTGCTGCAACTGCCGGCGCTGTTGCTGGTCCCCGGGATCACTCCCGTCCAGGCGCTGGCCACGAACAAGCTCGGCTCCATTTTCGGCACGACGACCAGTGCCATCACCTACTACCGCAGGGCCCACCCGGACCTGAAGACCGCCTTGCCCATGGCCGGGATCGCCCTGATCGGCAGTTTCGGCGGGGCCATCGTCGCCACGCTGCTGCCCTCGTCGGTCTTCAAACCCATCATTGTCGCGGCACTGATCGCCGTCGCCATCTTCACCGCCGTCAAACCCACCGTCGGCGAACTGACCGCCTTGCGGCACTCCGGGCGACGGCACTATGCAGTTGCCGGGGTGATCGGCCTCGTGATCGGGTTCTACGATGGGTTGATCGGCCCGGGAACGGGGTCCTTCCTGATCATCGCGATGGTCGTTTTCCTCGGCTACAACTTCCTGGCCTCCAGCGCCAAGGCCAAGATCGTGAACATGGCGACCAACCTGGGTGCGCTGGCCTTTTTCCTGCCCTCCGGGCACCTGCTCTGGGGGCTCGGGCTGCTGCTGGGCCTGGCCAACATGGTGGGTGGCTATCTGGGTGCGCGCATGGCCGTCAGCAAGGGCAGCAAGTTCATTCGGGTCGTCTTCCTCGTGGTGGTCGGCGTCCTTGTCCTGCGGTTGGGATACGACGTCCTCCAGGAGAACATCCTGCACCGTACGTAGATTCGGCACAGCCCAAGACCGCGGACCGTCGGCGGGCACTATCCCCTCACAGGGCTGTTTTTCCGGGGTTCTGGTGGGGGCGGCCCGGTAGAATCGAATACATGTTCGAGTCTTTGGTGGTTCCGGATTCCGCGCACGCGGCGCTGGCATCCGGGGCGGGCGGCGAGA
>JAFEMX010000010.1 GCA_016892645.1 Micrococcaceae bacterium RIT 802
TGCTGTCCCACCTCGACGAGGTCGGACCGGCGCTGGAATCGCTGCGCGGCTCGGCGTCCACGCTCGCGCGCTGGGGCAGCGTCCTGGCCGCGAAGCTCAGCGCCGGCCACCGGCTGCTGGTCGCCGGAAACGGCGGCTCGGCCGCCGAGGCGCAGCACCTCACGGCCGAGCTGGTCGGCCGGTTCGACGGCGAGCGCGGCGCCTACTCGGCGATCTCCCTGCACGCCGAGACCTCGGCACTGACCGCGATCTCCAACGACTACGGCTACGAGAAGGCCTTCTCCCGGCAGGTCAGCGCCCACGGCCGCGACGGCGACGTGTTGCTGCTGCTGAGCACCAGCGGCACCAGCGCGAACCTGCTGCACGCCGCACGGACCGCCCGGTCCGCCGGGTTGGAGACCTGGGCCCTGCTGGGCACCGCCGACTGCGCGCTGGCGCGGCTCTGCGACGACGTCGTCTCCATCGAGGGGCCGTCGGCCAATGTGCAGGAGTGCCACCTGATGGCCGTGCACGCCATCTGCCGGGTCTTCGACGCCGAGGTCCAGTGCCTGGCCGGTGACGGGGGGTGGCTCGAATGAACATCGCCGTCGTCGGGGACCTGTTGCTCGACCATGACCTGGCCGGGGAGGCGACCCGGCTCAGCCCCGACGCCCCCGTCCCGGTGGTCGACGTCGAGAAGTCCAGCTACCGGGCCGGCGGGGCGGGGCTGGTGGCGCGCATGCTCGCAGCCGAGGGCCACGAGGTCGTGCTGGTCGCCGCCACCTCCATCGACGCCGCCGCGGGCCGGCTGCGCCAGGCGCTGGAGGGCATCCGGCTGGTCGACGGGCCCTCCGGCGCACCAACCCCGGTCAAGACCAGGGTCCGTGCCTCCGGGCAGGCAGTGGTCCGCTTCGACGAGGGCTGCGCACGCCCCGGCATCCCCGCCGTGACGCCGGCGATGGTGCGCGAGATCGCCGCCGCCGGCGCGGTCATCGTCGCCGACTACGGGCGGCGCCTGCTCGAGAACGAGGACATCCGCCGGGCCCTGGAAGCCAAGGCGGCCGACGGCATCGTGGTCTGGGACCCCCACCCCTCCGGCGCCCGGCCGGTGCGTGGGCTGGCAGCGGCCACGCCCAACCTGTCCGAGGCGCTGTCCTTCGCGGGGAGCCAGGACGCCGCCGAGGCGGCGGGATGGCTGGCCGGCAGCTGGGACTGCCCGGTCGTGGTCACCCTGGGTCGCCACGGGGCATTGCTTCGCGACGCGCGCGGTGGCGGGCACCGCGTCCCCGCTCCGGCGATCCGCACCGTCGACCCGTGCGGCGCCGGCGACCGCTTCGTCGCCTCGCTCGCCATCGGTCTCGCCGGCGGATCTGCGCTGCACGAGGCGGTGGAGGGCGCCGTGCATGCCGCCGCCACCTTCCTGGCCGACGGCGGGGTTGCCGCCCTGCACCGGCACCTCCCCGAGGTCACCGATGCCCCCGGGACGCAGGGCACCGACTCCGTATCGTCCACCGGCGGGTCGTCGGGGGGCGGTGACGCCCTGGAGGTGGTTGAACGGGTCCGCGCCGCCGGCGGGACGGTGGTGGCCACCGGGGGCTGCTTCGACCTGCTCCATGCCGGGCATGCCCGCACCCTGCAGGCCGCCCGCGACCTCGGGGACTGCCTGGTCGTGCTGCTCAACTCGGACGAGTCGGTCCGCCGGCTCAAGGGCGTGGACCGGCCGATCATCTCCGCCCGGGACCGCACCGAGCTGCTGGCCGCCCTGGGCTGCGTCGATGCCGTCCTGCTCTTCGATGAGGACACCCCGCACCGGGCCCTGGAGCGGATCCGTCCCGACATCTGGGTCAAGGGCGGGGACTACGAGGCGCGGTCGCTGCCCGAGGCCGGGCTCATCGCCTCGTGGGGTGGCCGCTGCGTCACCGTCCCCTACCAGGTGGCCCGGTCCACGACCTCCCTCGCCGCGGCGTTGGCGAAGGTCGGCTGACCGGGAGCCACCGCTCCCCTTCCACCCACGTCTTCAGCTGCCCGGCCGGGGCAGCGGCGGCGCTACTCCTTTTCCATCCACCCCCACAGGAGGAACCATGACCACCACGCAACAGCAGCACAACCCGGGCCGCGTCCTGGTGACCGGCGGCAGCTCGGGGCTTGGCGCCGCCGTCGTGCAAGCAGTATCCGAGGCCGGCGGGACGCCGGTGGTGATCGACCTGCAGCCACCGGCCGACCCGGCCGTGTCCTTCATCCGGGTCGACGTGACCGACCGCGAGGCGTTGGCGGCCGCGGTCGACCAGGCGGCCGGACAACAGGGCGGCCTGGACGCGGTGGTCACCGCGGCCGGCATCGACCGGTGCGGCAAGCTCGACGAGGTGCCCGCCGACGAGTGGGAGCTCGTGCTCGGGGTGAACCTGCTGGGCACCGTCTCCGCGGCCCGCGCGACGCTGCCGCACCTGAAGGACAGCCACGGGCGGCTGGTGGTGATCGCCTCCACGCTGGCCTTGCGCGGGGTCTCCGATGCCACCGCCTATTGCGCCTCCAAGTTCGGCGTGCTCGGGTTCAGCCGCGCCCTCGCCGCCGAAACCGCGGGCTCGATGGGGGTGACCACGATCATCCCCGGGGGCATGGACACCCACTTCTTCGACGACCGGACCGAGCAGTACCGCCCCGCGGACAACTCACGCCTGAACGACCCCTCGCGGGTGGCGGCCTCGATCCTCTTCGCCCTCTCGCAGCCGGCGGGCTGCGAGGTGCGCGAACTGCTCATCTGCCACGAGGGCGAGGATTCCTGGCCGTGAGGTCCAGGACGTCCGCGTAGACCGCCTCCGCCGTGACCTCGGCGGTGAGCGGGAATTCATGCCCGCAGCGCCGGGCGCTCCACCCGACCTGGGTGACATCGATGCCGCAGACCGGGCACCGCGTCACCCAGCCCACGTGGACGCGGTTCCGCGTGCGCCCGAGCGGGCCGGCCATGAGCAGGTTGCCGGCCCAGAAGATCCCCACCGTCGGCGTGCCGACGGCCTGGGCCAGGTGGCGGGGGCCGCTGTCGTTGCCGACCATCACGTCGCTGGCGGCCAGCAGGCCCACCAGCCCGTCCAGGCCCAGACGCCCGGCCAGCACATGGACCCGCCCGGCGTTCCCGGCCGACACCCGCGCGGCGATCGCCGCGGCGTCCGGCACCTCGGAGGCATCGCCGATGAGCAGGACCTGGTACCCGTCGGCGGCGGCCCGTTCGGCCACCTCCGCGAACGACGCTGCCGGCCACTTGCGCCGCTCGTCGGTGGAACCGGCATGCAGGACCAGCCACGGGGCCTGCCGGTCGATGCCCAGGTCCGTGGCCACGGCGCGGGCCTGGTCACGGTCCCGGTCCATGACCGCGAGCGTGGGCGAGAGTTCGGCGGTGGCCGCGCCGGCGGTTCCCACGACCTCCAGGGCACGCAGCACCTCGTGCTGGTAATAGAGGTACGGGACCATCCGCTCGAGCTGCGGGGCATCGGGGGTGGCGGTGCCGATGGTGTGGCGGGCCCCGAGTTCGAGCAGGAAGGCGTTGGAGTTCCTCCCGCCGCCGTGGACCTGGACCGCGAGGTCGAACGACCGGGCGCGCAGGCGTTCCTGGAACCGCGCGATGTCCGCCGCGTCGTCGGCGGACTGGGACGCCGGACGGGGCCTGACCCCCTCGGCGTGCGGGAGCACCACCACCTCGTGGACCGGGCCGGGCCGGCCGGCCAGCAGTTCACGGTGGATGGGCGTGCCCAGCAACGTGATGTGCGCCCGCGGATAAGTGCGTGAGAGGGCTGTGATCGCGGGCAGGGCGAAGAACAGGTCGCCCATGCCCCCGCCGCGCAGGACGGCGATGCGTTCCACGTCGGCAAAGGGCCCGCAGACCGGTCCGACGGCGATGGGCGGCATGGGCGGGTCTCCCCCCTGATGGGCCGGCATGGGTTCCTGCCGGCGGTTCCGGCGTGGCACCACCCTATAAACATTCCACGGGCGGACGGAAGCAAAAGGGGGGCGGCGGAGATTTGTTCGCCCCTCGTGTCTGAAAGCACCGGCCCCGGGTACTAGGAACAGTAGGGCCGGGTCGATGTCCGGCCGGCCACGACGAACCACCAGGAGGTCGACGATGCACACCGCCCCGGCGCAGCCAGCAGGGACCACCCACGGCTCCATCACCATCCTCAACCCGGCCGACGGCACCAGCGTGGGAACCCTCGAATCGGCCAGCCCGGAACAGGCGCGGCTCATCCTGGGCAGGGCGCTGGAGGCCGGCGCGTCCTGGGCGGGAACGGCGGCAGCCGACCGCGGGGCGCTGCTGCACGACGCGGCCACCGCACTGGAGGGATCCGCCGACGAGCTGGCCCGGCTGAACCAGCGCGAGACCGGCAAGCCGTACGAGGACGCACTCGGCGGCGTGCAGGCCGGTGCCGCCACGCTGCGCCAATACGCCGAGCTGGGGCCGCTGCACCGCGGGCACAGCCTGCGCGGCGCCCCGCTGGCCATGGACTACACCGTCACCGTCCCGCGCGGAGTGGCCGTCCTCCTGACCCCCTGGAACGACCCGGTGGCCGTCGCGTGCGGTCTGATCGGGGCAGCCCTGGCGACCGGCAACGTCGTCGTGCACAAGCCCAGCGAACGCTGCCCGCACGTGGGCCGGTTGCTGGGCCGGCTGCTCGCCGACGTCTTTCCGCCGGATGTGGTCGCCACCGTCATCGGCGGCCCGGAGACCGGCCAGGCGCTGGTCGAGGCGCCGGAGACCGACGTCATCGCCCATGTCGGTTCGAGCGCCACCGGCGAGCGCCTGGCCCGGCTGGCGGCGTTGACCGGCGCCCACCTCATCCGCGAAAACGGCGGAAACGACCCGCTGCTCATCGACGAGGGCGTGGACCCCGCATGGGCCGCCGGGCAGGCAGCCCTCGGCTCCTTCGCGAACGCCGGGCAGATCTGCACGTCCGTGGAACGGATCTACGTCCACCGGGCCATCGCCGAGGACTTCTGCCGGGAGCTGGTCCATCGCGCCCGGGACCTCAACGCGTCCGGGGACCTGGCACCGCTGGTGGACGGGCGGATGCGCGAGGAGGTCCACGCCCAGGTCAGCGAAGCGCTCGAACAAGGTGCGACGGCCCCCGAGGGCGGGGCGATCCCGGACGGACCCGGGGCACGCTACCCGGCCACCGTGCTGCTGGATTGCGCGGCGTCTCTGCGCATCATGCAGGAGGAGACCTTCGGGCCCGTCGCGCCCGTGGCCGTCGTCGACGACTTCCGCTCCGGCCTGCAGGCAGCGGCCACCGGCCGCTATGGCCTGGCAGCCACCGTACTGACCGGGAACCTGGCCCACGCCCAGGAGGCGATCGCCGCCCTGCCGGTGGGCACGGTCAAGGTGAACAACGTCTTCGGCGGCGCCCCGGGCGGATCGGCGCAACCGCGGGCAGCCAGCGGCGACGGCTTCGGCTACGGTCCCGAACTGCTCGACGAGTTCACCTTCGTGAAGGTCGTCCACGTCGCCGAGCCGTGGACGGTGGGGTCATGAGCGCCCAGCCGGGCTCCCGGCACGCCCTGACCCCGGATCTACCCGGGCTGCTGGCCCAGGCCGCACCCCGCGTGGTGGTCGTCGGCGACATCATGCTCGACGGCTGGTGGCACGGGGACATCGAACGCTTTTGCCGGGAGGCGCCGGCGCCGGTGGTCGAGGTCACCCGCCGTGACTATGCCCCCGGTGGCGCCGCTAACACCGCGGTCAACGCCGCCCGGCTGGGTGGCCGGGTCGGTGTGGTCGCGCTGGCTGGACAGGATGCTGCCGGTGAACGGCTGGAGGCCCTGCTGGAGGCCGAGGGCGTGGGAACCAAGGATCTGATCCGCCATCCGCAGGCCACGACGACGACGAAGGACCGCATCATCGGTGGCGACCAGATCCTCTTCCGCCTCGACGACCAGCGCTCTGCGGTTCCGGCTGCGGTGTTGGTGGACCTTGCGCTGAGGGTACCCGTCGCGATCTCCGGTGCCGACGTCGTCGTGGTCTGCGACTACGGCTCCGGCCTGCTCGCCGGTCCGGTGCGCGACGCGCTCATCGGTGCGCTGGCCAGCAGGCCCGTCGACCAACTGGTGGTCGTCGACGCCCACGATCCACGCCCCTGGGCTGCGCTCCGCCCCGATCTCGCCACCCCCAACGCCCAGGAGGCCTTCGGTCTGCTGGGGATGGACCCGGCCCGGGAGTCCGACCGTGTCACGCTGTTCCGGGACAACCGGGAACGCCTGCTGGAGGCCACGGGGGCGACGGCGGTGGTCGTCACCTTGGACCAGGATGGCACGATATCCCTGCCCTCCACCGGACCGGAGCACCGTACCTGGGCGAAGCCCGTGACGGAAAAACAGGCGTCCGGCGCTGGCGACACCTTCGTGGCCTGCCTGGCGGTGGCCAGCGCTGCCGGCCTGAAACCAACCGTCGCCCTCGAACTCGCGCAGGCGGCCGCCAACGTCGTCGTCCACCGGCCCGGGACCTCGGTCTGCAGCACGGTGGACCTGACGGACCATCTGGGCGGTTCGCGCCAGCTGCATCTTGATGCGCATTCGTTGGCCAGCGCCGTGCAACGCCATCGCGAATCCGGCGACACCGTGGTCCTGACCAATGGCTGCTTCGACGTGCTGCATCGAGGGCATACCAGGTACCTGGAACAGGCCAAGGAGTTGGGAGACGTCCTCATCGTGGCCTTGAACAGCGACGCGTCGGTTCGCCGCCTCAAGGGCGACGGCCGGCCGATCAACCCGGTGGCCGACCGGGCGGCGGTCATCGGCGCGCTGAGTTGCGTCGACTACGTGACGGTCTTCGACACGGACACGCCGATACCGCTCATCGAGTCCCTGGAGCCCGACGTCTACGCCAAGGGCGGCGACTACACCGAGCAGATGCTCGAAGAGTCACAGGCGGTGCACGCCCACGGCGGGGCGGTGAGGATCGTGGACTACGTGGCGGACCATTCCACCACCGAGGTCTTGCGGCGCATGCGCACCCAGCCCACCTCCGCCGAACCAGCCGACACCGGGAACTGACCATGCCCCGCATACCCGAGGTGGCACCCGGCGTTGCACGCTCGGCCGACGCCGGGGACCGCGCCCTGCGGATCGACGTCCTGATCCCCACCTACGGGCGGGAGGCGGAACTGGCCGTGACGCTCTCGGGACTGGCGGCCCAGGAAGCGCCCGGATTTGCCGTCGTCGTCTCCGACCAGTCCGAGGACCGCACCTGTCTGGAAGAACCGGCGGTCAGGGCCATGGTGCGCGTGCTGCGGATGCGCGGGCACCCCGTGCGGATCGAACGGAACCTCCCCCGGCGCGGCATGGCCCAGCAGCGCAGCTTCCTGTTGGGCTGCTCGTCAGCCGAACGTGTTCTGTTCCTGGACAACGACGTCTGGTTGGAGCCGGGGACCCTGCAACGCCTCGACGAGGCCCTGACATGGGGCCGGTGCGGCTTCGTCGGCGCGGCCGTGCAGGGCCTGTCGTTCCTTGACGACGTAAGGCCCCGGGAGCAGGAGCCCCTTGAGCTGTGGGATGGTCCGCCCCAGCCCGAACGGGTCAGGCCCGACAGCCCGGAGTTCAGGCGCTGGACCTTGCACAATGCCGCCAACCTGGTCCACGTGGCACGGAAGCTGGACCTGCCGCCGGGCGGTTGGAGGGCGTACAAGGTGGCCTGGATCGGCGGCTGCGTCCTGTTCGACCGTGCCAAACTCGTCTCCAGCGGCGGCTTCGACTTCTGGGACGACCTGCCGACGGGGCATGCCGGGGAGGACATGGTGGCCCAGATGCGGGTCATGGAGGAATTCGGCGGGGCGGGCATCGTCCCCTCGGGGGCCGTGCACCTCGAAGCCGGGACCACCGTGACCGACCGCAGCACCGAGGCCGCCGACGTCCTCCTGCCGCCTGATGACCGTCCGGCCACCACCGTGGACGACTCCTAGGAATCTGACCCTGCCCGCTCTTCCGATTTGTCCTCGTCTTTATCCATGAGGGAGATCTGCCGCCGCTCGAATTCGCGGCTGCTGAACGTTGCCCGACGGACGGCTTGCTCGTCGACGAAGCTCGACCCGACGGCACCGGCTAGGGTTCCCAGCGAGGCGGAGAGCCACGACAGGTTGATGTACTCGCTGAAACCGGCGGCATGGCCCAGCTCGGCACTGATGAACTGCCCGTTGATGATGATCAGCGAGCCGGCCAGGATGATGCAGAAGAGGGCCACGTACATCACGGCCACGGCGATCACGATCGTCGCCACGGTTGCCGTGTTGTAGGTGATCGCGCGCTCCTTGTGGTGGACGCCGCGAGGGCGCTCCAACAACCCGTTGGCCAGGATCAGCCAGGTGCTCATGACGGCGACCGAGAGCAAACTGATCACCAGCAGCCGTAGCGGGCTCAGGTAGTCGGCCATGCTCCAGATGCTCGTGTAGAAGACGCCGAATGCACCGGTCGCGATCGCTGCCGCCATCGACGTCGAGAGCTGCGGCACCAAACGCCAGGGCCGGTTATTCCGCACCATCCCGGCCTGCATCATCAGGCGACCGGACACGCCCTTCCCGGTTTCGAATTCGTCCATCGATTCCGCATCGTCCGACCCGTCCTTCCGGGAGAACAGCCGCGTGAACCGGGACTCACCCGGGGCGTATTCGCGGTCTTCGGAGTTGGCGGCATGCAACGCGTCTACGGTCTGCAGGACGAGTTTCCGCAAGCCCTTCCGCCGGACCAGGCCCAGCGAAGGCAGGACCACCATTGCCGTTCCGTAGCCGGCGTTCACGGTGGCCAGCAGCGGCTCGTTCTCGACGTATTTCGGCAGGTCGGTCAGGTAAACCAGATAGTTCCAGTTCCGCTGGTCCCGGAGCATTTTCGAGTTGGCGTTCAGTTTCACCCCGCCGTCGTCATCGAGGGGAAGGGTCAAGCTCTCGACCTCGACATCCCAATCGGCATCGGTGACGATGGAGGCCAGCCGCTGTGGCAGCCACGACTTCAGCTCCTCCGCCAGCTCTAGTGGCAGTCCGGGATCGGCAATGAGGCCAACCGTCAGTTCCGCATGCGCAGTATCACCCATTCGACCAGCGTAGGCGTGCCGTCGTGGCCGCCGCCATGGTTCGCGTCGATGCCGGACCCCCCTTAACGAAAGTCCCGGATCACCCGCCGGCCCACCCGCGCGCCAGCCCTCGACGAGCCTCGACGGCAGTGCTAGACAGGGGAAATGGCGACTCTTGGATTTCATGCCTCGCATGAGCAAATCGCCCCGGCCCAGTTGCTGCGCGATGTCCAGCTCGCCGATGCGGCCGGGTTCACCGCCGCGATGTGCTCGGACCACTTCACGCCGTGGTCCCACGCCCAGGGCCATTCGGGGTTCGCGTGGTCGTGGTTGGGTGCAGCGCTGGCCACGACGAACCTGACCTTCGGAACCGTGACGGCTCCCGGGCAGCGTTACCATCCGGCGGTCATCGCCCAGGCGGCGGCGACGCTCGCCAGCATGTTTCCGGATCGGTTCTGGCTCGCGCAGGGAAGCGGGGAATTCCTCAACGAAAGCATCACCGGCGACCCGTGGCCGCCCAAGGAGGACCGGCAGCTCCGGCTGGAGGAATGCGTCGATGCCATTCGTGCCCTCCTGGCCGGTGACGAAGTCAACCACCGGGGCAAGGTCCAGATACGCGGAGCCCGGCTCTGGGACCTGCCCTCGCCGGCCCCGCCGCTGATGGCCCCGGCCATCTCTCCCGAAACCGCCGCGCAGTCTGCCGGCTGGGCCGACGGCATCATCACGGTCAACCAGCCTCACGAACGCCTGCGACAGCTGCCCGGGGCGTACCGCGACAATGGCGGGCGCGGGCCGGCACTCCTCCAGGTGCACTTGAGCTGGGCGGCGACGGAGGCCGAAGCCATGGAGTTGGCCATGGACCAGTGGCGCGACAACGTCTTCCAGCCGCCGATTCCTGCGGACCTTCCCACCATCGAGCATTTCGAGGCCGTCGGCCGGGCGACCACGCCGGAATTGATCCGCCAAGCGGTGCTGGTTTCCTCCGACACGTCGGAGCATGCGCAGTGGCTCCACGAATTCGCCGAACTGGGCTTCGACTTCCTCTACCTGCACCACGTCGGCCAAGAGCAAAGCGCCTTCATCGATGCCTTCGCCGACTCGGTGTTGCCGCTCTTCCCGGGTGAGCCACCTGCGGTGCCTCGTTGAATCCACCCGAGTTGCCAAGGTCTCAACTCGTTTATAGGCTGAAGTCGGTTCAGCAGCGGGCCACCGGATCCCTGTTTGGAGCGCCTCATGCAACTTCTGCTTCCGCACCCTGCCCGCACATCGCGAATCCCACACGTTGATTCTTCGGTCGGTTCTGACCGTCGGCCCGGGGACGCGGTAGCTTAGTCCCATGCCGATCGTTGTCGAAAACAACCGCGACCAGTTCCAATACCAGATCTTCAAGGCCGGGGACCTGGCCGGCTTCGTGCAGTACAGGATGTCCGGTACCGAGATGTGGGTCTTGTTCACCTCCATGAAGCGCCGGTTCAAGTCTGCCGTGCTTGCCGACATCCTCATGCACCATGTCCTCACGGATGCACATACCAGCCGCCTTGCCGTCTTGCCGTTCTGCCCGGCCGTGCGAACCTTCATCGCCGAGCATCCAGAATTCGCGAACCTGGTCTCCGCCGAATGGCACGGCCGCATCCCTTTCCCTCCCGACCACAAACTGGAGGAGGGGCAAAAGATCCCGCTCGATTTCGTCCGCCTCACCGGATCCCGCAGGTCCCGATTGCACGAAACGACCCTTGAATCCGACGACGTTGCCCACTACATCGGGGCCGAAGCAGTCGGTTCGCCCGATACCGGCGCACCGGTGCAAGGCGTGGCCGCCGAACCAGCGGAGGGATAGCCTGACAACCCGTGGTGGTGCGCCATGGCGGGGAGGCGGACCCCACATCCAACAGGATTTCGGCCGAACCACACGGAACGGCCCTTGGGAGGAATCGTGGAAAGCGAAGAGCAGGTCAACTCCGAGAACGTTGCCGAATACTTGCAGAAGCTCGTCCTCGACAGCGAACAGGCCCATGAGTTCCTGGGCCAGCTGGCAGTACATGCCGCGGAGTCCCTCTCCCGCCATGGCACCACCATCCACTGCGGGGTGACACTCCTGCGGCAGCGTCGGGCCGCAACGGCCGCCAGCAGCAGCCCGAAGGCCAAGCGCATGAATGAGGTGCAGTACAGATACGACGAGGGCCCGTGCCTCAGCGCGGCACGCATCGGTCAGGTGTTCCACGTACCAGATCTGGTACGCGAAACCCGCTGGCCCGAGTACCTCCACGAGATCCAGGACACTGGGGTGGGCTCGATCCTCGCCGTTCCCTTCGATCTGTCGGGTGAGGCCCTGGGCGCCCTGAACCTCTACGCCGAAGAAGCCCAGGCCTTCGACGAGGACACCCGGACCCTAGCCGCAGCCTATGCCTCCCAGGCCAGCAACAGCCTGCGCCTGGCCGTGCGCATCACCCATTTGGCGGACACCATGGACGACCTCAAATCGGCGCTGGCTTCGCGGACCGGGATCGACGTCGCCGTCGGCATCGTCATGGCGCAGAACCGCTGCACCCAGGACGAAGCGTTCGCGATCCTCCAACGGGCATCGAACACGCGCAACGTCAAGCTCCGGGATGTGGCGACACGGCTGGTGGATTCGGTCTCCCCCGGAGACGTGGAAACCCACTTCGACGGGTGATCAGCTCCCCGCCACATAGTCCCTTGACTTCGCCGCCATGGCGACGCACGTTGGCATAGTCGACGCCAACGCCCCGGGAGGCAACCATGACTGATCGCATTGCCCAGATCTGGGGCACGAGGACCCCCTACGCGCAGGGTGCGAGATGGCCCGCCCGGGTGGACCAGGCCCTCGCCGAAGGCGTCGGCGAGGACGACGTCGATGCCTGGGTCCAATCCGCCTGCTTGCTGTGTAGCAACGGCTGTGCCTGTGACATCGCCGTCAAGGACGGTGCCATGGTCGGCATCCGCGGCCGCGCGGACGACACTGTCAACCACGGGCGGCTCGGTCCCAAGGGACTGTTCGCCAGTTGGCAGGGCATGTCCAACAAGGACCGGCTGACCACCCCGCTCATCCGCGAAAACGGCGTCCTGGTGGAAACGAGCTGGGACACCGCCATGGGGCGCATCGTCGAGCGGAGCCGGCAGTTGCTCGAGGAAACCGGCCCCCTGTCGCACGGTTTCCACACCAGCGGCCAGCTCTTCCTGGAGGAGTACTACGCCCTGGGTGTGATCGGCAAGGCCGGTCTGGGCACCCCGCACATGGATGGGAACACCCGGTTGTGCACTGCCACCGCGGCGGCAGCCTTGAAGGAGTCTTTCGGTTCCGACGGCCAACCGGGGACGTATGAGGACATCGACGACTGCGACGCGATGTTCCTCTTCGGGCACAACATGGCCGAAACCCAGACAGTGCTGTGGTCGCGCGTCCTGGACCGGATCGAGGGTCCGGACCGGCCGCTGCTGGTCTGCGTGGACCCGCGCGAGACCGAGGTCGCCCGTCATGCCGACGTGCACCTGGCCATACGCCCGGGCACGAACCTGGCCCTCATGCACGGGCTCGTGCGCGAGGTGCTCGAGCACGGGTGGATCGATGACAGCTTCATTGCCGAGCACACGATCCGGCTCGAGGACGTGCGGGCCGCCGTCGAGCCGTGGACGCCCGAAGCCGTGGCCGAGACCTGCGGTGTCCCCGCGGCGGACGTCCGCCGAGCCGCGGAGATCTTCGGCACCGCCGATCGGGTGCTCTCCACGGTCCTCCAGGGCTTCTACCAGTCCTGGCAGGCAACTGCCGCATCCTGCGCGGTGAACAACCTGCACCTGCTGCGTGGCCTGATCGGCAAACCGGGCTGTGGAGTCCTGCAGATGAACGGGCAGCCCACCGCGCAGAACACGCGGGAATGCGGAGCCGACGGCGACCTGCCCGGTTTCCGGAACTGGGAGAACCCCGAACACATCCGGCAACTGGCCGAACTATGGGGCGTCGACGAGCTCAAGATCCCGCATTGGGCTCCCCCCACGCATGCCATGCAGGTCTTCAGGTACGCCGAACAGGGTTCCATCCGGCTCCTCTGGGTCTCCGGGACGAACCCCGCCGTCTCCATGCCCGAGCTGCCCCGCATCCGCAAGATCCTCGCCGACACCTTCCTGGTCGTCCAGGACCTGTACCTCACCGAGACGGCAGCACTGGCCGACGTCGTCCTCCCCGCTGCGGGGTGGGGCGAGAAGACCGGTACCTTCACCAACATCAACCGCACCGTGCACCTCTCCCGCCAGGCCGTGGAGCCACCGGGGCAGGCACGCAGCGACCTGGACATCTTCCTGGATTACGCCCGCCGCATGGACTTCCGCCGCAACGACGGATCACCGCTGCTGGACTGGTCGGGTCCCGAAGACGCCTACGCGGCCTGGCAGGAATGCACCCGGGGCCGGCTCTGCGACTACACGGGAATCAGCTGGACCAAGCTCGAGGGCAACGGCGTCCAATGGCCGTGCAACGACAAGGCACCGGAGGGGACCGAGCGCCTGTACACCGACGCCGTCTTCCCCACGGACCTGGACCGGTGCGAGACCTACGGACACGACCTGCTCACCGGGGCAACGGTCGGCCCCACGCCCTACAAGGCCATGGCTCCGCAGGGGCGGGCCATCTTCAAGACCGCTCCCTACTCACCGCCACCTGAAGAGCCCAGCGAGGACTTTCCGCTGCGCTTCACCACCGGGCGGACGGCATACCACTTCCATACCCGGACCAAGACCGGGCGCTCGCGTCCGCTCAACGACGCGGCTCCCGGGGCCTGGGTTGAAGTGTCCCCGGCAGACGCCCGGGCCCATGGGATCTCCGAGGGCGATCTGGTGGACGTGACCTCGGCACGAGGACGCATCCAGGTGCCGGTCCGGGTCTCCGACATCGCCGAGGGGACGGTTTTTGCGCCGTTCCACTATGGATACTGGGACCAGCCCGACGGCGCCGAGCCACGCGCGGCCAACGAACTGACGCTGACCGAATGGGATCCGGTGTCCAAGCAGCCGATCTACAAGAATGCCGCCGTCCGCATCGGCCGGGTGGCCGCATCCACCGGGCCGTCCCCTGCCCCCACGACGACCGCATCCCGCCCGGCCCGCGGCACCGGCGCGGGAATCGAGCCAACCACCGGAGGCCCGGCCGGACAAGCGAGTGAAACCGTACTGGAACCGGAGGAATCATGAAACTCCCCGTCTATCTGGCCCTGATCGAGCGCTCCGAGGAAACGCTGGCCGCGTCGTACCGGGTGGTCTCCGAGGGCCACGCGGCCGAGCCCGATGTGCACTTCCTGCTCCAGACCCTGGCCAGCCAGTGCGACAAGCACCGCCGCATCCTGGCCCCCGTGCTCGAACGGCACCAGCTCAGCGACGAATCGGACGTTCCAGAATCCCTGCACCACGAGGGCCTCTCCAGCACCCGCTCCGGGCCGCTCGGACTCCTCCGGGACCTCCAGGACCTCTACCTGGCGGCGAGCCTGGTCGACATCACCTGGACCATGCTCTTGCAGGCGGGCCAGGGACTGGCAGACCGCGATCTCATCGAGGCAGTCCAGCAATGCGACGGCGAGACGTCGACCCAGTTGGGTTGGCTGCGGACCCGGATGAAGCAGGCTGCACCGCAGGCGCTGATCGCCGCGGGGTGAACCGCGCACCAAATCATTGACCTGTCCTATGGCGCGGTGTTGACTGCAGCCAAGACGTCCACTGGAGGAGCACCATGACCATCGACGAACCGCTATCCACCACCACGGCCTCGATCCCCGCAGATCCGGGGTTTGACCCACCCGGCCAGCCACGTCCGGACTCCCCCACGGATCCGACGCAGCCTCCCACGTCCCCGCCTACGGAACCGCAGCCCAGTCCGAGCACCGTTCCCACGACGGACCCGCCGGCGTCCCCGGAGCCGCCTGCCGAGCCGTGGCCGGAACCGGCCATCGACCCGATCGAGGTCCCCCCGGAGCCGGAAACGGATCCGCGCCGCGAGGAGTCGGGGCGGAGGGATCGGCCGGTGGACACGCGGTGACCGGACGACGCCGGACGCCGCTGCAGCGGGCGGAATCGCGCCATGCCGCCGAACCGGACCAGGACACCGACGAGTTCCGGAACATGATGCGCCGCCGGCAGGATGCCGAGGAGAAATTGAAACGGCACCTGGAGGGCGAACGCGACGGCCGGCCGATCCCCGTGGAGGAGACGCCGGAGCATGACTCCGGTTCGGCTCCCCCGGCTGCCGGAGGTTCCGAGGCGTCCGGCGACACGAAGCCAGGGCAGTCGAAGGACGCCGACGAGTAGTACGCTGCATGAACGACGGGCTTCCAGCCGTGCCACGGCCCTTGCGCCCCCGGTAGAGGAGTCCCGTGTGCGGTTGCGGCAACACAAGAGGCGAGGCCAAGCCACGGTCCGCGGTGCAGCGGGCGCCCCCACCGGCATCGCCCCATGACGGCCCTCGAGAGCGTCGATCACGTGGCCCTGCTGCTGGTCGCCGTGCACGCCATCGTGGGAACGGTCGCCATTGTGCTGATCTCGGCGAACCGGCGGCCTTCCGCTGCCATCGCCTGGCTGCTAGCCATCATCTTCGTCCCGTATCTCGGCGCGATCCTGTTCTTCCTCATCGGGCTTAGCCGGTTGCCCCGTGCGCGTCGGGACAAGCAACGCCAGGTCAACGCGCTCGTCTTGGAGCGCACGCGCGGACTGCATTCGCTCAGCAACGCGACACAGTGGCCTCCGTGGCTGCGTTCGATCGTCGCCCTGAACGAGCGGCTCGGTGCCCTCCCCATGGTCGGTGGCAACCGCATCGAGATCATCGACGACTACAACGGTTGCTTCGACGCTATGATCCTGGACATCGACATGGCCCGGGACAGCGTGCACGTGGAGTTCTACATCCTGGTTCACGACGACGCCACCACGGGTTTCTTCTCGGCGCTCGAGCGCGCCGTCGCCCGCGGGGTGAAGGTCCGCGTCCTCGCGGACCACGTCACGGGCTTCATGAACGCCGGACGGAAGGAGACGCTGCGGACGCTGGAGCGGATGGGCGCCGAATTCCATGCCATGCTCCCGCTGCGGCCGCTGCGCGGCCAGTGGCAGCGCCCGGACCTGCGAAACCACCGCAAGATGGTCCTGGTGGACGGAAGGATCGGCTTCACCGGTTCGCAGAACCTGATCGATGCCAGTTACAACAAGGCCAAGAACCTCCGGCTCGGGCTGCACTGGCACGAGTTGATGATCAGGATCGAGGGGCCGGCGGTGCGCGAACTCGCCGCCGTCTTCGCCGCGGACTGGTATAGCGAAACCGACGAACTGCTGCCGCTGGACACCACTCCGGTTGTTCTTCCGGAACACCCGGGATTGCTGGATGCCCAGGTGCTGCCCAGCGGGCCGAGCTTCGACAACGACAACAACCTCAAGCTCTACGTCGCGCTGATCCACAAGGCCGAGCACCGGATCAGCATCACCAGCCCCTACTTCGTGCCCGAGGAATCCACGTTGCTGGCCATCATCACCGCGGCCGCCCGTGGCTTGGACGTGGAGCTGTTCGTCTCGGAGGTCGGAGACCAGAAGCTGGTGTACCACGCGCAGCGCTCCTACTACGAGGCACTCTTGCGTGCCGGCGTGCGGATCCATCTCTATTCGTCCCCGACGGTGCTCCACGCCAAGCATTTCACCATCGATGACGACATCGCGGTCATCGGTTCCAGCAACATGGATATCCGGTCGTTCAGCCTCAACATGGAGGTTTCGGTGATGATCCAGGGACGGGATTTCGTCCGTTCCGTCAGGCGCATCGAAGACGGCTACCGGGCGATGAGCAGGGAACTGGTGTTGGATGACTGGACGGGGCGCCCGGTCTCCGAGAAGATCCGCGACAACCTGGCCCGGCTGACCTCATCGCTGCAATAACCCGGCAGCCGGCAGCGGTCGCCGGCGTCGATTAGTCAGCGCAGAGGCAGAAGGGATGTCCGACCGGGTCCAGGAAGACGCGGAAGGACGTTCCGGGCTGTTCGCCCGCAAGCTGCCCGCCGACGGCGAGTACCCGGGCCTGCCCCTCGTCGAGGTCCTGGACCATCAGGTCAAGGTGCATCTGCTGGGGCACCGCCTGCCCCGGCCATTGGGGTTCGCGGTAGTCCTCGACCCGCTGGAACGAGATCACGGCCGACCTGTCATCCGGACGGAGGTCCACCCAGTCGCCCTCCCCGTCGACGCTCCAGCCCAGGATCTGGCCATAGAAGCCGGCGAGGGCTGCGGGGTCGGGGCAGTCGATGACGGTTCTCGGAGAGTGTGCACTAGCCATGTCTGCACGGTACGCCGGGGCCCATCGCGGGCGGAAGGGTTGCCGTCCCCTCGCGGGAACCGGTGTGAAGCGCGCCGTACGCCGGTGGCCGCCGGGTCAGGGCAAGCAGAGGCAGAAGGGGTGCCCGGCGGGGTCCAGGAAGACGCGGAAGGTCGTACCCGGCTGCTCCGCGGAAACGGTTCCTCCCAGGCGCAGGACCTCGCGTTCGCCCTCGTCGAGGTCCTGGACGATCAGGTCCGCATGCATCTGCTGAGGGACCGTTTGCCCGGGCCATTCAGGTCCACGGTAATCGGAAACCCGCTGGAAGGAGATGCAGTTCGAACCGTCCTCGGGGCGGATGTCGAACCAGTCCTCGTCGTCGGTGACCCGCCAGCCGAGCAGTTGGGCATAAAACGAGGCGAGCGCTTCCGGATCCGGGCAGTCGATGACGAAGCTGGGGTAGCGTGCGATGGCCATGGCTGCACGCTACACCGGCCTCCGCGGGAGGAAAAGGGTTCGGAGCCGAACCACGGCTGATCCGCGGAGTCCTGCCGTCCCGGTGCCACCCGCGCGGCCTTATCGGCCTTACCGGCCTTACCGGCCTTACCGGCCTTACCGGCCTTACCGGCCTTACCGGCCTTGCCGGCCTTGCCGACCCCGCCGGTTCGGCGACCGGCAGGACTCCACCTCGGGGCCGGTCAGGCGGCCCGGGTGTATCCGGCTTCGACGAGCTCCTCCGCCGTGGTGGGGGCTCCGGGCTGGCCGCGCCGGACCACCATCGCGACCACGCACGTGAGCAGGGCGACCAGGGTGGCAGCGGCCATCGCGACCTGGGTACCGGGCCCGTCGATGATGACGCCCGCGACGGCCGAGCCCAAGGCAACACCGATGAGCTGCGCCGTCGTCGTCCAGCCGAAGGCCTCGGCCACGTCGGCCGCGGGGACGCCGGAGGAGGTCATCTGGGTCAGGGCCGCGATCACCGGGGCCACGCCGAGGCCGGCGAGGAAGACGGTCACCATGAGCCACCAGAAATCGGTGTCCAGGCTGGCCAGCGCGAGCCCGAGGGAGACGACGACCATGCGCCGCGCGGTGCTCCAGCGGCCGATGCGCTTGCGTCCCAGGTACAGGCCGGCCGCGAGCGAACCGACGCAGAAGACGCCCAGGATGATGCCGCCCTGGGCACCCCCGTGGCCGAAGGTGGCGACGATGGAGGCCTCGACCATGGCGATGCACGCACAGATGAGGAATCCGATCACCGCGGCCAGGCGCAGCGCCGGCGAGCGCAGCACCGTGCCGAAGCGTCCGGTCGGCGGTGCGGCGACGGCGCGCGCGATCTGCTCGGTCGTGATGAACCAGATGCCGCCGCCGATGAGGAACGCCGCGGCCATGACGATGCCCAGCGAGGAGTTGATCGACAGCGAGACGAAGGTGGTGAGGACCGGACCGAGGATCCAGATGACCTCCTGCAGGGAGGCATCGAAGGAGAACAGCGCCCCGCGGGCACCGGGGTTGACCAGCGAGGGGTAGATCGACCGGGCAGCCTGCTGCACCGGCGGGGTGCTCAACCCGCAGACCAGGGCGATGGCCGCATAGGCCGACACCGACAGCCCGGGCAGGGCCAGGGCGAGGATCGAGATCCCGGAGAGCACGAGCGTGGCCAGCAGCACCCGGTGCATGCCGAAGCGCCCGAAGATGCGGCTGCTCAACGGCCCGGCAATGGCCTGGCCCACCGCCAGGGCGGCCAGGACCAGCCCGGCGGCCGTATAGGAGTCGTGGACGCGTTCGACGTGGATCAACGCGGCCAGCGACAACATCCCCGCGGGGAAGCGCGCGACCAGTTGCGAGACCACGACGCGGAGCACGCCGGGGGCACGGAAAAGATCACGGTAGGAGGTCATGCATCCATCATAACGAATAGTGCACAATACTGCACTATGCAGTGCATCACCATGCGACGACCGTGCCCGGCTGCCGTAGGATGGTCTTCGACCCACGGAAGGAAGACCTCGTGACCGGACACCAGGACATCGCCGCGCTGATCGGCCAGCGCATCCGCGCCCGCCGCACCTCCCGCCAGTGGTCCCTCGACGAGGTGGCCACCCGCTCGGGCGTCAGCCGGCGCACGCTGGTGGCCATCGAACAGGGCCAGGCGAACCCCTCGATCGCGGTGCTTTCGAGCATTTCCGACGCGCTCGGCATCGCGTTCGCCGCACTCGTCGGCGCCGGTGCCACCGAGGCGCTGCAGGTCCGCCGCTCCGGTGAGGGCCCGCTGCTCTGGGAGGGGGACGACGGCGGCACGGCCCACCTTGCGGGGAGCCTGGGCGGCAGCAACGTGGCCGAGCTGTGGGAGTGGCGCATGTCCGCCGGGGAAGTCCACCACAGCGCACCCCACCCGCCGGGCACCCGCGAGCTGCTCTCGGTGCATTCGGGCAAGGTGACGCTCGGGGTCCAGGAGTCCAGCGTCGTGCTGGCCGCCGGGGACTCGGCCTCCCACGCCGGGGATGTCGAGCACAGCTACGCCAACGAGGGCCGATCCGCCGCCGTCTTCTCCGTGGTGGTCCACTACCCCGCCGCCGCAGGCCTCGAACCGACGGGACACTAAGCAGGGGCCTGGAACACCATGTCGGTCGGCACCTTGCCGGCTCCCACGGTCTCAGCGCGCCTCGAGTACGGCGACGATGGGGCGGTGGTCGGTTCCTCCGCGGGAGGACGTCACGACCCGCACGCTGCGCGCCGTCCATCCCGACCCGACCAACACGTGATCGATCGGCGACCCGATCCAGGGAGGGAGATCGGCCGGCCAGGTTCCCACGGACCCGGCGTGGGCCTGGAGCGCGGCATCCTGGCAATGGCCGATCAGCGACCCGCCATCGGCTCCAAGCCCCGAGAGGTGGTCAATTGTCGCATTGAGGTCACCGGCGACGATCACCTCCGGCGCATCGCACTGGTCGGCGATCCACCGCAGGCCGGCCTTCCACTCGCCGAAGGTCTCGACGAGAGGCGGAGCCGGATGCGCGGCGACGATGGTCGGTCCGCTTCCGTCCGCCGGCCGCCACACCGCGCTGGGGAGCCCGGGCGTCGAGCCCACCGAGGTGTCCTGCCGGTACGCGCCCAGGTCATCGGCGATGAGCACCGAGGTCGGAATCCACGAATCGCCCGTTTCACCGTAGGTGGTGTCGGGTGTCATCGAGCGTCCGTCGCGGGCCGCGAGACGAGCCACCTCTGCTGCCGCGTCATCGTCCATTTCCGGCAGGCTGACGATGTCGGCCCCAGTGGCACGGATGAGGCGGGCAACGTCTTCCGGCGGTGTGGCTCCTCCCTGGGTGTTCCACGCGAGGACTGTCAGGTCTCCGTCACCGCGGATCGCGGCGTCCGCTCCCCGGGACAACAGGAGGGCGCCGTTGGCCAGGGAGGCGGCGCCCAGAACGATTGCCAACCCCGCGGCAATGCCCCAGCGCCGCCGGAACACGGCAACTGCAGCGGCACCCAGCGCCACGACGCCGAGCCCGATCGCCAGTGGTGCCCGGAACGCAACCAGCTGGGAGATGATGGGCGCCTGCTGAGCGCCGAACGCCTGTGGCCACACGAGTAGCACGGCGACGGGCAGACCGACCAGCAGGGTCGCGAGCAGGCCGACATGGCGGAGCGGGCGTTCAGGCATCCACCGAATTCAACCCGGTCAGCATACAGAATGCCAATGCCGGCCGGGGACGGGCGTTTTGGCCGCCGGGTGGGCACAATGGGACCATGATCTTCCGCTGGGGCGTCGAGGCCTGCAGGACCATGCTGTATCTGGTCCTCGGTGGCGCACTCCTCGTGCCGCTCGTTGCCGCCTGGCTGCTCTTGATCTGGCCGATCGATTCCTTCGATGGCATGGCCGCGCTGTGGCTGGTCAGCATCCCGTTCGCCTTCGCCCTGGCGCTCTTCCCGTTCGTGCGCAACATCGAGGCGCTCGCGGCCCGTGAACTGCTCGGGATCGCCGGGGCCGATACCGCCGAATCCACGGGGCTCTACATCCTCTCCGGCGTGCATCTGGTCATCGGCGCCACCTACAGTGCCACGCTGCTGTTCGCGACGATGCCGCTCATCTACTTCCTGGGGGCCGGGGAACGACTGGTCACCGGCCCGCTGCCCCTCCGCCTGGCCTATGCAGTCCTCGTCGCGGTGCTGTGGCTCGCCGGCACGTGGGCCCTCGGGCGCTGCATCGCCGCGGGAGCCAGGCGGCTGCTGCGACCGGATCGGCAACGGGCCCTGGAGGCGCTGCGTCGACGCGACGCCCTGGCCCGGGACCTTCACGATTCGCTGGGCCACTCCCTCAGCGTCATCTCCGTCCAGGCCGTGGCCGCCCAGGCCCGCCTGCACTCCGGCGGCACGGACCACGCGGTGTCCGGTGCCCTCGATGAGCTGGCAGCGTCGGCCCGGGCGGCGCAGGACGAGCTCGACCAGGCCCTGGGCATCCTGCAAGACTTGGACGCCTCCGATGGCCGCGACCTGGCATCGTTGGGCCAGCTGGTGGACGGGCTGGATGTTCAGCTGGTCGCCGACGACGTCCGCGGCATCCCGGCACAGCAGTCGCGCGTGGCCTACCGGATCCTGCAGGAAGGCCTGACCAACGCCCTGAAGCACGGCTCCGGGGGCATCGCGATCCGGCTGGCCACCGGCCCGGAGCTGCTGCTGCGTCTGGTCAACGACTACGATCCGGGATCCCGGCGCCCGGGCAGCGGCAGCGGGGTGGCCACCATGGCCCGGCGGGCGGGGATGCTCGGCGGAACCCTGGACTCCAGCGGAGCCGAAGGGGTCTGGACGCTGGAGGCGAGGTGGCCGCGATGAGCAGCGGGCCCACGCCGGGCACCGGCATCCGGGTCCTGCTGGTCGACGACGACGCCGCCATCCGGGCCGGGTGGCGGACCGTCCTGGACGCCGCCGCGGGGATCACCGTCGTCGCCGAGGCAGCCCATGGCCAGGAGGCGATCGAGCGGGCCGCGGGCATCGACGTCGTGCTCATGGACATCCGCATGCCCGTGCTCGACGGCCTCGAGGCCACCCGGGTGCTCACCCGGACCCGGCCGGCGGTGCGCACCATCGTGGTGACGACGTTCGAATCCGATGCCGCCGTGTGGTCGGCGATGCGTGCCGGGGCCGCCGGGTTCGTGCTCAAACGCTCACCGGCAGCCGAACTGCTGGAGGCGATCCGGATCGCGCATGCCAGCGACAGCCTGCTCTTCCCGGCGGCGCTGGGCCGGATCGCGGCCCAGCACAGCAGGCCACCGGCGATCGCGCATGCTGCAGGGCTGACCCCGCGCGAGGACGAGGTGTTGCGGCGGCTGGCCCGCGGACGTTCCAACGCCGAGATCGCCGGGGATCTCGGCGTGGGTGCGGAGACCGTGAAGACCCACGTGGGGAACCTGCTCGACAAGCTCGGCGCCCGGGACCGCACCCACGCCGTGGTGCTGGCCTACGAACTCGGGTACGTGTTCCCCGGCGCCGGGGCCTGAACCGGGCGCCGGCCCCCGCCGGCGTCCAGCACCCCGGCGCGGTGTCCGGCGTAACCCCACACGGCCAGCCCCAGCATCGGGCCCCAGTACCAGAGCGGGAACACCACGACCATCAGGGCCGCCTCGACCGGTCCCTGCTCGACGCCCAGGCCCAGTCGGAGGAAGGGCACGGCCTCCAGGGTCAGCATGATGGCGACCAGCCCGCCGGGCAGGATGGCTGCCAACGGCGGAACCACCCGCCCGGCCAGGCCGGGGATCCAGCGCGGGAACACCTCGCCCCAACCGCTGACCAACCCCAGGGTGAGCACGATCCCGGCCCACGCGCCGAGCGAGAGCAGCAGTCCCCAGACGCGGATGGCCACATCGCCGCCCGGGTCGCCCAGCTGCGGCCACGGCGTCAGCCACGTCAGGCGGACCAGCGCGTAGGGAAGGGGTCCGAGCGCTGCCAGATACGTCAGCGTGCGGCGGTGTGCGGTGACCCAGCGGGTTGCCCCTGCCACCGCCCGGTGCCCCGCAGCGGCGGAGACGAGGGCCAGGATCCAACCGGCCTGCAGCGCTGCCCCGGCGACGAGCAACAGCAGGAGCCCGTCGGACTGGCCCAGGAACGCAACGCCGACGGTGTTCACGACGCCGGAGGCGACGGCAACGCCGTCGGACATCCACAGTGCAGCGGCCCCGGCCACGACGGCGATGCCCAGCGGGATGCGGGCGCGCGGGTATTTCAAGAACACCAGCACGACGCCGGCCACCACGGCCAGTGGGGCGATGAACGCCAGCGTGTAGCCCAGCGCTGCCAGCATGCTGGGGCTGAGCAGCACGACGACGGAGGCGGCCGCCAGCCCGAGCGCCACCATCGCGGGGACACCCCTGGCACCGGGATGCCGGCCGCCCGAGCGCGCCAGGGCCACCGCTGCCACGGCGGCGGAGACGACCGCCAGTCCGGCGACCAGCAGGTGGGCCGTGGGCCCGCCGATGAGCGGTTGGATGAGCAGGGGCGGGGTGTCCGGGCCGTTCGGCCCGAACGGCGAGCGGTCCGGGGCCACCGCCCACCACAGGGATGCGGCTGCCAGGAGCAGGGCCGCCGCCAGCGCGGCGATCAGTGCCGGACGGTGCAGCGGGGTGCGGGTGGTCGGTCTCGTGTTCTTCGTTGTCGTATCCATGGAACCAGCGTCCGCTGGCCGGAGTGCCCGCACCTCCCCCGCGCGGGGGAATGCTCCAATCTCACCCGTGATGCCCGGCTCGGCCGCTCCAGCGGGCACCAGGTGCGCATCGACCTGCTCTAGGCGCACCGCGCGTGCCCTTGTCCGCCCGCTGCAGGGATGTTTAGCTGGCCCTGTCGATCCAGGCAAGCGAGGGAAACGGAGCCATGGTGGCCGCAACAGCACAACGCATCGTCGCCACACTGCTGGAACGGCACGGCCGGACCTATGCCGAAGAAGCCGGCATCACGCTGAAGGACAAGCCCTCCCCGCTCTACGAACTGCTGGTCCTCAGCACGCTGCTCTCCGCCCGCATCAGTTCCAACGTGGCGGTGAACGCGGCCCGGGAACTGTTCGCCGCCGGCATGAGGACCCCGCAGCACCTGCGCGAGGCCACCTGGCAACAGCGGGTCGACGCACTGGGCCGCGGACACTACCGGCGCTATGACGAACGCACCGCCACCATGCTCGGCGACGGCGCCGACTTGCTGATCAACGAGCACCATGCCGACCTGCGCACCCTGCACACCGACGCGACGACCGAGAAGCAACTGCGCGAGGCGCTGCAGGAATTCCCCGGCATCGGCCCCACCGGGGCAACCATCTTCCTGCGCGAGGTCCAGGACGTCTGGTCGCTGCCGCACCCCGTGGTGGACCAGAAGGTGCTCGACGGTGCGCAGCGGCTGGGCCTGCCCACCGACGCCGGTACGCTCATCGCCCTGGCCCCCGACGGCCAGCGCGCCCGGCTCGCAGCGGCCTGCGTCCGGGCGGCCCTGGACCGGGACATCGTCGACGACGTCCTCGCCGCCGCCGCCGACTGAACCGCCACCGCCCGAACCGACGCCGGCCGAACCGACGCCGGCCGAACCGGCACCGCCCACGCCAACCCTGTTCCGCCGTCGTGCCCCGTGGCATCGTGGGGTCATGGACTCGGAATTCGATGTGATCGTGCTGGGCATGGGTCCCGGCGGGGAAGTCGCGGCCAGCCGGCTGCTCGATGCCGGACGGAAGGTCGCCGTGGTCGAGCGCGAGCTGATCGGCGGCGAATGCGGCTACTGGGCCTGCATCCCCTCCAAGACGCTGCTGCACCCCCCGGCCCTGCTGGCCGCCACCCGCGGCGCCGCCGGCATCACCGGTGCCGCGCTGGACTGGGCGGATGCCAGCGCCTACCGCGACACCATGATCCGCCACCTCGACGATGCGGCCCAGGTGGACGGCTATCGCGAACGCGGCGCCACCGTGTTCAAGGGCGCCGCACGAATCACCGGCCGCGCGGCGGGCAGGATCCGCGTCCAGGTCGGAGACGACGAGCTCACCGCCGACCACCTCATCATCGCCACGGGCACGACGCCGGTGCTCCCCCAGCTGCCCGGGCTCGAGGACATCACGGTGTGGACCAATCGCGAGACCTACACGGTCCGGGAGCTGCCGCACCGGGCCGTCGTGGTCGGTGGCAGCGCGGTCGGCGTGGAGACGGCGACGTTCCTGGCCGGCTTCGGCGTGGAGACCACCCTCATCCAGCGGGGCGGCTCGCTGCTTTCCCGCGAGGAGCCACGGGTCGGCGAGCTCGCCCGCCAGCACCTCGAGGCGGCCGGGGTCCACGTCCTGCTCGGCGCCTCCCCGGCCCGTGCGCGGCGCGAGGGCGACGACAGCATCCTCGTGCTGGAGAGCACCGAGAAGGACACCGACTCCCCCGACCCGGCAGCAGCGTCCGAGGTGCGGGCCGACGTCGTCGTCTTCGCCACCGGGCGGCGCCCCCGCACCGAGGAGCTGGGCCTGGACGCCGTCGGCATCGAACCGGACGACCACGGGGCCATCCCGGTGGACGCATCCTGCCGGGCGGGCGAAGGCGTGTGGGCGATCGGGGACGTCAACGCCGTCATGCCGTTCACCCATGTGGCCAAGTACCAGGGGCGGATCGCCGCCGACTCCATCCTCGGCACCGCACGGACCGCCCACTACGACGGCATCCCGCGCGTCGTCTTCGGCATCCCCGACATCGCGTGCGTCGGGCTGACGCACGCCCAGGCCCGGAGCGAGGGACTTGCGGTGGAGTCCGTGGAACTGGACGTGGCCGCCGCACTGGCCCGCCCGTGGACCCAGGAGCGCGAACCCGAGGGTCATTTGGGCCTGCTCGCCGACACCAATCGGCGGGTGCTCCTCGGCGCCTGGGCCGTGGGTCCGGAGGCCGGGGAATGGATCCACTACGCGGCACTGGCCATCCGCGCGGGCATCCGGCTAGAGGTCCTGCGCGACCAGGTCGCCCAGTTCCCCACCTTCCACGAGGCCTACCTGGCGGCGCTGGACCTGTTCGAGTCCTGAGGCGGGCGTGGACCGCGGGCGGAGACCAGCCGCCCGGCGGTCAGGAGTGCAGGTCGCTCAGGACTGCAGCGCCGCCCGGGCGAACTCGCGGCGCAGAACACGGTGCTCTTCCTGGCCCCACACGCGGTCCAGGCCCCGGGAACCCGTACCGTCGTCCCCCCAGGAAGCGCCCAGGGCTTCGCACGTGGCATAGAGCTGCTCGACGTAGCGGACGAACCGCAGGCCATCGAGCGGGGCGCCATCACGGTTGGCGTAGCCGAGCATTCCCATGCCACGGGCGATGTCCCCGAGCATGGCTTTCCGCCCTGCGTCGGGTTCCACGACGGTGACGAGTAGATCCAGCATGCCGGCAGCGTATTGGTCGGGCCCCAGCCGTTCCTTCACTACCCGGTGTGCCAGGCGTTGCCACAGGGCTTCGGGCCGCTCGGCGTCCTGGCGTCCGGCGACGGTGGCGACGAGCTTCTTGCCGGTCCGGCGCACCAGCCCGACCCCGGGCCCGGGCTACGCCAGCCCGGTCTCCCGCAGCGTGATGTTGATGCGCCCGGCCTCCAATCCGCAGCCAGCCGGTGCGGTGCCCGGGTGGACCTTCGTGACCCCGTGGTAGGCCAGCCGGGATGCACCGCCGAAGACGAACAGGTCGCCCGAGACCAGGTCGATGTCCTCATAGGGTTTGTTGCGGTTCTCGGTGTTGCCGAAGCGGAACCGGCAGGTGTCCCCGATGGACAGGGAGACGACCGGAGCCCGGGAGCGCTCGTCCCGGTCCTGGTGCATGCCCATGTGGGCGGCTTCGTCGTAGTAGTTCACCAGAGCGGTGTCCGGCGTGTAGGCCCGACCCGCCGCGGGGTCGCCGGTCGCCTCGGTGACGGCCTTGCGGCCGAGGCGGACCATCCAGTCCGGGACCTCGAGAACGCGGTTCCCGTTCACGTCGACGGCGGCGCGGGTGTATTCGTAGGGACGCCAGTGCCAGCCCAGGCAGACGGTCCGCACGCTCATCTCGTGCCCGCCGATCTTGGCCGAACGCAGCGGCACCGGGCCATGCGCCCACTCGTGGAACCGGTCGACCAGCCAGCGCTGTTGGGCCAGACCCAGCCAGCCGGGAACCCAGAGCGCCCCGGGCGTCAGCTCGCGGCGCGGCCGGGCCAGCAGGTCATCGCCGAACAGAGCGTCGCCGCTCATGCCGCCTCCTCGAGGTGCAGCAGCGCAGTCTTGGCCTCGAGCCCGCCGATGTAGCCGCCCAGGCCGCCGTCGGAGCGCAGCACCCGGTGACAGGGAATGACGACGGGTAGCGGGTTGGTGGCGCAGGCGGTGCCGACCGCGCGGACGGCGTTCGGGTTGCCGACGGAGCCGGCGACCTCCTTGTAGGTGGCGGTGTGGCCGTAGCCGATCTCCGGCAGGTAGGCCTGTACCGCCCTGCGGAAGCCGGAGGACAGGCTGTGGTCCAGTGGCAGGTCAAAGGCGGTGCGGCGGTGTGCGAAGTACTCCCCGAGTTGGCGGACCGCCGCCTCGAGCCGGGCGTCGGCGCGTAAGACCCGAGGGCCGATGCGTGCGGCGAGGGTTTCCAGGACCTGATCGAAGTCTTCGCGTGCGTAGGCCACCCGGACTAGGCCGCGCTCCGTGGCCGCCAACAGCAGCGGTCCGACGGGGCTGTCGACAGTGCGGTAGGCGACCTCGAGCAATCCGGCGTCGGCGGCGCGGACTGCCAACGTGGAGCGCAGGGCATCCAGATGGACGGACTCGGCGGCGGTGGTCGGGGCTGCGGTGGTGTTCGGGGTCTCGGTGTTCATGGTGTGGGTCCTTCCCAGGGGCTGTCGGTCCCGTAGGTCCGACGCAGGGTCTTGATGCCATCGGCGGCGGCTCGGCGGACGGCGTCGGCGGTGCCGCCGATCAGCTCGGCCGTCCGGGTGTGCGGCAGGCCGCCGAGGTAGTGGTAGGCGATGGCCAGGCGTTGGCGTTCGGGCAATCCGGCCACGATCATCCAGAGTTGGGGGTCACCCTCCCCCGGGTTGCCGACGGGTGAAACCTGTTCGGGTAGCTGCTCCGCAGGCACCGCCTGACGAGCGCGGGCGCGGGTGATGTCAACGGCCTTGCGGTGGGCGACGGTGACCAGCCAGGCCTGAAGATTGGTGTCCGGGTCGAGCCCAGGCCAGGCCTGCAGGGCGGCCAAGAAGGTCTCGGACCAGGCGTCGTCGGCGTCGGGGCCGGCACCGAGCACCGCGCGGCAGACGCGCAGCACGGTGGCGCCGTGGCGTTCCACGACCGTTTCGAAGGCTGGGGTGTGTGTCATCAACCTGTAGACGCAGGAGGGAGGGGAAACGTGAGGTCGCCTCCAGCATAATCACCGCTCACCACGCACCGCGCCCCCGGAGCCGGGCGGGGCAGTCCGTTCAGTCGGCCGCGGCGGTCACGATCGGTCGGGTGGCCTGACCGGATCCCGGTGCAAGCTCGGGTCGCCGGTCGGCATGACGGGTGCGGTCCTCGAAGGCGCGGCCGTGGCGCAGCAGGTCGGCATCGCGATAGTGGTTGGCGGCGAGCTGGAAGCCGACCGGCAGGCCCGAGGTGGTGAACCCTGCGGGCATCGCGAGCACCGGCAGGCCGGTGGCCGAAAGCAGGCAGGCCGAACGCATCCAGTCCAGGTACGACGTGGATTCGATGCCGTTGATGGCGCCCGGGTAGCGCCGGGTGGCGTCGAAGGGCAGAACCTGGGCACCGGGGGCCAGGAACAGGTCGTAGCGGGAGAAGTAGGAGCGCACCGTGGCGGCCAGCCGGGTGCGGGCAGCCGTCGCCTCGATCAGTTCGGCGGCGCCCAGCCCCAGGCCCAGCTCCACGTTCCAGATGACCTCCGGCTTGATGAGGTGCCGGTGTCCCGCGACCAGCGGGCCGAGGTTGGTGGCGAAGTCGGTGGCGCGGGTGCGTTCGAAGACCAGATCGGCATCGGTGAAATCGATGGTGGCCTCCTCGACGATCGCGCCGGCGTCCTCGAAGTGGTGCAGTTGCCCGCGCAGGACCTCCAGCACCTCGGCCTCGACCGGGACTCCCAGCCCGAAGTCGGGGCTCCATCCGATCCGCACCCCGCGTAGGTCACCGGGCTCGCGTCCGTCGAACAACCCGGCGAAGTCCGTGCCGGTCAGCGGTGCAGGGGGCAGGACGCGGTCCGAGGGCCCGGCCACCGCCTCCATGAACAAGGCGATATCGGCCACCTCGCGGGCCATCGGGCCCGTCCGGCCGAGCCACGCCCAGTCGTTGGAGGCCGCCGGCATCGGGAGGACGCCGTACGAGGGGCGGAATCCGACGACGTTGCAGAACGAGGCCGGGATGCGCAGCGACCCACCCATGTCGGAGCCGTCGCCGAGCGGCTGGATGCCCGCCGCGATCGCGGCGGCGACGCCTCCGGAGGAACCGCCGGCGCTGCGGGTCGGATCGTACGGGTTGGTGGTGGTGCCGAAGACGGGGTTGAACGTGTGGGAGCCGGCGGCGAACTCGGGCACGTTCGTCTTCCCGGTGCTCACCACGCCGGCGGCCTGGAGCCGGGAGACGATCGGCGCGCTGGCCGCCGGGACATGGTCGGCGAAGACCGGCGAGCCCTGGGTGCTGCGCATGCCGGCGACGTCGTGCGTATCCTTGTGGGTCATCGGCAGCCCGTGCAGCAGTGGCAGGTCCGCGCCGGAGACGGTGAGCCGATCGGCAGCGGCCGCGGCGGCCAGGGCCGCCTCCGCATCGAGAGTCACCACGGCGTTGATCGCGGGGTTCACCGCGGCGATGCGCTTCAGGTGGGACTCGGTCGCCTCCCGTGAGGAGATCTCACGACGGCGGATCGCTCCCGTCAATGCGGTGGCCGAGCACTGCTGGATGTCGTCGTTCATGCAGGTCTCCCTCGTCATCGCACCACCGCCAAGTGCTGGTGGCCGTGCGCCCCAGTCTGCCGGTGTCGGGCGCGATGCGGAACTGCGTGACATCGGCACCCCGGCAGATGTCAGCGGCTCATGGTGGTTGCCTCGTCACTGGGAAGGTCCCCGGTCGTGGCCAGTCGCTCGGCCACGCGGACGAGCTTCGTGTTCGTGCGGGAACTGGCCTGTGCCAGCAGCAGGAAGGCGTGCGCCGCCGTGATCTTATAGCGCTCCATGAGGATGCCCTTGGCCTGCCCGATCACGTCCCGTGTCGCGGCGGCGTCACGAAGCTGATCGGCATGTTGCGTACCGGCGAGGACGACGGCGGCGTGCGCGGCCACGAGCGAGGCGATCTCCTCGGACTCCTCGTCGAAGGCGTCGATGTCCCGGCTGAAGAGATTCAGCGCGCCCAGTTTCTCACCTTCAACGAAGAGGCGGATCGACAACATGCTGGCAGCCCCCAAGGCTTTCGCTTCGGCCGCGAATCGGGGCCAGCGGCGCTCCGCCTCCATGTCCGGGACGCGGACCACCGTGTGTTCATGCACGGCATCCAGACACGGCCCCTCCCCAAACCGCTCCTGGAGCGCATCCAGGTCCCGAGACAGGGTCCCCGAGGGGGCACGGGCGACGACCTTCTTGCGTGCGAGCACGAGGCTGATCGACGCTTCCTGGACGCCGGGGATCATCTCGACGGCCGCACGGACCATGCGCAACAGGATCGCTGCTTCGTCGCGTTCCTGTTGGAGCTCACGGGCGAGTTCGCCCAGGCGTTCGGCGAGGTCAACGTGCTCCATGCCACCATCGTCATCTGCGCCGGGGTCCCTGCCCGTGCGAATTTCAGCCATGCCACATTCTGACAATCAAACGATGATTCCGCCAAGCAGATCCCCGGGGCCACATCAAGAGCTGATCCTCGGGGCCATGCTGCCCCATTCCCTTGACGTAGGGAGCCGATACCGGAGGTAATAGAAGGACGATCCGAACCAGATTCGGTACGAAGTGAACAGCTTCGCCCGCAGCATCGACAACGCCCTAGGCGCCGCCCCATGTCTCCCCAGCACCCCTACAGAAATGACCTCGCCGACCGCTTAAGAGCCGGTCTACAGTCGGGCCATGTCAGTCTCCAAGATGTATGGATCGCCTGCCTCGGACGCGGTGGTGATGCCGACGCGATCACCCTCGACGCCTATATCCACGGTCTCGGCACCCTGTCCGTGCTCGACAACCTGGTCCTCGAATGCGCCTGCCGGGAGACCCTGGACGTCTGAGGCCGGAGACCGGTGCTCCGGCGTCGTCCCTCCGGCCCTTCGCGCGTCCGGGGCCCGCGCGTTTCGCCACCGCGCGGACCCCGGAGGAGCTCGTGGCTAGACCGAACCGGCCGAACTGGCCGAGGCGGCCGGGGCGCCCAGGATCGCGTCGATCTGGCCCATGGCCAGCGCCATGCCTTCCTCCATGCCCATCTTGACCATTTCCTCGAGCTGTTCCAGGCTCTCGAACGTGGTCACGGTCGTCATGCGGGTCCGTCCGCCGAGGTCCTCGAGTGTGACGGTGCACGTGGCCGTGCCGAGCCAGCCGCTGGGCTCGCCGTCGTCCCCGGAGAAGCCGTCCTCGAAGACGATGCGGCTCGGTGCATCGACTTCCACGATTTTCCACCATCCCCGGGACTTGTCGCCGTCCGGGCCGGTCATGTAGTAGCGGGAGTCGCCCCCGGGGACGAAGTCGTGTTTCACGAACGTCGCCGGGTAGGTGGGCGGGCCCCACCAGCGCTCGAGCAGGCGCGGATCCTCCCAGATCTGCCAGACCCGCTCGACGACGGCGTCGAACTCGGCGACGAAGGCCAGGGTCAGGTTCTCGCGGTCCGCCTGATGGCTGATGACGGTCATGGTGCTACTCCTTCGGTGATTCGGAGAGGATGTCCCCGATGCGGTCGGCGCGTTGGCGCCAGATGTCCCC
Source organism: Micrococcaceae bacterium RIT 802 (assembly GCA_016892645.1). GTDB lineage: Bacteria > Actinomycetota > Actinomycetes > Actinomycetales > Micrococcaceae > Arthrobacter_H. Next base: position 32,160 of record JAFEMX010000010.1, read on the forward strand.
GTAGGCATCGAGCAGGCGGGCGGCCCGTCGCAACGCCTCGGGATTGCCGTGCACGATCTGCTCCCTTCCGCGTCGCTCCTTGCCCACGAGCGACGCCCGCTCAAGCACCGCGATGTGCTTTTGCACCGCCGCGAAGCTCATCTGGTAGTTCCCCGCCAGGGTGCTCACTGACTGCTCGGTCCGCATCACCTGCCGGATGATGTCGCGCCGGGTCGCATCCGCCAGGGCCTGGAAGATGCGGTCGATCTCGGCATCGCTCATCTCATGTACAACCATTTGGTTGTAGGTTAGCTGGCACGACGGCGGCGCGCAAGACGTGCGCCGGACTTCTTTTCGACACCCCTTGACGAACCGGGAACCGAGTCCTATTTTTGTAATCAACCTATCGGTTGATAAAGAAAGACGTTGATCATGGCCCTGGACGAGAACACCGACGCATCGCTCGACCGGGCTTTCCTGGCCCTGGCCGACCCGGTGCGCCGCGCGATCGTCGCCCGGCTGAGCCGGGGTCCGGCCACGGTCAACGATTTGGCGGAACCCTTCGCGATCTCCAAACAGGCGGTCTCGAAGCACATCCAGGTCCTCGAACAGGCGCAGCTCGTCACGCGATCACGCGATGCCCAGCGCCGGCCCGTCCACCTGAACCCCGCACGCCTGGAGGCACTCACCGCATGGATCGACCGCTACCGGCTGGTCCGCGAAGAGCAGTTCCGCGCCCTCGACGACGTGCTGAGCGAACAGACCGCCGCCGGCGGCCGCAACCCCCAGGAAGCATCATGAGCAACGACCTGCACCTGTCCATCCCCGACAACGCCCCCTACATCGACTCCACCCGCGAGTTCGACTTCCCCGTCGCCGACGTCTTCCGCGCCCACACCGACCCGGCCCTGGTCGCCCGGTGGCTCGGCCCACGCCGGCTGAAAATGGACATCGACCACTACGACGCCCGTACCGGGGGCACCTACCGGTACCTGCACACCGGACCCGACGGCGATGCGTACGGCTTCAGCGGGGCCTTCCACACCGTGCGCGAGAACGAACTGATCATCCAGACCTTCGAGTACGACGGCTTCCCCGACGTCGTGAGCCTGGAGTTCGCGCGCTTCGAGGACCTCGGCGACGGTCGCACCCGCCTGGTCGGCCATTCGGTCTACCCCAGCCAGGAGGCCCGCGACGGCATGGCCTCCTCCGGCATGGAGGAGGGCATGCAGCAGGGCTACGAGCGGCTCGAGGAACTGCTCGCCGGCCGGACCGAGGACTGAGCACGACGACGGTGCCCGGCTTCCGGACACGAAGGAGCCCCTGGCCCCCTCCCGCATCCGGGAGGGACCAAGGGCTCGTCGATGGGTGGTGTCAGGACCGCGGGACGGCGCCCGGAATCGGTGGAACCACCGGAGGCAGGTGGCTCTCCGGCGCCTGGCGGAGCTTGTTCTGACCCTGCTGGTCCAGCGGTTCCGTGAACGGCTGCACGTCGCCCTCGCAGACCGTTCCCTTCGCGGGCAGCTTCCCTGTCAATAGGTACGCGTCCACGGCCCCGGTCGCGCACTTCGAGGTGCCGTAGGCGGTGTGGCCCCAGTTGGTGCTCGAGAGCAGCCGGCTGTTGGGCAGCAGCGATGCGGCCTTGACGGCGCCGTCGTAGTTGGTCGCCGGGTCCCAATAATTGCCCACGACCAGGATCGGGTTGGCCGTGGCATGGTCGAAGGTGCCGCGGTAGGAGTCTTCATCCTGGGAGGTCCACGTCGAGCTGGCGCACGGCGCGGACGACCAGGTCCACATCGGACCGAAGTCCGGCGCCAGGATCTGCGCGTAGTCGGCGTAGGTCGACCAGTTCTTGGCGCGGGACGGGTTGGTCCCGTCGGTGCACAGCACCGATTGGAAGGCCTCGGCCGCGTTGTTGTACGGGAAGCCCCAGCCGGCGCTTGCCCCCATGCGCTGCTTCTCGTCGGCGTTCGACTTCGCCGCCTGCTTCTCCGAGCTGATGCGTGCTGCCAGGTCGGAGCGGGCCTCGGCCTGGCGCTGGGCCAGCTTGCTGCCCTTCGCCCCGGGCTGGGCCATGAGCGCGGAGACCTCCGCAAGGATGGAGTCCACTGCGGTACCGGCGTCCGGGGAGTACAGGCTGCTGAGCAGGATCGAGGTCAACATGGCGTAGCTGATCTCGACGGGTTCGCCGCCGGTCTCCTCGCCGCTGATGACCAACGGCTTCTTCTTCAGCGAGGCGACGATGTCCGCATAGATCTTCACGGGGTCACCGTCGGCGGCCAGCTGGCAGTACTCCTTGCCGGCTGACTTGCAGCGCTTGAGGATTTCGTTCAGCGCCTTGGCGGCTCCCTGTCCGGATTTGATCCGCTGGGTCTGGGGCAGGGACTTGTTGTACTTCGTGCCGGCCCAGCCCTGAGGATCCAGCACCCCGTCGATGACGACGGCGCGCACCCGGTCCGGGAACATGTTCGCGTAGACGTTGCCCAGGTACGTGCCGTAGGAGAAGCCCAGATACGTCAGTTGCTTGTCGCCGACCATGCGGCGCAACACGTCCATGTCGCGGGCGACTTCGGCGGTGGACATGGAGCCCGACATCGGATTGCCCGTCGTCGCACACGCTTTGCCGAAGGCCTCCGAGGACTTCACGTAGGCCTTCGTTTCGGTCTTGGTGAAGGGGAAGGGGACGGCGAAGCCGGCCAGGTCCTTGGCCTGGTCCCCCATGTTCTTCCAGCAGGCGACCCCATCGCTGAAGTTGGTGCCGCGGGGGTCCATGCCGACGACGTCGAACCGCTCGCGCACCTGGGGGCTGACGAACTGGTCGGCGGCTGCGGCCATCTGGACGCCGGAGCCCCCGGGGCCGCCGGGGTTGACGAAGAGGGTGCCGAGCTTCTTCTTCGACGTATCGGTCGCCTTCAGGCGCAGGACCGCAACGTTCGTCTTCTTGCCCTCCGGCTGGTCGTAGTCCAGCGGGAGGGGGACGCTGGCGCAATCGGCGCCGGGCGCGAGGTCGGCGCAATCGAACCAGTCGGCCTTCGGGGTGGCGACGCGATCGACCTTCGTGGTCTCCGACGTCGTTGACGGAGCCTGCGGAAGCGTGACCGCTGAAGAGGCCGTAGTCGGTGCCGTGGGCGTTGCGGCGCCCGCGGCGGCCGGGGCGATGAGCAGGCTGGCGGCTCCGAGGAAGGCGGCGGGGCCGGTCCAGCGACGGGCCGTCACCGGGCACGTCCAGGGATCTGGTGGTGGGTGGTCATGAAAGGTGGATGAGCGTATGAAATATCCATGACTTCACGCTATTGATGGGCGCCGCACCTTGGCATCCCCCGAAAGGCGTATTTTGACAAGAAATGTAGTGCCATATCCATACTTGAGGAATCAAGGAAGATTCCGAAAGCTGAATATTGAGGAAAGCCAACGGCGGGCCCAGGCGACATTTCGCCTCCCGGCCCGGCCGACGGCCTCCATGCGTGTTAGCGCTTGGACGCGCGGTACCCGTGGGATCGGGCCGCCGCCGTGCTGGAGAAGCACTCTTCAGGGTTGGTGCGGGTGTAGAACGCGCCTCGAGGCGCGTGGTAGATCATCGAGCTGGCGTTGCCCTTGATCGGGTACCCGGCGGGGCAGTTGTAGCTGCCCGTCCCGTAGACATGGTTCGGCTTCTTGCCCGCCTTGATCTTCACTGTCTGTGTCTTCGTGGCGGTGTACGTCGGCGACCAGGACTTCTTGGTCACCCTCTTACTGGTCGTCACCGTCTGGCGCAAGGGGCGGTCGGGATAAAGATAAGGAGTTGCTGTGGCACCAACGACCGGCTTGACCGCCACTGGCGAATCCTCGTTGTCCCACCAATTCAACTGGCCGACGATACCCAGATCGCGGGCTTCGGCAGAGTCGACGGCGTAGTCCGCATACGTGGTGTAGCTCCCCGAAAAAGCACCAGTGCATTTCAAGGCCAGCTCACGGGTGGGAAAGTAGTAGTAGTCCTCCTGCGCCCCGACCTTCGCCACCTTGCAGGTCATCTTCAGGCCCTTGCTGGGCACGGAGACCGGCTTGGCCACTGACGACTTCACCGTCGTTGTCTTGTAGACCGGGATACGGTATTTCGCGGTGGTGGTGGCCCGGTAGGTGCCGGCCTTGAGCGCCACGGATGTCCTGTTCGTGGCGATCTTCTTCGCCCCTTGCTTCACCGTCAAGCGGCTGGACGAAAGCTGCACGCCACTCGCCCGCGAAACGTTGGGCTTAATGGTGGCCTTCCCGCGGTATGGGGCCGTTTTGCCGGAGATGGCCTTGATGTACACGGCAGACCGCACCACCAGCTTCTGCTTTTTGCTGACCGTCTTGACCGCGGAGTACTTCTTCGACGCTCCCGCGCTCGAGATGGTCCGGTATTTGACGACCGAGCTGACCGTGTAGGTTCCGGCCTTGAGCTTGGCAGTCCCCTTCGCACGGACCAGGGTCTTCTTGCCCTGGAATACGGTGATCGTCTTCGACCGGAGGTCGACCGATCCGCTGGTGGTGACCTTGGGTGCGACGGTTGCGCTGCCGCCGACCCTGACGATCGGGGACGCGATGGTTCCCAGGGCGACCTTGAAAATCGTTGCGGCCGGGACGGCGGCCCGGACGTTGGATGTTGTGGCGATGGACGGTGCACCTGGTGCGGCAACGGCGGCAAGGGCGCTTCCGAGGACCAGCGACGAAGCCGCAGCCATGACTGCCATGGCACGGCAAACTGAAGTTTTCATTCCCCCAACTTTCTTCCCGGACCTCACCGGGCACGAGTGATGAACACATCGTAAACGAAAACTTGAAGGAACAATATGTATCATCACGCCGTCGTGGCGTGTCCAGAAAAGCCTTGCCCCGCCGTCGTGCACCGGGGTTAGGATCAGCCGGTACAGCACAGCGACGCACCGGGAGATGACCAGCATGCCCACCAGCCGCCTCGAGGCGTTCAGCGACGGGGTCATGGCCGTGATCCTGACGATCATGGTCCTGGAGATCCAGGTGCCCGAGGGCCACGACCTGGCGGCGCTGGCCTCGTCCGGGCTCGGGTTGAGCCTGCTGACCTACCTGTTGAGCTTCATCTACGTGGGCATCTACTGGAACAACCACCACCACATGTTCCAGATCACCGAGCGCATCACCGGCGGGGCACTGTGGGCGAACCTGCACCTTTTGTTCTGGCTCTCCTTGCTGCCGTTCACCACCGCATGGATGGACGAGAGCACGTTTGCCCGGCTCCCGGTGATCATCTACGGTGCAAACCTCCTGGCACTGGCGGTGGCCTACTTCATCCTGCAGTCGGTCATCATCCGCTCCCAGGGCGCGGAGTCGGCGTTGCGCACGGCCGTGGGGCGGGACCTGAAGGGCAGGCTCTCCCCCGTGCTCTACATCGCCGGCATCGTGTGCGCGGTGCTGGGCAGCGACGAGGCGAGGGCGCTGGTGTGGGTTGGCGTCGCGTTCCCGGTGGCCGTGGCCATCCTCTGGCTCATCCCCGACCGTCGGATCGAACGGCGGCTGGCGGCGCGCGGCACCGACGGGGATCCTGGCTAGCCCCCCTCCACTCCGCACCAGTCTGCCAGGAACAGGGCGATGGCACCGGTGATCCTGCGGACGGAGTCCAGATGCACCCGTTCGTCGAAGCCGTGGATCGCCTCGGACCGGGGCCCGTACACGAAGGTCGGCATGTCCCCGTACTGCGTGAAGACCCGGGCGTCGAGGTAGCCGGGGGTTGTAAAGGATTCGAGCGGGGTCCCGAACGCGCTCCGGTGCGCCACTGCCAGAACCCCTTCGGCGTCGGTCCCGGCCGGTTGGACATAGCCTTCGGCGAAGAACCCCGTCCGTTCGGCGGTGGGGGTGATGCCGTCCAGCCTTGCAGCCATGCTGGTCAGGCACTCCTGGATTTCCGACCAGGCCTCCTCCGCCGTGGTCCCCGGGTAGAAGGCGGCGCGGACATCGATTTCACACCACGCCGGGACGCTGGACGGCCAGTCCCCGCCCCGGATCCTGCCGATGTTGAAGTTGATGGGATGCTCCAGGTCCTCAAAGTGTGGATGGTTCCCCCGCCGGCCGTTCCACCTCTCCTCCAGTCCCCGCAATTCCTGGATGGCCAGGTAGGCGGCATCAATGGCGTTGAACCCACTGGCCATTTCCCGGGGGTGCGTCGGCTTGCCCTCCACCCTGACCGTGAACCAGATGACCCCGACGTTGGCCCGGACCAGCATGTTCTCCTCGGGCTCGGGAATGATGACGGCATCAGCGCGGTAGCCGCGCAGATGTGCCGCCAAGGCACCGTTGCCGGTGGATTCCTCTTCGACCACGGATTGGAAGATGATCGGGGCCGTTGGTTCCAATCCGGCGGCGCGCACGGCATCGTAGGCGAACAGATTGGCGGCAACGCCGGCCTTCATGTCACCAGCGCCGCGGCCGTGCATCCAGCCGTCGATGATGGCCGGGTCCCACGGCGAGCGCGCCCACGTCGCTTCCGGTCCCGTGGGAACCACATCGACGTGGCTGTTCAGGATCAGCGAGCGGCCACGCGTGGTGCGCGGCGTGAAGGTGCCGACCACCGTGGACGCCTGGTCCGTGTCAACGGTCATCGGACCATATCCGGGGTGCCGTGCCAGTTCATCGACGTCGAGCTTCCATCGGTCCATTTCGAGGCGGCGCGACTGCAGGGCGGAGTACATGAGGTCCTGCACCGATTCCTCCGACCCGCGCACCGATGGATGCCGGATCAGCTCAGCGGTGAATTCCAGTTGACGGTCGAAGTCTGCGTCCACTGCGGCGAGGATCCGTTGGGTTCGTTCTGGCGTGGGCACGATGCTCTTCTTCCTGTGGTGTGGTGTTCCAGGGTCTTCCGAGCGTCGCACCCTTTGGTCCACATCAAAAGAGGTCAGGTGTCCCTGTCGTTGGGTGGGAGCCGCGTGGCGGGAGACTGCGGTGTGAGATCCTGAGCGCATGGACCGGCTGACCCCTGCTGAGCGTTCGGCGCAGATGGCGCGCATCCGGGGGACGAACACGAAGCCGGAACTGCTGGTACGCCAGCTAGCCCACCGGGCCGGCTATCGCTTCCGCCTGCACGGCCAGGTCTCCGCGGCCGCGCTGGCCGCCGCACGGCGCCGGGCCCCCGACCTGGCCTTCCGCGGTGGCAAGTTGCCGGGACGGCCTGATCTGGTCTTCGCGTCGCGGAAGAAGGTCGTTTTCGTCAACGGCTGCTTCTGGCACCAGCACGACTGTCCCGTCGGCCGGCATGGGCCGGGAACCAATGTGGAGTTCTGGGAGGAGAAGCGCCGGCGGAACGTGGAACGCGACATCCGCAGCCACGAGGCACTTGAATCCATCGGCTGGGAGGCACTGGACCTGTGGGAATGCCAGCTGAAGGACCCCGCCGTCGTGCTGGGGCAGCTCGATGCCTTCCTCTCGCGGAGGACACCATGACCCTGCCCGCACCCGATGTCGCCGCCGCGCACCGTTTGTGGGGCCAGTACCGTTCCGCCCGGCCCAGTGTCGCCCGAGATGTGGGGCTGCCACCCGTGGAGTACTTTGGCGACAGCCCGGCCCTCGCCGACGAGCTACTCCGGTTGGTGGCCTCGGGGCGCAAGCGGGCCACCGCCACCTTGGCCATCGAATTCGCGCTGGATGACCAGCTCCTCCCGCGCATCGGGGACCACTGGGTAGCCTGCGACGGGAGCGGGAGCCCGCGGCTCGTGCTGCGATCGACGGCCCTGCGGGTGGGCACCATCGGCAGCGCAGACGAGTCCTTCGCCCGCGACGAAGCGGAGGATGACGGCTCATTGGCGGCCTGGCTCGACTCGCACGGCGCCTACTGGCAGCGCATTGCCGCAGCCGGAGGGTTCGAGTTCACCGAGGATTCGGAGATCGTGTTCGAGCACTTCGAGGTGGTCTGGGGGCTCGACGGCTATCCGTCGGAAGACCGGACGTGACGAGTGCCGGGTTGCGCTCAGCGGCCGGGGACGAGCAGGACCTTGCCGGCGGTGGTCACGTCGATCGCGAATCCTTCGGCGGCCCGGGCCAGCGGCAGCGTGGCGGCGATGCGCAGGGTGACGCGTCCGGCGTCGACCGCCGCCACGAGACGGTCGAGGGTCTCGGTGACGGGCATGGTCATCTGCGTGGAGGCCATGACCCGGGCCGCCGAGGAGGCACCGGCGTCGTGCTGGGTCAGCAGCGAGACCATGGCGCCACCCTCGCGCAGCAGCGGGTAGTAGGCGGTCGGTTCCACTCCCGGGGTGGCATCGAGGATGGAGTCGATGCCGGTCAGCGCGGTCAGCCACGAGCCGTCGGCGTAGTCGTGGACCTCGTCGGCGCCGAGGGAGGCGACGAAGTCGCGGTCGGGGCCCGCGGCGCTGGCGATGACGCGGGCGCCGGCTGCCTTCGCGAGCTGGACGGCAATGCTGCCGATGGAGCCTCCGCCGCCGAGCACCAGCACCGTCTGCCCGGCCGCGGGCGCGATGGAGGCCAAGGCCTGCACGGCGCTGGCGCCGACCAGGGGCAGCGAGGCCGCCTCGATCAGCGGAATGGCGTGCGGGGCGTGGGCGGAGAACATCGCCGGGGCGACGACCCGGTCGGCGAAGCTGCCGGTTCCGCCCATCACCACGCTGGCCTGGCCGATGACCGCGTCGCCGACGGCGAAGCCCTCCACGCCGGGGCCGACCTGTTCGACGATGCCGGAGTAGTCGCCGCCGAGCGTGAACGGCAACTCCAGCGGCACCGCATCGGCCATGGCGCCCTCGGCGATGCCGGCGTCGACCGGATTGATGCTGGCGGCGGCCACCCTCACGAGCAGCTGGCCTTCGCCCACCTCGGTGGGACCGCCTTCCTCGGCGACGACAAGACGGTCGAGCGGGCCGTAGGCGGTGACGCGGATCGCGGTCATGGTTTCTCCTGGGGTCGTGCGGCGGCAACTGGGTTCCACCCTGCCACGCCCGGGCACCGACGACCAGCAGTCCTTCGCCGGGTGGCGGTGGCCGGTCAGCCGGTTGTCCGTTCCTGCGGGCTGCCTGATGCCGCCGCGGAGCGTACCTCGTCCAGCAGGTTCCCGAGGGCGCTGCCGTCCAGCTGGTGCAGGAGGTCGGCGACGTGGGCATAGGTCTCCACGGCTCCGGCGTCGCGCAGCTCGGCGGCGCTCGTGCCGCCGCTGCGCACGCCGACGACCGGCATCGACAACCGCCCGCATGCCTGCACGTCCCAGACGGCATCCCCGACAAAGAGGGCGTGGGCCGCGTCGACCCCCGCGGCCTCGAGCGCCGCCTCGACAATGTCCGGGGCGGGCTTGCTTTCCGCGGCGTCCGAGGAGCTGGTGGCCGCGGTGATCCAGGCGTCGGCATCCAGCGCCTTCCGCAGCACATCCAGTTCGGCCTCCTTGGCCGAGGACGCCAGCACGACGGCGGCTCCCGCGGCATGGCAGCGGGCCAGGAGTTCACGGGCGCCCTCGAACCGCACCAGGTGGGGCCAGCAGGTCGAGAAGATGGCGTCATGGGCGTCCTTCAGCCCCTGTTCCTCCTCCTGGTCGACCTCCCGGCCGAAGGCGTGGGCGACGAGCTTGTCCCCACCCATGCCGATGGAACGGTGGAGCCGGGCCATCGGCACCGTGTGGCCGGCCTGGCGGAACGAGAGCCACCAGGCCAGCGTGTGTAAGTAGGTGGAATCCACCAGGGTACCGTCGACATCGAACAGCACGGCGTGCGTGGGGTTGCCGCCCAAGGGTTCCCTCTTCCTCACAGATCGGACAGTTCGTTTGCAGGCGCCGCCCGCTACCGGCTCGGCGGGCCGCCGGTCGCGGCGACCCGGCTACTTCGCCAGGCCCTTGATGACGTTCTTCGGGCGTTGCATTTCGCCTTCCTTGGCGCCCAGGACGATGACCCAGCCGGCGAAAACGGGGATGGCCCATTGCAGCATCTTCAATTGCTTCTGCGCAGTCTGCAGCTCGGACGAGGTCCCGGATGCTGGCTCGGTGGCCCCCCGGGCGCCTTCGTGCGAGAGCCGATCGACCTTCTTCCCCGCCACGCCGGCATAGAAGGTCACCGCTGCCCCGGTCAACGTGACGATGGCCTTATAGACGGACAACCGCATGACGCCATGCTGGCGGCCGAGCCGGTCCTTGTTGTCCTGGACGACCGCCAGCCCGGCCACGATATGCGTGCCAAAGGCGGCCGTCTGCACGGGGGCCCACTTCTTCCACCCCAGACTGGACAGCCGGGTCCGCTCGGCGGGGTCCTTCGCCTTGCCCGTGGCCCCGTTCAGGCCGACGGCCCCCATGAGCGAGCCGCCGAACCAGGCAGCCGCCGAGAGGTCGTGGATGGAGCGGGCAATGAGGTTTCCTGACATGATCTGTTTCCTCCAGTTCGATGGGGCCCGGCCGGATCCACGGGGATCCCGGCCGCCGGCTGTCTGCGGTGCCGTCACGTCGGTGCCGCCTAGGCCCAGCGTAGGAGAGTGATCAGACGGCGGCTAGGGATCGGGTCGCCGGTGGCTGCGGGCGCCGACCATGGTGAGTCGTCCGCCGGCTGCCTCAGGAAGCGGATGCGGAGGGCAGCCGCCGGGCCGCCGGGCCGGGGCTCGCCCGCCCGGCGGCCGGACCCTCCAGCACGTGGCCGGAAGCACAACGGACCACGGCCTCGACCGGTGCCCCGCAATCGCGATGGGTCACGAGCACCGACGGCCCGGTTGGCGACGCCAGGTGGCGGTCCCCCCACTGCAGGAGGCCGACCAAGACTGGGTAGAGCCCGCGCCCCTTCTCGGTCAACCGATATTCACGGCGCGTCCGCCGCCCCGCCTCCCGGTAGGGCTCGACGGAGAGCAGCCCGGCGGCCACCAGGGTGCGTAGCCGGTCGGAGAGTATCGAGTCGGACATTCCCACATGGTCGCGGATCTGGTCGAACCGCCGGACCCCGTTGAAGGCCTCCCGCAGGACCAGAAACGTCCACTTCTCCCCGATCACCTCGAGCGTGCGTTGGATGGAGCACTGGGCGGTGTCGTAGTCGAGCCACTGCATGGGATCCTCCTGACGGGATGGGGCCGGCGATTGACTGCCAGTAGTCGAGCGGCCTAGGCTGACTTTAATTATAGAAGCCAGCTACCGGGAGCTCAACCATGTCCGACGCCACAGCCATCCCCGACGTCTCGCTGGCCGCCGCCAGCCGGTTCGTCGAAGCCTCCGGGCTCGTCGTCGACAAGGTCACTGAGACCTCCGTGAGCGGACATGTCGAGCTGAACGAGGACCACCACACCCCGTGGGGCGTCGTCCACGGCGGCGTCTACGCGACCATCGTCGAGAGCGCCGCCAGCATCGGGGCCAGCCAGGCGGTCCTCGAGCGTGGCCAGTTCGCCGTCGGGGTGCACAACGCCACCGATTTTCTCCGCCCGGCCACCGTCGCCCATGCCACCATCGAGGCCCGCGCCCTGCACCAGGGACGGACCCAGCAGCTGTGGGAGGTCGTCATCAGCGACACCACCACCACCAAGGTCTTCGCCCGCGGCCAACTTCGCGTCCAGAACGTGCCGATGCCCGCGCCGGGCCCGGCGAAGTAGGGAACTTCCGTGACGGCGCGAAAGCGCCATCAGCCTTTTCCTCCACCCTGGCGCCCCGCCCCACAACCCCATCGGCACCGTGCACGATGGCCGGTCTGCACGGGCCGGGCGGCCAAGCCGGGGCGCCGCGCGGCCTTTGCCGAGGGACAGATCACGGATCGGCACGGCAATACAGTGGCGACCGCCTCGGGCTCGCTGCCCGCCTTCCCCCACGAGCAGGGCATCGCCTCCACCTCTCGCCAGTGACCGGCATCACACCGTAGGCTTCCCGGACATACAGTCCATGAGGAGGCCCCATGTCAGAGACCGACGTCGACCGTCACGAAAATCCGGGTGCGAGCACCTCGCTGATCAAGGCGTTGGGCAGCTGGGACACCCTGGCCATCGGGTTCGGGGCCATGATCGGCTTCGGCTGGGTCGTGCTGACCGGAGGCTGGCTCGAATCGGCCGGGACGCTGGGCGCGGTGCTCGCCTTCGCGGCGGGCGGCGTGATCATGGCGCTGGTGGGCCTGACCTACTCGGAACTGGTCGCGGCGATGCCGCTGGCCGGCGGCGAGCACAACTACGTCATCCGCGGCATGGGCGCGCGGTGGGCATTCATCTGCTCGTGGGCGATCACTGGCGGCTACATCACCATCGTCGCCTTCGAGGCGGTGGCGCTACCGCGCACCGCCCTCTACCTCTTCCCCGGGTTGAAGTCGGTCAGACTGTGGGAGATCGCCGGATCCGAGGTCTTCCTCAGTTGGGCGCTCGTAGGCGCCGGCGCGGCCGTGATCCTGACCGTCCTGAACATCGTGGGAATCAAGCTGGCCAGCGCTGCCCAAACCTTCGCCGTCGTCTTCCTGCTCATCGTGGGCCTGATGCTGGTGACCGGCTCCTTCGTCGGCGGAGAGACCGGGAACCTGCAGCCGCTGTTCACCGGTGGTGCCGCGGGCTTCCTGACGGTCCTCGTCGTCGTGCCCTTCCTGTTCGTGGGGTTCGACGTGATCCCGCAGTCGGCCGAGGAGGTCAAGATCCCACCCCGGCAGGTCGGCAAGCTCGTCGTCGTCTCCGTCATCATGGCCGCCGTCTGGTACATCATGGTGGTGTTGACGACGGCCTCGTCGATGGGCGTGAAGGATCTGGCCGGTTCCGAGCTGGCGACGGCGGACGGCATGGCGGCCTTGTGGGGCACCGACGTCATGGGCAAGGTGCTGGTCGCCGGTGGCATCGCCGGCATCATCACTTCCTGGAACTCCTTCCTGATCGGTGCCTCGCGGCTGATCTTCGCGATGGGCCGCTCGAAGATGCTCCCGGCATGGTTCGGGCGGTTGAACCCCCGGTTCCGCACGCCGGCCAACGCACTGTTGTTCATCGGCGCGTTGTCGGTGGCCGCGCCCTTCTTCGGCGAGGCCATGCTCGGGTGGCTGGTCGACTCTGGCTCGCCGAGCATCGTGATCGCCTACTTCCTGGTCGCCGTGTCGTTCCTGCTGCTGCGCCGCCGGGAACCGGCCATGGACCGGCCGCTGCGCGTGGGCGGGAAGGGCAAGGGTGGCCTGGTCATCGGCGTCCTGGCCGCCGTGTTGTGCCTGGGGCTGACCAGCCTGTACCTGCCCGGCATGCCGGCTTCGCTGGACGCGGCACCGTGGATCCTGTTCGGACTGTGGTGGGTGGTTGGCGCGGCGTTCTTCTTCCGCATTCCGGGCGGCATCAAACCCGGGCCGGAGGCCGAGGAGGATCTGGCGCGGGCGTTGGCCGCCCGGGCCTCCCGGCGGTAGCTGATGGCGAACCGCCAAGCCGGACGGTCCTGCCGACCGCCCCCGCCGCGGCCTCAGATCCGGTCGTGCAGGGTGACGTGGTACCCGTCGGGGTCGACGAAGGTGAAGGTCACGCCAAACGGGCCCTCGGCGGGCGCCGAGGCGACGTGAATGCCGTCGGCGACCAGCGCATCGTGGATCTGTTGTGCGTCGGGGGCGTGCATCCACACTCCGATACCCGCCCCCGGCTGGGGCACCGAATCGAGGTCGACTCCCGGGAGCGGCTCGCGGACGGCAAAGGCGACGGGTTCGGTCGCGAAGACGACAGCATGCGGTGGTCCGGGCTGGCGGCCCAGGCCCAGGTACCTTTCGTAGAACGCCGCAGCGCGATCGAGGTCTCGTACCTGCAGGGAAATGAAACTGGGACCGGTGGCGGCCATGGTGATTCCTCTCGTTGATGTCAGTTAGCTGACATGCAAAGCGTATGTCAGAATGTTGACATGGATCAAGTGCGCACGGGAATCAACCTGGAAACGTCACCGGGCTATCTGCTCAAGGAGGCGGCCAGCGCCTTGCGGACGTCCATGGAGGCGGTGCTTCGCCCCCTGGGCATGAACATCACCCATTACTCCTGCCTCGAGCTGTTGGCCCAGCGGCCGGGACTGTCCAATGCCGAACTCGCCCGGGGTGCCTTCGTGTCGCGGCAGTCGATGAACGTGCTCCTACAGTCGCTCGAACGCGATGGCCTGGTCAGCCGGGCCGAGCAGGCGCCGTCCGGGAGGGCCCTCCCGACGCGGCTCACGTCGCGCGGCGAACTCCAGCTCCGGGAGGCGAGCGCCGCAGTCAAGGCGGTGGAAACGCGCATGCACGCCGATCTCACTGCCGCTGAACTGGGTCAGCTGCAAGATCTCCTCGGCCGCTGCATTACGGGCTTGTCCGGCCCGGTCGCCTGATTCCCCAGACGCCGTCAGGCCGTCGGCGCCGGACGCCGCTAGGCAACGCCGTCGACGGTCCGGAGCTTTCCAGTGGCCGGGTCGCCGTCATCGAAGAGTAGCCGGCGCGCTTCCTTCAGCGCCCGGCCGGAGTCCTTCTTGTCGAGCTGGGCGAGCAACAGCAGGTTGGCTATGCGTTGTTCGCGGCGGGTACGGGCTGCCTCGCGGGCCATCTCGACCATTGCCAAGACCCGGGCGTGGGCGCGCAGCCCGCGGGCCTCGACGCTCGCATCCTCCGGCTGCGTGCAGCTGAGCAGCTCGAGGGCGTCGTTCAAGATGTCACTGGTCGTGGGCACGTCACTCGATCCTTGGGGATCACCTCAACGTGATCCGCATCATGTTCGGTCGTTGGTCTGCCACCCTACCCACCGACCGCGCCCGGGCGAAATCCCCGACGACCAGGTGAAGCGGACGATGCACCAGGCGGTCCCGAAGGTTCAGCCTTCGGGACCGCCTGGTGGGTAGCGATCAGCCGAGCAACGTCGTCAACAGGCGAACCGATGTGGCCAGGATGGCGATTATCCCGACGGCAGCGGCCAGGTTATGCCACCACCTGTTGCGGAGGTCTCCCATGAGCGAACGGCGGTTGCTCATGATGACCAGCAAGACGCCCAACAACGGGGAGACCAGGACGGTCAGGGACTGGGCGATGACAATCAGGCCAACCGGGGATCCTTGGAAGGTGAGTGTGGTGGCCAGTCCAAACGCCAAGATGACTCCCGTGACAACTCGGGCGGTGACGGATCCACCCGCCCCTCCCCTGCCGAGCGCATCCGACAGCATGGTGCCGCCAGCCGTGGCATTGGCGATCATCGAGGAAAACGCCGCCCCTGAAAGACCCAGGGCGAAGATCGTCGAGCCGACCGCGCCCGCCAACGGTGCGAAAACCGAGGCCAGGGCATTGATCGTCGCTGCCTCTTGTCCGGTCTTGCCCAGCACCGAGGCCGCGACGACGATGACCAGGACGGTCATGATGCCGGGGGCGACGATTCCCGGGATCGTGTCCATCAGCGTGATGTCCCGATAGTCGGCGCGGGTCCTGTGGTGTTCACGGATTCCATAGGAGTTGTAGAACGCCGCGTTGATGGAAAAGTTGGTGCCGACCAGTGCGACCACGAGAATCTCACTGCCCGCCGGCAGCGTCGGCGCCATGCCCTCAAGCGCCTGGTACCAGTCGGGCTGGGCCAGCACCGCGCTGGCTATGAACGCGACGCCCATGAGGGCGACTACGCCCAGCAGGATCCGCTCGATGATGCCGTAGACGTTCTTGAACGCCAACACGAAACCGACGGCGATCGTACACACCACAGTCCAGACCACCGGGGAGCCGCCAACGATCATCGACAAGCCGAGCCCGGAACCAACGGCGTTGCCGACCGAGAACATGAGGGTGATGAAGAAGACCCCGACGCCGGCAGCGTAGCCAACTGGACGGCCCAGATGCTTCTTGATCGCGCTGATGAGCGAGAGTGGCGAGGCGATGCCGAGCCGAACGCTCATGTCGGTGAAGAAGATCATCAACAGCGTCGAGACGGCAATTACCCAGATCAAGGTGTAGCGGTATCCACTGCCCGCCTGGACGGCAGTGGCCAAATTGCCGGGACCGAATTGCCACGCACCGACCACGAAGGCCGGCCCCATTAGTGCCAGGTATCCCAGGAGGGTCCGTTTCTCCGGTGAAGCCGATGGGTCTGCCGCCTTTGGTGCCGATGGATCCGGGACGGCCGCGGCCCTCTCGGCCCGCAGGGTATCAATGCGGCTCTCGGGGTGAGCCGCTGAATCTTTGAGCTCGCTCATGGCGAGACCTCCTTCTACAGCTTCAGCGCTGCTGGCCATCACGGCCTGCGGGGAGTATGGGAAAAGTCTAGGTCTATGGAGAGTGCGCGTCGGGATCGGGTTCGTTCACGGGTTGGCCGTAGCGGCAGCCACGGCCAACCCGGGGATAGATGGATCAGGCCGGGACGGTCACCGAGTTCAGCTGGGCAGATTCCAGTGCCAGCGCGATCTCGGCGCCGGCCCCTTCGGGCAGGGGCAGCAGCGGTTCCCGGACCGTGGCATGTTCCAGGATGCCGCGGTGCACGAGTCCTTCCTTCAGCGCAACGGTGCCCTCCATGTGGGAGCCGCGGTGGTAGACCTTCTGAGTGACGGGGAAGAGCCGGTCGTGAATGCGCCGTGCAGCGGCATAGTCACGCGCTTTGCCGGCAGCAATGAGCTCCACGAGCGGCTCGGGTGCCAATCCGCCGTACCCGACGAGGGCGCCGTCGACATCGAACATGGTGTGCAAGAGATATTCGTCGTGGCAGGTCAGGATCTGCAACTCCGGGTAGGTGGCGCGCAGGATGGGGATTTCGGTGTCCCAGCGGCGCATGTTCCGGACGCCGTTTTTGGTCGCGAACACGCCTTCCTGGCCGGCGATGTCGAGTTGAGTTTCCAGGTCGTAGGTGGCCTTGGTGGCGTCCGGGTACTGGAACAGGATGAGCGGCAGCCCGCTGGTCTCGTAGATTTCCTTGTACCGGGTCTGCGGAG
The DNA here is from genome assembly GCA_016892645.1 of Micrococcaceae bacterium RIT 802. Lineage (GTDB taxonomy): Bacteria > Actinomycetota > Actinomycetes > Actinomycetales > Micrococcaceae > Arthrobacter_H. Next base: position 48,934 of record JAFEMX010000010.1, read on the forward strand.
CACCCTTCTGGTAGCCAAAGCGCAGCCAGCCGTGTGACGGGTAGACCAAGCCTGCCGAGGCGCCGGCCTCGACGGCCCGCTGGGCTTCCTGCGCGGCGACGGTGTTTCCTTCGGCGGTGATGCCGGCAATGATCGGCAGTTGGCCGTCCACGGATTCGCGGAAGGCGGCGATGACCGACGCCTGCTCTTCTTGTGTGAGGAACGTGCCCTCACCAGCGTGGCCCAGGACGACAAGGCCCTTGACACCGTCGACACTGCCCAACCATGAACCCAGCCGATGAATGGCCTCAACGTCGACGGCCCCATCGCGGGTGAAGGGGGTGACAGGGGCGGGAACCAGCCCGCGGAGATCGATGCTCATTTTCGCTACCTCTGCATTCATTTGATGTGATGTTCCGAAAACTTTGGGAACGTTTGCGGAATCCTTTTCAATAGTGATCCACGTCGCAACGTGATGTCAATAGGCGCTTGCAGATCCGACGACATAGAGTGATGGCAGGGCCGCGAAGATCGCGTTGCCGCTTGCCAATTGAAGGGAGCCTCGTTCATGGAATCGCCAGAGCACGGCGTCACGCTCAAGGACGTGGCTGCCGCCGCCGGCGTCAGCATCTCCACAGCGAGTCGCGCTTTGGACGACCGGGGCGCGGCCGTAAAGTCCGACACCGCCGACCGCGTTCGCCAACTTGCAGAGAAGCTCGGCTATCGACGCAACGCGTTTGCTTCCAGTTTGCGACGAGGGGAAACCCGCACGTTGGGTGTGCTCGTCCCCCGGCTGAGTGACACGGTCATGGCGATGACCTTCGAGGCTCTTGATCGCGCCGCTGCCGACCGGGGATACTTTGCCATTGTTGCGACCAGCGGAGACGACCCGGTCGATGAGCGCCGGGCCGCAGAGACGCTGCTGGACCGCAATGTCGATGGCCTGATTCTGGCCACTGCCCGATTGGACGATCAACTGCCCCGCAGCCTGCGCGAACGCGGGATTGCGCATTCCCTCGTCTTGCGCACCGATGGCATCAGCCCTTCTGCGCTCGGCGACGACGAGCTCGGTGGCTATCTGGCAGTCCGCCACCTCCTCGATCTGGGCCACAGCGCCATCGCAGTCGTGACCGGGCCCAATTTCACCTCCAGCGCCAATTCCCGCCTCGAAGGGGCGCGACGTGCGCTGGATGAAGCCGGAGTGGATTTGCCCGCTTCATGGTCGATTGCTGCTGGGTATGGACTGCGCCAGGGATTCGAAGCCGGCGAGCAATTGTTCGATCCGAGCTCAGACCGGTTGCCAACTGCTGTCTTTGCCGCGAATGACAATATCGCCTTGGGGTTGATGGCCGTCGCGGCTCGTCGTGGACTGCAGATAGGTTCGGACTTGGCGCTAGTGGGCTACAACGACATTCCACTGGCTTCGATGCTGCCGACTCCGCTGTCCTCGGTGCATGTCCCCTTTGATGACATCGCACGTACTGCTGTGGACCTGGTCCTCAAACCACCCTCAGGTGGCCCGCGGCACGCAGCCCTGCCGACCCTGATCCCCCGGGCATCGAGCGGACAGGCACTCCACCCGGCCTAGCCTTGGCCCGAAAGGGCCCCCCGGAGCACAACAGAACTTGCGCATCCGTTCCGTGGATTTTCCCCGTGCCACCGATGAATTTGCCGCTCCGCTGCCGGCTTGCTCTTCCAGCAACTGGGCAATGCGGATTGCTCCGCCGAGTGCTCGATGCGTGGAACGAATGCCATTTAGCCAAGGGTGGGCTGCCTTCAAGCCAGTCCCGAGCGGACTTCGGCTCGCCTTCACACGGACCCGGCCCGCGGTGTATCGACATGTCACGCCGCCTCCTGCAACGATGTCACCATGCCCACCAGCCGCGGCCCGCTCCGCCCCATCGGCCCAGGAGAAGTGCATCTCAAGCGCTTCGACCCCGCCCCGGCTTTGGCCGGACTGGTCAGGCACTACTGGATCTCGCAGTGGGACATCCCGGAGGGTGCAGACCACGAGCAGAGAATCCTCGCCTACCCCGCCTGCAATCTCGTGGTGGAGACCGGTGGGACGACTCCGGATCCGCACGGCCGGCTCTACGGACCAGTGACGGGCCTGAGCCGCAAGCGCCTGGCGGGCCAGGGCAGCGGGTTCGGGGTGCTGTTCCAACCGGCCGCCGGTGCGTTGCTGTCGGATGTGCCGATGCTCGAGCTCGCCGATTCCAGCCGTCCGGCCGCGGCCATCGGCTTCACGGCCGGACCGGCGATCGCCGGGGCCCTGGAAACGAGCCCAGCAGCACCGCCCATCACGGAGGAAGACAGCGACAGTGAAGCACCGCCGTCGTACCTCGGGGTCTTCGAGCACTGGCTGGCGTCCCGACTGCCGGACGGGGTGGATGACGATGGGCTGCTCATCAACCGCATCGCGGACGAGGTGGAGAACGACGGCGGCCTGCTCCAGGTCCGCGTCCTCGCCTCCCGGTTCGGCCTCGGCGAGCGCGCACTGCAGCGGCTGGTGCATGAGCGGTTGGGGCTCACGCCCAAATGGCTGATCCAGCGACGGCGGCTCCAGGAGGCCGCCCACCTGCTCTCGCAGGGGGCTGGGCCGGACCTGGCCCGATTGGCATATGCGCTGGGGTACGCAGACCAGGCGCATTTTTCGCGGGATTTCTCCGCGGTGACGGGGATGAACCCTACGCAGTATCTCCGCCAGCCAGGAACTGCTCCAACCACGCGTTAACGCGGGCTTCGGACTCCTCGCGGGAAAGATCCTCCACCCGGGTCATGATGCTCCAGCGCCGGGCGAACGGATCCATGATGCTGGCAAAGCGATCCCCCGACACGAAGTTCGACGGCTGTTCGGCGATCGTAGCCCCACGCTCCGCGGCCTTCGCGACGACGGCATCCACGTCTTGGACGTACACGCAGATCGAGCCGTTCACGGCCGATGGATCCTGTGGCTTGAGCCCGTTGCCCTCCATCGGATCACCCAGCTGCAGGACGCCGTTCCCGAAATCGAGTTCTGCGTGGGAGACGGTCGGCGTGCCATCCGGCAACGGGGCACCAGGCATCTGGGACAGGACGGTGGCGCCGAAGACCTCACGGTAGAAGGAGATGGCTTCCGTGGCCGGCTGCACCACCAAATAGGGGGTCAGCGAGGTGTACCCGTGGGGCACGCCGTCGGTGGTGTGTTCGCCGGTGGCCGGAGCGGTCGGTTCGCCGGCGGCTGTGGATGCGGTGGTCATGGCTGGTCCTTTCACGAATGGGCTACTCCCCCAGTGAACCTCCCCTGGCACGCCCGCGTCTTGAAAAAATCCGACGACGGGCTGGCGCCTGCCCGTCATGCCTCGCCAGAGTGCTGGTCCCCTGCGCACAATGGGCCCAGGGACTTCTTGGAAAGGAGGATCCATCGTGCTGCTCGATGGAATCAACCACGTAGCCGTGCTGTCGCACGATGTCGCGCGTCTCGGACGGTTCTACGAGTCGGTCTTTGATGCCGTCGTCGGTGAGACGCGGGACCACGGGCCCGGCGAGACCATGACGAACATCAGCATCGGGCCGGCCACCGTCCTCAACGTCTTCGTCATCGATGGCAACTCAGAGGCCGACCGGCAAACGCCGATGTGGGGTCGCGGACGCATCGACCATCTTGGCCTGTCGGCCGCATCCGAGGAGGCCTTCGAGGACATCCGCACCCGCCTCATCGCCTCCGGTGCCAGCGACGGAAAGATCAACGACTTCGGCTCTGAATTCAGCATCTTCTTCCGTGACCCCGATGGGCTGGAAGGCGAGGTACTGGTGAAGAAGTCGGGGCAACGGCCCTAGAAGGGAATGTCGTCGGTGCCTTCGTCTGTTTTTCCCGAGCGGCTTTCCCACCGGTCCACCGGGTCCTCGAAGTTCACCTTTCGCGGGCCATAGCCGCCGGCATTGCGCTTCAGCCGCCGTTTCCGGGCGCCCTTTGCGTGGCTGGTCTTGGCATACCGTCCAAACTCCGGGTTCTCGCATGACGGGTCGGGTACGTCATCGACCTTGCCCCAGTCCCCGGAGGCGGGCTGCTGGCCGTCGCTTCCGGCGGTGGCTTCAGCCTCCGCACCGTCGTTCTTCTCGCCGTCTGCCGAGTGATCTTTCGGTGTGGAAGGCCCGCTGGCCCACGGCGCGGACGGAGTCGTCCCCTGGCGCGTGCCGAACAGGCTGGTCACCACCATGCTGCCATCAGCGGCCTCCTCGAAGTGGAGCAAGCCCAGCGATTTCAGCCGGTGGCAGCGACGACACCTTAACCGCATGTTGCCCAGATCGGTACCGCCACCTTCGTGCCATTCCTGCACATGGTCCGCATCGCAGTACTCCACCCGGCCGGGGCATCCCGGTGTGCAGCAACCTCCGTCCCTGAATTGCAGTGCTGCTCGTTGGGCAGCGGTGGGCCGGTACCGGTTCTGTCCGAACTTCACGATGGCCCCGGTCATCGGATCGGTGATCACCCGCCACCAGGTTTTCGCGGAGGACATGAACCGTGCCGCCGAGTCCTGGTCCACGGGGCCACCGCCCAGGAGCGTCGGCACCAGGGCTCCCGGTGGCAGCTCTGCAGTTCCCACCTGGACAGGTTCGAGATCGCCGTTGTCCACGTGAACGGTGCCAGATGATTCCCCGCAGGGCGCCGAACCGTCGGTGGCTGTGTTGTCGACGCTCATGGGCCCGTCAGGAAGGCCCGGGAGCATGGTGGCCGGAATCGTGATGAAGACTTCCGGCTGGATCGCGGCCAGTCCCTTCCCGGAGTCGCCGTCGAGCACCATCTCCACGAATACATCGGCCCGCAACTGCTCCAGGGTCCGTAGCTCGGAGGGGTCGTCCATGAGGACCCCCGAGGGCAAGGCGGGCTGCTCCCCTGTGCCGGGAGCCGGCACGGCCGTGGCTGTATCTGGATCGGCTTTGAGCGCCCGGGCCACGGCGTCCACCTTGGAGTACATGGCCTGGCACCGGGCGGTGGGCAATAAACCAGTGAACCAGGACATCCCGTCCGCTGCATCATCGATCATGATCCGCCGGTCCCGTAGTGCGGTACGGCACCGCTTCGTGTACGAGATCTCGTAGTACTTCTCCAGCAGTTGCCGACCCCGGGTACGCAGCTGTGCCGGGGACTTGCCGGGCGCAGCGGCCAGCATGTCGGCACCGAAATCACGTCGGGCGGCTTGGGCCGCGGTGGCCAAGCGTGCGCGCTCTCTTTCCCATTCCTCCCGGGTGGCCTCGTCTGACTGCCGGCTGGGCAGTGGGGGCACCTCGGGCACGATGTTCTTGACCTGGTCCAGGATCCGCTGCACGTGACTCGCTCCGATACGACCCGCTGCCAAGGATTCGATGACCTCGGGGGTATCCCCCACCAAGGTTTCGGCTTGGTCCAGGATCCGATGCCCCTGGCCAGGCGAGATACTGAGCACCAGTGCAATTTCCATGGCGGTGCTCTCGGTCGCGGCGAACGAGGACATCCGCCCACTGCGCACCGAGACTCCCATGCCGGGGTCATCCTCGAGTTCATCCAGCAGGGATGGGACGGCGCGTTGGGCTTCTGCGAGGAGCATGACTGCGGCATGGAATTTCTCGGCTTCGGCAAACCGGGCCAGGGCCTCGGCTGCCTTCAGTCGGCTTGAACCATCCACGGCGGCACCGGCGGCACGGGCGATTTCCCACCCGTTGACCTCGACCTCGCCCGTGTTTCGTTCCATGTATCAACTCTGCCAGCGAGGCATCCCGGCCAACAGGCGGGGTCCGCGCACTGGGGACAAGGCCCCGGTCCGGAGGCCTGTGAGGGGATCGTGACGCCGACCCCCTCCACCACCGTCGATCTCGGCGCCATCGCCGAACGGCTCACCTACGACGAAGCCGGCGTCGGCTGGTGGGGAGATCCCGTGGCGGGCAGCATCCTGGCGCAACACGGAGGGGAGCAAACCGGTACAGCCGGGTTGGCAATTGACCTCGGCTCAGGACAACACGTCCTTGGTGCTCAGGCGCCCATAGGCCAGGGCACCGAACACCAGCACGTAGCCGGCCTGCAGCAGCGCATTCTCCCCGAACGAGGCCCACAGGATCGGTTCGCGGAGCAGGTCCGCGAACCCGAACCAGTGCTGCGTGAACAGCCACGGGTGCAGCCAGTCCAGCTGCGGCAGCTGGCCGAGGATCTGCGACGCCACGGAGAGCACGGCCGTCGCCGCCATGGCCCCGACGGGCACATCGGTCAGCGTGGAGATGAACAGCCCGATCGCCGCGAGCCCCCACAGCGAGATGGCGACATAGGCCGCCATCAGCCCGATCCGCCCCAATGACTCCCCCAAAGGAATCGTGTCCCCGGACAACAGCGTCACCGGTCCCACCCCGAACAGGGCCAGCCCGATAAGGACCCCGACCAGCGCCACCACCAGCGCTGCGGCCAGGCAGAAAACGGCCGCGCCGAAGTACTTCACCAGCAGCAGCCGCCCCCGGGAGGCAGGGGCAATGAGCAGGTATCGCAGCGTCCCGTGCCCTGCTTCCCCGGCAATCGTGTCGCCGGCGACCACGGAAACCGTCAGCGGCAGAAACAGCGGGATGCACATGAACATGCCCACGATCGCCACGAACAACCCGTTGCCGGCCACCCGGTCCAGGAACGCCGGCCCGCGCCCGGTCGGCGGCCCGGAGGTCAGCCGTACGGCCACGGCCACCAGCACCGGAACCGCGCCGAGAGCGGCCAGCATCGCCCAGGTGCGGCGCCGCCGGAACACCAGGGCCAGCTCGGAAACCAGCAGCGCGCTACCGGGCAACGTCGAACCCCTCCCCCGTCAGTTCCACGAACCGGTCCTCCAGGCTCGGCCGCTCGAGCGCGAACCCGCGCACCCGCACCCCGGCGGCCACCAGTGCCGCCACGATCGACTCGGGCGCCGGTTCGTCGTCGGGCCACGGCACCTGCACGACGCCGGTGCCTCCTTCCTCCCCCGTCTCACCGTGGGGCACGACGGCGGTGTCCCCGCCCTGCGCTGCTTCCCCACCGGGCAGCAGGCCGAGCCCGCCGAGGACCGTCCGGGCGGCGTCGGCATCGGGTGTATGGATGACCACCGTTCCGTTGCCGCCGGACCGCAGCTCGGCGAGCGTTCCCTGGGCGACCCGGTTGCCATTGCTCATCACGGCCGCGTGCGTGCACATCTGCTCGATTTCACTGAGCAAGTGGCTGGAAATGAAGACGGTCGTGCCCGCCCCGGCAAGCGAGGCAATGAGGTGGCGGACCTCGCGGGTCCCCTGCGGATCCAGCCCGTTGGTGGGTTCGTCCAGGACCAGCAGTTCGTGGTCGGTGGCCAGGGCGTTGGCGATGCCCAGACGCTGCTTCATGCCCAGCGAGTAGGCGTGGACGGCGAGCCGGGCGGCCTGGCCTAGGCCGACGGTGTCCAGCGCCCGGTCCACCCGGCGCCTGCGGTCGGCGGCGGCGGAGCGCGGGTTGGCCGCGTCCAGGCGCAGCAGGTTGGATCGGCCGGAGAGGAACGGGTAGAAGGCCGGCCCCTCGACGAGGGCGCCGACGTGGGGCAGCACGTCCTGCCCGGCGGCGGGCATGGGCCGTCCGAGCACGCTGATGGATCCGCTGGTCGGCGTGGCCAGGCCCAGCAGCATGCGGATGGTGGTGGTCTTGCCCGACCCGTTGGGGCCCAGGAACCCGAAGACGGATCCATGCGGGACGGCGAGGTCCAGGTTGTTCACGGCATGGCGGGTCCCGAACGACTTGCTGAGCTGGCTGGTCTCGATCGCGAGACCCGTGTCGCCGGGCGCCACGCTCAGCTTCCGTCGGCCACGGCCTGCAGCCGCTGCAGGGGCACCGCGCCGACGAGGACCCGGCCGTCGTCGGAGATCAGCACGTTGACCAGCGAGGTGTGCAGCAGCTTGCCGCCGTCGACGTCGGTGGCGAGTTGGCCCACCAGGGCGGATGTCTTCAGCTCGGCGGGTACCTGCTCTGCGGGGATCGTGGCCACGGTGTCCCAGCCCGTTCCGGTGAACCAGTCATCCGGTGGCCCGGCCGGGCGCTGATGCGCGGCGTCGTCCTTCGAGGGCATGGGGCGCTGCAGCTTCTGGCCGTAGGTGTGTTTCGGCCAGTTGGAGTCCTGCTGGAGGTTCTTCTCGTGCACGGTGGCGTCGGCCGGCGGGGTGAAGTCGAAGAGCTTCGCGTCGGGGGCCTTCGGGGTGAAGGAGGTGAACGCGAGGTCCACCGCCGCCGCGTCCTGTCCCACCGCGTCGACGCTGACGGCCAGCGGAACACCGGATGCGGCATCGACGCCGATGGTGACGTCCTCGATGAGCGTCGTCTGGGACTTCTTCGGGGTCAGGACCAGGTTGTAGACGTCGCGGCCGGCCACGGTGGAGCCGTCCTCGACGGTGGTGGTCGTGGTGGGTTCGGCGGCGGCGAGGAACGTGTCGGCGAGCTGGCCGGGTGTGGGTGCCTCTCCGGTCGCGTGCCCGCCCCGGTGTTCCCTGAACTTCGACGCAGACGCGGATCCGGGCTCCGGCAGCGTGGTGTGGACTGCCTCGTTGGCCTCCGAATCATAGGTCCACAGGCTGGTGCCGTTGCGGATGACGTCCTTTTCGCCCATGCCCTCCAAGAGCTGCACGCGGGCCTTGTCCGGGCCGTCGACGTACACGCGTGCGTCGTGGCTGCCCGAAACCAGGTTCAACAGCCCGGCGATGCCCGCATCGGCAGCGCTGGTTCGCGCACCGGCACCGGGTCCCCCGGTGGATGGGCCGTCCCCGGGGCCCGCCGATTGCACGTCCTGTGGGGGCCCGAAGGATGCGGGGGCGCCGGCGTCGGGCAGGGCGGGAATGCCGAGGTCGGTGGACAGGTGGATGCGGCCGGAGAAGGCCGTGACCTCGGATCCGGCCATCAGCTCGATGACCTGTTCGGCGGTCTTGGGCTCGAGCTGGGGCGTGGCCGACGCGGAGATGCCCAGCCCGACGCCCGTCGCGGCGATGACCGCGGGGATGGCCGCTGCGGGCATCCATTTCTTCAGTGCAGGTTTCATGGCACTTTCCCGGTAGGAATGTTCCGTGCCTCCTACGGTACGCCGACCGGACGCCGGCGGCGAGGCCTACACCCGGCTCGTGGATGCGGTCGCCGCGTTCAGGCTGCCATACCGTTCCATCCGGTGCCATTTCAGCCGGACCCCGGCCAGCGCGGTGACCACCGATTGGATCACCACCAGGTACATCAGCTGCCGGTAGACGAACTGCTGCAGCGGCAGCGTCCACAACGGACGCAGCGACTCGCGGTCCAGGCGGAAGGCGTAGGCGGCCATGGTGAACTGGATCGCCAGGAAGCCGACCCAGATCACCGCGATGCGCACCGGGTCCAGGAAGAAGAGCCCGTAGATGGCGAAGACGTCGACGATGGGGGCGAACAGCGGCAGCATCACCTGCAGGATCAGCAGGTAGCTCAGTCCGCGGCGCCCGAGCTTGCCGGCCGCGCCCTCCTGGCGGATGGCCCGGCGGTGCTTCCACATCGCCTGCAGGGTGCCGTAGCACCAGCGGTAGCGCTGCTTCCACAGGGCGCCCAGGGTGGCGGGCGCCTCGGTCCAGGCCCGGGCACCGTCCTCGTAGACGACCCGCCACCCGTCGCGGCACAACGCCATGGTCAGGTCGGTGTCCTCGGCCAGGGTGTCGTCGCTGACCCCGCCGATCCGCTCCAGCGCCGAGCGCCGGAACGCGCCGATGGCACCGGGCACGGTGGGCATGCATTCGGCGACGTCGAACAGCCGGCGGTCCAGGTTGAACCCGACGACGTATTCGATGTGCTGCCAGGCCCCGAGGATGCCGCCACGATTGGCGACCTTGGTGTTCCCGGAGATGGCACCGACGCGGGGATCGGTGAACGGCTGGATGAGGAGGTTCACCGTGTCGGGTTCGAAGACCGTGTCGCCGTCGACCATGACCACCAGTTCGTGGGACGCGGCGGCCAGCCCGGCGTTCAGCGCGGAGGGCTTGCCGCCGTTGGCCTTGCGGATGACGCGCACGCCCGGCAGGTCCAGGGCCTCCACGAGGTCGGCGGTGCCGTCGGTGGAGCCGTCGTCGACGACGAGGACCTCCACCTGGTGGTGCGAGGCGGCGATGGATTCCACGGCGGCCTCGATGCCCGCCGATTCGTTGTAGGCCGGGACGATGACGGTGACCGGCTCCCGGATGGTCCTGCGGGGCTCGTGCAACCAGCTGACGTCGAGTTCGGCGGCCCGGCTGCGCCGCTCGGAGCGGGTGTGCCGGGCGGCGACGATCATCACGAGCACCACGCGCAGCAGGGTGATCGCCCCGGCGGCGACCAGGGCGATGGAGATGGCGCCCACGACGACGTCGGTGACCCGGATCCCCCACAGGAAGGCCTGCCCGGTCACCTCGTCGGTGAGGACGGCCCGCTGCATGGTGTCCACCCCGACGGAGTCCCCGATGGTGGTGAAGTGCCGGCCCGCCGCCGAGTCCAGCGCGGTGGCCAGCGCCTGGACACTCTGGGACCTGTTGCCACCGCCGTCGTGCATCAACACCGTCTGGCCGCGCAGGCCCGGTTGGGTCAACTTCTCGGCGATGGCCTCGGCGCCGGGGCGTTCGTCGTCCCCGCTGTCGACGGTGGTGAGCACGCTGAGGTAGCCCTCGTCCGCGGCGGTCCGCATGGCGGAGTACTGGTCGTTGGTGACGTCCTCGTTCCGCGAGGTGTAGGGAAGGCGCAGCAGGGCGGGGGCCTGGCCGGTGATCCCGGCGATCGTCTTCTCGGCCGCCCGGATCTCGAGCCGGCGCTGCCAGGTCGGCGCGGCGGCGAGGTCGGCGTGGGTCAGCGTGTGGATGCCGATCTCGTGGCCCTCGTCCACGATGCGGCGGACCAGGTCGGGGTTCTCGATGGCCGCGTCGCCGGTGACGAAGAACGTGGCGTGGGCGCCGTGGTCGCGCAATACGTCGAGGATGCGCGGCGTCCACCGCGGGTCCGGCCCGTCGTCGAAGGCCAGCGCCACGCTGTCCTTCGCGGGGGTCGCGGTGTGGACGCCGCCCCCCACGGGGTCCACGACCGGGCCGCCGTCCTTCACGGCCCGCGGGACGTTGCCGGCGTCGCGGCTGGTGGCTGCTGGGGGCTGGTCGATGCCCGACATGTGGTTCATGTACCCCTCGGCGGCCATGGCCAACCCGAGGGTCAGCACGACGGCGGCCATCAGGATCCAGTGCGTCCCGATGCCGCCGGGGCGGCGGGTCCTGCCGGGGCGTCGGGTCCTGCCCGGGCGGCGGGCACGGTGGGCGGCCCTCACCGGTGGGTCTGCTGCGCGGGGGCGCCGTGCGCGGGGACGCCGTGCCCGGGGGCGCCGTGTGCGGCGGCGGCCCGCGCGGGGTCCTGCGGCGGCAGGTTCGGGGTCTTCACGTTCGATCCGCCGAGGAAGGCCAGGAGCATGACGGCAACATAGGTGGCCATCAGGCCGATGACCACGGCGCCGATCAGCTGGCCGCGCCTGAGGCGTCGGCCGGTGGGATCGACGAAGATCGGGTCCGTCGGGTCCGTCGGGGTGGTGGGCGTGCTGCGGTCGGGACGTTCGGTTGAAGCTGGCATCGCCCATCAACGCTAGGGCAAACACCCAATGGTCACAAAATGATCACGACGGCGGCGGGAGACTACTCGCCGGTAGGCGCAGCTGACGCTTTCGCCAGCCCGTCGATGACCTCCACGGCGGGCAGCTTCGTCAGCTCGGCGGGGTCCAGCACGATCTTGCTGGTCCTGTTGCCCCCGCCCATGACGACGCGGGTGGCCTCGACCACGGCCCGGTCGACATACACCGGCAGGCCCTCGATGCCCGGGGCGGTGACACCGCCGATCTCCATGCCGGTCAACGACGCCGTCGCGATGCAGGCCGTCCACCCCGCCCCCTTGACAGGCAAGCCAACGCTTGCCTATGGTCGTGCCATGGCTGACGTCTTCAAGGCCCTGGCCGACCCGAACCGCCGCACGATCCTCGATGAGTTGGCGGCCCGGGACGGCCAGACGCTCTTCGAACTCTGCAGCCGGTTGCTCACCATCCATGAGCTGGGCCTGACCCGCCAGGCGGTCTCCCAGCATCTCGGCGTCCTCGAATCCGCGGGGCTCGTCGCCACCCGGCGCGAGGGCCGCTACAAGTTCCACTACATCGACACCTCGCCCCTGCAACCGCTCGCGGACCGGTGGCCGGCCCGGCCGCCGCACACCACCGCACCCACCGAAGGAGACTGACATGAAAATGCACCTGATGAGCGTGCTCGTCGACGACCAGGCCGCGGCCGAGGCGTTCTACACGGGCAAGCTCGGCTTCGTGAAGAAGCACGACATCGCCATGGGCGCCGACCGGTGGCTGACCGTCGTCTCCCCCGAGGACCCCGACGGGATGGAGTTGCTGCTCGAACCCAGCTCCCACCCGGCGGTGAAGCCGTTCAAGGACGCCCTGGTGGCCGATGGCATCCCGTTCACCTCGTTCGCGGTCGAGGACGTCCAGGCCGAATACGAACGCCTCACCGCCCTGGGCGTGCGCTTCACCCAGGAACCCACCGAGATGGGCCCGGTGACCACGGCCGTCTTCGACGACACCTGCGGCAACCTCATCCAGATCGCCACGATGGCTGGCTGATCCACGACGACAAGGCACGACGGCGGTGCCTCCTGCCGCTTCCCGGCGGACCACACGGTCCCCAGCCTCCGGGAATTGCCGGCCGAGCCCGGTCGGCGCAGCAGCCCTTGACAAGAATTCGTCACCGGCGCCTACTGGGTCCCATGGAGACGCCAGGATCGATCCCGCGGGGGCCGACCTCGACCCCCGCCTGCGGCCGCTGGACCAGCAGGACTTCGACCTCGCCGGCGTCGACCTCATCGTCAACACCCACCTGCACTTCGACCACTGCGGCGGCAACCACCTCTTTGCCGGGCGGCCAATATACGTCCAACGCCAGGAACTCGAGGACGCCCGCACCCTCGAGGACTACACCATCCGCGCATGGGTCGATGCGCCCGGCGTGGACTACGTGCCCGTCGACGGCGACCTCGAACTGCTTGCCGGGATCCGCCTGGTGCCGGCGCCCGGCCATACCCGCGGCTCGCAGATCGTCGTCATCGATACCGGGCAACACCCGATCGTCATCGCCGGTGACACGGCCGTCTGGTTTGGCGAGCTCGACGACCCCCGGACCGAGGGCCAGCACCTGATCCGTTCCCTCGACCCCGCGCAAGTGTGGCTCGCGCATGCGCACGAGCCGTGGAGACCCGGCACGCGCGACGCCGGCTAGGACCGCAGGACCGATGGGAACGACGGCGGCACCCGGCTTCGCGCCGCCGCCGTGATCTCCGCAGGGCGCCCCCGACCCGCTCTTGACCTTCCCGTGAGGCTCGCCTAGATTGAGGTCCAGATCACGTTTTTACAAAGATTTTCAGACGATCTGTGTCAATGCTCGCCCACCTCGCCTAGGTCTTCCTACGGAGCGTGATAGTCGTGACAAACGTCGGCCTGCTATATGTCGGGGCGGTGCTGTTCATCAACGGGTTGATGCTCATCGGCCTCGTGCCGGGCAAGTCAGCCGCCATCCTGAACTTCTTCGTGGGGGCCATGCAGGTCGTCTTCCCGACCATCGTCATCCTCCAGGCGGCCGGGGACATCCCCACCATCCTCGGCGCCTCCGGCCTTTACCTCTTCGGGTTCACCTACCTCTACGTCGGCTTCAACCAGGTCTTCGGCCTACCCGGGGAAGGCCTGGGCTGGTTCTCGCTCTTCGTCGCCATCTGCGCCGTCGTTTTCGCCGTCCTGCAATTCACCACCGTCGGCGACCCGGTGTTCGGCGTGCTATGGCTGTTGTGGGCCATCCTCTGGTTCTTCTTCTTCCTCCTCCTGGGCCTGAACATGGAGCACCTGACGATCTTCACCGGCTGGTTCACAGCCATCGTCGCCCACGTGACGGGCACCATTCCCGCACTTTTCCTGCTGACCGGAAAGTTCGAGCCCACGGCGGGGGCCGCCTGGGCGGCAGCCGCGGGAGGCGTGGTCTCGGTGCTGGTCGCCGTCGTCATGGCCCGGCGCGCACGCCGGACCACCGGTGCCACGGCCACCCCGGCGGAGGTGGTCGCCTGAGGAGCGCAGCAGCCACCGGGCCGCCCGCCACCCAGGCTCCCTGACCCGCGGCCCGCTCTCGTCCCGTGGGAGCCGTACCGTGAGGAACCAGGAGCAATCGTGCCCCTCTATGAATTCCGCTGCCCCGAAGGCGACGTCTTCGAGCAGTCCCACCCCATGGACCAGCGGCCCGATGAGGCCTCCTGCCCCGTCTGCGGGAAGTCCTCCCGCCGACGCATGCCCAGCCCCCGTCTCTCGATCGCCGGCGGTTCGGCCTACGGGCTGGTCGACGCCACGCGCCGCAGCGCGCACGAACCCGAAGTGGTTTCCGCCCTGCCGACCGGCCCACGCCGTCCCGGCTCCGGTTACACCACCAATCCGCTGCACCAGAAACTTCCGCGCTCCTGAATCGGCGCGGACCGCCCGGTCCACGGACCGGAATCACAGTTAGGGAAGATGACATGCCTGAAGTGCTCTTTTCGCTCGATTCGAACAAGAAGTTCAAGGACCAGGAGAAACTGGGGCACAACCGGTGGCACCCCGAGATCCCACCGGTGGCCACCGTCAAGCCCGGCGACGTGTTCCGTGTCGACTGCCGGGAATGGTTCGACGGAGCCATCGTCAACGACGACTCGGCCCAGGACATCCTCGATGCACCGCTCCTGACCGTGCACACGCTCAGTGGCCCGTTCGCGGTCGAGGGCGCCAAGCCAGGCGACCTGCTGATCGTGGACATCCTCGATGTCGGCCCGATCCCGCAGGAGGACTCCGGTCCCCTGGCCGGGCAGGGCTGGGGCTACACGGGGATCTTCTCCAAGAACAATGGCGGCAGCTTCCTGGTGGATCAGTTCCCCGACGCCTACAAGGCCGTCTGGGACTTCCAGGGCCAGGTCGCGACCTCGCGGCACGTCCCGGAGGTCTCCTTCGAGGGGCTCATCCACCCGGGCCTGATGGGCACGGCACCGTCGGCGGACCTGCTCGCCAAGTGGAACAAGCGCGAGGGCGACCTCATCGCCACGGACCCGAACCGCGTCCCGCCACTGGCACTACCGCCGGAGGCAGAACACGCGGTGCTGGGCGGCCTGCCCCGCGACCAATGGGGCAGGGTCGGCGGCGAGGCGGCGCGCACCGCTCCCCCGCGCGAGAACGGTGGCAACCAGGACATCAAGAACCTGTCCAAGGGAACCCGCGTCTTCTACCCGGTGTTCGTCGACGGGGCCAACCTCTCGGTGGGCGACCTCCACTTCTCCCAGGGCGATGGCGAGATCACCTTCTGTGGCGGCATCGAAATGGGCGGCTTCATCGATCTGCGGGTCGACCTGATCCGCGGTGGCATGGAAACCTACGGCGTCAGCGAGAACGCCATCTTCATGCCCGGCCGGGTCGAACCCCAGTTCAGTGAATGGCTGGCCTTCTCGGGCACCTCGGTGACCCTCGACGGCGAGCAGCGCTACCTGGATTCGCATCTGTCCTACCAGCGCGCGTGCCTGCACGCCATCGACTACCTGGCCAAGTTCGGCTACGCCCCGGAGCAGGCCTACCTGCTCCTCGGTGCGGCGCCCGTGGAAGGACGGCTCTCCGGGGTGGTCGACATCCCGAACTCGTGTTCGACGATCTACCTGCCCACCGCGATGTTCAACTTCGACATCCGGCCATCGGCGGATGGGCCGCACCAGATCGACGCCGGGATCGGAGCACCCCGGGCGGCCAACAACGGCTGACCCGGGACACACGCCGGGCGTCCTGGGAAACGCCCACCGGCCGGACGGCGCAGCCTTGCGCCGTCCGGCTGTACGTGCGGAGGAACCGGTCGCGCACCTGGCGAAACAAGCCGTTTCGCGGCGACACCCTACATCACGAACTGGACGGCGCCTCGGCCCCGACGATCGCGGCCAGCAGGCCGGGGAAGCGCTCCTCCAGGCATGAGCTCCGCAGGGTGTTCAGGATCGCGGTGCCCTGGTAGCGCTGTTCGATGATTCCTGCCAGGCGCAGCACGCGGAAATGGTGGGTGGCCGTGGATCGGCTGACGGGCAGCTCGAAGGCGATGCAGGCCTGGTCGTGGCAGCCGTTCGCCAGCTGCACCACGATCCGCCGGCGCATCGGATCGGCCAGCGCCGACAGCACGGCGTCCAGGGACAGCTCCACGACGTCGGGGTGCTCCAGGGTGCGGGGGGTGCTCATCAGTCCATCTTCGGTACGGGGCGGGATTCGCTACGACGATGATCATCGTACTACGCTGTTCATCGTACTTTAGTCCCCCACCCGAAGGACACCATGCTGACCGTCAACGCCTATGCAGCACCCGCGGCCGGGGAACCCCTGGTCCCCACCACCATCGAACGCCGCGACGTCGGCCCGAACGACGTGTTGATCGACATCAAGTACGCCGGTATCTGCCACTCCGACATCCACACCGTCCAGGGCGACTGGGGTCCCCAGCAGTACCCGCTGGTCCCCGGCCACGAGATCGTCGGCTTCGTGACCGAGGTCGGTTCCGACGTCACCACCCACCAGGTCGGTGACCGTGTCGGCGTCGGCTGCATGGTCAATTCCTGTGGTGAGTGCGCGCAGTGCCGCCGCGGCGAGGAGCAGTTCTGCGTCCAGGGCAACATCGGCACCTACGGGGCGGTGGACCGCGACGGCACCATCACCCAGGGCGGCTACTCCACCCATGTGGTCGTCGACGCCGGCTTCGTGCTGCGCGTCCCCGAGGCCCTGGACTTCGCCTCCGCCGCCCCGCTGCTGTGCGCGGGCATCACGACCTATTCCCCGCTGCGCCACTGGAAGGTGGGTGCGCGCTCCCGCGTCGCCGTCGTGGGCATGGGCGGGCTGGGGCACATGGGCGTGCAGATCGCCCACGCGATGGGCGCCGAGGTCACGGTCCTGTCGCAGACGCTCTCGAAGCAGGAGGACGGCAAGCGCTTCGGCGCCGACCACTACTTCGCGACCAGCGACCCGGAGACCTTCACCCAGCTGGCCAGCTCGTTCGACTTCATCCTGAACACGGTCAGTGCCGAGATCGACCTCAACGCCTACCTGTCCCTGTTGGACGTGGACGGCACCATGGTCAACGTCGGCGCCCCGCCGGCGGCCCTGCCCGTCACCCCGTTCACCCTGATCGGCGCCCGCCGCTCCTTCGCCGGTTCGCTGATCGGCGGCATCCGGGAGACCCAGGAGATGCTCGACTTCTGCGCCGAGCACGGCATCAACGCGGCCACCGAGCTCATCGGGGCCGACCAGATCAACGAGGCGTACGAGCGCGTCATGACCTCCAAGGTCCGCTACCGCGCCGTCATCGACACCTCGACGCTCGGCTGACCCCGCAAGACCCCTGAGAACGACGGCGGCGCACACGTTGCGCCGCCGTCGGCGGGTTAGGGGGCTATGGCCCCGGCGGACGGGCGTCCCGGGGCGGGCCGCCTGTCAGAAGACCCGATCCCGCTTCGATTTCCGGTATTCAGACGGTGTGCACCCGTGTTCCCGCAGGAACTGCCGATTGAAATTCGAGAGATTCTGATAGCCCACGGTGCCCGCGATCTCTGCCACCGAGTCCGCACCGAGCTCGAGCAGCTTGCACGCCTGCGCGAGTCGGAGCCGTCGGACAATGGCACTGAAGGTGTGTCCGCTGGCCTGCTTGAAAAAGCGCGAGAAGGTGGATTCGGACATGCCGCTCAATGCGGCCGCTGTGGAGAGCCGGACATCCCCGGTGAGGTTCTCGAACACGTACTCGATGGCACGACTGATGATTCTTTGCGCTTCGGGGTTGTCCAACGTGGGAATCCATTCGTTGGAGAGGTAACGCCGCTCGGCCTCCGGGGCACTGGACAGCAGATGGAGGAGCTCGAAGACGACGGCGATGCGCCCAGCCCCCGTAGTGCCTCCCATGTCGCGCAGTAGATGCGCGGCCTGCGCCGCGGTTTCCCCCTGGAACTCTATGCCCCGCGTGGCGTTGGCCAGCAGGGGGTCCAGGGCGTCGAGCTCGGGCATGACAGACTGGCAACTCCTGATCCACCGATCGTGGAACTGGAGGACGACATCACGATCGTGGATGCTCTCGCCCCGCACCAGATCACTGATCCAGTCATGGGGTAGTTGCGGGCCCGTGAACACGACCTGTCCTGCAGCAAAGCGACCCACCGCATCTCCAACGATGTACCGCCCCACGCCCTTCTGGATCAAATGCACCTCGTACTCCGGGTGGAAATGCCACCGTGCGAAGGGCGACGGGTATCCGTGTTTGTGCCAACGCGTGGAGAACCGCGGATCCTGCGGAACCACTTCCAGCGCGGCAGGTATCCGGGCATAGTCCGGGTACTCCGGATCTGCCGGGTTGCTGTGCGGCAATGCTGGCTCCCACCGCTCGAAGGGTCATGGCAGTGCGCAAAATAGTATCAGAAATTGCGGTTTGGTCCGCTAGCTGCATCCCTTGGGCGCCGATAGCGTGAATGGCGTGGATCACACATCCACCCTCGACGCGGAGCAGGGATCGCCCGGCCCGCGCATCACGGAGTCAGGAGCCCCACCATGTCCCTTGCGTCAACGGAATTCGCCGAGCGCTTCAGCCTTGCCGGCAAGGTAGCCGTCGTCACCGGTGCCAGCCGTGGACTCGGCGTCGGCTTCGCCCGGGCCCTCGCAGCCGCCGGCGCCGCCGTCGTCCTGGTGGGCCGGAACGCCGAGGCTGGCCACATGGTCGTGGAGGATCTGCAGGCCAGCGGTGCCCGCGCCGTGTTCGTCACCGCCGACGTCACCAGCCGCAACGACGTGGAGGGATTGCTGGCCGAAAGCATCGCCGCATTCGGCCAGGTGGACGTCCTGGTCAACAACGCCGGAGCCTGCATCCACGCGGACTCCCTCGACGTCACCGACGACGACTGGCGTGCGGTGATGGACGTCAACCTGGATGCCGTCTGGAGGTGCAGCCAGGTTTTCGGCCGCTATTTCATTGATCGTGGAGCCGGCAACATCGTCAACATCGGTTCGATGTCCGGAATCATCGTCAACCGCCCGCAATGGCAGCCCGCCTACAACGCCTCCAAGGCCGCCGTCCACCATCTGACCCGCAGCCTGGCCGCAGAGTGGGCACCTTCGGGAGTCCGCGTCAACGCCCTGGCCCCCGGCTACATCAGAACCGACATGTCACCTGTCGACGAGCCGCGATTCCATCGGCACTGGATCGAAGACAACCCCATGCAACGGGTGGGAAACGTCGACGAACTGGCGCCCGCCGTGGTGTTCCTCGCCAGCGATGCTTCAACCTTCATCACCGGTACCGTCCTGGTCGCCGATGGCGGCTACACGGCCTTCTAGTCGCTATACACCGGACCAAGCAGAGAGATCCCGTCCATGACATCATCTACTCCTCCCCCACCACTGTCGCGCCGTGGATTCCTCCAATTCGGCGGTCTCGGTGCCGGTGCCCTGCTGGGGGCCTCCGCGCTCGGCGGCTGCACCTCGAACACCGCCAGCACGGCTGTTGCCTCAGCGACCGGCGACGCGTGGAGGCAATTTGCGGGGACGACCATCAACTTCATCTCGGAGAACACGGCGCCGACGGCAGCCATTGCCGCCGACCTGCGTCCCTTCTTCGAACTCACCGGAATCACCGTCAACGTCGTCAGCCTGGAGTTGCAGGCACTGGTCCAGCGGGTGGCCCTCGATCTCGCGGGCGGCCAATCACAGTACGACGTCATCTATGCCGACCCGTACCAGGTGCTGGCGCCCTACAGTGCGGGCCTGGCCGATCTCCGCGAGCTCAATGCCGGCTCCTCCTTGCCGTCACTCGAGCAGGGCTTCGCTGATTTTATCCCCACCCAGCTCAAGGCCACCGGACAGTTCGGCGCGGGAGGGGAGATCTTTGCCCTGCCCTACGATGCACCGACCATGATCTGGCAGTACCGGGCGGACATCTTCGACAAGTATGGGGACCGCATGGCCTCCGATCTGGGATTTGATCCGACACCCGGGTCGGACCGGACCTGGGAGGAATACTGGCGGATCGCCGACTGGATCAATAAGTACGTCAATGAGATTCCGTTCGGGACCGGCCAGCAGGCCAAGCAACACGACTCACTGATGTGCGACTTCTCCAACGTCCTGTGGTCCTATGGTGGCGACTACTTCGAGAATGGGCAGGACGTCGGTCTGTACGGGACCCGCGAACCGGGGCCTTGCCTGCTGCGCCAGCCCGAAGCCGTCGAAGCGGCGCAGTTCTACAACCGGCTCGTTTCCATCGCCCACCCGGGATCCCGCGGTTGGGACTGGGACGGCGTTGCGAACGCATTGCGGGCCGGGCAGATCGCCATGACGCCCAACTGGCACGAGAACGCCGCCTCCAATGAGATGGCCCAGCCGGGCCGCATCGACTACGCGCCCCTGCCCCGGGGACCGAAACGATCAGCCAACATCTTCGGGGGCACCGGCATCGCCATCAGCGGCAACAGCACGGGCGCCCGTCGCGGAGCCGCCTGGCTTTTCGCCAACTGGGCCACCTCTCCCAAGACGCAGCTATCCAACCTGAAATCGCGCGTGGGCGGGGGCACCCCGACACGGGAGTCCGTCTACGATCTGGCCGAGGTCGAGAAGGCAGCGCACCGGCCGTCGAAATTGCCCAACATGCTCACGACGGCCGCCGTCACCACTGCGTGGGAGCCCGAATACATCGGGCTGCGGCCCAAGATTCCCATGTGGAACGAATGTGACACAGCACTATTCACCGAACTGTCCCGCATGTTGGCAGGACAACAGAGCCCGGAGAGCGCCATGAACGCAGCAGCCGACAAAATCGACAAGATCGTCGCCCGGGGATGGGTCGCATGAGTACAACGGAGCTGACCCGAACCCAGCCAGTCACGACCCAGCCTCGGTCGGCAGCCCGGAGCAGGTGGCGGTTGACCTTCAACGGAGCCCTCCTGGCCCCCGGCGTCATCCTGCTCGGTGTGCTCTCCATCGTGCCGCTGGTGACGTTGATCGTCATGAGCTTCAGCCGCGTGCACCTGCTCGGTGGCATCCGCTTGGAATGGGCTGGCTTGGACAACTGGACGCGCGCCCTCACCGACCCCGACCTGTGGCAGAGCTGGGCACTGACCCTGCTGTACTTCGTGGCCACCCTCGGCATCGAAATGGTGCTCGGCCTGGCCATCGCGATCCTGCTGTCCAAGGTCGTCCGCGGGCAAGGTCCGCTCATGGTGCTGATCCTCCTGCCGATGTTCGCCGCCCCGGCCATCGTGGGTCTGGTCGGCCGCTACCTCACCGATCCGACGTTCGGCCTCTACGCCTGGTTCATGCAGCAAGTCGGGTTTTCCCAGGACATCCTCGGCAACCCCGTCAGCGCCTTCGTCGCGGTCACGCTGATGGACGTCTGGGAATGGACACCGCTGATCGTGCTGATCAGCCTGGCCGGCCTGAGCTCGGTGAACCCATCGATCATCGAAGCGGCGTCCTTGGACGGTGCCAACCAGTGGCGGATGCTCCGACACATCATCCTGCCCTCCATCACCAACATCCTGCTGGTGGCCCTGCTCATCCGTTCCATGGACGCAGTGCGCTACTTCGACATCATCACCGTCACCACCAATGGTGGCCCGGCGGATGCCACGAAAATCGTGCCATTGCGACTCTACGAAGCCGGCTTCCGGTTCTTCGACCTCGGGTATGCCGCCGTCATCGGTCTGATGATGCTCGTACTCACCATTGTCATCGCCCGCTTGTTCGTTCGCCTGCTGACCGGAAAAGGACAACGCCCATGAAACCCGTCGCCGAAACGAGCAGCACCTTTCCCACCGGCCACAGGAACACCCCCGCCCCGCGCGGCATCCGGTCCGGCCGCAGGATCGCCAAAATCGGCGCGGTATTCGCCGGCCTGTTGATCGTGGTGTGGACGGTCGTGCCCCTGGTCTGGATGCTCCTGGGATCGATCAAGTCATCCGCGGACGTCACGGCGGCGACTCCCCGGCTGTTCTTCACCCCCACACTGGACAACTACATCGGCTTGTTCTCCGGCGCAAACAACCTCACGCCCTATCTCGTGCACTCCGTCATCGCGGCCGTCGGTTCGGCGGTCATCGCCACGGTTCTGGGGGCGCTCGGTGGCTACGCGCTCTCCCGAACAAAGATCAAGGGCAAGGACGCGCTTTCCTTCTGGTTCATCTCCACGCGCATGGCCCCCATCGCCGCCGTCGTCCTGCCGTTGTTCCTGATGTTCCGCCTGGCGGGCCTGATCGACACGCTGCCGGGGCTCATCCTGGCCTACCTGTCCTTCAACCTTCCGTTCGCGATCTGGATCATGAGCGCCTTCTTCGACGGCATCCCGCCTTCACTGGAGGAGTCCGCCAAGGTGGCCGGCTGCAGCCAGTGGCAGGCCTTCTGGTACGTGGCCTTGCCGTTGACGAAGGCCGGGCTCGTCACCACCGCGGTGTTGTGCCTGGTCTTCGCCTGGAACGACTATGCCTTTGCCACGGTGATTTCGGGGCCGAATTCCCAGACGCTCCCCATCGCCGCTACACAACTCGTCACCCAAACCGGGGTCGACTGGGGCCAGCTCACCGCGATTGGCACCATCGTCGTGCTGCCCATGATCCTCGCGGGCGTCGCGGTACGCCGGTGGTTGGTCAGCGGCCTCACCCTGGGCGCTGTCACCGGGGAATAACCCGGGCGTCAGCGCCGACCATCTGCGTCCCTTGCCAACTACGCCTACTTGGAGCAACCCATGAACAACCCCAGTGCCGTGCTACGCGGCATCCGCGACGTGGCCATCGAGGATCGGCCACTCCCCGTACCTGAACGCCATCAAGTCGTCGTCGCCGTGAAGGCCACCGGGATCTGCGGCTCGGACGTGCACTACTACGAGCACGGGCGCATCGGCGACTTCGTCGTCGACGCTCCGATGGTCATCGGCCATGAGTCCGCAGGCGTCATCACCGCCGTGGGTTCCGCAGTGGATCCGGAGCGGATTGGGCAGACGGTGGCCCTGGAACCGGGCGTTCCCTGCCGGCGCTGCGAACAGTGCCTGCTGGGTCGCTACAACCTCTGCCCCGACGTCGTCTTCTTTGCGACTCCACCGGTCGATGGCTCGATCGCCGGTTTCGTGGCCACCGATGCGGACTTCGCTCATCCTGCCCCCGCTGGCCTCTCGTTCGAGCAGGCGGCCATGGCCGAACCGGTCTCCGTGGGACTCTGGGCGGCGTGGAAGGCCGGCATCACGGCGGGAGACCGGGTGCTCGTGACCGGGGCCGGCCCCATCGGCCTGTTTGCCGCGCAGGTTGCCCGGGCCCTCGGCGCCACCGAGGTCATGGTCACCGATCTGAGCGACTACCGGCTGTCGGTCGCCCGCGACCTGGGCTTCGCCGTCGCCGGGCCCGACGACGGCGTCGGTACCGGGTATGCCGTCTTGCTCGAATGCTCCGGTTCCGCAGCTGCACTGGATTCCGGCTTGCAGGCCCTGGCACCGGCCGGACGAGCCGTGCTGGTGGGAATGGGTGCGGATCGCGTGTCCTTCAGCGTCCCGCTCGTCCAAAACCGCGAGCTGACCATCTCGGGGATCTTCCGCTACGCCAACACCTATCCCACGGCTCTCCGGCTGATCGCCGACGGTGCCGTCGCCACCGGGCCGGTCATCACGCATCGTTTCGATCTCGAGGACACCGAAGCTGCCCTCACGCTGGCCCGGCATGAACAGCAGTCGTTGAAGGCCGTCGTCGTCCCGGGAGACGGCAATGACTGAACACGGCAACCCATACACTGACCACGCGTCAACAGCCGGCGTCCTGGTGGTCGGGGAATCACTGATCGACATCATCCCGGGCAATGACGGCCGGCAGCATCGGCTCCCCGGCGGCTCGACGCTCAACGTCGCGGTCGGCCTGGGTCGTCTGGCCGAGGACGTCTCGTTGCTGACGGAAATCGGGACCGACGAAGATTCTCGTTTGATAGAGGAGCACCTGCACGCCTCCCGGGTGGGTCTGCATCCGGCAACGAACCGTTCCGGCCGGACCTCGACGGCCCGTGCGGAACTCGGGGAGGACGGCGCGGCCCACTACGACTTCGACCTCCGGTGGACCTTGACGAGCCACGGCGTGCTCCAGTCCACGCCCCCACCCGCGGTCCTCCATGTGGGTTCCATCGGCGCGGTGCTCGAACCCGGGTACGCGGGTGTGGCCGAGCTGTGCCGTTCCCTGCCCACGGCTCTGGTGACCTTCGACCCGAATATCCGGGTCGGGCTCGTACCGGAACGGGACATGAAGGAGCGCATCGAACGGCTCATGTCCGAGAGCGACGTGGTGAAGCTCAGCGACGCCGACGCCGAGGTCCTTTTTCCCGGGCTCGACGAAGGGGCGATCATCGACAAGATCCTGGGCATCGGTCCCTCCCTCGTCGCGGTGACCCGCGGTGGTGACGGCGCCACGCTGGCAACGACACGGCAGCGCGTCGCGTCCCCGGCCGCCACCGCTGCGGTGGTCGATACGATCGGCGCCGGTGATTCCTTCATGGCCGGGCTGATCCACCGGTTGCTGCACAGACGCCCGAAGGGCCTGCCCCGCGATGCGGGCACCGGCCTCGTGGAGGAAAACGACCTGGTTGAGGTCCTGGACTTCGCCGTCCGCTGCGCAGGAATCACCGTGACGCGACCCGGCGCAGACCTGCCGTGGCTGCACGAGGTGGACGAGGACAGGTAGCGGCTGCGAGCGCGTCCTATCAGGGGATGCTGGCGTGTCCGGCGGATGCGAAGCCGAATCGCCGGTGCGGCTCACCCACGGCAAGTGAGGATCCAAGTATCACTTCGAGGCCCACGGCGCCGCTCCTTCGCCGGTTCGCTCATCGGCGGCATCCGCGAGACCCAGGAGATGCTCGACTTCTGCGCCGAGCACGGCCTCGCCCCGGCCACCGAGCTCATCGGCGCCGAGCAGATCAACGAGGCGTACGAGCGCGTGATGACCTCCAAGGTCCGCTACCGCGCCGTCATCGACACCTCGACGCTCGGCTAACCACGCTGGATCCCTGAGAACGACGGCGGCGCACACGTTGCGCCGCCGTCGGCGGGTTAGGGGGGCTATGGCCCCGGCGGACGGGCGTCCCGGGCACAAGGCGCCCTCAAAGCCTGCGGCGGCCGGCCAGCAGGCCGTGCAGCAGGGGCAGCACCGACACGCCCATCAGCACGGTACCCAGCACCTGGTCATCCGGCCGGACCAGCGCTCCGGCAATGAGCAGTGCCGCGAAGACCAGCGCCGAAATGGCCCGTCGCGCCGTGCGCTCCAGGCGGGCCACCTGGCGTTCGAGGCGCGGCGTGGCGACCGCGAGCGACCCGTCCTCCAGACGGGTGACCACCCCGTCCAATCGCCCGGGCAGACGCACCGCCGTCGTCACCGCGTCGAGTGCATGTTGGGCCACGTCCTGGACGAGGTTTCCGCGCTCCTCGCGTAGCAGTTGCGCCGCGTAGGGCTCCACGGTGTCCCAGAGGTTGAACTTCGGATCCAGGGAACTGCACACCCCGGAGGTCAGCGACATCGCCCGGATAATGAGCAGGAAGTTCTCCGGCAGCTGGAACGGCAGGGACCGGACCACATCACCGAACTCGGCGGCGAAATCCCGGAATTCGCGTGGATCCACCTCGCGCAGTTCGGCAAATCCCATCCCGCCGAACCGGGCGAAGAGGTGCGTCATGGCCCGTTCGAGTTCAGCGGTATCGGCGGTGGGCAGCAGCACCCCCACCTCGCCGATGGCGGCGACCAACCCCTTGCCGTCGCGCGACGCGGCGGCGATCAGCAGTTTGCGCAACCCGCGGCGGGTGCCCGGGGGCACGTCGCCCATCATGCCGAAGTCGATGAACGTCAGCTTCCACGGGCGCCCGGCCACCGGTTGGGCGGTGGGCGTGACGAAGATGTTGCCCGGGTGCGGATCTGCGTGGAAGAAGCCGCTGCCGAACAGCTGGTCGAACATGACCGCGCCGAAGGCGGGGGCGACCTCCGCCGGGTCGATGCCCGCCGCGCGCAGCCCCTCCAGGTCGGAGATTTTGATGGCCGTGACGTCCTCGAGCGCCAGCACGCGTCGGCTGGTCCGTTCCCAGACGATCCGGGGCACGGCAACGGCGTCGTTGTCGGCGAATTCGTCGGCGAAGCGTTCTGCTTGCGCGGCCTCGTGCAGGTAGTCGATCTCCTCCAGGCTGGTGTGGGCGAACTCCTCGACCAGCGCCGGCATGTCGGCGCGACGAGACACCAACCGGATGTGGCTGAGCCAGCCGCCGACCTTGCGCAGCGCGGCGAGGTCCACGTCGACGATCGCCTCGATGCCCGGGCGTTGGATCTTCACGATGACGCCCGCGAACCCGACGTCGGCGGCGGCTTCGGGCAGCAGCTGCGCCCGGTGCGCCTGGCCCAGGGATGCCGCCGCGACGGGCGTCTCATCCACCCATGCGAAGACTCGATCCAGCGGCGCGCCCAGTTCGGCCTCGGCCAGGGCCCGCACGTCGGCAAACGGGACCGCTGGCACTTCGTCCTGCAGCCCCTCCAGTTCCGCGGTGATCTCGGGCGGGAGCACGTCGAGCCGGGAGGAGAGGAATTGCCCGACCTTGATCATCAGCCCACCGAGTTCCACCGCCAGGGCGTGGAAGCGTTGCGCGAAGCGGCGCATCCGCCGAGCCCGCGAGCGTTCGGCGAGCCTGGCCAGGCCGATGCGGGGCAGGAACAGCTCGAACCACCAGATGACCGCCAGATGCCAGGCGGCGAACCGCAGGATCCGGCGGTAGCGGGCGCGGGTGCTTCCGGCCCCCGATGCCGGGCGTGCCGGGCCCCGGCCACGTGATGTCACCCAGGTCAGCCCTGGGCGAGGATCGAGTACAACCGCCGGCGCGCTTCATCGAGCACCGCGACGGCTTCCTGCACTTGTTCCGGTGAGCCGGTGCGGCCCACCTGGGAGGCTGCCTGGGCGAGTTCGAAACCTGCCTTGGGCAGGGCCGCAAATGTGCCGCCTCGCTCCGATTCCGCCGGCTCCCAGGGGGCCGGGCCCTCCGAGGCGTCCAGGTCCTCGCGGCCGGCTTCGGTCAGCGAGTAGATTTTTCGCCCGCTGGATTCCTCGGCGCTAATGAACCCCTCGTCGGCGAGCAGTTGCAGAGTCGGGTAGACGGAGCCGGCGCTGGGTTTCCAGTTGCCACCGCTGCGCTCCTCGATTTCGCGGATGATCTGGTAGCCGTACATCGGGCGTTCCCCGAGCAGCGCCAGTACCGCCGAACGCACCTCACCGCGTCCCGCGCGGGTGCCCGTGCGCTTCTCGAACCGTGAGCGCAGGTCCTCGAGGGCCTGCCAAACGCCATCGAAGCCGGCTCCGCCGAACCCTCCGGCCGAATGTGAAGTGTTCATCGTGGTCTCCTCCGTGGTTCGCCACCGATCGGGTAGCGATACTCAACGATATATCGCTGACGCGGTCGCGCCTAGGGTTGGAAGCTGGCCAAAACGTCCTGCCGAAAACGTTCCCTGGCATCGCTGACCACACCCTGGAGTGTCGGTTCCCCGCTACCGGCTGTGCCGCTGAGTTGCCAACCACTACTGCTGTCTGCCTATGCTGTTACCGGTTCAGCAGAGGGCCGCCAGTTCTGCACAGGAGCCAACGTGATCCCCCTGAACCTTTTCCTCCCCCCGCACCAACGCCATGTCGCTCCTTGGGCCGTTTCCAGTGTCGTGACGGAGGTGGCGTAGCGCATGCCGATTGCGATCGAAAACAACCGCGAACAGTTCCAGTACCAGATCTTCAAGGCGGGCGAACTGGCGGGATTCGTGCAGTACAGCATGGACGGTGCCGACATGTGGGTCCTGCATACCTCCATGAAGCGCCAGTTCAAGTCGGCGCTGCTGATCGACATGCTCATCCACCACGTCCTGACGGACGCGCACACCAGCCGATTGGCGCTCCTGCCGTTCTGCCCGGCCGTACGCGCCTTCATCGCGGAGCATCGGGAGTACGCCTTCCTCGTCACCGCGGAATGGCAAGAGCGCATCCCCTCCCCCGCCCACCACAAGGCCGATGCGGACGCCAACATCCCGCTCGACTTCGTCCGGCTGACCGGCTCGCGCCGGGCACAGCATCTGGACACGACGTTGGGTTCGCCCGACGTCGACCAGTACATCAACGGCAACACCGGCCCGCTCTCCCTGACCCACCTGCAGGACCCCGCGGCCCTGGCCCAGCTGCAAGATCCCGAACAGCAATCGGTGGACAGCTAGCCACCGCTTCACGGCAACACCAGAGCACGACGGCGGCGCGAAAGTCATGCTGCGCAAGCGACCCCGGCCCCCACGGGCCGGGGTCGACCTACGTTCGCGGCAACGCCGCTTCCATCGTGGAGAGCAGGGCCTCCACCTGCCCGCGGAAGACGTCGAAGTCGTCCTTTTCGCGCAATGAATCGCCCAGGGCGGTCACATCCGGGAAGTCCTCCGGCCGCGCCGGACGGAAGCATGCCCATCCCTTGTAGCGTATGAAATTCCAGCCGCATGTTGGCCCTCGCCCAGGCTGGGATTGATTAGAGTGACGTCATGTTCGCGACATTCCCGTCGGATCTAATTGTCGGCGCAATCGTGGCCGTCGCCACAGCTGCTATTGCTGTGTTTCTTGGCCGTCGGAGTTATCGCAAAGAACGAATGAAGCGAGAGATCTCGGGCCTCCGCCGACTGATCGGCGAATTGGCTCGGAAGCGAGCGCTCGTAGAACCGAAGTCACTCACTCGAGTCTGGAAAGCTCGTGACGGTCATGCAGATTTTGACGGTGTTTCTAGTTCCGTTTTAGACGTACGTCGGGCCATTGACGAGGCGCGATTAGCCGCTCGAGACGATGTTGATTCAGAGGTGCACACGCTCCTCGACCAGATGTCCATGCACTGCAACGAGTACCTCCACAACAGTCGTCATGATTCCCGGAACTATCGCGCCCTCATTCATGACCTCAGACTTTCCCTCAAGGTGGAACTCCACGAATTGTGCCGTATTCATCCGGAATTGCCGAAGGACGAGCCCGGCAGCAAGGCATACGCACAACGGACTGACAAAGGCTAGTTCAGGGAAGAATCGGCCCCATGCGGCTACTGGTTCGAGAACGCCGCGTCGAACGATGCCTCCGGCCGCTTCCACAGCAGCTCGCGGATCTTCCCGACGGCCTCGGCCGCACCATGCAGGCGGTCCATGCCGGCGTCTTCCCACTCGACCGAGATGGGGCCGTCGTAGCCGATATGCGCCAGGGCGCGGAAGGCGTCCTCCCACGGGATGTCGCCGTGGCCGGTGGACACGAAATCCCAGCGGCGGCGAGGGTCTCCCCACGGCAGATGGGACCCCAGGATGCCGTTGCGGCCCAGGGGCGGGCGTAGCCGGGTGTCCTTGCAGTCCACGTGGTAGATCCGGTCGGCGAAGTCGGTGATGAAGCCGACGGTGTCGATCCCCTGCCAGAACATGTGGCTGGGGTCCCAGTTCAGCCCGAACGATTCCCGGTGGTCGATGGCCTCCAGGGTGCGCACGGTGGTCCAGTAGTCGTAGGCAATTTCCGACGGATGCACCTCGAGAGCAAACTTGACCCCTTCGTCGTCGAACACGTCCATGATGGGGTTCCAGCGGTCGGCGAAGTCCTGGTAGCCGGCGTCGATCACGGAACCGGGCACGGGCGGGAACATGGCCACGTACTGCCAGATCTTGGAGCCGGTGAAACCCACGACGGTCTCGGCACCGAGCTTGCGGGCAACGCGCGCCGAGCGCTTCATGTCCTCGGAGGCGCGTTGGCGCACACCCTCGGGTTCCCCGTCGCCCCAGACGTAGGGGCGCAGGATGCCCTGGTGGCGGAAGTCGATGGGGTCATCGCACACCGCTTGGCCGCCGAGGTGGTTGGAAATGGCCCAGACCTTGAGACCGTACTTGTCCAGGATCTCCAGGCGGGAGGCCAGGTAGGCGTCGTCCTCGTCGGCGCGCTGCAGGTCCAGGTGGTCGCCGGATGCGGCGATCTCCAGACCGTCATAGCCCCAGTCGGCGGCACGGCGGGCCAGTTCCTCGAACGGCATGTCGGCCCACTGGCCGGTGAACAGGGTGACGGGCTGCGGGGTCTGGGTCATGGAGGTCCTCCTCGAGGGGACGGTCGGGGGCTCGGGGTTCACTGGATGTGCTGGACGGCTCGGTGGTCGGAGGCCGCGGAGACGTCGACCCAGCTGTTGCTGCGGGAGGAATCCAGCACTGCGGCGGTGAGGATGCTGGCGCGCAGACCGTCCGCGAAGGTCGGCAACCCGGCAGGTGCTCCCCCGCCGATCGTCGCATAGGTGTCGGCGACGAAGGCGTTGAAGGCATCGAGATAGCCCATCGGGTGCCCGGCGGGAACTACCGAGAGCCGGGCGGCGTCGTCGACCAGCGATGGGGCGTCGCGGGCCAGGGTGGTGGATCCCGCACGTCCGCCGAGCCAGAGTTCGTCGGGGTGCTCCTGGTCGAAGGCGACCGATCCGCTGGTCCCCCCGAGTTCGAGGCTCAACGCGTTCTTCCGTCCGGCGTTGACCTGCGAGACCATCAGGCTGCCGATGGCGCCGCCTTCCATCTCCACCAGGCACACGGCGGCGTCCTCGGTGTCGACGGGTTGTCCGCGGCGGGTGGGGTGGGCGATACCGAGCCGGGCGTTGATGCGCACGATCCGCTCCCCCGCGATGAATTCGAGCAGGTCCACCAGATGGGAGCCGATGTCGGCGAAGGCCCGGGACGGTCCCCCGGCAGCGGGATCGACGCGCCAATCGGTGTCATCCTCCTGCAGCATCCAATCCTGCAGGTAGTTCCCCCGCACGGTCAGAAGCCGCCCAATACCCCCGCCTGCGGCCTGGTGGCGGGCTTGGCGGGCCATCGGATGGAAGCGGTAGATGAACGGGACGGTCGCGGTGACTCCGGCCCGGGTCGCGAGTTCGGCCAGTGCCGAGGCCTCCTCGGGGGCGATGGCCAGCGGCTTTTCGCAGACGACGTGTTTGCCGGCCTCCAACACCGCGCGGGCGTGCCCGGCATGCGTGGCATTCGGCGAGCAGACGTGCACGACATCGACGCGTGCCAGCAACTCGTCCAGGGTGGCCGCCGCGTGCGGGATCCCCAGGTCGGCGGCGGCCCGGGCGGAGCGCTCGGGACGGGAGGAGAGCACCGAGACGACATCGGCGCCGGCGGCGCGCGCGGCCTGGGCATGGATCCGGGCCATGAAGCCGCCGCCGATGATGCCGACCTTCAGCGGTGCAGTGGATGGGTGGCTCACAAGGTCCTCCTTCGGGTGGGTTCGGAGCGGGTCATTTCACGGAACCCGCGGACAGGCCGGCCACGAGATGGCGCTGGACGAACATGAACCCGATGAGCACGGGCAGCGAGACGACCACCGAGGCGGCCATCAGCTGGTTCCAGTACACGTCGGTCTGCGAGGCGTAGGAACGCAGGCCGATCGCCAGGGTGCGGGTGTCGGAGTTGGTCAGCACCGAGGCGAAGAGGACCTCGCCCCAGGCGGTGATGAAGGAGTAGACGGCCACGGCGATGATCCCCGGCCTGGCGACCGGCAGCACCACGCGGATCAGGGCGCCCATCCGACCGGTGCCGTCGATCATCGCCGCCTCTTCGAGTTCGCGCGGGATCGATGCCAGGAAGCCGGTGAGCATCCAGATGGCGAACGGCAACGAGAACGTCAGGTACGTCAGGATCAGCCCGAGGTAGGTTCCCGAGAGCTGCAGTCCGACCGTGCGTTCGATCTGCGTGAAGATCAGGAACAGCGGCAGCAGGAACAGGATGCCCGGGAACATCTGGGTCGAGAGGACCACCAGGGAGAACGTCCGTGCGCCCTTGAACTGGAAGCGGGAGAGGGCGTAGGCGGCCATGACGGCCAGCACCACCGAGAAGAAGGTGGCGCTGACGGTGACGATGAGGCTGTTGACGAAGTAGTCGGCCAGCGGGACGGTCTTCCAGATGTCCAGGTACGGCTGCAGGGTGATGGTGCTCGGCCACCAGGTGAACAGCCCGCGCACGTCCTCGAGCGGCTTGACGCTGGTGACGAGCACGACATAGAGCGGCAGGATGACGATGATCGACAGGCCCAGCAGCCCGAACGTGCGCAGGATGCGGAATCCACGGGTCTCAAGCATTGGGTCCCTTTCCCTTGGGCATGACGAGTCGGATGTAGAACGCCGAGGCGATCAGCAGCACGACCAGGAGCAGGACGCTCATGGCGCCACCGACACCGAAGTTCCAGTTGCTGAAGGACTGCTGGTAGATCAGCGGCGAGATCAGCGTCGCCTCCGGTGGGGAGGCCGGCCCGAACAACACGTACGGGACGTTGAACTGGTTGAAGATCCACAGCGAGAGCATCAGCAACAGCACCGAGTTGGCCTGCTTGATCATGGGCAGGGTGATGTTGGTGAATTGCTTCCACAGGCTGGCCCCATCCAGCGCGGCCGCCTCGTACACTTCACCGGGGATGTTCTGCAGTGCCGCCAGCAGCATCAGGAAGGCGAAGGGCCAGAACTGCCACACCGTCACGATGACCATCACCCAGAAGGCATTGGACCCCAACAGCCAGAACGGCCGGTGGTCCAGCAACCCGAGGTCGTCGACCAGGAAGCGGTTGATGACGCCGTCGCGCTGGTTGAACATGAACGCCCAGGCAATGGTGCCCACGTAGCTGGGCAGGGCATACGGCACCAGGAACAGCGTCCGCAGCAGCCCACGCCCCCGGAAGCTCGAGGAGAGCAGGACCGCGGCGAACATGCCCAGCGCCCAGGCCAGGGCCACCACGATGACCGTGAACAGCAGGGTCCGCCCCAGCGCCCCGTAGAACTGGGTGCCGATCGGACTCGACGGACTGAGCCCGGCCACGAAGTTTTCGAACCCGATGAACTTGGCCTTCACCCAGTTCCCGATGCTCAGCTGGGTCAGCGCGATGAACGCGATCCAGACCCCGAGGATCATGGGGATGATGTGGATCAGCAGCTCCATGATGGTCGCCGGGGCGATCAGCAGGTACGGGAACAGGTCCTTCTTGCGCTTGCGTTGCGGGGCCGGGGGTACCGGCCGCCCCTGGGTGGGGGCGGCCGGATCCGGCTCTACACGGCGGCGGTTCCCGGCTTCAAGGGTGGGAGCCATCATCTGTCCTTTCGGCCGTTTCGAGGCGGGTGGGGCGGGCGTGCTCACATCTGCGAATTCGCGTTTTCGAGCGCCTTCTTCACGTCGGCCTCGGTGACCTTCTCACCTTGGGCGATCTGGGCGAAGAGGTTCTTCACCGCGGTGCCGACCAGGGTCTCCATCTGGCTCTCGGAGGGGTAGAGCGGCATCGGCTGGGCGTGGTTGGCCAGGATGTCCTTCTTCAGCGAGATCTCCTCGGACTTGAAGGCCGGGTCGTCGTAGGCGGCGGTGACCACGGGCAGGGCGGTGAATTCCTTGTTCAGGTACTTCTGCTCGGAATCGCTGGTCAGGTGCTTGACGAAGTCGACGGCTGCCTCCTTGTTGTCGGAGTTGTCGAAGACGGAGACGTTGATGCCGGCCACGTGGGACTGCGTGCCTTCCAGCCCGGTGGCATCGGCGGTCATCATCGGGACCGGCGCGGCCTTCCAATCCTTCATGTCCCGCGCGTTCAGCGTCTTGCCGGGAGCCTGGTCGAAGAACATGGCCGACTTGCCCGCGGCGAAGTCCTCCACCATGTCCGAGCCGTTCTGGGCCTCGGCCATCGACGGGTTGACCACGCCGTCCTCGCCCATGAGCTGGACCCACTGGTTCACGCCCTTGACGACGCCGTCGGAGGCGAACTGGGGGTTGCCCTGGTCGTCGTAGAGGGCCGAGCCGTTCTGCAGACCGCGGATGAAGGCGGCGTGGGCGTTGTTGGTCACCGAGGATCCGGCGAGGGAGACGCCCCACTGGTCGGTCTTGCCGTCCTTGTTGGTGTCCTTGGTCAGCTTCTTGGCGTCGGCGACGAACTCATCCCAGGTGGCCGGCGGCGCGTCGATCCCGGCCTCCTTGAACATCTTGGTGTTGTAGTACATGGAGTAGCTCAGCCCGTAGAGCGGGACGGAGGTCGGGGCCTGGCCCTCGGCGCCGCCGGTCGCCCAGCTGGTCTGCACGAAGCGGTCCTGCCCGCCGATCTTCTCCAGCGCGTCGCCCTCCCACGGCATGAACGCGCCGGAGGCCTGCAGGGACACGGCCCAGGTGTTGCCGATGTTCAGCACGTCGGGTCCGTCGCCGGAGGAGACGGCGGTGAGGATGCGGTTGTAGAGGTCGCTCCACGGGATGACCTCGAGTTCGACCTTGGTGCCGGTCTCCTCGGTGTAGCGCTCGATCGACTCCTTCAGCACGCGCTCGTCGTCGGTGACCGACGTGCCCTGGTTCGAGGCCCAGTAGGTGATGGTGCCGCCGGCCTTGGCGTCCCCGGTGTCGGCGGATCCGTTGTTGCCGCAGGCCGACAGGCCCAGGGACATGGCGCCGATGGAGAGGACGGCAGCCCATTTCATGGTGCGTTTCATGACGGTTCTCATTTCTCTGCTGTGAGTGAGATGGAGCGGTGATGGAGGTGGTGCGGTGATGGAAAATGCACGACGGCGGAGCTCCCCGCGGGTGCTCAGGAGACCGGGTTGCTGGCCCGGGAGGGATCCCAATCCGCATCGAGCGGTGCGGAGATCTGCACGGTGGAGGTGACGTCGACGAAGGTGCCGGTGTCGGCCGCCTCGACGAGGGAGGCCATGGCGTCCAGGACGTGGAAGGCCAGCTCGCCGGGGACTCGTTCGGGGCGGTCCTCACGGATGGCCTGCGCCAGTTCGGCGACACCGGTGCCCCGGGTGAAGAAGGAGCCGGTGGCCTCGACGACGCGCGGATCGCCCTCGCCGGTGTGGATGGTGGTCTCGCCGTCGAACATGTTGGGGTCCGGGAATACCGCGGTGCCCTCGGCTCCGGAGATCTCCACGAACCCGGCGCGGGGCAGCTTGGAGTCGAAGCTGAACACGGACTGGGCGCTGGCCCCGGATTCGAAATCGATCAGCGCGCTGACGTGGGTGGGGACCTCGACGACGAAGTCGGTGCCGGCCTTGGGGCCGGAGCCGATGGTCCGCGAGCTGCGGGCCTGCGAGGACAGGGCTGCGACGCGGCGGATCGGACCGAAGACCTGGATCAGCGTGGTCAGGTAGTAGGGGCCGACGTCGAACAGCGGGCCGGCGCCCTTGGCGAAGAGGAACTCCGGACTCGGGTGCCAGGACTCGGGGCCGGGGACCTGGAAGAGGGTCAGGGCGGTGAGCGGCTGGCCGATGGCCCCGTCGCGGACCTCGCGCAGCGCGGTCTGCAGGCCGGCGCCGAGGAACGTGTCGGGGGCGACGGCGACCCGGACGCCGGCCTCCTGGGCGGCCTCCATGAGTTGGCGGCCGGATTCGCGGTCCAGTGCATAGGGCTTTTCGCCCCAGACGTGCTTGCCGGCGGCGACTGCCTGCAGGGCGACCTCGACGTGGACGGCGGGGATGGTCAGGTTCACGACGATTTCGACGTCGTCGGTGGCGAGCAGCTGCTCGTAGGAGCCCGAGTTCGAGACGCCCCATTTCTCGGCCTGGGATGCGGCGCGCTCCTCGTCGATGTCGGCGATGAAGACGACCTTCAGGTCGGGGAACTGGGTGAGGTTGCCCAGGTACTGGTCGCTGATGGTTCCGGCGCCGACGATGCCGACGCCAGTCGTCGCGGCGCTCACTTGGTGCCTGCCAGGAAGGCGTAGGAGTCGGCCACTGCCTGCAGGACGTCGCCGTCGTGGTCATCGAGCTCGACGACGCGCAATGCATTCGGGGCGGCGGCGAGGATCTTGGCCACCGGCATGGAGCCGGTGCCGACGGCGACCTGTTCCTTGTCGTTCTTGTTCTTGGGGCCGTCCTTGACGTGGAGGGCCTTGACCTTGTCGCCGAGGCGGGCCAGCAGGGCCGGGGCGTCCTCGCCGCCGACTTCGGCCCAGTAGGTGTCGACCTCGAGGGCGACGGCGGTACCGACCTCGTCGGCGAAGATCTCCAGGGCTGCGGTGCCGTCGATGCGGTTCTCCAGCTCGAAGGCGTGGTTGTGGTAGCCGACGGCCAGTCCATGGTCGGCTGCCTGGGCGGCGATGTCCTTCAGGTCGCGGGCGATGCCGGCGACGGAGTCGCGGGTGGTCCAGCGGGACTCGTCGATGTGTGGGTCGATGATGGTGGAGATGCCGAGCTGCTTTGCAGCTGCGAAGATGGCGTCGAGGTCGCCGTCGATCAGCTTTACGTGGGCGGTCGGGGCGGCGAGGCCGAGCCGGGACAAGTGCTCCTGGTATTCGGCGGCACGCTCAACGAAGGCGTAGGGCTCGACGTTGGTGAAGCCGATGCCGGCGATCTTCTCGAGCGTTCCGGGGAGGTCTTCGGCGAGGTGGCCGCGAACCGTGTAGAGCTGGACGGAGAGGCCGGGTCTGACCGAGGCGCCCTGCGCATCGGTGGGTTTCGGCTGCGGTGTGCGCCGAGTGGTGGGGCCGGACGTTGTCATGGAATGAGCTCCTCTGGAGTGCGCTGTCGGGCGGTTCATCGGCCGCTGCGGCAATCAGCGTGAGCGCTGTCACATCGGCGTTGAAATTGAGCGTACGAGTACTTTTGACGAACGTCAAGCAAAAGCTGTAGGAATATACTCAGAAGGTCGATCGGCAATAACTTCCCGCAACAACTCGGGAATGAGGGCGGCCGATGGCATGATCACTGCAAGCACCTGACAACTGGGGACCACGAAACGAGGAATGATGGCCATCGAGACGGCCGAGAACGGCACCGCCGACCTGGCCAAGGCCGGGGAGTTCCTCCAACTGCTCCGCGACGGACGGCCCCGCACGCGCGCCGAGTTGGCGCAGGTGACCGGCATGGCAAGGTCGACCATTGCCTCACGCGTCGAGACGCTTCTGCAGCTGGGTTATGTCTCCCCCGTGGGTGATTCGACGTCAACCGGTGGACGCCCACCCTCACTCTTCGCCTTAAATCCGAACGCTCGCGTCGTCATCGGCGCAGACCTCGGAGCGACGCACGCGCGGGCCGTATTGGCGAACCTAGCCGGTGAAGTGAAGGCAGAGTTCTGGGAGCCCCTGCCCATTGCGGACGGACCAGAGAAAGTCGTCGGATGGCTGGCTCAAACCATCGGTAGGTTGCTCGAGGAGGCGGAATGCACCGCTTCCGACTTGGCCGCCATCGGCGTCGGCCTTCCTGGCCCCGTCGAATTCCAGACAGGCCGTCCCGTGAGCCCGCCGATCATGCCGGGGTGGGATGGGTATGACCTGCCAGCACGGCTCCACAGGGAATACGACGTTCCGGTACTCGTCGACAACGACGTGAACATCATGGCCCTTGGCGAGTACAAAGCGAACCTGCCCAACGACCAGGACATACTATTCGTCAAGGTCGCCACCGGCATTGGTGCAGGTCTCGTGGCCCACGGGCAATTGATGCGCGGCGCCCAAGGTACCGCTGGCGACCTGGGGCACGTTCGTGTTCCCGGCGGGCCAGATACGTTGTGCACTTGCGGCAACGTTGGCTGCTTGGAGGCCGTTGCCAGTGGCCCGGCCATAGCCAAGAAGCTCGGCCTCGCAGCCGAGCCCGGTCAAAACATCCCCTCGTTGGTCGCGCAACGAGTCCGCGATGGCGACGCGGAGGTGATCGCAGCAGTCCGCCAGGCCGGGAGGGACCTAGGCAGTGTTCTCGCAACCTGCGTCAGCATGCTGAATCCGTCGGTGATCGTCGTCGGTGGTTCGCTGGCCCAGGTCGGTGAGCACCTTTTAGCGGGAATACGTGAAGTCGTCTACCAGCGGTCACTGCCACTGGCGACGAAACATCTGCGGATTATCGCGTCTACGGCTGGCTCGCATGCAGGCGTCCTGGGGGCCGTGGCACTGGCTACCGATTTTGCCCTCTCAGCCAGCGCGATTGAAACGACACGCTGCTAGCAACTGAAGGCTGCTCACCAGCATCTTCAGCGATCAGAACCTCGTTTCTACGAGGACCCCTCAACTCGTCGACATGGGGACGTAATCAGGCATGGTTGCCATTCCGACCGACGATGGACGCAGCAAAACAGGCTCCCGGGCAAGTCCGATTCCATTCAACGCGATGCCCCTGCCCCCCACTAAATACAGGTGCCGGTCAGCAAATATACGGCCCACATCACCGGACACGGCGAAGCGATGTCCGACGCCGGTCTATCACCAGAACGCATTGTTTCGCGCGCATACGCCACGATGAGGGGGATTCTCGCGCCAACCGCACGCTGCATTTAGACCACACGAAATTGCGCCATTGATTGCTCGGTGGACGGAAAGTGGTCTCCCGAAATCGTCAATCCAAAGGCATTGACACCCTTCATTTCCGATATATAGTCAATATATGTCCGATAAATTCTCCGAACGTAAGTTGTACGAGTCTCGAAACGATAGATTTCGCCGGTTGGCTTCCACTCGAGGGGATCGACTTATTCGAGAGATTTCCTTACTGGGCAACCTAGCCAACCGAAAGAACTACGAGTACACGTCCGATGAGGTGGAAGCTCTTTTTCGCCCCATAGAGGTCGAGCTCCAAGAGGTGCGTGCCCTCTTCGATCCCGCATCTCCCTCCGAAAGAAAGGTGTCATTCGAATGACCGATCAGAACTTCGGCTTCTACTTCGAAGCCGCCGGCAAGGCAGCCACCCAAGGCGCAATTTCTCCTG
This sequence comes from Micrococcaceae bacterium RIT 802, assembly GCA_016892645.1. Classification (GTDB taxonomy): domain Bacteria; phylum Actinomycetota; class Actinomycetes; order Actinomycetales; family Micrococcaceae; genus Arthrobacter_H. The sequence continues at coordinate 87,664 of JAFEMX010000010.1, forward strand.
CCGCACAGTTCTTCGAAGGCTCACGGGCTGAAACGTCCTTGGTCCGCGAGACGGGACAAAACTCCATCGATGCCGGCGCCGGCGCCGTGAAAATAGTTTTCGAATTGGCCGACATGCCCACAGACGACATTCCAGGAATCGCTGGTTTGCGAACCCATCTGGCACAGGTGGAAGAGCAGACACGGGGTTCCCAAGGGCACGACAACATGGAGTTGGCGAATGAGACGTCACTGCGAACGTCGATTCCGGTGCTGCGCATCAGTGACTATGGCACCAAAGGCCTGGCCGGCACAGAGTCCATCAATGACCCCAAGTCCCCGCTCAGCGCCCTGACGAGGGGCGCGGGAATCTCCGCTGACGACGGATCCCGCGGCGGTTCCTTCGGAATCGGTTCGGCCGTAGGACCTATGGCCTCGGACATGAGCACCGTCCTCTACACATCCCTCCCCTTGGGCGGCAACGAAGTGGTCTTCGCCGGTTACAGCTGCCTGGCTTCCCACCGTGACACCGAGGGGATCTGGCGAGTGGGGGACGGTTTCTTCACGGACCGAGCTCACGCAGAAGACTTCCGCTACTTGCGTGACCCCGAACCCATCGGGCCATTCCCAAAACGAACGGACGCCGGGACCGACCTTTACATCCTTGGATACCGCAAAGCCGAAGAGGACCCCACCCTTCAGCACATCAAGGTCGCCTTCATGAGGAATTTCCTCATGGCCATCCACAGAGGCGAACTCGTCGTCGAGGGAAAGACCCCAATAGGAACATGGCGTCTGGATGCCGAAAAGCTCAAGACCCACGTGGCCGAAGACCAGGAAACCGCGGCTTTCTACCGCGCGATCACGGACCCAAATCCGATCCTCGGAACCCACGATATGCTCGGCCAAATCAGCCTGTACATCAACGTCGACGACTCCCTATCGAAATCGCTGCATACCATCGCCGTCCGGAAACCGCTCATGAAAATCGACACCTTCAAACACACCTCGATTCCAGTGAAGTACGCAGCTGTGCTGGAGTGCTCCGATGAGAAGGGCAACACCCTCTTGCGCAAGCTCGAGCCACCCCAGCACCACAAGTGGGATGCCGGGCGGTCACCTGGGGGCGGGAAAATCATCAGCGACCTCAAGACTTTCGTCCGCAACGGTCTCAAGAGTCGGGTCAAGGAGCAAATCGGAGAACAGGTCCACGTCAAAGGCCTATCCAAATACCTTCCGGACGAGTTGTTCGAAGAGAGGACTCTGACCGAAGCCGCGCCCGCAGGCACCCCGGGCACAGGGTCAGGAACCACTAGGGAGTCCAGCACGGTCCAAGGCCGCGCAGGAGAGGACATGCCCGCCTCCGCCAGCGGTCGAAAGGCCGTCAGCGTCCGGGTGAAGACCTCGGCCGGCGGCGAGGGCTCGTCCCCTGCCGAAAAGGGGAAGGATGCGGGCGGAGGCAAGAAGCGCAACAACAAGGGTGGGAACATCGCGGGCGGTGGCACGGAAGGTGATGGAACGGGCCGCATCAGCGCCGGTGACATCCGATTCCGGAGCTGGTCCGATGCCACCACCGGTGACGTCTGCCTCGCACTGACCTCCCCAGAAGACATTTCCGGTGACGTGCAGCTTCTCGCGCTCGGACCGGGCGGGAGCGTCGAGGAGGACTACGAGCTGCCGATCGACAACGCCTCCATCATTACCGCAGGGGTTACTACCCCGCTCAAGCACAAGGGAAATATTTTGGCCCAACTGGAACTCAAGGCCGGGACCACATCTCAGGTCCGACTCAAGCTTTCGTCCAATCACCGCTACCGTCTGGGGATCAAATGAGCAGCACCACCCGCGGCTCGTACCCGCACCCCGTACTCGACGATTCGGACGACGTCGATGCCGAAATCGAGGTCTTCAACGCATCGTTCGCCCCGAGCGTCGATGACGTCGAAATCAAGTTCCAAGTGCGCATGACCGAGCCGCGGATCCAGGTCCTCATCGACGAGGGGTCGGCTCGTTACAGCTTCCGGTGGTCCTGCACTGCCACCCTTGCCAACGAGGAACTAGGTGCCGAGATCAACATGTATCATGCCGACAGCACCGGCTACGTCGGATGGATCGACCAGCAATCGATCAGCGGCACGGTCAGAATCGAAATGAGAGTCATCGCCACCAAGCCCATCGGGAATTACCGGCCGGAAAACCAGCACCCCGACTACGGCGACGCGGACTTTCACCTCCTGCCCGGCGACATTCTCGCAGATGCAGGCGTCCTCGAATTCGAGGCTGAGAAGCTCTACGACCCGCTCAACCCGCCCCTCGGGTCGTGCTTCAAATTCGTTGCCGATTCCAACATGAAGCGCGGCTTGCGGGTCAGGTTCGACGACGACGAGCACATTCTCGTGACCTTCCCCGTAGAAGTTCTGCACGGGTTCGGCATGCTCCGCAACCGTCAAGACCTGCAAATCAGTCTCGTCGTCCTCCCCGCCCTGATGGAAACTATCTCCTTCATCAAGGCTAATGAAACGTCCGGCGACGAAGACGAAAATCTGACCGACAGGCATTGGTACACCGCCATAACCCGGCTAATGCAAGCATCACGTTCCAGCGACATGCGCCCATTCGAGATGGCACAGGAAATCCTCGGTAACCCCTTGGACACATCTCTCACCACCTTCGACGATTTGGGGGACTAAACAATGGAAGATAACCGCGCCCGCTCACTCACCCACCAGGCCTTGGTCGAGCTCCAATCCGCGCTCGACGCCGCCAATACCTACGAAGACTTCTTGGCCCACGCGGACACGATCGTTCACCGTGAGGAGAACCAGCTGGAATTGCCGGTGGAGCTAGGGGCCCCAGAGCATCTGGACGCCACGAAAGTCGCTGGACGCGACGTACAGAATGCCCCCCTCGTGTATGAGTATCTAGGAGCTTTGGACCGCGCCAACGCCTCGGACCGACGGCTATGGACCTTCCTCGCATTTTCGACGTACCGCGAATACATGGAAAACCGCTGGCCACTGGCCGAAGTACGCAATTGGAAAGGCCGTGTTCGAGACCGCTGGCTTATGGGCAACTCCACCCGAGGGCGGCTGATCAGGCACGGCATTGCTCGTCTCTGGTGGGTGTCCTCCCTGACCTACGACCCCCAAACGAAGCATCCCCTAGCACAAGCCGCGGGCGACCCCTTCGCCTATACACGCGAGGCCTTCAAGAATGAGGACCGGCTCAATGCCCTATTCGATCGGGAGGCCGGAGCGCTGCCCGACCTAGTCCGCAGCGTCCTCGAATACGCAACCCAAGGCGGCCCGCAGGCCACAGACAAGCACCTCCAAGTCATAATGAAGGAAATGACGCTTGTCTACGGATACCGCGACATCTCCTATTTGGATGCAGATGGCTTGCGTTCCCTCGTCGCCGAATCCGCACCCCCCGTTCCTGCAGGCAAATGAACATGGCAAGCCGTTCTAGACGGTGCGGGTACCACTGCGCCATCACAGGCGGACATGGGCCTATGGATTCACAAGAAAAGCAAAATGCCACGCAACACCATGCAGCGAATTTTTTGCGCCGAGAGCTGGAGAGACCACATGGACACCGAAAAGAATGTCGCGCCAAGTGGATTAACTGCCACAGAAGCGGCCGTACGACTTGGGCTTGATCCAAAGACGTTGCGCCAGAAACTACGCGACGGAGTCCTTCTTGGCCACCAGATCCACGGCAACCGATGGAATGTTCAGGAAAGCGATCTGGCTGCCTATGCCCGCAGTGTGGGCAATGGCGGTCGACAATCACCGGTCATCCCCTCCCCTGTCTTTTCCCCGGTTACCGACAATCCGACTGAGGTCGTGGGAACTAGGGCATGGTTGTTGCTGGCAGTATCCGGGGGGCGAGCCTTCGGCAGCAACGACGGCTACGACGACAAGCCCACGACCCACTACAGGTGGGATGACACCGTCGGCAATCACGGCCATATCAACGTGGGGGACGCGGTGGTGCTCTGGGACAAGAAGGCCAGTATTGGGGCTTCAGTCATCGAATCGATCGAAACCCAGCATGGAAACAAGCGAGTGTACAGCTGCCCGAACTGTGGCAAGGCCTCCTTCAAGGAACGCAAGACCAAGCAGCCCCGATATCGGTGCTTCAAGTGTGGCAAAGACTTCGACCAGCCGGTGAGCAAACGCAAGGATGTCCTCGAATATACCGCCCAATACCAGACATCGTGGGTCGGCCTCGAAGGGCTGCTCGACGGTGCCACGCTACGGGCATCATGCATACATCCAAGAGCCCAGCTCAGCATACGGAACCTTAATTGGCAGAAGTTCCACGATGCCGTGTCAGCAGCCAGCGGACCGGAACTGATGACAGTTTTGGAGGCCTCGAAGCGAACCATTGCCGGCGGACACCGGACCGCCAACGTTCGCGTGCGAGTTGGGCAAGGGTCCTTCCGTCACGATCTGCTGGCCTCTAGGGGAAACATCTGTGCCTTCACCGGTCCCACGCCGGCCCAGGCCTTGGAAGCTGCCCACCTCTACAGTTTCGCAACGGTCGGTGAACACCACGAGCATGGTGGTCTGTTGATGCGTCGTGACCTACACCGCCTTTTCGACCTCGGTCTGATCGCCATCAATCCGGCCAACCAAACTATTAGCGTCTCGAAGACCCTCGCCGGGTATCCACACTACGGCGAGATGGAAGGCAAACCGCTGCACGTGGAATTGAGAGGACGACAGCTGAGCTGGCTGACCGAGCACTGGGAGGAACACCGCACGGGCAAGAGTTAAGTCGTCCCACGACCCATCACACCACGCCCCCGACTGACGACTTGTCGGTGGCGGCTGCGATGCTAGCCATCCCAACTAGACATCAAGGGGAAGTTTTCCCCCGGCGGTGTTCCGTACGGCGTGGCATTTACCGATTCGCCTCGAAATGCGACATGATGTCATGTAGTTAACCCAGATAGGATGCCGTGGAAACGTCGACTGAACTTCTTGCCCTCGCCCGTGCACGCTACACACAGCGTCAGCTCTCCGAGCAACTCGGAGTTACCGGCCGAACAATCGCCCGGTGGGAACACGGCGAGACCCCCTTGCCGACCATGCTGGCGCCTGCCTTGCGTGAGCTACTGGGCATGAAACCGGCCGCAGAGGATGCTGAGTTCCGGTTTATCGACCTATTCGCCGGCATCGGCGGGATCCGCAAGGGATTTGAGTCCCATGGGGGGCGGTGCGTGTTCACCAGTGAGTGGAACGATTGGGCGAAGAAGACCTACCTGACCAACTTCCCCGATGAGAATGATCCCGAGCACGTTTTCATCGGCGACATCCAGCCCCTCCCTGCCGCCGAGGTCGCCGACCACGACGTGTTGCTTGCGGGGTTCCCCTGCCAGCCCTTCTCCATAGCCGGCGTGAGCAAGAAGAACGCCTTAGGCCGGGCTCACGGCTTCGAGGACGCCACCCAAGGCACCCTGTTCTTCGACGTGGCCCGGATCATCGATGAAAAACGCCCCGCCGCGTTCATGCTGGAGAACGTGAAGAACCTACGCTCCCACGACAAGGGCCGCACTTTCGCAGTCATCATGGCCACCCTGGAAGAGGAACTGGGCTACCAGGTCCACACCAAGGTGATCGACGGAATCAGCTTCACCCCGCAGCACCGCGAACGCATCATCATTGTCGGTTTCCGCGAGCCGACCGATTTCAGCTGGGACGACTTGGAATTGCCACCAGTTGGTCCGAAGCTAGAAACCATCCTTCACCGCACCGACGGCACGGAACCGGTCTTGGAATGGGACGGGGATCGATTCTTCGACCACGACAACGCGTCCGTGCAGCCGAAGTACACTTTGACACCGAAACTGTGGGCCTACCTGCAGGCCTACGCCGCCAAACACAAGGCCGCCGGCAATGGGTTCGGGTTCGGGTTGGTCCATCCCTCTGGAACCTCCCGCACCCTCTCCGCCCGCTACTACAAGGATGGTTCCGAGATCCTCGTCGCCCAAGGCGCGGGCCGGCCTCGACGCCTGACCCCTCGTGAGTGCGCTAGGCTGATGGGCTTCGATGACAGCTACCGGATCCCCGTCAGCGACACCCAGGCTTACCGGCAATTCGGCAACAGTGTCGTGGCCCCGGTCATGGCAGAGATCGCTCGCATCATGACCCCCCACGTCCAAACCATCCTGGCCCGGCAGGAGAACCCGCTGGTGGCCTAGGCCGACACCTGACAGGCCTACCCCGTAGATAATGCTCGACACCAAGGAGAATTCGTGGAACTCGGCCATCTGGCCGACCATTTCGACGGCGTGGCCGCCAAGGTCCTCAGCCGCGTCGAGACGGTCGGGCATGGATCCCACCAACATGAACTCGCCGGAACTCGAGCATTCCGGGAGCTATTCGGAGCGCCGGCCGGTAGTGTGCCGCTGTCCACCAGATTCATATGGGCCACAGATGAAACAGATGAGCCGGTTGTCGAGGAGGGGACTCTCACTTACTACGACGCCCGCGCCGCCAACCCACACCGAGGTGCCGAATTCCGCCTTTACTACCCAGCTCATGTGGAGGCGATGAAGAATGCCCAGCCCGGCGACGTCGTTTTCATCGCACGCCAAAAGGACGGGTCGGTGCTTCTCATCGTCGCGCCAAGCGGCTCGAGCGTAGCTGCGCAACTGGACTGGCTTTTCGGCACCGACGCCCTCGAGCGCCACGAATACTCCGTACGCAGCAACCTGAATGAGAACCGGGACGAGCTTGGGCTTCCGGCCCTGTATCTGCTGGACATGCTCGGCATCGTCGTAGAGCCCATCATCGAGCCTGCTGGCGAGAGTTGGCTCGAACAACTCATTAATAAGTTCGGTTCAAAGTTTCCGCCGACTGCCGAATTCGGGGCCTTCGCACGCTCCACCCTCCCAGATCTAGATGCCCGAGAAGACCCTGACGGCGTGCTGATGGCTTGGTTAGAACGCGAGGAACTCCTTTTCCGCACTCTGGAACACCATTTGGTCACAGACACCCTCAATGCCATCTACATTAGAGGCCAGGTCGACGTGGACCAGTTCGTCGCCGAATCCCTGCGCATCCACAACCGACGCAAAAGCCGGGCCGGCAAAAGCTTGGAGCACCATCTCATCGCAATCTTCAATGCCCTTGAAATCCGGCATTCCTTCGACAAAGCAACCGAAAACGATGTCCGACCCGACTTCATCTTCCCCAGCATCGAGGACTATCATGACCCCGCCGTCCCGGCCTCACAGCTGACGGTCCTGGGGGCGAAAACCACTTGCAAGGATCGCTGGCGCCAGGTCCTCAGCGAAGCAGAACGCATCGGGCAAAAGCATCTACTCACTCTCGAGAGCCCCATCAGTCTGGGACAGACAAAGGAAATGCAGACCCAGAAACTGCAACTGGTGATCCCCAAGCCCCTTCATTCCCCTTACAAGCAGGAGCAACAATCGTGGCTGATGGACGTCGCCGCGTTCACCGAACTAGCCAAAGCTCGGGATCAGCACGGTCCTTCGTCTAATATCTTCTGACCTCGGCTCAAAACCTGCGTCACGCCGATACACATTGCACGGATACTCCGATACCGCTCAAAGAGAAGGTAAGTTCAGCCCATGTCACAGAAGAAGATTGCCCTCGAATTCGACATAGACAGTGTCACCGATGCCCGGGCCTTGGCTAGGGCTCTGAGATCAGTCTTCGAAGCCAGCAGGGTCGGCGACGGGACCATATACATTGAGGGTTTCGCCATGAACCCCAAGGACGGATGGAGCCGCGGCGACCACTGGATCGACATAATCAACAAGGCCTAGAGCACCATGTTTCCTGTTCTCCAAGGAAGTTCCTCATGCCGGATGACCGGAGAAATTGCCCGCATTCGACGATGCCCGCCACCCCCAAGGCGCCGTCCTATAGAGTCGATGGAATGAGCGGATCCAAAGAGCGTGCATGACTGCCCCCACGCAACGGGCAGCGTCCAAGACTGCCACTCAGCAGCGGATCGTGGACGCCGCCTTCACGCTTTTCCGTGAGCACGGCTATGAGGCCACGACGATGTCCCACATCGCCCGTCAGGCAGAGACCAGCCGCCCCAATCTGTATCTGCACTTCACGTCCAAGACGCAGATCGTGCTCGACCGGATGAAGTCCATCGAGCCCAGCGCCACGTCCATGTATAACGAACTTGGTGATCTGGAGGCCTTCACGACGGACAACATGCTGGATTGGCTGCGGTCGACGGGCAAGGACATGTGGCGCAGCCACAGTGCAGAATTCGATGCGATCAACCGAGCCACGACGACCGATGACGAGGTCCTGGATGAGTGGCTCGGGCTGCATCGACGGATCAGTTCCCGACTCGCAGACCGGTTGTGCCGGACCTGGACGGTGACGATCGCACGGCGTGGCAAACCTACCTGACAACGCTTTTGGTGGGATTGGAGCGCAACTTCTATTTCATCTACATCAGGGGCCACGCAGAGCGGGAAGAATTCGCCCTGCGTGGCCTGGCCCACCAATGGGCCGGATTCCTAGGTGCCCAATACTAGAACGGCACCGACAACGCAGACTGCCTCACATACGAACACGCCTGATCCTCAAGCCATTCCGCCTTGTCACCCACCCCGACAGATGCCAAGCTGTCTGCACCCACAACGTCGTGGACCCAGGCCTTTGGAAGGAACCTGTCATGGACGGATACGCCATCGAAGATAGCGGCGACGGCGCTTCACGAGCCATCAGCGCGGCCCACGACCGGCTTGCGGCTTCGGATGCCATCCGCTCTGCGCTTGAATCGCATGACGAATCAGTGGTCCGGGAAAGTGTCGACCTGGCCTTGAACCTATTCGGCGGCCATCCTCCACATTCAGTTGGAGCAGTTGTGGCAGGCTATGCCGCAGAGTTGACCGCGGTGGGAGCCATTTGTCGTTCAACTACTGGTGAACCACCGATGGACTCCGCAGACATGTTGTCGCTCGGCGATGTCTTGCGTCGCATCGTAAACGGCTTGTTCGACAAATAGCCATGCCCACGGAGGTCAACGACCCCGGCCAGGACACCATCGCCGTCCGGTTCCTACGCTACGAACGGATCCAGAAGGTCTGCTCCTACATCGGCGGCGGCATCGGCGGCGTTCTGGTCATCGTCGGGCTGAACGGCACCTCCATCGCCCATGCGCCCCGGTGGCTTCACGCGGTGCTAATCACCGCCGTCGTGCTCTCCGCGGTATGCCTGTGCCGCGCCTACATCGGCTACCTCTCCGCGCAGTTCCACCTCGCCCGGGAGCAGAAGACCGGCGGCCTGCCCGACGACCGCGGCGTCGCCGACCTGGACGGGTGCGCCTATCCCACCGGCGCGTACCGCAGCTACTGCATCGCCATCGCCCTGTTGGCCATCGCGGGGATCGGCTTGCTCGCCGCGGTCTGGTGGCCCTAGCCATCCGACGGCCCGTCGAGGCTGCGCCGGCCGGTGGGGCCACATACGGTAGGACAGTGACGCCCCCACCCTCGAATGCCGCCGCCGAGACCGGCCCCACCCGGACCAACCGCCGCGCCCGCCTGGCCGTGTCCCTGTTGTTCCTGACCAACGGCGCCCTGTTCGCGAACCTGCTCCCCCGCTATCCGTCGATCAAGGACGGGCTCGACCTGTCCAACGCGGCCTTCGGCGCCGCCGTCGCCGCATTCCCACTCGGCGCCCTGATCGCCGGGCTCGCCGCCGCGTCGCTGATCCGCCGCTTCCATTCCTCCCGGGTCGCCGTCGCCGGAACGATCCTCACCGGCACCGGCGTCCTGCTCGCCGGCCTTGCCCCGAGCTGGGCCATGCTGGCCGCCGCACTCTTCCTCGGCGGCGCCATGGACGCGATCACCGACGTCGCCCAGAACGCCCATGGACTGCGCGTCCAACGCGCCTACGGCCGCTCGATCCTGAACTCCTTCCACGCCGTCTGGAGCATCGGCGCCATGCTCGGCGGCCTGCTCGGCGGCGCCGCCGCCGGGCTCGACATCCCCCGCGGCATCCATCTGGCGATCTCGTTGGTCCTGTTCAGTGCCGTCGCCCTCATCGCCCTGCCCCTGCTCCTGCCCGGTGCCGAACCACGGCGGAGCACGACGATCGACCCCGAGGACGCCACGCAGCGCGACGCCGGTACCTCCCCGGCACGCATCTCCCGGCTGCGCCTGGCCTGGCTTCTCGCGGCGCTGGTCCTGGTCGCCATCGGCGGCACCCTGGTCGAGGATGCCGGCAGCTCCTGGGCGGCCATCTACCTCAAGGGTTCCCTCGGGGCGATTGCCCCCGTGGCCGCAATGGGCTTCGTCGCGCTGGTCGGCTGCCAGTTCGTCGGCCGGATGATCGGCGACCGCCTGGTGGACCGCTTCGGCCAACGTGCCGTCGCCCAAACCGGCGGCATCCTGATCGCCCTCGCCTTCGGACTGGCACTGGCCTTCCCCAGCATCCCGAGCACCATCATCGGTTTCGGCCTGGCCGGATTCGGCACGGCCACCCTGGTCCCGGCAGCGATGCACGCCGCCGACGAACTGCCGGGGCTACGTCCCGGCACCGGCCTGACCATCCTGGGCTGGCTCATGCGCCTGGGCTTCCTGTTCTCCCCGCCGATCGTCGGGGCCGTCGCCGACCGCTCATCCCTGGCCACCGGTCTGCTCGTGGTTCCGCTGGCGGGGGTTCTGGTCGTCATCTGCTCGGGCGTGCTCCCGAAACGCAATCCGAAAACGCGTCGGACCGCCGGAGCGCCGGAGATGTAGTGGCGCATGTCTTCTGCCCATCGGAGTACGTCACGACGGCGCGACAGATCACCGTCGGAAACCGCAAAGCGGCTCCTGTCCCCATTGGAGAACACGATTGTGCAACAGTGCGAACGCGAGCGCCAAACTGACAGCCATTGCCCCTAATATCGCGTTAGTGGCCGGTACCAATGGGGGACGGCAACGTCAGGGGGGGTAACAACCACGTGGAAAAAACTTCATATGACCCATGGGCCCACGAGTCCATCACGCCGGGTCAAAGTCCCAGCCCGAAAAGGCCACGGGTGAACAAGGCATTGGTTCTCCCGATCGGCATCGGAGCCGCCGGATTGCTGTTAGGCGGTCTCATGGGTGGACTCATCGGAGCGTCGCCGGTCGCGGGACTCGAACAACAGGTTTCCCAGCAAGCGGCATCCATCAGCACACTGAGCGAGAAAAACGCCACGCTCGTCGCCGATGCAGAAGGGCACGCCGCAGCCATCAAGGAACAGGAAGACCTCGCCGCTGACGCGAAATCAACAGCGGAAACGACCATTGCCGAGTTCCGAGAAACACAGCGGGCCCAGACGACGAAGTTGAAGGAGCGGGAAACCGCAGTCGCGAGCGCCGAAAAGCAGCTTGCCCGGGATCAGAAGAAGTTCGACGGAGCTGTTGCCGATCGGGAAGCGAACACCATCAGCTCCGGCATGTACGAAGTCGGTGTTGACGTGAAGGCCGGTAAGTACAAGACGGCTGGCCCAGATGGGAGAAACCCCGTCGGCTGCTACTACGCCTGGTTGTCCTCATCCGAGTCGGATGCCGACATCTTGGACAACAACATCGTCAATGGGCAGGCGGTCGTGACGTTGCGCAAGGGGCAGTTCTTCGAGATCAAATCGTGCGAGGACTTTGTCAAGCAGTAACCACCAAGCCAGCATGCGACGGCGGCGCACGCGCCGCCGTCGTACTCTGATTCCATCCAGTATCAGTGCTACCTCGAAGGCCGAGGCCTATTACGGCTCGAGCACGGCCTTCAGCACGCAGAACGCGTTGCCCTCAGGATCCTGGAGGACCACCCAGCCCTCGTCGCCGGACTGCCCGATGTCCAGATCCGTGGCGCCCAGCGCCCGCAAGCGTTCGATTTCCTCCTCCTGGGTGGAAGCCAGGGCGTTGAGGTCGAAGTGCAGCCGACCCCGGTGCTGGGTGGGCTCGTCGCGTGTGCTCAAGATGATCGTGGGCTGCGGCCCGCCGAAACCGCTGGAGGGTCCGATCTCCAGGGACCCATCCTCCTCCCGGTCCAGGACGACGTAGTCCAGTGCAGCGCACCAGAACCGCGCCAGCGCCTCCGGTGACCGGCTTTCCAGGACAATTTCACTCAGTCGAAGTGCCATGCTCCATGGTAAGCACCATCACATCCCACCCGTCAGGGGCCCCAGACCGGAACGTGGCGGAGGTCCCATAATGCGCGGCCCCAGGTGAACCGTTGGTAAATTGGGGCGGAAGATTTCGTGTGCCGCGCCGTCAGGGCGGTGCTTCCGGACCAACAACGAACGTGGGACCACGCCATCGACCACCATGGATACACCGAGGATCACCCTGCTGACCAGGGCCCCCTCGTGGCATCCCGGTCCAGGCGCCGCTGGTCCCTGCGCAACATGTCCACGCTCGCCAGTGTGCTGGTCCTCTGGCAGGGCCTCGCCCTGCTGCTGGTGGTCCCCGTCATGCGGTTCCTGTTCCACGGTGCGCTGGACGCAGCCGGAACCCCGAACCTGACCGACCAGAGCTTCGCCCTGTTGACGCACCATCCGACGTCGCTCCTCTGGTTGCTGGGCATGGGCGTGATCGCCACGGGCGTGCTCTGCCTGCAATACACCTCCGTCATCGCCCTCGCCCACGCCCTGCACACAGGTTCAGCACACCCGGGGCCGACGGCGTGGCGCTCGGCGCTACGCGCCACCGGCACGGCCATGGGATGGCAGCTGCCTCTGGTCGGGTTGTACCTGTTGCTTCTCCTGCCCCTCAGTGGCCTGGGCGAGCTCTCACCGCTGACACATCAGATCGGCATCGCCCCCTTCGTCACGGCCGAGTACCTGAAGAAGCCCCTGAGCATCGCCATCTACCTCAGTGCGACCAGCGCGCTGTTCTACCTGAACCTGCGGCTGCTCGCGACGCTGCCGGCGTTGGTGGTGCAACAGGTGACTCCGCTGCGTGCCATGGCCGCCAGCTGGAAGGCCACGAACGGCCGGCGCCTCCGCCTTCCGCTCCTGCTGGCCTCCCCCGCAGCTGCCGTGCTGCTGGCCTACCAGGTGCCGGGCCGCGCCATGGCAGCCGTTGCCGAATTCCCCGGCGTCTTGCTGCAAACTGACTCGCGGCTGGTCGCCGTGTTGGGGCAGGGCTTCAGCCGGGCCCTGACCTTCCTGATCCTCGTCGCCGTCACCGTCGCCATCATCCACATCCTGCTCGTCCGCCTGGGGCACCGCGGGACCACCTCCACGGAACCGACCGCGCAGCCGAGTACTGCGGCCGCGACTGGCGTTCGTGACGGACGACGCCTGGCCTTCCGCCTCGGCGCCGCTGCCACGGCACTGGTCATGGCGGTCGTCGGTGCGCCTTCGGTGGCCGCCGCCCCCGTTCAGACCGCCGACCCTCTGGTGATCGCCCACCGGGGCTACGTCTGGGGCGGTGTGGAGAACACGATCGGCGCCCTGGATGCAGCAGCGGCCCAGCATCCGGACGTGGTCGAGGTCGACGTGCAGCAGACGAAGGACGGGCACTTCATCGCCAGCCACGACACGAACCTGCTGGTGCTCTCGGGCCGCAACGTGAACACCTACGACCTGACGCTGGCCCAGGCCGAGAAGACGACCGTCAGTGCCCGGGGCTTCTCCGACACGATCCCCTCGATGGTCGACTACGTCCGCCACGCCAAGAAACTGGGCATCAAGCTCCTCATCGAGCCCAAGGTCCACGGCCACGAGACTCCCGACTACCTGGAGCGCTTCATCGCCGAGCTTCAGAGCGTGGGCCCCCTCGAGGACAACATCTACCACTCCCTCGACGCCGATCTGGTGGAGGCGCTGAAGGCCCGCCGCCCCGACTTGTCGGTCGGATACACGATCGCCATGACCGCCGGCGGTGCGCCGGACGTCAACTGCGACTTCTACGTGGTCGAACAGGCCTCCTACTCCCCGCGGTTCATGGCGGAGGCGAAGGCCGCCGGCAAGCCCGTCTACGTATGGACGGTCAACCGCGAGGACCGCATCCGCTCCTACCTGTACGACGGCGTCGCCGGCATCGTGACCGATCACCCCGACGTGGCCCGGGAAGCGCGCGATCATGTGGAGAACAGCCACATCGGGGCCCTGCGGTTGCGCGAGGCGCTGGAGCAGCTGGCCCAGGTCGTGCCGTCCCCGGACCCGGTTCCGTCCCGCTCCTCGTAGCGTCGCCGCAGCAGCACACGCGTCGCCTACGCTGCTCGGGTGGTCAACTACACCTACCGGCCGTTGCAGTGTGTCGTCGCCGTCGCCGACAGCGGATCGCTCTCCGGGGCGGCCGCGGCCTGCCATATCTCCCAGGCGGCGATGTTGCAGGCCATCGGGGAATTCGAGCGCATCGTCGGTTCCCAGCTGCTGGTGTGCCACCGGGCCCGCGGCGTGGTGCTCACCGCCGTCATCGAAGGCGACGGCGGGGAACTGCAGGAGCGCATGCTCGACCGTAGGATGTTCAGTGGTCCGCCTACCGGCCCGTTTTTGCCAGCACCCAGGAGTAGCCGCCGTGTCCCACCTGCCCCCGCCGCTCCGCTTTCTCCTGTCCAACCGCCAGTTCGGGGATCTCCCCCTTCGGCGCCGCGTGCTACTCAGCCAGCTGCCGCTGACCACTGCCACGGCCCTCGTGGTGTTGGTCGATCTCTTGTTCGCCAGTGCGCAGGCCAGCGAAGACGCCTGGTTCCAGATCGGGTTGGCGATCATTGCCGTGCTGACGGTTGCCGCGGGGGTCGTCCCCTGGCAACGCCTGCCCACGGGCAGCTACTGGGTGATTCCGCTCCTCGACCTCGCCGGGATCCTCTTCCTCGCCGCGGGGGCCTATCCGATCCTGACCGGCCTGCCCATGCTGGCCATCATCCCGGTCTTCTGGATGGCCTGGTCAGCGCTGCACCCCCGGGCCACCCTCATCGTCGGCTTCCTGGCCACGCTGGTGATCGCCTGGTCCCAGTACATCCATGCCGGGCAGGACATGACCATGTCGACCTTCGGCCGTCCGCTGGTGATGCCCATCATCGTCGTTGCCCTGGCCGTCACCGCCAACATCGCCGTGGGAAGCATGATGGCCGCCGACCACCGGGCGGCCGTGGCCCTGGATGCCTCCCGCACCCAGGAGGCACTGCTCGACGCGGTGCTCAACGCAGCCAGCGTCGGCGTCGTCGCCGTCGACCGCGACGGCCACGACATCCTGATGAACGACAAACAACGGCTCCACCACTCCACGGGAACGCCCGAGGACAACGACGATCCGAACGAGTCCCAACTGCTGCTCTTCGGAGCGGGTCGGCGCAGTGAACGACTTGATGCTCCGCTGCCCCCGGAGGAACGCCCCGTCTACCGCGCCGTACGGGGAGCGGAGTTCACCGACGAGTTGATGTGGATCGGACCGTCCGAGGCCGCCGAGGCCCTGGCCGTTTCCGCACGCCGGCTCAACGGCCCGCACGGCGAGTTCGACGGCTCGGTCATCGTCTTCAAGGAGGTGACCGAGCTGATCCATGCCAACCAGGCCAAGGACCGCTTCCTCGCCAGCGTCAGCCATGAACTCCGGACACCGCTGACCTCGATCATCGGCTACCTCGAGGTCGCCCAGGACATTCCCGGCCTGCCTGCCCCCGCCGCGCGTTCCCTCGGCGTGGCCGAACGCAACGCACAACGCCTGCTCCACCTGGTCAACGACTTGCTCACCGCGGCAGCGGACCGCATGGAACTGCACCACCGGCCATCGGACCTCGCGGCCATCGTGGGCGAATGCGTCGCCGGGCAGCAGCAGGCCGCGCAGGCGGCAGGACTGCAGGTGCACCTTGAGGGCCCGGAGAGCCTACCGCTGGTGGCCGACCCCGAACGGCTGGGGCAGGTGGTGGACAACCTCGTCTCCAACGCCGTGAAGTACACGCACCGCGGAGGCAGCATCGTGGTCACGGTGGGGTACGACGGCGATGCCGCCCTGGTCGCGGTCCGGGACACGGGCACGGGGCTGGCCCCCGAGGAGGTCGAGCAACTGTTCACCCGCTTCTACCGCACGGACAGCGTCCGCGACTCTGGGATCCCCGGCACCGGCCTCGGGCTGGCCATCACCCGCGAACTGGTGGAGGCGCACGGCGGAACCCTCTCCGTCGAGAGCGCACCGGGGCTCGGCAGCACCTTCACCGTGCGCGTGCCCCGGGGAGACCTCGGGACCTGACGCCGGCCGGAAGGTCTCCCGGCCCCGGTGCCACCCGCGCCCACCCCGAACGACAGCGGCTGCCGTCGCGCCCCGGAGTTTCAGGGCGCGGCAGCAGCCGTCGGGCTGTGGTGTGCCGGTGGGCTACACGCGGTTTTTCACTCCGCGCAGGATCCACATCACCGCACCAATGATCAGCAAGGCGATGCCGATCCACAACAGGAACATCGCTGCCTTCACGGCGACGCCCAGGATGAGCAGAATAACTCCAACAATGATCAACGTCAGTACGATTCCCATGTCCCTGACCTTAGCCCCCTAGTGAGGTGCTGTCGACGTTTTGTGTAACCGCTGTTTTCCCCACGGGGTTCCGCGCCGGGGCAGCACCTATCGCCGCGGCCATGCCCACGGTAAAGTGATCTGGATCACAGTCGGTTTCATGTCCTGCTGAGGAGTCACCATGTCGAACGGGATCTTCCGCACCAAATCCATCGAGCAAACACTCCGGGACACCGAGGAACCGGAGCACCAGCTCAAGAAGAACCTCGGGGCCCTGGATCTGATCGTCTTCGGCGTGGGGGTCTGCATCGGCGCCGGCATCTTCGTCCTCACCGGCCAGGCTGCCGCGTCGAACGCCGGCCCCGCCATTTCCATCTCGTTCCTGATCGCCGGGCTGGGCTGTGCGCTGGCCGCCCTCTGCTACGCCGAACTGGCCTCCACCGTCCCGGCGGCCGGCAGCGCCTACACCTACACGTTCGCCACCATGGGCGAGTTGCTGGCGTGGATCATCGGCTGGGACCTGATCCTGGAGTTCACGGTGGGAGCCGCGGCCCTGGCCACCTCCTTCAGCCAGTATCTCGGCGTCGTGCTCTCCGGCACCCCCTTCGAGATCCCCGAGGCGATCGCAACCGCGGAGAAGGGCTACCTCAACCTCCCGGCCGGACTGCTCGTGATCGGGCTGACAATCGTCCTGATCACCGGCATCAAGCTCTCCAGCCACATCAACCAGGTCGTCACAGCCATCAAGGTTCTGGTGGTGCTCGCCGTCATCGTTGTGGGCGTCTTCTTCATCAACGTCGCCAACTGGTCACCGTTCGTCCCACCCGCCGAGGCCCCGGCCGAGGCCAGTGGCGGCGCCCTGCACCTGCCCCTGGTCCAGTCCCTGTTCAATCTGGACCCCAGCGTCTACGGCGTCGGGGGCATCTTCGCCGCCGCCGCCATGGTGTTCTTCGCCTTCATCGGATTCGACGTCGTGGCCACCACCGCCGAGGAAACGCGGAACCCGCAGCGCAACATGCCCATCGGCATCTTCGGCTCGCTGGCCATCGTGACCGTGTTGTACATCGCGGTGTCGCTGGTGATCACCGGCATGCAGAGCTATGAGGACATCGACCCGGCCGACGGTGCACCGCTGGCCACCGCGTTCGACGCCGTCGGACTGCCGGTCATGGGCAACCTGATCGCCATCGGCGCCTGCATCGGCCTGATCGTGGTCTGCATGATCCTCTTCCTGGGGCAGACCCGCGTCGGATTCGCCATGGCCCGCGACCACCTGCTGCCCATCGGCCTGGCCAAGACGCATCCGCGCTTTGGCACGCCCTACAGGTTCACGCTCCTGGCCGCCGTTCCCATCACGATCCTGGCGACTTTCGTCCCCCTGTCGACCCTGGCCGAACTGGTCAACATCGGCACCCTGGCCGCGTTCATCCTCGTCTCCATCGGTGTCATGGTCCTACGCCGCACGCGACCGGACCTGGAACGCTCCTTCAGGGTTCCGTGGGTCCCGGTCATCCCGATCGCCGCGGTTGTCGTGTGCTTCTACCTGATGCTCAACCTCGCGTTGGAAACCTGGATCCGGTTCATCATCTGGCTAGCCATCGGCTTCATCGTCTACTTCGCCTACTCGCGCCAGCACAGCCGGCTGAACACGCCCGCAACACCGGAGCCGACCATCAAGTAAATCCGCCCGCGCCCCGAGGGCCGCGTGTCCGGTGCCCAGGTGGCGGGGCCGATTCCGACAGTCCCCTTGCACCCTGCCCACGACGGCGGACAATGGTGGCAGGACCCACTGCCAGCCCGACCGGAGGACATCATGGACCAGCCACCACCAGCGGACCGTGAAGCCCGAGGACAGGGCCCGGGCGATTCGTTCCCGCCATCCCTGGAAGCCAACGAAGCCGACGTCCAAGACCCGGATTCCTGGACCGAGACCGACGACACGGCCGAGGGCCCGCTCTCCGCGGATGGCTTGGAGGCGGACGAGGCGGACCTCGCCGAACAGGCCCGGGCGGTTCCCGACGACGAGGACGGACATGACCGTGACCGCGAATCGGGGTACTAGTCCGCCGACCACCACCAGACACACCGGTTGGCGCTCGACAGCGGACCGGGAGGCACTCGCCACATGACCGAGAGGTATTCCGTCACCGTTGCCGCCTCGAGCGAACAGGCGAAGGACTGGGGCCGAGCCCTGGCCGATGCCGTTTCTTACATGGCCGAACACCTTGCCGCCGATGACGAGACTCGGCATGAGAGCGTTTTCGACAAGGACTTCCACCTGCGGATCCTTCCGAACCCCCGGGCAGACGGCGTGGAGATCACCGTGTCCTGGGATCCGCCTGACGGAGAGGATGTCCAGGCCTAGCCGACGACACGGTCGGGGCTGCCACCCGCTATCCGATGACCCTGATGGCCCGGTGCGCACTTTCGACGACGATGGAGGCCCCGGCCGGGATCTTCAGCAATTCGCCGTCGAGCTGCACGGGCAGCGGCGACGTCGTCGTGAAGGCGTAGCGTTCCACGCTGTCCTGCGGTCCGAGGCCGATGGTGACCGCCCGCAGGGTCATCAGGGCCAGGGCCCATCGGCTGGAGTGCGGCAGGGCGATGACCTCGAACCGGCCGTCGGAGGGGACGACGGCGTCGCTGACGGTTCCGTACTTGGCCATCCTGGCGACGTTGGCCAGGATCAGGCTGTCGAACCGCGCCCGCGCCCCATCGGCCCGCTCGATCTCGAACGGCCGCAGCCGCGGCAGCGTCCGGACCACGCCGAGGAGTTCGCGCACCCCGCCCTTTCCTGCACGTTCGATGCCGCGGCCCATCTCGGCCGTCAGCCCGAAGCCGATGTAGGAGTGGGCATACCGGATGTTTGTCGAATCCCCCGGGGCTCCGATGCACAGGCGCAGCAGATCCATGCGACGGACCCCACCGGCCGCGATGGCGTCGATGACCGGGAGCGATTCGACGCTGCGGCGATGGTCGTTGGCGTTGCCCGCCGGCAGGACGGCACACACCGCGGTGCTACCCGGAACATCCATAACCCCGTTGACGACGTCGTTGTATCCGCCGTCACCGCTGACGGAGACGATCAGCACCGATGGGCCGCCGTCCCCCTCGGCCCCTGCGGCGGCCAGCCTGGCCAGCTCCCGCCCATGTCCCGCGTGGTCGGTGGGACTGAGCTCGACGGGAACACCGGGCAGGCGTTCGGCGATTTCGTCCCGTAGCAGGCGGGCCAGGTGGGGGGCCTTCTTCTCCGGGTCCGGGTTGAAGACGAGGAAAATCCGCGAGTAGCGGGGCTGCTGCGCCGTCAGGTCCTCCATGTGGTCCTTTCCTCCTGCCGAATCACCCGTGGTCCCCGCGCTGCGTTGGGGGGCACGTCAGGGGTTCGGTCCCCGGCTCTTTGCCTGGCAGTTGATCGCCGGTGGCGTCAGCCGGTGACCAGCACGTTCGCCGCGGTGTCCATGTGGGTGCGGATGACCTGACCCACCAGCTCCGCGTCGGCGGACTCGATGGCGTCGACGATGTCGGCGTGGCGCCCGGCATCCATGTTCTTCATGCCCCTGTCCCTGCCGGCCCACATGATCGACATGCGGATACTGCCCTCCAGCTGTTCCCAAGCGAGCAGCAACGATTCGTTGCCGCTGAGGCGGCACATCGCGCGGTGGAATTCCAGGTCCGCTTCGATCCCCTCCTCGAGCCCGCGTTTGGCTGCCGCTTCCATGGCGTCGAGACAGGAGCGTAGTGAATCCAGGGCCTCGCTGCGGTCTTCCACCCGGCACAGCGTCTGCGCCGCCAGCACCTCCAGTGCCGCACGCACGGCAAAGATGTCACGGATTTCCCGGGTGTCGAGGCTTCGCACGGCAAGGCGTCCGCGCGCCCCGCTGGCCACCAGGCCCTCCTGTTGGAGTTGACGTAACGCTTCGCGCAGCGTGCCGCGGCTGATCTGGAGCATTTCCGACAGATCCGTCTCGACCAGGTGCTTGCCCGGCGGGAGCTCGCCGGTCGTGATGGCCTTGCGCAGCGCGGACAGTGCCTGCTGTCGCAGACTCGTCTTCTGCAGACCACCCAGTGACATCATTTCCGTTGTCATTGCCGCCCAGCTCCCTTTGTCATTCGTCGACCGTTAACCTTTGTGCATTGGCGTCCAGCATACGCGCAGCCCGGACCCACCCGTGAGGGGCCCGGGCCAACGCAGCAACCTAGAGTTCGGCAAGGACCTTGGCGACAACGGCCTTGATGGACAAGCCATAGCGGTCGTGGAGCGTCGGCAAGGCTCCGGCGTCGAGGAATTCGTCAGGCAGCGCCACGGGCACGATCCGCTGGCCCAACCCGGCACGCACGACGGCCGATGCCACGGTCTCGAACAGCCCACCGACCACCGAATGGTTCTCCAGGGTCAGCACCAGCCGGTCGCCGTCGATCTCGCGCAGCACGGTTTCCGCGTCGAACGGCTTGATCGTGGGTGCATGGACGACGGCCACGTCGACATGGTGCTTCGCCAGTTCCTGGGCGGCAGCCAGGGCACGCATGGTCATCAGACCGCTGGAGACCATGACGACGTCCGCTCCCCCGCGCAGCACCTTCGCCTTGCCCAGTTCGAAGGTGTAGTCGTATTCGTCCAGAACCGTGGGGACCTTGCCGCGCAGCAGGCGCAGGTAGGTCGGCCCCTCGCTGTCCGCCAGCTGCGGGACGGCCTGCTCGATGTCCACCGAATCGCAGGGATCCACGATGGTCAGGTTCGGCATGCCGCGGAAGATCGCCATGTCCTCGGTGGCCTGGTGGCTGGGACCATAGCCGGTGGTGAGACCCGGCAGCCCGCCCACGACGTTGACGTTCAGGTTGGGTTCGGCGATGTCGAGGCAGAGGAAGTCGTAGGCCCGCCGGGCCGCGAACACGGAGTAGGTGGAGGCGAACGGGACCAGCCCGGTTTGCGCCATGCCGGCCGCGGCCCCGAGCAGCAGCTGCTCGGCCATCCCCATCTGGAAGAAGCGGTCGGGGTGGGCCTGGGCGAACACGTGCATGTCGGTGTATTTGCCCAGATCCGCCGTCAGTCCGACGATGGCCGGATTCTGCTCGGCGGCCCGGGCCAGCGCATGGCCGAACGGAGCAGGCGTGGTCTTCTGGCCCTCTTCGGCGATGGAGGCGATCATGGCCGAGGTCTTCAGCCGCTTCGTGGTCGGTGTGGTGGTCATCGGTTTTGCCCTTCGCTTCCGGCGGTGAGTTCTTCTCGGCAGAGCTGCCATTCGTGTTCCTCGATGCGCATGAAGTGCGCCTTCTCCCGTGTTTCCAGCATCGGCACACCGCGTCCGATGCGCGTATCGCACAGGATCACCACGGGACGGCCCTGCCGCTGGCCGGGATCGGCGGCATGGTCGAACGCTGTCACGAGGGCGGCGGCGTCGTTGCCGTCGACGCGTTGGGTGAACCAGCCCGAGGCGGCCCACTTGTCGGCCACCGGCTCGGTGCGCAGGACGGTGTCGGTCTTGCCGTCGGCCTGCAGGGCGTTGATGTCGACCAGGACGGTGAGGTTGTCGAGCCCGTGGTGGTGGGCGCCCATCGCAGCCTCCCAGGTCGAGCCCTCGTCGAGCTCGCCGTCGGACATGAAGTTGATGACCCGCGAGCCGGAACCCTGGTGGCGCAGGCCCAGTGCAGTGCCCACGGCCACTCCGAGCCCATGGCCCAGGGAGCCGCCGGAGATCTCCATCCCCGGGGTGTAGGTGGCCATGCCGGACATCGGCAACCGGGAGTCGTCCGATCCGTAGGTTTCCAGTTCGGCGACGGGAACAATGCCCGCCTCGGCCAGCGCGGCATAATGACCGATCGCGTAGTGGCCGGTGGACAGCAGGAACCGGTCCCGGGAGGTCCAGTCGGGGTCCTCGGCACGGAAGTTCAGCTGGTCGGCATAGACGACGGCGAACATCTCCGAGGCACCCAGTGCCTGGCCGACGTAGCCCTGGCCCTGGACTTCGCCCATGTCCAGGATGTGATGGCGCATCCGGTACGCGAATTCCTGGACAAGACGTGTCCGCTCGGCGGGGGAAGCCGCGGGGGTCGTGGTGGTTGCTGTGGAAAGCGTGTTCATGATGGTCCTCTATTTCGTCAGGGCGGTGGGATGGGAGCACGGCGCCGGAGCCGAGGCTTCCGCCTCGGCGGCGAGCCGTCGTTCGGTCGCGCCCCAGGTCTCACGGGTCGCCAGCGCAGCCCACAGGCCGATGGCACCGTAGAAGCTGAAGAGCAGGGCGGGGCCCATCCACCCGAGCCAGATGAACAACAAGGTGGTGATGAAGGGCGTGAAGCCCGAGACCATGGCCGAGATCTGGTAGGCCAGCGACGCCCCGGACGAGCGGGTGCGCGCCTGGAACAGCTCGGGGAACCATGCCCCCTGGGCGCCGGCCAGTGAGTTCTGGCAGACAGCGTAGGAGATGACGATCGTCGCGATGACCAACAAGGCGGCTCCGGTGTTGACCATCAGGAACATCGGGATCCCGAAGAGGACGGCGAAGGCGGTGGAGGCGATGTACAGCGGACGGCGGCCCACCTTGTCGGTCAGCGAAGCCCACGCCATCGTGGCGAAGATGCCGATGGCGGAGGCGATGCAGAGCGCGACGAGCGTCTCGGACTTCTCCGCGAATCCGGTGGTGTGCAGGTAGGAGATCATGTAGGTGATAGAGACGGCGTAGCCGGCGGTCTCGGCGATGCGCAGGCCGATGCCCCGCACGATGTTGCGCCAATCGGATCGGATGACGTCGGCGATGGGGTTCTTGGCGATGTCGCCGGATGACTTCACGTCCTCGAAGACGGGCGACTCCGGGACCTTGGAGCGGATGATCAGGCCGACGGCGACCAGCAGGATGCTGGCCAGGAACGGAAGGCGCCAGGCCCACGAGCCCGGCAGGTGAACGCTGTAGAGGAAGACGATGTTCGCCAGCAGCAGCCCCACGGGGAATCCGGCCTGGACGATGCCCGTGAACTTTCCCTTCCGGCGCCAGGGTGCGTGTTCGTAGCTCATGAGGATGGCCCCGCCCCATTCGGCTCCAAAGGCCAGCCCCTGGACGATGCGGACGAAGACGAGCAGTGCCGGGGCCACGACGCCGACCTGGGCGTACGTGGGCAGCAGGCCGATGACGAAGGTCGCCAACCCCATCAGCACCAGCGAGCCGACCAGTACCGGCTTGCGGCCGAGTCGATCACCCAGGTGTCCGCCCAGGATCCCTCCCAGCGGTCGGGCGGCGAAGCCGACGCCCAGGGTGGCAAAGGCAGCCAGCGTCCCGGTCACCGGGTCTGCACCCGGGAAGAACGCGTGGCCGAAATACAGCGCGGCAGCGGTTCCGAAGCCGATGAAGTCATAGGTTTCAATGACGGCACCGACACTGGAGCCCACGGCCACACGGCGTGCGTCCTTGGTGCCATGTATGGGTCCGCGCATCTCGAGGCGTTGAGCGCTCATGGTGTCCTTCCAATCTCCCGCCGGGCGACTTCGACGTCGTGGCAGTGTTGACAGTCAACAGGGTATGCCCATCAGTGTGAGCCGCGCCACCCGTCACTGTCAACAGTCAACCTTGAATGATTTTTAATCGGTTGACTGTTGACAGTCAACGCTCGTAGGGTGGTGGTCATCACATACCCGTATGGCGCTACCGGCGTCGTCCCGTTCGGAGGAACAACCCAGATGAATTCAATCCAACGCACCGCGGTCGTCACCGGCGCCACCTCCGACAAGGGCATCGGCAAGGCCATCGCCACCCGCTTTGCCCGCGATGGCTGGGGCGTCGTCGTCCTCGACCTGAACGGCGCAGTGGCGTCCGATGTCGCCGCCGACATCTCCGGCGAACATGGTGTGCCGGCGCTCGGCCATGCCGTCGATGTGGCCGATGAACAGTCCGTCGACGCCGCCCTCGCAGCGGTCCGCAACGCCGTCGCCGCGGGCGAGCTGCCGGTGGTGGGCGCCGTGGCGAACATCGCCGGCATCACCTCACCCGTGCCCTTCCTGGAGACCACCCGCGAATTGTGGGACCGGATCATGGCGGTCAACGCCACCGGCACCTACCTGATGACGAAGGCCTTCCTGCCGGACATGCTGGACAACGGGTGGGGACGCATCGTGACCATGTCCTCGGTGTCCGCCCAGCGCGGCGGCGGCGTCTTCGGGAAGGTCCCCTATTCCTCGGCCAAGGCCGCGATCCTTGGCTTCACCAAGGCCCTCGCCCGGGAGCTGGAGGACAGCGGCGTCACCATCAACGCCGTGGCACCCGGCGCCGTCGATACGAACATCCGGGTCGGATCCACCCCGGAAAGCGAAGCGGCCATCACCGCTGGCATCCCGCTGGGCCGTACCGCGACCACCGATGAGATCGCCGCCGTCGTGTCCTTCCTCGCCAGCGAGGACGCCTCCTACCTCACCGGTGGGACCATCGACATCAACGGCGGCAGCCACCTGCACTAGGCCTGCGGGTTCACCGGCAACTCCACGCGCAGGCTCGTCCCGCCCGCACCGGTGGCCAGCACGCCGATCGTCCCGCCGGCACGCACCACCATCTCGCGGGCGAGGGACAGTCCGATGCCCGTGCTGCGCGGGGTGCCCGATTCGCCTGCCGCACCGTGTGCGTGGCGGTCGAAGATGCGCTGCGGTTCGATCCCGGAGATCCCGCTGCCGGTGTCGGTGACCGTCAGGCGGGCCGTGCCCCCGTGGCGCTCCGTGGTGACCGTGACCGTTCCGCCGGACGGCGTGTACTTGGTGGCGTTGTCGATGAGCCCGGTGAGGATCCGCCGGACGGCGACCTCGCCCAGCGGCACCGGCAGCGGCCCCTCCGCCGGGACATGGCGCAGCTCGACCCCGCGCGGTGCGGCGAGCACGCCGAGCTCGCGGACCGCCTTCGCGGCGAGGTCGTCCAGGTCCGCCGGCCGGTCCGTCTCCGCCCGGGCGCCGCCGTCGACCGTGGAGAGCAGGTCGTCGATCACGCGCGCGAGCCGGGCGGAGTCGCGGCGCAGGGTGTCCAGTTCCGCGGCGAACTCGTGCCCGGCGCCGGCGCGGCGCTGGAGCAGCTGCAGCCGGGCGTCGAGCACAGTCAGCGGGGTGCGCAGTTCGTGGCTGACATCCTGGGCGAAGCGGCGCTGGACCTCCAGCGTGGCGCCCAACGGCCTGACCGCGCGGCGGGCGCTGAGCATTCCGACGATTCCGGAGAGCACGATGCCGGCGACCCCGCCCAGGATGAGCAGCTGGAGCAGGTCGACCACTTCCAGGGAGATGCGCACCTGCGGCTCGCCGTCCCCGCCCGGGGACGTGCCGGCGTGCAGGGCGATGTAGGTCCCGCCGATCGCCAGCACCACCAGCACGACGGCGGCGGTGACGGCGGCCAGCTGCCACCCCACCCGCAGTGCGGCGTGGCGCATGGCGCTGGCCTCCCAGGCCCCGGGGCCCCCGGTGCTGGTCCTGCTCATTCGAGTCCTCCGAGGTGGTAGCCGGTGCCGTGGACGGTGCGGATGATCGATCGTGCGGTCTTCTTGCGCAGGTGGTGGACGTAGGTGTCGACGATGCCCGGCCCGTCCTCGGCGGCGAACGCCAGCTCCAGGAGTTCGGCCCGGGTGAAGACCCGCTCGGGTTCGGCGGCGAGGATCGCCAGCAGCCGGGTCTCCGTCGGGGAGAGTTCGACGCGGTCCCCGTAGGGGGAGGTCAGCAGGCGTGATGCCTCCGCGAGTTCCCAGGAGCCGACCGCCAGCCGGGCCGCCGGTCCGCGCGATGCCTCCGGCTTCCCGTTGCGGGTCATCGCGCGCAGCCGGGCGGCGAGCTCGTCGATGTCGAAGGGTTTGACCAGGTAGTCGTTGGCCCCGGCGTCGAGCCCCTCCACCTTGTCGGCCACGGCCCCGAGGGCGGTGAGGATGAGGATCGGGGTGTCGATGCCGTGTCCGCGCAGGGCGGAGATCAGCCGGATGCCGTCGATCCCGGGCAGGCCGCGGTCGATGACCATCGCGTCCCACTGCCCGGTCAGTCCCCGCTGCAGTCCGGCCGGCCCGTCCACCGCGAGTTCGGCGGCGAATCCGTCGGCCAACAGCTCCACGAGCAGCGGTCCCAGCGCGGGGTCGTCCTCGACCAGCAGCAGGCGCGGGGCGGTGGCGAAGCTCATGGGATCTTATTGTTCCAGAGCCGCGTCCCCCGATCCCGGGAACCCATCGCGGAGCGCCTGCGGTGGCGCAGGAACATGATGACCGGGAGCAGCACCGAGACCAGGACGACCGCCACCATCCACGCATCGATGTGGTTGGCGACCACGTCAAGACCGCCGAGCCAGATGCCCAGCAGCACCACCCCCACGGACCAGAGGATGCCGCCGGAGGTGTTCCAGGCCAGGAACCTGCGGTACCGGTAGTGTCCGGCACCCGCGGCCAGCGGGGTGAACGTGCGCACGATCGGCACGAACCGTGCCAGCACCAGCGCCGCTCCCCCGCGCCGGGCGAAGAAGTCCTCGGTCTGCTCGAGGTAGCTCGTCTTCAGGATCCTGGCGTCCGGGGTGAACCAGCGCCGCCCGGCCGTGCTGCCGATCAGGTAGCCGACGCTGTCCCCGCCGATCGCCGCCACCGCGGCCACCATGATGAGCACCGGCAACGGCAGCCCGAGATGGTGGTGGACCATGCCGACGGCGAAGAGCAGCGAGTCCCCGGGCAGGAACGGGAACAGGCAGCCGGACTCGATGAAGACGACGACGAAGACCACGGCCGCCAACCACGGCCCGGCCGCCACCAGCAAGGCCGAGGCATCAAACATGGCGGCCTGGCGTCGTCGTGCCCCGCGTCCCGGCCAGGAGCGGGAACCGGCCCTCCAGCCACGGCTCGATCCACCCGCGCCACAGCCACGTCCACAGCAGCGCCCCGGCCGTGGCGGCCAGCAGCGAGCCGAGCACGTCGCTGGGATAGTGCACGCCCAGATAGAGCCGCGAGGTGGCCACCACCAGGGTGAACACGCCGCCGATGATCCCGACCAGCCGGCGGATCCGGCGGGTGACGGCGATGACCAGCACCGCGGCCAGCACCAGTGCGGCGGCCAGTTCGGTGTGGCCGCTGGGGAAGCTGTCGGTCCCCAGCTCGGGCATCAGCGCGTGGGTCGCGGTCAGCGGCGGCCGCGCCCGATCGACCAGGACCTTGCCCAGCGCCGCGGGCAGCCAACCCGCGCACACGGTGCTCCCGAACGCCAGGGCCGTCGGCAGGCCGCGGCGCGACCACAGCAGCAGGCAGGCCGCCGCCAGGATCACCACCCCGCCCAGTGGCTGCAGGACCGTGTTGATCCACAACGCCACGGCGGAGAACACGCCGACCCGATCGTGGCTCAGCGCGATGTCCCACCCGAGTTCGGGGCTGAAGCGGCCCGCGCCCTTGGCCCACAGGCCGAGCAACAGCGCCAGGACATAGAGCACGACGGCGGCCACCGGCCACCAGCGCCGGGTCACGCCGGCGACGGGGCCGGGAGGGGAGGCGGTGGACGTGCTGCGGGCTAGGTCGGCCATGGGTCTCCGATTCGTCGGGGGTGATCGGGAACCAGTGTGCGCCCTGCCCTGTCAGAATCCGTTAAGAATCGTCGGCGTCGAGGGCCCGGCGTGCCGTCGACCGGTCGACGCGGCTACCGCGGAACCGGACACCCTCCCGGCGCAGCAGCTCCGGGGCCGTTCCGCCGTGGCAGGTGGCCGGGGTTCCGTCGGCATACACCACCCGCCACCACGGCACGCCGTCGTCCAGGGCGGCGACGAGGCGTCCGGCCTGGCGCGGACCGACCCCGACGATCGCGGCGATGTCCCCGTAGGCCATCACCTGGCCGGCGGGAATGGCGGCCACCACCGAACGCACTTGCGCCAACCGGTCCACGCCGGCGGCTGCTGCTCCCGACACGGGATTCAGTCGCCGTCGCCGTCGTCGGGCACCGCCGTGTAGCACTGCCAGCTGGTCTGCGTGCCGAATAGCAGCGCTGCGGCGGTCCCCGCCCGCAGCACCGGTGGTTCCTCGCGCGGGCGTGCCGCCGCGAAGGGGCCGGATCCGGCCGTGACAGCGGTGATGGCGGGGGGCTCCATGGCCCGTGGGGTGTCTCCCATGCCTGCCTCCTGTATGGGTGGTCCCCCGATCATCCCCCCGACACCCGGCGATGGCCAGCGCGGCGGGCAAGTGCCCCGGCAACAAGTGGGTGCACGATGCACCCACTCGACGTACATTCGGATCATGGCAAAAGTCATCCACATTCGAGATGTTCCCGATGCGGTCCACGCCGCATTGACCCATGCCGCCCAGTCGCAAGGAGTCTCGCTCACACGGTATGTGCAACGCGAGCTGAAGCGGCCTGCCGAGCGTGAGCACCTGGTGCGGCACAATGTCGAGGTCATCCGCCGCACGCAAGAGCAGGTGAGGGGAGGCCTGGACCGGGAAGCCATCCTGAAGGAACTGCACGACGGCCGTACGGAATGAGGGTCGTGGACGCCGGGGTGGTGGTGGAATTGCTCTGCGGCCACCTGGACCCCGAGCGGCTCGGCGATGAGGAGCTCGCGGTGCCGCATCTGCTCGACAGCGAGGACCCCAACGTGCTGCGGAGATTGGTCCGACGCGGAGCGTTGAGTCAGCAACAAGGCGAGCTGCCATGGACGGCTTCGGCCAGCTGGCGTTGACCCGGTATCCGGCCGATTGGTTGAGGGATCGTCTGTGGGAACTCCGCGACCACCTCACCGCGTACGACGCCACCTACGTCACGCTCGCGGAGATGGCCGGTGCCACGGAATTGTTGACCACGGATCGCCGGCTCGCCCCTGCCGCGGGAGTCTCGTGCCCGGTGGTGGTTCTGGCCTAGCTCGCGCGGCGTCGGGATTCCATCATCGTTCCGCCAGGTCGACGCTGTAGATCATGTCGTCGTCCGGCCCGGGGCTGCCGCGGCCGTCGGTGTTGTTGGTCAGGAACCACAGGTCGCCGTCCGGGGCGATCACCGCGTCGCGCAACCGGCCGAACTCGCCCACATAGTGCTCGGTGGAGGCGGAGGTGTCGGCGAGCGGGATCGTGCGCAGGGAGGCCCCGCGCAGGTTGGCCAGGAAGATCGTCCCGTCTACCAGGGCCATGCCGCTGGGGCTGGCCTCCCCGGGGTCCCATTGCTGGACCGGGTCGGTGAAGTCGTCCTGCCCGGCGACGCCCTCGACCCTCGGCCAGCCGTAGTTCGCCCCTGCGGTGATGATGTTGAGTTCATCCCAGGTGTTCTGTCCGAATTCGGAGGCATACATCGTCCCGTCCTCCGCCCAGGCCAGCCCTTGCGGATTCCGGTGCCCGTAACTGTAGACATACGAACCGGGGAACGGGTTGTCCTGCGGGACCCTGCCGTCCGGGGCCAGGCGCAGGATCTTGCCACCGAGGCTGTCCAGATCCTGGGCGTGTGCACCCTGCCCGCCGTCACCGGTGGTCGCGTAGAGCATGCCGTCGGGACCGAACGCCAGCCGACCGCCATTGTGGTTGGGCCCGGCGGGGATGCCGTCCAGCAGCGCCGTCGCCTTCCCCAAGGACAGCGACCCCGGCTTTCCGGCCAGCTCGAAGCGCTGGATGCGGTTGCCCTCCTCCCCCGTCGAGTACGCATACAGGCGGCGCTTGCCCTCCAGCGCCAACCCCAGCAATCCGCCCTCGCCGCCATGGACGACTCCGGGAACGACGCCGATTTCCCGGGTCCCGCCGTCCGCGCCAAGTTCGAGGATGCGTCCACTGTCGCGCTCGCTGACCAGCGCCGTCGCGCCCCGGAAGACGATCGACCAGGGCGCGTCCAACCCATCGACGACTATTTGGGGTTCCCCGCGCAGCGGTTCATGCGTGGGGCCCGCCGCCGGCACCGGGGAGGACGACGACGGGGCCTTGGCCGATGCGGGTGCAGGCATCGTCCCCGTGGGGTCCTTGTCGCCGGAGGCGCAGGCGGACAGCACGACGGCAGCGACCATCCCGACCGCGACAAGCCCCCTGCGGCGCGTGGGCTGCATCGATGCACTCCTGGCTGGCAGGTCCATGGCCACGGCTGGGCGCGGCCATGTTCGACGGGTCCGCCACTGCCAGCCCCTCCGGCGGCGGTCCTTCCGTCAAGTATGGGCCGAGACCGGTGAAAGTGCACCGGTTACACCTGCCGGAAATCGCTCAGCCGGGGGGCGCGACCTCCGCAGCCGCCGGAGCCGGCGCGTCGTGGCCCTCATGCAGGTGGGCGCGCTGGCCATCGCGGTCCAGGATCACCAGCAGTTCCACGGGGCCGTCGGCGGCGGAGATCAGGTGCGGGACCATGGTCGAGAACTCGGCGGCCTCACCCTCCTTGACCACCAGCAGCCGCTCGCCCAGATGCAGGTGCGCGGTGCCGGAGAGGACCGTGAACCACTCGCGCCCCGGGTGCACCCCCTGGTGGGCGGGCCCCGCGGGGCGGTCGGCGGTGATGCGCATCTTCGCCACGCCCACCCCCGGGGTCGTGCCCTCGCGTGAGAGTTGCCAGATCGTCAGGCCCGGCGTGTGTTCCGGTTCCGGGCGGATCACCACATCCGAGTCGTCGGCGGATTCCACGAGCTGATCCAGCGTCGTGTCCAGGCAGCGGGCAATGACCACCAGCTGGTCCACCGCGATCCGGCGCTGCCCGGTTTCGATCCGGCTCAGGGTCGAGGGACTGAGGTGGCAGCGCGCGGCCAGTGCATCCAACGACCATCCGCGGGCTTGCCGCAGGCCACGGATGCGCAACCGGATGAGGGTGTCCACGTCGAGTTCTTGCGTCATAGGCAAAATGGTATGCGTCAGCGGCACGATCGGCCTAACCTTGGATCATGACACCAGACGGAACGGGACACCACGACCACGGCCACCACCATGCAGCACACCCGGGACACGACCATCCCGGCCACCATGGCCACGACCATGACGAGGACCTCGCCGCGCTGTTGGACCTGGACGCCGAGATCCTGAAGGACTACCTGGTGACACTGACCGGCTGGGTGGCGGAGAACGCTCCCGAGGACACCGGGACCATCATCGACGTCGGCGCAGGCACCGGAACCGGAAGCCTCGCCCTGGCCCGCCGCTTCCCCACCTCCACGGTCCACGCCGTCGACCAGTCCCCCGCCATGCTCGAGCGCATCGCGGCCACGGCGAGCGCCCACGACCTCGACTCCCGCATCCGCCCGGTCCACGCCAACCTGGACGAGGCGTGGCCGGAGCTGCCCGCCGCCGACCTGGTCTGGGCCGCGTCGTCGCTGCATGAATTCGCCGATCCGGACCGGACACTGCGCGAGATCCGCGACGCGCTGGCCCCGGGCGGCCTGCTGGCCGTCGTCGAAATGGATGCGCTCCCCCGCTACCTGCCAGAGGACCTCGGGATCGGACGGCCCGGGCTGGAGAACCGCTGCCACGAGGTCATCGCCGCCCTGGGCTGGAACCACCACCCGGACTGGGCCGGACCGCTGCGCGATGCCGGGTACGACGTCGTGGCGCAGCGCCAGTTCGACACCGCCCAGGACCCGGCTCCGGAAGGCACCGGGGACTATGCGGCCGCCTACCTGTCACGGATCCGCACGTCCCTCAAGGACCACCTCGATGCCGAGGACCTGGCCACGCTGGACCGCCTCCTGGACCCGCGGGACGAAGCCGGCCTGAGGCACCGGAGCGACCTGAAGCTGGTCGGCACCCGCACCGCCTGGTTGGCGCGGAAGGCCTAGGCGCCGTACTCGCCGACGGGCGGGAAATCGCCTTACCCGGAATGCTCCGCCCGGGTCGGCCAAGCGCCCTGCGCGGTGAACTGCTGCGCCCAGTAGTGGGGATTCAGCTCGGCCAGCGTCATGAGCGTCCAGCCATCCGGCGCGTTCGCCTCGGGGACGACGGCCTCCACGTCGGGACCCCAGAGGGCCAACCGTTCCCGGCACACCCCGCAGGGAGCGAGGATCATGATGTCCTTTCCCTGCCGGGACACACACGCTGTCGCGGTGACGGCCCGGTCCAGGGTGAAGGCCTGGCATATGGCGCCCGTCTCCGCGCACAGGTTCACCGCCGCGTTGAAATTGTCCAGGCCGATGCTGGTCACGATGGTGCCATCGTCGAGGCCAAGCGCGGCGGCAACGCCATCGGCCCCGGGCCAGCGGCGGTCGAGTTGGGCGAAGGCGGCGTCGATGAGCGTTTGTCCCGGGTGCATGGAGCCAGTTTGCCACGCGGAAACCGCCGAATTGTCGGTGTGCATGGGTAGGGTCGAGACCACGTGCAATGACGGCCAGATTCCACTGCCTACAACCGAAGGAGGCTCCCGACGATGACAAAGACAAGCACGATGCGACTCGATCTGACCGGCGAAATGGACGCAGCGTCAACCGGAGTCCTCGGAGCCAGCGACGCGGACCTCTACAGCCTCTTCGCGTCCCGGGCCTCGGCCCTAGGATGGTCGGTTAACCCTTTCGCACCCACGAACGACAACGTCCGGTGGTGGATGAATGACGCCGCTTTCGGCCGAACGGACACGAACCTCCTCGCCGACCCCTGGGTCCAGGTCGACGCACGGGCGGAGTTCGATAGGTGTCTCCCGATCCAGGAGCTCTTGACGTGCCTGGACATGGTCCTCCACCGAATCGGGGCGTTCAAACTTAAACGTCTGGATCTCCTCGCGCCGCTGCAGACTGAAGTACCCGACCACGGAGCGCTTTTCGAGGGGCTGGGTTGGTTCGATCCACATTTCGCCGGCAACGCCGTTCCGGTATCGGTTGCCGTACGCCTGCCGAGCTGGACACAGAACCGGCCAGATCAAATCCTCGATGCCATCGCCCGCTTGACGTCCATGCAGAACGTTCCGTTCGCCCTCGACCTCCTCCAAGCCCGGGACGGAGGCCCACCGTCCGGATTATCCCGGTTCACGGCGAACCAGCTCGGTGCGACTCGGGCCCTCAGGTTCCCTGCGGTGCTTCCTGAATGGACCACGCCGGCTATCGCATGGTTCTGTTCATATCTCGCGCACTCGCTGTCGGCTCTGGACCAAACTTCGGACGTGCTGCTGAGCATCGAACGGACCTGATCCTCGGTGCCGACAACCAGGCCGAATGGCAGGGTGCGGAGACGCTCCAAGAAGCCCGGATTCCATCCGTAACCACGGCCTATACGTCCATGGCTCCGAAAGTATCGCGGGTCAGAACCCGCGGTCGGTGCGCCTGTCTGCTGCGTCCTCGATGGCGTCGTCGACGGATTCGCCCGTCGGGCCGGCGTCCTCTTCCGGGGAGACGACGGGTTCGCCGATCCACGTGTCCGCCAGCCATCCCGCCTCCGGGTCGCCGTCGACCACGATGACCCCGGTGTTGGTCAGCGGATTGCGCATCACAAAATCCACGTCCAGGTTCGAGCAGTGGTACCCGGACCAGGTACGCAGCATGGCTCCGTGGCTGACGATGGCAGCGGCCTCGACTCCGCTGGAGCAGATCTCGTCGACGACCGCGTCGAACCGGCCCAACACGTCGGCGCCCGTTTCACCTCCGGGCATGCCGGCCGCCAGGTCACCGCCGGCGAAGGCACCGAATCCCATGAAGTAGGAGCGGACCGCGTCCTCGTCGTTGCGCATTTCCAGCTCGCCTGCCGAGATTTCCCGCAAGCCGCTCCGCACGACGACGTCGAGACGGCGGTGGGCGGCCAGCGGGGCTGCGGTCTGCTGGGCCCGCTGCTGGGTGGATGCGTAGATCGCCTCGAGGGGCAGCCCGTCCAGGGAGTCGACGAGCAGCCGGGCCTGCTCGAGGCCGAGGTCGTTCAGCGGCGCTCCGGGAACCGTGGTGTCGAGGTAGCCGCCGACGTTTGATGCCGTCTGCCCGTGCCGCACCAGGTACAACCGCATCGAACCGCTCCTGCCTCGAAATGGAATACGTTGGTCGTAACGCTACCCACGACCGAGGGAACCGACGAATTGAAAGTCCTGACGTACCTGGCCGCCCTGCTGGCCGGCCTCGCCTACACGGTCTGCCTGCTGGGCTGGCTGCTCTCCGGGGTGCCCACGCTGTCCCCGGCTGCCATCGTTGCGGCGGCCCAGGCGCCGACGGCCTTCGTCGCCGCCGCGTGGCTGATGGGTGCCGGACGGATCCTGGCCAGCGGAAACCGCGCGGGCCACGGCGCACCGTCTGGCCTCTGGTGGCGCCTCGCCGGGCTGGCGGTCGCCGTCTACGCAGCGATCACGGCGTTCCTCCCTCCCCTGGTGATCGGGGCACCGTGGTTCCCCTCCGCCGTCGTGCTGGTGACTGGCTTCCTCATGGTCTCCGGGAGTTCGCCGGTGGGCCGGTGGATCCTGCATCGGCGCGACGTCGACGAGCTGCCGACCGCGCGGATGCCGACCGCCGAGCGGCAACTGGCCGTCGGAGGCGCCCTGGTCGGAGCCTGCTCACAGGCCATCTTCTGGGTCTCCTTGTGGCAGTCCGGCAGCGCGGCAGATCCGACGACGGCCCTGTGGGACGCCACCCAGTTGTCCTTGTTTGGCAGCGGCATCGCCGCCATGATCGCCGGCGTCGTGCTGCGCGACCGGATCCTGAACGATGCCCGCGTGAACCCCGACCACGTGCGCGTGCTGCATCGGGTCGTCCACCGGGGCGAGCAGCCACCGGGGACGAGGAACTCAGCAACCAGGCGGCCCGCTACGCCGTCGCCGTTCCCTACCTGTTGTTCTTCCGGCTGCTGTTCCTCCCGCTGCTCTTCGGCTCGCAGGCACTGCAGACCTTCGCGTCCGCCGGCCGGGGCGAGGTCTCGATGTTCTCGCAAATCACGGGGCTTGCACTGGCAGTTGCCCTGATCCTGGTGACCGTGCACTACCTCCGGCAGGCACGGGCGGCACGGCGCTTCGCACTGGAACACATGGTCACACCCTAATCCCCATACCCGGCGGCAGTCCGGCGCCCCTCGGCCCACCGGAAAGTAGTTGGCCGGGCAGGCGCTCCGGTTCCCGGAAGCGCTTCGAGACTGGCACGGATCCGTTATCGGGAATGCGGAGTGCCCGATGAAGGTTGCGCCTTCATGGACCTTCGAAGCATTCCCATCACCACCATGGACGGAACGACGACGACGCTCGCAGAGCACGCCCAACAGGTCGTGCTGGTCGTCAATGTCGCCTCGCGCTGCGGCTTGGCTCCGCAATATGCCAAGCTCGAGGCCTTGCAACGAACCTACGGCGACCGGGGCTTCACGGTGCTGGCATTCCCCAGCAACCAGTTCCTGCAGGAGCTGGGCAGCAACGACGCCGTCCAGCAGTTCTGCTCGACGACCTACGGGGTAACGTTCCCGGTTTTCGACCGGGTCCGCCTCAATGGTCGACGCGAACATCCCCTGTATACCGCGTTGAAGAAGACCCCGGATTCGTCGGGCAAGGCCGGCCGGGTGACCTGGAATTTCGAGAAGTTCCTCGTCCTCCCCTCCAACGAGACGCTGCGTTTCCGGCCGAGGACGGAACCGGATGACCCAGCCATCATCGGGGCCATCGAGGCGCACCTCCCCGCCTGACTCGTCCGGACAGGGCCCAGGCGCGGAAGATATCAGTCGACGTCGGCGCTTTCGGGGGTATCCGCAGCCGAGCCGGTACCGGGTTGCGGTGCATCGCGCAGGATGTACCACTTGTAGGCCTCGGTCCGGGCCTCCTCGGTCAGCACGGTGAACTCCACCGGCTCGGCGCTGGCCTGGCGCACTGCCAGCTGGAGGTAGTCGCGCAGCACCCACACGTCGACCGGGTCCACCAGTTCTCGCAGTTCCAGGGCGGCATCGAGTTCGTCGTCGCTGAACTCGAGGTCCTCGCAGACCTGCTCGCGGGTGAGCCCCGAGCGCTCGAAGTTGGCGGCGAGCTGCTCGCTGGTGGCCTGGCGTTCTGCTGGTTTCAACGTCATGGTGGCTCCTTCGCTGGTGGCGTCCGGTGCTCCGCTGGCCACGCCCGCGGTCGGCCCGGATGTCGCTGGTGTCCGTCCCCTAGCACCCTACGCCAGACCGCGATATGGCACGACCGCTCTTCGGAGGAAGATCGCGGGCCCCTTTGGAACTGCATCGGGTGCAGGTCCATTACGGCAGCAGGTCAAGCATCTGCGGTTGAGCCTTCATTGCGTGGATGACCAATTCATTTCCACTGTCGAACACCAGAACCACTGTCTCCAATAGGCGTCCCCGCTTGTCGAACCCCAGTCGAAGCTGCCGGGAGGGACTTTCATCGTCGAGATCTTCGATCCACAGCGCCCACGCCGCCGCATAGACGGCATCCTCCTCGGAAATCCCGTGTTTCAGGGCCGAATGATGGACGTTCATGCTGCAGAAGCAGTCAGGGCTTCCCGGATGATGTCAGAGCGCGTCTTGCCCTCCCGCTTGGCCCGGTCATCAATCACGGCGAGTTCTTCCAGCGTGAACCGCACGGCAACCACTTGAGACGGCTCGCCCCCTCGTCCCGGTCGTCCCCGCCCCCGCTTCTTCAGTTTCTCCACGTCATAACCCGCTTCGGCTTCCGCAACCCATGCCGCGATTTGCTCCTCCGTGACGGGCTTCCCGTTGATTGACTCTTGCGTTCCCATATTATTAATGTAATACGAAAAGATGGCCACGTCGACGTTTGTTCTACCCGGATCGCGGCGCCAGGCGGCTTGTCCCTGCCCCGTGTTGACCGTCTCCTGTGAGCCGTGCCATAGTACTGTCCATGAACCTGTCAGACAGCTGGACAGCAGAACAGCCGCGGATCGAGCGCACCAGCGCCTCCGAGGCGGTCTTCCGCTCCCTGCGTTCGGCCATCGAGTCCGGGGACCTGGCCGTCGGCACCAAGCTCAGCTCGGAAGCCACGCTCGGCGCCCAGTTCGGCGTCAGCCGCTCCGTGGTGCGCGAGGCGCTGCGCTCCTGTGCCGCCTTGGGCCTGACCCGCACCGAAACCGGCCGCGGCACGTTCGTCCTCGCCGACCAGCCGAAACAGGACCTGGTCCTCGGCACGTTCTCCTCCACCGACCTGCTCGAGGCCCGACCCCACATCGAAGCACCGGCGGCGCGGCTGGCCGCCGAGCGCCGCAGCGCCGCGGACCTCGAACGCCTCAAGTCGCTCATGGACGCCATGCGCACCGAGGACGATGCCGGCGCCTGGGTCGAGCTCGATGCCACCTTCCACCTCGCGATCGCCGCCGCCAGCGGCAATGGCGTGTTCATCAAGGTCGTC
This sequence comes from Micrococcaceae bacterium RIT 802, assembly GCA_016892645.1. Taxonomy (GTDB): domain Bacteria; phylum Actinomycetota; class Actinomycetes; order Actinomycetales; family Micrococcaceae; genus Arthrobacter_H. The sequence continues at coordinate 125,204 of JAFEMX010000010.1, forward strand.
AGCGACATCCGCGACGCCATGGCCACCCAATCCGAGACGCTGAACCTCGTCGCCGGACGCCGCCAGCCCTCCGATGCCGAGCACCAGGACATCGTCGCCGCCATCGAGGCCGGGGATCCGGACGCCGCCGAGCGCGCCATGCACCACCACCTCGGGGCCGTCCGCGGTGCCGTGGACCATCTCGTCAGGAACGGACAGCAGTGAACCTTCCCACCCACGTACCCCTCGCCGCCCAGACCCGCGGCGACACCGTCGAATCCATCCACTACGGTTCGCTGGTCGCCACCGCGCCAGACGGTTCGATCCTGGACTCGATCGGCGACGCGGAGGCCGGGTTCTACCCCCGCTCGGCCCTCAAGCCGCTCTTCGCGGTCGGCATGCTCCGTGCCGGGCTGGAGCTGACCGGCGAACAGCTCGCCCTGGCCTCCGCCAGCCACAACGGCTCGGACCGCCACCAGCAGGTCGCCGCCTCCACCCTGGCCGATGCAGGACTGGACGAATCAGCGCTGGCCAACAGCACCGACCTGCCCTACGGCCCGGCCGAGCGCGAGGGATGGCTGCGCGCCGGACACGGCCCCACCCGGCTGGCCCAGAACTGCTCCGGCAAGCACGCCGCCCTCGTGGCCCTGTGCGTGCAGCGCGGATGGCCGGTCGCCGGCTACCTCGACACCAGCCAGCCGGTGAACGAATTGCTGCGCACCACCGTCGAGGAACTCACCGGCGAGGCGGTCGGTGCCACCAGCACCGATGGCTGCGGCACCCCGGTCTACACGATCACCCTGGCCGGCATGGCGCGCGCCTTCGGTCGACTCGCCTCCGCCGGCCCGGGGACGCCTGAGCGCCGGGTTGCCGACGCCATGCGCGCCCACCCCGACCTGGTCGCCGGAGAGGGCCGCGACGTCACCGCCGTCATGCGCGCCGTCCCGGGGCTCGTCGCCAAGGACGGGTTCGAGGGCATCCAGGTGATCGGCCTTCCCGACGGCACCGGGCTGGCGCTGAAGATCGCCGACGGCGGGGACCGCGCGCGCATGCCCGTCGCCGCCGCCGCGCTCACCCGCCTGGTCGACGACCGCACCCTGGCGGAAGCCCTGCAGCCGCTGCTGTCCGTCCCCGCCCTCGGGGGCGGGCACCGCGTCGGCGAGCTCACCGCCGTCGTGCCCTGATACCCACCCACCGCACCACCACTCCACCACCGGAACACCCACCACAGGAGAACACCCCGTCATGCCCACCACCAGCCTGGCTGCCACCCGCCTCGAGCACGATCTGATCGGCGACCGCGAGGTCCCCGCCGACGCCTACTGGGGCGTGCACACGCTGCGCGCGTCCGAGAACTTCCACATCACGGGACAGCAGCTGGCCTCCAACCCGCACCTGATCCGCGCGCTCGCGCTGGTCAAGCAGGCCGCGGCGCGGGCCAACCGCGAGCTCGGGCTGCTCGATGCCACCCGCGCCGACGCGATCGAGGCCGCGTGCGCCGAGATCGCCGACGGGGCGCTCCACGAGCAGTTCATCGTCGACGTCATCCAGGGCGGGGCCGGGACCAGCACGAACATGAACGCCAACGAGGTCATCGCCAACCGGGCGCTGGAGATCCTGGGCCACGAGCGCGGGGACTACCGGCACCTGCACCCCAACGACCACGTGAACCTGTCCCAGTCCACCAACGACGTGTACCCGACGGCGGTCAACGTGGCGACCTCGTTCACGGCGGTCCCCCTGCTGGCCGCGATCGAGGAGCTCGAGGCGGCGTTCGCGCGCAAGGCGCTGGAATTCCGGACCGTGGTGAAGATGGGCCGCACCCAGCTGCAGGACGCCGTGCCCATGACGCTGGGCCAGGAGTTCGGCACCTATGCGGTGACGATCCGCGAGGACCGCGACCGGCTGGCCGAATCCCTGCAGCTGGTGCACGAGATCAACCTCGGCGCCACCGCGATCGGCACCTCGCTCAACGCCCCGGCCGGATACACCGAGGCCGCGTGCCGCCACCTGGTCGAGCTGACCGGGCTGCCGCTGACCACCTCGCCCGACCTCATCGAGGCGACGCAGGACGTGGGCGCGTTCGTGCACCTCTCCGGCGTGCTCAAGCGCGTGGCCGTGAAGCTCTCGAAAATCTGCAACGACCTGCGCCTGCTCTCCTCCGGCCCGCGCGTCGGGCTGAACGAGATCAACCTGCCCGCCGTGCAGGCCGGGTCCTCGATCATGCCCGGCAAGGTCAACCCGGTGATCCCCGAGGTCGTCAACCAGGTCGCCTACCAGGTGATCGGGCACGACGTGACGATCACGATGGCCGCCGAGGGCGGGCAGCTGCAGCTGAACGCCTTCGAGCCGGTGATCGTGCACTCCCTGACGCTGTCCATGCGCCACCTCGAGGCCGGCTGCCTGACGCTGGCCCGCAACTGCGTGGCCGGGATCACCGCCAACGAGGAGCTGCTGCGCCGCAACGTGGAGAACTCGATCGGGCTGGTCACGGCCCTGACACCGCAGCTCGGCTATGCCACCTCGACGGCGATCGCGCTGGAGGCCCTGCATTCGGGCCGCGGGATCGCCGAGCTGGTGCTCGAGCAGAACCTGCTGTCTCGCGCACAACTCGACGAGCTGCTGCGCCCCGAGCGCCTGGCCAACCTCTCCGACTGACCCACCGTCCACCTCGCACCGTCCGATCCCCCAACCAAAGGACACCGAACGCATGACCGTGAACCACCAGCCGCCGCAGCAGCAGCCGGCACACCACCATGCCTCAGCACAGGCCCTGACCGTCGGCGACGGCGACTACCAGAAGGGCCTGCACAACCGCCAGATCCAGATGATCGCGATCGGCGGGGCCATCGGCACCGGGCTGTTCATGGGCGCCGGGGGACGCCTGGCAGATGCCGGCCCCGGCCTGGTGATCGCGTTCGCGGTCTGCGGGTTCTTCGCGTTCCTGATCCTGCGTGCGCTGGGTGAACTGGTGCTGCACCGCCCGACGACGGGCTCGTTCGTCTCCTACGCCCGCGAGTTCTTCGGCGAGAAGGCCGCGTTCGTCACCGGCTGGCTGTATTGGCTGAACTGGTCCATGACCGCGATCGTGGACATCACCGCCGTCGCGCTCTACATGCACTTCTTCGCCAAGTACGTGCCCTGGATCGGCGCCGTTCCGCAGTGGGCTTGGGCCCTGGGCGCGCTGCTGGTGGTGCTCTCGGCCAACCTGGTCTCGGTGAAGGTCTTCGGCGAGATGGAGTTCTGGTTCGCCCTCATCAAGGTCGTGGCCCTGGTGGGCTTCCTGGCCGTGGGCATCTACTTCGTCAGCTTCGGCACGCCCATCGCCGGGCAGCAGGTGGGCTTCTCGCTGCTGGCCGATCACGGCGGGATCCTGCCCAACGGCCTGCTGCCGGTGCTCGTGGTGATGCAGGGCGTGGTGTTCTCCTACGCCTCGATCGAACTGCTCGGCACCGCCGCCGGCGAGACGGAGAACCCCGAGAAGATCATGCCCAAGGCGATCAACACCGTGGTCATCCGCATCGTCGTGTTCTACATCGGCTCGCTGACCCTGCTCTCGCTGCTGCTGCCCTTCAGCTCCTACAAGGAGGGCGTCAGCCCGTTCGTGACGTTCTTCGGATCGATCGGCGTCGGCGGCATGGACGCGATCATGAACCTGGTGGTCCTCACCGCCGCGTTGTCCTCGCTGAACGCCGGACTGTATTCCACGGGCCGCATCATGCGCACCATGTCGCTGGCCGGGTCCGCCCCGAAGTTCGCCTCGAAGATGAACAGCCGGGGCGTGCCGTACGGCGGCATCATGCTCACCGCCGTCGTGGCGTGCCTGGGCGTGGTGCTCAATGCGATCGTGCCGGCGAAGGCCTTCGAGATCGTGCTGAACATCGCCTCGCTGGGCATCATCTCCTGCTGGGCGATGATCATCCTCTGCCAGCTGGCCTTCCACCGGCTGACGCAGCGCGGGGAGGCGGTCCGGCCGGCGTTCCGCATGGTCTTCGCCCCGTGGAGCGGCTACCTCACCCTGGTGTTCCTGCTCTTCGTGGTGGTGCTCATGGCGTTCGACTCCCCCGTCGGCACCTGGACGGTCGGGTCCATCGTCATCATCATCCCGGCGATGATGGCCGGCTGGTACGCCTGCCGTGGGCGGGTCCGCCAGATCGCGGCCCAGGCCGAGGCCGGGCTGCTGCCCGGTGGTGGAAGTGCTCGGGTGCCGGTCGACATCGACTGATCCGACCGAGGGGGAACTTCGCCAGGACGACGGCGTCGCGCAGCCAGCGCGGCGCCGTCGTCCTGGCGTGGGCGGTGGGAAGGCCCTGCTAGCTTCCCGTCGTGGGGACCGTGACGACTTCGGCGGGCTCGGTGGCCCGGCGCTGGCCGGTCCGGGTGGCCCCGATGCCGGCCAGGACGACCAGGACGATGCCGACGACGGCCGCCGGACGCGGCACCTGGTGCAGGATCGCCAGCCCGATGACGACGGCGATGGCCGGTTCCAGGCACATCAGGGTGCCGAAGGCCGCGGTGGTCAGCTTGCGCAGGGCCAGCATCTCCAGGCTGAACGGGATGACGGGCAGCAGCAGCGCCAGGCCGAATCCAACCAGGAGCACCTGCCAGTCCAGATGCCCGAGGATCGAGGGACCCACCACGCAGGTCGCCACGATGGCCGCCACCGGCATCGAGATGCCCAGGGCGCTGATCCCCGACGCGGAGTCGCCGGCCTTCTGCGTGAAGAGGACGTAGCCGGCCCAGCAGGCTGCCGCGCCGAGGGCGAAGAGGATCCCGACCGGATCGGTGGCGCCGACCCAGGGTTCGGTCAGGCCCAGGACGCCGGCTGCCGCCACCAGGGCCCACCACCGCGCGGATCCCTGGCCCTGGATGATGGCGATCGAGAGGGGCCCGAGGAACTCGAGGGCGCTGGCGGTGCCCAACGGGATGCGTTCGACGGCCAGCATGAACAGGACCGTGACGCCGCCGGTGGCCAGGCCCAGCAGGGCGCTCGCCCCCAGGGCCGCCCGACTGAATTTGACCCGCCATGGCCTGCCGATGGCCACCAGGATGACGGCGGCCCACGCCAAGCGCAGCCAGGCCACGCCCTCGGGTCCGAGCGTGTGGATAAGTCCGACGGACACCGCCAGGCCCAGCTGCACGCAGGTCATCGAGGCCAGCGCCATGAGCGAGCCGGTGCCGGCGGGGCTCATCGCCGGGCGGGGTGAGGAAGTCATGGATCCATTGCAGCCGAATTCATCCGTCCATGTCCACGTGACAATCATCAACAAACCATTCGATGATCGTGCACAATGGACTGCATGGAAACCCGCCGCCTGCAATACCTGTACGAACTCTCCCGGATGGGTTCGATGCGCGGCGTCGCCGACCTGCTGGGCACCACGACGTCGACGGTATCGCAGCAGATCGCCCTGCTCGCCCGGGAAACGGGCGCCCGCCTGCTGGAGCCGGAGGGGCGCGGGGTCCGGCTCACCCCCGCGGGACGACGGCTCGCCGAGCACGCCGAGTCGATCCTGGCCGCCGTGGATGCGGCCCGGCTGGACCTGGATCCATCGGCCGAACCGTCGGGAACCTTGCGGGTCGCCGGGTTCGCCACGGCCATCCGCTCCACCCTGATGCCTATCATCGACGAGCTCGCCGAACGTCACCCGAAGGTCGGAATCGTCGTGCTCGAGCACGAACCGGCCGAGGCGCTGAAGCAACTGGCGGTGGACGGAATCGACCTGGCCCTGACCTACGACTACAGCCTCGCCCCCGACCAGGTCGACCCGGGCATCGAGACGCTGCCCCTGTGGAGCACCCCGTGGGGGCTGGGCGTGCCGACCGCCGATGCCGACCACCTCGTGGCCCCGAGGCCCGGCACCGGACCGGGCCCGGATGCCGTCGAGGTCTTCACCGCCTTCCGCGGCCACCACTGGATCGGCAACTCGCGCAACATCGCCGACGAGACCGTGCTGCGCATGATCTCCTCCATGGCCGGCTTCGAGCCGGACCTGCGCCACCAGTCCGACAGCCTGGACCTGGTCGAGGACCTCATCCTCGCCGGGCTCGGCGTCGGCCTGCTCCCCGGGGACCGGCCACGCCGGGACGGAATCACCATCCTGCCGCTCCGCGACCCCGAGGTCAGGCTCCGCGCCTTCGCCCGGACCCGCCGGGGGCGCAGCGCCTGGCCGGCCCTGGCGCTGGTACTGGACCGGCTGCGCGGCAGCTGAGCCCTGCCGTCGTCGGGGATTCTTGCCACTGTTCCAGACCGCCTGCACCGTGGGCACGTGCCCGAGAGCGGAACCCTGAGCGGCGCACCATCCCGGTCGGAGGTGCACGATGCCGTGGCCATCCACCACCAACACCCCACCGTTGTGACGGCCCATAGAACCTGTCCTATCGGCGACATATCCCAGCGGTAGGCGTACTATCCCGACATGACCAGCAGGAAGAGCGGTGGAGGGGAAGCGAAAGAACCGGCTTCGCCCAGCGAGGCGCAAGCAGGTGCCGCATTCACGTTGCCTCGGGCCATGACCGGCAGGGCAAGCCCCGCGAAAGCGGCGGTCGGCGACAAACCGGTCTTCTCATACATCGCCAGCCTGCCACAGCCCCAACGCGGCATCGCCGAAGCAATTGATGCTCTGGCGGCCAAGACGCTACCCGACCTGAAGCGTTGCGTGAAGTGGGGGATGGCCTATTACGGCGTCGGCGATGGCTGGTGCTTCAGCTGCGGTGGCTTTGCTGGCCACGTCAAGCTCATGTTCATCAATGGCGCAGACCTCGATCCGGTACCGCCGGTGACACCGGTGGGGATGGGCAAGGCCACGCGGGGTGTGGAGCTTGAATCTCTAGGAGACCTCGATGAACACCAGCTCACGGCATGGATGACCCACATCGCGTCCAGGCCCGGTCTTGGCGGAAAGAAGCGTTGAGCCAGGGGCTGTCCCCCCAGGCGCGCTGATCACCGGCTGCCCGGAACGCCAAGACCACAGACGCGGAAGGGAACCTTCTACGCGGCACGATGCCAGTGCGCGTGTGTCCCGGCACATCGTTCCGCCGACGCCGAACCGCTGTGTCGGAGGTCCGGACGCTGGGCCCGCCTCGAGACGATTAGGACGAGTAGGATCTCAATAGGCGTCGAATAGGTATTTCCCCCTCCGAGCGGTCCGGCCTAGAGTTCCCTTGAGACGCCACCGGGGCCACCGCCCGGACCGGACCATCGGAGCTCCATGGAAACCAGACACCTGCGCTACTTCGTCGCCGTCGCCGAAGAACGCCACTTCGGCCGCGCCGCCGCGCGCCTGCACATGGCCCAGCCGCCGCTCTCCCAGCAGATCAAGCAGCTCGAGGAACAACTCGGTACCGCACTGCTGACCCGTACGACCCGCAGGGTCGACCTCACCCCGGCCGGCGAGATGTTCCTGGGCCGGGCCCGCAACCTGCTGGCCGAACTCGAGCAGCTGGCCCAGGACGTACGCACGGTCGGCGAAGGCGCCAGCGGCGTGCTGCGCGTCGGCTTCACCGGCACGGCGACCTACCGGCTGATGCCCGGGATCGTCGCGGCCGCACGCCGGGACATGCCCGGCCTCCAGCTCAACGTCCAGGGCGAGATGCTGACCCCGGAGATGGAGGAGGCCCTGGTCGAGGGGCGCCTCGACGTCGCCGTGTTGCGCCCGCCGGTGCGTTCGACCGCCATCGAACTGACGTTCCTGGAACAGGACCGGCTCAGCGTCGCCCTGCCGGAAAACCACCGGCTGGCCGGGCGCGAGGAGCTGGAGCTCTCGGACCTGACCGACGAGCCGTTCGTCTGCTACCCGCCGACGTCGGCGGTCAACCTCATCGTCCAGGAGGCCTGCCGCCGCGCCGGCTTCATGCCCCGGGTGGTCCAGGTTGCCCGCGAGACCTCGACGCTGCTCACCTTCGTCGACGCGGGGCTCGGCGTCGCCCTGCTGCCCACCACCGCACGCCTGCCCTCCAGCCAACGGGTCACGTTCAGACCACTGCACGATGCCCCCGCCGTCGACCTGGCCCTGGCCTGGAAGACGGGCAACGACGCCCCCCTGGTGCACAACTTCCTGAAGCTGTGCGAACCGGTGGCCCACCCGGAAGGAAACACCCCGTGAAGATCGAGCGGATCGAAGCGATCCCCTACGCCATCCCGTACAACCACCCCCTGCGCTTCGCCTCCGGCGAGGTGACGACGGCGGACCACGTGCTGATCCGCGTGCACACCGACGAGGGCCTGGTCGGCACCGCGGACGCGCCGCCGCGGCCGTACACCTACGGCGAGACCCAGCAGTCGATCCGCACCATCACCGAGGACGTCTTCGCCCCGCAGCTGATCGGCCTGGACCCGTTCGACCGCGGGCGCGTCCACGAGGCGCTGCGCCGCACGATCCACAACCAGGTCGCCAAGGGCGCGCTCGACATCGCCCTGTGGGACCTCATCGGCCAGGCCACGGCCACCCCGGTGCACAAGCTGCTCGGCGGCTACACCGACTCGATGCGCGTGTCCCACATGCTCGGCTTCAAGCCCGCCCAGGAGCTGCTCGACGAGGCGCTGCGCTTCGGCGAGGAGTACGGGATCACCACGTTCAAGCTCAAGGTCGGCCGCCGGCCCCTGTCCCTGGACATCGAGGCCTGCCACGTGCTGCGCGAGGGCCTCGGCGAGGACGTCGAGCTCTACCTGGACGCCAACCGCGGTTGGACGGCCAACGAGGCGATGCAGGTGCTGCGCCGCACCGAGGACCTGGGGCTGACGATGCTCGAGGAGCCGTGCGACGCCAAGGAGGCGATGTCGCGGCGACGGCTCGTGGAGAAGTCGCCGATCCCGATCGTCGGCGACGAATCGGTCCCCACCGCCGGCGATGTCTCCCGCGAATTGCTGGCCGGGGGGTCCAACGCGATCTGCATCAAGACCGCCCGCTCCGGCTTCACCGAGGCCACCGAGATCCTGGGGCTGTGCTCCGGGCTCGGCGTGGACGTGACCATGGGCAACCAGATCGACACGCAGGTCGGCTCGCTGGCCACCGTCACCTTCGGCGCCGCGCACGAGGCCTCCAGCCGACGCGCCGGCGAGCTCTCCAACTTCCTGGACATGGCCGATGACCTGCTCGCGGAGCCGTTGGCCATCACCGACGGGCGCATCCGCGTCCGCGAGGTCCCCGGCGTCGGCGCCGCCATCGACGAGGACAAGCTCACCCGCTACCGTCAGGACTGAGCGCCCGACCCGGCCCACCGCCGTCGTGCTTCACCCCACCACCCCCACCGATAGGAGTCACCATGATGTTCCTCGCCCGCATGGACGTGCGATTTCCCGACCACCTGACCACCGAGCAGATCGCCGACTTCCAGGTCCGCGAGAAGGCCTACTCGGGCGGGCTGCAGGAGTCGGGCAAGATGGCCGGGATCTGGCGGATCGTCGGCGAATACGCGAACCACTCGCTCTTCGACGTCGAGAGCAACGACGAGCTGCACGAGATCCTCAGCGGCTTCCCGATGTACCCGTACATGACCATCAAGGTCACCCCGCTGTCGAAGCACCCGAACTCGATCCGCTAGACCGTCTGCATTGATATGCGTATCGTCCGAATAGCGATGAAATAGGTATTTCCCTTGGGGCAATGCGGGGGTCTAGATTGATCCCCAACAGCAGAACATGATGCCGATCACACCCCCGCGAGGCCATCGCCCGAAAACGGCGTCCACGAAAGACGAAGGAGTCACCATGTCCGCCGAAACCACAGCAGAGGCCACCGCCGCCAAGTCCGGCAACGCCGCCACCGACCGCTTCCGCGAGTCCGGCAAGACCGGCACCGCCGCGGTCTCCGTCGAGCGCGTCAACACGCTGGCCAGCAAGCTCGTCCAGGCAGCGAACGACATCGTCCTGGAAGAGCGCGTCAGCTACGACGAGTTCAACGCCCTGAAGGCCTGGCTGATCAAGGTCGGCGAGGACGGCGAGTGGCCGCTGTTCCTGGACGTGTGGCTCGAACACTCCGTCGAGGAGGTCGCCACCGACCACCGCGAGGGCAACAAGGGTTCCATCGAGGGCCCGTACTACATCCCGGACGCCCCCAGCCAGGATTCCCCCGCGACGATTTCCATGCGCGAGGACGAGCACGGCACCCCGCTGCTGTTCCAGGGCCAGGTGCGTGGCACCGACGGCTCGGCGCTGCCGAACGCCAAGGTCGAGCTATGGCATGCCGACTCGGCCGGCTTCTACTCGCAGTTCGCCCCTGGCCTGCCCGAGTGGAACCTGCGCGGCACGTTCATCGCCGACGCCGAGGGCAACTTCCAGATCAACACGATGCAGCCGGCCCCGTACCAGATCCCGACCGACGGCGCCTGCGGCCAGCTGATCGCCGCGGCCGGATGGCACGCGTGGCGCCCGGCCCACCTGCACCTGAAGGTCTCGGCCCCCGGATACGAGCTGTTGACCGCCCAGCTGTACTTCCCGGGCGACCCGCACAACGACGACGACATCGCCACGGCCGTGAAGCCCGAGCTGGTGCTGGACCCGAAGCCGGCCGCCTCCGGCACCGGCGTCCAGGTCGACTACGACTTCGTGCTGGATCCGGCGAAGAAGTAGGACCGCTCCACCACTGACAGGGTCGGCCCGTTCGGGCCGGCCCTGTTGTGCGTCACCGGTGCCGTGTCCCCTCGCCGGCCAGGACGGCGGCATAGCCTTCGCGGTAGGTCGGGTAGGCGAAGGTGAACCCGGTGGAGCGCAGCAGGTCCCCGCGCAGCCGCTTGCCGGTGGGTGGCTCCGCGGCCGCCGGGCCGGGATCGTAGCCGACGCCCAGCTGCCGGGCGAGGAAGGCGAAGACCTCGGTGCTGCCGGCCGGCTCCTCGTCGACCCCGAGGTAGACCGGGCGCGGACCGGTGACCTCTGTGGCCAGGTGCACGATGGCCGCCGCCGCATCGTCGCGGTGGATCCTGTTGGTGTAGCGCGGTGGCCCGTCGCCGGTGGTTCCGTTGACGACCTTGTCGATCAGCCAGGTCCTGCCGGGTCCGTAGATCCCCGACAGGCGCAGGACGATGCCCTGCGGCGCACGGGTCGCCAGCAGCAGCTCGGCCTCACGCAGGATGGCAGCCGTTGGCGTGGGCGGGTCGGCCGGCGTGGATTCATCCATCCATGCGCCGTCCGCGTCCCCGTGGACGGCCGACGAGGAGACCAGGATGATGCGCGATGGCGTGACGGCGTCGCGGTCGAGGGCGTCCAGGACGTTGGCCAGGCCGTCCAGATGGACCCGGCGGTACGCTTCCACGCTGCGCTCCCCCGCCGATGGGGCGAACACCACGATGTCCGTGTCGGCCGGGACGCGGGGCAGGTCGCCGGCGAGGTCGACCGCCACGCCTTCGATGGCGTCGGGCAGATGGTCCGGGGTGCGGCGCCACCCCACCACCCGGTGCCCGAGTGCGGCGAACCGCAGACCCGCCTCCGTGCCGAGGTCTCCACATCCTGCCATCACTACCGTCATGTCGTTGTCTCCCTTTCAAGCCGGGCACCTCCGGCCCCGTCGTGGGCCGGCTGGCATCATCACCCCAACGATAGGGCCCGGACCCACCTGCGTGCCATCGGCAGCAGGCCGCCCAATCCGTCCGCCGTCTCCGCTCCGAATGTGGCATGACACACGTGATGATCCGCGGAAGGCGGCCACCCCATGACGACCACATCCGCACGTCCCGCGGCAATCGGCTGGCGTGCCATCTGGGCGGGCACTGCCATCGTCGTCACGGCGGTCGTCCTGGTCGGCGCCGTGGGGATCTCCGGAGCCGCCCAACCCCGCCTGCTCGGCGACCCGGGGACACTCGTTCGGTGGGGGCTGCCCGCGGCGGTGTCCATCCACCATCTGGCGATGTCCATCGTCTTGGCGTCGCTGGCTTTCGTCCTCTGGATCGCCCGGGCAGGCTCCGACGGTTCCCGGCTGCGGGCTCGCCTGGTCGCCGTCGGCCGATGGGCAGCCATCATCTGGGCCGTCTCGGCCGTAGCGGTCTTGTTCTTCTGCTTCGCCGACACCATCGGCCGGCCCCTGTTCGCAGAAGTGCCAGGCGGCGAGTTCGCGTCCTACGCCTGGGGCACGACGCCGGGGCGGGCGCGGTTGGCCGTCGTCGTGCTGGCGGGCCTGGTCGCGGTCCTGCTGCAGCTCCGGCGTGGACGCATCCACCACCCGCTGGCGACCGTCCTCACCGCCGCCGCGGTGGTTCCGCTGTCCATGGATGGCCACGCCCTGTCGGAGCAGGTGCCATGGGCGGCCGCAGGGGTGTTGGCCATCCACGTGGTCGGTGTCGTCCTCTGGGTGGGCGGGGTGATCATCTTGGGTCTGCTCGCAGACCTGTTCCGCCCCGCAGAAGCCGGCACGCCGGGCGGCGGCCTGGTGGTTTTCCAGCGCTTTTCGCGGCTGGCCGGGATCGCCTACGCCGCCGTCTTCGTCTCCGGCGTGGCCACAGCGGTGCTGCGGATTCCTTCCATCGAAGCCCTCGCCACCCCGTACGGCGTTCTGGTCCTGCTGAAGACGGCGGCCATCCTGGTGTTGGGCGTCATCGGGTACCTGCACCGCAGGTGGATCGTCGCCGCCACGCGCTCCGGCATGATGCCGACCGCACCGGTGGCCCGGCTGGTTGCCGTCGAGATCCTCGTCATGGGCGCCACGATCGCGCTGGCCGTCGCCCTGGGCCGCACCATGCCTCCGATGACCGGCATGTAGAGCGCGTCCACGCCGATCATGCAGGCGCGGACGGCCCGCCGCAGCAGCCGGTCCAAAAGGCAATCCCGAAATGTCCACGTTGGTCCAATCCACCAGGCCCGCTGGCTCCGAACGTGAGTTACAACACGATTCTGATTCATGAACTCACGTGCCGCCCACGCGGGACGACACCACCGAGGAAGGAAAGAACGATGAGAAAGCTCCACATGATGGCGGTTCCGGTCATGGCACTGGGGATGGTGGCGGCAACCGCCGCTGGCGCCTCGGCCCACGAGGGGACGCATTCGTACCAAACCGAGCTCAAGGCCTTGAATGGCAGCGGCGCGTCCGGGACGGTGATGGTCAGCATCGACGGTGACCAGGCCACCGTCACCGAAAAGGTCAGCGGACTCGCCGACAAGTTCATGGACGCGCCCTACCCGCACGTCCAGCACGTGCACATCACCACCGGTGCGCAGGGTGTTTGCCCGACTCCTGCTTCGGACAAGAATGGCGACGGGATCGTCGACACCGTGGAGGGCATGCCCTCCTACGGCATGATCGGCACCACGCTGTCCACCAAGGGTGCGACCGACGCGTCGACGGCAACGGATCTGAAGGTCGCGGGAATGGGTGGCAGCTACACCTACGAGCGCACCTTCACGATGAACGCCAAGACCATCAAGGCGATCGAGGCCGGCAACGGCACCGTCGTCGTCCACGGGTTGGACCCGGCCACGCTGAGCAAGAAGGCAGCGGCCGCCAAGTCGAACCTGGTTCCCGAACTGCCGCTGGCGGCCACGTCGCCGGCGCTGTGCGGGACGTTGGTCGCCGGTCAGATGGACATGCCGATCGGCAACCCCGAAACCGGTGGCGGTAGCACTGCCGGCATGGACAACGGCACGATCGCCCTGGGTGGCGGTCTGGTCCTGCTCGCTGCCGGGGCCGGCGTCTACATGGTCCGCCGCCGCCAGGTCGGCCAGAACTAACCACTCCACCGCCAACACCGGAAAGGAAATAAACCTATGAGACATGTCGGACGGAAACAAGGCAAGGGCCGTATGTACGCCATATCGGTCATCGCCGCGGCAGGACTCGTCGGAGCGGTGTTGGTCGGAGTCGGCGTGAAGGGGGAGGCTCCTCCCCCTTCACCGCCGGCCTCCGAGGCCATCGGGGCGACGACGTCCCCGGAAGCGACCTCGCCCACCCCCAGCACGGCGGCACCATCCAGCACGAAAGCCACACCGAAGACCTCCAAACCCGCTCCACGGCCGACGAAGGCCAAGGAACTGATCATGAAGGAATCCCACCCCGTCCGACTGACGGTCCCCTCGATAGACGTCGACACCCCGCTCATGGACGTCGGGCTCCAGGCCGATGGCAGCATCGGCGTCCCCCCGCTGGGTAAGGATTCCCCCGCCGGCTGGTATGACCGGGGGCCCACCCCCGGCGAAAAGGGACCCGCCGTCATCCTCGGACACGTCACCGCGATCAAAGAGGAAGGCCCCGCGGTCTTCTTCAAGCTCGGGGCACTGCGCAAGGACGACAAGATCTCCGTCACCCGCGCCGACGGACAGGTGGCCGTGTTCACCGTCACCCGCATCGTCCAGGTCCCCAAGCCGGACTTCTCCAGCATGGACACCTACGGGAACACCGCCGGCTCAGAGCTGCGGCTGATCACCTGCGGCGGGAAGTTCAACAAGAGCATCGGGAGGCATGCGGACAACATCGTCGTCCATGCCAAGCTCACCTCACACCACCAGGCGTAGTCTCTGGGCCGGACCTACCCGAGCCACTCGCGGGCTGCAGCGACCAGGGCGGCCACCCCGTGGTCCAGGGTCGGCTGAATCGCCGGGGCGAACCGCGACGAGTGATTGGACGGCAGCCCAGCGGCCACGGCCACCGGGTCGGCGACTCCGGCGAAGACTTGTGGGTCCGCGCCCCCGAGGAACCAGTAGACCAGCGGTGCCCCGGCGGCGGTGGCGAGGACCCCGACGTCCTCGCTGCCGGAGACATGGCCGGGATCGATGACCTGGCCCGGGCCGAAGACCCCGCGAAGTGCCGCCCGCGTGCGCTCGATGGCATCGGCGTCGTTCACCGTGACCGGGAAGTGGTCGTCGTGCACGATCTCCGGATCCCGCACCGCTCCCGAGGCGGCCGCCTCCCCGCGGACCACCCGGTCGATGGCCGTCAGGATGCGCGTGCGCAAGGATTCGTCGAAGGCGCGCAGGCTGATGCCCAGGGTGGCGTGGTTGGGGATGACGTTGTGCTTGGTCCCGGCGTGCAGCTGGCCGACGGTGAGCACCGCCGAGGAGGTCGCGGAGAGCTCGCGGGAGACGATCGCGTTCAGGCGGAGCGTCGTCGCGGCGGCCATCATGACCGGGTCGATGGTGGCCTCGGGACGCGAACCGTGCCCGCCGACGCCGTGCAGGGTGACGCTGAGGGAATCGGCTGAGGCCATGGCCACGCCGGCGTGCACGCCCACCCAGCCCGCGGGAAACGGCGCCACATGCTGGCCGAGGACGACGTCGGGGGTCGGCACCCGCTGGAACAGCCCGTCCTCGACCATCGCCCGGGCGCCCCCGCCGAGCTCCTCGGCGGGCTGGAAGAGGGCAATGAGCGTGCCACTCCAGGCAGCTCGCTCCCCCGCCAACCGCTCGACGGCACCGAGCAGCGCGGTGACGTGCACATCGTGTCCGCAGGCGTGCATGACCGGGACGTCCTTGCCGTCGGGATCGGTTCCGCGCGCGGTGCTGGCGTAGGGCAACCCCGTTTCCTCCAGCACGGGCAGCCCGTCCATGTCGGCGCGCAGCAGGACCGTCGGCCCCGCCCCGTTCTCCAGGACCCCGACGACGCCGGTGCCCCCGATGCCCTCGTGGACCGCCAACTCCAGCCGACGCAGGTGCCCGGCGACGATCCCCGCCGTCCGGTGTTCCTGGAACGAGAGTTCGGGGTGTCCGTGCAGGTCGCGGTAGGTCTGTTCAAGGTCGATCATGGGTGCAGTCTAGGACCGCACGTGGGTGCATGTGCAGGTCAGCGGCGGTTTCGTCGGATTTCCCACAAGGTGTCCATCCGATGGGGTTACGGTGGAGGAAAGATCGACGCAGCCGACAGCCGACCGACCGGGAGGTCCCGTCCATGAAAGTCGCCCTGTTCCTGGTGAGCACCATCGGCGGGACGCTGGTGGTGCTCTTCGGGACGCTGGGCGCCGGCCAGCTGGCTGGCGGCGCTTCACCGCGTATCACGCTGATCACGGGGCTCGGGCTGTACGTGCTTCTGGGAGGGGCGACGTGGTGGGGATTTCTCCGGAGGCCCCCGGAGACCGGGGCAGCAGCCAACGATTTGTCCGAACTGTCGTGGACACCCGAAGCCCGCGCGATCACGCCCCGGAAGCTGCGCATCGTCGGCCTGGTCCTCGGTGTCGCGCTGTTGGCCAGCGTCATCGGATTCGCCCTCACCCACGCGGGATCAACCCGTGGCGAGGCGCTGTCCTCCCTCTCGTTCCACGTCCAGGGCGTTTTCCTGGTGGCCACGTTTGCCGCCGTGATCGCCACCTATCCCCTGGGGTCCGCCCTGCGTGAGGCCTCCGGTGCCGGCCCCGCCCGGCATCGGATCATCAGCAAGGTGGTCCTGGGGAACAAGGACCTGCCGCTCGAGGCGGCAGAGCAGCTCGGGGCTGCCCGCATGGCCGCCGTGACGCCGGTGGTGCTTCCACTGGTGAACTTCAGCTTCGGCTACCTGTATGCATCGCTGGTGGCCCAGTACATCAGGTTCGTCGTGGACGAGCCCGGGGATTCCCTAGCCACCGTCCTGCTGGTCTCGCTGATTCTCATCGTCGCGGCCTGCGTCCCACTGTACGCGCGCCAGATCCGCAGGGCACGGCGCTACGCCAGCGAACACGCTGCCTTGCTGGTTGGCTGACTCATTCCGGGGTGTTGTAGCGGGCCAGCGCCGTGGCAAAGGCGTGGACCTCGTCGTCGCTCCATCCGGCCAGGCGCTCGCGCAGGCTTTCCTGCTGGGCGGCGGCGGCCTGGGCCAGCTTCGCCTCGCCCTCCCCCGTCAAGGCGAGGATCCGCCCGCGACCCGGCGCACCGGCGTCGTGTTCCAGCTCGGCGACGAGCCCCATGCCGGTCAGCGCCGCCACCTGGCGCGATACCGTCGATCGGTTCAGCGAGAAGGCGGCGGCGATGTCGATGGCGCGCGTGCCCGGGGTGGCGGCGATGAAGCGCAGCAGCGAGTGCTCGACGAAGCTCAGGGGTTCACTCAACCGCCGGGACCGGTCGGTGATCCGGCGGGACAGCTCCTGGATCTGCTCGTAGGTCTGGCGGATGTCGGCTTCGCGGGCGGGATGGGCCATACCCCATCCTAGGCACGTGCCGGAAGGGAGGCGGAGACGATCCACGTTTTGTTGCATGATGCAACATAGGAGTATTCTTGGACCAACATGACCTTGCAGACCGCGTACGAACGCCCCCACACCCGCACCGACGACATCATCGACCAGCCCGAACCGCGGCACGGCCACATCCCGCCCCGCCGCGCGCGGTCCGAGAGCGTGTGGAAGCCCCTCGGCCTGACGATGCTCATCCCCTTCTTCCTCGCCACGGTCATGGGGTTGGCCTACCTCGGGGCGTTCCACCAGCCCGAACCGCACCACCTCCCGGTGGCCGTCGTCGGGGATTCCGCCGAGACGCTCGTGTTCGCCCAAACGCTGAAGAACGGCTCCGGCGAGGCGCTCGACGTGCGGACCGTCGCGACCGCGGACACCGCCCGGCAGCTGATCGAAAACCGCGAGATCTACGCCGCCTACGCGCCGGGGAAGTCCGCGGCCACGTTGTTCGTCTCCAGCGCAGCCTCGGAAACCACGGCGAACATCGCGCAGAAGGTGTTCCTGCCGATCGCCTACGAGGCACATCTGCCGATGCAGATCCAGGACGTCGTGCCCGCCGGGGAACACGACAGCACCGGCCAGGGACTCTTCTTCCTGCTCGTCGCCCTGAGCATCGGCGGCTACGCCAGCGCGATCCCGATCTCCGGTCACATGGGCCGCTTCCGCCTGCCCGCGCGCTTCGGCCTCGCGGCGGGAGCGGGGGCCGTCGTCGCCACGATCGGCATGGTCATCGCCGGACCGATCTACCACATCATCGAATCCGGCATCTGGGGTTCCTGGTTGATCTCCTGGCTGTATGTCAGCGCCATCGTGCTACTGGGCATGGGCCTGCACCCGATGCTCAAGCACTGGACGACGCCGGTGCTCACGCTGCTCTTCGTGGCACTGAACTTCACCAGCTCCGGCGGCATCTTCGTCCCCGAGGTCCAACCCGGACTCTTCGCCGGGCTCAGCACCTTCTGGAACGGCGGGGCCTGGCTGCACGCCGTGCAGACGATCGCCTACTTCGGGGGCCAGCCCATCGGCATGGACCTGTTGAAGCTGGCGCTCTGGCTGGTCCCCGGGGGCCTGCTGGTGGTGCTGACCCACCGCTGGAGCGTGCGCAAGACCCGGGTGGCCGACGAGAACGCCCGCCTCAGCGAGCTCGACGAGGCCGGCGCGGCGTAGCCGCCACGAGAAATAGGGCGGGTCATCCCGGCTCACTCTTGTCCGGGCTGCTGCGCTGAGACGCAGTTTCGGCGCTCAGACCGGGTACGGGCGGGGTTGGACCACTCGTGCGTCCGTAGGCCAGCAGGGTTAGGCTCGGGCCACAGGCAATCACCGCCGTCCGGCCCGAAAGGCGCCTCCATGAAGGTACTCGCATTCATCTTCTCGTTGCTGGTGCTGAGTGGCCTGTGCATGGGCGGCGTCCTGCTGGTCATCACGCAAACGCCCGACGCGCCCCTGGGCCTGTCGGTGCTGGCGGCTGGTGCGATCCAGATCCTGGTCGCCGGTCCCGTCCTCCTCGGCGCCATGCTGGCGTACTGGAATTTCAAGGAGTCGGCCGATGGCCAACGGTATTTCCATCGCTTCATCCTGGTGACCGTCGTGCTCGAGGTGCTGGCGGCCATCGCCGTCGTCCTCTATGCCGTTCTCGCCCCAGCCCCGGGCTGGATCCCCCTGCTCGCCATCGGTACCTGCGTGGCCCTGACGGTCACCGCCTGGGGGATCGGCCCACGCATCCGTTTGCACGAGGACCGGCACAGAGTGGCGAAAACTGGCTGGACGCCGGTCCCCAGGGTGGAGATCCGCCGGAAGACCGCGATCATTGCCACGACGTGGGGCGCCGGCTTCATCCTGAGCCTGGTGGGGATCCCTGCACTTTTCCTTGCGTTGGATGCCGACGGATTCGGCGTCGGCAGGGCGCTCCTGGTTGCCGTGCAGTTTGCGTTCCTGGCTGCCGCGGTGGCCGCACTCGTGGTGGCGTTTCCGCTACTGCGGCACCTCCGCGAGATAGCCAGAGGCGATTTCGGTCTGGCGAAGAAGATCGGCAAGGTGGTGCTGTCACGCAAGAGCCAGGAGCTCGACGCGCAGGAGCAACGGGCAGCGGCAGAGTACGCGGCGGCGTTCCCGGTTGCCTCCTCCTTCCAGCTGGCGTACTTCGCGCTGCTCTACGCCGCCTTGTGCCTGCAGCAAGTGCAGGGTTTGAGCATGCCGGAAGGACGCGTGTTCTCCGCCGTGCTGCTGGCGTTCCTGCTCCTGGTGTTCCTCGGCTACCTGCCCTATTACCTTCGGCAGCTGAAGCGGGCCCGCCGCTATGCACACGACCATGCCGACCTGCTCCCAGAACCCGGCTGATCGCATCGTCCACCGGCGTGGCCAGCCGTTCATCATCTACGGGAATACCCTGGGCATGAAGGGCCGTCCGTGCTGATCCCTGGGTCGCGAAGGGTCCCGCCGGGGATCAGGGTTCGCGACAGGCGGAAGCCGAAAGGACAACGGGGCTAGTTGAAGCCGCCGCCCGTCTGGCAATGTGGGGAGCATGCCGGTACGGATGCCTGATCCGTCCAACCCAGCCCAAAGGAGACGAGACCATGAACGATTCGGTCCCCCCGCACGAGTCCGACGCCCCCGTCTCCTCCGATGCCACCGAGGCACCGCCGATCCCCGACGCGGTGGACCAGCCGGCGGACATCAGCTTCGACGAGCAGTTCTACCCCGCCCGCCCCCGCACGCTGCGGCCGAAGGCCCGGCGCCGGCATTTCGTCCCCGACCGGCCACCCTTCGCCCCCGATGCCCGGAACCGGGTGTACGTCGAATGGCTGCGCAACCAGTCCATGCTCGGCGACGCCAAGACGCTCTCGCGCCAGCTCTCCGGGCAGGCGAGCATGTGGCAGAACGCGTACGCCCACCCGAACCCGCGCGCCGCTGTGGAGAAGGCCTCCGTCTGGTTCACCGCCTATCCTCTGTCCCTGGTCACCCGGCCGGGACAGACCTTCCTGGCCGCATTGGGCGATGCCGACCTGTGGACCGCTTTCCAGCGCATCGGCATCAAGGGCATCCACATCGGGCCGGTGAAGGTCGCCGGCGGGGTGACCGGCTGGGACCATACGCCCAGCGTGGACGGGCACTTCGACCGGATCAGCATGGCCATCGACCCGTTGTTCGGGACCGAGGACGAGTTCCGGGCCATGTGCGAGACGGCGGCCGACCACGACGGCACCATCCTGGACGATATCGTCCCGGGCCACACGGGTAAGGGTGCCGACTTCCGGCTGGCCGAGATGAACTTCCGCGACTACCCGGGGATCTACCACATGATCGACATCCCCGAAGCGGACTGGGATCTGCTTCCCGATGTCCCCGAGGGCCAGGATGCCGTGAACATCGATGTCGCGACCGAACGGGCCCTCCAGCAGGCCGGATACATCATCGGCGAACTCCAACGTGTCATCTTCTACGAACCCGGTGTGAAGGAGACCAACTGGAGTGCCACTCCCCCGGTCCTCGACACGGAGGGCACCTACCGCCGCTGGGTCTACCTGCACTACTTCAAGGAGGGCCAGCCCTCCATCAACTGGCTCGACCCCACCTTCTCCGGGATGCGCCTGGTGATGGGCGACGCCCTCCACTCGCTGGTCGACCTGGGCACCGGTGCCCTGCGCCTGGACGCCAACGGCTTCCTGGGGGTGGAGAAGAGCAAGGAGGACACCCCGGGCTGGTCGGAGGGCCATCCCCTGTCCGCAGCGGCGAACCAGATCATCGGCAGCATGGTGCGCAAGGTCGGCGGCTTCACGTTCCAGGAACTGAACCTGGGCATCGATGACATCAAGGCGACCTCGGCGGCCGGCCCTGACCTGTCCTACGATTTCGTCACCCGCCCGGGGTACCACCACGCCCTGGTGACCGCGGACACCGAATTCCTGCGCCTGACGTTGCGCTTGGCCCGGGAGATCGGCGTTGACCAGGCCTCACTGGTGCATGCGCTGCAAAACCACGACGAACTGACCTACGAACTGGTGCACTTCGCCAGCGCCCACAAGGACGACCTCTACGAGCTCGAGGGCCGGGAGTTCACCGGCGCTGAATTGGCGGCCCACGTGCAGCAGACCCTGCGCGACGGCATCACCGGGCCGGCGGCCCCCTACAACCTGGTGTTCACCTCCAATGGCATCGCCTGCACGACCGCCAGCGTCATCACCGCCGTGCTGGGCATCACCGACCTGGAATCGATCACCACGGACCAGCGGGACGAGATCCGCAAGGTGCACCTGCTGCTGGCGATGTACAACGCCCTGCAACCGGGCGTCTTCGCGCTATCCGGATGGGATTTGTGCGGCATGCTGCCGCTCCCGCGGGGGAAGGTCGAGAAGCTCCTGTCCCGCGGGGACACACGCTGGATCCACCGCGGCGCGCACGACCTCATGGGATTCAATCCCAAGGCGGAGGAATCCACCTCCGGCATGCCGAAGGCCCAGGCGCTGTACGGGACGCTGGCCGAACAGCTCGAGGACGAGTCGTCCTTCGCCCGCCAGCTGGCGGGCATCCTGGCCGTGCGAGAGGAGCACGGTATCGCCAGCAGCGCCCTCGTGGACGTCCCGGATGTCTCGCATCGCGGCATGCTGGTCATGGTCCACCTGCTCGAGTCCGGCCGCCAGGAGGTCACGGTGTTGAACTTCTCCGGCCAGGAGGTCGCCGGGACCGTCCGCTCGGAGATGCTCGAACCCGAGTCGACGGTCACCGACGCCTTCACCGGGAATCTGGTCGGCACAGTGGACGACCTGTTCAGCTTCCACCTCCAGCTGGGCCCGCACGAGGGCACGGCGTTGCTGGTCGATGCGCCGGTCCCCGACGGTGCCGGGGCGGCCTGAGCCGGGCCTAGCGCGCCGCCCGCGACCGCCATAGCAGGTAGACGAAGTACGGCGTGCCGACCAGGGCCGTCATGATGCCTGCGGGGATCTGTGCCGGGGCGATCGCCGTCCTGCCGATCAGGTCGGCCAGGACCACGATGCAGGAGCCCAGCAGCGCCGCAACGGGCAGGACCCGGGAGTGCCGGGAGCCCACCAGGCTCCGAGCGGCGTGCGGTGCGACCAGGCCGACGAAGGCGATCACGCCGACCGAGGACACGGCACCGGCCGTCAGCAGCACCGCCGTCGCGAGCAGCACCAGCCGCGAAGCGGTCAGCCTGATGCCCAGCACGCGTGGTGAATCGTCGTCGACGGCGATCAGGTCCAGGTCGCGGCGTAGGCCAGCCAGCACGGGAACGGCCACTGCCAGGGCGGCCAGCGGGGGGATGACCGAGGCGAAGGTCCGCCCGTAGGTTGACCCGGAGAGCCAGGTCAGCGCCTTGGTCTGGTTGTAGGGGTCCGTCGAGACCAGGAGCACCGCGATCAGGGCCGTCAAACCGGCGGAGACGCCGATGCCGATCAGCACCAGCCGGTTCTGCTGCAGCCCGCCGTGGAAGGCCAGCCCGAACACCAGCAGGGCGGTCAGCGCCGCACCGGCCAGCGACGAACCGGTCACCAGCCATGCACCGGCAGCCGGGATCGTGGTGATCACGAGGATGGCGCCGAGCCCGCCTCCGGCGGAGACGCCGATGATCCCGGGTTCGGCCAACGGGTTCCGTGACACGGATTGGATCAGCGTCCCCGCGATGGCCAGTGCGGCGCCGGCCAGGACGGCCGCTGCCATGCGGGGCATGCGGGTATTGAGGATGGCGGTGACCGTGGGGCCCGAGCGCTGCGTCGCCCAGTTGTACAGGTCGCCCAACAGGAGCTTGGCATCGCCGAGCAGGGCCCCGGCGCAGACCAGTCCCACGAGCAGCACCACCAGCGTCAGCAGCACGCCGAGGTGGACGGTGCGCGGCCGCAGCCGTGCCAGGGTGTCCCCCATCGAGCTCGTGCCCGCATCGGCCATCCGGTAGGCGAGCACCACGAGGAACATCGCGCCGAAGACCGTGGTGACGGCCCCGGTCGGGACCTCCACGCCGGCGCGGGCGCCGAGGACCACGCGGACGACGACGTCGGAGCCGACCAGCACCACCGCCCCGCTGAGTGCCGAGACCGGCAGCAGTGCCCGGTGCCGGGCCAGGCCGCGGACCCGTGGGGCGAGCAGCCGCACGATGGCGGGGGCGCAGAGACCGACAAAGCCGATGGGACCGGCGATGGTCACCGAGGAGGCGGCCAGCATGACCGCGAGCACGACGGCGACGACGCGTGCCACGCGCGGGTCTGCGCCGGCCAGCCGGGAGGCGTCATCGCCCAGGGTCAGCAAATCGAGGCGTCGGGCCAGCAGGAGCAGGCCCGCGCCGGCAAGCAGGATCACCGGTGCGAACTCGCGCAGGTCGGAGCTGCCGGTATGGCCAATGCTGCCGCTGCCCCAGGCCAGCAGTCCGGTGGTTTCCTGGCTGAAGAGCAGCAGCAGGGCCGAGGTCACCGAGGCCAAGCCCAAAGCGATAGCTGAACCGGCCAGCACCAGCCGCATCGGCCCGCCGCTGCCGCTGGCCCCGGCCCCCGACAGCGCGATGACCAGGGCCGCCGCCGCGAGACCGCCGGCGAAGGCCAACCCGCCGGAGAGCAGCGACGGCAGGCTGACGCCGAAGGCCGCGACGGCGACGATGGCCAGGTGGGCCCCGGCGTCGACCGCGAGCGTGTCCGGCGACGCCAGGACATTGCGGGTGGCAGATTGCAGGGCCGCGCCGGCCATGCCCAGCGCCAGCCCGACCAGGACACCCGCGACCAGCCGCGGCATCCGGGAGGCGGCCAGCACGGCGGCCTGCTGGTCGTCGCCGGTCCCGAGCAGCAGGCCCAGCAGTTCGCGTGGGCCGACGGCCGCGGTTCCCTGGGTGAGGTGGACCAGGGCCAGGATCGCCAGGAGCGCGAGACCGCCGGTACCGATGGCCCACACGCCCACGCCGGGACGGCCCGCGGGCAGCTGCGCTGTGCTTCGGCCCGAGGTGGCGGCTCTGCTCGTCGTGATGGCCACGCGCTGGCGCGCCTAGGACTTCGCGGTCAGCGACGCGACGAGCGACTTCACGTACTGGGTCATCGACGACGGGCCGCCGAACATCCAGATGCCGTCATCCAGGCGGTAGACGTTGTCCGATTTCACGAACGGCAGTGACTTCCACACCGCGTTGTCCGCCAGGGCATCGGTGAAGTCCCCGTCGGCGTCGTTGGCGATGTAGACGAATTGGTCCGCATCGACGGTGGTCAGGCCCTCGACGTCGGTCTGGGCCAGGCCGTAGGCAGCGTCGCCCTTCATGGTCCAGGCCGACTCCAGCCCGAGTTCGGTGTTGATGTCGGTCAGCAGCGAGCCCTTGGCGTAGGGGCGCACGGAGACCTGGCCGTCCGCAACCCAGCCGTCTGCGAAGGCGACGCGGGAGCCGTTCAATCCGGCATCGCGCAGCGCGGCCTTGCCGTCGGCGACTGCGGCGTCGTACTCGGCGATGGCTTCCTCGGCCTTGTCCTCGGTGCCGGTGGCCTTGGCGACCTGCTGGAGGTTGTCCTCGGCCTGCTGGATCTGGTGGCTCGCATCCGCGGACTTGACGACGATGACCGGGGCCAGGTCCTCCAGCTGCTTGATGACATTGTCCGAGAGGTCGTTCGTCGCGACGATCAGGTCCGCGTCCAGCGAGGCGACCGTGTCGAAGCTCGGCTCGCCGCGCGTGCCGATGTCAGTGACCGAGCCGTCCAGCGGCTCGGCCTTCACCCAGGCCCCGTAGCCCTTCACGTCGGCGGCGCCCACCGGCATCACCCCGAGCGTGACCAGGTTCTCCACGGCGCCCCATTCGGTGCCGACAACGCGCGTTGCCGGTCCATCGAGCTTGATGGTCTTCCCGCGGGCGTCGGTGAGGGAGATCGGACCCGAGGCATCCGGGGTGGCGGCGGCGGAGGCCTCCGACGTCGGGGCCTCCGTGGTGCCGCATCCGGCCAGCAGGAGGGCCGCGGTGGCGAGGACGGTGGCAGAGCGCAGGGCTTTCATGGGGATTCCTTGTGGTGGGGAGTGATGGGCGTGGTCGGGAAAGGTGGTCGGAAATTTGCTCGGGCACGTGGGTCATGCCCGCGGGTCAGACGGGCAGATGGCTGCGTTTTCCGACGGCGCGCGTGCGCAGCCTGCCGGTGAACGGATCCAGGTGCGTGACGATCTCGATGGCGTAGACCTCGCTGAGCAGTCCGGCGTCGAGCGACTCGTGGGCGGGCCCCGTCGCCACGATGTGCCCCTCGGAGAGTACGGCGACGGTGTCGGCAACGTCGGCGGCTTCGTCCAGATCATGCAGGACGACGCCGATGGCGACCTGGTGGTCGCGGGCCAGTTCGTGGATCAGGTCGAAGATCTCCACCTTGTAGCGCAGGTCCAGGTGGTTCGTGGGCTCGTCCAGCAGCAGAACCGAGGTGTCCTGGGCTAGGCAGCTGGCCAGCCAGACCCGCTGCAGTTGCCCGCCGGAGAGCTCGTGGACCCCGCGGCCCGCGAGTTCGGCAATGCCGGTCAGTTCCATGGCATGGTCCACGGCGGCGACGCCGTCCGGGTCCGCGGCACGCCAGCGTCCACGATAGGGGTGGCGGCCGAATTCCACGACATCGCGCACGCTCAACCCGTTGGGCACCGGGCGGCTCTGCGAGAGCAGGGTCACGCGCTGGGCGAACTCGCTGCGCTTGAGCGCCAGCGCGTCCGCTGCCCCGGTACCGTCGTCGAGGGCCACGCTGCCCGCCGCAACGTCGTGCAGCCGGGCCAAGGCGCGCAGCAGCGTGGATTTGCCGCTGCCGTTGGGCCCGACGAGCGCCAGGATGCGTCCGGGCTCCAGGCGCAGGTCGGCTCCGTGGACCACGGGGCGGTTGCCGTAGGAGAGGTCCACTCCCCTGGCCTCGAGCGCTGAGGGCGATTTGGATTGATTCACGGCACGATATTAGCTGAGCCTTGCCTAATTTGTTGATTCGTGTCGGGATGGGTCGCCCCATCGCCCGGCTCCCCCAAATGGTTGCCTCTGCAAACCTTGACTCCGGGCCGCCCGGCTGGTCGGATGGGCGGACCGATGGATCGCACAGCGTGGTGCCGATCACCGCCGCAAGCGTGTGTTCCATGTCTTGAGGAGCAACAGCATGAAGAAGGCTCGCATCACTGCTGCCGTATGTGCCACGGCCATGACCGGGGTCCTGCTGACGTCCGGCCAGATTCCCGCCACCACCACGCCATCCGCCGTCGCGGCCAGCGCCCCCGCGGCCCTCGCAAGCGCCAGGACCGACGGCGAGGCTTTGCAGCGCTCGCTGCGCGCAGCCCCCGAGGAAGGCCTGGAGACCCCGTTCGAGCAGAGCAACGGCTCACGCTGGACCAGCGTCGCCCAAGCCCGAAAGTTCAGGCACCAGCTCGACGCCGCCAGCGACCGGGTCACGGTCCAGACCGTCGGCCGGTCCGGCGACAGGCAGCCGATCGAGCTCGTCTCCGTCGGATTCCCGCGACCAAAGCCCCTCGCCGAGGCGGCGAAGGGTTCGGTCGTGCTGTTCAACTGCTCCATCCACGGCAACGAGCCCTCCGGCCGCGAGGGCTGCCTGCAAATGGCCCGCGACATGTCCACCACCAACGATCCCAACTGGAAGCGCTTGCTGAAGCAGTCCACCGTGCTGTTCATCAACATCAATCCCGACGGCTGGAAGGCCAACACCCGCGGCAATGCCGACGGCGTCGACGTCAACCGCGACTTCCTCGGCCTGAAAACGCCCGAGGCCCAGACCCTCGCGAAGGTCATGCGGGACTGGAAGCCGGACGTCATGAACGACCTGCACGAATTCGGTCCCCGCGAGTACTACGACACCCAGGCTCTGGTGCTGTGGCCGCGCAACCGCAACGTCGATCCCCAGATCCACGACCTGTCCCAGCGCATGGTCAACGACTACACCGGAGCCCAGATCGAAGCCGGCGGCCACAGCACCGGCATCTACGGCGAACTGGTCAAGGACGGCGTCGCGTTCCAGCAGATCGCCGGCGACCACCAGGCGCGCATCCTGCGCAACTACACCGGGCTGAAGCACATCACGGGCCAGTTGACGGAGACGGCTTCACGCGCCGTTCCCGACGACGCGGACCAGGGTGCCACCGCGGTGAACCGGCGCCGGGTCACCGACCAGTACGCCAGCGCGATGGGCTCCATGTCGATGATGATGGAGAACCGCAGGCAACTGGCCCGGCAATCCGACCAGGCCGCCGAGCGCGCCACACAGGCCGGCGCCGACCGCTCCGGTGTCATCTACTTCTCCGGCCAGGACAACATGCTGCCCACCAGCTCGGCCGGCGTCGAGACCAACCCGATGTGCGGCTACCAGCTCACCGCGGCACAGCTGAAGGACACCCGCCAGACGATGAAGCTGCACGGCATCAGCTGGACCAGGAACGACGACGGCGCGTACGTGAGCCTGGCCCAGCCGGGCCGGTCGCTGATCCCGCTGCTCTTCGACGAGCGGGCCGAATACGGCATCACCGAGGCCGCACCGGTCACCCAGTGCTAGCCAGCTGATTCCCGCCGAAACGTCGGTGGCCCCGCCCGGGGCCGCCGGCGTTTTCCTATTCCCCCTCGGCGACGCTCCGACGCAGTTCGCGCTTGAGGATCTTGTGGCTGGGGCCCAGCGGGAACTCGTCGACGAAGCGGACGACCCGCGGGTACTTGTGCTTGGCGAGCCGTTCGCGCGCCCACTCGATGATGCCCTCCTCGGTGACCTCCCCGCCGTCGTGCCCAGTGTCGCGGATGACGACGGCGCAGACCTCCTCGCCGCGCTCCGCATCCGGGACCCCGATGACCGCGACCTGGGCGATGCCCGGGCAGCGCACGAGGACCTCCTCGACCTCGCGCGGGTAGACGTTGAAGCCGCCGCGGATGATGACGTCCTTGGTGCGGTCCACGATGGTGAGGAAGCCATCGTCGTCCAGAGTGCCCAGATCTCCGGTGTGGAACCAGCCGTCGATCATGGCTTCCGCGGTGGCCTCCTCGTTCCCGAGGTAGCCGGCGAAGACGTTGTGCCCGCGCACCAGGATCTCGCCGAGTTCCCCGTGCGGGACCGGGGACAGCGAGCCGGGGGTGTTGCGGTCGTTGACCAGCACGTCCACGCCCCAGATCACCGGGCCGACCGTGCCGGGTTTGACCCCGGAGCGCGGGTTGTTGGTGGAGACGACCGGTGAGGTCTCCGAGAGGCCGTAGCCCTCGTAGATGGTCACGTCGAACGCCGTATTGAAGCGCTCCATCACCGCCTGCGGCAGCGCGGCGCCGCCGGAGACGCACAGCCGCAGCTTCGGCAGGCCGGCCTGGTCTTCCGCGGCGGCGAGCAGCTGGTGGTACATGGTCGGCACGCCGTGGAAGACATCGACGTGCTGGTCGCGGATCATCTGAAGCGCCGCCTCGCCGGAGAAGCGCGGCAGCAGCACCAGGGTGGCGCCGAGCCGGAACACGGCGTTCATGCTGGCGGTCTGCCCGAACACGTGGAACAGCGGCAGGCAGCCCAGGGCGATGTCCTCGTGGTGGACGTCGTTGGCGTCGACGGCGGAGACCGTGGCGTTCATGACCATGTTCACGTGGGTGAGGATCGCGCCCTTGGGTTGCCCGGTGGTTCCCGAGGTGTAGAAGACGACGGCGGGGTCCTCGGCCTGGCGCGTCACGTAGGTGGCCAGCGGCTCGGCTGCCGTGGTGCCTTCGGGTGCGGCTCCGGCGTCCGGCCAGCTGCTGGTGAGCACCGGCAGGCCCAGCTCCGCCGCCGCGGGGCCGCCCACGGCCAGGAACGAGGGGTGGCAGATGAGCATCGTGGCGCCGCTGTCGCGCAGCACGTGCACGACCTCGGGGACGGTGAGCAGCAGGTGGACGGGCACGACGACGGCACCGGCGGCGAGCACCGCGTAGTAGGAGCGGGGGAAGTCCACGACGTTGGGGCTCATGATCCCCACGACGTCCCCGGCCGCCACACCGGAGGACCGCAGGGACGTCGCCTGGCCCAGGGCCTGGCGCCAGAGCTCGCCGTAGCTGTAGGACTCCCCCTCGCTGATCACCGCGGTCTCATCGGGGTACATGCGGGCGGATCCCTCCAAGAT
The DNA here is from genome assembly GCA_016892645.1 of Micrococcaceae bacterium RIT 802. Classification (GTDB taxonomy): domain Bacteria; phylum Actinomycetota; class Actinomycetes; order Actinomycetales; family Micrococcaceae; genus Arthrobacter_H. Next base: position 154,286 of record JAFEMX010000010.1, read on the forward strand.
CGCGGCCAGGGACAAGGCGGTCATGCGGGGTCTCCGTTCGTGGGGTCCGGGCCCGTGGGCCCGGTGAGGATGCCGGCGACGGCGGAGCGCAGCACGTCCGTCGCCTCGGTGGCCGTCCGGCCCAGGTACTTGCGCAGCAGCTGCCAGCTGGCCCAGTCCGCAACGACGGTCAGCGCCAGCAGCCTCCGTTCCCGCTCCGCCGCCTCCAGCCGGGCCAGTTCGGGGGCGAAGACGCGTTCGGCTTCCGCGCGGATGCGTGCAAGGTTCTCCCGCAGGTTGGCCTGGAGCACCGGGGAGAACGGGCGCTGCACATCGGCGGCGCGGGCCAGCGGTGCCAGGGCCTCGAGCAGGGTGGCGCGCTGGTGGGCGTAGGCGGCCAGGCGCCGATCCAGCGGCTGGTCGACGTCGATCGGCACGGTGGCTGCTTCCTGGCCCTCCAGTTGCCTGCCGGCGGAGGCGGCCATGACCGCTTCCATGTCGGCGAAGTGGCCCCACAGCGTGCGCGGGGAGACCCCCGCCCGCTCGGTGACCTGGCGTGCGGTGGGCTTGAGCTCTCCGTCGGTGATCAGGGCCAGGTGGGCATCGACGATGAGCGAGCGGGTGCGTTCGGCGCGGGCGCTGCGCCCATCGACCTCGTTCACGGCGTGGTGCCCGCCCCGTCGACGTCGTCGGGCGCGGTGAGCCAGGCAACGGGGCGCAGGGTCTCATCCCCGGTGGCCTCGGCATGGTGGACGAGCCGCTCGGCGACGTGGGCGCGGCCGACCGCCTCGGCGTGGAACATCGGCCCGCCCCGGTAGGCCGGCCAGTTGTAGCCCTTGACCCAGATGACGTCGATGTCCCCGGGCCGTTCGGCGATGCCCTCGGCGAGGATCCGGCCGCCCTCGTTGACCATCGGGTAGAGCAGCCGTTCGAGGATCTCCTCGGAACCGATGTCGCGGCGATCGATCCCCTGCTCGGCGCTGACCCGTTCGATGATCCGGGTCGTCTCCGGGTCATCGGAGCGCTCGCGCCCGTCGTAGGCGAAGAACCCGGAACCGGTCTTCTGCCCGAAACGGCCCGCCTCGCAGAGCGCGTCGGACACCGGTGCCGTGGTCCCCTGGGTCGTGCGGTTGCGCCAGCCGATGTCCAGTCCGGCCATGTCCGCCATCGCGAACGGGCCCATGCGGAACCCGAAGCCGGTCAACACGTCGTCGACCTGTCCGGGCAGTGCCCCCTCCAGCAGCAGGGCCTCGGCCTGCCGACCGCGGACCTCGAGCATCCGGTTGCCGACGAATCCGTGGCAGACGCCGACGACGACGGGGCATTTGCCCAGCCGACGGGCCAGGGCGACGGCGGTGGCCAGGGTCTGCGGTGTCGTCCGGGCTCCCCGGACCACCTCGACCAGTTCCATCACGTTGGCGGGGCTGAAGAAGTGCATGCCCAGCACCCGTTTCGGATCGGCCACGGTGGCGGCGATCGCATCGACGTCGAGGTAGGAGGTGTTCGTGGCCAGCACGGCGTCGGGGCGGGTGTTCGCGTGGAGCCGGGCGAAGATGTCCTTCTTGACGTCCAGGTCCTCGAAGGCCGCCTCGATGACCAGGTCGGCAGCGGCCAGGTCCGCGTAGTCGAGCGTTCCCGTGATGCGGGCGAACTGTTCGTCCGCCTGCCCACTGGTCCGGCTGCCGTGGGAAACGGAGACGTCGAGGTTCCTGCGGACCTGGGCCAGCCCGCGGTCCAGCGCCTCCTGCCGGGTTTCGACGACGATCACCGGCACCCCGGCGGTGGCCAGGGCCAGGGCGATGCCGCCACCCATGGTGCCGGCACCGATCACCGCGGCCTGCCCGATATCGCGGGCGGAGGTGGCGTCGAGTCCGGCCGGTTTGCGCGTGGCCCGTTCGGCGGCGAAGAGGTGGCGTTGGGCTGCGGCTTCGGGGCTGGCCACGCGCTCGAGGAAGAGGCGGCGCTCCGATGTTGCCCCGGCGTCGAACCCCTCCTCGATGCCGGCGGTGATGGCCTCGACGGCGGCGCGTGCCGCATACGGGTCCTTGGCCTTGCGCAGCGGTCCGCTCGCCAGTTCGGCGATGGTGCCGGAGCGGGCGGCCGCGTCGGCGATCTTGTCGGTGCGGTCCCGGGTGCGGGTCGGGGCCCCTTCCGTGGGTCCTGGTGTCGCCGGGAGCCGGGAGGCCGCCCAGGCAACGGCCGCGCCGGCGAAGTCACCGCCGTCGAGCACCGCGTCGACGAGTCCGTACTCGACGGCCGTGGTGGTGCCGATGCGCCGGCCGGACAGGATCATGTCCACCGCGCGTTCGGCGCCGACCAGGCGCGGGAGCCTCCCGGTCCCGCCGGCACCCGGGATGATCCCGAGGGTGATCTCCGGCAGGCCGAGCGTGGCGTCGGGGTGGGCGACGCGGCTGTGGGCGGCCATCGCCAGTTCCAGTCCCCCGCCCAACGCGACCCCGGCGATGGCGGCGGTGACCGGGATCGGGAAGTCCTCGAGGCGGTCCACGAGTTCGGGCAACGTGATGCCGGTGGTGGTGCCGCCGAATTCGGTGATGTCGGCGCCGGCGGAGAACGCCCGCTCGGTGCCGGTGAGCACCACGGCGCGGATGCCCCGGTGGGCGCGGATCTCCTCGAGGGCGTTGGCCAGCAGTTGCCGGACCGATTGGCCCAGCGCATTGACCGGTGGAGCCTCCAGGGTGACGAGGGCGACCGGGCCG
>JAFEMX010000011.1 GCA_016892645.1 Micrococcaceae bacterium RIT 802
CCGCTGACACCGGCACAACGCGGCATCTGGTACGCCCAGGCGCTCGACCCCGAGAACCCGAAGTTCCAGATCGCGCAGTACGCCCAGATCGACGGCACCTTGGACACGGGACTGTTGGCCACCGCAGTCGAACGGGTCGTGGCCGACACCGATGCCCTGAACATGCGGTTCGCCGCGGGTGCGGACGGCCCCGTCCAGGTCCCCGCGGCCCAGGCTGCCCGCCTGCAGGTGAGCGACCTGCGCGGTTCCGGCGCCGGCGCGGAGGAGATCGCCCGGAGACGCATGGACCAGGACCTGGCCCGGGCCCGGGAGGTGGACGGCGGCGACCTGCTGCACCTCGAGGTGTTCCGGGTGGCCGATGACCGCCACCTCTTCTACCAGCGGGTGCACCACCTGATGCTCGACGGATACTCGGCCGTGCTGGTCCTGCAGCGCATCGCCGCCGGCTATTCCGCACTGCTCGGGGGGACGGACGCCGAGACCGCACCCGCATCCCCCGGGAACGCCGGGTCGTTGGCCGCGCTCGTGGAGCACGAGGCGGCCTACGAGGACTCCGACGCCCAGGGCGCCGACCGCGACTACTGGCGCGGCTACCTGGAGCGCACCGAGGGCGGGCATCCGCTGGCCGGCTACCCGGACGGGACCGCAGCGGCGACCATCACCCACGCCCAGGAGCTGCCCGCCGACGTCGTGTCCCGGCCGGGCCAGACCGGCACGGCGCCCGCGATGCTGCTGGCAACGCTGGCCGTGTACCTGCACAAGATGACCGGCGAGCGCACGGTCTCCATCGGGTTGCCGGTCACCGCCCGCCGCGGCAAGACCGCCACCTCGGTCCCGTCCATGACCTCGAACGTGGTCCCCGTCGCGGTCGGGATCCGACCCGACGCCCTGGTGCGCGAAGTCGTCGCGGAGGCCGGCCGGGCCCTGCGCTCGGCGCTGATCCACCAGCGCTACCGCATCGGTTCGCACGACGCGGGTCCGCGCTATCTCGGCCCGTCCCTGAACATCCTGCCCGTCGTCAGCGGGCTGCACTTCGGCCCGGCCCCGGCGTCCATGGGCATCCTCTCCACCGGCCCCATCGACGACCTCTCGATCGTGGTCCACGGGCTCCCCCGGGACGCCACGGCCCCCGGGAACGGGGACGCCATCATCGCCACGCTGGCACTGGAGGGCAACGCCGACCTGTACGACGGCGAGGCCCTGCAAGCGCACGCCGCGCGGCTGCTGCGCCTGGTCACGGCCATCTCGGCCGACCCGGACGCACGGGTCTCGGATGTCGAGGCCCTGGGCCACGACGAATACCGGGCCCTGGTGGATGCGGGAACCGTCGAGAGCCGCGAGATGCCGCAGGGCACCGTCGTCGAGCAATTCGCCGCCAGTGTTGCCGCGCGCGGCGGGGCGCTGGCGGTGGTGGCCCAGGACGGGGAGCTGACGTTCAGCGAACTGGACAGCGCCTCGAACCGCCTGGCCCACTACCTGCGCCGGTTCGGCGCCGGGCCCAACGCGCTGGTGGCCGTTCACCTGGAACGCTCCACCGACCTGGCCGTTTCCCTGCTGGCCGTGCTGAAGTCGGGAGCCGCCTACGTCCCCGTCGACCCGGACTACCCGCCGGCCCGCGTGGATGCGATGCTGCGCGCCTGCGAACCCGCGGTCACGCTGACCTCGGCGGAACTCGCAGCCCGCCCCGGCGACCCCCTGCCCGGGCACACCATCGCCGTGGATTCACCGCTGGTCTCCTCGGTGTTGGCCACCAAGCCCGACACCGCTCCGCCGACACCTCCCGGCCCGCAGGACCTGGCCTACGTGATCTTCACCTCCGGGTCCACGGGAACCCCCAAAGGCGTTGCGGTCGAACACCGCTCGCTGACCAACCTGTTCCTGGCCCACCGCGAGTCCCTCTTCGAGCCGGCATCCCGGCGGCTGGGCCGGATGCTGCGCGTGGCCCACACCGCGGGCATCTCCTTCGACGCGTCCTGGGACCCGATGCTGTGGCTGCTGGCCGGGCACGAGCTGCACATCGTGGACAATCTGACCCGCAGGGATCCGCAGGCGCTCTCTGCCTTCATCGAGACCACCGGCATCGATGCCATCGAGACGACGCCGTCGTTCGTGCATGCGTTGATCGGACACGGGCTCCTCGAGGATCCGGCACCGGACGTCATCGCCCTCGGCGGCGAGGCGGTCGACGCCGAGTTGTGGTCCACGCTGGCCGACCACCCCGACGTGCACGCTTTCAACTTCTACGGCCCCACGGAGACCACCGTCGACAGCCTGACTGCCTCGATCGACTCCGCCGACGATCCCCACCTCGGTTCCCCCGTGGCCAACACCCGCCGGTACGTCCTGGACTCCGGGCTGCACCCGGTGCCCCCGGGGGCAGTCGGCGAACTCTACCTGGCGGGAACCAATGTCGCCCGCGGCTACCTGGGCCGCCCCGAGTTGAGCTCCGAGCGCTTCATCGCGGACCCGTACGGCCAACCGGGCGAGCGCATGTACCGCACCGGCGACGTCGTTCGCCGCTCCCCGGAACGGGGCATCGAGTTCCTGGGGCGCTCCGACGACCAGATCAAGATCCGCGGATTCCGCGTGGAACTACCGGAAATCGAGGCGACGTTGCGCGCCCAGCCCGGCGTCAGCGGGGCCGCCGTGATCGCCACCAAGAACAAGGCCGGTTTCGACCGGCTCTCCGCCTACGCGACGGGCCACGACCTCGAGGCCACCGAACTGCGCGACGCGCTGCGCGGGACCCTGCCCGATTACATGGTCCCGGCATCCATCGACGTGCTGGATGCCATCCCGCTGACCGTCAACGGCAAGCTCGACAAGCGCGCCCTGCCGGCACCAACCGACCACCGCGTCGGCACCCTCCCGCGCTCCGATGCCGAACGCGCCGTCGCCGCGGCCTTCGCCGAGGTCCTGGACCTCCAGGACGTCGGGGCCGAGGACGACTTCTTCGAGCTCGGCGGCCACTCCCTGCTGGCCACCCGCCTGCTCGCCGAACTCACCGACCGGCTGGGCGGCGCGCCGACCCTGCGAGAGGTCTTCCAACACCCGACGGTCGCCGGCCTCGCGGCCCGCTGTGACGCCACCACGCCCGCCGTCCCCGCGTTGGCCCCGCAGCCGCGGCCTGACCGGTTGCCCCTGTCCGCCGGGCAGTCGCGACTCTGGTTCATCAACCAGCTCGACCCCACCGACGGCAGCTACAACATTCCCGTGGTCCTGCGTCTGCGCGGCCGCCTCGACGCCGCGGCCCTGCGACGGGCTGTCAACGACGTCGTGGGCCGCCACGAGATCCTGCGGACCATCTACCCCGAGCGCGGGAACGACGCCGGCGCCAACCCCACGGGATCAGGCACCACCTCCGGTCCGGTCCAGCGGGTGCTTCCCCGGGGCGAGGCCACCGTGGACGTGCCCCACGTCGGCGCGACGGAGGAGACCGCCCGTGCGGCCATCGCCGCCGCGTCCGCACGCGGGTTCGACCTCACCACCGAGCTCCCCCTGCGTGCCGCGCTGTTCACCACCGCCGCCGATACCCATGTCCTGCTGCTGAGCATCCACCACATCGCCGCCGACGGCTGGTCCATGGCCCCACTCGCCGGGCACCTCTCCCGGGCCTACAACGCACGTCTGGCAGGGGAGGCGCCGGACGACGCCCCGCTGGATGTCCAGTACGCGGACTACACCCTCTGGCAGCAGGAGCTGCTGGGCCGCGCTGCGGACCCGGGCAGCGCGCTGGCCGACCAGCTCGCCTTCTGGACCGGCGAACTCGACGGCGCCCCGGCGCAGCTGCGGTTGCCGGGCGCCCTGGTCGCCGACGCGCCGCCGGCCGACCCGGGCGCCGGGGCACCGGCCGTGGGCCAGGAGCCCGTGCACCTCGATGCCGCGACGGCGTCCCGGCTCCGGGGGCTGGGCCGCGAGCACCGCGCCAGCCTGTTCATGGTGCTCCAGGCGGGGTTCGCCGCGATGCTGACCCGGATGGGAGCCGGGGACGACCTGCCGATCGGGACCCCGGTCGCCGGCCGGACGGATCCGGCGCTGGAACCGCTCGTGGGCTTCTTCGTCAACACCGTGGTCCTGCGCACCCGGACCGGAGGCAACCCGACGGCAGCGGATCTCATCGAGCGCGTCCGCGACACCAACCTCCGCGCCTACGCCCACCAGGACGCCCCCTTCGACAGCGTTGTCGAGGCCATCCGGCCCGAGCGCATCGAGGGCGTCAACCCGCTCTTCCAGGTCATGTTGACGCTCCAGACCGGCCCCGCCCCCACCATCACGATGGACGGGCTGGACGTCACCGCCGACCCGAACCCCGAGTCGGGTGGCTCCAAGTTCGACCTCTTGTTGGACCTGGCCGAGGACGGTCTGGATGCCGAGGGCGGCGCCCTGACCGGCGGGCTGTCCTTCGACCCGCGGCGCATGGACGCCACCGTGGCTCGAGGGCTCGCGCGGCGGTTCGAACAGGTCCTCGCCGCAGTGGCCCAGGCGCCCGATACCGCGCTGGAAGACCTGCCCCTCTTCCTCGAGGGCGAGGTGGACCAGCTCGCGGCACGGGCCGCCGGCACCGTCATCACCGACGGACCGCACACGATCATGGAGGCCTTCGCGGAAACGGCCGCCGCCCATCCCGCGGCCATCGCCGCCAGCGATCAGGACAGGACGCTGGACTTCGCGGAGCTCTCCGAACGGGCGTCCGCCCTGGCGGGTGGCCTCGCCGCAGCCGGAGTACGCCCCGGCGACCGCGTGGCCTCGGTCCTCCCGCGCACCGTCGACGTGCCCGCACTGGCCCTGGCCGTGCTGGGCTGCGGAGCCATCCTGGTCCCCATCGACGCCACCTACCCGGAAGGGCGCATCGCCCGCATCCTGGACGACAGCAAGCCGACGGTCATCGTGGGCACCGCCGACCTGCGCCTCGAAGCCGACGACGCGCCACCGGCGCGGCGTCGCCTCGGCATCAACGAACTGCTGGAGTCCGGAGCGGCGAACGGCATCCTGCCCCCCGACATCGTGACCCCGCAGGACCCTGCCTACATCGTCTACACCTCGGGCTCCACCGGGACACCGAAGGGCGTGATGGTCCAGCACGGGGCACTTGCCAACCTCTTCGCCCACCACACGGCAACCCTTTTCGCCGATACCGAGCCACTCGGCGCCACGGTCGGACACATCGCCGGCCTGGGCTTCGACGCCGCCTGGGATCCGATGCTGTGGATGATCGCCGGCGCCCACCTGGTCATGGTGCCCGACGACGTGCGCGCCAACGCCGAGGAACTCGTCGCACTGGTCCAGGACCAGGGGATCACCGTCTTGGAGACCACCCCCTCGTACGCGCACCAGCTGCTCTCGATGGGGTTAACAGCCCCCACGGCGGAATCCCAGTTAAGCCTCGCCCTCGGCGGCGAGCAGATCCCGCAGGAATTGTGGGACGCACTGGCCGAACGCCCCGATCTGGTGGCGCACAACTTGTACGGACCCACCGAGTTCACCGTGGATTCGCTGACCAGCCGGATCCGGCCGGGCGCCGTGGCCATCGGCCGCCCCGCCGCCAACATCCACGCCCGCATCCTGGACGAAATGCTGCGCCCCGTCCCGGCCGGCGTCATCGGCGAGCTCTACCTCTCGGGGGCCGGATCCGCGGCCGGATACGTGAACCGCCCACGCGAGACCTCCGCTTCCTTTGTGGCCGCCCCCTGGCTCGACGGCGGACGCATGTACCGCACCGGCGACCTGGTGCGGACCAACACCGACGGAACCCTGTCCTTCGTGGAGCGAGCCGACAGCCAGGTCAAGATCCGCGGCTTCCGGATCGAGCCCGGGGAAATCGAAAGAGTCATCGCGACGTGCCCGGGCGTCACCCACGCCGCCGTCGTGGCCGACGCAGGCCGCAGCCGGATCACCGCCTACGTCGTGGGTGCGGGCGACCGGGAGACGTGGCGCCGGCACGCGGCACGACACCTTCCCTCCTACATGGTGCCCGGCTTCTGGGTCGGACTGGAGGACATCCCGCTCACCTCCCACGGCAAGCTGGACCGGGCGGCCCTGCCCGAACCGGCGACCGCCCCCAGTGCCGGACGCGCCCCGGCGACGGAGACCGAACGGCAGGTCTGCGCCGCCTTCGCCGAGGTCCTCGGCGTCGAAGAGGTCCCCCTGGACGGCAACTTCTTCGAGCTCGGCGGACACTCCCTGCTGGCAGTGTCCCTGTCCGCCGCGCTCCGCAACGCCTGCGGCATCGAGATGCCCTTGCGCACGCTCTTCGAAGCCCCCACCCCTGCGGGCATCCTCGAACGGACGGCGCCCGCCGACGCCACCGCGCGTTCGGGATCCGGCATGACCGCCAACGGCACGACGGAGGGGCATCCAGAAAACCACCCGCCGGTCCCACGCCCCCTCGAATGGCTGGCCACCTCGCCGGAAAGGCCCGCCCGGTTGCCCCTCTCCTGGGCGCAGCGGCGCATGTTCTTCCTGAACCAGCTCGACCCCGGCAACGCCGAATACAACATCTCCCTGGCCGTCCGGCTGACCGGCGCCCTGGACCGGGACGCACTCGACGCCGCGCTGGGCGACGTGGTGCACCGCCACGAGATCCTGCGGACCGTCTACACCGAGGACGAAACCGAACCCACACAGCAGGTGCTCGATACCGTCGCGACCTGCGAGATCCTGCGCCACGAACGCGCGGAATCAGCCGGCAAGCTGCGCGGCGCCCTGGCCCGCGGGGCGAGCACCGGGTTCGACCTGCGCACCGACCTGCCCCTGCGCGCGAACCTGATCGAAACCGGGCGTGGGGACCATGTCCTGCACCTGGTCATCCACCACATCGCCTCCGACGGGGCCTCGCTGCAGCCGTTGGCCCGTGACATCTCCGCGGCCTACACCGCCAGGCTCGGCGGCTCCGGCCCCGAGTGGACCGATCTCGACCTCCAGTACGCCGACTACGCGCTCTGGCAACGCGATGCCCGGCAGGACGACGAGGGTCTCGCCGAACGCCTCCAAGGCTGGGCAAGCGATCTGGCGGGAGCACCCGACGAGCTCGAACTGCCCACCGACGGGCCCCGCGCTCCCGAGGCCCGCCAGCCCGCCGCGCAAGCACACTTCACCCTCGACGCCACCACTTCCGCGGAGCTCTCGCGACTGGCCGCCCGGAACAACGCCAGCCTCTTCATGGCCCTGCACGCGGTTCTGGGCGGTTACCTGACCCGGCTCGGAGCAGGCGAGCGGACCGTCATCGGCTCCCCCACCGCCGGGCGCCCGGACACCGAGCTGGAGCAGATCGTCGGATTCTTCGTGAACACCCTGCCGATCTCCGTCGACCACTCCGCGCGGCCCAGCCTCGACGCAGCGATCGGTCTGGCCCGCACCGCGGTGCTCGACGCCTTCGACCGGGACACCGTGCCCTTCGAACGACTGGTGGAGGCGGTGAACCCACCGCGCGAACTCGGTCGCCACCCGCTGTTCCAGACGATGCTCACCTACGAGGCCGAGCCCCCGGCGGCACTCGAGCTGCCAGGAATCGAGGTGACCATCGTGGACGAGGAGGGATCGGGCTCAGCCAAGTTCGACCTCTCCTTCACCTTCAGCCGGCGCGGGGACGGATCCCTGGCCGTGACTCTCGAATACAACTCCTCGTTGTTCACCCGTCGCGCCATCGAACGGATGACGGACCAGCTGGCCCGTTTTGCCGCCGCGGCCGCCAGCCGGCCGGAAACCGCACTGGACGAGTTGGCGCTCCTCGACGCGACGGCGGAGTCGGACCTGCAGGCGGCCACCGCGACCCCTGCGGCACCGGAGGCCGGTGCCGCCTGGCACGGCATCCTGGATGACCTCGACGAGACAATCGCCCGCCACGGCGGGCGCGCTGCGGTCGTCTCCGACGACCGCCGGCTGACCTTCGCCGACCTCGACGCCGATGCGTCCCGCGTCGCCGAAGCGCTCGCTACGGCGGGGGCCGGGCCGGGCGACGTAGTGTCCCTGCTCCTGCCCCGCGACGAACGCCAACCGGTCGCCGTCGTGGGCACCCTGCGCACCGGGACGGCCGTCAACCCCATCGATGCCGAGTACCCCGACGGGCGGATCGCGGACATCCTCGCCGATGCAGCCCCTTCCGCCATGCTCACCTCCCGGACGCTGGAGGAACGGGCCCGGGCAGCACTGGCCACCGCGCAATCCACGGCCGGATTGCTGTTCATCGAGGACCTGGTGGGGCGGGAGGCCCACCAGGACGAGGCCGTGGCGGCCGGCAGAGGCAACGAATCCACCCGGGCCTTCCCGCAACCTGGCCCCGAGGACCTGGCCTACGTGCTCTTCACATCGGGCTCGACCGGCCGCCCCAAGGGCGTCGAGGTCAGCCACGGGGCCCTGGCCAACCTGTTGCGCAGCCACCGCGCGACGCTCTTCCCCGCGGCCCCGCCCACCGCCGAGGCTCCATGGCTGCGGGTCGCCCACACCACTGGCCTCGGTTTCGACGCCGCGTGGGATCCGTTCTTGTGGCTGGTTGCCGGACACGAACTCCACCTCATCGGGACCGACATCCGACGCGACCCGCAGTCGCTGGCGGACTACCTCGACCACGAGGACATCGGCGCCTGGGAAACCACCCCCTCCCACGTGCGCCACCTCTTGACCCAACCGGGCTTCCAGCGGCTGCTAGAACGCTCGGGCACCGACGGCCACGCCCGCCTGCACCTGGCCTTGGGCGGCGAGGCGTTCGACGCTGACCTCTGGGAACGGCTCGCCGCCCACGACGGCGTGGTGGCCCACAACCTCTACGGTCCCACCGAAGCCACGGTGGACGCCCTGCTGGCCAGGGTCCACGCCGACACCACGCCCCACCTCGGCCGACCGGTCGCGGGGACGGCAGCATATGTCCTGGATGCCCGGTTGCGCCACGTCCCGCCGGGAGCCACCGGCGAGCTGTATCTCGCTGGTGCCGGTCTGGCCCGTGGCTATCGCGGACGCACGGCGCTGACCGCCGAGCGCTTCGTCGCGGATCCCCACGGGGGCACCGGTGCCCGGATGTACCGCACGGGCGATCTGGTCACCCGGCAGGCCGACGGCACGATCGTTTTCCGCGGACGCAACGACGACCAGGTCAAGATCCGCGGCCAACGCGTCGAACCCGGCGAGATCGCCAGGACCCTGCGTGCCGTCGACGGCGTCGCACAGGCTCTGGTGCTCGCCGACGGGATGCCACCCACCCAGCGCCTGGCGGCCTACGTCGTCGCTGCCGGGAACGGGCCGGCGAAAGCCGGCTTCGTCGACTCCCTGCGCCGCGAGGCCGCCTCGACGTTGCCCGCCTACATGGTTCCCGCGGTCTTCGTGCAGGTCCCGGATATCCCGCTGACCTCCCATGGGAAACCGGATGTGCGCCGGCTACCCGAGCCCTCGGCAGCCGCATCCACCGGTGGCCGCCCGCCCAACACTCCGCGCGAGGCAGCCGTAGCCACGATCTTCGCCGACGTGCTCGGTGCCGAACGGGTCGGGGTCGACGAATCGTTCTTCGACCTCGGCGGGCACTCCTTCGTGGCACAGGAGCTCATCACCCGGGTCAACGACGCGCTGGGCTCGGATCTGGCAGTGCAGACGCTCTTCCGTTCCCCCACGGTGGAGGCCCTGGTGCACGAGGCCGGACGCGGTGCCGGGGAATCCGTGGCCGACAGCCTGCGGCCCCTGCTGCCGCTGCGTACCAGCGGCAATCTCGAGCCGTTGTTCGCGGTCCATCCTGCCAGCGGCGTCGCCTGGGGCTACTCCGCCATGCTGCGCCATCTGGATCCCGGGCGTCCGCTCTACGGGTTGCAGTTGCCGGGCATGGCACCCGATGACACGAGTCCCCTGGCCGCCGACACGCTGACCGACTTGGTGGACCTCTACATCGCCGAGATCCGCACGGTCCAAGCTCACGGGCCCTACCGCCTGATGGGCTGGTCCTTCGGTGGCAACGTGGTCCAGCGCCTGGCGACCCGCCTGCAGGAACTGGGCGAGGAGGTCTCCCTGCTGGCGATCCTGGATGCCTATCCCAGCCGCCAGGAAGAGAATGCCGACGTCGGCGTGGGCGGTTCGGGGACGCTGCTGGCCAACTTCCTCGACGCCGTGGGCCATCCAGTGCCCGAGGACGGCGCCGAGCTCACCGGCGAGCGCGCGCTGGAAGTGCTGCGGGAGAACGGCAACCCGCTCGGCGCGGTGCCGATGGCATCCCTGGAGGCCATGATGGCGAACTTCGCGCGCCTGGCGCAGTTGATCCGCGAGGCCCCCGTCTTGTCCTTCCGGGGGAATCTGAACTTCTTCACCGCCACGCATGACGTCCCGGGGAGCCGGCCAGATGCCGACGACTGGGCCCCATATGTCACGGGGAACATCGTGGATACGGAGGTTCCCGAGCGGCACTCCCAGCTCCTGAGCGAACGTGCCCTTGGTCACATCATGCCGGTCATGACAAACCTTCTGGCCGACCGCCCCGAAGACCCTAGGTAAGGAAGAAACGCCCTGCAGTTCCAAGGAGAGTGACATGGTCAACCCATTCGACGACGAGTCAGCACAGTTCCGCGTCCTGGTGAACGAACGCCAGCAACATTCGCTGTGGCCCTCGTTTGCCGATGTGCCCGAAGGCTGGGTGGTCATGCACGGACCGGATGCCCGCGAGACCTGCCTGGACTACGTGGAGCGCAACTGGGCCGACATCACGCCGCGCCATGCCGGTGACCTGGCCGCCTCACAGTGATACGCCTCGAGGCAGTCAGCCAGGCCTACGGCTCCTTTCGCGCCCTCGACGGGCTCAGCCTCTCGGCGGGACCGGGCGAGGTGTTGGGACTGCTCGGCCCCAACGGCTCGGGCAAGACGACCACCGTCAAGGTCATCTCCACCTTGCTGCAGCCAGACGCCGGAGTGGTGACGGTCAACGGCCACGACGCCGCGACCGCTCCGGACGCCGTGCGCCGCTCCATCGGCCTGTCGGGCCAGTATGCCGCCGTTGACGAGAAGCTCACCGGCTACGAGAACCTCCAGATGGTGGGCCGGCTCTACGGGCTCTCCCGCCGCGACGCCGCCACCCGGGCCGGCGAACTGCTGGAACACTTCCGGCTGGAACCGGTCGCCGGCAAACGTGCCGGGCAATACTCCGGCGGGATGCGTCGGCGCCTGGACCTGGCCGGCGCTCTCGTGGCCCGGCCACCCGTCGTCGTGCTCGACGAGCCGACCACCGGCCTGGACCCACGCGGTCGCATGGACACCTGGAGCGCCGTCCGCTCGCTGTCCGCCGAAGGCACCTGCGTCCTGCTGACCACGCAATACCTGGAGGAAGCCGACCAGCTGGCCGACAACATCGCGGTCCTGGACGCCGGGCGGGTCATCGCCGAGGGAACCGCCCAGGAACTGAAGGACCGCGCCGGCTCAGCACGCATCGACGTCGTCCCCGCCGACAGCACCGATAGCGAGCGTGCCGCACGCGTACTCGAACGCGCCAGCGGGAACATCGAACCCGCCGTGGTCGAGGCCGGCGGCAGCCGGCTGGGGGTTCCCGCGCCCCGCGGCGAGGCAACCCTGGCTGCGGCACTGGACCAACTGGCCGCGGCCGGAATCCCCGTCGCCGAGATTTCCTTGCGGCGCCCCACCCTCGACGACGTCTTCCTCCGCCTGACCGGCACCAACGCCGTGCCCGCCGGCGCCGGGGACGAAAACGGCGGCGCGCCAAATGCGAGTGACGACACCCCCGAGCCGGTCGCGGCCGGCGTCGGTGGTCACGGACGCCAGGGGGTGCGCAGCTGATGTCAGTGCTCGTCTCCGCAGGTGTCGACAGCGCCGTGATCGCCCACCGCAACCTGCTCAATTCCTGGCGCACCCCCGGCGCCCTCATCACCGGGATCGTCCAACCGATCATCTTCGTCCTGCTGCTGGCCTTCGTCTTCGGCGGGCGGTTGGGCGGGGATGCCTACCGCGAGTTCCTCATCGGCGGGATCCTCGCCCAGACGTTGACCTTCAATTCCTCCTTCACCGCCGTCTACCTGGCCAAGGACCTGCAGCTGGGGCTGATCGACAGGTTCCGTTCCCTGCCCATGTCCCGGGTGGCGGTGATCCTGGGACGCACGACGGCGGACCTGGCCACCAGTGTCATGTCGATGGCCGTGATCCTGGCCTGCGGGCTGGCGATCGGCTGGCGGGTGGAGGCCGGGCCCTGGCAGGCGCTCGGCGCGGCCGCCCTGCTGTTGGCGTTCACGTTCTCCGTCTCGTGGATTGGCGCCGTGATCGCCCTGACCGCCCGCAGCGTCGAGGTCGCCCAGAGCCTGGGGCTGATCTGGCTATTCCCCGTCACGTTCATTTCCGGGGCCTTCGTCCCGCTGTCCTCCCTGCCGGGTGTGCTGCGCACCATCGCGGAGTGGAACCCGGTTACCGCGGTGGCCACGGCGGTCCGCGAACTGTTCGGCAACGGGTTGCCGCCGGGATTCGACATGGGCGAGAGCTGGCCGCTGCAGCACCCCGTCGCCTATGCCCTGTTCAGCTGCGTCGCCATCATCGCCGTCTTCGCGCCGCTGGCGGTGTGGCAATACCGCCGGATCGGACGCTGAATCCGATGTCCCGCGGCACGGCATCACCGGTGGTCCTTCACGCTGTGGCCCATGTCAGTGACTTCACGGCAGCCGCCGCGGAACGTGGCGGTCTGGAGCGGTTCGTCTCCGCCGTCGACCTTGCCTCCGCGCAACGGCATGCAGCACCCGAGGATGGTGCGCGGGCGCTGGCTGCCCGCGCCCTGGCCCGCCTGCTCAGTGCACGAGTGCTGGGACTCGCGCCGATCAGGGCCGCTGGCCTCGCCCCGCGCGCGGACGCCTGCCGTTCCTGCGGCGGAGCACACGGGAAGCCCGGCGTGGAGGGGGTAAGCGTCAACTGGTCGCGTTCGGGCGCGTGGGTCATGGCCGCCGCCGCACCGCCCGCTGCCGGGCCCCTGGGTGTGGACATCGAGCGCATTCCCGGGACTCTATTCGATGGTTTCGACGCCCACTGCCTATCGCCACTTGAAAGCTCGTCGCTGGCCCCGCACGACGTCGAGGGCCGGATGCGGCTGTGGGTCGCCAAGGAGGCGCTGCTCAAGGCCTGCGGATACGGACTCTCCATTCCACCGGCGGCCGTCCGCACCTCCCCGCTACCGGCCATCGACCCGTTAATGGCAGACGGGGCCGACACCCGTGCGCTGGACGGATTGTCCGTGCACAAGGTGTCGGCCCCGGGGGGCTACGCTGCGGCTGCATCCTGCCGCGGGCAGCTTCAGTTGGTGGCTGTCACCCCACACCAGCTGTTTTCCGCCTAGGCCACCTCGGGCGGGAGCATCAGTCCGGCACCGGGGATGGCGTCCAGCAGCGAGCGCGTGTACTCGGTCTGCGGGGCGTCGAAGACGTCGTCGGTGCTGCCCGACTCGACCAGCTGCCCTTTCTCCATGACGCAGACGTGGTCCGCGATCTGGCGCACGACGGCCAGGTCGTGGGTAATGAACAGGTAGCTCAACCCCAATTCGGTCTGGAGGTCCGCCAGCAGATTGAGCACCTGCGCCTGCACGAGCACGTCCAAGGCGGAGACGGCCTCGTCGCAGATCACCACCTCGGGATCCAGCGCAAGCGCCCGGGCGATGGCCACGCGCTGGCGCTGGCCGCCGGAGAGCTCGTTCGGGAACCGTTGCATCATCGACGCCGGCAGCGCGACCTGGTCCAGCAGGGCCCTGACCTTCTTCTCCCGCTCCTTCGCGTTGCCGATGCGGTGGACCCGCAGCGGTTCCTCGATGGTGCGGAAGATGTTGTACATCGGGTCCAGCGAGCCGAACGGATCCTGGAAGATCGGCTGCACCCGTCGCCGGAAGGCGAACATCTCCTTGCGCGAAAGCGAGGTGAGGTCGACGCCGTCGAACAGGATGCTCCCTTCGGAAGCGTCTTCCAGGCCCAGAACCATCTTGGCCACTGTGGACTTGCCCGAACCGGATTCGCCCACCACCGCAGTCGTGGTGCCGCGTTTGATGCTGAACGACACGTCGTCCACGGCCCGGAATTCCGTCGACTTGCCCAGTTCGCCGCGGATCTTGTAGTTCTTCACCAGGTTGCGGACCTCGATGACATCGTCGCTGCCGGTGGATTCCTCGTTGGCCAGCACCTCATCGGACGCCTGGCCGCGTTCCTTGGCCGATTCGATCCGGCGCGAAGCCAGCGAGGGGGCGGAGGAGACCAACCGCTGCGTGTAGGGGTGGCGCGGATTGGTCAGCAGTTCCACGGCGGGGCCCGCCTCGACGACCTGTCCCTTGTACATCACCACGACCTTGTGCGCGCGTTCCGCGGCCAGCCCGAGATCGTGGGTGATCAGCAGCACCGCGGTCCCCAGGTCGGTGGTCATCGTATCGAGGTGGTCCAGGATCTGGCGCTGGACGGTGACGTCCAGGGCCGACGTCGGCTCATCGGCGATGAGCAGGCGCGGCCTGCAGGAAAGCCCGATGGCGATCAGCGCACGTTGGCGCATGCCGCCGGAGAACTCGTGCGGGTACTGGTTGGCCCGTTCCTCGGCCCGCGGCAGGCCGGCCTCGGTGAGGACCTTGGCCACGTCCTTCTTCTGGTGCGGCAACGCGTTGGCGCGCAGCGTCTCCTTCACCTGGAAGCCGATGTTCCACACCGGGTTCAGATTGGACATCGGGTCCTGCGGCACCATGCCGATGGAGGAACCCCGCAGTTCGATCATCCGCTTCTCCGAGGCGTGGGTGATGTCCTCGCCGTCGAAGAGCATGGTGCCGCCGGCGACACGGCCATTGCGTGGCAGGAGGCCGATGGCCGCCAGCGCGGTCGTGGACTTGCCCGACCCGGACTCGCCGACGATCGCCACGGTTTCCCCGGGCAGAATCGTCAGGTTGGCCTTGCGGACCGCATCGACGTCGCCATTGCCGGTCTTGAAGCTGATCGCGAGGTCGCGCAGCTCCAGCAGCGGGCGGGGCATAGCCGCCTCGTCAGTGGTTTCTTTGGTCATGGTTTCACCGTTCATCGTTTGCGCGCCTTCGGGTCCAGGGCGTCCTGCAACGCGTCGCCGAGCATGATGAAGCTCAGCACCGTCAGCGACAACGCGAGCGCCGGCCAGAACAGGGCCATCGGATTCGACCGCAACGAGCTCTTGGCCGAGAAGATGTCATTGCCCCAGGACATGACGTCCGGTGGCAGGCCGATGCCCAGGTAGGACAACGTGGACTCGGCCACGATGAACACGCCGAGGGAGATCGTCGCGATGACGATGACCGGAGCCAGCGAGTTCGGGATGACGTGGCGGACCAGCGCACCGGTGCGGCTGACGCCCAGCGAGCGTGCGGCGATGACGAAGTCCGCGTCACGGACCTCGATGACCGCGGCCCGGGTGATGCGCGCGATCTGCGGCCAGCCGAAGGCAGCCAGGATCAGCACGATGGTCCAGACGTTGCGGTTCTCGCGGAAGAAGGGGATCTGCACGACGACGATCGCGCCGAGGATCAGCGGCAGGGCGAAGAAGATGTCTCCCAGACGGGCCAGCACGGCGTCGACCCAGCCACCGAAGAATCCGGAGACCGCGCCGATAGTTCCGCCGAACACCACGATGGACAACGTGGCGAACAGTCCGATGGTCAGCGAGGACTGCGTCCCGTACATCACGCGGGCCAGGATGTCGCAGCCTTGCTGGGTGAAGCCGAGCGGGTGGCCCGGTGCCGGTCCGCCGTCGGAATTGGCCAGCATGCATTGCGCGTTGGGCTGCTCGTTGGTGAACAGGCCCGGGAACAACGCCACGAAGATCACCGCGAGGATCAGGAACGCGCTGATGAGGAACAGCGGCTGGGTGCGCAGGTTGCGCCAGGCCTCCAGCCAGAGAGAGACCGGAGCTTCGGTGGAGACCGCGCTGTCCGTGGCCTGGATCGGGGTGTCCTCGGGGTCGGCGACGAAGTGTTCGATCGGGTACTTGGAGATCTTGGCGCCACGGACGGTGGGCATGTTTTTGGTGTTCTCAGGCATATCGGATCCTCGGGTCGAGCCACGCGTACAACAGGTCCACCAGCAGGTTGGCCAGGACGAAGACCACGATCAGTACGGTGACGATCGAAACGACAACGGGGGCCTCGCCGTTCAGCACGGCGCGGTACAGGGTGTTGCCCACGCCGTTGACGTTGAAGATTCCCTCGGTGACGATGGCGCCGCCCATCAGGGCGCCCAGGTCTGCACCCAGGAACGTCACCACGGGAATCATCGAGTTGCGCAGCACGTGCACCATGACGACGCGGCGGCTGCTGAGTCCCTTGGCGGTGGCGGTGCGGACGTAGTCGGCTCCGGAGTTCTCGATGACGGCGGTGCGGGTCAGCCGCAGCACGTACGCGAAGGAGACCAGCCCGAGCACGAGGGCGGGGAGGATCAGTTCGGTGAACGTGGCGTCGCCGCTGACGGTCGGGTTGGCCCATTCGAGCTTGACGCCCACCACGAACTGCATGAGGAAACCGAGCACGAAGATCGGCACGGCGATGACGACCAGGGAGAAGACCAGGACGGTCGAGTCGAAGAGCTTGCCCTTCTTCAGTCCGGCGATGAGGCCGATGACGATGCCAAAGACGGCTTCGAAGACGAGGGCCATGATGGCCAGCCGCGCGGTGGTGGGGAAAACACGGGCCAGGATGTCGGTGATCGGCTGCCCGGCGAAGTTGGTTCCCAGATCAAAGGTGAAGATGCCCTTGAGGTAGAGGAAGTACTGGACCCAGAAGGGCTGGTCCAGGTTGTACTGTTCGCGCAGGGCGGCCTCGACGGCCGGGGTGCAACCCTTTTCGCCACAAATCGCGGCGGTGGCGTCGCCCGGAAGGGAGAACACCAGGAAGTAGATCAGCAGCGTTGCACCCAGGAAGACCGGGATCAGCTGCAAAAAGCGACGGAGCAGGAATCTGGCCATCAGGCCTCACCCGCCCGGGTGGAACGTGCCCGCTCGGGGCACAGGAAAAATAGCATCAACTTAACCTTTGGGATGTGGCAGGACCGCGGGGCCCGCTCCCGGGTGGGGAGCGGGCCCCGCGGAGGGCTTGGAATGACCAGGGCCCTTACTTGCCGGTGATCGCGTAGTAGAGCGGCACGCCGTTCCACCCGAATTCCACGTTGGTGACCTGGGTGCTCCAGCCGCCCTGGGCGACCTGGTACCACAGCGGGATGGCCGGAAGGTCGGACAGGAGCATCTCCTGCGCCTCGTTCATGGCCTTGTTGCCCTCTTCGACGGTTTCGGCGGAGAGGCCCTTGTTGATGGCCGCGTCGAACTTCTTGTTCGCGTAGACCGCGTCGTTCGATCCGGCACCGGTGGTGTAGATCGGGCCAAGGAAGTTGGCCAGCGACGGGTAGTCGGCCTGCCAGCCGGCGCGCACTGCGCCGGTCAGCTTCTGCTCGGTGGCGTCCGTGCGGACCTCCTTGAAGGTGGCGTACGGCTTGCCCGAGACCTCGATGCCGAGGTTGTTCTTGATGTTGTTGACCACGGCCTCGACCCAGGTCTTGTGATCGCCCTTGTCCGCGTTGTAGGCGATGGTCAGCTTCTCGCTCTTGTCATACGGCTCGATCGAGTCGGCCTTCTTCCAGAGTTCCTTGGCCTTCTCCGGGTTGTAGGCGAGGTTCTCGCTACCCGGGATGGAGTCTGAGTAGCCGTCCAGCACCGGTGCGGTGAATTCCTTGGCCGGGGTGCGGCCGCCGTTGAAGATTACCTTGGTGATCTCGTCGCGGTTGATGGCCATGGACAGCGCCTGGCGGCGGAGCTTGCCGGCTTCGCCCTTCCAGTTGTCGAGGTAGTACGGGATGGCAATCGTCTGGTTGCCCGCGTACGGGGACTCGATCGACCGGTCACCCAAGTCGTTCTTGAAGTTCTTGATATCGGACGTCGGGATGGTCTTGAGGACATCCAGGTTGTCGGAGATCAGGTCCTGGTAGGCCGTGGTGTCGTTCTGGTAGATCTTGAACGTCACGCCGGCGTTCTGGGCCTTGCGCGGGCCCTCATAGCCCTCGTTGGGCACCAGCTTGATCTGCTGCTGGTGCTGCCAGGCGTCTTTGCCGTCGAACTTGTACGGGCCGTTGCCGACCGGGTGCTCGCCGTACTTCTTCGGATCCTTCAGGGCCTCGGCCGGCATCGGGAAGAAGGCGCTGTAGCCCAGGCGCAGCGGGAAGTCGGATTCGGGCTGCTTGAGCTTGACGGTGAAGGTGTTGTCGTCCACGACCTTCAGGCCGGACATCTTGTCCACCTTGGACCCCTCGGCGGCGGCTTCGTCGTAGCCCTCGATGCTCTCGAAGAAGTAGCTGCTCAGCTGGGCGTTCTTCGCGGCGGCGCCGTAGTTCCAGGCGTCAACGAAGGAGCTGGCCGTGACGGGGTCGCCGTTGGTGAACTTCTGGTCGGCCTTGAGCTTGATGGTGTAGTTCTGCGAGTCCTTGGTCTCGATGGACTCGGCCACCTCGTTCTGCGGCTTGCCGTCGGCGTCGTAGCTGATCAGCCCGGCGAAGATGAGGTCCAGCACAGCGCCGCCGCCGACCTCGTTGGTGTTCGTGGGGATCAACGGGTTCTGGGGCTCGGAACCATCGGCGATAATGACGCGGCTGGCGTCTCCCCCGCCGGCGGTGGACTTGTCGTCCCCGCCTCCGCCACAGGCGCTCAGGCTCAACGCAACAATGGCTGCGATGCCCAGGATCTTGGAAGTGCGCGAATAACGCATACTTTCTCCTTGTGATGCCGGCGGCGGGAGTTCTTCCGGACACCGCAACGGCTGCTTGTTGTTAGATTCAAGTGTTGTGAAGCACTTGCTAGGCAATAGCGTAGGGCATCCGGCACCCCCGATGTGACGAGAGCCATCTTGTCGGGTGGCACAAGGCACAGATGCAACCGTGGTGGATCCGCGTCATGACGCCGATCCGGCGTTGACAAGATTTAAACAGATTTTTTTGTTTCCGACCCCGCGTGGAGGTCGACCTGCTATGTTTCGGCCATGACCCGCCATCAGCGCAGCGTGCCCGCGTCGCCTCCATCGCCGGTCCGCCGGATAGCCGCCGGCCTGTTGGGGGCCTTCCTGGTGTTCGCCGGAGCCAGCCACCTGACATTTGCGCGCGAGGAGTTCGCCGAACTCGTTCCCGACTGGGTCCCGCTCGATCAGGACAACGTCGTCGTGCAGTCCGGCATCGTCGAAATCGCCCTGGGCACCGGCTTGCTCGCCCTGCCGGCCAGCCGCGCCCGGTGGGGGATGGCCGCCGCGGTGCTCTTCGTCGCGGTCTTCCCCGGCAACCTCCACCAGTTCCTGCAACGCAGGGACGCATTCGGCCTCGACAGCGATGCCGGCCGGCTGACCCGCCTGGCCCTCCAGCCGCTGCTCGTCCTGTGGGCCCTCTGGTCCACGGGCGCATGGCGCGAACTGCGGTCTCCACGCCCCCGGCGCCGCGATAGCGAACGGTGAGGCAGGTCCGGGCGCTACGTGCTGACAGGCCAACGCTGGGAACGTAGGCTCGGGAACGACCGCAACAGCCACTCGCACCGTGGAGGAATACCGGCATGTCCAGCACCCGCGATCCATCCGACCCACCGAGCGAACCGGCCGAACACGATCACCCCGACGCGGCACACCAGGTCCCCAAGGGCGTCAGCGCGGCCACCGTGGAGGCGCTCGGCAAGCTCTCTGAAGCGCTGGAACTAACCGAAGACGCCCGAGGGAGCCTCTACAATTTCCACCGCAAGACCGGTGCTTCCGACCTGGCCCTCGGCGAAGCAGTGGAGATGCTCCGTGCCGCCGGGCACGTGACGATCGCGGACCGCATTGAACGCGAGCTCGTGGGGCGCAACGTGATCGAGCATCGGTGGACGTTCCAGATCATCGAGGACTACGACGACGGCTACTACGCCGAGTTCCGGGCCCAGGAAAGCAAGGCCCGGCAGGAGCTCGCCGAGGGCAAGCGGCACCTGTTCGAGGCGCGGATGAAGGAGGACCGCCGCACCCACGGCCAACGCCACCACGAGGCCCGCCCCTCACCTGATTCCGGGAGGGGAGGCCCCGGCCCCTCCTAGGGGACCGTCGTCGTGCTCTTCTCCCGCGGTGGCGAGGGCTGGCGCAGGTCGATGCCCTTGGTCTCGCGCAGGGTGAAGACGGTGGCGATCCCGATGCAGAGCAGCACGATCGTGTAGACGCCGAAGATGGTGGGGCCGGCGTCGCCGAACCAGGCGTTCATCCCGGCCTGCAGGTAAGCAGCGGTGCCGCCGAAGGCAGCCACGCAGATGGCATACGGGATGGCCACGCCCATGGTGCGGATGGTCGTGGGGAACAGCTCGGCATAGGTGGTGGGCACGATCGCCGCCGAGGCGGAGATGAAGGCCAGCATAAGGGACATGCCGAGCGCCAGCTGGACGGCCGAATCGCGCACGATGAGGGTCGCCGGGAAGAAGAACACCGCGCTGCCGATGCCGCTGATGAGCAGGACCGGCTTGCGTCCGACCCGGTCCGAGAGCCGGCCCCACAGCGGCAGCGCGATGAGGAACACGATATTCGCGACGACGCCGGCCCACAGGGCGCCGGCGGCGTCGATGCCCAGCTCGTGGATGGCGTAGGCAGGGGTGGAGACGCCCCAGACGTAGTAGACGACGGTCAATCCCATGGTCAGACCGATGACCTTGGCGGCCTGGCGCCAGTTGGCGGCCAGCTGGCGGAAGACTCCGTCGGGGCCCGGCCGTGGTGGGGCATCCGGGTGGTGTCCGCCGTCGGCGTTGGCCTCCTCGAAGGCCTCGGTCTCCTCGAGCTTGGTGCGCATGTACAGCGCGAACAGGCCGATGACGGCGCCGATGAGGAACGGGATGCGCCAGCCGATGGCCGACATCTGCTCTTCGCTGAGGATGGTGGAGAGGATCGCACCGATGAACGTCCCGGCCATGATGCCCAAGGTGCCGGAGAAGTAGATCAGCGAGGACCACAGGCCGCGGCGCTCGCGCGGAGCCATCTCCGAGAGGTACGTCTGGGCGCTCGGCAGTTCCCCGCCATGGGCCAGGCCCTGGATGATCCGGGCGATGAGCAGGATGACGGAGGACCACGCGCCGACGGCATCGTAGGTGGGGCACAGGGCGATCACGAGCGAACCGAGTGAGGCCAGCAGGACGCACCATACCAGCGACGTCTTGCGCCCGATTTTGTCCCCGAGCCAGCCGAAGACGAATCCGCCAAGTGGGCGGGCGGCGAAGCCCACGGCGAAGACCGCGAGCGTGGCCAGGAAGGCGGACGTCGGGTCGGCGTGGCTAAACAGTTGGGAGGCGATGAAGGAGGCGAAGGTCGCGTAGATCGCCCAATCGAACCATTCGGCGGCGTTGCCGGCACCGGTGGCGACGAGGGTGCGCATCACGGTGGACCGGTCTGCTGCGGGGGTGGGATTGGCGCTCATGGTGTTTCCTTTGCAAGTCGTTCGATCGCCAGCCGTGCATATAGCGCGGTTCCGTCGGCGAGGATCTGATCGCCGAAGACGGCTTCGGCGGAGTGGTTGAACGGGGCCGTAGCGGGGTCCTCGCCCTCGGGGACCGCCGAGAGGAAGTGGAACGAACCGGGTACTTCTGCCAGGACGCGGGAAAAGTCCTCGGATCCGGCCAGTGGCGAGGCCATGTCCAAGTACCGCGCCGTGCCGAAGAGTTCCTCCGCCTGCTGGCGGAAGAATGCGGTTTCGGCGTCGTCGTTCACGGTGACCGGGTATTCGTCGAGGTAGGTGACTTCGGCCTCCAAGCCGTGGGCGGCGGCGATTCCGTGCATCAGCTGGGGAACGGCGGTGCGCAGCTTTGCGGCGTTGGCTGCCGAATAGGAGCGGATGGTGGCCTCGAACCGGGCATCGTCGGGGATGACGTTGCGCTTCGTCCCGGCCTGCAGCAGACCGACCGTGACCACGACGGGATCGAAGATGTCGAACCGGCGGGTCACCATGGCCTGCAGGGCGGTCACCATCTCGGCTGCGGCGGGAACCGGGTCACGGGCAAGGTACGGCGCGGACCCATGCCCGCCGGCACCCTTGACGGTCACGATCAGGCCATCGGACGCGCTCATGACCGGCCCGGGACGGCCCATGACCGTTCCTCCGGGTGCCATGGCGCTGGCGACATGCAGCCCATACGCGGCGCTCACGCGGTGTCCGGCCGCGTCCAAGACCCCTTCCCGGATCATGACCGAGGCCCCGTCATACCCCTCCTCACCCGGCTGGAACATCAGCACCACGTCGCCGGCTAACTGTTCACGCTTCTCGGCCAACACCGTGGCTGCCCCGGCCAGCATGGCGGTGTGCAGATCGTGGCCACAGGCGTGCATGGCACCGTCGATACGGGAGGAGTAGCGCAGGCCGGTGCGCTCCTGGATGGGCAGCGCGTCCATGTCCCCGCGCAGGAGCACCGCGCGGGCGTTTCCGGCCCCATGAGCCGGACCGCCCCGCAGCACCGCCGTGATCGAGGTCGCGTCGGTGCCGAGGGTGACTTCGTACCCGAGGGGCTCCAGCCAATCGAGCACCTTTTCCTGGGTGCGGGGAAGGTCGAGCCCGATCTCGGGCTCCTGGTGCAGGCGGTGGCGCAAGTCCGCGATGTCCCCCTGAAGGGCGCGCGCGTCCTCCAGCAGGGCTGCGGCATTTTCGGCTGACGTGTTCATCGGATGCCTTTCGTTTACGGTACGCATCCGATGATGGTGTGACTTGAAGCACCGTGGTTCAATTATCACGAAATGTGCATAGGATAGCCGTTTGACCAACAAAGATTGCAGGAACTCATGGAACTGCCCGTAGAAGACCTCGAACTTGTCCATGCGCTGCAGATTTCACCCCGCGCCACCTGGAGTGATCTCGGCTTGGCACTGGATCGCCATCCGACCACGCTGGCCGCCAGATGGGCGCGGTTGCATGGAGGAGGCCTCGTCTGGGTCACCGGGCACCTGGCGGGGGATCCTCGGCAATCGTGCACCGCCTTGGTCCGCGTCTCGGTCACCGAGCACCTGCGCGATGGAGCCGTTCGTGGCCTTCAGGCCATCCCTGAGGTCGCCACCGTGGAGGAGGTGGCCGACGACGGAGCCCTGCGACTCGTGGTGCTAACCGCAGACTGGCGGCACCTGGCCAGTGAGACACTCTCCCGGATCCGCGAGATCGCCGGCGTCGCCGGGATGGATGTCGTGTTGAGCACGCGGATGTACGCGCTGGGAAACAACTGGCGCCTGGATGTTCTGGCCGCCGAGCAGCAGCGCCGGCTCGCCGGGCTGCGTCTGGCGGCGGAGGCACACGCCCGGAACGTGCCTCCGTTGTTCGGCCGTATGCTGCCGCTATTGGCGCGCAACGGCCGCGCCACGGCAGCAGAGCTGGCCACGGACCTAGGCGTCCACCCGTCAACAGCCGGGCGGCAGCTGCGGGCAGCCGTCGCTTCCGGGTTCTTGACCTTTCGCTGCGAACTAGCGCAGGACTTCTCCGGCTACCCGATCGCTTGCCATTGGTTCGTCCGCGTCCCGCCTGCGGACATGGAAGCAACCGTGGCGTTCTTGCGGCGCCACCGGACACTACGCCTGTGCGCCGCCATCAGCGGCAGCGCCAACTTGACCTTCCATCTGTGGCTGCGGACGCCGGCTGACATCGTCGAGCTCGAGGAGCAACTGCAGGCAGCGGTTCCGACGGTTACCATCATCCAGTCCAGCGTCTGCGTCCGCACACACAAGCGTCTGGGATGGCTGCTCAAACCAGACTCGACCTGTACCGGCGAGGTGGTCCCCCAGGTGCTCTAGGCGCGGATCAACTGCCCGTGGACCAGCCGTGGAACCACTCGATGTGTTCGCGCAGCAAATCTGCTGCCTGCTCGCCGTCGCCGGCCGCGACGGCGTCGAGGATGCCATGGTGCTGCCCGCGCAGGACCGTGGCGACCGGCCCCCAGGCCTCGTCGCTGCGCACGGCATCGCGGACGTAGCCGCTGATGGCCAGGCGCAAGGAATCCATCATCGCCTCGATGACCGCGTTGCCGGCCAGGCCGGAGAGCCGGACATGGAAGCGTGCGTCGAGCTCGTGGAAGGCCCCGCGTTCCAGCTCCGGGTCGTCCATGGCGGCCAGCAGGCCGCGGGCCTCCTCGAGCACCGCGGCGCTGCGGGCCGGATCCGCTTCCAGATCCGCGCCGCGCGCGGCCCAGGTCTCCAGCAGGATGCGCGTCTGCACGATCTCCTGCACGCTCAACCGGGCCGAGGCGACGTGCATGCGCAACGCCGTGGCGATGCCGGCGGCCGGCTCGGAGATGACGACGGCGCCGGCACCCGGGCCGGAGCCGGTGGCCGTGCGCACCACGCCCATGACGTCGAGGATGCGGATGGCATCGCGCACCGAGGCACGCGAGATGCCGTGGGCTTCGGCCAGCGCCCGTTCACCGGGCAGCTGGTCGCCGACCGTGAGCGCTCCGGTGCGCAGCTGGTCTTCGATGTCGTTGAGGACCAGCTGGTAGGCCTTGGGTCGTGCCGGGACCGGCGTGTCGGCCGCCGGGGTGCGGGGGCGGACGGCGCTTGTGCGCTCGGTGTCGGATGCAGGTGCCACCCCGGCATTCTCCCATGGGGACGTCATGGTCGGGGTCCTTGCATCAGGGGGTCGGGAGCATCCAGCTCAGGATCGGCGTGGACTGCAGGTAGACCAGGCAGCACAGGATCAGCAACATGGCCACGGACCAGCCGGCGACCTTGCGCAGGATGACCGATTCCTGGCCCTGCATGCCCACCGCGGTGGCGGCGATGGCCAGGTTCTGCGGGCTGATGAGCTTGCCGACGACGCCGCCGGCGGTGTTCCCGGCGACGAGAAGGTACGGGTCGATCCCGGCGTTGATGCCGGCGGTCTGCTGCAGCTTGGCGAACAGGGCGTTCGCGGAGGTGTCGGAGCCGGTGACCGCGGTGCCGATCCAGCCCAGCACCGGCGAGAGGAAGGCGAACGCCGCGCCGGTGCCGGCCAGCCAGGTGCCGATGCTGATGGTCTGGCCGGACAGGTTCATCACGTAGGCCAGCGCCAGCACGCAGATGATGGTCACCGCTGCCCAGCGCATGTTGTAGATGGTGCGCCCGATTTCGGCGATGCCCTGGCCGACGGTGATCTTGTACCGGCCGCCGTCGTCCCAGATGGAGTAGACGACGGCGACGATCAGCCCGGTGATCAGCAGGAGCGTGCCGGGGCTGGAGAGCCACTGGAAGTTGTAGGTGGTCGAGGAGAGTGCCTCGCCGCTGGAGTTGACGATGCGGTCGTGCAGCAACGGCCATCCGAATTTGACGTCGGTGGCCTCGAGCAGCTTCGGGATGCTGATGCCTGCGGTCCACAGCTTGGCGACGCCGAAGATCACGATGACCAGCAGGTAGGGGAACAACGCCATGAAGACGCGGGGTCCACCCAGCCGCGACTCGGCACCGTCCGTGCTGTTCGTGGCGCCGGACCCGCCGACGAGGACGCGTTCGCGGGCGGCCTCGGCGCCCACCGGGGACCAGAAGCGCAGGAAGACGACGGCTACGGCCAGGCCGGCCAGCGAGGCCACGATGTCGGTCAGCTCGTAGGCGAAGTAGGTGGCGGTGAGGAACTGGGCGATGGCGAAGGTGAAGCCGACCACGAGCGTGGCGGGCCAGCATTCCCTGACGCCGCGCCACCCATCGAGGATGAACAGCAGCAGGGTGGGGACGAACAGGGCCAGCAGCGGGGCCTGGTGCCCCACGATCGCACCGATGTGGGCGGGGTCCAGTCCGGTCAGCGCGCCGGCGGTGGTGATCGGGATCGCCACGGCGCCGAAGGCCACCGGCGCGGTGTTTGCGACCAGGACTGCGGCGGCGGCGCGCAGCGGGGCCATGCCCAGGGCGATGAGCATGGTGGCGGTGATGGCGACGGGGGCGCCGAATCCGGCCAGTGCCTCGAGCAGCCCGCCGAAGCAGAAGGCGATGAGCACCGATTGGATGCGCACGTCGCCGCCGCCGATCACGTCGAAGACCCGGCGCAGGTCGTCGAACCGGCCGCTGACCACGGTGACCTGGTACAGCCAGATGGCCATCACCACGATCCAGACGACGGGGAAGGCGCCGAACACCCCGCCCATGACGCCGGACATCAGGGCCAGCCCCACCGGCATCTTGAACGCGAAGATCGCCACGAGCAAGGCCACCAGCAGCGACCAGGCCCCGGCGACGTGCGCCTTGGTCTTGACGAGCGCGAGGAGCGCGAAGAACGTCACCAAGGGCAGCAGGGCAATGAGCGCCGAGATGGCGACGCTTCCGGCGACCGGATCGGTCGGTGGTGTGAATGTGTCCATGGTTCGGTCCTTACGGGCGGCTCGGCGGTTTCCGTGGTCTGACCACTATGGTCTGACCACGGAAGCATAACCTGTACAGTGGGCTCTTGTGAAGCCCGTCACAGAAATCCGCTTCCCCGAAAACCCTCCTGACGCCGCCCCGCGGCAGGGATCCCACCAACCACTGGACGGGCCACCCGCACCGCCCTATAGTGGTCAGACCACACCGGCTACGGTGTCGTCCCGACGACACCACGGAAGGCATCACCATGAAAATCGCCCTCTTCGCCACCTGCATCGTCGATGGCATGTACCCCAGCACGGCGCGCGCCACGGTCGCGATCCTGGAGCGGCTCGGCCATGAGGTCGTCTTCCCTCCAGGCCAGGCCTGCTGCGGCCAGATGCACATCAACTCCGGCTACTTCAAGGAGGCCCTGCCAGTCGTTGCGAACCACGTCAAGGCCTTCAACACCGAAGACTACGACGTCGCCGTCGCCCCCTCGGCCTCCTGCGTCGCCTCGGTGAAGCACCAGCAGCCGATGATCGCCGAACGCGCCGGTGATGCCGGCCTGCAACGCCGTGCCGAAGAGGTCGGCGGCCGCACCTACGAGCTCTCCCAGCTGCTCGTCGACGTCCTGGGAATCACCGACGCCGCCGCGCAGCTGGGCAGCTGGTTCCCCACCTCGGTCACCTACCATCCCTCCTGCCACGGCATGCGCCTGCTCCACCTCGGCGACCGCCAATTGGACCTGCTGCGCACCGTGGAGGGCATCCAGCTCGCCGACCTGCCCGCGGCCGACCAGTGCTGCGGTTTCGGCGGCACGTTCTCGATGAAGAACGCCGAGGTCTCCTCGGCCATGCTCGAGGACAAGGCGGCCAACGTGGTCTCCACCGGCGCCTCGCTGTGCACCGGCGGCGACGCCTCGTGCCTGCTGCACATCGGCGGCGGCCTCTCGCGCACCGGGGCACCTGCGGGCACCCTGCACCTGGCCGAGATCCTCGCCAGCACCCGGGAGCATCCGTACGACGCCGGCACCTCCTTCGGCGCGAACGCGGAGGTGGCGCGATGAGCCAGGTCTTCGTCGGCATGCCGTCCCTGCCCGCGTACGGCCGGGGCAACCTCTTCGCCACCGAGTCCTTCCCGGAGGCGGCGCACCACGAACTACGCAACGACCAGCTGCGCACGAACCTGCGCCACGCCACCACCACGATCCGCGAGAAGCGCGCCCACGTGGTGGGCGAACTCCCCGACTGGGAGGAGCTACGCAGCGCCGGCTCGGCGATCAAGGAGGCCGTCATGGCCGACCTGCCGGCCATGCTCGAGCAGTTCGAGGCAAACTTCACCGCCCGCGGCGGGACCATCCACTGGGCCCGCGACGCCGAGGAGGCCAACCGGATCGTCGAAGGACTCATCCGCGAGCAGGACACCGACGAGGTCGTCAAGGTCAAGTCCATGGCCACCCAGGAGATCGGGCTCAACGAGTACCTGGACGAGCGCGGCATCAAGGCGTTCGAAACCGACCTGGCGGAACTGATCGTCCAGCTCGGCCACGACAAGCCCAGCCACATCCTGGTCCCGGCCATCCACAAGAACCGCTCCCAGATCCGCGACATCTTCCTGAAGGAGATGAAGGACGTCGACCCGAACCTGTCGAACGACCCGCGCGAACTGGCCATGGCCGCCCGGGCCCACCTGCGGCGCAAGTTCCTCTCCGCCAAGGTCGCCATCTCCGGGGCCAACTTCGCCCTGGCCGACACCGGCACGCTGGGTGTCGTGGAATCGGAGGGCAACGGGAGGATGTGCCTGACGCTGCCCGAAACGCTGATCACTGTCATGGGGATCGAGAAGCTGCTGCCCCATGCCGAGGACCTCGAGGTTTTCATGCAGCTGCTGCCGCGCTCCTCCACCGGCGAGCGCATGAACCCCTACACCTCGTTCTGGACCGGCGAGTCCCACGACGACGGGCCGCAGAACGTCCACCTGGTCATGCTGGACAACGGCCGCACCGCAGCCCTGGCGGACACCTACGGGCGCTCCGCGCTGCACTGCATCCGCTGTTCGGCCTGTATGAATGTCTGCCCGGTCTACGAGCGCACCGGCGGCCACGCCTACGGCTCCACCTACCCGGGGCCGATCGGGGCGATCCTCTCGCCGCTGATGACCGGCATCCAGGCCGAGGAGAACAACTCTCTGCCCTACGCCTCGAGCCTGTGCGGGGCCTGCTACGACGCCTGCCCCGTGAAGATCAACATCCCCGAGATCCTGGTTCACCTGCGCGGCGAGGACGTCGACTCCCGCCGCGGCCAGCGCCGGATCCCCTCGGAGATGGACCTGATGATGAAGGGCGTCCAGTGGGCGTTCTCCTCCGGCCAGCACCTCGGGCTGCTCGAGAAGGCCCTGCCGCTGGGCCGGCTCGCCGCCGGGCGCGACAAGAAGATCAAACGCCTGCCCGGCCATCTCGCCGGCGGCTGGACCAGCTCGCGCGACATCCCCGCCCCGCCGTCGCAGTCCTTCCGCGACTGGTGGGTCAAGGAGCACCAGACACCGGATCCCGGAACACCGGGACCGTCCACCACCACCGGCCAGGAGAAGTGATGGAAGCGCGCGAAGAGATCATGGACCGCATCCGCACCGCGCTCGCGGACGCCCCGGCGGTGCCCGACGTGCCGCGGAACTACCGCAGGACCGCGGATCTGGGGCCCGAGCAGGTGCTGGAGATGCTGGTGGACCGGCTCGAGGACTACAAGGCGAAGGTGAGCCAGGTGGAGGCCGCCGATCTGCCACGGACCATCGCCGGGCTGCTCGCCGAGGCCACCAGCTACGTGGTCCCGCATGGGCTGCCGGCCGAATGGCTCGACAACGACACGCTCCGCGCGGACGACCGGCGACTCACCGATGCACCGGGCCACCGGCTCACGGTGGAGGACCTCGACGGGATCGCGGTGGTGACCTCCTCAGCGGTCTCGATCGCGGAGTCCGGAACGATCATCCTCGATGGCTCCCCCACCCAGGGCCGCCGCGCGATCAGCCTGGTGCCGGACCACCACGTGTGCGTCGTGCCCGCGTCGACCGTCGTGCAGTTGCTGCCCGAGGCGTTGCCGCGCGTGGATCCGACCCACCCGCTGACCTGGATCTCCGGGCCCAGTGCGACCAGCGATATCGAGCTCGAACGCGTCGAGGGGGTCCACGGGCCGCGGGACCTGGACGTCGTCATCGTCACCGACCTCTGACACGATGGGGGCATGAGTACCGACTCCCCCGATCCCGCAGCCGTCGTCGAGTTGGCAGCCCGCCACGGACTGGCGCTGGCCGGCGACGGCATCACGTTCAACGAGGCAGGCCTGGACTACCGAGTGGCGTTCGCCCACGAGGAAGCCGACGTCGAGAAGCAGTGGGTCCTGCGCATGCCCCGCCGCGACGACGTCTCCGCCAAGCTCGGCGAGGAACGGGCGATCCTGGACTTCGTGCGGCCGCAGTTGCCCGTGGCGGTCCCCGAGTGGCGGATCCAGACACCGGAGCTCATTGCCTACCCGCTGCTGCCCGGCTTTCCCGGGCTCACCCTGGACGATGACGGCGAGCCGGTGTGGCACTTCGACATCGCCTCCGAGGTCCATGCCGATTCGCTGGCCCGGTTGATCGCCGCCCTGCACGGCCTCGACCCGGCCCAGGCCGAGGCGGCGGGCATCCCGCGCGAGCATCCCGAGGACGTCCGCGCCCGCTGGCGCGCCGACCTGGACCGGGTCTGCGCCGAGTTCGAGATCTCCGAGGACCTGCTCGGCGGCTGGCGGGCGTGGCTGGCCGATGACGGCCTCTGGCCCACCGAAACCGTGTTCACCCACGGCGAGCTCTACCCCGCCCACCTGCTGCTGGACGAGCGCGAGGAGATCGTCTCGGTCCTGGACTGGACCACGGCCAAGGTCAGCGACCCGGCGATCGATTTCGCGTTCCACTGCATGATCTCGTCGGCCGACATTTTCGAGCGCACCGTCGCGCTCTACACCGAGCTCACCGGCCGCACCGAGCCCCGGCTGGCCGAACGCTGCGCCGCGCTGCTCTCCGCCGGACCGTTGAACTACGGCATCTACGCGCTGGTGACCGGGAACCCGGACCACCGGGCCGCCGCAGCGGAAATGCTCAAGCCCACTGACGCCGCGGAATAGCCACCGGAAGACCAGCCATGAACCAGAACCTGCACTTCCTGACCATTGCCACCGCTGACCTGGACGCGGCGCGCGCCTTCTACACGACGGCGATGGGGTGGACACCCCAGCTGGACGTCCCCGGGGAGATCATCTTCTACCCGGTCGCCCCGGGGCTTCTGCTCGGGTTGTTCGACGCCGACAAGTTCAACGAGGACCTCGGCCTGGGCGAGGACCGCTCCCGGGTCTCTGGACTCACCCTCGCCCACAATGTGTCTTCCCCCGATGAGGTCCGCGAGCTGGCGGCCTCCATGGAGGCGGCCGGAGCCACGGTGCTCAAATCGCCGCGGCCCGGCGCCTTCGGCGGCGTCTTCCACGCGCTCGTCGAGGACCCGAACCACGTCATCTGGGAAATCGCCCACAACCCCGGCTGGCACGTCGACGACGACGGCACCATCCACCTCTCCTGAGCCCCGGGCCCCGGCCCGTCAGGCCGCCGCCCCTCAGGCCCCAGCCGCGGCTCCGGGTAGGTCCCGGACGTGGAACCGTCCCGTGCCGGTATCCACCCTGGCCCGCTGCGCCCACGTGGCCCCGCCGGCCGACACCGACCAGTGCACGACGGCGATGCCCGCGGCGATGTCCTCTTCGCTCACCGTGTACACGGGGGTGAAGTAGAGGACGTGCTCCCCCGGTGCCAGCGTGGCCGGCGGGAACAGCGGGGCCAAGGAGCCGCCGTCGTTCCCGTCGAAGGTCCCGGACAGGATCGCGGTGACGGTGGCCGACCCGGTGTTGGTGAACCGGCCCGTGAACGCCAGGATGTCCCCGGCCTTCAGCCCGGGGGCGGGTTCACCGTAGTTGGCGATTTGGGCCTCGCGGGTGCCCAGCACCTGGGCGTCGCCGGTGTAACCCTGGCCGATCTCCTTCCAGGTGTGCACGCCCCACTCCCCCGCGTTGGCGCCGATGGTGTGGGATTCCCCGACGCTCCTCCAGTGCTCGGGCCGGCCCGGGGTGATCGAGCGCGGCACCATGGCCAGCGCCACGCCGTCGTCATCGGTGAAGGTTTCCGCCGCGGTGGCGAGCGCCTCGTCGGTGAGGGCCGTGGCCTCGATGCGGGTGAAGACGAGCTCGGAGTAGCCGTCCCGTTCGAAGAAGACACCGACGGCCCCGTCGGCGAGCACGGCGGCGGTGGAGTAGGCGGAGCTGCCGGGGCAGAGGGTGAGGACCGGCGACCACGTGGTTCCGTCGTCGTGCGAGGTGCTGGCCACGGTGTTGCGGCGCAGCGCGGTGTCGCGGTTGTTGGTGGCGAGCAGGACGGATCCGCCGCCGGGCGTGGTGCGCAGGCGGAGGATGGAGCCGTTGTCGCCGGGGTCGGGCAGCGTGGGGATCGGTTCCAGGGCCGTGTAGCTGTGGCCGCCGTCGGTGGAGAGGGCCCCGAGGCGGGTGCCGGGTGCACGCGAGTTCAGCAGGACGGTGCCGTCGGGCAGGCAGGCGGTCTTGTTCTCGTTGCCCTCCCCCGGGGCGGGTTCCCCGAGCATCCAGGTGTCACCGTGGTCGTCGGAGTAGGCGCTGGCAGCGCGGATGGTGCCGTGCAGGAGGATGACCATCTGCTGGAGAAGGCGTCCGGCGTGGGGGCCGGCGTCGAGCTGGATGCCGGTGCCGGCGGCGGCGAAGATCCCCGTGATCCCGGGGCGTTTGAGCATGCCGGTGAGGCGGCGGTGGGTCCAGGTGGCGCCGTCGTCGTCGGAGGTGGAGAGGTCCACGTGCTGGACGTCGTCCGTGGGTTCCAGGCCCTCGACGGCCTCGAAGAACCCGGCGTGGGTGCCGGCGGCATGGAAGCAGAACAGACGTCCGGTGTCCCGGTCCACCAGCAGGCTGGGATCGCCATATCCGGCCAGCCCGGCGCCGGTGCGGATGACCTGTTGGGGTCCCCAGGTGCGGCCGTCGTCGTGACTGCGGCGCAGCAGCAGGTCGATGGTGTTAGGCAGGTCGTCCAGGTTGGGGCGGCCGTCGTAGGCGGCCAGTACGGTGCCGGCGGTGGAAACGGCGAGCGCGGGGATGCGGTACTGGCGGTAGCCGCCGTGGCCGCGGGCTGCGAGGACCTGTTCGGTCGGGGCGTCGGTGGTGGGGTGCACCCCACCAGCTCTACACGGATGCCCCGGCGACGGCCAATGATGACGCGTTCGACTCCCCCGGCTGGTCTGCGGGGCCGACGGGTGGGTCGATAGTGTGGTGGACGCCGGCGGCCCGTTGATGTCCGGCGTCGGCAGCCGGTTGGCGTCCGGGTTCGCGCCGTTATGCGGGCGCCTTTCCGGCGGAAACTCGGACGCGAAGGGCCCGGCGCCGTCGAACCGGGACCAACCGACGCCATCGAACCGGCACCAGTCGACCAGGATCAGCCCCGGATGCCGTCGCCGGACACGTCGCCTTGCGGGCCGTTCCGGGGTGCCAGCCGGACACAGCAGCCGCAGGGCTGCGCCGGGGGAACGCGTTCGGCCTGCCGGCCCGGTTCCAGCGCCTCCAACGCCCCGCCGATGAACTCCCGGTTCATGTCGCACACGGTGGCGGTGTGGCGCGTCGACAAGGCGTGGAACGGGCAGTTCAGCAGGTCCGCCGAGCCGTCCGGCCGCGCCTCGGGACGGTACCCGAACGCGTCGAGGAACTGCTCCAGGCCCGGCTGGTCGGCGGCCAGGCGCCGCCCGGTGGAACGGGCCGCCTCGGCCAGGTGGCCGTCGACCGATCCGCCGTCGGCGCGCGAGGCGTCGATCGCCTCGGCCATGATGTCTGCGGCCAGCGGGTACTCGCGCTGCGGGACGCTGACGGTCAGCTCGGCCCGGGGTGCGGCGTAGACCTTCGCGGGCCGGCCGGCCCCGGGGCCGGTGGCACCGTTGAGGCGCCGAAAGGTGACCTCCAGGAGCCCCTGGTCGGCCAGCTTGTCCAGCTGGAAGGCGGCGGCTTGGCGGGAGATCCCGACGGCCTCGGCCACCCGTTCACGGCCCACGGGTTCGCGGTTGCGGGCGACTTCCTCGAAGATGGCGGCGCGCAACGGGTCGGCCACCGCGGCGACGGCTTCGACGCGTTCCTGGTGGGGCATCTGTTCCATGGCTCCAGCATAACTCTAAAAAGACAAAGTATTGACTTAGAAATTAGAAGAGTTCTAAAATGAGACATCACCACCTTAGAAAGGACCTCATCATGGCCGCCACCACCGTCCCCGCCGCAGCCCGGCGCACGGACGCCAGCACGCACCAGGCCTTCCTCCTCCTGCGCACCATCTTCACCGTCGCGCCGATCCTGTTCGGGATCGACAAGTTCACGAACCTGCTCACCGACTGGACGCACTACCTCGCTCCGCTGGCCACCGACATCATCCCGGTCAGTCCCCAGATGTTCATGTACGGCGTCGGGGTCGTCGAGATCATCGCCGGCATCGTGGTCGCCCTGCGTCCCCGCCTGGGGTCGCTGGTCGTCGCCGTGTGGCTCGTCGGCATCATCGTCAACCTGATCCTGCTGCCCGGCTTCTTCGACGTCGGACTCCGCGATTTCGGCCTGCTCATCGGAGCGCTCGCCCTGAACCGCCTGGCCGCCACGGAAGCGCCGGCCTGGCTGGCACGAACTCACGGCAGCACCGCCGCGCACTGACCAAGGCACCGCGCCATCGTGCCCCGGTGACTGGACGCCCCATGCCCTGTCATCGGGGCACGGCCACGCGTCGCGTCAGCGTCCGGCCGCGTACCCCTGGGCGCCCCGCGGGTTCGCGGCCGCGGCGAGCTGCCCGGTCGCCGGATCCCGCACGACGGCGGAAAGCCTCCCCAGTACCCAGTCACCGGCACGGGTGACCACGTGGCCACGGGCCTCGAGACCGGCGATGACCTCTTCGCCCAGCCGGTCCTCCACCACCGCACCACCCGGCGTCCACGTGCGCGGCCAGAACGAGCCGGGGAT
This sequence comes from Micrococcaceae bacterium RIT 802, assembly GCA_016892645.1. Classification (GTDB taxonomy): domain Bacteria; phylum Actinomycetota; class Actinomycetes; order Actinomycetales; family Micrococcaceae; genus Arthrobacter_H. The sequence continues at coordinate 34,318 of JAFEMX010000011.1, forward strand.
CGACGTCGTATGCAGTGCCGGTGCGTCGATGGCCTGTTGCGGGGTATAGCCGCCGACAATTGTCCGCAGCAGATAGAGCAGCTGCCACTGGTCCTGCTGGTCCCCGCCCGGGGAGCCGACGGCGGAGATCGCCTGCCCGTCCTTCAACACCAGGGTGGGCGTGAGCGTCGTGCGCGGGCGCCGGCCGGGAACCAGCGTCGACGGGCCACCCTCCTCCAGCCAGGTCATCTGCAGGCGCGTCCCCAGGCAGAAGCCCAGCGCGGGGATCGCGGGTGAAGACTGCAGCCAACCGCCCGACGGGGTGGCGGAGACCATGTTGCCCCAGCGGTCCACGACATCCAGGTGGCACGTGTCCCCGCGAGTTTCCCCGCTCGGTTGTACGGTGGGTTCCCCGATGCCGGCGAAACCGGTCTTGGCCCCGTCGGCCGTGGCCGGCGGGGTGTACTCGGTGCGCAGCGGCGGGATGAAGGGCGTGTGGCCGGGGACGGTGCCGGGGCGGAACTCGTGACTGGCGGACTCGCTGATCAGGTCCCGGCGTTCGGCCGCATAATCTGGGCTAAGCAGGTGTTCCAGCGGGACGTCGGTGTCGCCGAAGTAGGCCTCCCGGTCGGCGATCGCCAGTTTCTGGGCCTCCAGGATGGTGTGGGCGCCGAGTTCGGTGGAGGGGTCCAGGTACTCGTCGTCGAATCCCTCCAGGATCGCCAGGGTGAGCAGCAGCGCGGGGCCCTGGCCCCACGGGCCGGTCTTGGCGATGGTGTGCCCTCGGAAGGTGAAGGCGGCTGCGGGCTCGTAGCCGGCACGGAACCCCTGGAGGTCGGCGGCGGCCAAGACTCCGGCGTGGTCGGTTCCGGAGGAGTGCCGGTGCGGGGCAGCAAGGAACACTTCGGCTTCCCGCCCGACGATGTCCGCCCACGAGTCACGTGCAGCGTCGATGCCGTCTGCCCGGGATCCCTGCGTCGCCTCCGCCGCGGCGGCCAACCGATCCAGCAAGGCCGCATGGGGTTCGTTGCGCAGCAGCGTTCCGGCCTCTGGGACCGCGCCGCCGGGCATCCACTGCGCTGCGGAACTGGGCCAGTGTTCGGTGAACAGCTCGGCGACGGTGGCGATGGTGTCGCGGACCCGCGGCAGGATCTCGTGGCCGTCGCGGGCATAGCCGATCGCGTAGGCGAGCACGTCGGCCAACGACCAGGTGCCGTGGTCGCGCAGCAGGAGCAGCCAGGCGTCGACGGCTCCGGGCACTGCCGCGGCGAGCGCCCCGGCCCCCGGCACGAGGTCGAGCCCCTCGGACCGGTAGTGTTCCACCGTTGCGGCGGCCGGTGCCGGCCCCTGTCCCATGAGGACCACGGGTTCGCCCGGGCGGTCGGCGGTGGCGAAGACGCCGGTCATGTCGCCGCCGGGCCCGTTCAGGTGCGGTTCGACGACGTGGAGCACGAAGGCCCCGGCGGCGGCCGCGTCGAAGGCGTTGCCTCCGCGTTCGAGGACCGACTGGGCGGAGGCGGTGGCCAGCCAATGCGTGGAGGCGCTCATGCCGAAGTTTCCACGCAGGGTCGGGCGGGTGGTGAACGGATCTGCTGAGGTGTAGGTCACACGTCCCACCCTAGGGTCTTTCCCGGCAAGAACCGTCCTCCTTGCTTGGCTTGTTGGCCTTGAGTCCGTTCCGCCGAACTCCAACGGCCCCAGCGGGCTTCGACGGCCATCCTGATCACCCGTTCCCCTCCTTCGGCGACGCCGAAGGCCCCCACGTCGTCCCCTTCGGTCCCATGCACGGCACGATTTCACCGACCAGTGGGCCAACAACCCCCGCCGAATAACGACCGTCTCCGCCCAACGCAATCTCCACTCAGACGCGGGCTCAGGGGAAACTGGTTTGCTCTGGAGATTTCGGACGGTGGGACCGCATGAAATGATGGGGTACACCGGAATGAGGTATCACGAGAATGTCATCAACACGACGCCGGTTCGGCCAGGAATTCACGGACGAACAGTGCCGCGAAGTCATCGGCTCGTCGACCCCCATCCAAGCCGTCGCCGCCGAATACGGCGGCGGCTCCGCCTGGATGGACACGTTCGGCGTGGATGCCGTCGACGCCGGCCCGCTCGCCGAGGGGTGGCGCTTCCACTGCGACACCCCTGCGCCTGGCACCGCGTTCACGACCGCGACGCTGCCGCGGACGCCCGCGCCGGCCACGCGCTATGCCGACAAGGCCTAGGCCCATGGTCGGTGCCGATGGGACGGAGGGGGTTCCCTCCAGCGTCGAGCTGGCGGCCGGGAGCACGGCTGACGTCGTCCTGCGCGGGCTCGGCACCGCGGGGTACATCTGGGAAGCGTCGGTGGAGGGACCGCAGGGGATCGTGGGGGTGCGCGTGCACCGCGGCGGGACGGGTGCCGCTGGAAATTCTCCAGGGAATGCGGGGGCCACGACGACGGCCGATGCGCACGATGGCGGCCGACGCATTGGCGCCGCGGTGCCCGAAACACTGTCCGTGACCGGCCTCGCCGCCGGCCGCGTGGTGGTTCACCTCGACCAGCGTCGCCCCTGGGAGCGCGGCGTCGCGCCCCGGGATCGGCACCGGATTGAGGTCGTCGTACGATAGCCCCGCGGCGCTGCCGTGCTTGGAGCGCGTCCCCCGGCCCGCCGCGGCTATGGACAGAGCTTCCCGGCGGCGCGACACTCTCGGTATGGCTCCGGTGACGGCACCGGGTCCACCCATCAGCGGGAGGCATCATGGCCCTGGGCATTGGACGCGACGACGTCCGGCAACGACTCGCACAGGAGGGCGCCGATTGGGAGGTGGGCCCGGAAACCGCGGCGGCGCGCGTGGCGGGATTCAACCCCGCCAACCGGCTCGGCTACGTGCCCGGACCCGATGCGCCGTCGCTGGAACACGCGGAGCGGGTGGCGCGGCAGCTGGCCGCCGGACCGTCCGCCGCCGCGGAAGCGGCCGCCGCCCCGGCAACGTTCGACTGGCGGGCCAAGGCCGGCAAAAACTACGTCACGCCTGTGAAGGACCAGGGGGCGTGCGGCTCCTGCGTCGCATTCGGCGTGCTCGGCGCCGTGGAGTCCCTGGTGCGCATCTCCCTGCGCAAACCCACGGCATCCGTTAATCTCTCGGAGGCTCAGCTGTTCTTCTGCTACGGCCCGAAGTTCGACGCCGGGGCATGCCCGGACGGTGGCTGGTGGCCGGATGCCGCGCTAGAGGCCTTGCGGACCGGCATTGCGGACGAGTCGCGCTACCCCTACACGGACCAAAACCAGAAGTGCCGCATCCCCGCGGACTGGCGCACCAAGTCGACGCGGGTGACCGGCTGGCGGATGCTCGGAACCCCCGCGGCGATCAAGCGCCACATCGCCGCGGTTGGCCCGGTGACCGCCTGCTTCAGCGTCTACGAGGACTTCTATTACTACGGCAGCGGCATATACCGGCAGGTCACCGGGGACTTCGTGGGCGGGCACTGCGTCTGCGTGGTGGGGTACAACGACGCCAAAAGGTACTGGCTCTGCAAGAACTCGTGGGGAACTTCCTGGGGCGAGGACGGGTTCGTGCGCATCGCCTACGGCGAGTGCGGGATAGACGACGCCATGTGGGCGGCCGACGGCGTCGTGGTCTCCACCCTGCGCGCCTGGCCCGTCCTGAAGCGCGGCGCGGACGGCCAGCCAGCGCGCACCCTGCAATACCTGCTGCGCTTCCGCGGGCAACAGGTGGAAGTGGACGGCGACTTCGGCACCCGCACGGAGACCGCCGTCAAGGCGTTCCAGCGCGGAAAGGCCCTCATCGTCGACGGGATCGTGGGCCCGGTGACATGGGGCGTGCTGATCACGACGCTGCGCCGCGGATCCACGGGCGAGGCCGTCAAGGCGGTCCAGGAGCTGGTCTCGCGCCACGGGATGCCCCTGCTCGCCGACGGCGCCTTCGGGGCGCGCACCGAAGCGGCGGTGAAGGCGTACCAGACGCGGGTGGCCCAGCCCGCGGACGGCAAGGTCCCCGCCCCCACGTGGCAGGCGCTCGTGTCCGGGATGCCGTAACCCCCCACGCAGCAAGCGGGAATCACGTCTGCCGTCCCCGGTTCCCCTGGACGCCGGAGCCGCTCCCGCGGGCTCCGGCGCCAGGGCCTTCGTCGTGAGGGTTGGTCCTGTGTCGGGCTGGCAGGCTTCACGGGAACCGCTGGGACGCGGCGCGTATCGAAGATCGTTGCCCAGACCTCTTGTTCGGCCTGGTTGTCCATCGACAGGTCGATGCCCTTGCGGTCACGCAACAGGGCGACGGCAACCAGGGAAATCGCGGTCATGCCCAGCCGGTAGGCCGAGACGGCGGTGCTGCTGCCCGTGGCGTTGACGAGCGCCTGGGCGATGGTCGGCGCGAAGGCTCCGCCGAGGATCTCGCCGAGGGCATGGGAGATCGAGACCCCGGAGAAGCGGACACTGGCCGGGAAGATGTCGTGGCCCCAGGCGGGCCACGGAGGACCGCTCATCAACTATGTGACTGAGCCGCTCCGCGAGAATGTCCCGTTCCACCAGACCGGAATCCAGCAGGGCGTTCACGAATAGGCGGTCTTTGAGCCGACCGGCAACCAACGTGGCCGCGCATAGATCGTGGGGGTCCAGGCAGAGCCCGACCCTTCCTCCGGTGTTTTGGCTGGAGACACTGACCAGACGTTCTGCCCAGCCCGTCGGCAACACAGCCGTTTTCCTTCCCACCCCCTGTATATAGAACTGGTGGGCTCGTGGAAGCTGGACCATTCACCGGCGACACTGTCGAGCAACGTCGCCAACGATTCAGCGTCATCGTCGTTCACCGGACAGATGTCTATCTCGTCAGACATGGTCGCGATCCCTGGCAGGTCATCCTCGCCCCAGGTTCCGAGAATGGACTGGCTGCCGATCACGATGACGCTGTCCTGCTGGATGATCTCGGTGGCAGCACGGATCGCATGCTCCAGCTCATCGCGCCGCAAGGGACTTGGCCTTCCGGATTGCGTCCCTGCGCTCCGCATCGTCCAGGACACCCATGAACGGCGACATATGTCGCAGATCCTCCGCCTCCTCATTAGTCGCGAGCATGCGTTTCCGCAATTCCTCGAGGTCGCCCTTGAGGAGTTCCTCCCAACGCGAGGTCCACCCCTCCCCGACTGGACCTCGCGGACGTTCCCTCATGCGCTCAAGGCCCAACAGGCCTTTTTGAACCACTCCGACGGGGTCTTCCAGGAGCTTTTGCGTGACCGCCAGGTGCAGTTCGTAGGCCACATGGTTTTCCCGCCCTCGGAGGCGGGGTCTCCTGCCGCGTGCCCGCTCCAGCGACGACTGGACGACAGCGGGGCTGCAGCCGATAGCGGCGGCAATCTGGCGGACAGAGGCGCCGTTTGCACTCATGCCCAGAATGGCCTCCTGCCGGAGCACAGCAGCGTCCAGCATTTCGCGGCGGGCCTTCTCAGCAGCTGCCGCGGCCAACTGCGCTTGCAGCACCAAGCGCGGATCCAAGACTGCGTCCATGGCTGTATGGTACCCCCGTACAGCGGTTGGCGCGATGGTCGAACTGGCCCGTGAGCTCTACGCGGACGGGCTCCGCGCCTCCTGACGCGAGGCTGCCCTCCCCCGGAACGCCAACCCCAGGATTCCCCACGCGACCGGCCAGAAGGGCGTCAGCAGCAGCCCGTCCCGCACGCCGGCCAGCCACGCCACGAGGGGTACCGCAACCGTCGCGCACACCAGGGCGATCGCCACTCCGCGCGGGACCACCCGGGGGTTGAGTCCGCATGCCACGGCGACGGACGCCACCAGGATCCACAGGACCATCAGCCAGTTCCTGGCTGCGCCGTCCGGCGTCCCGGCCATGATCCACACGACCCCGCACGCCACGGCCATGGTGAACGCCCCATAGACGGCCCGAAAGTGGGCGGTGGTTTCCTGGCGGGTCATGATGCGGCCTCCTGTGCCTCAGGTGAGTTGGTCGAGCCGGTCCCAGAATGAAGCCCGCAAGGCCCGCCGGACAACCTGGATGTCGGTCTTCCATTCGCCGATCTGCTGGGCGCAGTCCTTGAGCAGCACCCGGTCGATCTCCGGCGGCAACAGCGGACGGTCCGCCTGCAGCTCGGTCAGCTCGCGTTGGGTGGTGTTGGCGTACCAGTTGTCCGCCACGCTGGCCCCGACGACCCCGACGGCACGCAGCAGGGCGCTGTCCCCCGCCTCGGGATGCCCGGAACTGGCGGCCGCGGCGTCATGTCCGGCGGAGTAGACCAGATGCCGGTCGGCGGGATGGACCTGCGGCAGCTGTCCGGTCATCGACGCCACATGGGCCGGCGACGGCCCGGGGACCGGGCGGGTTTGCTGCAGTGGCGAGGGCGTGCCAGCGGGCACCGGGGCACCCGGGCCGGGCACCGCCGTCGTGCCCTGCAGCGAGTGGACTCCGGGCCCGGGCAGCGGGCCGCCGGTCACCGACCGGGTGAAGGTGGCCTCGAGCAGTTCGGCCGGCAGGTCGGTGATCCCGTCGACGCAGAGCGCCAGGTGTTCGGCCACCGATGCCAACCCGATCCGGGTCTCGGGTTTGCGCAGCCCGATGAGCTTGACCTGCACGCCCAGGTCCTGGGCCTCCTCCACGGCCTCGGCCAGGTCGTCGTCGCCGGAAACCAGGTAGACCACGGACACGGATCCGCTGCGGGCCAGCCCCACCAGGTCCAGCGCCAGGCGCAGGTCCACGCCCTTCTGCTCGCCGCTGTAGGAGATCCGGCCCAGCCGGACCTTGACGCCGTCGACCATGCCGATGCGCTTGTGCTGGTCGGTGAACAGCCCGTCGCGCGAGGCGTCGTACCAGTAGGTGCGCAGCAGCGGCAGCCCGCAGTCCTCGCGGGCGACCGCGGCAATGCCCTCGACCAGCTGTTCGTACGCCACCCGGAAGGCCGAGCGCAGCGACGTGCCGGCCGTGTGCTGCCCGCCGACGGCCAACAGAAATCCCGCATCCACGAAAATCGCGCTCTGAGTGGTCATGTCTGGAATCCTACGTGGCCTGCCGTCCGGCCCGGGCCGGGCGCCGCACCCTAGACGATCCCGGCCAGCAGCACCGAGTCCCCGAGGCCGTCCCAGCGTCCGGTCAGCTGCCCCTCGTCGCCGTGCGCCGGGCGTGGGGTGAGGTAGATGGCCAGGGTCGGCCCATCGGTGCTGATGATCACGACGGCGCCGCCATCCGGGGTGTCCTCCGTGGCCGGGCGGGCCGTGGTGACCACCGGCTCGGCGGTGTCCGGATCGCCGAATCCATGCACGACGACGGTGCTCGGCAAGGGCACGAGGGTCCCGTCCACATCGAGGAACTGGTCGGCGCCGGCCCGGCCGCGCAGGATGGTCGAGGCCAGTGCCGCCGCATAGACGGGATCGCCGGTCGCGTCGTAGACCCAGCGGTGCCCCAGGACCGAATGCTCCATCTCGGCCACCAGGTGCTGTTCGGCTCCCTCGAGCGGGGCGCCCCGGTAGGTCAGCGGGACCTGCAGGATCCTGCCGTCGGCGCGGCGGACGATGTGGGTCTCGAGGCCGACCTCCCCGGCCGGGTCGTCGAAGCGGAACGCGCCGACCAGCTCGATGGCGTCGCCGGCGGAGACCTGCGACCAGGACTGGCTGGCGAGCCAGGTGGTGATGACGTCTTGTTTTCCGGGGTCGAGCTCTGCGCGGTAGATGATGGCCATGCGTTCAGCCTATGGCAGCGATGCCCCCGGCGGGAGGGGCTGTGCGTCCGTCGGTCGGGCCGGGGCGGCGCGCGTCCCTCGCCGGTAGTCTCGGTGGATGACGAGCATCGACCTGCTGGCTGGTCCCCGCGGACGGCGGTTCTGCCTGGCCGTGGTGACCGGGCTGTCCGACGAATCGTGGTCGTTGGCCCTCCGGTCGGCGTGGGACCCCGGGGACGCCACCCTGCGTGCCGACCTCTGTGCGGCGATCGGTTCGCGCGACACCCTGCTATCCATTTCGGAGGCGTCGGACACGGCCCTGCTCAAGGCGCTGGCCGATGCCGTGGACTGTGCCGCCTACTGGCAGCCCCCGGACGAGCTCGATGACCTGGCGGCAACACCCTGGATGCTCGCGGCCCTGCGGCCGGTGGCCGATATCCTCTCCGACCGCATCGTGGGGTCCTGGTGGTCCTCCGACATCGACGCCGGGAGCCAGCACGCCGTGCAGTGGATCGACGAGCACGACATGCCGGCCCCCGCACTGTCCGGCGCGGCCGAGCGGGTTGCTCGCTGGCGTGAACAGACGGTGGAATCGGAACGCGCCGCCGCCCGGTGGTCCCGCTCCCTGAAAAAGCGCACCGGAAGCTCGTGGTGGTCGACGCCCGCCCTGTCGAGTCTGGTCCAGACCAGCCGCTCCCTGCCGGGACTCGGTGCTGCGGGCTTGTTGCTGGTGGAGGATGGTGCGGGGCGGGAACGCGCCCGGGTCTGGCCGCTGACGCCCGAACCCGGCGCACGCATCCTGGAGCTCCGGGGGCCTGAGGACTGGGTGGACCTCGTGGAAAGCCACCCCCTGGAGGTCACGCAGACGTGGCGGAAGACGGCGTGGGACACGACCGGGATCGATGGACGCTGGTTCATCCCCGACTTCGCCGCGGTGGCGCAGGAGTACGACGGCGTCCACCTCACCGTTGAGGGCTACCTCGTCACCGCCGGTCGGCCGCTGAATGCCGGGAACGGTCGGACGATTCTTGCGGGGTGGGATCCCGACACGACCTATTGGCTGGCGGATGTGCTGCGACCATCCGGCGAACCGGCCGAATGGGTGAACGGTGCGGTCGGCACGACCGCCGAATGGACCCCTACAGCGAGATGACGGCCTGCACCGGTGCATGGTCCGAGGGGTATCGGCCCTTCTTCGTCCAGACGTTGATGCCCGCACGGTGCACCATCATCCCCGGCGTCGTGAGGATCCAGTCGATCCGCTCTCCCGCCTCGACCGGATCCCCGCAGTCCGGGAACGTCCCCCACTCCCGCGATGCGAACCGTTGTGCCACATCCCAGCTGTCCGTGAACGTCCCCGGGGCCGTGAGGGCCTCGTGGGCGCCGGAAATGCCGGCCACGGCATTGAAGTCCCCGGTGACGATGACCGGCAGCCCGGCAAAGCGTTCGACGAGCCCCACGATGACGGCCGCGCTCTGGAGGCGTGCCGGCTCGGACTCGTGGTCGAAGTGGGTGTTGGCGTGGATGAACGTCTTCCCGGTCCGGGTATCACGGAAGCGGGCCCAGACGACGATGCGCGTGACCTCGTTTCCCCAGGTCGCCGAACCGATGGCATCAGGCGTATCCGAGAGCCACGTCTGGTCCCATTCGATGAGGTCCAGCCGGCTCGCATCGTAGAAGATGGCCGAGTATTCGCCGAAGCTGCCGCCGTCGCGGCCATAACCGACCATGTCGTATCCGCCGCCGAGTCCCTCCAGGACGGCCGGCAACTGCTCGTGGAGTGCCTCCTGGATGCCGAGGATGGTGGGCCGTTCCAGATCCAGGAGCTCGCGCAGCAGGGGACGGCGTTCGGGCCAGTAGTCGGCGTCCCCGGGGAGCGTGCCGTCGCGGTCGAACCGGATGTTGAAGCTCATGACATGCAGCCGCCGACCCGACACGGGACCGATCATCGCCTTGTTCGTTCCGGCCGCCGCGGGCGATGCGGCCGCCGGGGTTGCCCCGCCGCCGACGGCGGCACCGGCTGCCGCCACGCCCATCCCGGCGAGCGCGGTCCGGCGGGTCAGGGAACGATCGGTCGACGTGCTCATGCTGGAATCTCCTGGGGGCCATCCGCTGCGGTCCCTTTGGAGTCTCCAGTGCATGGGTTAACCAGCCATGGCGCGCACATGGACGGCGCCCCGCGGCCCGGCCAACGTTGGCGGCCGGACCGTACCCGGCAGGACGGCGGAATCCGGTGGGACTCCTAGAGCCCGGGGCCGCATGCGCTCGGGCGGACCTCCCACCACGACGACGTCGAGGTCCGGGTTGGCCTGCATCGCTGCCGGAACCGTCATCAACGCCATCCGGTGTCGCGCCGCATCGGATCAGCCCGCGGTGCTGCCGGGTTGCCGCAGGTCACGGGCGTAGAAGCCGACCACCTTCCCATACAGTGGCAACGAGTCCTGCAATGCGAGCAGGGCGACCGTCAGCGCCTCGGTGGCCCGCCCGGCGTCGTGCAGGGCCAGTGCCAGGAAGGCCTCGCGGGCGCTGCCGACCGTCGCGTCCGGCTCCATGTCCTGCAGCAGCTCGACGGCCTCGGCCGCCCGTCCGATGTTGCGCAGGGAACTGGCCAGCTGGATCACCGCCTGTGGCCGGCGTTCGCCGTCCAGCCCGTTGGCCAGAGCCTGCCGGTACAACGGCACCGCCTGCGTTTCCAGCCCCAGGAAATCGTGGACGCCAGCCCACTCGAACAGTGCCGCCGGGTCGTCGTCGGGCCGCTCGGCGACCAGTGCCCCCATGTCCTGCAACGCCCGGTCCGGGTCGGCATCGTCGGCCGTCTCCCAGAACTCCTCGACCCGTTCATCCCACAGCTCATCCATGGGCCAAGCATGGCATGGGGGCATAGACTCACCACACCAGTCCCGCCCTACCCGCCAGGAGGACACCGTGCCCGTACCCGACCTCCGCCCCGGGGCTCCCTGCTGGATCGACCTGATGACGTCGAACCCCGAGCGCGCCCAATCCTTCTATGCCACGCTCTTCGGCTGGACGTACGAGACGGGCGACCAGGAGACCTACGGCGGGTACGTTCTGGCGTCCAAGGACGGCCAGCCGGTCGCCGGGATCATGAAGAACGACGGCGATGCCGGCTACCCGGACGGGTGGTCCACCTACCTGCGGGTCGAGGATATCGAGGCGACCGTCGCCGCCGTTCCCGGGCACGGCGGCAAGGTGCTCATGGGACCGATGGACGTTCCCGCGCAGGGGCGCATGGCCATGCTGCTGGATCCCGCCGGCGCCTCCGTCGGGCTCTGGGAGTTCGGCGGCCACACCGGATTCCACGTCCACGGCGAGCCGGGGGCTCCGGCCTGGCATGAACTCCATGCCCGCCGCTACCCGGAGACCGTCGCGTTCTACCGGGAGGTCTTCGGCTGGGACGCCTCGACGATGTCGGACACCGACGAGTTCCGGTACACGACCCTCGGCGCGGGCCGGGAGGCGACGGCCGGCATCCTGGACGCCACGGCGTTCCTGCACGCCGGATACCCCGCGGCCTGGCAGGTTTACTTCCAGGTCGGCGACACCGACCTGGCGATCACCCAGGCCCTCGGCCTGGGCGCCAGCGTGGTCGATCCGTCGCAGGACTCGCCGTTCGGCCGCGTCACCTCGCTCTCCGATCCCACCGGGGCGGGGTTCAAGGTCATCGAGCCGCCGCAGCGGGGCTGACCGGAGCCGGTACGGCAGGAGAAGCATGACCGGGCCTGCCCGGCGAACATTCCGATCGCCGGTGGCGGTTCTCCCCAGCGCGAGTCTTCCGGAGGGAGCAAGCACTTCGGCGAAGCCACCCGTGACGGGCTCGTAGCAGCTGGCCAGCGCGGCGGCTCCATCGATGACGACGCGGATGGATACGCGTTTCATCAGGACGGCACGTACTTCAAGATCGCCGACCCGTGGGTCCGGGGCCACGGGAGCCGCCGGTTCCCTCGCGCTCCGTGAATCTGGCTCCGATCCGCGATCTGGTGCCACCCCGGCAGCGGTCGTCCGAGATCCCCATGCAATAATCTGCATATGGATGCAGATAAGAAGCTTTGCGGATTAGAACCAGATAGCCAGTACGTCGAACTGGCAGTCGAGGTGTTCGCGATGCTTGCAGACGCGACCAGGATCCGCTTGATCCTCGCTCTGCGCGACGGCGAGCAATCGGTCAACCACCTTGCCAAGATCGTGGGCAAGTCGCCAGCGGCAGTGTCACAGCACTTGGCCAAGCTGCGGCTGGCGCGGTTCGTGGGCACCCGCCAGGAAGGGACGCGGGTGTTCTACCGGCTCGAGAACGAGCATGCCCGCCAGCTGGTCTCGGACGCCATCTTCCAAGCCGAACATTCACTGGGTGGTACACCCCGGCACCATCACAACACTCCTGCAGAAGGCACATCATGACCGCCCCAGACGACCATGGTGACCCACGTTGCCCACCGCACGGTCCGATGGCGGAGCACCGACACACCCACAACGGCCACACGCACGATCACCATGCCCACGGACCGGGCGGTCACTCCCATCCGACCGGCGTCAAGGGGTTCCTCTACGGGCTGTTCATCCCCCATAGCCATGACGCTGCCAATTCGATCGACGACGCGTTGGAGGCGAACAAGGAGGGCATCCGCGCCCTCAAGGTCAGCATGGCGATCCTGCTGATCACGACGTCGCTCCAGGTCGCCGTGGTGGCCATCAGCGGCTCTGTTGCCCTGTTGGCGGATACCATCCACAACTTTGCCGATGCCCTGACGGCCGTTCCGCTGTGGATCGCCTTCGTCCTCGGCCGGCGGGCCGCCACCAGGCGGTACACCTACGGATTCGGTCGCGCCGAGGATCTGGCCGGCCTGTTCATCGTCGCCGTCATCGCATTGTCCGCGGTTCTAGCGGCGTGGCAATCGATCGGGCGCTTCTTCGATCCTCAGCCGTTGGAGAACCTGTGGTGGGTGCTTGCGGCAGGGGTGATCGGCTTCGCTGGAAATGAGATCGTGGCCATCTACCGCATCAGAATCGGACAGAAGATCGGGTCGGCGGCCCTGGTTGCCGACGGCGTGCATGCACGAATGGACGGCTTCACTTCCCTCGCCGTGGTAATCGGAGCGATAGGCGTCATGCTCGGATACCCGATGGCGGACCCGGTCATTGGCCTCGTGATCTCGGTGGCCATCATCGTCCTCTTGATCGGCACCGTGAAGAGCATCGGGCGCCGTCTGATGGACGGAATCGAACCCGTCTACCTCGATACGGCACGGAATGCACTGGGGAACACGCCGGGGGTCCTGGAAGTGCGGTCCATCCAGCTGCGCTGGATCGGACACCGGCTGCACGGCGCGGCAACAATCACCGTCCCGGACATGCCCCTCTCCAACGCCGAGGCCATCGCTACCCACGCCGCAAGCTGTTTGGGAAAGGCCCTTCCCAACATCGAAGACATGGTGATTCGGACGGTGCCGTCCTAGGCGGTCTCCGCGCCGGACCGGCAACTGGAGACGACAGAATCCATCGACCCAACGGCCGGCATGGCCATGCGGCGGTGCCACCAATCTGCCGCGGCAAAGGCGTTCACGGCGATTCTTCCGCCGCGCCTGGCGTGCCTGGCGGGCGGTCTGGAATCCCGGCCAGGCTTTCGATGGCGCGCAGGCCGGCTTCGGTGCCAGGCCAGTGCGTGCGCAAGGGTGCCGGACCGGCGGAACGGACGACCAGTCGCAGTACCCAGGCGACCACCAGTACGTCGTCGGCGTAGCCCACCACCGGGATGAAGTCGGGGACCAAGTCGATGGGGCACAGCAGGTACAGCAACAATCCGGCAACCAGGAACCGCGGGGCCCGGCCCGCTGTCCGGTCGGTGAGGATCCGCTTCAGCAGGACCATCAGGTCGGGCACGAACCGCAGGGCATCACGCAGGCCCACCACCCCGGGATGGCGCCGGGCGTAGAGAAACAGCATCAGCAGGAACGACGCGTAGACGAGTACCAGGCCCCCGATGATGCCACCGAGGATTTCGGTCCACGACATGGATGCCGTCCATCCACCCGGAGCCGCGTCGAGAACGTCGGCGACCCGGCTCAGTCGCTGTGCCGGCCGTAGCTCAGCAGCATGTTGCCCTTGGACGTTTGCTGCGAGTCCTGCAGCACCATCCGGGTGGTCGGGTCTCCGGTCTCGAACAGGTGCTTGCCCGCCCCCGCGATCACCGGGTGGACCATCAGCAGCAGCGAGTCCAGCAGCCCGGCGAAGAACAGCTGGCGGACCACCGAGATGCTGCCGCAGACCGAGATGTCACCGCCGTCTGCCTGGCGCAATTCGCGGATGAAGTCCTCCAGCGGGGCTTGGATGAGTGTGGAGTTCTGCCAGGCCAGCTCACCGGTGAGCGTGCGGGAGGCAACGAACTTCTCGACGGGATTGATGAAGGCTGCGAAGGGGTCGTCCTGCCCCGCATCCGGCCAGTATCCAGCCCATTCCTCGTAGCTGCGCCGGCCGAGGATGACGGTATCCGTCTGGGTCATCATGGTGCCCATGCCGGCACCGAGTTCGTCGTCGAAGCTGTCGAACTGCCACAGGTTCGGTGATTCGACGACCCCGTCGACCGATTGGAAGAGTCCTGTCTTGACCTCGCGCATGCTGCCTCCGTTAACAAATCTGGGGTGTGGCCGTTCCTGCTCGATCATCTGCTGCGTGGCTTCCGTCGTCAAGGAGCGCGCCTACCGCCATCGCCCCTAGTGTGGTGCCTTGCATCACACCACCTATTGGGGAGCACCTTGATGAATCGCGCATCACTGGCGGCCGCGGCCGCCTTCTTGGCAGTGGCCACCACTGCCTGCACCGGAAGCGGGGCACCCGCGGAGGCACCGCCGTCGTCCTCCGGAACCGTCCAGGCCACGTCGGGGAACGACGGCGGAGCACCCGGTTCGCGCCTGGATTCCGTCCACGATGCGGGGGTGTTGAAGGTCTGCACCACCGGGGACTACCGCCCGTTCACCTACAAGGACCCGAAGACCGGGAAGTACTCGGGCCTGGACGTGGACATGGCCCGCGACCTGGCCCAGCGCCTGGGTGTGGAGGCCGAGTTCGTGGACACGACGTGGAAGGACCTCATGCCCGACTTCCTGGCCTCGTGCGACATCGCCGTCGGCGGGGTGTCCATCTCGCTGGAGCGGGCGCAGCAGGCGGCCTTCTCGACCGCCACCCTCGACGAGGGCAAGACGCCGATCACCCGGTGCGACGACGTCGAGAAATACGACACGATCGCGGAGATCAACCAGCCCGGGGTCCGCTCCATCACGCCGATCGGCGGCACCAACCAGAAGTTCGCCGAGGAGCACTACCCGCGCGGGAAGATCATCGAGTTCAAGGACAACAACACCATCTTCGACCAGATCATCGCCGGAAAGGCCGACGTGATGACCACCGATGCCTCCGAGACGCGCTGGGTCGCCAACGAGCACCCCGAGCTGTGCGCGGTGCATCCCGACAAGCCCTTCAACTACTCGCAGAAGGCCTACCTGCTGCCGCGAGGGGACACCGCGTTCAAGGAGTACGTCGATGCGTGGCTGAACATCGCCGGCCACGACGGGACCACGGCGAAGGCGGAGAAGCCCTGGTTCGGATAGCGCCTCCCCGCCGCCGGTTCCGCTAGTTGGCGAACACGTCCTGCAGCTTGCCGCGGGCGTCCCACAGGGCCACGGAATCGCCACCGTTGTTCAGGATGGAGGCGGTGCGCCCGTTGTAGTACCCCTTGGGTGAATTCGTGCCGGGTCCGGTGTAGACGCGCAGTTCGCCGTGGGGCTTGATCCGGTACCCGGGGCCGACGGTGAGGATGTTGTTGGCGGCGTCGCGCAGGATGATCCCCGAGGCGTCGATGGTCCGGTTCGTGGTGTTGCGCACCAGCACGTGCTCGCCGTTCTCCGGTTGCACGTCATCGCCCGCCGGGTTGTTCACCGAGTCGGCGATCTGGAGCCCCTTCGCCTGCGGGAACGCGGCCTGGCCGGCCTGCAGGCGCACCGCCTGCTGCGGGAAGTCGCCGGTCACCATGTCGACGCCGAGATCGACGGCGGCGGCGACCGTCTCCGGGGAGCTGACGGTGTAGACGCCGATGTCCAGGCCGGCGGCACGGACGCTGCCGACCTGGTCCGCGGTCAGCGTGCGGTAGCTGGTTCCCACCGAGTCCACGAACGTGGACCAGTCCTCCAGCGTCGCGGCCGCCGGGATGGTCCCGGCGAGCTGCTGGAGCGGGATGTCCGGTGCCAGGGCCGCGAACTCGCGGTTGGAGGACGGGTCGAAGCCGAGGACGTTGACCTTCCCGGCGGCGACGAGCTTCTTCCATGACGGGTCATGGGCCAGCTTGCGGGCCACCAGCTGCTCCACGCCGGGTGAGTTCTTCGGCGACTTGATCTCCAGGTAGACCCCGGTACTGCGGTTGGCGACCTTCGCGATGTCGTCCAGGTGCGGGATGCGCTCGCCGGTGAACTTCTGGCCGAAGTAGGAGCCGGCATCGAGGGTGCGCAGCTCCTTCCAGGTGAAGGAGGTGATCGGGTCGTCCTCGCGGCCGGGGAAGACCTCTGCCACGTTCGTGGTGCGCGCCGGGGTGTCGTCATGGAAGAGGAATGGGACGCCGTCCTTGCTCAGCTGCACATCGGTTTCGATGAAATCGGCGCCGGACGCGCGTCCGGCCTTGAACGCCGCGATGGTGTTCTCCGGCGCGGCGCCGGCAGCCCCGCGGTGACCGATCAGGACCGGGCCACCTGCCGGGGACTTCGCCGTTTCCGGCGCGACGGAGGTGGGCCGGCTCGTCGCGGGGTCGGTGGGGGCCGCGGCCGCGGGGCCGGCGGCGACCGAGGCGGCCAGGGTCGCGGTGAACAGTGCGGGTACGGCCAGCGTGCGTAGCGGGAAGGTGGAAAAGGCCATGGGTGTGGTTCCCTTCGATGCATCAAATGGGCGGGTCCCATCCATGCTGGCCAGCGCCGACAACGGCGGAATCAACGAGGGGTGAACACGATGTGAAGGTCTTCACGCGACATTTCCGGGCGGGCACAAAGGCCTCTGGATTCCGGGGATTTTGGGCGTATCCTGAAAGTGTAAGGACATCTTGTGGCAGTGACGAGGAGGTCATCATGAGCCTGTTCAAACGGCACCGTGTGCACGAGAAGATCATTGCGCCGGCAGCCCATGCAGCCGATGCGGCGGCCGGCAAGAAGCCGATGAGTCCGATCTACAAATACCGGATCAATGAGGAACTGGCCAACAAGATCGCCACCAAGGCCTACGGCACGGGGCCCGACGGCCGGCCCAACATCCCGCGGATGCCCCTCAGCGGATAGCCCGCTGCCACGGCGGCCGTTGCGTCACCCACCCAGGTTGCTGATGGTGAACGCCGTCAGGAACCCCAGGGACGCGATGAGGCCGGTGAGCAGATGGTGTTGCTCGAATGCCTCCGGGATCATCGTGTCCGCGAGCATGGCCAGGATGGCGCCCGCGGCCACCGCGGTGATGAAGGCGACCAGCTCCGCCGGCGAGTTCTGCAACGCGGCGTACCCCACCAGGGCGGAGATCCCCGAGATCACCGCGATCCCGCCCCACACGCCGAACACGTAGCCCGCGCTGCGTCCCGCCTTTTTCATGCCTGCCGTACTGGAGAGACCCTCGGGGACGTTGGAGATGAAGACCGCCGCCAGCATGGCCGGGCTGACGGCCCCGCCGCTGACCAGCCCCAGTCCCAGCACCACCGATTCGGGGATCCCATCGAGCAGTGCGCCGATGGCAATGGCGGTGCCGCTTCCCGGGTGCTGTTCCTCGGAGGGTTGTTTGCCTCCGGACCGCTTGCGGTGTTTGGCCCCGTGGCGCTCCAACAAGGCATTGGCTGCCACGTAGATCAGGGCCCCGGCGAGGAATCCGGCGGCCGTGGGCCACAGTCCGCCGCCGTCTGCCGCCTCGGCCACGAGGTCGAAGGACAACGCGGAGATCAGCACACCGGCACCGAACGACATGATCGAGGAGACGACCTTCGGCGGGATGGTCCACTTCCATGACAGCGCCGATCCCAGGACCAGGGCGCCACCGGCGATGGTCCCCCACATCAGGGCCTGCAACCACAGGGGCATGTCCGTGCCTACCTCTCGCCATCGGGAACCTGCCCTCAACGTAGCCCCCGCCCTTCCCGCCTGACAATGCGATGCGACAGTGGCATCCCGGCGTCCGAAACCCCGGCCACTGACAAGTGACTCGATGAGGGCAATACTGGAGAAAAGCCGCCACCGTCTGAAGGAGCGCCCATGAAAGCCCTCACCGTCACCCCCGGAACCAAGAATTCACTGGAGCTGAACGACGTGGACCCACCCGAACGGGCTGAAGGCAGGATCCTGGTCGATGCCTTGTCGATTGGCCTGTGCGGGACCGACCGGGAAATCATCAACGCCGATTACGGCACCGCCCCGGAGGGCAAGGACCTGCTGGTGATCGGCCACGAGAATCTGGGCCGGGTCAGCGAGGCCCCGGACGGTTCAGGCTTCTCCCCCGGGGACCTGGTCGTGGGCATCGTGCGCCGTCCGGACCCCGTGCCGTGCCCCGCCTGTGCAGCCGGGGAATGGGACATGTGCCTGAACGGAAGATACACCGAGCACGGCATCGCCTCGCTGGATGGCTTCGGCCGCGAACAATGGCGTGGCGACCCCGAGGACATGGTCAAACTCGACGGCGCCCTGGCGGACGTCGGGGTCCTGCTCGAGCCGACGACCATCGTGGCCAAGGCGTGGGAGCAGATCGAGCGCATCGGGGCCCGTGCCTTCTTCGATCCGAAGGTCGTCGCCGTCACCGGTGCCGGGCCGGTCGGCCTGCTGGCGGCGCTGTTGGGGGTGCAGCGTGGTTACGAGGTCCATGTGTTCGACCTCGTCGAGGACGGTCCGAAGCCGGGGCTGGTGAAGGACCTGGGGGCGACCTTCCATACCGATTCGCTGCCCGATTCCGGCGTGGAGCCGGACATCATCGTCGAATGCACGGGGGTTCCCTCGGTGATCGTGGACGCGATCGCCAACAACGGCAAGAACGCGATCACGTGCCTGACCGGAGTCTCCAGCAGCGGCAAGCAGACGCCGCTGGATGTCGGTGCGATGAACCGGACGGCGGTGTTGGAAAACGACGTCGTGTTCGGCACCGTGAACGCCAACCGGCGCCACTACGAACAGGCTGCCGACGCCTTGGCGAAGGCCGATGCCGGCTGGCTGGCGCGCCTGATCAGCCGACGCCACCCGCTGGATGACTACGCCGCGGCCTTCGAGCACCGCGACGGCGACGTGAAGGTCGTCGTCGACATCGCCACGTCCTAGGGGGCGGATCCGGGGCCGACGGGCCACGTGCCGATAGCGTGGGAAGAAGACCAGCCGACGGCCGGCCCGACCCGTCATCCCAGGAGACCGCATGCAACGCAACTTCCCCCAGCTCTCCGAACTGCGCCCGCTGATGGCGTTCGAGCGCCCGAGTCTGGACTTCCGTTCCACACGCCTGGCCCGGGCAGCCGACCTGTGGGACCTGCGGCGGATCGCCCGGCGGCGCACCCCGAAGCCCGCCTTCGACTACGTCGATGGCGGCGCCGGCCGCGAGGTGACGTTGGAGCGCAACCGGCGGGCCTTCGCCGACGTCGAACTGCTTCCTTCCATCCTCGGCGGCCACGCCTCGGTCGACCTGTCCACGACGATCGCCGGGGCCCGGTCGGCGTTGCCGGTGGGCATCGCCCCGACCGGGTTCACCCGGTTCATGCATGCCGAGGGCGAGGAGGCCGGCGTCGGTGCCGCCGCGGCGACCGGCATCCCCTACACGCTCTCGACGATGGGCACCCGATCCATCGAGGAGGTTGCCGCCTTCCAGCCGAACTCCCGGCGCTGGTTCCAGCTCTACCTCTGGAACGACCACGACGCCTCGCTGGATCTGGTCAACCGTGCGGCGGCCGCCGGCTACGACACCCTGATGGTCACCGTGGACACCGCGATCGCCGGGCAGCGGCTGCGCGACGTGCGCAACGGGATGACCATCCCGCCGAAGCTGAACCTCAGGACGGTGCTCGATGCCTCCTACCGTCCGGAGTGGTGGTTCAACTTCCTGACGACCGACTCGCTGAAGTTCGCCTCGCTCAGCGGCACCTCGCATGCCCTGCCGGACCTGATCAACTCGATGTTCGACCCGACGCTCTCGCTCGATGACCTGCGGTGGCTGCGCTCGGTCTGGCCGGGAAAGCTCTTCGTCAAGGGCGTGCTCACGGTCGAGGATGCGCGCAAGTCACTCGACGCCGGCGCCGACGGCCTGGTGGTCTCGAACCATGGCGGGCGGCAGCTGGACCAGGTCCCGGCCAGCCTGCATGCCGTGTCGGCCATCCGCGCCGAGGTGGGTCCCGACGTCGAGCTCATCCTCGATTCGGGCATCATGTCCGGCGGGGACATCGTGGCCGCGCTCTGCGCGGGCGCGGACTTCACGTTGATCGGCCGGGCCTACATGTACGGCCTGATGGCCGGTGGGCGGCAGGGTGTGCAGCGTGCGCTGGACATCCTGGCCGAGCAGATGCGTGTGGCCACGACGCTGCTGGGCGTCTCCAGCGTCGCCGAACTCGGCCCGCAACACCTGCGGTTGGACGGCCGGGTTGCCTCGACCCCGGCGGGGGGACCGGTTACAGCCCGTCCTTGACGGTGAGCACCTTCAGCGCGGCTGCGTCGATCGTCTTCCGGAACGCCGGGTCGGCCTTCGCCTGGGCGACGAGCCCGTTGGCGATGGCGGGGATGGCGTCCTGGTTGACGCAGAGCATCATGGTGCCTCCGGCGTCGAAGAACTTCTTGGCGCGGGTGGCGTACTTCCAGTCGCGGAACTGGGTGGCGTCGCACATGTCGTCGGAGATGACGATGCCCTCGAAGCCCTGGTCCCCGCGGAGCATGCCGTTGATGATGGTGTCGGAGAACGCCGCCGGGTTCTTCGCGTCGATCTTCGCGTAGTAGGCGCTGGAAAGCATCACGAAATCGCGGCCGTCGTCGATGCCCTGCTGGAAGGGAACCAGCGAGGAGTCGTCGCGGGTCGTGCTCGTGTCGGTGACCCCGTGCGAGACGTCGGTGTTCCGGCTGACCTTTCCGAGCCCGGGGTAATGCTTCATCACGGGGGCGACGCCGGCGGCCTCCATGCCGGCGGCGAAGGCCGATGACCCCGCCGCGGCGCTCTTGGCGGTGTGGCCGTATTCGCGGCCGAACGCGCCGATCGGGGCATTTCCGGTGCCGATCGATGCCGGGACGGTGTCGGCGACCGGGGCCAGGTTGACGTTGATCCCGACCGCCGCGAGTTCCTTGCCCCAACCTGTCGCCCGCTGTTCCAGGGTCTGCGGGTCCCATGATCCCTGGGTGATGCCCGCGGGGATGGTGGAGAAGCCCGGGCCCTTGAGGACCTGGACCTGGCCCCCCTCCTGGTCGGTGGAGATGAACTGCCCGATGCCGCCGGTGGTCCGCTGCGAGACCGTCGACTCGATCTTGCGCACCGCGGCGGCTGTCGCGTCCACCCCGGCGGTGCTGCGTCCCTTGAGGAACGTGTTCCCGACGTGCTGCTGCTTCATGATCGCCAGCCCCGACGCGCCGGCCCCGGTGGCGGGGACGCCCATCATGAGGACCTGGCCCACCCGTTGCTCCAGGGTGAGCGTGTCCAGGAGTTGCTGCGCCGCGGATTGGCCCGGGGTTGCCGACGCCTCCTGGCCGCCGCCGGAGGACGACGGCGGAGCCGAGTCCGTGGTTTTGCCGGCGGAGGCGCTGGTGGATCCGGCACCACCGGTTCCCGCTCCCGGGGTGCCCGACGGGGAGGAGCCCGGTTCCGGCGTCGTGCAGGCGGCCAGCGGCAGGGCCGCGCAGATCAGGACGGCGGTCGCCGCGGTCCTCAAGCGTGTTCTCATCGTGCCCTTTCGGGTCGGCGGCGGGCAGGCGTGGCGCCTCCCAGTCTAGGTGGCGGGCGGCTCACTGCCCGCCCGGCTCTTCCATCGCCTGCTGGTATGCGGCCGGTTCGATTTTCGACCCTAGATTAGGTAGGTTGGTCTAACTATAAGCAGGGGCGCACCCGAGTGCCCTACACATCGAAAGGACCGCCGCATGGGGACCAGCAGCCAGACGTCCAGGCGCCAACGGCCCGCGCGGGCCCGGCTTCTGGATACCGCGGCGAAATTGTTCTATACCCGAGGAATCGCCGCCACCGGCATCGATGCGATCACTTCCGCGGCGGGCGTGGCCAAGATGAGCCTCTACAACAACTTCGATTCAAAGTCCTCACTGGTGGAGGCCTATGTGCAGGCACGCCATGAGGAATGGCTCGGGTTGTATGCGGCTCGCATTCGGGGGATCGATTCGCCACGTGATGCCGTGCTGGCGGTCTTCGACGCCTACATCGACCATGCCTCACTTGCCTCTGAGCACGGGTTCAGGGGCTGTGGCCTGCTCAATGCTGCCGCCGAACTGGAGCCCGGCGAACCGGCACGACTCCTCGTTCGGCAGCACAAGGAGCAGGTGGAGGACATCCTGGCCGACCACCTCGCGCGCCTACTCGATGGCGAACGGGCCGGGCGGCTGGCGGAGCACCTGGCATTTCTGCTGGAGGGGGCGATGGTCCGTGCGGGGCTCGAGGAACAGGAAGCACGGCTGATACGGGCCCGGGCCCTGGCGGTCGACCTCCTGGCGGGGCTGTGAGGGGCGCATCGGTCGGCGGCGTGGCCGCCGTGCTGATCGCCTCTTTGCTCTGGGGCACCACCGGCACTGCTGCCACGTTCGCCCCGACAGCCGGGCCGCTGGCCTTGGGGGCGGCCGCGCTCGGTGTCGGAGGACTGCTCCAAGCGGCCCTTGCGTTCACGGCCCTCAGCCGGTCGTGGGCCGTACTGAGGCAACATGCCGCCCTGGTCATCAGCGGCGCCGCTGCGGTGTTTGTGTATCCGTTGGCCTTCTACAGCTCCATGCACTTGAGCGGCGTGGCCATTGGCACGGTGGCGTCGCTGGCATCCGCCCCCATCGCCTCCGGAGTGCTCGAACGGCTGCTCGAGGGGCGCCGCCTCGGCCCGTGGTGGGCTCTGGCCACATTGCTGGGCCTGGCCGGCAGCGTCCTCTTGTGCCTGTCGAAGATGGAATATTCGCCCGGCGCGGTGCTTCCTGTGGTGGCCGGAATCGGCTTGGGCATGTTGGCCGGATCGGCCTACGCGATGTACTCCTGGACCGTCCACCGGCTCATGGGCCACCAATTGGGCCGGGCGGCATCGATGGGTGCGGTGTTCGGGGTCGGCGGATTGCTGCTCGTCCCTGTCCTCCTGGCCACCGGTGCGCCCCTGGTGGCCTCGATGGCCTCCTTCTCGGTGGCCGCCTACATGGCCTTGGTGCCGATGTTCATGGGCTACGTGCTCTTCGGATTCGGCCTCTCCCGGATGGCGCCCAGCACCGCCACGACGATCACGCTGAGCGAACCGGCCGTTGCCGCCGTGCTCGCAGTCGTCGTCGTCGGGGAGCGCATGTCCGCTATCGGGTGGGTGGGGCTGGCCGTCATCGGCACCTCACTCGTTGTCCTTGCGTTCGCCCCGGCAAGCCCTCGGACAGGGGCCGCTCTCACCATGGGGTTGTCGACGCATTAGCCTGGGGCGGCGGCCGGCTCACTCCCGGCCCATGCGGGCCAGCCGGGCTCCGACGTCGCGCAGGACCGGCCGCAGCTCCGGCGGTTCGAGCACGGTGGCCTCGTGTCCGAGCAGGGCGACGTGGAGCGCGACGAACTCCAACGAGTTGCCGCCCGCGGTGAGGGTGCAGGCGTCGCCCCCGTCGGCGTCGACGCTGGCCACGCTGGCGGGGATCTGCGCGCGCACGGTGTCGGCCGGAGCCTGGATGCGCACCCGGGCGATGTGCGCATAGGGGTTCTGCGAGATCGCGGCCTGGACGAATTCCGCGGCGTCGGGGGCCTGCCGGCGGGTGAACCGGAAGCCGGTGGCGTGCACCGCGTCGATCCGGTCCAGCCGGAAGGTGCGCCACGCGTCGCGGTCCAGGTCGAAGGCCATCAGGTACCAGCGCCGCCCGGCGGAGACCAGCCGGTAGGGTTCGGCCCGGCGTTCGGCAGGCACGGCATCGGTGCCGGCCGGGGTGTAGCCGAAGGCGACCACCTCCGGGGTCCGGATGGCATGCGCCAGCTCCAGCAGGCGGGACGACGGCACGATGTCGGCGCCTCCGCGTGTGCCATCGAGGGACAGCGTCGAACTGGCGACGGCCTCGACCGGGGCCCGCAACCGGGCGGGGAGCATCTGGTCCAGCTTGGACAGCGCGCGCAGGGCCGCTTCGCCGACGCCGGCCACCGAGCCCCCGGCGGCCAGGCGCAGGCTGACGGCGACGGCGACCGCCTCCCCGTCGTCGAGCAGCAGGGGCGGCAGGGCCTTGCCGGCGCCCAGCTGGTAGCCGCCGCCGACGCCCTGGGTGGCGCGGATCGGATAGCCCAGGCGGCGCAGGCGTTCGACGTCGCGGCGGATGGAGCGCGTGGTGACCCCGAGTTCGGCGGCCAGTTCGCTGCCGGTCCACACCGGTCGCGACTGCAGCAGGTTGAGCAGGCCCAGGACCCGTCCGAGCGTTTCGTCCATGCCCCCAGCGTCCCACAGGTAGCGGACAGATACTGTCCTATAGGGGTTGGAGACTGGATCCATGAACACGCCAGCAGACCAGCCGATGACCGCGAACCGCGTCGATTGGACCCACGAACTCTCCGAACAGCTTTCCTGGCATTGGGAGCACCAGCTTCGCCCCCGCCTGGACGGCCTGACCGACGACGAATACCTCTGGGAGCCGGTCCCCGGATGCTGGAACGTCCGGCCCCGCGGCCAGACCGGACCGGACCTGCCCGGCGCCGTGACCGGGGGCAGCGGCGACCACGTCATCGACTTTGCGTTCCCAGAACCCACGCCTCCCCCGGTCACCACCATCGCCTGGCGCCTGGGGCACCTGATCGTGGCCGTGTTCGGGATGCGCAACGCCAGCCACTTCGGCGGGCCGGAGGATTCCTACCAGACCCACGACTACCCGGGCACCGCGGCCGGGGCGCTGGCCCAGCTCGACGAGGTCCACGCCCGCTGGATGGCCGGGATCGCCGCCCTCGACGGCGAGGCCCTGGCCACACCCTGCGGCCCCGCGGAGGGACCGTTCGGCGACCTGCCGATGGCCACGCTCGTGCTGCACATCCACCGCGAGGTGATCCACCACGGCGCCGAGATCTCCCTGCTGCGCGACCTGTACCTGCACCGCACCCACTGACCGCACCACGCCCGTCAACCACCCTCCACGCCCCCGCGAAAGGATCCACCATGCCCGCCATGCCCGGCCCCGTTGCCGACGAGAAGACCTCGCTGCTCGCCTACCTTTTCCAGCAGCACCAGAACCTGCGGACCACCGCCTACGGCCTGACCGACGACCAGGCCCGCTCCACCCCGACCGTCTCCGCGCTGTCCGTCGGGGCCCTGCTCAAGCACGTCACCGCCTGCGAGGCCAGCTGGGTCGACCGCATCGCCGCGGCACCGGCACACCCCGCCTCGGACGAGATCCCGTTCGAGGATGCGGTGGCGACCTACGCCGACCAATACACGATGACGGCCGAGGACACCCTGGACGGACTGCTCGCCGCGCTGGACGCCCAGGAGGCCGCCACGGAGCGGATCGTGGCCGCCGCCGGACTGGACACCCCGGTGCCCGTCCCCCGCAGCGCCCCCTGGTTTCCTCGGGACGTCGACGCCTGGTCGGTCCGTTGGGTGCTCGGCCACCTCATCGAGGAGGTCGCCCGGCACTCCGGACATGCCGACATCATCCGGGAGGGCATAGACGGGGCCACCTGGTTCGAGCTGATGGCCGCCGCCGACGGGCTGCCGGAAACCCCGTGGTTGAAACCCTGGACGCCGGCTGCGGCTACGAGTTCGCCAGCGCCGCCAGCACCAGCAGCACGGTGACGCCCAAAAACGGCAGGCACATCACCGCATTGAGCACCCGGTGCTCGCCGAGGATCGCCACGAACTCCCGCAGGAAGGCGCTGGGCACGTAGTAGCGGGCCGTGGGTGACCCCACCACCTGGGCATCGACGTCGTACTTGCGGGCCAGCAGGGCCGCCCGCAGCACGTGGTAGTTGTTGGTGACGACCAATTGGGCCCCCGGGCGTCCCGCCTCCTGCTGGACCTGCCGGGAGAAGCGCAGGTTCTCCCGGGTGGTGCGGGCCCGGTTCTCCGGCGCGACGTCGGCGGCGGGGATCCCGGCGCCGACGAGGTATTCGGCCATGCCCTCGCCTTCCGGGCGGATCTCGTCGGCGCCCTGGCCGCCGGAGGGGATCAGCAGCGGCTTCGGCTCGGGTGCGGCCCGGTAGAGGTCCACGGCCTTGTCGAGCCGGCTGGCCAGCAGCGGCGGGACCTTCCCGCCGATGAGCCGCGAGCCCAGGATGGTGATGGCCGCCGGGGAGATGTCGTGCTCCATCCGCCCGTAGGCAATCGCGTAGGCCAGGAAGACCACGAACACGACCCCGAGGTAGCTGCACAGGAAGAACAGCAGGAACGCCAGCCCGATGGCCAGCGGGTTCGCCGAGAACACCAGCAGCAGGGCCAGGACCGGCAACCCGAGGATCGCCACCCCCAGCAGCAGGGTCAGCAGGTTGCCCAACCGGCGCCCCTCGCTGCGCAGCATGGTGATCCCGTTGGCGATGAGGAACCCGGCCAGCACCAGCACCGCCAGCGGCGCCAACGCCAGGACCGCCAGCCAGACATCGTCGAACGGCGGGAACCAGCGGGCGATCACCTCGGTCACGCCACCGACGGCGAACCAGATGGCGGCGACCAGCACCACCCCGTTGCGCAGCATCCTCCGGTCCTTGCGCCGCAACCAGGCATAGAGGCCGGCAAGCAGGGCGGCCAGGATCAGTGAGGTCACGAATCCACCCTACGCAACCGGCCCACATAAACTGGGCCCGTGCACCCAACACCCGGCCACGGCCCCACCATCGACTCCCTGTACCGCTACCCGATCAAGGGGCTGAGTCCCCAGCGGCTGGAAGCGGCGCCCCTGACGCCCGGCCACGGTTTCGCGCACGACCGCAAGTACGCCCTGGCCCGCGCCGACGGCCGGTACGTCCCCGGCGCCCGGCAGGCACTCGGCAAACGCGAATTCCACGTCCTGATGCGCGAACCCGCATTGGCCGGGGTGCGCAGCGAGTACTTCCCCGACACCGACACCGTGGAGCTGCGCGCCACTCCGGGCGTCGCCTCCGCCCTTCCCGGCGCAGGGCACGACGGCGGTGCCGGGCACGACGGCGGCCCCCTCCTGCGCGCGGACCTGTCCACCGCTGCGGGCCGGGCATCGCTCACCGCGTGCCTCGCCACCTTGCTGGGGCTGCCCGCGGACCGGCAGCCGGTCTTCGCCGAGGAGCCCGGACGCCGCTTCCCGGACCTGCTGCGCAGCGACGACCCCGCGGACATGCAGGCCGTCTCGATCATCAACCTGGCTTCGGTGCGCGAGTTGGCCCGTGCCGCCGGGATGGAGGTCGATCCGCTGCGGTTCCGCGCCAACATCTACCTCGAGGGGCTCGACCCCTTCGTCGAACGCGACTGGCTCGGCAGCGAGTTGGCAGCCGGGGACGTGCGGCTGGACGTCTTCAAGGAGATCGCCCGGTGCACCGCGACCGAGGTCGGCCTCGATTCGGCGCGGCGCGACCTGCCGGTCCTGACGACGCTCCACGAGAGCTTCGGCCACACCAACATGGGCGTCTACGCCCACGTGCGTAGCGGTGGCACCCTGGTTCCGGGCACCGCCGTCGCCCTCCCCTGAAGTCCTGCCGTCGTCGACTTCCGTTGTTCCATTCACGTCGTTCCCAGCACAGCGGCGTGACGCCAGCGCAACGCGGCCGCAGTTCCCCAGCACTTTTCAAGGGGATCGTTCGATCCATGTCGGCGGCACAGGCGTCCTGCGTCTCCGATAGCGTGGCCGGCATGAACGGCTGGAGCGTCTCGGATCGCGGGGTCATCGTCCTACCATCGGGTCGGATCCTCCGCGGCCGCGGCCTGCGACACCGGACGCCAGATGGCTTGGTTCCGGATTTCGGGATCTACCTGCTCAATGATCCACCGCGGTCCATGCCGTGGGACGCGCGGTGGATCCGTTGGCCGGATTTCTGGCTGCCCATCGACCGTGACGATGCCCAAGACGCGCTCCGTGAAGCGTGGTGCCGTGCTGCCGCCGAGCGGGTGGAGGTCGCGTGTGGTGGCGGCCGTGGAAGGACCGGCACCGCACTCGCCTGCATCGCGGTGCTGGACGGCGTGCCCGCCCGGGAGGCGGTGGCGTATGTCCGCAAGCACTACGATCCGCGGGCGGTCGAGACTCCTTGGCAGCGACGATACGTCGACCGTTTTCCCACACCGTAGGGCCTGTGCCGACGGGCGATCGGCCTACGGGACACCGAAGCACGCGCCGGCGACCTCGGGCAGCGGATCGATTCACCTGCCGAGAGCGGCAACCGGGCCGTTTCCGGAACCCATGGCTTCCGGGAACCCATGGCTTCCGGACGCCTTCGCCACTAGCATCGGGGACAACGCAGCAACCCAGCCCGGACGGAGTCGCACCATGGCCGAGATCCCCACAGCATCCCTGCGCACCGGCGCCTACATCGACGGAACGTTCCGCCCCGCTACCGACGGGGCGACCTTTGAGTCCCTCGCCCCGGCCACCGGGCGGAAGATCACCGACGTCGCGGCCTGCGGTGCCGAGGACGTCGACGCCGCGGTGGCCAGTGCCCGCGCCGCCTTCGAGGCGGGGACGTGGAGCCAGACCAATCCGGCAGAGCGCAAGGCCGTGCTGCTGCGCCTGGCCGACCTCATCGAGGCGGCCACCGACGAGCTCGCCCTGCTCGAATCGGTCGATGCCGGACGGCCGATCGCCAACTGCCACGAATTCGATATACCGGACACGATCGGCACCATCCGCTGGTACGCCGAGGCCGTGGACAAGGTCTTCGGCAAGGTCTCGCCCACCGGCTCCGGGGAGCTCGGGCTGATCGTGCGCGAACCGATCGGCGTGGTCGGCGCCGTGCTGCCCTGGAACTTCCCGGCGGCGATGCTCGCGTGGAAGATGGCGCCCGCCCTGGCCGCCGGCAACTCCCTGGTGGTCAAGCCGCCGGAGCTCGCCTCCCTGTCCACATTGCGGATTGCCGAACTGGCCACCGAGGCCGGGGTGCCCGACGGCGTCTTCAACGTCATCCCGGGCCTGGGGCACATTGCCGGACGGGCGCTGGGGCTGCACCCGGACGTCGACATGATCACGTTCACCGGGTCCACCGAGATCGGTCGCGAATTCCTGCGCTACTCGGCGGACAGCAACCTGAAGAACATCGCCCTGGAGTGCGGAGGCAAGTCCCCGCAGATCGTGCTGGCCGACAATGCCGACCGGCTCCCCGAGGTCGCCGAGGACCTGGCGGAGGCGGCGTTCTGGGCCTCCGGGCAGAACTGCTCCGCCGGTTCGCGGATCCTGGTCCACGAGTCGATCCGCCCCGACTTCGTCGACGAACTCGCCCGGCAGGCGACGGTCCGCACCGTCGGCGACCCGTCCTCGCCGGAAACCGTCACCGGTCCGCTGATCGAGGCCTCGGCGCTGGAGCGGGTGCTCGGCTACGTCGACGGCGCACGGTCCGCAGGGGCCCGCATCGTCACCGGCGGGGAGGCCCTGCTGGGCGAGACCGGCGGCTGGTACATCGCCCCCACCGTGATCGACGGCGTCGAGCCCGGCATGCAGGTCGCCCGCGAGGAGGTCTTCGGCCCGGTCGTCGCGGTCATCGGCTTCGACGACGAGGCCGAGGCGCTGCGGATGGCCAACGACACCGAGTACGGGTTGGCCGCGACGATCTGGGCCCGCGACATCGACAAGGCGGTCCGGTTGGCGCGCGGCGTCCGGGCGGGCACCGTGGCGATCAACGGGTACAGCGAGGGGAACATCACCACCCCGTTCGGCGGCTACCGAACCTCGGGTTTCGGGGGTCGGGACAACGGGCTGGAGGCCTTCGAGCAGTACACCCAGCTCAAGACGATCTGGCTGACGATCAGGTAGCCAGGACCACGGCCAGCGCCAGCACGCCCAGCACGATCACCGCTCCGGCCGTGGAGAACACGGCGACGGCGTCGGCGGCGATCCGGCCGGTGGCGATGCCGTGGGCGCGCACGTGGTACCGGCGGCGTTGCGTGGCGTAGATGGCCAGCGCCCCGCAGGCGGCGACGGCGACCAGCAGCAGGATCGGCCACCCATAGTGCGGCATCCAGCGCAGGAAGACGGCGGCAACCACGAACAGCGAAAGCGTCGTCCGGCCCCAGGACATGACCGTGCGTTCGGGCTGCAAGCCGGGGTCGTCGTGGGCGCGGGTCGCGGGCGCGGACATTCGCGGATTAGCCCGACACGGCCAGGACGACGACGATGACCGCGGCGGCGAGCGCACCGCCCAGGCCCAGGACCGGCACGATCGCCGGGAAGGGCAGCGGCCGGTGGTGGCGCATGCTCGTCTCGACGCGCAGCCAGCGGAACACGGCCCCGGCGCTGATGAGCAGGCCGATGCAGATCACCATGATCGAGATGGCCTGGCGCAGATCGGGCGGGAACGCATCAAAGGCGAACGCCTCCAGCGCGATGCCGCCGGCCAGGAACGCCAACGACGTGCGGATCCAGGCCAGGAAGGTGCGCTCGTTGGCGAGCGTGAACCGCGGGTCCGGCTCGTCGCCGCCGGGCAGGACCTTGCCCGCCAGCCATCCGCGCTGCGCCGGATCCTGTTCGTTGCCTGGTTCGGCCACCGTCGTCCTTCCTGAGTGGGCGCGCTTTCGCGCCCGGTGTCGCTGGATATCCTACCGGCCAGCATGCACCGCTAGGATTCGCCGAAGCCGCTCTCGACGGCACGCCGGACGACGTCGAGCGCCTGCTGCGCCTCTGGACCCGACGCGCTGACGTGCAGTTCCGCGCCTTGGCCGGCTCCCAGGGTCATCAGCATCATGACCGACTGCGCGTCGACCCCGTTGACGTCGATCTCAACGTCCAAGGCACCCAGCTCCGACGCCAACGCCGCCGCCGGACGGGCGTGCAGGCCCAGCGGGTTGACGAGGGTGAACACTGACGTCAGCGGCGCCGGAGCCCCGCCGCCCGCCTTCGGCCCGGACGGTCCCGGCGGGCTGGCGGAACCGGCGGGGGACCACGCCGTTTCCGCGGCATGGAGCACCGCCGCCTGGTCGGCCCCACCTTGGGCCTCAACGGCCGCGGCCACCGAACCCTCCACCAGGGGTGCATCCGCCAGGCAGGCCGCGGCGGGCCGGTCCAGGAATTCGATGGCGGCCTCGGCCGTCATGACCGCCGATCCGAGGTCGGCCAGGACCACGACCCCGTCACCGCTGTCCGCCTCGTCCAGTGCCGCCATGATCCTGTCCAGCGAGGTGCCGACGCTCCCGTCGTCCATGCCCCCGGCAGCCACCAGGGCCACGTCGTGCGCCATCTGGGATGCCAGCTCCACCACGCCCGCAGCCAGCTGGGCGCTATGGGAGACCACGACCAAACCGACGGTCACGTGGCATTCCTTGCCGCCGCGTCCGCGGCGGCCCGCAGGATCAGTGCCGAGGACGCGGCTCCGGGGTCGCGGTGCCCGACGGCGCGTTCGCCCAGGTAGCTGGCGCGGCCCTTGTGCGCGATCAACGGATCGGTGTCCACGGCACCGGCCTCGGCAGCGGTGGCCGCCGCCTCCAGGACCGCCAGCACCCCCTGCCCCTGCGCGGCGGCGGCGGCATCCACCGCAGGGGTCCAGGCATCGATCATCGTTTTGTCGCCCGGCGCGGCCTTGCCCCGGGCAACCACACCGTCGCGCGCGCTGGTCAGGGCCGCCACGAGTGCGCCGGCATCGAGGATGTCGACCTCGCCCACGGCGCTGGCCGCGCGCAGGTAGGCCGTGCCGCACAACGGGCCCGCCGCGCCGCCGACCGTGGACATCAGCGTCATGGCCGCCATCTTGAACGCGCTGCCCGGAGTGGGCGGCGCCTCCGCGTCCAGCTTCGCCATCAGGGCCCTGAAGCCACGGTCCAGGTTCTCACCGTGGTCCCCGTCTCCGATGGCCCGGTCCAGTTCACCGAGCTCGACGCGGT
This sequence comes from Micrococcaceae bacterium RIT 802, assembly GCA_016892645.1. GTDB lineage: Bacteria > Actinomycetota > Actinomycetes > Actinomycetales > Micrococcaceae > Arthrobacter_H. The sequence goes on from JAFEMX010000011.1 coordinate 66,111, forward strand.
GGTCTGCCACCGTCGCGGCGCTGCGTCGCAGCCAATCGATGGCCCAGTCGGTTCCCAGGGTGTCAGCCATCTACTTGCCCCACCGCAGGGCCGGAGTGACGACGGGCGCATCCCACAGCTCGGTCAGCTCGCCGTCGAGCCGCAGGACCGAGATGGAGCAGCCCTGCATGTCCAGGGCGGTGATGTAGTTCCCGACCAGGGACCGGGACACCACCAACCCGGCATCCTGCAGGACCTGCACCGCCCGCCGGAAAACGATGTACAACTCACTGGACGGGGTCCCGCCCATGCCGTTGACGAACAGCAGGACCTCCTCCCCCGCCACGGGTTGGAGATCGGCCAGGATGGGTTCCAACAGGCGGTCCGTGATGCCGTCCGCCGGTTCCAGGGGGATCCGGTGCCGGCCGGGCTCGCCATGGATGCCGATGCCGATCTCGATTTCGTCATCGGCCAGCTCGAAGCTCGGGACTCCCGCGTGCGGGACGGTGCAGGCGCCGAGCGCCACCCCCATGCTGCGCACGTTGTCGTTGACGCGGTTGCCGATGGCGGCGACGTCGTCGAGCCCATCCCCCCGCTCGGCCGCGGCTCCGGCGATCTTCTCCACGAGGACCGTTCCGCCCACGCCACGCCGCCCGGCGGTGTACAGCGAGTCCTCCACGGCGACGTCGTCGTTGACCAGCACCGTGCGCACCTCGATCCCCTCCGCCTGGCACATCTCGGCGGCGGTCTCGAAATTCAGGACGTCGCCGGTGTAGTTCTTCACGATGTGCACGACGCCGGCACCGGAGTCCGCGGCCTGGGTCGCCGGGATGATCGCATCGGGGGTGGGCGAGGTGAACACCGGTCCGGGAACGGCGGCGTCCAGCATCCCGTGCCCTACATACCCGGCATGGAGCGGATCATGGCCGCTGCCACCACCGGAGAGCAGCCCCACCTTGCCCTCCCGCCCCGTCCTGCGGGTGACGAAGAGCGGATCCCGGTGGATGGACACCAGATCGGCGTGTGCCAACCCGAATCCGTCCATCGACTCCTCGACGACGGCTTGCGGGTCGTTAATGAGCTTTTTCATGTCAGCACACTCCGGGATCTCGACACTGTGGCGCGGGGCGAGGACCGGGCTGCGCCGGATCCACCCCTTGCCAGCAGACTACTCGGGACCCCCGCCCCGGGATAGGTTCGGCCGGGCGCGGAGTCCGACGGCGGCATGACGCAGGAATAATCCCGAGGCCTCTGCGTTAACTTGAGTGACACCCGCTCAACTCTCTATACTTGAGCGTAAGAAGCTCAAGTTTATTTTGGAGGATCACGTGCCAACGTTCTTCGGTTCCACCGGGTCGGGCAACGGCTCATTTGACGACTTCCTGGCCCGCTACCTGCAGGGCCAGCGGGCCGCGCAAGCCGGCCGCCCGATCGACATCACCCGGCTGCTCAGCCGCCGCACACACGAACTGCTCGCCCAAACGGCCGGGTTCGCCGCCGAGCACGGCCATGCCGAACTCGATGCCCTCCACCTGCTGCGCGTCATGCTCGAGCAGGAAGGCCCCGCCGCCCAGTTGAAGGCAGCCGGTATTGACGTGGCGGCAGTCGTCCGCGACGCCGACCAACGTCTGCCCCAGTCGTCGACGCGGTACGACGGCGGTGCCCCTGCGCTGACCGCCTCGGCGCAGCGCGCCCTGTTGGACGCGCGCCAGGTTGCCCGCGCCTTCGGGTCCACCTACATCGACCCCGAGCACCTCTTCGTCGCCTTCGTCCTGAACCAGGACTCCCCCGCCGGACAGGTGCTGGCCGCCGCGGGGGTCACCCCGGAATCGCTGCAGCATATTGGCGCCGCCGCGGCGCAACAGGCCGCGTCCGCCCCGCAGTCCGGGGCGGCTTCCGGCGCCGCCGGACCCGCATCGGATTCCGAGACTCCGATGCTCGATACCTATGGCACGGACCTGACCGCGCTGGCAGCCGAGGGCAAGCTCGACCCGGTGATCGGCCGCGAACTGGAAATCGAGCAGACCATCGAGATCCTGGCACGGCGCACCAAGAACAACCCCGTGCTCATCGGCGAGGCGGGCGTCGGCAAGACCGCCGTCGTCGAGGGCCTGGCGCAGGCCGTCGCGGCCGACGACGTGCCGGCCCAGCTGCACGGCAAGCGCGTCATCTCCCTGGATCTGCCCGGCATGCTCGCCGGCACGCGCTACCGGGGCGACTTCGAGGAACGCCTGACCAAGACCATGGACGAGATCGCCACGCACGCCGGCGAGTACATCGTCTTCATCGACGAGCTCCACACCGTCGTCGGGGCCGGCGGCTCCGGCGAGGGCGGCATGGACGCCGGCAACATCCTCAAGCCCCGGCTGGCCCGCGGCGAGTTGCGCCTGGTCGGCGCCACCACGCTGGGCGAGTACCGCACGGTGGAGAAGGACCCGGCCCTGGAGCGCCGCTTCCAGCCCGTGACCGTCGGGGAGCCCTCGCAGGACGATGCCGTCAAGATCCTCGCCGGGCTGCAGGACCGCTATGCCGAACACCACCACGTGGCGTACACCGAGGGTGCCCTGCGGGCCGCGGTCGAGCTCTCCGCCCGGTACCTCACCGACCGGTTCCTGCCGGACAAGGCCATCGACCTGATCGACCAGGCGGGCGCCCGGTTGAGCCTGCGCCGCGGACCGGCCGTCGACGTCGAGGCCCTGCGCACCGAGCTGGCGGAGCTGGAGTCACGCAAGAACGACGCCGTGGCCGCCGAGCGCTTCGAGGAGGCCGGCAGGCTCCGCGACGAGATCACCGGACTGACCGAGCACCTCGAACAGGTGGCGGCCACCGGCACCGCACCGCGGCCCGCCGGTTCCCCCGGCGATGTGGTCGACGAGGAACAGATCGCCCAGATCATCTCCCGCGCCACGGGCATCCCGGCCTCCCGGCTCACCGAGGGCGATCGTGCCCGGCTGGCCCAGCTGGAGGACGAGCTGCACTCGCGGGTCATCGGCCAGGACGACGCGGTCTCCGTCATCGCCAAGTCGGTGCGGCGCAACCGCACGGGCATGGGCGATGCCGGCCGGCCGGTGGGCAGCTTCCTCTTCCTGGGCCCGACGGGCGTGGGCAAGACGGAACTGGCCAAGTCCCTGGCGGAGTCGCTCTTCGGCAAGGAGGACGCCCTGCTGCGCTTCGACATGAGCGAGTTCGGCGAGCGCCACACGGTCTCGCGGCTGGTCGGCGCCCCTCCGGGATACGTCGGCTACGGCGAGGCCGGGCAGCTGACCGAGAAGGTCCGCCGCAACCCGTACTCGGTCGTGCTGCTCGACGAGGTGGAGAAGGCGCACCCCGATGTGTTCAACCTGCTGCTGCAGGTCCTGGACGACGGGCGGCTGACCGACGGACAGGGCCGCACGGTCGACTTCCGCAACACGGTCGTCATCATGACCAGCAACCTCGGCTCGGAGTTCCTGGCCAGCAAGACCGGTGCCATGGGCTTCACCCCGCAAACCGGCGCCGCCAACGGCTTCGGTTCGGAGAAGGCGCTGCGGGACCGGGTCATGGGCCGGCTGCGCGAGACCATGCGGCCGGAGTTCCTGAACCGGATCGACGAGATCGTGCTCTTCCGCAAGCTGGAGAAGGCCGAGCTGCGCCGGATCGTCGGGCTGCAGCTGCGTGCCACCGAGGCCCGGCTGGCGGCCCAGGGGATCTCGTTCACGGCCGAGGACAGCGCGGTCGACTGGATCGCCGAGCACGGCTACGAGCCCGAGTACGGCGCCCGTCCACTGCGCCGGGTGATCCAGCGCGAGGTCGACGACGCGATCGCCGACCTGCTGATCACCGGCGAGCTGCACGACGGCGGATCGGTCACCGCGGTAGCCGACGGGGACCGGCTGGTGGTCTCCGGCACCGCCGCCAGGGCACCGTTGGCCGCGTAGCCCCCGCGCGCACGCCCAGGACGCCCCGCCACCTGAGGTCCAGGTGGCGGGGCGTCCTCGTGTCCGGACGGTGTCGGCTCAGCCGGGGAACTGGGCGTTGGGGATATCCGGGTTCCCGTCGTCGTCCTTGTCGCCGTAGGCCTCCTCGGCCAGTTCGTCGGCGAGCTCGTCGTTTCCCTGCACCGGGATGGAATCGGCGTCCACTTCCGTGCCGCCGTCGTCCTCCGCGGCAATGTGCTCGGAGAGCGGTGCGTCGGTGTCCGGCTCGCGGTTCTCGTCGTCCCGGTGGTTTCCTGCGGTGGTCATCGCACGCTCCTTCGGTGTCTGGTGGATCGCCGCGCAGTGCGCCGCGACGGCCCGGTGGGCCCTATGGCCAGCCTAGGCCGGGCCGCGGCGGCACCCCAAGGTTTTGCGTCCCGGCAGCCCTGCCCCCAGGGATGGCGTGCCGGGCGGGCCAACAGCCGGAGCCCGCGCCGCGACGCCGTGTGTCGCCGGTGGCGGCCGCCTTCTTGACGTTGACCTAGGCAACAGTGTTGCCTTGCGGAGGGGGTCAACGCCCGTTCGCCCCCTCCGTTTCCCCCGGAAGGCTCCCCGCTCGTGCCGCTTCGCTCCGTCCCCGCATGGGCAACCACCACCGTCCTCGCCTTGTGCGGCATGGTGGTCTCGCTCCAACAGACGCTGGTGGTCCCGCTGCTGCCGGAGTTCCCCCACATCCTGGGCGTCTCGGCCGACGACTCGTCCTGGCTGGTGACCGCGACCCTGCTCAGCGCGGCGATCTTCACCCCGATCATCTCCCGCATGGCCGACATGTACGGCAAGCGCAAGATGCTGCTGCTGGCGCTGGTCGTGATGACGGTCGGCTCGCTGGTGGCGGCCATCGGCGGCACGTTCCCCACGTTGATCGCCGGACGGGCCATGCAGGGGTTCGCGTCCTCGCTGATCCCCGTCGGGATCTCGGTGCTGCGCGACGAGCTGCCCAAGGAGAAGGTGGCCTCCGCCGTTGCCCTGATGAGCGCAACGCTGGGCATCGGCGCCGCACTGGGCATGCCGCTGTCCGGGCTGCTGTTCAACGCGTTCGGGTGGGAGTCGCTATTCTGGGTCTCCGCGATCCTGGGGGCCGTCTTCATCGCCGGCGTCCTGCTGCTGGTGGAGGAATCGAAGATCACCACCCCGGGGCGGTTCGACGTGGCCGGCGCGCTGGTCCTCTCCCTCATCCTGACCGCCGCCCTGCTCGCCGTGTCGAAGGGCGCCAGCTGGGGCTGGTCCAGCCCGCTGGTCCTGGGCCTGTTCGCGCTCTCGCTGGCCCTGCTGGCCGGGTGGATCCCGCTGCAGCTGCGGGTCAACCAGCCCATGGTCGACCTGCGCACCTCCATCAAGCGCCCGGTCCTGCTGACGAACATCGCCTCCTTCTTCATGTGCGTGGCGATGTTCGCCAACATGCTCATCACCACCCAGCAGCTGCAGGTCCCCTCCGGAACCGGGTATGCCTTCGGCCTCTCCGTCCTGGTCGCCGGCCTGGCCATGGTGCCCTCCGGCCTGGCCATGGTGGTCCTCGCCCCCGTCGCCGGCGCGATGATCAACCGGTGGGGCGGCAAGGCCGCCATCGTGTTCGGCAGCGCCATCATGGCGGCCACCTACGTGGGCCGCGTCTTCTTCGACAACACCGTGTGGGAGGTCATCGTCGGGGCCACCCTGGTCAACGTCGGCGTCGCGTTCTCCTACGCCGCCATGCCGACGCTGATCATGGCCTCCGTGCCGATCACCGAAACGGCCTCGGCCAACGGCGTGAACGCGCTCGTCCGCTCCATGGGCACCTCGGTGGCCAGTGCGCTCACCGGGTTGATCCTCTCGGCGATGGTCATCGAGTACGACGGCGTCCCCGTCCCCTCGCTCGATGCCCTGCACCTCTCCTTCTGGCTGGCCGCCGTGGCCGCAGCCGTGGGCGTCGCCATCGCCCTGTTCATCCCCGGCGGCAGCCACACCGTCAAGGCGGCGGACGATGTCGAGGAGACCCTGGTGCACGGGCGCCTGACGATGCAGGGCCGGACCGGCCTGCCGGCTCCCGCCGTGGTGACGTTCGTCCGTGAGGACGGGGTCCCCGGGGACTGGGCACGCACCGACCACGACGGCCACTTCACCGCCGCGCTGCCCGGCCCGGGCCGCTACGTCGTGGTCGCCAACGCCGGGGGCTGGGCACCCCGTTCGCAATGCGTGGACTTCTCCGGCGGCGACACCGAACACGACCTCGAACTGCTCGACCAGCTCTCCCTCGAGGGGCTCGTCGAACGCTCCGGCCATCCGGTCGGCGACGCCCTGGTAACGCTGAATGCCGGCGTGGGGGACTTCGTGGCCGCCACCCGCACCGATGCGGCCGGCCGCTACGTGCTGGACCTGCCCCCGACGGGGACCTACATCGTCACCGGCGTGGCCCCGGGCGGGGAGGCCACCGCCTCGATCAAGGCGATCCTGCGGGCCCGCTCGGAGCGCGTGGACATCAGCTTGCCGTCCGACTAGTCGAGCTCGACCGGGTCCACCCCGCCGCGGCCGATGCCGGCATAGACGCCCGGCCGTGCCGAGCGCAGCCAGTAGGCCCCGAGGACGCCGGCGATTCCGGGGACCACGACGATGGCCGGCAGCAGCCAACTGAGCACCCCGGTTTGCTCGAGCCCGATGAGCACGTCGAAGTTGGCCACGATCAAACCGAACAGCACCGCCAGTGCCACTCCGGCAGCGACCGGTGCCACCGTCGTCGTCCAGGGTCCGTTGCCCGAGGGGGTGCGGCGGAAGAAGCCGACGACGGCGAAGGAGGTCAGGGCCATGAGCAGCACCAGCCCGAAGGCGCCCATGTTGGTCAGCCAGGTGAACAGCGTCAGGACCGGGAAGAGCGCACCGTATTCGTGCCCGGTCCCGGCGATCGCGAAGACGATGATGACGGCCAGCGCCAGCACCGACTGCACCAGCGATCCGGCCACCGGAGCGCCGGAGCGGCGGGAGACCCGCGCCAGGGCGGCCGGCAGGACGGACTCGCGCCCCAGGGCGAAGACGTAGCGGGCCACGACGTTGTGGAAGGCCACGAGCGCGGCGAGCAGGCTGGTGATGAACAGCAGGTTGGCCAGGTCCACGAACCAGGTCGCCGCGTGGTCGGCCAGGAAGACGAACATCAGGTCGGGACCGAACTCCTGCGACCGGGCGACGACCTGGCTGTCGCCCTCGGCCACGGCCATGGCCCATGCGGAGAACGCGTAGAACACGGCGATGACGACGACGGCGATGTAGGTCGCGCGCCGGGCGGTGGTCCGGGGGTCCTTGGTCTCCTCGTTGTAGATGGCCCCGGATTCGAACCCCATGAACGCGGCGATGCTGAACGCCAGGGCGGCGCCCACGCCGGTGGTGAACAGCGAGGCGGGCTCCAGCGAGTCACCGCTGATGCCCTCGGGGGCGGCGCCGACGGCCAGCACGTCGTAGACGATGACGACGAGGAACTCCAGGGCGACGAGGACGCCCAGCACCTTGGCGGAGAGGTCGACCTTGTTCACCCCGAGGATCGCCACCACGAGCCAGCCGGCGAGCGAGCAGACCCACCAGGGGATCTCGACGCCGGTCAGGTGGGCCAGGAACGAGGAGAGCGCGAAACCGAAGAGCCCGTTGATCCCGATCTGCATGGCGTTGTAGGCCACCAGCGCGACCCAGGCCGAGCCGACTCCGGCCGGCTTGCCCAGCCCACGGGAGATGTAGGCGTAGAAGGCGCCGGCGTTGTGGACGTGGCGGCTCATGGCCAGGTAGCCGACGGCGAAGAGGATGAGCACGATCCCCAGCACCACGAAGGACAGCGGGATGCCCAGCAGGCTGGTCACCGCATAGTTGCTGGTCACTCCGCCGGCGACCACGGTCAGCGGGGCCGAGGCGGCGATGATCATGAAGACCAGTGCGGGGATCCCGAGCCGGCGCCGGCCCAGCCCGCTGGTGGCCGCCGGGGCTGGGCGGACCTGCTCTGACGCGTTGCTGGTGGACACGGTTCCTCCTGGTGGCTGCTCGCCGGATCATGACGTAACCGGCCGTGATTCAACTGTGCCCCGCGTCACCCCCGACGCGTTTGGCTTTGCGTGTGCGCCTCTTGTCCCCGGGCGCACCCGCGCCTGCCGGTAGCGTTGAGGGGTGAAGAGCGAACCCGAGCAGATCATCCATGTCAGCGCCGTCGTCCTGCGCAATGCCGCCGGGGAGGTGCTCACCGTGCGCAAGAAGGGGACGGACCGGTTCATGTTCCCCGGCGGAAAGCCCGAGTCCGGGGAGACCCCCGCGGAGACCGCGTTGCGCGAGTGCGCCGAGGAGATCGGGATCGAGCTGGAGCCGGAGGGGCTGCGGGAGATCGGCACCTTCCGGTGTGCCGCCGCCAACGAGCCGGGCTTCGAGCTGGAGGCGGCGGTCTTCGAGCACCCGGCGCAGGTCACGCCGGAGCCGGCCGCGGAGATCGCCGAGCTGCGCTGGCTCGACCCCACGGTGGAGCTGCCCGCCGATCTGGCCCCGCTGCTGGCCGAGCACGTCCTGCCGGCCATCACCAGACCGAAACGGCCCCTGCCGGGCAACGTCGTCGTCTTCACCGGCTCCAAGACCGGCGACGGGGAAGCCTACCGGCAGGCCGCCGACCGGCTCGGCACGGGTCTGGCCCGCCGCGGTGTCGGTGTGGTCTACGGCGGCGGCCACGTCGGGCTCATGGGCCGGGTAGCCGATGCCGCGCTCGGTGCCGGAGGACAGGTCCACGGGGTCATCACCCAGGCGCTCGTCGAGGGGGAGACGGCCCACACCGGGCTGACCAGCCTGGAGATCGTGACCACCATGCACGAGCGCAAGGAGCGGATGGCGGCGCTCGGGGATGCGTTCGTCGCCCTGCCCGGAGGCGCAGGGACCCTCGAGGAGTTCTTCGAGGCCTGGACGTGGCAGCACCTGGGCATCCACGCCAAACCGGTCGCCCTGTTCAACGTCGACGGGTTCTGGGATCCGCTGCTGGCGATGATCGACCAGATGGTCGACCGCGCCTTCCTGGCACCGGCCTACCGCGATGCCCTGATCGTCAGCGGCGACGCGGACGACCTGCTCGAGCGCCTGTCCACCTGGACTCCGCCCGAGCGGAAGTGGAAGAAATAGGCAGTTCGCGTTGATGCGGGACAACGACCGGCATGGACCTGGAAGGCAGCCGCGAGCCCGTCGCCGCCGCTGCGAAAGTGCAGCCGATGGCTGGGTTCGCCCCGGCCCATGCATTCGATCCCCGTGGTGAAGGACGCAGGGCTCCGCCACCTGAGCGCCGGTGGCCACGCAGTCACCTGACCCTATCGGCCTGATGGATGGGAGCGTAGACTGGTTCCATAAGGAACAGGAGGCCATCATGGCCGACAACAGGACGGGCAGCGGGCACGAGGGCGCAATGCTGCACGCCCACCAGGATGAAGAGACGACTGACCTGGTGCTGGCGTCCGCCGCGCATACTCTGGATTTCGACGAGGTGCCGGACGCCATGAAGTCCGGCATGAACGTCTTCGTGCTGACCACGTCGATCGGGGCTGCACTCCCATCGCACCAGGCCGGCATTCCGGTCATCGAGGACCGGCATGCGAAGCTGGCGGCAGCCTTGAAAGACTTGGACGTCAAGCCACTCCTGCTCGATGCCGATGCGCTGGACGCGGTACTCACGACCACACGGTCTATCCAGGCCGCCCGCACCGCAGCAGCCACCGCCGCGGACTCGCTGAGCCCGCAGCTGGCGCATGCCATCCAGGCCACCGAGAACGCGTGGCGTCGCATGGAGCGTGGCTACGGGCTCCTGACCTCCGCCGAGGTGGCCGAGGAGCTGGGGTCCATCGCCAAGAACAAGTCCGAGTATGCCGCGTCCAAGCGCAAGCATGGGGAGCTCATCGGCATCCGCCGTCGCGGTGCCATCCTCCATCCCGGATTCCAGTTCCGCAATGGCAAGATCAACCCGACCATCCCGCATCTCATCTCACAGTCAAAGGATCTCGGCCTTCCCCAAGAGGAATTGGCCCAATGGCTGTGTTCGGCCAACGAGGCCTTCGACGGCGATGAACCAGTCGACCATCTGGACGACAGCCGGGCCGTCCTGGATGCGCTGGCCGCGGACTTCGGGGCTCAGTGGTAACAGACCCGCCGGACCCCTTCGAACCCGCAGCAACGGTCCTGCCCGCCGGATCCCAGATTTACCGGGTCACAACAAACAAGCTGGACAGGCAACCGAACGATTTTAACCCCGGGTACGGGGCGGCCACCCGATTCGCGTTCTTCAGGAGCCCTGCCGGCATGGTCGTGCCGGTCCTCTACGGCGCGTCGAACGCAGATGTCGCCGTATGCGAGACCCTGTTGCACCGGAAGCCGCGGCGCGGCGGCATCCTCCTTCCCGCAGAGTACCGGGACAAGCTGATGGTCAGGTTCATGCTGCGGCGTGACCTGTCCTTGGCGAGCTTCCAGGGGAAGGGCCTATGGAAGCTCGGAATCTCGGCCGGCGACCTAACGGACACCAGCTCCACCGAATACGACAGGACTGTCAGGTGGGCTGCAGCCGCCTCCGCAGCCGGGTTCGACGGATGCGTCTGGACCAGCCGCAAATGCAACACCGGGAACGCCTATGTCTTCTTCGGCACCGCAGTCAGCCCCCTGGATCTCGAGCAAGACCCCGACTTTGCGGTGCTCTTCGCCGCGGGCAAGGGGTTGGACTGGCTCATTAGATTCGGCACCGACACCGGCGTCGAGGTCAGGATCTGAGGAAGACCGGGGCCCACCCGACATGATGAAGCGGCTGCCTCCGCCCGTCTGGGCGCCCCGCGCAACCCCGCCAACAGCCCCCTTCGCGGCCGGGGCCGGCCGCGGAAACGGAATCGAAGCTCAGGCGGCGGCGCGCAGGGAGCTGGGCGCGTAGCCGTAGGCCGCCCGGAAGACCCGGCTGAAGTGCGCGGCATCCGGAAGCCCGCTGCGGGCACCGATGGTGCCGACCGGCATCCCGGACAGCAGCGGGTCCAGCAGTTCCCGGTGGGCGTTCTCCAGGCGCCGGCTGCGGATCCAGGCGGCGACGGTCGTCCCGGTGGGTTCGAAGAGCTTGTGCAGGGTCCGTGCCGAGATGAAGTGCGCCGCGGCGATGCCGCCCGGTCCCAGGGTGGGGTCGGCGAGGTGCTGTTCGATGTGGTCCTTGATGCGCTGGAGCTGCAACGCCTGCTCGAAGCCCTGGAGCCTCGATCCGCTGCTCACTTCGGCCGCGAGGATGGTCCCGAGCAGGTCGACGGCGTTGCGGGCGAGCCGGTAGCCGATGGTCTCATCGACGGTGGGCAGCACGTCGCCGATCCGGGCGATGCAGGACACGAGGGCACCGGCGACCGGGTCGTCAGCGCCCAGCCGCTGCGCGGTCAACATCGACAGGTCCACGTCCTCCAGCCCGATGAGCCGTTTGGGGAACATCAGCACGAGCGTGGAGAACTCCTCGTGGAAGCTCAGCGTGTAGGGGCGCTGGGTGTCGTAGATGGCCAGGTCGCCCGGGACCAGCACCGCTTCCCTGCCGTCCTGGACCAGGAATCCCTGTCCGCTCAGCTGCAGGCTGACCTTGTAATAGCCGGTGCCGCCATCAAGGATGAGCGCGGGGGTGCGCCGGACGCGGTGGGCCATGGCGTCGACCTCGACGACCGCGAGGTCGTGCAGTTCGCGGCCCGAGACCTGGCCGGCAAACGGGCCGGGCCCGACGGGGTCCGCCTCCAGGGGGACGAAGGACGCCGACACGATCTCACGCCAGCGGGCGAAGTCGTCGGCCCGCTGGGCCAGGGGGTGAAGGGGCGCGACCGTCATGATGCTCCTGCCGCTCGGTGATGGGTGTCACATTAGTGTCAAGATACGCTTCCAGCGGCCAAATGTCACTATTTTTCTCCGGTCGTCGAAAAACCAATCAGGCGGATAGCAGGGCCAACTGGGCATCGAGCTGGCGGCGCAGCTGGGCGGGCGCGGCGTGCGCGGGGTCCAGCGTCGCGGTTACCTGCGCACCCAGCAGGAAGGTCAGCAGCACCTCGACTGACGTGGCGACGGCAACCTCGGGGCGCACCTCGCCGGCTCGCCGTGCCTGCTGGAGCCAGTCGGTCATCCACTCACGCCAGACGGCCATCGATCCGTCATTCAAATCCGCCTTCACCCGGTCATGGATGGCCACATGCCAGAAGGGCAGCACGATGCGCGCCTCGTCGATCCGGGTGGCGTCCAGCGGCAGCACCTCGCAGCAGAACGCCCGCAATGCAGCCAACCCACCCAGTCCGTCGGCGGCAGTGCTGACGCGTTCGTTGGTCCGCGCGAACACGTACTCGAACGTGGCCTGGACCAACTCGTTCTTCGTCGGAAAGTAGGGCTTCAGGGCGCCGTTGGCGAATCCCGCCTCCTCGGCGATCTCGCGCATGGTGGCCCGTTCCAGCCCGAGCCGCGCGATGATCCGCCACGTCGCCTCGACCAGTTCGATCCGTCGTCGGTCATGATCGACGATCTTGGGCACCCGGGTCCACCTTCCGCTCGCCCCGGTGGCCCGGGGGTCTTGCCACCAGCCTATGCGACCCGTATTCTCTACAGACATAGAAAAAAGAAGTGATCCGCACCACGTTCGGATGCGGCGCTTCCCAGCGAAAGGCACCCCATGAGCCCGTCCTGCCACGACACCGCGATCACCACCGCGACGACCGCCCCGGCGGGTGCCCACACCCTGCCGACGCCCGCGGAGATCACTGCGGTGGTGGCGACCCTCCGGGAGGCGGGGTATTTCCCCGACTCGTCCCGCATCGCCTACCTCGGCCTCGTGGATCCGCCTCGCGACCGGGCGGATGACGCCGACGTCGAGAGGATCTTCCGCGTCTTCACCCTGGATACCGCAGGCGGTCCGGCCCGCGACCTGGCGGTCAGCGCCACCGCCAACACGGTCCTGACCGCAACGGAGCTGGACACCGCCGAAACGGGCGAACTGCCGGTGCTGGAGGAGGAGTTCGAGGTCGTGGAGCAGATCCTGGCCACCCACCCCGAATGGCTCGCGGCCCTGGAGAAGCGCGGGCTCGACGTGGAGAACGTCCGCGTCGCACCGCTCTCGGCCGGCGTCTTCGAATACCCCGAGGAGGCGGGCCGGCGCATCCTGCGCGGCCTGGCCTTCGTCCAGGACCACCCGGAGGACTCCGCCTGGGCCCACCCGGTCGACGGTCTCGTCGCCTACGTGGATGTCACCAACAAGACGGTGGACCAGGTCCTGGATATCGCCGTCGTTCCCGTCCCCGCCGAGCACGGCAACTACACCGACCCGGAACTGACCGGCCCGGTGCGGACCACGCAGAAGCCCATCGAGATCACGCAGCCCGAGGGCCCGAGCTTCACCGTCACCGACGGCAACTACGTCGAATGGGAGAAATGGAGCCTGGACATCGGCTTCGACGTGCGCGAGGGCCTGGTCCTGCACAACATCGGCTTCGCGGACGGCGGGCGGACGCGGCGCATCCTCAACCGCGCCTCCATCGCCGAGATGGTCGTGCCCTATGGCGACCCGTCGCCGGTGCGCAGCTGGCAGAACTACTTCGACACCGGCGAATACCTGGTCGGCCAGTTCGCGAACTCGCTGGAGCTGGGCTGCGACTGCCTGGGCGAGATCCACTACATCTCCCCCACCGTCTCCGACGCGCTGGGCAACCCGCGCACCATCGCCAACGGCATCTGCATGCACGAGGAGGACGCCTCCATCCTGGCCAAGCACTCGGATTTGTGGAGCGGGATCAACTACACGCGCCGCAACCGCCGCCTGGTCATCTCCTTCTTCACCACCGTCGGCAACTACGACTACGGCTTCTACTGGTACCTCTACCTCGACGGCACCATCGAGTTCGAGGCCAAGGCCACCGGCGTCGTGTTCACCAGCGCGCACCCGGGCGGCGACTACCCGTACGCCTCCGAGATGGCGCCCGGGCTCGGGGCCCCGTTCCACCAGCACCTCTTCGGTGCACGTCTGGACTTCGCACTCGACGGCGGACCCAGCCGGGTGGCCGAGGAGGACGCGGTCCGCGTGCCCATCGGTCCGGAAAACCCGCGCGGCAATGCGTTCACCCGACGCCGCACCGTCCTGGCCACCGAATCCCGGGCCGCCCGCGACGCCAAGCCGGAGGTCGCCCGCACGTGGATCGTGCAGAACCCGCAGGCCACCAACCGCCTGGGCGAACCGGTCGGCTACAAGCTCCACCCCCAGGGACAGCCGACCCTGCTGGCGGACGAGGGCTCCTCCATCCACCGCCGGGCGACCTTCGCCTCCAAGGCGCTGTGGGTCACCCGGCACGACGAGTCCCAGCGCTACCCGACCGGCGACTTCGTCAACCAGCACTCCGGCGGCGCCGGAATCCCCGCGTGGATCGAGGCGGACCGGGACATCGACGGCCAGGACGTCGTCGTGTGGCACACCTTCGGGCTCACGCACTTCCCGCGCACCGAGGACTGGCCGATCATGCCTGTCGATTCGGTGGGGTTCAAGCTGCGGCCCGAGGGCTTCTTCGACCGCTCCCCCGTCCTCGACGTCCCGGCCCCCGCGCCGGGCGCCGCCTGCCACCGGTAAGCCCGATGTCCGCCTCGGTGTTGCCGGCGCGCGTGCCGGCAACGGTGCGCGTGCCGTCGCCGGCGCGGCCGGCGGGCCGTGCGACCCCCGGTCGGGTCGGGCTGCCGGGGCGCACGGCCGGTTTGGCAGCCGCGGTCCTGACCGCCGCCTCGCTGGTGGTCCACGTGGTGATGATCGCAGGGGGCGGCCACGGGGTGGCCCTGGGCATCCTGCTGGCGGCCATGGCCCTGTCCTGCGCGGGGTGCGCCGCCCACGCCGCGCTCCGCCCGGGCTGCCGGGGCTCCCTGGCCCTGGTGGGCATGTCGATCGGCATGGCCCTGCTCCACGCCGTCATGGCGCTGGGCCTTCCCGGGGGGCCGGGGATGCACGCCATGCACGACGGCGGCAGCCATCTCGCAGGATCCGGAGCGGGTCCCGCGGGGGCCGGGCATGCGGGGTTGATGCTTCTGGTCATCGTGCTGGAACTGGCCGTGGCCTGGTTCGCGGCCTACGGGGTGCACCGTGCCCGCAGCGGCGCCGCGCGTGGGAGGATGCGGGCATGAGCACCCGCCTGGTCCTGATCGCCGACACCCACCTCCCGAAGCGCGCCCGCGGGCTGCACCTGGATCTGTGGCGGGAGCTGGAGGCGGCCGACGTCGTCTTCCATGCCGGGGACTGGGTCGAACCGGGCCTGCTGGACGAGCTGGAGCAGCGGTGCCGGCGGCTCGTCGGCGTGTGGGGCAACAACGACGGCGACGAGCTGCGCTCCCGGCTGCCGGAGACCGCCCGGGTCGAGATCGAGGGCATCCGCTTTGCGATGACCCACGAGACCGGGGCCGCGGCGGGCCGGGAAGCGCGCTGCGCGGCCCGGTTCCGCGATGCGGATGTGCTGGTGTTCGGGCACAGCCACATCCCCTGGGACACGACGGCGGATAGCGGACTGCGCCTGCTGAATCCCGGATCGCCGACGGACCGGCGGCGCGAGCCCGTCTGCACCTACATGACGGCCGTGGCCGAGGACGGCGTGCTGCGCGACGTCGAGGTGGTTCCCGTCGACCGGGTCACCGCCTGAGGATCGCCTACTTCCTGCGCCCGATGAGGAAGTAGGCGATGGGCCCGCCGTAGTTCAGGAAGCTGACGGCGAACCAGAAGGGCTTGGGTCCCTTCACCTGGGCCGCGGGCCGCTGCTTCAGGTCCTTCAGCGCCGCGCCCTGCAGGGCCACCTGGGCGGCGCCGAGGATCATGACGATGATCTTGCCTCCGGTGCCGAGGTCCTTGAAACGCTTTTTCGCTGCCATCGTGGCTCCTATCGCTGGTCGGTGCCCATAGCCTAGACCGGCGGACGCATCCCGGTCAGCACGATGGGTCTCCCAGACCGGCGTAGCCTGTCCCCATGTACGTTGAGATCACCGGAGCCCACCGAGCCACCGTCCATGAGCTGGACAACCTGCGCGAGCTGGAGGTGCGGACCCACGGCACCACCCGCGAGGACACCGACGCGGCGCTGGTGGCCGCCGGACTCGGCTCCGTGGCCGCCGACCACGCCTGGTTGGGCGTGACGGCGCTGCGGGAAGCCGGGGCGGACCGCGGCGACACCTGGGAAAAGGGGTTCGCCGACATGGTCGAATACGCCGGCTCCCACGGATGGCTCTCCGAGGACGGCCTGTTGGTCAGGGCGCACCTCAACGAGGACTGACGCCGACCGGAGGGGAGCCGTCGACCGGTCTCAGCGCAGCGGGTTGAAGTGGCGCATCAGCGGCGAGGTCGGCTGGCCGGTCATCTCGGCGGCCAGCATCTTGCCGGTGAGCGGTCCCAGCGCGACGCCCCACATGCCGTGACCGCCGGCGACGTGGACGCGGGATGACTTCGTGGCGCCGACCAGCGGGAGGCCGTCGGCGGTGCAGGGCCGGGCCCCGACCCATTCCTCCTGGCGGTCCTCCCAGTCGATGCCGGTGAACATCGGCGAGGCGGCGTCGATGATCGCCTGGATGCGACGGGGGTCCAGCGGAGCGTCGGCGTTGCGGAATTCCATCATGCCGGCCACACGGAAGCGGTCCCCGAGCGGGGTGCAGGCCACGCGCTGGGCCGGGAAGTAGATCGGGTGCGTGGGCATGGCCTCGGGCTTGACGGTGAAGCTGTAGCCGCGGCCCGCCTGGACGACCTGGCGGACGCCGAAGCGGCGTGCGAGGCTGCCCAGCCACGCACCTGTGGCCAGCACGACGGCGTCGGCGGCGAGGCTGCGTCCACTGGAGCCGGTGACCGTGACGCCATGGCGGCCCTCCTCCACGTTGGTGACGCTAAAGCCATCGATGATCTCCCCGCCACGGTCGCGTACGGACTCGGCCAGCGACTCCACGAAGTTCGGCGGATTGATGAAGCGCTGCCCGTGGATCTTCACGCCGGCAACGACGTCGGGGCCCAGGGTCGGCTCGAGGCCGCGGATCTCGGTCCCGGACATGAGGTCGAAGTCGACGGAACCGCCGGCCTGCCGGATGCCCTCGAACTCGTGGACGAGCCCTTCGCGGTCCTTCTCGCTGGCGAAACCCGCCAGGAAGGGCTCGGCCGGTTTCGTCGGCTCCGCGACGGAGTTCGTCCCCTCGGTGATCTCGGCGAAGGCGTCCAGCCCGGTGGCGCCGATCTCGCTGAAGACCTTCATGGCCTCGCGCCATTTGCCGGGGGTGCAGTGCCGGGCGAACCCGATGAGGAAGCGCAGCAGGGACGGGTCCGTCGTCGGCGGGATGTAGAGCGGGGAACCGGGGTTGAACATGGCCTTGAGCCCGTAGGTCAGCACCGACGGTTCGCTCAATGGCAGGGTCAGGGCGGGGGTCAGCCAGCCGGCGTTGCCCCAGGAGGAGCCGGCCGAGACCCCGGTCCGGTCGACGACGGTCACGCGCGTGCCCTGTTCCTGGAGATACCAGGCGGTCGACAGGCCGACGATGCCCGCCCCGACGATGACGACGTGTTCCGGCTTCTGCATGCCCATGGTGTCCTCCCTGAGGTTGTTTCAAGCTCTCCGGCCAGCCTGCCCGAGCTGGCGGGCAACCTCAACCCGTCGAGGGCTTTCGGCGGCGCCCCCGGAATCCGGTTGGGCCATACCGCAGAAAGAACGGGAATCGGCCGAAACGCCGCTGGAAGTTCGGCGCATTGCGGCCTCACGCCGCATTCCGCAGCCAGCAGCATCACACAGGTCTTGACCCCTTCCCTTCGGCTGCCTAGGCTCGGGGACCATCTGCAGCGTGCAGAACCTGGATCAGCAGACAGGCACCACTGAGCTGGCTTCACCAAGCCGGCCAGTGACTCGACCGGCCCGAAGTCCCCCTTCGAGCAAAGGCCATCCAATGCACGCCACCACCCGGCTCTGGGTCAAGAACCCGCTGTCCGCCTTCACCGCCAACGACCTCGACGCCTCCGGCGGCCTCGTCATCCAGGACGGCGTCATCGCCGAGGTCCTGGCCGCCGGCCAGCAGCCTTCGTCACCCTGCGACGAGGTCTTCGACGCCTCACTGCACGTCCTCCTCCCCGGGCTGGTCAACACGCACCACCACTTCTACCAGACCCTCACCCGCGCCTGGGCTCCGGTGGTCAGTTCGGAACTCTTCCCCTGGCTGGTCAACCTCTATCCGGTCTGGGCCCGACTGACCCCGCGCGACCTGGAGCTGGCCACCACGATCGCCCTCGCCGAGCTGCTGCTCAGCGGCTGCACGACGGCGGCGGACCACCATTACCTCTTCCCCTCCGGCCTCGAGGAGGCCATCGACGTCGAGGTCTCGGTCATGCGCTCCCTGGGCATGCGCGGCATGCTCACCCGGGGATCGATGAGCCTCGGAGAGGACGACGGCGGATTGCCGCCCCAGCGGGTCGTGCAGGACCCCGAGGTGATCCTGGCCGACAGCGACCGCCTCATCGGCCGTTACCACGAGCGAGGCGCCGGGGCGGCGATCACCATCGGGCTGGCCCCCTGCTCGCCGTTCTCGGTCACCCGGTCGCTGATGGCCGAGACGGCGGCCCTGGCCGAGTCCCGTGACGTCCGGCTGCACACCCACCTGGCCGAAACCCTGGACGAGGAGGAATTCTGCCGGCAGATGTTCGGCCTGCGCCCGGTCGACTACCTGGAGGACGTCGGCTGGCTGACCAACCGGACCTGGCTGGCCCACGGCATCCACTTCAGCGACGAGGAGATCACCCGGCTCGGTGCCGCAGGCACCGCCGTCGCGCACTGCCCGACGTCGAACATGCGGCTGGGCTCCGGCATGGCCCGGGCCCTCGAGCTCGAGGCGGCCGGGGCTCCGGTCGGGCTCGGTGTCGACAGGTCGGCATCGAACGACGCATCGAACATGATCCTCGAGGCGCGACAGGCGTTGTACCTGCAGCGGCTGCGTTATGGCGCGGCGGCCGTGACGCCCGAGATGGCCCTGGGTTGGGCGACCCGCGGCTCGGCCCGGGCGCTGGGCCGAGACGACATCGGCGAACTCCGCCCCGGCAAGCAGGCGGACCTGGCCCTGTTCACCCTCGATGGCCTGCGCTTCTCGGGCAGCCACGACCCGGTGGCGGCCCTGCTGCTCTGCGGTGCCGACCGTGCGGACCGGGTCATGGTCGGCGGCCGGTGGAGGGTCGTCGACGGGAGCGTCCCCGGCCTGGACCTCGAGGCGCTGGTCGCCGAGCACAGCGCCGCTGCATGCCGTCTCGTCCATTCCTCTTGAAGCCCCTTGACAGGAACGATGTGATCCAGTTCACTTTTATGCATTACGAGATCTTGTTTCCGGCATACGAAATTATCAGAGCCGGTGGAACAAGGGGGTCCTGCCGTTCGGGGGCCTGGGGTCCTCGCCACTCCCCCGCCAGTTATCGGCTCAAGAGGTGACCATCATGAACAAGAAAGCAACCCGCGCGAGGAAGATCGCGCGCCCCGAAGACGAACGCCTACCGTGGGGACGGACGTTCGCCTACGGCTTCCAACACGTCCTGACCATGTACGGGGGAATCATCGCCCCGCCGCTCATCGTCGGCTCCGCCGCGGGCATGAGCTCGTCGGACATCGGCGTGCTCATCGCAGCCTGCCTGTTCGTCGGCGGCCTGGCCACACTGCTCCAGACCATCGGCATCCCGTTCTTCGGCTCGCAGCTGCCCCTGGTCCAGGGGGTGTCCTTCGCCGGCGTCGCCACGATGACGGCGATCATCGGTGGCGGCGGGGGCATCCAGTCGGTCTTCGGAGCGGTCATCGTCGCCTCGCTCGTCGGCCTGCTCATCACCCCGGTCTTCTCGAAGGTCATCCGCTTCTTCCCACCGGTCGTCAACGGCGTGGTCATCACCACCATCGGCCTCACGCTGATGCCGGTCGCCGCCAACTGGGCGATGGGCGGCAACGCCAAGGCCGAGGACTACGGGTCCGTGGCCAACATCGGCCTGGCCGGCCTCACCCTGCTGGTCGTCCTGCTGCTGAGCAAACTGGGCAACGCCACCATCTCCCGCCTCTCGATCCTGCTGGCCATCGTGATCGGTACGGTGATCGCCGCGGCCTTGGGCATGGCGAACTTCTCCAAGGTCGCCGAGGGGCCGGTCTTCGCCTTCCCCACCCCGTTCGCCTTCGGTGCCCCAACGTTCGAGCTGCCGGCCATCATCTCGATGCTGATCGTCATCCTGGTGACGCTGACCGAGACGACGGCCGACATCCTCGCGGTCGGCGAAATCGTGGAAACCAAGGTCGATTCCAAGCGCATCGGCAACGGCCTGCGCGCAGACATGCTGTCCAGCGCCATCTCGCCGCTGTTCAATTCCTTCACGCAAAGCGCCTTCGCACAGAACGTCGGCCTGGTGGCCATCACCGGCATCAAGAGCCGCTTCGTGGTCAGCGCCGGCGGCCTCATCCTCGTCATCCTGGGTCTGTTGCCCATCCTCGGACGCGTGGTCGCCGCCGTGCCGACCTCGGTTCTCGGCGGTGCCGGGATCGTGCTCTTCGGCACCGTCGCCGCCAGTGGGATCCGCACCCTGGCCCAGGTCGAGTACAAGAACAACATGAACCTGGTCATCGTCGCGACGTCGCTGGGCTTCGGGATGATCCCCATCGCCGCACCGACGTTCTACGACAAGTTCCCCACCTGGTTCGGGACGATCTTCCACTCCGGCATCAGCTCGGCGGCGGTCATGGCGATCCTGATGAACATCCTGTTCAACCACATCAAGGCCGGCACCCCCGATGAGCCGTCGGTCTTCGCCAAGGCACCCGCCCGAGCCGCCAGCGAGGATGACTTCGAGGGACGGACGTCCGCCGCCGACTGATAACCGGACGGACGGCACAGCGGTGCCTGCGCCGTCCCCTTGACCGGGGCGCGCAGGCACCGGACCGTGGGAGCATGAGCACCGAAGCGGAGGTCCGCAGCCTGTGTCTCGCCCTGCCCGGGGTCACCGAGCGGTCCAGCTGGAACCGCCCCGCATGGTTTGCCCGCACCCTGATGGCACGCATGTGGGATGACACGGTGCTGACCGTGAAGACCACCGAACGCGAGGCCCTGGCGGCCACTGACCCCGAGGGGTACTTCTGGACACCCCACCACCAGGCCTCCCCGCAGCTGGTCCTGGTCCGGCTGGAACGCGTCGGCGACGCCGAACTGCGCGAACTGCTGCTGGAGTCCCACCGGCTGGCCGGTGGGTAGTGGGGTTAACCCCCGCCAGGCACGGGGGGACGGCCGGGCAGACGGCGGGGCCCCCGCGCGGAAGGATGGAAGGCAAGATCCCTCCTCCACCGAAAGAACCAGCCATGACCACCCTGCCAGACCCCACCGCGGCGCTAGACTCCAGACCGATGGACCACGCCGATCCCCCACTCCAGGCCACCGGGGACCACCACACCCGGGGGGCCCCCACTACCGTGCCGTCCCGCCTGACCCAACTGGGACGCGACCTCGGCTACAACCTCGCGGCCCTGTTCATCGGGGTCATCGCGTTCAGCGTGGCGATCACCCTGTTTTCCGCGGGCCTGGGCACCGCGCTCATCTACATCGGCATTTTCGTCCTCGTCGGCGCGCTCTTCACCGCCAGCTTCTTCGCCGCCGGGGAGCGGGCCCTGGCCCGCTGGAACTCGGGGCCGATGCCGCCGACGTACTACCGGACCGCGCCCGGCGGATCGGCCCTGCGCCGGATGCTGGCCCCGCTGGCCGACGCACAGCGCTGGAAGGACCTGATCCACGCGGTCGTATCGTTCCCGGTGCGCGTCCTCGCCTTCTCCGTGACCATCACGTGGATCGGCGGTGCCCTCGGCGGGCTGACCCAATGGTTCTGGTACCGCTTCATCCCCGAGCCCAAGGAGGATGTGTGGGATCTGCTGGGAATCGCCCCGGTGTGGCACCCCTGGATCCAGGTCGGAGTCGGGATCGTGTTCCTGCTGACCCTGTTTCCGATCACCCGGGGCCTGGCGCTGCTGCAGCGGGCCCTGGCGATCGGACTGCTGACCAATGAGCGCCGCGCGCTGCGCGAGGAGACCACGCGCCTGACCAGTTCGCGCAGCCAGGTCATCGCCGCCGAAGCGGGGACGCTGCGCCGCATCGAACGCGACATCCACGACGGCCCCCAACAACGCCTCGTGCGCATGGCGATGGACCTGGAGGCGGCCAAGCGCCGGATCGACCCCCAGGACCACTCGACCCGCGAGCTCATCGACGCCGCCCTGTCCCACTCGAAGGACGCCCTGTCCGAACTGCGCGCCCTCTCGCGCGGCATCGCCCCGCCGATCCTCACCGACCGCGGTCTCGTCGCCGCGTTCGAGGCGGCCGCCGCCACCTCCCCGCTGCCCGTGGGGCTGAACATCCGCCCCGGTGCCGGCCGGCGGTTCCCCGCCACCATCGAGCAGGCCGCCTAATTCTCCGGCGTCGAAGCCCTGACCAACGCCGCCAAGCACTCGGCCGCCCAGCAATGCACCCTGGCCCTGGCCACGGATGGCAGCTTCCTGACGCTGACAGTGCACGACGACGGTGTCGGCGGAGCGCATCAGGGCAAGGGCTCCGGTCTGGCCGGCCTGCGCGACCGCTTGGCGGGGGTCGACGGCACCCTGGAGGTCGACTCGCCCGACGGCGGCGGCACCACCATCACCGCCGTGATCCCGCTGCGCACCTGAGCAGCTCGCTTCCGGGGCACACTGCGGGTGGAGCCGACGGTACGCTGGCTGCATGCGCATCGTGCTCGCCGAGGATTCCGTCCTGCTCCGGGAAGGCCTCGTGCGCCTGCTGCGCGAAGGCGGCGCCGACGTGGTTGCCGCCGTCGACGATGAGGAGTCGTTGCTGGCAGCGGTGGCCGAGCATCTGCCGGACATCGTCGTCACCGATGTCCGCATGCCCCCGGGGTTCAGCCACGAGGGGCTCGCCGCGGCGGCCCGCATCCGGGCCGAACACCCCGGCATCGGGATCCTGGTGCTATCCCAATATGTGGAGCTGACGTACGCGACCGAGCTGCTCGCCGGCGCCTCGGCATCCGGGACCGGCGGGCTCGGCTACCTGCTCAAGGACCGGATCGCCCGGCTGGAGGAGATGACCAGCGCCCTGGAACGCATCGGTGCCGGCGGGGTCGTGCTGGATCCGGAAGTCGTTTCAGCCGCGTTCAGCCAGCGCGCCGCCGCCCCGCTGGCCTCGCTGACTCCACGTGAGCGCGAGGTCATGGGCCTGATGTCGGAGGGACGCACGAACGCCGCCATTGCCTCCACGTTGTTCCTCAGTGCCGGGGCCGTGGAGAAGAACATCTCGGCGATCTTCACCAAGCTCGGCTTGTCTCCGGGCCCCGATGACCACCGCCGCGTGCTGGCGGTCCTCGCCTGGCTCGATGCCTAGCCGCAGCGCCCCGCGAGCCGCGGCTCAGCCGCCGTGGGCCTGCAGGAACTCGTAGACCTCGGTCTCGTCCACTCCCGGGAACGCCCCCGAGGGCATGGCGGCGAGCAGGTGCGAGTTAGCCCGCGCCGCCGGCCAAGCCTGGCCGGCCCATATCCGGGACAGGTTGTCCGGCGGACGCTTGCAGCAGGTCTCGTCCGGGCAGCGCGACTTCGAGCGTTCGGTGGTGTCCCGGCCGCGGAACCACTTCACATGCTCGTAGGGAACGCCGATGCTCAGCGAGTACGTGCCCGAGGAGTGGCGTTCGGTGCGGGCCGTGCACCAGTAGGTACCGACCACCGTGTCGGTGTACTGCTCGTAGGCCCGGAACTTGTCGGGCACCTCGAAGACCTCGCGGCTGGTCCAGTACCGGCAGATGGTCTGGCCCTCGATGGCACCGGTGTGGTCGGCGGGAAAATTCACGCCGTCGTTCTCGTAGGCCTTGTGCAGGATGCCCGACTCGTGGACCTTCTGGAAGTGGCAGGTGATGCCCAGGTGCTCGGTGGCCAGGTTGGTGAAGCGGTGGGCCGCGGATTCGTAGGAGACCGCGTAGGCGTCGCGCAGGTCCTCGATGGCCAGCGACTTGTTCTTCTTCGCCTCCTCCAGGAACCGCACGGTGGTCTTCTGCGGCATCAGCAGCGCCGCGGCGAAGTAGTTGGTGTAGACGCGCTGGCGCAGGAATTCGCTGTAGTCACGCGGCGCCTCGTGCCCGAGCACGTAGTGTCCGAGCGCCTGCAGCAGCACCGAACGGGCATCGTGCTCGCTGCGTGAGCCCTGCACCAGATAAATTTGGCGGTTCTTCAAATCCGTCACCGACCGGGTCGAATGGGGCAGGTTGCCGACGAAACGCAACCCGAAACCCAGGTGTTCGGCCAGGTCCGCGGCCACGTGGTGGGACAACGGACCGGAGGTGTGCCCGACGGCGTCCAGCAGGTCCTGCGCCTGCTTCTCCAGCTCCGGGTAGTGGTTGTTGAGCTCGCGCATCTCGGCGCGGATCTCGGTGTTCGCCCGGCGCGCCTCCTCCGGGGTCGCGGACTGCTGCTCAAGGCGCCGCTCCAGCTCATGCTGGAGGCCGACCAGCGACTCGAGCACATCCATCGACAGCCGCGAGGAGACGCGGACTTTCGGCAATCCGAGCGACCCGTAGAGCGGTCCGCGTTGCGCCTTTTCCAGTTCGATTTCCAGGGCGGCCCGGCGGCTGGGGGGCTCGGCCCCGAGCAGGTCGTCGACACCGGTATCCAGGGCTCCGGCCAGCAGTTTGAGCAGGGAGACCTTGGGCTCGCGCTTGCCGTTCTCGATCAGGCTCAACTGAGAGGGCGCCACGCCGACGACCTCCCCCAATCCGTCCAGGGTCAGCGCCTTCGCCTTGCGCAGGTGGCGTATCCGCCGGCCCAGGGCAATCGAGTCGAGTTCGGCGTCGAGTTCCGCCGCGGTGCCGTCCGGGGATGATCCGCCGGGCGGCCGGTTCCATGTGGGAGTCGTCACTTCTTGAGAATAGCGGAAGAAGTGCAAATCTTTCCACCAAAACCCCCTAGAAAACCTCTTGCGGATCGCGAAAAGTGTTGTTTACGCAGAAAACACCGAAACAACATCGGCGAACCAGAGGAGAACGACATGACGCAGAACCAGCAGACCGCCGCGGAACGCGAGCAGGCCCTGGAGCTGGAGTGGAGCGCCAACCCGCGTTGGGAAGGCATCACCCGCGAGTACACGGCCGCCGAGGTCGTCCGCCTGCAGGGCCGCGTCGTCGAGGAGAACACGCTGGCCCGCCGCGGTTCCGAGAAGCTCTGGAACCAGCTGACCGAGGAGGCGAAGACCGGCGCGTACACCAACTCGCTGGGGGCGCTGACCGGCAACCAGGCAGTGCAGCAGGTCAAGGCAGGGCTGCGCGCCATCTACCTTTCCGGCTGGCAGGTCGCCGCCGACGCCAACCTCTCCGGCCAGACCTACCCGGACCAGTCGCTCTACCCGGCCAACTCGGTGCCCCAGGTCGTCCGCCGGATCAACAACGCCCTGCAGCGTGCCGACCAGATCGAGTTCTCCGAGGACATCCAGTCCGTCGAGGACTGGCTGGTTCCGATCGTCGCCGACGCCGAGGCCGGCTTCGGTGGCCCGCTGAACGCCTTCGAGCTGATGAAGTCCATGATCACCGCCGGCGCCTCCGGCGTGCACTGGGAAGACCAGCTCGCCAGCGAGAAGAAGTGCGGCCACCTCGGCGGCAAGGTCCTCATCCCGACCGGCCAGCACATCCGCACCCTGAACGCGGCACGGCTGGCGGCCGACGTCTCCAACACCCCGTCCGTGATCATCGCCCGCACCGACGCCGAGGCGGCCACGCTGATCACCTCCGACGTCGACGAGCGCGACGCCGAGTTCATCACCGGAGAGCGCACCGCCGAGGGCTTCTACAAGGTCCGCAACGGGATCGAACCCTGCATCGCCCGGGCCAAGGCCTACGCCCCTTACTCCGACCTCATCTGGATGGAGACCGGGACCCCGGACCTGGAGCTGGCCAGGAAGTTCGCCGAAGCGGTCAAGGCCGAGCACCCGGATCAGATGCTCGCCTACAACTGCTCGCCGTCGTTCAACTGGAAGAAGCACCTCGACGACGCCACCATCGCGAAGTTCCAGCGCGAACTCGGCGCCATGGGCTTCACCTTCCAGTTCATCACCCTCGCCGGCTTCCACGCCCTGAACCACTCGATGTTCGACCTGGCTTCCGGCTACGCCGAGAAGGGCATGAGCGCCTACGTCGAGCTCCAGGAGCGCGAGTTCGCCTCCGAGGCCGCCGGCTACACCGCCACCAAGCACCAGCGCGAGGTCGGCACCGGCTACTTCGACAAGATCGCGACGACGCTGAACCCCAACGCGTCCACCCTGGCCCTGGTGGGATCCACCGAGGCCGGCCAGTTCCACTAAGCAGACCACGACGGTGGTGCCTCCTGCCCCCTGGGAGGCACCGCCGTCGTACCCCACACTTTTTTGAAGGAGAACCGCCATGAACGACCCCATCACCCTGAACGGCATCACGCTGAACGCTTCGCCGGTCCGCCGGCAGGAGCAGATCCTCACCCCCCAGGCCATGGACTTCCTGGCGAAGCTCCACGCCGAGTTCGAGCCGCGCCGCCACGAACTGCTGGCCGCACGCGAGACCCGCCGCCGCCAGATCGCCGCCGGCGAGGACCCCCGCTTCCTGGAGGAGACCCGCCACATCCGCGAGGACGACTCCTGGCGCGTCGCCCCGGTCGCCCCCGGGCTGGAGGACCGCCGCGTGGAGATCACCGGGCCGACGGACCGCAAGATGGCGGTCAACGCGCTGAACTCGGGCGCGAAGGTCTGGCTGGCCGACCTCGAGGACGCCTCGACCCCGACCTGGCAGAACGTCATCGGCGGGCAGCTGAACCTGCGCTCGGTGTTGGACGGGGAGATCGACTTCACCACGCCGGAGGGCAAGGAATACCGGGTCACCGGGAAGACGCTCACCGAGCTGCCCACCATCGTGGTCCGCCCCCGCGGGCTGCACCTGCCGGAGAAGCACCTGACCATCAACGGCAAGCCCACCTCCGGCTCGCTGGTGGACTTCGGGCTCTACTTCTTCCACAACGCCCAGCGGCTGATCGCCGCCGGCCGCGGCCCCTACTTCTACCTGCCGAAGATCGAGAACCACCAGGAGGCGCGCTTCTGGAACGACGTGTTCGTCTTCGCCCAGGACGCCGTGGGCATCGACCAGGGCACAATCCGCGCGACGGTGCTCATCGAGACCATCACGGCGGCGTTCGAGCTGGAGGAGATCCTCTACGAGCTGCGCGAGCACTCGGCCGGGCTGAACGCCGGACGCTGGGACTACATCTTCTCCGTCATCAAGAACTTCCGCACCCGCGGGCCGCGGTTCGTGCTGCCGGACCGGGCGATGGTGACCATGACGGCGCCCTTCATGCGTTCCTACACCGAGCAGCTGGTGCGGGCCTGCCACCGCCGCGGCGCGATGGCCATCGGCGGCATGAGCGCCTTCATCCCCAACCGCCGCGACGAGGCCGTCAACGCGGTGGCCTTCGAGAAGGTCCGCGCCGACAAGACCCGCGAAGCATCCGACGGCTTCGACGGTTCCTGGGTGGCCCACCCGGATCTGGTGCCGGTGGCCCGCGAGGTCTTCGACGAGACGCTCGGGGGCAAGCCCAACCAGCTGGACCGCCAGCGCGAGGACGTCGTCCCCGATGACCGCGAACTGCTCAACGTCGCCGGGACCCGGGGCCTGATCACCGAGAACGGCGTGCGCAT
Organism: Micrococcaceae bacterium RIT 802; assembly: GCA_016892645.1. Lineage (GTDB taxonomy): Bacteria > Actinomycetota > Actinomycetes > Actinomycetales > Micrococcaceae > Arthrobacter_H. Next base: position 93,716 of record JAFEMX010000011.1, read on the forward strand.
GAACGTCGAGATCGGGATCCGCTACATCGAGTCCTGGCTGCGCGGCAACGGCGCGGTGGCGCTGCAGAACCTGATGGAGGACGCGGCAACCGCCGAGATCTCCCGCTCGCAGATCTGGCAGTGGATCCACCAGGGAGCGGTGACCGACGAGGGCGAGCTCATCACCCCCGAGTTCGTCGAGGAGATCATGGACGACGAGTTCGCCAAGATGGAGCGCTTCGAGGGCGACCGGTTCGCCGACGCCCGCGAGATCTTCGACGAGTGCGCCCTGCGCGAGGAGTACCCCGCTTTCCTCACGGTCCCGGCCTACACCCGGTTCCTGTGCCAGTCGAAGGCCAAGGCCACCATCGACGCCTAACCGACCACCGCCCGCCCCGCGGCGTTCCCCCTCCATTGGACCCGGCTCCGGCCGGCGCGGGGCGGGCGGTCCACACACCACGACGGTCCCCACCTGGCAGAGCTTGCTTCCGGGGGCCGTCGTTCATTTAATGCCCTGCTGCATTCCCGGAGCCCGGCCCGAGGAGCGCGTCCAAGCCGGCGTTCTTGCCGAGAGCGGCGATGCGCCGCTATCGGCCACGAAAGCGCTCCGGTTAGCTGTCTGGGGTCTAGTTTCTCCGCAGGATATCCGCGGCTTCCCCAGCGTCGGTCAAGGCTTCTCCCAAGAACCCCGAAAGTCCGTTCCTGAGGCGCAAAAGGGTTGTTATGTTTTTTGAAGCGCGGTGAAAACGCCCACGAGGTCCACGCGCAAAACCATCACACAACTTCCCTCAGGAGTACCCCATGCTGTCCATCTACGCCACCCTCCAGACCCTCGGCTTCAAGATCAAGAACCGCCTCCAGAAGGACGAAACCGGAGCCACCGCCGTTGAGTACGGCATCATGGTCGGCCTTATCGCCGTCGTGATCATCGGCGTCGTCACGCTTCTGGGCCCGCAGCTGAGGACCCTGTTCACGGAGGTCCTGACCGGGCTGGGCGGCACTGCACCTGCCGCCCCGTAACACTGGCCACATTGCGCACGGCGGCGGGGTTTTGGCTCCGCCGCCACCGCCCGCTGCCAGGACGGACTAACAGCACACGACGAACCCGAAGGACGGACCATGGACCGGAAGAATGAGCGCGGCGCAGCTGCTGTCGAATTCGCCATCGTCCTGCCCGTCCTTCTTCTGCTCCTCATGGGCATCATCGAATTCGGCCACGCCTACAACGCGCAGCTCACCGTCACTCAGGCAGCCCGTGAAGGCGTGCGAGTCATGGCAATCTCCAACGATCCGGCGGCAGTCCGAACGGCAACCAAGAACGCTGCCCGGACCCTTTACCCCACCCTCACGGACTCAAACGTCGCAATTTCTCCGGTGGCATGTACACCTGGGAGCACGGCCGTCGTCACCATTACCTACCCGGTGGCCACCATTACCGGGATTGTCGGGCCCATCACCCTCACCGGGAAGGGCACCATGCGATGCGGCGGCTGATTCACTCGGAAGACGACGAACGCGGAGCAGTGAGCGTAATAGCCGCTCTCCTGCTGGTGGCCCTGCTCGGATTCACGGCAATCGTCGTAGATGCCGGAATGCTCTACGCCGAAAAGGCCCAATTGCAAAACGGCGCCGACGCCGCCGCATTGGCCGTGGCCCAGGAATGCGCCCGCAACCTCTCGAGTACCTCCTGCTCCACGGTTTCCCCACTGGCCGGTAGCTTTGCCAACGCCAACGCCAACGATGGTCTCAGCAACGTCCAGTCCATCGTCTTGGCAAAGGCCGCGGGCAACGTCACGGTGACGACCGGCGCCCAGGAAGCGGGAGGCGAATCGAACCGCATCTCATTGTCCTTCGCACGAATTCTGGGCATCGATTCCGCAGAGGTGGGGACCAGCGCGAGCGCCCAGTGGGGAAGCCCCATTGCCGGCCGCACTGTCTTTCCCGCCGCGTTCTCGATTTGCCAGGTTGAGGGCCAAGTCGACGGCGGCCTGCAGCGTCTTGGTCTGCATGGCGGATCGTATGCCAATCCCAGTTGCAATTACGGACCCTCTGGCACAACAGTGGCGGGTGGCTTCGGCTGGCTTGCCCAAGACGCGGGGCAATGTGGCGGATACATCGACCTGGCCACCCAAGAGGGCGGCAGCGCCCCGGGCAACAGCGAACCACCCAACTGCACTGCCGTGTTCAATAAGTGGCTCACCGATCTGACCGCTGGTCGGCACCCCACCGTGCTGCTGCCGGTTTTCGACCGAGTTACCGGGACCGGATCCGGCGCAGTCTATGGGCTCAAGGCATTCGCTGCGTTCGAGGTCGCCGGCTGGAAGTTCACCGGCGGCTCCAGCGCCCCCGCTGTCTTCCACAACACCTCAACCGACGTCGGCGCCCAGGCGTGCACCGGCGACTGCCGCGGCATCATCGGCCGCTTCGTTCGTTACGTTTCCCTCGATGAGGGCTACACCTTGGGCCCGGTCGACGCCTATGGTGCCACCGTCGTCCGCATGACCCACTAGGAGAATCCTTGAAATCCCGACTACTGGGCGGTGTTGCCGCCGTCGTCCTCGCTCTCATAGGCGCCATCCTCGTCTTCTCCTACGCATTGAATGCCGACGCACGCGCCATGGCCGGCCTGCAGCCCACCGACGTTCTGGTCGTTCAGAAGTCCGTTCCGGCCGGGACAACCGTGGAGCAGCTTCAAGAATCCGTGACTCTCGAAAAGCGCCCTGCGGGCTCGGTTCCGACCAGCGCCCTGACAGAGCTCGACACCTCCGCCGGCACGGTCACCGCCGCTGACCTTGTCCCGGGCGAGGCACTAGTAAGACAGCGTCTGGTTGACCCGGCGACGCTACAAACGCCAGGTTCCGTTCCCATCCCCAAGGGCCTTCAGGAAGTCACATTTGCGCTGGAACCCCAGCGGATGATCGGCGGCAATATCGCGGCCGGTAGCACCGTGGGCCTCTTCGCCTCCTTCGACAAGGGAGCCCTCAAGGAGCACCCAAACGAAGCCAGCACCCAGCGCGTCTTCCACAAGGTCCTCGTCACCAGACTCCAGCGCGCCGATGCCGCGACCGAACCGGCCGAAGGCGGCCAAGCCCTCCCGGCGGGAACCATGTTGGTCACCGCCGCGGTGAAGGATCACGACGCCGCCAAGATCGTCTTCGCGTCCGAGTTTGGCCGCATCTGGCTGACCAATGAGCCGAAGAACGCCACGGAAGACAACCCGCCCAAACCAGTTCGCATCACCGAGGTGTACCCGTGAGCCGGTTCGTTCTGATTACCCCCGATGCGCGATTCGACCACCTGCTCCGGACGGCCGTCGCCGCAAGCATGCACGGCGAGGTCCGCTCGTTCCTCACCTCCGCCTTGCCAGAGGATCCCCAGCAACTTCTGGCAGGACTCGCCGTCCCGCCGGAAGTCTTGGTCCTTGGTCCCGAGGTTCCCGTGGACGAGGCCCTGCGGCTCGCCACGGTCTTCGACGTGCAGTTCCCCGAGATCAGCATCATCCTGGCCGGCGAATACGAGCCGAAATTCGTCGTGCAAGCCATGCGCGCCGGCATCCGCGACGTGCTCAGCCCCACCGCGGAACTCGCGCAGGTCACCGCTGTCCTTGAGCGCGCTTGTCAGGCCCACTCGGCTCGTCGTCGTACGCGGCGGCCGATGGACGAGCAGCCCGCGAACAAGGGCCTGGTCATCGGGGTCTTCTCCCCCAAAGGCGGTGTCGGAAAGACGACAGTAGCGACGAACATCGCAGTCGGCTTGGGAAAGATCGCGCCCATGGGCGTGGTCATCGTTGATCTGGACCTGCAGTTCGGGGATGTGGCCTCGGCTTTGTGCCTGGATCCCGAGCACACGGTCATGGACGCGGTTTCGCCCACGGCCAGTCGCGACACCCTGGTCCTGAAGGCCTTCTTGAGCGTGCATCCAGCAGGCTTCTACGCCCTGTGCGCGCCGACGAGCCCCTCCGAAGCGGACCACATCACGGTCGAGCAAGTCGGGCGGCTACTCGATCAACTGGCCGGCGAATTCCAGTACGTCATTGTGGACAGCGCGCCCGGTCTGCCTGAGGTGGGGCTGACCGCCATGGAACGCTGCACCGACGCGGTATGGGTGACCGGCATGGACGTGCCCAGCGTGCGCGGTCTGCGATCCGGTTTGGATGTGCTCAAGAAGTTGGACATCCTGCCCGAAACCCGTCATGTCGTGGTGAATATGGCGGATCCCAAGGCAGGACTGTCCATCCAGGACATCGAAGCCTCCATCGGAGCCCCGGTCGATGTCAGCATCCCGCGCTCGCGTTCCGTTGCATTCTCGACCAACCGGGGGATCCCCGTGCTGCAACAAGCGAAGAACGACCGCGCCGTGAAGGGCTACCGACAACTTCTACAGCGCTTCGACCCTAAATGGCGCGCTCAACCTGCCCGCAAAGTCCACAGAAGGGTGGTGCTCCGATGAAACTCTCCGAACGGCTTGCTGCCGCCGAAAACGGCAAGCACCAACTGACGCCGGCGCCGCCGGTGGCATCCCCGACCGTCTCCCCCACTCCTTCCCCCGAAACCGGGAACCAGGGCTCCCGCGCTGTCCCCTCGACGCTTCTGCGCCCCGAAGTAGCTGTACCGGCTGGAACCGAGACCGAAGCCGTCACCCCGGGTTTCCCGGAAAGTCCACGAACACCCGTACCGGCCACCCCTCCAGCAGCCAGCATCTACTCTCCCACGCCCGCTGCACGCACCACGACGGCCAAAAGCCCGGTTCAGCAGCCTGTGGACGCGTTGGGCGCCCTGAAGGAACGTGCCGCCACAGCGCTCTATGATCGCCTGGGCACCAGGTTCAACGACTCAAGCCTCACCGATGAGGACCTGCGCACCAGCGCCCGGGAGGAACTGGCCCAGGTCATCGATGCCGAACGGGTGCCGCTTTCGCCAGCCGAGCGCTCCCGTCTCATTAGCGATGTGGCCAACGACGTGCTCGGCTACGGGCCGCTGCAGCGTTACCTCGACGACGACGACGTCACCGAGATAATGGTCAACCGCATGGACCGCATCTACGTCGAGCGAAAGGGCAAGCTGGTTCTCACCGATTCACGGTTCAGTTCCGAGGAGCACCTGCGCAAGGTGATCGAGCGCATCGTCTCCAAGGTAGGCCGTCGCATCGACGAGTCCTCCCCCTTGGTCGATGCTCGTCTCGAGGACGGGTCCCGTGTCAATGCCGTCATTCCGCCACTGGCCGTAGGCGGTTCCTCGCTGACGATCCGCAAGTTCAGCAAGGTCCCCCTCACCGTTCGTGACCTGATCGGGTTCGGAACACTGACTCCCGAAATGGCTGAACTGCTCCAGGCATGCGTCAAGGCGAAGCTGAACATCATTGTTTCCGGTGGTACCGGCACCGGCAAGACAACGCTCCTCAATGTGCTTTCTTCCTACCTGCCCCAGACCGAAAGGATCGTCACCATCGAGGACGCGGTCGAACTCCAAATCCAACAGGATCACGTCGTCCGGCTTGAAAGCCGGCCGCCCAACACGGAAGGAAAGGGCGAAGTGACCATCCGCGAACTGCTGCGCAACTCACTGCGCATGCGCCCGGACCGGATTGTGGTCGGAGAGGTCCGCGGTGGGGAATCGCTGGACATGCTCCAGGCCATGAACACCGGCCACGACGGTTCGCTCTCCACCGTGCACTCGAACTCCCCCCGCGACGCCATCGCCCGCCTGGAGACCTTGGTCCTGATGGCCGGCATGGACTTGCCATTGCGTGCCATCCGCGAGCAAATTGCCTCCGCCGTACACCTGATCATCCAGATCTCCCGGTTGCGCGACGGTACCCGGCGGATCACCCACGTCACCGAGGTCCAGGGCATGGAGGGCGATATCGTCACCCTCCAGGACGCCTTCGTCTTTGACTTCGCCGCCGGCGTGGACGATTCCGGACGCTTTTTGGGCAAGCCGATCCCCACCGGCATCCGGCCCGGCTTCATCGACCGGTTTGAGGACATGGGCATCCACGTCTCCCCCGCTGTCTTCGCCGCCCGCACCTTCAACGGCGCGAAACCCTAGGACGGGACATGGAACTTTTGATTGGCCTGCTCTGCGTCCTCCTCGCCCTGGGTCTGCTGCTGGGCGTTTCCCTGCGTCCGAATCACCGGCTTCCACTTGAGCGCCGCCGGCCCATCGACAGCGCTGCTCCCACGCAACTGTCCAAGCTGGCAGGCGGAGCCACCGGCGGCCTCGACCGCTTCCTCAGCCGCCACCCAATCCGCTTGTTCAATGACGAGGCCCTCGAAAGTGCAGGACTCAAGTTTCGCCAAAGCGACTTCCTGGTCCTGATGACGGCCTTCGGTCTCGTCGGCATGGTTCTCGGTCTGGTGGTGTCGGGCCTTGGGTTGGGCGTTCTCATGTTCATCCTCGTCCCCGTCTGCGGCTACTTGTTCCTCCAGCGTCGAGCCGCGAAACGTCGACGGGAATTCGAAGAACAGCTCGTGGACACCCTGCAGCTTCTATCCGGCAGCCTGCGCGCCGGACACAGCATCCTGCGGGCCCTGGATGCGGCGGCATCCGAGTCCCAGGCACCCACCTCCGAGGAGATGCGGCGCGTCGTCTCGGAGACAAGCCTGGGACGGGATCTGCTCTCCTCGCTCAATGACACCGCGTCACGCATGCACAGCGAGGACTTCACCTGGATCTCCCAGGCCATACAGATCAACCGCGAAGTCGGCGGCAACTTGGCCGAAGTCCTCGACCAGGTCAATGGGACCATCCGCGAACGCAGCGAGATCAAGGGCCACATCGCCTCCCTCGCCGCCGAAGGCAAGTTCTCCGCCTACATCCTCATGGCCATGCCGGTGGGCATCATCGCCATGCTCATGCTTATCAGCCCGGGTTACATGACGCCGTTGTTCACGCAGCCGCTTGGCTTGCTGATGATCGGGGTCTCCGTGGTGCTCATGGCCATTGGCGGGCTGTGGATGCGCAAGATCATCGACCTGAAGTTCTGAGCACCCTACCATGCCCCTGATAGTCACAGCCGGCACACTGCTGGTCGGCCTTGCACTGCTTTACATCGGACTCGCCTTGTTCTCCGCCGACCGCCAGGGCCAGGCCGCCATCCGGGCCAACCTGCGCCGCGGCCAGGACCAGGAAGTATCCACCGCCCGACCCGGCACCGGATTACTGGTCCAGATCGGCCGACGCCTGACCCCCGAGGCGTATATCCGCAGGCTCGACCGGTTGCTCTCCCTATCCGGGCGTCCGGCCTCGATGCCCTTGGACCGCCTGCTGGCCATGAAACCGGCCCTGGCCCTGGTCGGCGCGTTCATCGGGATCCTGTTCGCCTTGAACCCGCACCCGATCATGAAACTTCTGGCTATCGTGCTCTTTACAGCCGCATACTTCATCCCGGACCTGTTGCTGATCAGCAATGGCCAAAAACGGCAACAGGAGCTCCAACTCGAACTTCCCAACACCCTGGACCAGATGCTGATCAGCGTCGAAGCGGGGCTCGGATTCGAGGGAGCCGTTGCCCGTGCCGGCGAAAACGGCAAGGGGCCCATGGCGCAAGAGCTGATCCGCACGCTTCAGGACATGCAAGTCGGCAGGTCCCGCCGCGAGGCCTATACAGCGCTCACCCACCGGACCAACGTCCCCGAGCTGCGCAGCTTCGTGCAGGCCGTCGTCCAGGCGGACACCTACGGCATCGCCATTAGCCAGGTCCTCCGCGTGCAGGCCAAGGTTATGCGTGTGAAACGGCGCCAGCGCGCGGAAGAAAAAGCCATGAAGCTGCCGGTCATGATCCTGTTTCCCCTGCTCTTCTTCATCTTCCCGGTCCTTTTCATCGCGATCCTCGGCCCGGCCGTCATCAATGCCATTGCGACGTTCAGCGGATCGTGATGCCCACTGAAACCGGTAACCTACCGGGTTCGCACTTTCCGAAGAGCGGCCAACACCTCGCTTTACCTACCGTTGGCATGCCTCTTCGGTGCGGGCAGCGCAGGGTTTGCACAAGTTGCCATACAAACCTCCAATTTTCACGAACTGAGAAGTAACCTAAACACATGAACCCGCCGCCCACCGCTCCACTCGAGGACCCACCGGTCCCCGAGGCAGCAATCGCCAGAGAAGATCCGCCCATGTTTTCCTTGCCTTCCCCGGAAGAGCCGCCGCTGGTGGACTTGGCGATACTCCACGATCTCGAGCAGCAGCTCGACGGCCGATCCGCCGTTCTGGATTTCGTCGGGGACTTCGCGAGCCTCTGGGCCGCCCGGTACACACGCGTGGCCGAAGCCTTGCGCACTGGGGACGATGAAGCGGCGCTGGACGCACTGCTCAGCCTCAAGGCCTCGGCATCAATGGTCGGCGCAATCCGGCTGGCGGGTCGAGCCGAGGAAATCGAAAGCGCCATGAAGCGAGGCGACGTCGGCGACGGAAAGACCTTCCTGCCCGCGTTGTCGACGTGCGGACAGCTCACCCTGCACGCTCTCGAGACGCTCTACGTCAGGCCTTCCGAAGCCGATTGACGCGACCGATATTCACTCGCCCTCAGCCACCGGAGTCAGCCGGTAGCCGACACCGCGCACGGTCATGATCCACCGCGGGTTCTTGGAGTCCTCCTCCAATTTGCGGCGTAGATTGCCGATATGGACCTCGATGGCCCGCTGGTCGAAGTCACTGACATAGCTGTCGGTCGGCTGGCCTCCGCCCCGGACAACACGCACGAGTTCTGCCTTCGTGCGGACCGCGCCAGCGCTGCGCATGAGGTCGTGCAGCAGCTCGAATTCACTCCTGGTGAGCGTCAGCATGTCGCCCTCGAGTGTCACCACACGTGCATTGGCATCAAGCACCAAACCGTCATGGTGCAGGATCGCGCGTTTACTCAGCGGCACCGTACTCTCTGACTGCGCCACGTCCGGACGTGGCGCAGTCCGTTGGGCGCGAGGGCGCCGAAGCAGTGCCGCGACGCGTGCTCTCAGCTCGCGGGGGCGAAACGGTTTCGTCAAATAGTCGTCCGCGCCGATCTGCAAGGCCATGAGCGTATCCGTTTCCTCGGCACGAGCAGTCAGCATGATCACGTAGCAGTCGGTGGCGGCACGAATCTGTCGCAGAACCTCATGGCCGTCGATATCCGGCAGGCCCACATCCAACGTCACCACATCCGGGCCCACTTCACGCACCAGGTCCACGCCCTCGTGGCCGGTGGACGCGGTGCTGACGTCGAACCCGGATTGCTGCAGGACGGCGACCAAGAGGTTGCGCACATCGGCGTCGTCTTCGATGACGACAACTGCCCCCTGGCTGGCCATCTTCTCCCTAGCTCACTCTGGTGCCGGCTATGAAACCCGACCATTTCGTGCACCGCGCTACATAACGGGCACCTTTTTAGACTATAAGGCGGACGCGTGTTACCCAATAGAGTACGTCGTTGACGCGATTCCGGATATTGCGGCCAAATCGATGCCGGTTCGTGCAGTATGGGAACATGCCATTTTCGCGGGGGGGAGTGCACACCGAGCCTGGGCCCCAGACGCCAACAGTTGAAACACTGCAGCCGACCAGGTTGCTGTTCCACCTGGGTAGCCTCGGGCCGAGGGCCCGTATCAGCCTATGCCATCTCCCGCTCACGGTGGTCCTCGCGGTCCTGGCATTATCCGTTCACTCACAGTGGTCCACGCTCGGTGGCAACGGCATGATTCGCCTCGGCATCATCACCTACGTGCTGTTGGCGGTCAGCTGTTGGGTGGTGCCATGGGAGCGTCTGCCGGACACGGCTTCACTCATCATTCCGATCGGCGACCTGGTCACCCTGGGGCTGCTGAACAGCGGCACCTCGGAACACGTCGACGGCCTCTCCGTTCTGGCGGTCTTCCCCGTCATCTGGATCTCCGTATCCGGCATGCCCTGGTGGTTGTCAGCACTGATCAGTTTTATGGGTCCCTTGCTGGTCGTCAGGGCGGGCGCCACCTTCTCGCGCCAGGAACCGGACATGCAGCTGACTGGGACCTTCCTGATGCCCGCGATGTTTCTGGCGGTCTCGCTTGCCATCCGCTCGATCACCGGAAACGTCGCCGTGCAGCAGCGAAAACTCGCCAAAAAGGACAGAGAACTCCGGGCGCTTCTCCTCTCCAGTAACCAACGAGAACGGCTGCTCGAAGCCATATTGGACGCGGTCGACGTCGGCATTGTCGCCGTCGACGCCCGGGGCACGTCGATCCTCGCCAACGAGCGGATGAAGCAGTTGATCCACGCGCCCCCGCACGAGCCCATTTCCGGCCAGGACGTGGTGCTGCGCGGGCAAGATCGCAGGACAGCCCTCGAACCCGACAAGCACCCGATCCAGCGGGCAGTGGATGGCGAGGAATTCGGCGACTACGTGGTGTGGGCCGGCGAAGACGACGGGCAGCAGGCGTACTCCACCGCCGCCCGGAGCATGCGCGACGGGTCCGGCGAATTCGGTGGTGCGGTCATCGCCTTCAGCGAGGTGACCGCCCTGTATGAGGCCGTCATGGCGAAGGACGACCTCGTCGCCAACGTCTCCCACGATCTGCGCTCCCCATTGACGTCCATCTTGGGCAACCTCGATCTGGTTCTCGAGGAACTGGACTCCGACCCCGGCGCGCCCCTGGAAAGCGTTGCCCACTACCTGCGCTACTCCCACGGGAGTGCCGAACGGCTCCTGGAACTCGTTTCGGATCTCCTGCTCTCGGCGTCGGTTGCCACCAACGTCCATCCCCGCCAAACCGACGTGTCAGGACTCATCGAATCGTGCCTGGGACCCCTCGGTTCCCAGGCGAGGGCACGGCAGCTGTCCCTTGTCACCGATGTTCCCTCGCCCTTATGGGCCCACGTGGATCCGCTGCGGATTGCCCAGGTGCTGGACAACCTCGTTTCGAATGCCATCAAGTATTCACCGGATGGCGGCGAAGTTGTCGTAACGGCAACCTCGAATGGACAGGAAGCGACGATCACGGTCCGCGACTCGGGCGTGGGGATGTCCCCGCAGGATGCATCCCGGGCCTTCGACAAGTTCTTCCGAAGCGACGCAGTGCGCGACGCTGCCATCCCCGGGACAGGGTTGGGCCTATCCATCGCGAAGGCGATCGTGGACCGGCACAGGGGGCGCCTCCTCTGCACTACGGCGTTGGGCAAGGGCACCAGCATGGAATTGGTACTGCCCGTCGACCCGACGGCCTGACGCGAAAAGGCCGGGTGGGAACCCGACTAGATGTCGTCCTCGTAGGCCGGGCCGCCCTCGCCCTCCCACGTCTCCAGACGACCGACCTTGGCCGCGTTGAACTTGCGGCGGACCCCATACCCGCCGTGTTCGTCGTCGGGGATGAAGACGACGCCGTACTGCTCCAGGGCCCGGGCCAGGCGGCCTGCCTGATCGGCGGTCAGCGGCTGGTTGCCCTTTTCGAACGCCCTGACCTGCTGTTTCTCCAACTCGGCGGCCCGGGCGATGACCTTGGACGAGACCTGCGTCAGCGCGCGAGCCGCGCGGGCCAGATCGGGGGCGATAACCATCTGCGAATTCGTCATGTTCCGATCGTCCCAGAGTTCCGCCGGGAGTCCAGCGGGCCACTGGACTAGCATGACTGAAGCGCCCGGAACGTCCGGGGCGCGGATTCCCCGGGGGTGGCAGGTGGAGCTCGACGCCGACACCCGCGTCGCTGGTACCCGGCTCGCCTGGGCCGTGACCCATGGGCTGTCCCCCGCATTGCTGGTCAGCGTCTACCTGTTGCTGCTGCCGTTGCGCGCCCCGGCGACCAGCTGGCTGCAGGGCCTCGTGACCACCGTGTTCGTCACCGGGCTGCCGTGGCACTTCCTGGTGTGGATGAAGCGGCGCGGACATGTCACCGATCTCCACGTTCGGGAACGGGCCCAACGCTGGCCTGTTTTTGCCTTCGCCGCGGCATCGCTACTCATCGGTTTCGGGGCCGAGCTGCTGCTCCAGGCACCAACTGCGGTGTTCAGGGCCATGGCGCTGATCCTGGCCGGGCTGCTGGTCTGCGCTGTCGTCAACCTCCGCTGGAAGCTCTCCGTCCACACCGCGGTGGCGGCGTTCATCTGGCTGAGCGTCTTCGCGCCCATGCCGTGGGGCGCGGCGGTAGCCCTGATGCTGACGATGCTCGTGGGCTGGTCCCGGATCGAGCTCCGCCACCATACCCCGACACAGGTGCTGGCCGGTGCCCTCGTCGGTTGCCTGCTCTTTGCGGGGGGCTTGTTGCTGCCCTGAAGCGGTTCGTCTATAGGCTGGCCGGGATAGGGACAGGCGCCGCCGGCGTCATGATCCGTCCCGCGGGAAGGAAAGAGCATGGCACTGCGCGTTCTGGTCCCCTCGGCGGCCATGGCCGAGGCCGTCAGCGGTCCCGGAGTGGAAGCCGTTGTCTGGCACATCGACGAGGGCCGGCTGCCAGCCCCCGACGCCGACGTCCTGGTCACCGAGCGGCCACGCGATTTCGAGCACCGGCCGCGGATCACCGAGATCTCTGGGCTGCGCCATGTGCACCTGCTGTCCATCGGATACGAGTGGGTCCTGGAGCACCTGCCCGCCGGAGTCGCGGTGAGCAATTCCCGCGGGGCCGTCGAGGACGCCACGGCCGAACATTGCCTGGCCCTCATCCTGGCCTCGCTCCGTGCGCTGCCGGCGGCCGTCGAGCAGCAACGCCGCGGCGAATGGGCGCCGATCTGGACGACATCGTTGCACGGATCGACGGTCGTGGTCCTGGGTCATGGAGGCGTCGGGAAGGAGGTCACGGCACGCCTGGCGCCCTTCCGTCCCGCTGCCGTCCTCCCCGTGGCCACCCGGGCCAGAACGACAGACGCCGGACAGCGCATCCACGCCCTGGACGAGCTGCCGGAGCTCCTGCCCCGGGCCGACGTCGTCGTCGTGACGCTTCCCCACACAGCGTCCACCGAGCGGCTGGTCGATGCCGGCTTCCTGGCCCGCATGTGCGACGGTGCCCTGCTGGTCAACATCGGCCGCGGTGCCGTCGTCGACACCGATGCACTGGTTGCCGAGCTGGACAGCGGGCGGCTCCGCGCGGCCCTGGACGTCACCGACCCCGAACCGCTGCCGCCGGGCCACCCGCTCTGGAGTGCGCCCGGCTGCCTGGTCACCCCTCACATGGCCGGCAACACGGATGAATTCATCCGCTTGGCTACCGCGACCGCCGTGGAACAGGTCCGGCGTCTGGCTACCGGTCTGGAGCCGATCCACCGCGTGGCCTGAGCCGCGTCCGCCGCGCCTCGCGGATCAGGAGCACGACGGCGACAAGCGCACCGATCGTCGCGGCCCCACCATGGATGTCGCCTCCGACCAGCAGGACAGCCACGGCCAGCAACCCGACTGATCCGGCCACGCGGGAGGCCAGGGTCGAACCGAGCACCCCGCGGACCAGCAACGAGGCCGCCAGGCCGAAGACGAGCACCGAATTCCCGGCGCCCACCGGCTGGACGACCCACCCCCACAACTGGGCGCCCACGCCCGAGCACAGGGCGATCGCCACCCACCTGCGGCTCCCCCAACCGGCCTCGGCCATGACGCCGATCCACAGCAGGATCGCCAGATTGAAGATCGTCCCGATCCATCCGCCATCCTGGACCACCAGCGCCGTCACCAGCCGCCAGATCTGGCCATCCCCCGTTGCCCCGGCGTTGCGGTCCCACGCCGCCTGCAGCCCCGGGGCCAGGACCAGTTGAACCATCGACGGGACCCCGATCAGCACCACGGCCACCAGGGTGGCCCACGGGCGGAACGGGGGCCGCGGGTCCCGCGCCTGCCCGAACTGCCAAGCAGCCGAGGCGGCGCACAACACCACGAGGTACAAAACAATGGGCCATACCGGGGACATCGGCCCAGTCTCGCACCCGGACCCGTCGCGGAACAGGCCTGTCCTCCGGGGCGGCAGCCACCTACCCTGAAACCCATGGACATGAAACTCGAACTCGTTTCGGTGCCGGTCAGCGATGTCGACCGGGCCAAGGACTTCTACGTCAACCAGGTCGGCTTCGTTGCCGACCACGACCACCAGGTCACCCCGCAACTACGCTTCGTGCAGCTGACCCCGCCCGGATCGGCCTGTTCGGTGGTCATCGGGACCGGCATCACCGAGATGGAGCCCGGTTCGCAGCAGGGCCTGCAAATGGTCATCGCCGACGCCGACGCCGCCCGGGAGGAGCTGCGTGCCCGTGGCGTGGAGGCCAGCGACGTGGACGAGCAGCCGTGGGGCCGCTTCGTCTACTTCGCCGACCCCGACGGCAACACCTGGTCGCTGCAGCAGATCCCGGCCCGGACCTGACGCCCGCTCCCCCTGCCGGGGGCACAGTAGGCTGGGAACCATGGAGAACTTCACGCTCGAACCCGGCGACCAGGTCGTCTTCACGTCCCTCGAGACGATCGACAAGAACGACCTGGCCCAGGCGGTGGCCACCGCCGGCTACGTCGTCGGCCCCGGGGTGTCCAAGAAGACCAGTCTCCTGGTGGCCGGGGACCCCAGCGTGGACTCGACGAAGGCCCGCAAGGCCCGCGACTACGGCATCCCCGTCATCGGCGAGCGCGAATTCGTCGACACATTCCTCGGCGGCGCCCTGCCCGTCTCGGCCGAGGCCCCCGAGCTGACCGCCCCGGCCTCCCTGGACGACCTGCCGGGCAACGCCAAGCGCGACCTGCCCGCCGTGAAGCTCGCCTGCGGGTCACTGCGCGAAGACCTGCCCGTCCAGGCCTTGGTCAAGACCCCCGAAGCCGGCACGTTCGTCGTCCGAGGGCCCGCACGCTACTCGGCCCTGGGCGAGGCGTGGATGGTCGGTGGCGTCGCGGTCGCCGGTTCCACCAAGGCACCCGACAAGGTCGTGCGCGCCCTGGGATTGGCCGGCGGCGACGAGTCCACGCCGCAGGACGGCCTGGAACGGCTGGACGTCAACCACCCCGTCTACGGGGAATTCAGCGTCTACGGACCCGTCCGCCACCAAGTCGGTCTGGACCTGGTGGGCCCGTGGATCCGCGGGGGCGTCCACAGCAGGGACTGACCGGGCCACGGTCCGTGATGCCGCCCACTGGCGGCATCACCGGGGAATACCCCGGACGACGAGGGTTGTTGCATCAGGCAACCCCAACGTCAGGAGTCCCCACCCATGGACATGTTCCATCCCCTCACCCTCGGTGACCTCGAGCTGGCCAACCGGCTGGTCATGGCCCCGCTAACCCGTTCCCGTTCCGCACTGGACGGGGTACCCACCGACGACGTCGTCGAGTACTACCGCCAGCGCGCCTCGATGGGCCTGATCGTCAGCGAAGGCGTCTACCCGAGCACCACCGGCCAGGGCTTCGTCCGCCAGCCGGGACTGGCCACGGCGGATCAGATCGCCGGATGGAAGCGCGTCACCGACGCCGTCCACGCCGAGGGCGGGCTGATCGTCGCCCAGGTCATGCACGCCGGCCGGGTCACCCACCCCGAAACCACCGGGCAGGAGCACATAGTGGCCCCCAGCGCCATCGCGGTCGACGGCGTCTCCCGCACCTACACCGGCAAGCACCCCTACCCCGTCCCCCACGCCCTGGAGGCCGACGAACTGCCCGGCATCATCGAGGAATTCGTGGCAGCGTCCCGCAACGCCATCGAGGCCGGATTCGACGGCGTGGAGCTGCACGGCGCCAACGGCTACCTGCTGCACGAGTTCCTGGCCCCCAGCTCCAACACGCGCGCCGACGCCCATGGCGGATCCCCCGAGAACCGCGCCCGCTTCGTCATCGAGGTCGCCACCGCGGTCGCCGAAGCGATCGGCGCCGGGCGCACCGGACTGCGTATCTCCCCCGAGCACAATGTCCAGAGCACCCTGGAAACCGACCCCGCCGACGTCGCCGCCACCTACGGCGCCTTGGTGGACGGGATCGCCCCGCTGGGCCTGGCCGCCCTGAGCATCCTGCACGCCGACCCGTCCGGCACCCTGGTGCAGGACCTGCGGACGCGCTTCGGAGGCCCGGTCCTGCTCAACACCGGCTTCCAGACCGTCACCACGTACGACGACGCCGCCGCCGTGGCCGCCAACGGCTGGGGCGACGCGGTGGTCGTGGGCCGTCCGGCCATCGCCAACCCGGACCTGGTGCGCCGCTGGCGGGAGGGCCTGCCGTTGAACGATCCGGATGCCTCGACCTTCTACACCGAGGGTCCTGCCGGGTACATCGACTACCCGTTCTGGCAGAACTGAGGCGGGAATACCCGCCGGCGGGGAGAGGTTGAACCTTGCATGACTTCTCCCCGCCTCGCCGTTGACATCTGGTCCGATATCGCCTGCCCGTGGTGCTTCATCGGCAAACGCCGCTTCGAATCCGCCCTGGAGACGCTGGAGTTCCGCGACCAGGTCGACATCACCTGGCACAGCTACCAGCTGGACCCCTCGCTGCCCGAACACTACGACGGCACCGAGGCCGAATACCTGGCCCGCATGAAGGGCATGGACCCGGCCCAGGTTTCCCAGATGCTCTCCCACGTCACGACGCAGGCCGCCGGCGAGGGCCTGGACTACGATTTCGAGGCGCTGCGCCCGGCGAACTCCTTCACCGCGCACCGCCTGCTGCACCTGGCCGCCGAGCACGGCAAAGCCGGCCAGCTGAAGGAGCTGCTGCTCTCCGCCCACTTCGAACAGGGGCTGGACACCGGCTCGCCCGAGGTGCTGCGCGCCCTCGGCGAGCAGGCAGGATTGCCCGGCGACGCCGTCGTGCAGGTCCTGGAGTCCGAGCAGTACCGCGAGGAGGTCGAGGCCGATTTCGCGCAGGCCCGGGCCCTGGGCATCACCGGCGTCCCGTTCTTCGTGCTGGACATGAAGTACGGCATCTCCGGGGCCCAGCCCGCCGAGCTCTTCGCCGAGGCGCTGACCACCGCCTGGCAGGAGAAGGCCCCGCTGACCATGGTCAACGCGGGGAACGACGCCGGTGCCCCCGCGGGAGCCGATGGCCCGGTCTGCGGGCCCGAGGGCTGCAACTAGGCGGCTGGCGGGATGCCGCACTGACGGCGCTGCCGCCGGTGACCCTGACGTCATTCCGGGGCCCGAGGGCTCCTACGTGGTGACCGCCCCCGTCGCCGGGCGGTCACTGCAGTTGGCCTTCGCCGCCGCGGGTATCGATGCCGGGTCGACGAGTTGGTTCTCGATGCCGATCGCGGCGACGAGGGACCCCACGGCAAAGCACGCTGCGGTGACGACAACGGCCACATGGAAACCCGGCGTGGCAATGCTCGCGCCGGTGATCGTTCCGAGGAAGGCAATCGCGATGAGGCCGGAGATCCGCGCGACGGCGTTGTTGATCGCGGAGCCGATGCCCGCCTCGGAGAGGGGCACCGACCCGAGGACTGCCGTGGTCAACGGGGTCACCGTGATCGACAAGCCGATGCCGTAGACCAGAAGGCCCGGCAACACCTGCCACGCGAACGTGAATTCCGAGGACGTGGCCAGCATCAACAGGAATCCGACGGCGGCAACTGCCGGGCCGAACGCCATGAAGAACCTGGGGCCGTGTTTGCCGGCCAACCCGCCGAAAACCCGTGAGAGCAACAGCGAGGTGACGGCTACCGGAAGTGTCGCCAAACCCGCCAGCGTTGCGCTGAATCCGGCCACTTCCTGCAAGTACAGGACCACGACGAGGGGGCCCAGCGATACGCCCGCGTAGATGGCGGCCGTGGCCAGGTTGCCGTTGCGGAAGTTTCGGATGCGGAACAGCGCCGTGGGCAGCATGGGGGTCGGTGCCCGTCTCTCCCACCAGATGAAGGCGACAAGGCAACCAAGGCCCACGGCCAGCGTCGTGAACACCGCCGGATGCCCCCAGCCCAGGTTCTGCTGCTCGATCAGCGCATAGACGGCACCCGCAAGCCCGCATGCCGTGAGTGCCGCCCCGATGCCGTCAATCGGGGCTCCGGTGGCCAGCCCCCGTCCCCGGGAGTGACGCGTCAGCGCCAGGGCAAGCAGGATGGGCAGCACGTTGATGCCGAAGATGAACCGCCAGCCCAGCGAATCGACCAGGATTCCGCCAAGCAGCGGGGCGACGATGAAGGCCGTGCTGGTCCACGCCGTCCACGTGCCGATGGCCGCCCCTCGGCGTTCGCCGGGGAACGCGGCGCTGATCAAGGCCAGCGATCCCGGCACCAGCAGGGCGGCCCCCAAGCCCTGCACGACCCTGGATCCGATCAGCACACCGGTTATCGGCGCCAGGGCACAGGCGACGGAGCCGATCCCGAAGAGCACGAGGCCAACGCGCAGGACGCGGACGTGGCCGAATGAGTCCGCGAGCGAACCGGCGAGGAGAATGAACGATCCGAGCGTGAGGAGGTACGCATCAAGAACCCACTGCTGCGTACCGACGCCTCCGCCCAGTTCTGCGGAAATGGCAGGAAGGGCAATCGTGACGATCGAGCCATCCAGAAAGGCGATGAAGGAGGCCAGGATCGCGACCACCAGGGTGGTCCCCGGGGAGATGTCCTCCCCGCCCCCTCTGGTGGAACTGGGACCCACGACGAGCTCGCCTCCCTTCGGCAACCATTTGATACGGCTCGGGGAACCGCGTCGGGAACCCGCAAGGAAACGCCCCGGACCAGCTGGCGTCTGGGGCGGACCCGTTGCGAGGCGAAGCATCGATGGTGGACAGAGCATAGGACCGCCGCCGCGACAACGCAAGGGCGAAATGTGGATGCCGCTTGCCTCCGAGTCAAAGGCATCCGTCTTCGCCGGGAAGACCTGCGGATGCCGTCTCGGTACGCGCTGTATCGACTACTTCCCGTCGTCGTCCCTGGCCGACGACGACGCCGCGGCCTTCGAGGAGGCGTCCGCCTTCTTGGCCTCGTCCCGGGCGGCCTTCACGGCGATCGGGCAGCTGAGCTTGCCGTCCTGCGTCTTGGCCTTCCCCTTGGGCACGACCTTCTTGATCTGGTACTTCTCACCGATGATCAGGTCGACGGTGTCGGCGTTGCGCTTGGCATCCTTCACGTACTCGGTGCCGGGGACCTGACGCTGCACCGTCAGGGCCTTCGAACGCCCCGACGTGCCGGAGACCACGGCGGCGACGATCTTGGTGTTGTTCAACTTCGCGTTCCCGACCTCCCCGATCCGGAAGCCGCGCTGCTTCAGGACCTGGGCCGTGGCACCGGCGAGCCCGGGCGTCTTCGTCCCGTTGAGCACGTTCACGGTGACGTCCTTCGGCTGGGCGTACTTCAACACCTCCTGCGGGCAGGCAGCGGCGACCGGGTCATGGGTCGGAGCAGCCGCCACCGGGGTGGGCTGGGGTTCCAGCGCCGGGATGACCACCTGCCGCGTCTTGACCAGGTAGGCGAAGACCAGCGCCGCGATCAGCAGCGCGGCCAACAGGCCCAGCACGATGCCGTGCAACAGCCGGCGCCGGTAGTAGCGCGGGTTGTCCACATGCTCGGGATCGTCGTCGGTGAACCCCTCGGCGAGGTCATCCTCGGTGACGATGCGGTGCCCGTGCCAGTCCTCGGGGTCGTGGTCCTGCGGCACCGGTTCAGTCCTCCAGCACCAGGACGCGGGCGTGCATCACCGAACGCTGGTGCAGTGCGGTCCGCACCGCGCGGTGCAGGCCGTCCTCGAGGTACAGGGTGCCACGCCACTGCACCACGTGGGGGAAGAGGTCCCCGAAGAAGGTGGAGTCCTCGGCCAACAGGGCGGCGAGATCCAGGGTGGTCTTGGTCGTCACCAGTTCATCGAGGCGTACCTGGCGCGGGGCGACGTCGGCCCAGTCCCGGGGCGTCACGAGGCTGTGGTCGGGGTACGGGCGGGAATCGCCGACTGCTTTGAAGATCACCGCTCCAGCTTAGGGAACGCCGGGGCCAGTTGTAACGGCGACCTGCCGGGCCGGTCCGTCAGCGCAGATGTCAAGGGTTCCGAAATACGGGGCAATGTGACGGAACGGGACGTAACGATTGCTGTTCAAGCAGGGCAAAACGGTCCTAACGTTACGTCCATGACTATTGTGCGAACCTCCGTTCCGGTCCTGGACTTCTCCACGGCACGCAGTGCAGACGGCAGCTTCAATCCGGATTTCATCGACGTCCTGCGCGATGCGACGCACAACGTCGGATTCTTCCAGCTCACCGATTTCGGTGCCGCCGCCGGGCAGGCCCAGGAACTGCTGGACACCATGGACGCCTTCTTCAAGCTGCCGCTCGAGGACCGGCTGAAGCTGGACAACCGCACCTCGGCGCAGTTCCGCGGTTACACCCGCCTGGGCAAGGAGATGACCCAGGGGCGCGCCGATTCGCGCGAGCAGATCGACTACGGCCCCGAGCGCCAGGCGCTGGACTCCTACCCGGCCGACCGCCCCTACCTGAACCTGCAGGGCCCGAACCAGTGGCCGGCGTCGTTCCCCGAGCTCGAGCGCGTGGCCATGGCCTGGGCCGAGCTGATGTCCCGGGTGGGTGCCGAGCTGCTCTCGGCCATCTCCGTCTCGCTGGGCCTGCCCGAGGACTACTTCAACGAGCCCTTCGAGGCCGCACCGGCCTGGATGGGCAAGCTGGTGCACTACGTCGGCGGCCAGGTCCCCGAGGCCGGCAACCAGGGCGTGGGCCTGCACGCCGACTACGGCTTCGTGACGCTGCTGCTGCAGGACCTCGTGGGCGGGCTCGAGGTCAAGCCCTACGGCCAGGACGACTGGATCACGGTCGAGCCGATTTCCGGCGCCCTGGTGGTCAACCTGGGCGAGATGCTCGAGGTCGCCACCAACGGCTACCTGATGGCGACGATCCACCGCGTGACCGCCCCGCCGGCCGGCGTGGACCGGTACTCGGTGCCCTTCTTCTGGTCCCCCCGGCTGGACTCGGTCATCAACACGGTCCCGTTGCCGGAGAAACTGGCGGCCGAGGCCCGCGGCGTCTCCGACGACCCGTCGAACCCGATGCTCTCCTCCTACGGCGCCAACGTCCTCAAGGGCTGGCTGCGTGCCCACCCGGAGACCGCAGCCATCCACTACCCGGAACTGGTCAAGTAGCAGCTGCTCAAGAAACACCTGCACGACGCCGGCACCGCCCCGGTCGCGACGCCCCAGGGGCGCCGTGGCCGGGGCGGATCTCCACCACCTTGCCCCGCATTAGAACATGTGTTCTAATCGTTCGCATGAGGTGGAGCTCCCAGAACGTGGAAACGGCGACCGCCTCCGACGCGCCGACGCCGGAGCTGTTCGGCGTGCGCGGGCTGGTCCGGACGGTGCGGACCCCCGAATTCGCGGGCATGGCCTTCCACGAGGTGCTGGCCAAGTCAGCACTGAACAAGGTCCCCGCCTCGAGCCACATGCCCTTTAGCTGGACGGTCAACCCGTTCCGCGGATGCTCGCACGCCTGTGTCTACTGCTTCGCCCGCAACACGCACCGCTACCTGGACCTGGACGCCGGGAAGGATTTCGATTCCCAGGTGATCGTCAAGGTCAACATCGCCGACGTCCTGCGCGCCGAGGTCGCCAAACCGCGGTGGGGCCACGAGCTGGTCGCCCTGGGCACCAACACCGACCCGTACCAGCGCGCCGAGGGCCGCTACGCGTTGATGCCCGGCGTCATCTCCGCGCTGGCCGAGCATGGCACCCCGATGTCGATCCTGACCAAGGGCACGCTGCTGCGCCGCGACCTCCCGCTCCTGGAGCAGGCAGCCCACCAGGTGCCGGTCGACATCTCGATGTCGATCGCGATCTTCGACGACGACCTGCAGCAGCGTGTCGAGCCCGGCACGCCCACCACCACCGCCGCCCGCCTGGCCACGGTCCGCGCGGCGGCCGACCGCGGCTTCGACGTCACGGCGTTCCTCATGCCGATCCTGCCGTACCTCACGGATTCGACCGACCACCTGGATGCCGCGTTGGCGGGGTTGAAGGAGGCCGGGGCCTCCAGCGTCATCTACGGCGCACTGCACCTGCGTCCCGGTGCCCGCGAATGGTTCCTGGCCTGGATCGACCGTGAATACCCGCATCTGGGCAGCGCCTACCGGTCGATGTACTCACGCTCCTCCTACGCGCCCGCCGACTACCGGGCCTGGCTGGCTCGGCGGATCAAGCCGTTGCTGCGGCGCCATGGCCTCGACGCGCGGCCGGACGGGGATTCCCCGGCGTCCCGGCGCTTCGCCCGCGGCAGCGCCGCACAGCAGACCGGCGTCCATCGGCAGGCAACTTCCGCTCCGGCAGCCGTGCAGGGACTGGAGCCACAGTCGACGCTGTTCTGATGCACGTCATAAGGTAATGGCATGACTGGCATCACAGCAGAGGGAACGACCATCATCCGCGGAGCGGTCCTCGAGACGATCGGCGCGGGGCAGCCGTTCGCCGACTCCACTCCCCTGCGCATCCAGGAACTCCGCTTGGACGCCCCGGGGCCCGGCGAGGTCCGCATCCGGATCGAGGCGGCAGGGGTCTGCCATTCGGACCTGTCGGTCGTGGACGGCAACCGGGTCCGTCCCGTGCCGATGCTGCTGGGGCACGAGGCGGCGGGGATTGTCGAGGAGCTGGGCGAGGGCGTGGACGACCTCGACATCGGCCAACGGGTGGTCATGGTCTTCCTGCCCCGCTGCGGTCAGTGCCCGGAGTGCGCCACCGATGGCCGGCTGCCCTGTTCGGCCGGCAGCGCATCGAACAACGCCGGCGAACTGCTCGGTGGCGGCCGCCGGCTGCGCCGCGGAACGGCTGCGGACGCAGAGCCGGTCCACCACCACCTGGGGGTATCGGGATTCGCGACCGGCGCCGTCGTGGACCGCCGTTCCGTGGTTCCGGTCGATGCCGACGTCCCACCGGAGATTGCCGCGGTGCTGGGATGCGCGGTGCTCACCGGCGGCGGTGCCGTACTCAACGCTGCCCGCCCGGGGACCCAGGACGACATCATCGTCGTCGGCCTCGGCGGCGTCGGCATGGCCGCACTCATGGTGGCCCGCGCCGTCACGTCCGGACGGGTGACCGGGATCGACCAGCAGCCGGACAAGCTCCAGCTGGCCCGCGAGCTCGGGGCCGATGCGGCACTGACGCCGGACCAGGCCACCGAAAACGACGTGTCCGCCCCCTACGTCATCGAGGCAGCCGGGCACCCGGTCGCCTTCGAAACGGCCGTGGGGCTCACGGGCCCCGGCGGCACGACGGTCACCGTCGGCCTCCCCGCACCCGATGCCGTCTCCCGGATCAGCCCGCTGGGGCTGACGGCCCAGGCCCGGTCCATCATCGGGTCCTATCTCGGCTCGGCGGTCCCGGCACGCGACATCCCGCGCTTCGTCGAACTCTGGCGGGCGGGAAAGCTGCCGCTGGAACGCCTCATCACCCGGCACATACGGCTGGAGGACATCAACGAGGCGATGGACGAGCTGGCCGCCGGTCGGGCGGTCCGGCAGGTCATCGACTTCCGGAGTGAGCGGCTGCAGCGATCCGGTCCACGGCCTCGATGACCATCCCGGGAGCACAGGCCAGGTTCATCCGGGCGAACCCGGCGCCCTGGGTGCCGAAATCCAGTCCGCTGACCAGGGCGACCCGGGCCCGCTCGAGCGCGTAGGCCGCGGGATCATCACCCCATCCCAGCCCGCGCAGGTCCAGCCAGGCCAGATAGGACGCGTCCGGGCGGCGCCAGCGGACGGCGGGGAGCTTCTCGGCCAGTTGTCCATCCAGCAGGGCCACGTTCGACTCGATGGCGGCAACGGTCGAGGCCAACCAGTCCCGGCTGGCGCCGAAGCCCTCGCGGGTGGCGATGAGCCCGAACAGCCCGGTCCTCCCGGCCACCTCCTCGGGCAGCGAGCGGATCAGCTCTGCCATCGGTTCGGACTCCGCGGCGAACATGGCCGTCTTCAGGCCGGCGAGGTTGAACGCCTTGCTGCCGGATTCGGCGGCGATGCCATGTTCGCGGGCCTCGTCGGAGACGCTCAGGTAGGGGGTGAAGCGCGTCCCGGCATGCGTCAGCGGTGCGTGGATCTCGTCGCTGACGACGAATGCCCCGTGGCGGGCCACCACGCGGGAGAGACGGGTCAGCGTGGCACGGTCGTGGACGAGTCCGACGGGGTTGTGCGGATTGCACAGCAGCACGGCCCTCGCCCCGGCGGCCAGCGCCCGGTCGATCCCGTCCACGTCGAGGTGGTAGGCATCGGCCTCGTCGAGCAGGGGGACCTCGACGACGGTGCCGCCGGCTTCGGGGATCAGGTCGAAGAACGGCGGGTAGACCGGAGGGGTGATGACCACTCCGTCGCCCGGTGAGATCAACCGCCGCAGCGATTCGACGATGACCACGCTGACGTCGGTGGTGTAGGCCATCCGGTCCGGCGGCGGGGACCAGTCCCAGGCGTCGGCCGCGAAGTCGGAGAACGCCGCCGCGGCCCGGGTGTCGTGGGGGTTGATGTAGCCGGTATCCCCCGCGTCGATCGCCTCGCGCAGGGCCGCCTTGATGGCCGGGGCCAGTCCGTAGTCCATTTCCGCGACGAACAACGGCAGCACGTCCTCCGGGTGGGCCGTCCACTTCTCGCTGGTGCGGCGGCGCAGGACCTCGATCGGGTCGGCGGGGGTCATCATCCTGGTCATGTCTCCTTCTCGGTCGAACGGTGCCCTACAGGGCGGCGCGCACCGCGTCGACGAGTTCGTCGGAGAGCGGCTCCACGTTGGAGCGGAACCGCCCCAGGATCTGGCCGTCGCGGCCGATGAGGAACTTCTCGAAGTTCCAGGCCACCTCCTGGACGGATCCCGTCGGGTAGGCGGTGAGCTCGCGGTAGAGCGGATGGGCTTCGGGTCCGTTGACGTTGGCCTTGCGGGCCAGGGGGAACGTCACCCCGTAGTTGGCCTGGCAGAACTGCCCGATCTGCGCATCGGTACCCGGCTCCTGCTCCTTGAACTGGTTGCACGGGACCCCCAGCACCGCCAGGCCCTGCGCCCGGTGGGATGTGTACAGTTCCTCCAGCCCCTCGTACTGGGGAGTGAATCCGCATTTGGAGGCGACATTGACGACGAGGACGACCTGCCCGCCGAAGGCCTCCCCGAACCTGGTCTCGGTTCCGTCGTTCAGGGTGAGCTGTATGTCCTGCAGGGTGGAGACGGCGTTGTCCATGGTGGCCTTCCTTCGCTGGGTCGGGGGTCACGGCCAGTCTAGCCATGCCCCGCCGGCGCCCCGAAGCCGTCAGCGGCCGGCAAAACGGTTGACGCGGTGCGCTGAATCCGGGTGGGCCGACAGTGCCGCGATGGACGCCGATTCATCCCGAAGATGCGCCGCATACCCCTCGATCATGCCGGCCCGGAGCAACCTTTTCGTCGGCCCCAGGGTCTGCACGGCTCCCTGGAGGAAGGCGTCTTCGGCCACGGTGAGTTCCCCGTCGAAGACGGCAGCCGGCGCGGATGCGTTCGCCAGGCCCCAGGCCACGGCCTCGTTGCCCGAGAGCCGGCGTCCACCCAGCGTCATCTCCACCGACCGTGGATGGCCGACCGCCCGGGGCAGCAGATAGGACACCCCGGTGTCCGGGGTCAATCCGACGCCGGAATATGCGGCCAGCAACGTGGCTTCCTCCGCGACCAGCACCCAGTCGGCATTGAGCACCAGGCCGAGCCCCGCCCCTGCGGCGGCGCCGTTGACCCCGGCCACCACCAGCAACCGGGTCGTGACCATGGCCAGGGCCACTTCGTGGGCCGCGTCGGCCAGCTCGGCGAGGTACGCGGGGCGTTGTTCCGTCGGATGCCCGGCGATGCTCCGGACATCCCCGCCGCCGCAGAAGAACCGTCCGGTTCCGGTCAGCGTCAGCACGTGCACGTCGGGGTCGGCTTCGGCGGCGCGGAGGGCGGCCAGTATCCCGCGCGCCATCTTCAGGTTCAGGGCGTTGCCCTCTTCGGCCCGGTCCAGGACGAGGCGGACGAGCCCGGGGCGTCGTTGGGTGCGGATCACCGTCGGGGCGTCGCGTGGTTCCACACTCATCCCTGTCCGCCGGTTCGTTCCGCCCGCAGTTCGCGTTTGAGGAGCTTGCCCGATTGGTTGCGCGGCAACTCGGCGACGAAGTCAACGCGCTTGGGAACCTTGTAGTCGGCGATCCGGGCCTTGACGTGCGCGCGCACGCCCTCGGCCGTCAGGGAGGCGCCTTCCCTGAGGACAACGACGGCGGTGATCGCCTCGATCCACCGCTCGTCGGCCACGCCCACGACGGCGACCTCTGCCACCTCGGGGATCTCGTAGATGCAGTCCTCGACCTCGCGGGGGGCCACGAGGATGCCGCCGGTATTGATGACGTCCTTGATCCGGTCGACGACCTGGATGTAGCCCTGGGCGTCCCGGGTGACCTGGTCCCCGGAACGGAACCAGCCCTCGGCGAAGGCCTCGGCGGTGGCGTCGGGCTTGTTCCAGTAGCCGGACATCAGCTGGGGCGAGCGGTATTGGATCTCGCCCGGTTCGCCGGGGCCCGCGATGGCACCGTCTGCGGTGACGACGCGGGCCTCGACGTTGTAGACGGGAAGGCCGCAGGAGGCGGGACGGGCATCATGGGCTTCCGGGCGCAGGACGGTGCAGAGCGGGCCGAGTTCCGATTGCCCGAAGCAGTTGTAGAAGCCGATGGCCGGGTAGCGGGAGCGCAGCCGCTGCAGCACCGTCACCGGCATGATGGAGGCGCCGTACTGGGCCTTGGCCAGCGAGGAGAGGTCGCGGTTCTCCATGTCCGGGTGGTTGCTCAGCGGAACCCAGACGGTGGGTGCGAGGAACAGCGACCCGATGTGCTCCTCCTCCACCCGGCGCAGGATTTCCCCGATATCCGGTTTCGCGATCAGGCGCACGGTGGCCCCGAGCGAGAGGTAGGGCAGCAGGAAGACGTGCATGGCCGCCGAGTGGTAGAGCGGCATGGCGACCAGCGGTCGGTCCTCCGCGGTGAAGTCCAGCGCGATGACCGAGGAGACGTATTCGGCGACCAGCGCCTCGTGGGTCATCATCGCGCCCTTGGGTGCCGAGGTGGTGCCGGAGGTGTACAGCAGCTGGACCAGGTCGCTCCCGAGGACGGAGACGTCGACCGGGGAGGAGTCGGCTGCCGCGTCCCGTGCGGTCTCCAGCATCGACGGCACGTCGGCCTGTGTGTCCGGAAGCATCGGCCAGACCTGCTGGACATCCGGAGCCCTGCCGTCCGCCCGGACCTGGTCGACCAGGGGCCGCAGCGCTGAATCCGCCACGACGAGGCTGGCACCGGAATCCTCCAGCACGTAGCCGAGTTCGTCGCCCTTGAGCGCGAAGTTCACCGGAACGTGGACCAGGCCCGCTTCGGCGCACGCCAGATACAAAATGGCGTAGGCGTCCGAGTTCATCCCGTACGTCGCGATGCGGGCGCCTGCGGGCAAACCCAGCGAGAGAAGGCGGTGGGCCACCCGGTGGACCGCTTCCTCCAGCCCGGCGTAGGTCCACTGCCGGTCCTCGAAGTGGATGGCGGTCGCCTGGCCGTTGCGCGAGACGGACCGGCGCAAGACGGAACCGATGGTGTTCTCCCGTCCGGCCGACGTGGATGGTGAAGTCATGGTGGCGTTCCTTCCGCGCAGGGCCCCTCATGCGTCGTCCGACGTGGAGCGTGGCTTGGGCCACACTCTATGAGGGGTCCGCGTTCGTCCGCTACCCCCTGCTACCCGCCGGTAGGCGGCGACCGGTTGCAGGGGCCGTCCGGACCCCGACTCGCGTCAGCCGGCGGCAGCGGCAGGGATGCGCCCGCCGGCCAGCACCATCGCCACCTGCCGCTCGGAGAGCTTGTGCCGCAGGGTGACGTCCTTGCCACCCAGGGTGGCGGAGACGTCGTGCCCTTCCTGGAGTTGTCCATGCACCCCGCTGATGACCAGCCGCGCCCCCGGGGCACCGTCGTCGTAATCGGCGGGGTCGGTGAATTCGAGGCCGAGGATGCCGAAGTTGGCCAGGTTCTGCCAGTGGATGCGGGCGAAGGACTTCGCGACCACGACCCGCAGCCCCAGGTAGCGCGGGGCGATGACCGCGTGCTCCCGCGAGGACCCCTGCCCATAGTTCTCCCCGGCGACGACGGCGTGCCCACCCTCGGCGTCCTTCGCGTGGGCGGGGTAGTCGGCGTCGATGCGGGTGAAGCTGAACTCGGCGATCTTGGGGATGTTGCTGCGGAACGGCAGCACCCGCGAGCCGGCCGGCATGATCTCGTCGGTGGAGACGTTGTCATCCATCTGGAGCAGGATCGGCAGGTCGAGGTCATCCGCGATGGCGTCGAAATCGGGCAGGGACGAGATGTTGGATCCCTTCACCAGTTCGACGGCCGCGGCCTCCTCCGGTGCCAGCGGGGGCTGGAGCATGTCGGTGTTCTGGCTGAACGTCGTCGGCAGGTCGGGGTGCGGATAGGCAAGGCCGAGGTCACGGCCCAGCTCGCGCGGATCGGTGATCTTGCCGGTCAGTGCGGCGGCCGCCGCGGTCTCGGGGGAGCACAGCCAGACGGCATCCTCCTCCGTCCCGGAACGGCCGGGGAAGTTCCGGGGCATCGTGCGCAGGCTGTTCCGGCCCGTCGCCGGCGCCTGCCCCATGCCGATGCACCCCATGCATCCCGACTGGTGGATGCGGGCGCCGGCGCCGACCAGGCGGGTCAGCCATCCGCCGGAGATGAGGTCGGCCAGGACCTCGCGGGAGGTGGGGTTCACGTCGACGGAGACCTGCGGGTGCGCCTGGCGCCCGGACAGGATGTCCGCGAAGACGGCGAAGTCGCGTAGGCCGGGGTTCGCGGAGGAACCGACGACCACCTGGAAGACGTCCTCCCCCGCGGCTTCGGCCACGGTGACCACGTTCCCGGGCGAGGACGGTTTGGCGATGAGCGGCTCGAGCGTGGAGAGGTCGATGGAGTCGGTCAGGTCGTAGGTGGCCTCGGCGTCGGCGACCAGTTCCGTGAAGTCGTCCGGGCGGCCGACGGCCGTGAGGTAGTCGCGCACGGCGCTGTCGGCCGGGAACACGGTGGTGGTGGCGCCCAGCTCGGCGCCCATGTTCGCGATGACGTGGCGATCCATCGCCGTCAAGCCGTCCAAGCCCGGGCCGTGGTATTCGATGATCCGCCCGACGCCGCCCTTCACGCCGTGGCGGCGCAGCATCTCGAGGACCACGTCCTTCGCCGAGACCCAGTCCGGAAGCGTCCCCGTCAGTTCGATGCCCCAGATCTCCGGCATGGTCACGTAGAGCGGTTGGCCGGCCATCGCCATGGCCACCTCGAGCCCGCCGACGCCGACGGCGAGCATGCCGATGGCCCCGGCGGCGCAGGTGTGGGAGTCGGAGCCGACCATCGTCGCCCCGGGCTTGCCGAAACGCGACTGGTGGACCGGGTGGGAGACCCCGTTGCCCGCCTTGGAGTACCAGAGGCCGAACCGCTGGGCCGCCGATTGCAGGAACATGTGGTCTTCGGGGTTCTTCTCGTCGGTCTGCAACAGGTTGTGGTCGACGTACTGGGCCGACAGCTCGGTCTTCACCCGGTCAAGTCCCATCGCCTCGAGCTCCAACATGACCATCGTCCCCGTGGCGTCCTGTGTCAGCGTCTGGTCGATGGCGATGCCGACTTCCGTGCCGGGATTCATCGCCCCCTCCACGAGGTGCGAGGCGATCAGCTGCTGGGCGACGTTGCGGGCTGGCACTTGGTTGGACTGCGTGGTCATGGTGGGCTCCCCTCCGGCAGGCGGTCCGCCACCGGGCCGGCTGCGGACCCACTGCCCATGCTAGGCACAAAGCGGGGAAGCAAACAGGGGCCGCGTCGGGCAAACAAAAGCGGCTCCGACGTCGTTCCTTGTCAGAGCCGCTTTTGTATCCGCGGAGGATGGGGGATTTGAACCCCCGAGGGCGTGAACCCAACACGCGTTCCAGGCGTGCGCCATAGGCCGCTAGGCGAATCCTCCAGATTGCCCAAAAGAGCAGGCTCCAGCTTACCGGACAATTCCCCGCAGGCCGAATCGGACTCACCCGAACTCCGTCCTTGGCACCACGGAGCCATCATGCCAGGGGGTGACGCGTGCCGGAGCAGAACAATCCCGCGGGCCGATCCGCCACCCCGACGGCGCTCCGTAGCGTCGAACCCATGAACGTCACACCGACCTCACGTATCCGCACGCTCATGGCCGTCACCGGCGTCGGAGCCGTCCTCCTCACGGCCACCGGCTGCAGCGCGATCGCCCTGCCCACCGGTGCCGAATACGACAAATCCGCAAGCTACGAGTTCACGGACCTGCAGGATGCGGACGCACGGCGGGTCCTCCCGTCCTGGACACCGGAGGACGCCAGCAACATCAAGGAGGAACAGCGCACGACAGGGAACGAACGGCTCATCGTCATGGACGTGGCGGCACAGAGGACACCCTCCCCCTGCACCGCACTGGAGACCCCCGGCCTGCCGACCGCCGCGGAGATCCAACGTGGCCTGGCACAAGAGGGCACCCCCCGGGCCGACGTCAAGGACCAGGCAGCGGACCAGCGCACCACCGCTCTGCTGGAGGCCGACTGGTGGCCCGCGGGCCGGGAGGACAAGGCCACCCACCTGTGTGGAAAGTGGTGGATCTCCGTCGAAGACGGGACGCTCTATGCCTACACGCCCGAAACCCACTCCGTGGCCGAAGGAGTGCAGAACGACCGCACCGAGAAGAACTAGCTGCGGACCGGGGACACCCCGATGTCAGGTACACTATCTGTCGGCCCCTCATGTGGTGTCATCCCGCCGAACTCCCCCAGGACCGGAAGGTAGCAAGGGTAGGTGGGCTCTGGCAGGTGCATGAGGGGTCTTTACTTTGCCCGGCCCGACGCCTCTCCTCATGGCGATGCCTTTGCCTCACGGCGGCGCGATGCTAGCTGTCTGCCGGACCGCCCGGTTCCCACAGCTGCACGACGTTCCCCTCCGGATCCGCCAGACTGGCGAATCGACCCATCGGATACGTTTCCGCATCGACCTCCACCTCGACGCCGGCCGAGCGCAGCTGCCCGACCATGGCCGCGAGATCGCGCACCCTGAAATTGATCGACCAGGACCGGGACGCATCCCCCAACATGGTCGTATCCGGGCCCATCGGGGCGAACGCCGTCGTCCCGGCTTCCTGCGCCCATGGGCGGTCCTCCATGGATTGCGGCACGCGGTCGACGCCGAGCATGGTCGCATACCACTCGGCCAGGCCGTCGGGGTCCTCGGAGCGGAAGAAGAACCCGCCGATTCCGGTCACGCGTTCCATGTGCCACCCACCTTTCCTGGCGCAGATCCTTCCACGCCCACCCCTCCCCCACAAGACCCGGGCGGCCGCCGGCCAACGGCCACCGTGGCGTAATCTGGGTCGGGTCCCGGGCACGGCGGGGCCACCACGAACCACCATCTGCCAGGAGGCCACCATGGGCGCCGGACGCTACGCCCCCAGCCCCTCCGGCGAGCTGCATCTGGGCAACCTGCGCACCGCGCTGCTGGCCTGGCTCTTCGCCCGCTCCACGGGCCGCGGCTTCCTGCTGCGCGTCGAGGACCTGGACCGTGCCCGCGCCGGTGCCGAAGCGATCCAGCTGGCCGATCTGCGGGCCATCGGCCTCGACTGGGACGGTCCAGTGGTCCGCCAGACCGAGCGTACCGACGGCTACCTCGCGGCCATCGCCGCCTTGGGCGAGGCCGGATTGCTCTACGAGTGCTTTTGCACCCGCCGGGACATCGCCGAAGCCTCCTCGGCACCACATGCCGCACCCGGCGCCTATCCGGGGACCTGCCGGAACCTCACCGAGGCCGAACGCGCCGCCCGGCGGGCCGTCCGCCCGGCGGCACTGCGCCTGCGCACCGACCTCGACCGCTTCACCGTCACCGATGTGCTGCACGGGGACTACACCGGCGTCGTGGATGATTTCGTCGTCGTGCGCAATGACGGCGTTCACGCCTACAACCTCGTCGTCGTCGTCGACGACGCCCTGCAGGGGATCGACCAGGTCGTCCGCGGCGACGACCTGCTGCCCTCCACGCCGCGGCAGGCCCATCTGGCCACCCTGCTGGCCCAGCTGGACGCGGTCCCGGCCGCCGCTTCCGGCACCGTTCCCCCGCAGTACGCCCACGTCCCCCTGGTGCTGAACGCGGACGGAAAACGGCTGGCCAAACGCGACGGTTCGGTCACACTGGCCCAGCTGCGGCAGGACGGCATCACCGCGGAGCGGGTGCGTGCCGTGTTGCTGGAATCGGCCGGCCTTCCCGGCGGCCCGCTGGCCCGGGCACTGGACGCCTTCGACCCCGCACATCTGCCCCGCGAACCGTGGGTCTTCACCGGCTTCCCCGCGTCCACCGGAGGGATGCATTGAGCCCCGCCGACCGGATAGGCTTCAGGGCGTGAGTACAGCCCTTTACCGTCGTTATCGTCCGGACACCTTCGCGGACGTGATCGGGCAGGAGCATGTCACCACTCCCCTGATGGCGGCCCTGTCGAAGAACCGGGTCAACCACGCCTACCTCTTCTCCGGTCCGCGCGGCTGCGGCAAGACCACGTCGGCCCGCATCCTGGCCCGTTGCCTGAACTGCGCCCAGGGCCCGACGGCGACCCCCTGCGGGCAGTGCGACAGCTGCCGCGAACTGGCCACCGGCGGCTCGGGATCGCTGGACGTCATCGAGATCGACGCTGCATCCCACGGCGGCGTCGACGACGCCCGCGACCTGCGTGAACGCGCCACCTTCGCCCCGGTCCGCGACCGCTACAAGATCTTCATCATCGACGAGGCCCACATGGTCACCTCGGCCGGGTTCAACGCCCTGCTGAAGATCGTGGAGGAGCCGCCGGAGCACATCAAGTTCATCTTCGCGACCACCGAGCCGGACAAGGTCATCGGGACCATCCGCTCGCGCACCCATCACTACCCGTTCCGGCTTGTCCCTCCCGAACCGCTGATGGCCTACCTCGAACGGCTCTGCACGCAGGAGAACGTCCAGGTCGCCCCGGGAGTGCTCTCGCTGGTCATCCGCGCCGGCGGCGGATCGGTGCGCGACTCGCTCTCGGTGCTCGACCAGCTCATGGCCGGCGCCGGCCCCGAGGGCCTGGACTACGAGCTCGCCGTCTCCCTGCTCGGCTACACGCACGCCTCCCTGCTGGATGACGTCGTCGATGCCATGGCGGCCCAGGACGCGGCCACCGTCTTCGCCGCCGTCGACCGCGTGATCCAGACCGGCCATGACCCGCGCCGCTTCGTCGAGGACCTGCTCGAGCGCTTCCGCGACCTGATCATCGTCAAGGCCATGCCCGAGAGCGCCGCCCAGGTCATCCGCGGCCTGCCCGAGGACCAGCTGCACCGCATGAACCAGCAGGCCGCGCTGCTCGGCCATGCGGAACTGAGCCGCAGCGCCGACGTCACCAACCAGGCCCTGACGGAGATGACCGGCGCCACCAGCCCGCGCCTGCACCTGGAACTGCTCTGCGCCCGGCTGCTGCTGCCGACCTCCGACACCACCGAACGCGGCGTCAACGCCCGCGTGGACCGCATCGAGCGACGGCTCAGCTACGCCGGCGACGTCCCCGAGGTCCCCGCCGGGTCTCCGGCGGCAGGCTCCGGCTCCACGGAAATGCCAGAGCACAACGGCGGTTCCTCCCCGGCTGCCACGGGCTTCGAATCCGCTGCCGGTCCCCCAGGTGGTGGCCCTCAGGGCGCCGCCGCGGTGCGCGAGGCACTGCGCGCCGCGCGCGGCAAGGACCAGCCCGCCGCAGCAGCACCCGCAGCCGCCTCCGCGGCACCTACAGCCCCGGAGTCCCCGGTGGAGACCACCCCGGAACCGGCGCCTGAACCGGCGCAGACCGTGGATGCACCGACCGTGGACGCGCCGACCATGCCCGGCGCCGTCGACCGCCCCGAGGAGCCCACCACGCCTGGCACCGGCGACGAACGCTGGACCTCCGACGGCCCGGCCGCCACATCGCCGGACCAGCGCGCGGCAGCGTCCCGACCCGCTGCCCGGGAAGAGCCGACCGCTGCGGCGGAGCCCCGGACCGCGTCACCCGAGCCCTCCCCCGACTGGGGCGGGACGTGGGGTCCGGTCGACGACGCGCCGGCGCAGCCGGTCGTCGACCCGTCCGACCGGCCTGCCCCTGCCGAGCGCTCCTCCTCGGCCGGGCAGACCTCCCCGGCACCCCAGTCATCGGCGATGCCTGCAGCGGCTGCAGCGGCTGCCGCGCCGTCGTCCCCCTCCGCGGCGCCGGATGCACCGGAGCGCCCAGCTCCTTCCGGGCCCGCGGAACAGGCGCCACAGGACGCCCCGGCCGCACCAGCCCACGCTGGCGCAGCGGGCACGGTCGAGATGTTCCGCCGGGCCTGGCCGGAAATCATGGATTCGCTGCGCGAGGAGAAGAAGTTCGTCTGGCTGACGATCCAACCCCACGCTTCCCTGGCCGGCTACGACGGCCGTACCCTGACGGTGGCCTTCGCCAACCCGGGCCCGATGAAGGCCTTCTCGGCCAAGCAGGACAACATCGAGCTGCTCCAGCGCAGCATCAACAGGATCCTGGGGCTCACCCCGGAGATCGTCATCACCGCAGGGGGTTCCGCTCCGGCGGGTGGTTCGGGCCCAAAAGTTGAGCGCCGGCCAGCGCCGGCGTCCCGCGGTCCGGTAGCGCAGCCCCGCGCCCAGGACGAGCCCCAGCGCCCGGCATCCGGCCCCGCGCCGGATGCCCGCCCGGAACGCCCCGAGCCCAGCTCGGCTGCCGCGCCCCGCCCGGCTGGAGGCGCCGCGCCCATGGCGCAGCCGTCCGCCAGCCGTCCCACCGAGACGCCCTCCGCGGCACCGGCCGGCCCCGCACCCGGGGACCGGGGCAAGGATCCCTCGGCTGCCGGTACCCCCACCTCGGTGGCCCCAGCACCCTCCACACCGGCAGCCGCGGCACCGCAACCCGCTGCTGCGCCCCGTCCGGAGCCCGGCGGCTCAGCGGCCACCGGCCCGGCCGCGGCCCTGCGCCAACGGCGTGCCACGACGCCGCCCGCCCCGCCTCACCGCGCCTCCACCGGCTCGGCGGCGGACGAGGGGCCCACCGATTTCGGCCCCGAACCCGATGACGATGGCGGCTACGACTGGGGCAGCGACAACGTCCCGGTCGCACCATGGGACGCACCGTCGACCGCACAACCCGCCACCGCTCCGGCACCCGAGGCGCCGACGCGTGGTGGTACCGACCCGGAGGGGGAAACCTGGCAACGCCCTGCCGGCCCGGAGCCGGTGGAACCTTCCGATTCGGCTCGCCGCTCCGC
>JAFEMX010000012.1 GCA_016892645.1 Micrococcaceae bacterium RIT 802
CGGCCGGGGCTGGTGGGGCTGGACCCGCCGCGGGGGTAGGCGGGTGGGGTCAGCCGGCGGCGGGAGCCGGTTCCGGCGTCGTGCTCGTGGTGCCGGAGAGGCGCTCGACGCCGCGGAAGAGCCCGGAGTGGTCCAGGGCGCCGTCGCCGGTGGCGACGGTGGAGGCGACCAGCTGGGCGACGAGCGCGCCGAGCGGGAGGACGACGGACGCCTCGCGGGCGGCGGCGGTGACGATGCCCATGTCCTTGTGGTGCAGGGCGAGGCGGAAGCCGGGGTCGAAGTTGCGGTCCAGGATCTTCTGGCCCTTCTGGTCCAGCACCTTGGAGCCGGCCAGCCCGCCGCCGAGGACCTGCAGGGCCGCTGTCGTGTCGACGCCGTAGGCCTCGAGGAAGACGACGGCCTCGCTCAGCGCCTGGATGTTGGCCGCGACGATGAGCTGGTTGGCTGCCTTGACGGTCTGCCCGGAACCGGAGGGCCCGACGTGCACGATCGTCTTGCCGATGGCGGCCAGGACGGAGGCTGCGTCGTCGAAGTCGGCCTTTTCGCCGCCGACCATGATCGAGAGGGCGGCGTCGATGGCCCCCTGCTCGCCGCCGGAGACGGGTCCGTCCAGAGGGCGCAGGCCGGCGGCGCGGGCCTCGTCGGCGAGCGCGACGGCGACGTCGGGGCGGATGGTGGAGTTGTCGATCCACAGCGCGCCGTCCTTGGCGTGGGCGAACACGCCGTTCTCACCGGTCACAACGGACTCGACGTCGGGGGAATCGGGGACCATCGTGATGACGACGTCCGCGTCGGCGACGGCCTCGGCGATGTTCGCCGCGGCGTGCCCGCCGTTCGCGGCGAGGTCGGCTGCCTTGTCGGGGCTGCGGTTGTAGCCGGTGACGTGGAAGCCGGCGGCCGCGAGGTTCTTGGCCATGGGCAGGCCCATGATGCCGAGGCCGATGAAGGCGATGTTCTGCGTGCTCATGTGGTGCTCCTGGAGGTTGGGGGTGCGCTGTGGCTAGGCGGGCTGGCGGATGAGCCAGTCGAAGGCGGTGGCCGCGGCTGCCTTGTATTCGAGCCCGATGGGGCCGTGGTAGCCGCGCTCGCGGCTACGGGTGATCCATTCACCCAGCGGCAGCTCCCCGCTTCCGGGGGCGCCGCGTCCGGGGTTGTCGGCGATCTGGATGTGGCCGAAGTCGTGGGCGTGGGCCTCGATGACGGCGTCGACGTCGTCGCCGTTGACGGCCAGGTGGTAGAAATCGGCGAGCAGCTTGACGTTGTCCACGCCGGCGGCGCCGGTCTTGGCGATGACCGCCAGGGCGTCGGCCGCGGTCTTCAGCGGGTAGGCCGGGGTGCCGGAGACGGGTTCGAGCAGGACGGTCCCGCCGATGCGGGCGATACCGCGGGCGGCGGCGACGAGGTTTTCGACGGCGAGCTCGTCCTGGGCTGCTGCCTCGACGCCGTCGAGGCGGTTGCCGTAGAGGGCGTTGAATCCGCGGCAGCCGGTCGTCTCGCCGATGGCGGCGACGACGTCGATGTTGTCGCGGAACTCGGCGTCGCGCCCGGTCCACGAGACCAGGCCGCGGTCCCCGCCCGGCATGTCGCCGGCGAGGAAGTTCAACCCGGTGAGCTGGACCCCGGCGTCGGACAGGGAGGAGGTGAAGGCCTGGACGTCGGCGTCGGACGGCACGGCCTCGGCGAAGGGCCACCAGAACTCGACGTTGTCGAAGCCCGCCTTCTTGGCCGCGGCCGGTCGCTCGAGCAGCGGCAGCTCGGTCAACAGGATGGAGCAGTTCACGGTGTACGACATCGCATGGTCCTTTCGAAACGATTGATTCCGAATCGTGGAAGTTATCTTCTGCACACTGAAAACATTAGAAGTGACACGAGACGCTGTCAAGAGCAGCGCGAACCCTTCTTCCGGTGAGGGGTTTTTCGGTCACGCGACGGATAACCATTGACAGCAACGGGTCCTGGGGTGTTATCTCGAACACATCGTTCTGAAATCTTTTTTCCGCCATACGAGAAGCAACGACGCTCGCTCCCTACCGCAGCCGCCGCTCCCTCTCAGCCGTTCCGCCCTGCTCCCGGCATGAACAGAAGGGTCAATTCCCATGACCGCACTGCGCGATGAAATCCCTGGGCCACCCGTGTCCACCCCGGCCCGCCACGACCTGCAGTCCCACAACCCGCACGACCTCAGTGCCGGCCTCTACAACGAGGACCTCGCCCCGACGACCCGCACGGGCCGGACCTGGAGCGCCTACAGCATCTTCACCCTCTGGGCGAACGACGTGCACAGCCTGGGCAACTACGCGTTCGCCATCGGGTTGTTCTCACTGGGCCTGGGCGGCTGGCAGATCCTCACCGCCCTCGCCGTCGGCGCGGCCCTGCTCTTCCTGCTGCTGACCCTCTCCGGGTTCATGGGCGAGAAGACCGGCGTCCCGTTCCCGGTGATGAGCCGCATCGCCTTCGGCATCCGCGGGGCGCAGATCCCGGCCCTGATCCGCGGGTCGGTCGCCGTCGCCTGGTTCGGCGTCCAGACCTATCTGGCCTCCGTGGTGCTGCGCATCATGATCATCGCGATCGCCCCCGGCGCCGCCGGGCTGGACAACAACTCGTTCCTGGGCCTGTCCACGCTGGGCTGGATCAGCTTCGTCGCCCTGTGGGCCCTGCAACTGGTCATCGTCAGCTACGGCATGGAGATGATCCGCAAGTACGAGGCGTTCGCCGGACCGGTCATCCTGGTCACCATGGCGGCGCTGGCCATCTGGATGTTCGCCCGCGCCGGCGGCGCCATCGCCTGGACCACCCCGGAATCGAAGACCGGGCTGGACATGTGGCTGACGATCCTCGGTGGCGGCGCCCTCTGGGTGGCGATCTACTCGACGTTCGTGCTGAACTTCTGCGACTTCACCCGCAGCGCCCGCTCCAGGGCCTCGATCGTGCGCGGGAACTTCTTCGGCATCCCGCTGAACATGCTCCTGTTCGGGGGCATCGTCGTCGTCCTCGCGGGAGCCCAGTTCCGCATCGATGGCCGCATCATCGAGAGCCCTGCGGACATCGTGCAGGCCATTCCGAACACCTTCCTGCTCGCCGCGGCCTGCCTGGCGCTGCTGGTGCTGACCATCGCGGTGAACCTCATGGCGAACTTCGTGGCCCCGATCTACGCGCTGAACAACCTCTTCCCCAAGGTGCTGAACTTCCGCCGGGCTGGGCTGATCTCCGGGGTCATCGGTCTGGTGATCCTGCCGTGGAACCTCTATAACAACCCGGTGGTCATCACGTACTTCCTCGGCGGCCTGGGCGCCCTGCTGGGCCCGCTGTTCGGCATCATCATGGCCGACTACTGGCTGATCCGCAGGACCCGCATCAACGTCCCGGACCTCTACCGCGACCACGGCCATTCCACCTACTACTTCACCGGCGGCTTCAACCGCCGCGCCATCGCCGCCCTGGTCCCCGCGGCGGTGCTGGCCCTGCTGCTGGCCTTCGTCCCCGCGTTCGCCGTGGTCTCGCACTTCTCCTGGTTCATCGGCGCCGGCGTCGGCGCGGTGGTCTACCTGCTGGTGGCCCCGCGCGGGAAGCAGTACGACGACGTCAGCGGCGAGTCCATCGCCGTCACCCCCTCGCACTGAATCCCCTCGTACCGAAAGGCCGGCACGCATGCGCATCCTCGTCGTCAACGTGAACACCACAGCCTCCATGACCCGCGCCATCGGCGACTCCGCCCGCTCGGCGGCCTCGCCCGGCACCGAGATCGTGGAACTGACCCCGCGGTTCGGTGCCGAGAGCTGCGAGGGGAACTTCGAGAGCTACCTCGCGGCCCTGGCCGTGATGGACGCCGTCCAGCGGTACGAGGGGCCCTATGACGCGGTCATCCAGGCCGGGTACGGCGAGCACGGCCGCGAGGGCCTGCAGGAACTGCTCGAGGTCCCCGTCGTGGACATCACCGAGGCCGCCGCCTCCACGGCCATGTTCCTGGGCCACCGCTACTCGGTGGTGACCACGCTGGACCGAACCGTGCCGTTGATCGAGGACCGGCTCAAGCTCGCCGGGCTGGACGCCCGCTGCGCCTCGGTGCGGGCCAGCGGCCTGGGCGTGCTCGAACTGGAATCCGACCCCGAGCGGGCCGTGGCGGCCATCGCCGGGCAGTCGCGCCTCGCCGTCGAGCAGGACAAGGCCGAGGTCATCTGCCTGGGCTGCGGCGGCATGGCCGAACTCGAGGAGGCCGTCGCCGCGGCCACCGGCGTGCCGATCGTCGACGGGGTCCGCTCCGCGGTCGGCATCGCCGAATCGCTGGTGCGGATGGGCCTGAAGACGTCCAAGGTGCGCACCTATGCCCCGCCGCGCCCGAAGCAGGTCACCGGGTGGCCGTTCGCGGTAGATTAGCCGGACTGCGGCCGGCCCCCACCCGACCGGCTCGAGGGAGGAGCACCCCTGGACGTCATGGCCCTGGCCCGTGCCGAACGATCGGATCTGGACTGGACCCATGGCCGCGGAGCCGAGGCCCGCGGACCCGCCGAGGCGGTGCTCCTGGCCATGGCGGGACGCGGCGCGGCAGCCGCGGACCTGACGGGGCCCGGCGCCCGGATCCTCCAGGAGCGGCTCACGCCGTAGGCCGGCGGACCCGATCGACTGGCCGGGTTGACCCGCCGGCCCCGGCGCTGAAGCATGGCCGGCATGACCGCCCTGATATCGCATACATCGTTCGATTGCCGCGACGCCTACTCGCTGTCCCTCTTCTGGGCGGAGGTCCTCGGCTTCGACCCCGACGCCGACAACCCCGACGGGCCCGGCGACGAGGAGTGCATGATCTTCTCCCCCGACGGCACGCAGCGGCTGCTGTTCATCGAGGTCCCCGAACCGAAACAGGTCAAGAACCGCCTGCACCTGGACCTCGTCCCCGCCGAGGGCACCCGGGATCAGGAGTTGGTGCGCTTGCACGAACTGGGCGCCCGCACGGTCGAC
This sequence comes from Micrococcaceae bacterium RIT 802, assembly GCA_016892645.1. Lineage (GTDB taxonomy): Bacteria > Actinomycetota > Actinomycetes > Actinomycetales > Micrococcaceae > Arthrobacter_H. The sequence goes on from JAFEMX010000012.1 coordinate 4,954, forward strand.
GACCGGAGGATGGCCGACGGAACGGGGTGGGTCGTCCTCGCCGATCCGGAGGGGAACGAGTTCTGCATCCTGCGCAGCGCCGCCGAACGGGCCCAGGGGCAGCCGCACTCCCTCTAGGCCCTCAACCGTTCCGATACCGCTGCCGCCTACGTGGACGGTGGGCTACGCGCCGGACGCGGGTTCCCTGGGCGAGGCGTCGATGACGGACCGCGCCACGGCGCGGGCATGGGCGACAGGGTCAGCCGGCTCTCCCCGCAGCAGGCTGCTGAGCACCCCGTTGTAGAGCAGCAGGATCGACGCGGCGACGCCATCCGGATCGGCGCACAGTGCTTCACGGGCCAGGTCCCCGAGCCGGCCGGCCACCAGCCGGGTGTCCTGTCGGATGAGCGCGAACACCGGGTCGCCGGCCCCGGCGTCGGGGACCGCCCGTTCGGAGGCCGTGGCCAGGAAGCAGCACCACTGGGTGGCACCGGCCGCGGCCCGGAAAGACTCGATGGCATCGAAGACCGACAGCAGGCGTCCGCCGGGAGTGGTGGCAGCGGCGAGCGCTGCATCCCAGTGCCGGGTCCACGCCGCCAAACGGCGGGCGAGCACCTCGCGCAGGAGGTTGTCCTTGGAACCGAAGTGCTTGTACAGCGTCACGATGGCCACGCCGGCCGCTTCGGCGACCCGGTCCACGCCGGTAACGGCAATGCCCTCCTGGAAGAACAGCCCCTCGGCTGCGTCGAGGAGGCGTTCCCGGGTGTTCTGAGCGCTGGCCATCCCCAAGGATAACGCACGTTATGGTATAACGGTCGTTATGCAAAGTAGCGTCATGGATCCGACGGCAGCCCGACCCAACGGGAGCGGGATGGGCGTGGCGATTGCCGGAACGCTGCTGATCGCCGCCACCTACGGCATGGCGCGGTTCGGGGTCGGCTTGTTCGCCCCGTACCTGGCGGCGGATCGGCCGGAACTCGTGGGGGTGCTCGGTTGGGCGGCTGCCGCCCAGTTCACCTCCTATTCGCTGGCTGCCGCACTGTCCATCCGCTGGGCGGACCACCACCCCCGGTGGGGACTGGCCCTCGCCGGGGCCACCGCGACGCTGGGCTGCGTGGGGATCGCTGCGGCGACGGGGCCAGCTGCCTTCATCGCCTCCGTCCTCGTTGCCGGACTCGGCGGCGGCTTCGCCTCCCCGGCCCTGGTGCCGGTCCTGGACGCCGTGGTCGCACCCGAGTCAGCAGCCACCGCGCAATCCGTGGTGAATGCGGGCACCGCCATCGGCGTCATCGGAGCGGGATTGGTGGCCTTCGGGGCCAGCGCCATCGGCCCGGCCTGGCTGTTCATGGCGCTGGTGTGCGCGGCCGCCGGGGCCGCCATCTGGTTCCAACTCCGGGGGCGCGGCGAACTCCGGCCGGCAGGACCGGACGCGGGGAAGTCCCCGACCGCGCCGGCCGGAGCCTGGCGAGCGTTGGCCGTTCCGTGCGTGGCCGCAGTCGTCACCGGGGTCGGTTCGGCGTTGACCTGGACCTTCGGCCCCCTGCTGGTCACCACGTCCGGCACCGTGGACCCCGAGCGGGTCGGGTGGTTGTGGATTGCGTTGGGCCTGGGCGGCTTCCTCGGGGCCCTCGCCGGAAGGCTGGTCGAACGCATCGGCCTCCGCGGCGCGTGGTGCACTTGTGCGGGTGCCCTGGCCGTCGCCAGTGCCGGGGTCGCGTGGTCCGTCGGGCCGGGAGGTGCCTGGGTGGCCTACGCCGCCATGGCCCTCTTCGGTGCCGGCTACATGGGCCTGACCAGCGTGCTCATCCTGTGGGCGCGACGGGCGTGGCCTCGTCATCCGGGCGCCGGAACCTCGGTCCTGTTCATCGCCGTGGCGACCGGCCAGGCGGCGGGCTCGGCCGGTTTCGGCCTCGTCCAGGGGTCCGCGGACCCGGTGCTGCTGGCTGCAGTCGCCGCTGGATGGTGCATCCTGGGCGGCCTGGTGCCCCTGGCGGGCCGCCGCTGAAAAAGCGTCCCCTGCGGCCCAGGACCGTCTGCGTCTGGGTTGGTACCCGTTCGATATGTATGGGCGATCGTGGCCCATGCCACCTCGCCGCCCGGTAGGGTGACCCCATGATCAACACCGCCCGCCTCCGTTCCGATCTATCGCTCCTCGGCCGCGAAACCGGCATGATGCTGGCCACGGTCGAGTCCCTGTCCGACGATGAAATGACCGCTGCCTCGCTGTGCGAGGGCTGGACGCGTGCCGACGTCATCGCGCATCTCGCATCCAACGGGCGCGCCCTGGTCAAGCTCGTGGACTGGGCGACCACCGGCGAGGAGCAGCAGCTCTATCCGTCCCGGGAGGCGCGCGATGCGGAGATCGCCGAGCTCGCCGCCTTGCCCCGCAAGGACCTGGTCGGCCTCTTCCGGGACAACGCCACGTACTTCGCCGAGCAGGCCCAGCGCCTCTCCGGGGAGCTCTCGGTCGACGAGGTGCACCTGCACGGCAAGCAGATCCCCGCCACCTCCATCGTGGCGCTGCGCATCGCCGAGGTCGTCATCCACCACCACGACCTGGACACCACCTGGACCCTCGAGGAAGCGGACCTGGACGCGCAGCTCTACGGCATCGAGGCCGCCGTGCGGACCATGCGGGCCAAGAACGCCCCGGGCATGACGCTGGTGACCGAAGAGGGCGACGAGTGGGTCGTCGGCGACGGCGCCCTGCGCGTGGACTCCGACCGCGAGGGCCTGCTCGCCTGGCTGGCCCGCGGCAACGGCGAGCATGTGGAGGCCGACGGCCCGCTGCCTGAACTGCCGTCCTGGTGAGCTGACCGGCTTCCGGACCAGCAAAAACCAGCAGCCGGGCACCCCCTCTCGGGAGGTGCCCGGCTACTGGTGTTCCGCCGTCGTGCAGTGTCCGGAGGAGCGCCTAGAGGACGATCTGGCGGTTGACGTCCTTATAGAGCAGGTAGCGGAAGTTCGACGGTCCGCCGGCGTAGCAGGCTTGCGGGCAGAAGGCGCGCAGTGACATGTAGTCGCCGGCCTGGACCTCCACCCAGTCGGCGTTGAGGCGGTAGACCGCCTTGCCCTCGAGCACGTAGAGCCCGTGTTCCATCACGTGGGTCTCGGCGAACGGGATCGAGGCGCCGGGTTCGAACGTGACGATGTTGACGTGCATGTCGAACGCCAGGTCCTGCGGGTCCAGCATGCGGGTGGTGCGCCACTTGTTGTCGGTGCCGGGCATGGCCCCTGGGGTGAGGTCGCGTTCGTTGCCGATGACCGGGTGCGCGGTGTGCCCGGCGAGTGGCTGGTAGCGCTTGCGGATCCAGTGGAACTGGGTGGGCTCGACGCCGTCGTTCTGCGCGCTCCACACGGTGCCGGCGGGAACGAAGGCGAAGCCGCCCGGGGCGAGGACGTGCCGCTCGCCGTCGATGACGAGCTGGAGCTCGCCCTCCATGACGAAGACGAAGCCCTCGACCTCCGGCTGCGGCTCGGGGTGCTCGGAGCCGCCGCCGGCGGCGACCTCCATGATCGTCTGGGAGAACGTGGTGGCGCCCCCGGCGACCGGGCGGTTGAGCACCCAGGCGCGGGTGGCGGTCCATTCGGGCAGCACCGAGGTGACGATGTCGCGCAGGACCCCGCGCGGAATGACGGTGTAGGCCTCGGTGACGACGGCCCGGTCGGTCAGCAGGTCCGTCTGCGGCGGATGCCCGCCCTGGGCTCCGGAGTACGACGACGGCGCGGTGGTTGCGCGGGCAACGCTGGTCTCAGACATGGGTTTCCTTTGCTGGTTGCGTGGGGCGGCCGAGGGCGAGGGTGCGCAGCTGCTCGATGTCGATCTCGACGGCGGATTCGACCTCGGCGGCCGTCAGGGCGCCGCAGGCCAGGCCCCGGTGGATGAAGTCGGCGAGCGCCTTGGCGGTGGCCGGCTCGTCCATGATCGAGGACTCGATGCGGTGCACGTAGTTGCGTAGGCGGGCCGCGGCGGCGGCGAACCCGTCACGGTAGAACGCATAGGTGGCCAGGTAGCGGGTCGGCAGCTGGGCAGGATGCAGGTCCCACCCCTGGTAGATGCCTCGCTCGAGGTGGCGGCGGACCAGCCGGGCGTGCAGCTTCCAGGCCTCGAGCGCATGCTCCGGGTCGCCGACGGGCAGGATGTTGGTGGACCCGTCGGAGAGGTGGACGCCGGTGCCGGCGACGGCGACCTGCATGACCGACTTGGCGTAGTCGGCCGCCGGGTGCTCCATGGACTGGTAGGCCGCGGCGATGCCCAGCGACGCGGAATAGTCGTAGGTGCCGTAGTGCAGGGAGGTCACGCGTCCGGCACCCGCGTGGATGACCTGGGCGCAGGGCACGGTACCGTCGGCCCCGAGAATCAGCTGCGGGGTCTCCATCTGGACCTCGAAGCGCAGCCGCTTCGGCGCGAGCCGGTGCGCCGCCTCGAGGCGTTCGCAGACGTAGACCATGGCCTCGACCTGGGCGACGGTGCTGACCTTGGGCAGGGTGAGGACGAGCCCGTCGGGCAGGCCATCGCTCTCCATCAGGGCGCCGATGAACAGGTCCAGCGTGCGCAGGCCGCGGGCCCGGGTGGGCGCCTCGAGGCACTTGAACCGGATCCCGATGAACGGCGGGGCGGTGCCGGCGGCGACGGCGCGGTTGACCTCGTGGCCGACGCGGACGGCGTCGGCGTCCTCCTCCGCGTCGGGACGATTGCCGTAGCCGTCCTCGAAGTCCAGGCGCAGGTCCTCGATCGGTTCGGCGGCGAGCTTGGCCTCGACCAGGTCGGCGGCGACGTCGACGCCGATCTCGCGGGCCAGGGCTGCCACGCCACCGGCGGCCGCGGCGGCCTCCAGGGCCCGGCGGCCCCAGTCGGCGGCCAGGTCGGCGGTGAAGGCGTCGGCGGGGACGTAGGCGGTGTGGATCGGCTGGCGGGCCGGCGACGCGCCGGGGTAGGCGCGGGCGAGCAGCCGGTCGGTGGCGGCCAGCCGCACCTCCACGGCGGAGCGGGCCCCGTCGTCGAGCACGGTCCCGCCACTCATGGCTTCACCAGTTCGGTGGAGAGCAGCCGGTAGGCGGGCAGGGTCAGGAAATCCTCGAAGTCCTCCTCGCGGCCGGTGACCAGACGCCCGATCAGCTCGGCGGCCGGCTGGTAGTAGCTGGCGAACGCCTCCGCATTGTCGACCTCGGCGCGCAGCCGCTCGACCTCCTCGGCCAGGATGGTGGCGGCGAGCTCGGCGGTGATCGTGTTGCCGGTGTCCTCGGCGACGACCTGGTTGCGGATCTGCTGCCAGACCTGCGAGCGGGAGATCTCGGCGGTGGCGGCGTCCTCCATGAGGTTGTGGATCGCCACGGCGCCGTTGCCGGAGAGCCAGACGGCGGTGTAGGCGACGGCGACATAGAGGTTGGCGTGCACGCCGGCCTCGGTGACGGCCCCGGGGGCCGACTCGACGTCGAGGAGCATCTGCGAGGTCACGGCGACCTCCGGGCGCTGCCTCTCCAGCTGGTTGGGCTTCTCGCCCAGCACTGCAGTGAATTCCTCCTCGCAGACCGGGACCAGGTCCGGGTGGGCGACCCAGGAGCCGTCGAACCCGTCGCCTGCCTCACGCGCCTTGTCGGCGTGGACCTTCTCGAAGGCAGCCGCGGTGACCTCGGGTTCGCGGCGGTTGGGGATCACCGCGGCCATGCCGCCCATGGCGAACGCACCGCGCTTGTGGCACGTCGCCACCAGCAGATCGGTGTACGCGCGCATCATGGGGGCCGTCATGGCGACGTCGGCGCGGTCGGGCATCGTGAACCTCGGCCCGGCCTCGCGGAAGTACTTGATCATGCTGAACAGGTAGTCCCAGCGGCCGGCGTTCAGGCCGGAGGCGTGCTCGCGCAGCTCGTAGAGGATCTCGTCCATCTCGAAGGCGGCGGGGATGGTCTCGATGAGCACCGTGGCGCGGACGGTGCCGTGCGGGATGCCCAATTCGTTCTGCGCGAAGGTGAACACGTCGTTCCACAATCGGGCCTCGAGGTGTGATTCCAGCTTCGGCAGGTAGTAGAAGGGGCCGTCACCCGAGGCGGCCAGGTGGGCCGCGTTGTGGAAGAAGTGCAGGCCGAAGTCCACCAGCGCCCCGACGGCGGGCTTGCCGTCGATGAGCACGTTGGCCTCGGGCAGGTGCCAGCCTCGGGGCCGCACGACGACGGTGGCCAGTGGCGCATCCTGGCGCAGCGTGTATTCCTTGCCCTCCGGGGACCGGAAGGACAGCGTGCCGCGTGCCGCCGCACCCAGGTTGGCCAGGGCGTCGACCACGTTGTGCCAGGTCGGGGTGGAAGCGTCCTCCAGGTCGGCCAGCCAGACCTTGGCGCCGGAGTTCAGGGCGTTGATCGCCATCTTGGCCGGGCTGGCGGGGCCGGTGATCTCCACGCGGCGGTCGCGCAGCTTCTCCGGGGCCTCGGCGACCCTCCAGTCGCCGGAGCGCACGTCGGCGGTCTCGGGCTGGAAGTCCATGGTGCCGCTGGCCGATGCGGCGCGGCGGCTGGAGGCACGGGCCGCGAGCAGGGCGTCACGGGTGCCCGTGAACCGCTGGTGCAGCCGCTCGACGAAGGCCAGGGCCTCGTCGGTGAGGATCTCTTCGGCCCCGGCGACGCGGGGCGTGTGGGTCAGGGTGATGCTCATGGTGGCTGTCCTTACTTCGTGCTGGTGCGGGCGGCGGCGGCAACGGCCTCGGCGACGTCTGCGGCGACGTGCGGGTCGAAGACGCTCGGGATGATGTAGCCGGGGTTCAGTTCCTCCGGCGAGACGCGGGCGGCAATGGCCTCGGCGGCGGCGACCAGCATCTCCGGGATGATGTCCACGGCTCCGGCGTCGAGCAGGCCACGGAAGAACCCGGGGAAGGCCAGGACGTTGTTGATCTGGTTGGGGAAGTCGCTGCGTCCGGTGGCGACCACGGCAGCGTGGCGGCCGGCCTCGATCGGATCGACCTCGGGGTCGGGATTGGCCATGGCGAAGACGATGGCGTCATCGGCCATGGTCGCGACGTGCTCACCCGTGATGATCCCCGGCGCCGAGACGCCGATGAAGACATCGCTGCCGACCAGGGCCTCGTGCAGCGTTCCGCTGAAGTTGTCGGGGTTGGTGTTCTCGGCCAGCCAGGCACGGTGGCCTTCGGCGTGCGCGTCCGCACGCGAGATCGCCCCGTTGCGTCCGCAGGCGATGATGTTGGTGGCTCCGCGGGCCAGCAGCAACTGCACGATCGCGTTGCCGGCGGCGCCGACGCCGGAGACGACGATGCGGACCTGGTCCATGGTCTTGCCCACGACCTTCAGCGCGTTCTCCAAGGCGGCCAGGGTCACGATCGCGGTGCCGTGCTGGTCATCGTGGAAGACGGGGATGTCCAGTTCCTCACGCAGCCGGGCCTCGATCTCGAAACAGCGCGGTGCCGCGATGTCCTCGAGGTTGACGCCACCGTAGACGGGGGCGATCGCCTTGACGATGTCCACGATCGCGTCGGTGTCCTGGGTCGCGAGGCAGACGGGCCAGGCGTCGACGTCGGCGAATTGCTTGAACAGTGCCGCCTTGCCTTCCATGACCGGCAACGCCGCTTCCGGGCCGATGTTGCCCAGGCCGAGCACCGCGGATCCGTCGGTGACGACGGCGATGGTGTTGCGCTTGATGGTCAGGCGCCGGGCGTCGGCCGGGTTCTCGGCGATCGCCTGGCAGACGCGGGCGACGCCGGGGGTGTAGGCACGGGAGAGGTCGTCGCGGTTGCGCAGCGGGACCTTGGGGGTGACCTCGAGCTTGCCGCCGAGGTGCATCAGGAAGGTGCGGTCGCTGACCTTGCGGACCGTGACGTCCTCGAGGGCGTCCAGTGCGGTGCGGACCCGTTCCCCGTGGGCTGCGTCGGTGGTGTTACAGCTGACGTCCACGACCATCGAAAGGTGGGTCGATTCGGTGACATCCAGTGCCGTGATGGATCCGCCGGCCGCCCCGACGGCAGCGGCCAGTTCACTGGTTGCCGTGAACGTCGCCGGGGTCTCGACGCGAAGTGTCAGTGAATATCCGGGGCTGGGATTCGCCATGCGATTCCTCCTGTTGATCGGTGAACGGCGGGCCGTCGTCGTGAGATTTTGTTTCCGTATAGTGGACATTATTATTTGAAGAATGGAAAAGCAACCGCTCAGCGCGAGAAATTTCGACAATTTTTCATGCGCTGTTCTCGCCTGACGGAAAAGCGTTCCCCGATTCCGGTAGTGTGGCGAGCAATTGCCCCTTCACGAACCGCCGACGACCGCAGTCGTCGTCCGAACCCAGGAGATCCCATGCCTGCCAAACCCGCCAACGGCGTCCAGTCCGTCGAGCGCGCCTTCGAGCTGCTCGAACTCATTGCACGGGCCGGTGGGGAATGCACGCTGAGCGAGCTGTCCCAGGAGACGCCACTGCCGCTGCCGACGATCCACCGGTTGCTGCGCACGCTCGTGGGGATTGGCTACGTCCGCCAGCTGCCGAACCGCCGCTACGCCCTCGGGCCGCGCCTGATCCGCCTGGGCGAGGTGGCGAACCGCCAGCTCGGCGCGGTGGCCTCGCCGTTGCTGCGCCAGCTGGTGCAGCAGCTCGGCGAGTCGGCCAACCTGGCGGTGCTCGACGGCGACAAGATCACCTACGTCAGCCAGGCCCCCTCCCCCCACAGCATGCGCATGTTCACCGAGGTCGGGCGCCGGGCCGGTCTGCACAATACGGGTGCCGGCAAGGCCATCCTCTCGGTCTTGGACGATGCACGCATCGATCGGCTCGTCGGACAGGCTGGCATGCCCGGGCCGACCCCGAATGCGATCACCTCGTTGCCCGCCCTGCATGATGAAATCGAGAAGATCCGCAGCGTGGGTTTCGCCGTGGACGAGGAGGAACAGGAAGTGGGCGTGCGGTGCTTTGCCATGGCCGTTCCCGGAGCGCCGACCCCCATGGCGGTCTCCATCTCCGGCCCGGTCACCCGGGTGGACGACTCGTTGGCCGAGCGGGCGATCCCCGCGCTGACCGAAGCCACCCGCATCATCTCCGAGGCGCTGACCGGAGCCCAGGAGTAGGTGCCGCCGCGCGGATCCAGGCGATGCGAACGGCTCCCCGGTTGTCCGGGGAGCCGTTCGCTGCATCCGGGAGCCCCCGGGCCCACGGGAACGCCGTTCAGTCCTTCGCGGCAGACGGGACCGATTGCGCAGCCTGCAGCACGGCGTGGGGCTCCAGGCCCTCCGGCAGTTCGGCGCAGATGCCGGCGGCTTCGCAGGCCTTGACGTGTTCGGCCAGGGCCACGGTGTACTGCTCCGCGGTGACCACCGGAACCTCCTCGCCATCGGCGTCCACGACCTTGCCGTCATCCAGACGGTCGCCGTCACGCAATCCCCACAGCTGGTCCCGGCGCACCATCCGCGGCGGCGAGGCCACGAAGACCGAAGCGTGCTTCTTGGGGTTGCCGAATTTCAGCTCGTTGAAGAGCAGGTTCAGGGCAACGGCCATGATGGCGGCCGAGCTGATGCCCGAGTGCAGGATCGTCGAGAGCCAGACGGGGAATCCGGAGTAGAACTCGGGCATGACGATCGGGACCATGCCGAAGGCCAACGATGCCGAGACGATGATCATGTTCATGCCCTGGTCGTACCTGACCTTGGACAGCGTGCGGATGCCGCTGGCGGCGACGGTCCCGAACAGCACGATGCCTGCGCCGCCCAGCACGGGTGTGGGCACAGCGGCGACGACGCGGCCGAGGATGGGCAGCAGTCCCAGCACCACGAGGATCCCTCCGCCGGCGGTGACCACGAAGCGGCTCTTGATGCCGGTGATGGCCACGAGGCCGACGTTCTGGGCGAAGGCGCTTTGCGTGAAGGTGTTCAGCAGCGGAGCGGCGATGCTGGAGACCATGTCGGCGCGCAGTCCGTTGGCGATGCGTTTCTTGTCGACTTTGCTCCCGGAGATCTCGCCGATGGCCAGGATGTCGGCAGTCGTCTCGGTGAGGATGACCATCACGACGATCGTCATGGAGATGATGCCGCCGATCTCGAAGACCGGGGCCCCGAACGCCAGGGGTTGGGGCAGAGCGAAGATCGGACCGTGGCCCACCGAGGAGAAGTCGGCCATGCCCAACGCCCAGGCGACGAGCGTGCCGATGACGATGGCCAGCAGGATGGACAGGCGGGAGATCGCGGCGTTGCCGACCTTGCTCAGCAGCAGCACCAGCACCAGCGTGAAGGCGGCCAGCCCGATGTTCGCCAGTCCCCCGTACCCGTCGGCCTTTTCGTCACCGCCCATGGCCCAGTTGGCGGCCACCGGGGTCAGGGACAGGCCGATCATGGTGATGACGATCCCGGTGACCACCGGCGGGAAGAAGCGGACGATCCGGGCGAAGAACGGGGCGACCAGGAATCCGATGACGGCGGCGGCCAGGACGGAGCCGAACACGGCCTGGATGCCGCCGTCGCCGTTGACGATGGCCACCAGGGTGGCCACCGAGGCGAACGAGGTCCCCTGGATCAGCGGGAGCTGGGCACCGAAGAACGGGATACCCAGCGTTTGCAGGATGGTGGCCAGCCCACCGACAAACAGGCAACAGGCCACCAGCATCGCCTGGTCTGCGGTGTCCAGGCCCGCCGCGGCTCCGATGATCAGCGGCGGCGCGATGATGCCGCCATACATGGTCAGGACATGCTGGAACCCGTAGGCCAGGGTCTTGCCCCACGGGAGGCGCTCGTCCTCGGGACGTGGCGGGGTGCCGGTGGTTCGACGGGTTCGACGTTGTGCAGCCTTCACGGCCGACCTCCTCAAGGGACGGTGGGGGAAAGAGGGCGCCCGCGCTCTCGCGCGGGCGCCCCGGGGGTGCGGCCTAGCAGAAGCCTGCGGCGTTCTCCCAGATCGGATGCGTAGGCGCCACGCCCTCGCGCTGGATGGTCGCCTCGATCAGCCCGTACGGGCGGTCGGCGGCGAAGAACACCTCATGCGGGTTGTCCTGCCCGAACGGCTCCAGGTCCACCAGGAAGTGGTGCTTGTTCGGCAGGGACATCCGGATCTCCTCGATCTCCGGATGCGCCTCCAGGACCAGCCGGCCCATTTCGAACATCGTCTGCTGCAGGGCCAGCGAATGCGTGTTCGCGAAGCCACGGAGCAGCTGGGTGCGCACCGAGGCGTAGATGGCGTTGTAGTCCAGGTCCCCGGCGGCCACGGCATCGGAGTTGTAGCGCCACCGGGCATTGACGTCGGTGGCCAGGATCCGCTCGGTGGTTTCCTGCAGGGTCGTGTACTGGTCGACCGGGAAGCCGTGGAACTCGCTGCCGGTGGATTTCAGCACGGTCAGTCCGCTGAGCCCGGCCAGGATGTCCTGGCGCCCATCGGCAATCTCCAGGACGGCGGTCCGGACCTCGCTCATGTTCCGCGAGAAGGCGTGGTCGTGGTCCTCGATGCGGTCCCAGGTGTACTGTTCGGCGGCCCAGCGGCCCCCGGTGACCCAGTCGAAGCTGCCGGTGAAGTGCTCACCCAGGCGGACCAGGAACGCCTCGGGCGAACCGACGCCCTCACGGGCCAGCCCGAAGACGGTGTTCTTCTGGGTGTCGGTGGGCACCACGTGGGCGTTGTCGCCCTCGGTGTGCGCGGCCTCGAAGTCGCCGTGCAGCTGGGAGGTGACGTTGAGGTCCTCGATCCGGTGGCGTGCGGTGTCGCGGGTGATCTTCACCAGGCGGACCTCGGCCTTGCCGTACTGGTTCTTGGCCAGCACGATCTTGGTTCCGTGGTTCGTCGTCGTGCCGGTATCGGCTGCGGTGGCGGTCATGGTTCTAGCTCCCTCGGTAGGTGGAATATGCAAACGGGCTGATGAGCAGAGGTACGTGGTAGTGCTCGCTGGCGTCGGCGACGCTGAAGCCGAGTACGACCTCGGGGAAGAAGGTTTCCGTGCCCTTCGTCCCGAAATAGGCACCGGTGTCGAAGGTGATCCGGTAGTGGCCTGGTTCAACCTGTGTCGGGCCCAGGCCGCCGATCCGGCCATCGCCGTCGGTGGTGCCTGATCCGAGTTCCTGCCAGCCGGTGGCCGTCTTGGCCTCCAGCGTGGCCTTGACACCGGAGGCGGGCCTCCCGGTCCCGGTGTCGAGTACATGGGTGGTGATGTGGCTGCGATGCTGCGGTGCATTCATCTGCTGCTCCTGGGGTGGTGGCGTGGGTCGCGGCGCCCGCCGCGGGGAAAGGCAAGGGACGACGGCGGTGCTCAGGTCGGCGAGAGCAGGCCACGCAGGCGCAGCAGGGCAATTTCGCGCAGCTGGGTGGCGGCCTCCTGCGCTTCGCGTTCCGGCGTGTTCTCCATGCGCCGGTGGATCTCGGAGAGGATCTCCGCCGAGGTCCGGCCGGCCGCACGGATGAGGAAGACGCGGTTGAACCGGGCCTCATAGGCGGCGTTGGCCGCGGCGAGGCGCTCGGTGACGTCCGTGTCGACGCGAAGTCCCGACTGCTCGCCGCGGCTCAGGGTGGCCTCCGCGGTAGTACCCGCGGCCCGTTCGCCGATGCGGGGGTGGTGCGCCAGGGCGGCGTCGACCTCGTGCCCTTCGAAGGGCGCCGCGGCATGGTGCGCGGTGTCCAACAGCTCCTCGACGGTGCCGTAGGGACGGGCATCGACGACGATTTCGACCCAGCGGTCGATGTCCACGCAGGGGCGGATGGTCTCCGAGGCCCGCTGTGCGGTCGCCTGGTTGAATTCCGTCAAATCCATCGGGGGTCAACTCCTTCACGCTGCTGCGTATCCGCAGTGCCTGACACCCTTGACCATCGGCGGGAGCCGCCAACTTGATTCGATGCTTCTGTATCGTGGAATCTTTGTTCCGCACACACTGTAAGCCAGCTCACACCGGTGCTGTCAAGGGGTCGATGGGGATTCTTCGCCGGCGGGAATCGCGCCCCGGGGTCTTGTGCATCCATCTTCCAGGCCTCACACTGAATTCCATACCTCAATAAAGTTTTCTCGTATTGCGAGATAACTGGACAGGATGTGCACCATGACGACCCTCGACAAGGCCACCCCTGGGACCGACGGCCAACCAGTCCCGACCGCGCCGCCCCACGACCCGACCACTGCGTTCTATGCGGTCGGCGGCTCCGACCCCGACTTCGCGCTGCCGCCGCGCGGCGAAGCCCACGCTCCAGGGTTCTGGACACGGCTCATCTCTTCAGCCCGCCGGCATTAGCCCTGTCACCACGCCGCCACGTCGGATACGCCGCATCGTGGAGGACGGCCGCCGACCATACCTAGCGGTGCTATGCTTCATTACCTAGCAGACCTAGGTATGGAGGCCCCATGCACATCGACAAGGACCTGGTCGCCGCGGCGGCGACCCCGCTGGTCCTCGGAATCCTCGCCGACGGGGATCTGTACGGCTACGCGATCATCAAGCGCGTGGGCGAGCTCTCCGGCGGAGACCTGCAGTGGACCGACGGCATGCTCTACCCGTTGCTGCACCGCCTCGAACGCCTCGGCTACCTGTCCTCCTCCTGGGGAATCTCCGAGGCGGGGCGGCGGCGGAAGCACTACGCCATCACCGCATCCGGCCAAGAGGCACTGGCCGAACGGCAACAACAGTGGTCCGTCGTGGCCGAGACCCTGCGCCAGGCGTGGCGATCAGCAGGGCAACCCCCCGCCACCGCGACGGGATGGGCGTGATGGAGGCGCACGCCGACCTGGAGACACAGATCCGGTCATGGCGCGGCTACCTCCAGCGGCGTCAGGCCATTGCCCCCGCTGACCTCGATGAACTCGAGGACCACCTGCGCGGGGAGATCGCCGAACGGCTGGCCAGTGGCCTTGATGACGACGAGGCCTTCTTGGTCGCCATCAAGCGGATGGGCAACCTGGACGCCATCTCCCGCGAGTTCGCAAACGAACACTCGGACCGGCTGTGGAAGCAACTCGTCCTGGTGCCCGAGTCATCGGCGCGCACCAACGGCCCGGGTCGACGTGAGCTCGCCGTCGTGCTGTGCCTCGCGGCTGGAGCCGGGCTTGCCGTGAAGGCGGCCCTGGTCATCTTCGGCGGGGACGCGGTACTGGCCCGGAACATCGGCCTCGTGGTTTTCCCGTTCATCGCCGCCTACTTCGCCTGGAAGCGCCGGTTGACCATCCGGGCGGTGGGCATCGTTGCCGCGGCATTCGCCGTCGTGGCCGTCTTGTTGAACGTCTATCCGGTGGCGTCCGGCGGATCGACGGAGCTACTGGCCATATTGCACGCGCCCGTGGCGTTGTGGATGCTCGCGGGTGCCATCTATGCCGGTGGTCGCTGGCGCTCGGATGCCCGGCGGATGGACTTCGTGCGGTTCACCGGCGAACTGGCGATCTATTTCACCTTGCTTGCCTTGGGCGGCGCCGTCCTGATCGGGCTCACGGCCGCTGTCTTGCAACTCGTGGACATCGACTTCGAGCCGATCCTGGAGGACTGGATCCTGCCGTGTGCGATGCCCGCGGCCCTGGTGGTGGCGGCTTGGCTCGTGGAGGCCAAGCAGAATGTGGTGGAGAACATCGCCCCGGTACTGACCAAGGTGTTCACCCCGCTGACCCTGGTCATGCTCCTGTCCGTGTTGGCGGTGTTGGTGGCATCCGGCGGGCCCGGGGAGGTCGACCGCGAACTGCTGATCCTGGTCAACGCGATCCTCGTCCTGGTCCTGAGCCTGCTGCTCTATGCGGTCTCAGCCCGCGAGCCTTTGGCTCCGCCGGGGCTGTTCGACTCACTCCAGCTGTTGCTGGTCCTGGCGGCCGTCGCGGTGGATGCCTGCCTGCTGGTGGCGATGTCCTCCCGCATCGCCGAGTTCGGGACCAGCCCGAACAAGATCGCCGCACTTGGCCTGAACCTGTTGCTACTGATCCACCTGCTCCGATCCGCGTGGCTCGGAATCGGCTTTGTGCGGGGGAGCCGGGTCGTCGCCGAGGTGGAACGCTGGCACACCCGCTACCTGCCGGCCTACGGTGTCTGGGCGGTGGCCGTGGTGGCACTCTTCCCGCCCGTCTTCGCGTTTCGCTGACAGGGGCGGGGCGCCGTCACCCGGCGCCCCACCGATCTATTCGGCCGCGTTGACGTCGTCGATGCGGTACTTTTCGAAGGCCTGGGCGGGGACCGAGCCGTCAACCTCCCCCCGGGCGGCCAGCATCTGCAAGGCCCGCACGACGATCGACTGCGCATCGATGGCGAAGTAGCGTCGGGCGGCGGCGCGGGTGTCGGAGAATCCGAAGCCGTCGGCGCCAAGGGTGGCGAAGTCGTTCGGGACGAACTGGCGGATCTGGTCCGGTACCTGGCTGGCGTAGTCGGAGACGGCGATCACCGGCCCCTGTGCCTGGGCTAGTTTTTCGGTGACGAAGGCGCGTCGGACGGGGGCCTGCGGATCCAAAAAGGCCTCCCTCTCCGCCGCAACTCCGTCGCGGCGGAGTTCGTTCCAGCTGGTGACGGACCAGACGTCTGCGGAGACGCCCCATTCGTCGGCGAGGATCTGCTGGGCTTCCAGGGCCCAGGGCACGGAGACGCCGGAGGCCAGCAGCTGGGTGCGGGGTCCGTCGACTTGTGCCGGGGCGAGGAGGTAGATGCCCTTGAGCAGGCCCTCGACGTCCAGGTCCTTCGGTTCGGCCGGTTGGAGGATCGGTTCGTTGTAGACGGTGATGTAGTACATCACGTTGGGGTCGGAGTGCTCGCCCCCGTACATGCGGTGCAGGCCGTCCTTGACGATGTGGCCGATCTCGTATCCGTAGGCGGGGTCGTAGGTGACCACTGCCGGGTTGGTGGAGGCCAGGATCGGGGAGTGCCCGTCGGCGTGCTGCAGGCCCTCGCCGGTCAGCGTGGTGCGGCCCGCGGTGGCGCCGATGACGAAACCGCGCGCCATCTGGTCCCCCGCGGCCCAGAAGTAGTCGCCGGTGCGCTGGAACCCGAACATCGAGTAGAAGACATAGACAGGGATCAGCGGCTCGCCCTGGGTCGCATAGGCAGTGCCTGCAGCCGTGAAGGCCCCCACTGCCCCGGCTTCGTTGATCCCGGGATGGATGAGCTGGCCCTGCGCCGACTCCTTGTAGGCCAGGACCAGCTCCCGGTCCACCGAAAGGTACGTCTGACCGCCGGGGTTGTAGATCTTGGCGCTCGGGAAGAAGGCATCCATCCCGAAGGTCCTGGATTCATCCGGCACGATGGGCACGATCCTCCGCCCGAATTCCTTGTCGCGCATCAGGTCCTTCAGGAGGCGGACGAAGGCCATGGTGGTCGCGGCCTGCTGCTTGCCCGATCCACGTTTGGCGACCTCGTAGGCCTTGTCCTCGGGCAGGTGCAGCGGTTCGTGCTTGGTGCGGCGTTCCGGGACGGCCCCGCCGAGCGCGGCGCGGCGTTCCATCATGTACTTGATCTCCGGGGCATCCGGGCCCGGGTGGTAGTACGGCGGGGAATACGTGTCCGCCTCGAGGGCCTCGTCGGTGATCGGGATCCGCAGGTGGTCGCGGAAGGCCTTCAGGTCCTCCAGGGTCAGCTTCTTCATCTGGTGGGTCGCGTTGCGGCCCTCGAAGTGCGGGCCGAGCCCGTAGCCCTTGACGGTCTTGGTCAGGATGACGGTCGGCTTGCCCTTGAACTCGGTGGCTGCCTTGTAGGCGGCATACATCTTGTGGTAATCGTGCCCGCCGCGCTTGAGGTTCCAGATCTGCGCGTCGGTGAGGTCCGCGACCATGTCCTTGGTCTGCGGGGTCTTGCCGAAGAAGTGCTCGCGCACGAACCCGCCGGACTCGGCTTTGTAGGTCTGGTAGTCCCCGTCGGGGGTCTGGTTCATGATGTCCACCAGGGACCCGTCGTCGTCCTTGTCGAGCAGGTCGTCCCACTCGCGGCCCCAGACGACCTTGATCACGTTCCAGCCGGCGCCGCGGAAGAAGGCCTCGAGTTCCTGCATGATCTTCCCGTTGCCGCGCACCGGTCCGTCCAGGCGCTGGAGGTTGCAGTTGATCACGAAGGTCAGGTTGTCCAGCTTCTCGTTCGCGGCCAGCTGCAGGAACCCGCGGGAGTCCGGTTCGTCCATTTCGCCGTCGCCGAGGAATGCCCAGACGTGCTGGTCGGAGGTGTCCTTGATGCCGCGGTTGTCCAGGTAGCGGTTGAGCTGGGCCTGGTAGATCGCGTTCGCCGGGCCGATGCCCATGGACACGGTGGGGAATTCCCAGAAGTCGGGCATCGAGCGCGGGTGCGGGTACGAGGGCAGGGCGTGGCCCTGTTTGGATTTCTCCTGGCGGAAGCCGTCGAGGTCGATCTCGGAGAGGCGGCCCTCCATGAAGGCGCGGGCGTACATGCCGGGGGAGGCGTGGCCCTGGAAGAAGACCTGGTCACCGCCGCCGGGGTGGTCCTTGCCGCGGAAGAAGTGGTTGAACCCGACCTCGTACAGGGTCGCGGCACCGGCGTAGGTGGAGATGTGCCCGCCGACGCCGATGTCGGGGTGCTGGCCGCGGTGGACCATGATCGCCGCGTTCCACCGCATCCAGGCCCGGTACCGGCGCTCGATCTCCTCGTTGCCCGGGAACTCCGGTTCCTGGTCCACCGGAATCGTATTCACATAATCAGTGGTCTGCGGACGGGGGACGTCCACGCTGTGGCTCGAGGCTCGGCTCCAGAGGCTGCGCATGACCGCGCCGGCCTGCCGGGTTCCGCGGTGGTGGACCAGCCCGTCAAAGGACTCGATCCATTCCGCGGTCTCTTCGGGGTCCGTTCCGGACGCGGCGGGAAAATCGTCGATGATGCTCATGCGTGCCTCTCTGCAGCAGCCGGGACCTGGCGTGTCCCCTAGTTGACACCATGAAAACTATCACGATGTGGAAGAAACATCTCGTGTAGCAATATTTATTTAGCACCGGCCAGATCATCGTCGGCAATTCTCCAACAACTCTTGCCCACGTCCCGACGGGGTGCTGCACTGTTTCCCATGACCACCGTCATCGCCATTGGAACGAAGAAGGGCCTGTGGCTCGCCACGAGCCAGGACCGCCGCACCTACACCTTGAGCGAGCCCCACTTCCTGAACCTGGAAGTGCCCTCGGTCGCCATCGATACCCGTGGGCCCACCCCGCGGATCCTCGCCGGCGTCAACGATTGGCATTGGGGGCCAACTGTCGTCTATTCCGACGACCTCGGTGCCACCTGGTCCGAACCGGAGCACGGGGCCATCAAGTTCCCCGAGGACACCGGGGCCGCGCTGGGGCGTGTGTGGCACCTGCATCCAGACACCGCCGATCGTCCCGGCGTCGTCTGGGCCGGATGTGAACCCATATCCATCTGGAAGTCGACCGACAGCGGGGAGAACTTCGAGTTGAACCGCGGCCTCTGGGACCACCCGCACCGCCCCGAATGGGGCGCGGGCTTCGGCGGCGCGGCGGCACACACGATCCTGCCGAATCCCCTCGATGACCAGACAGTGCACGTCGCCATGAGTACCGGAGGGGTGTACCGGACGCGCGACGGCGGCACGACGTGGGAGGCCAAGAACCGCGGCATCGCGGCGGGCTTCCTGCCGGGCGAGGAGCCGGAGTTCGGCCAGTGCGTCCACCGCATCACCGCCGATGCCGCAAACCCCGAGCGGATGTATGCGCAGAACCACGGTGGCGTCTACCGTAGCGACGACGGCGGGGACCGGTGGGTCGACATCGGCAGCGGCCTGCCCGCGGATTTCGGGTTCACGTTCCTCGCGCACCCGCGGACCGCGGACACCGCCTGGACGCTCCCGCTGCGGGCCGACTCCGAGCGCATCCCGCCCGATGGCCGACTCAGCCTGTACCGCACCACCGACGCCGGCGCGACGTGGAGCGAGCAGCACACCGGCCTTCCCGAAAACGAGTTCAACGTCGTCCTGCGCGATGCCGCGGACATCGACCTCCCCGACCCCGACGGCATCGCTGGACTGTACTTCGGCACCCGCGGCGGCGAGGTGTATGCCAGCAACGACGAGGGGACGACCTTCCTGCAGGTGGCCGACCGGCTGCCCGACGTCCTCAGTGTCCGCGCGGCGTCCGTGGGTTGAGCACCATGGCCACCGCCGTCCTCGAGATTCCGGGAACGCTTGCCCCGGTTTGGGGGGATCGCCGCAGCGCCGTGATCGACTACGCTGCGGGCTCCTCCGTGGCAACGTTCCTTGACGTGGCCGGTGCAGACCACCCGCGATTCGGCAGGCGCATCCGCGACGAGACGGGTGCCGTGCGCAGGTACGTCAACGTCTTCGTCGACGGCGAGAACATCCGGACGATGGCGGGCCTGGACACCGTGGTGCCGGACGGGGGACGCGTCATCGTCATCCAGTCCGTGGCCGGAGGCTGAGCGCGGCGACCGGCGATAAGCTGGAATCCCCTCCAGCGTCCCGAAGGAACCAGCCACATGCCCGCCGCCCCCACACCGCCGCACCGGCCGCACCTCCCCGGCGTGGCCCCCCGTGACGGAGGCGGGAGGATCCGTACCGCGGTGGCCGGGTTGCCGCCGTCGTGTTTTGCCTTCGTCATGGCCACGGGGATCGTCTCGGCAGCCCTGTTGGAGTCCGGGCACCCCCTCCCGGCGGAGATCCTGTTCTGGGTGGCACTGTCCGCACTCGCCGTTCTGCTGGTGGCGACGCTCTGGCGCGCGGCCACCTCGCCGCGGCGGTTCGCGGCGGACGCCTCGTCACCGGCAAGCACGTTCGGCTTCTTCAGCTTCGTCGCGGGCCTGAATGTCATCGGCCTGCATTTCGACATGACCGGCCGGCCCACCGCGGGGCTGGTGCTTGCCGTGCTCGCCGGCATGGCCTGGCTGGTATTGACCTACCTCATCCCGTGCATCCTGCTGCTGCGACCGCACGAGCGGCCGGTACTCGCCGATGCCAACGGCAGCTGGTTCCTGTGGGTCGTGGCGACCCAATCCATGGCGGCCGCTGCGGCATCCGCCGCAGCAGTGCACCACAGTTCCGCCTATGCCGCGGTGGCCGCGGCCTTGTGGAGCGTGGGCGTGGTGCTGTACCTGTTGGTCGGAGCACTGGTCACGCTGCGGTTGATCACCCGGAGGAACCGGCCCGAGGACCTGAGCCCCACCTATTGGATCTTCATGGGTGCCACCGCGATCTCCGTGCTGGCCTGCAGCAGCCTGCTGGAACTCCCGGACACCTTTCCGGCCGTTGCCGCGATGCGCGGCTTCCTCACCGGAGCGGGCTTCATCCTCTGGTCGACCGGATTGTGGTGGGTTCCGCTGCTCGTCATTTTCGGCATCTGGCGCCACGTCGTCCACCACCACCATTTCCGCTACGAAACGGCCCTGTGGTCCATCGTCTTCCCCCTGGGCATGCTCGCCACCTCCTCCATGGCCTTCGGCACGGTGCAGGGACTACCGGTCGTGGAGGCCATCGGGCAGGCGGTCGTCTGGGTCGCAACTCCGGCCTGGGCCGTTGCCGTGGTGCTCATGTTGGCGGCGGCCGCACGGTGGATGCGGCGGCGCGAGGGTGACGGCCAGACGGCCACGGCCTAGGCTGAGCGCATGAGCAACCTCGAAGTCCGGCCGGAAGAGGTCGTCTGCGCCGGGGACCCCGACAGCCCGGAGGGCGCCGAACCCCTGGAGCTGCTGGAACCGAGGGACGTTCCCCTCGGGGGGCCACGGGCGATGAACGTGCGCCGCACCCTGCCCCAACGCCGTCGCAGCCTCATCGGGGCGTGGTGCTTCCTGGACCACTACGGCCCGCAGGACATTTCGGGCCGGGCCGGCATGAACGTGCCCCGCCACCCGCACACCGGATTGCAGACCGTCAGCTGGTTGTTCACCGGCGAGATCGAGCACCGGGACTCGACCGGGGCGCACGCGATGGTCAGGCCCGGGGAGCTGAACCTCATGACGGCCGGCAGCGGCATCAGCCACTCCGAGTTCTCCACCCCGGAAACCACCATCCTGCACGGGGCCCAGCTGTGGGTCGCCCTGCCCGACGCCACCCGGGGCTCCTCGCCCGGGTTCGAGCACTACCGCCCCGAGCCCGTCGTCGGCGATGGATGGACCGCCCGCGTCTTCCTCGGATCGCTGCTCGGCAGCACCTCGCCTGTGGCCACGCACACCCCACTGCTCGGCGTCGAGATCCTCCTGGACGGCGGCGCCTCGCTCACCGTCGAGCCCGACGCCGGCTTCGAGCACGGCGTCCTGCTCGACACCGGGGCCCTGCTGCTCAATGGCCAGGACGTCCCGGCCGGCCACCTGGCGTACCTGCCGCCCGGCGGTGTCCCGCTGACCCTGACGGCGCACGACGGCGGCGCACGCCTGCTGCTCATCGGGGGGACTCCCCTGGGTGAGCAGATCGTCATGTGGTGGAACTTCGTGGGCCGTTCACACGAGGAGATCGTCGAATACCGCAGGATCTGGCAGGAGGAGATCGGAGCCCCGGCGGGCCGGGCACCGCTGCCGGCCGCAGAGGGCGCCGCGGCGACACCCAATACCGCAGTGCACCGGCCCCACTTCGGCCCGTTCCCCCCGGACCAATCGCCGGCACTGCCCGCGCCGACCCTGCCGAATGCGCGCATGCGTCCGCGCGGCTGAGCGCCCCTGCCCGGCACCCCGGACCCGCACCTGGCTCGGCGCGGGCCGGTGAAGGCGCGGGATCTACCCGGCCCGGGTCAGAATCCGCCGCCGCCCTCGGTCGCCATGTTGTTGAACCGCTGGTAATGGCCCTGGAACGCCACGACGATCGTCTTGGTGGGACCATTGCGGTTCTTGGCCACGATGATGTCCGCCTCGCCCGCGCGGGCCGATTCCTTGTCGTAGATGTCCTCGCGGTGCAACAAGATGACCAGGTCGGCGTCCTGCTCGATCGAGCCGGATTCACGCAGGTCCGAGACCATCGGCTTCTTGTCGGTGCGCTGTTCGGAACCACGGTTCAGCTGGGAGAGCGCGACCACGGGGACATCGAGCTCCTTGGCCAGCAGCTTCAGGGCACGCGAGAACTCGGAGACCTCCTGCTGTCGCGACTCCACGCGCTTGCCCGAACTCATCAGCTGCAGGTAGTCCAACACGACCAGCTTGAGGTCATGGCGTTGCTTCAGCCGCCGGCACTTCGCGCGGATCTCCATCAGCGACATGTTGGGCGAGTCGTCGATGAACAGCGGAGCCTCGTTCAGGCGCCCCATGGTGGTGGCGATCTTGCCCCACTGCTCGTCCTTGATGGACCCCTTGCGCAGGTCCTGCAGGCCGATGCTCGCCTCGGCGGACAGCAGACGCATGGCGATTTCGTTGCGGCCCATTTCCAACGAGAAGACGACGGTTGTCATGTTGTTCTTGATGGCCGCGGACCGGGCGATGTCCAGGGAGAACACCGACTTGCCGACGGCCGGCCGGGCCGCCACGACGATCATCTGGCCACCGTGCAGACCCTGGGTGAGCTCGTCCAGTTCGTACAAACCGGTCGGGACACCGATCATGCCCTCACCCCGTTGGCCCGCCGACTCGATCTCGTCGACGGTGCCCTCGATGATGTCCCGCAGCGGAACGTAGTCCTCGGCGGTACGGCGTTCGGCCACTGCATAAATCTGGGCCTGGGCGTCGTTGACGATGGCATCGACCTCGCCGTCCTGGCTATAGCCCATCTGCACGATCTTGGTGCCGGCCTCGACCAGCCGGCGCAGCACCGCACGTTCACGGACGATTTCCGCGTAGAAGCCGGCATTTGCCGCCGTCGGCACGGATTGGATCAGGGTGTGCAGGTAGGCGGGACCACCGACGCGGGAGATCTCGCCGCGCTTGGTCAGCAGGTCCGAAACGGTCACGGCATCCGCGGGCTCCCCGCGTCCATAGAGGTCGATGATGGCCTCGAAGATCGCCTCATGGGCCGGGCGGTAGAAGTCGACGCCCCGAAGGACCTCGACGCAGTCCGCGATGGCATCCTTCGAGAGCATCATGCCGCCTAGCACGCTCTGCTCCGCCACCAGGTCCTGGGGAGGCGTCCTGGCCATATCCGATGAATTCGACGACCCTGATTCGGCGTGCGTGAGCGTCACGTTAGGTTCCTTCCCTCTCAGCGCGGTGCATGTGCTGGGTGCATCGCGACGTCCCTCCAGTATCGCAGTGGAAGCGGCTCACAGACGGGGCGGTGAGGGGCGGTGGCCCACTGGGTGATCGGCCCGGATGGAGCCGGGGACCCTGTCACCCTATGCCCTATACCCACAGAACCAAATAGAGTTATCCACAGGCGATGTGGAGAACCTGTGGGCGACGCGGCGTGTTGTGTGCACAGACTGGGGACGAACCTGTGGATTACTTTCAAATAATGTTGTTAAAGTATGCCTGACTAGGCGTTATATGTGTGGATAAAGAATGGTGAAAATTCTTTTTTCCTCAACATTCAGGCCCTACTTGCAGGTTGCCAACTGCGGCGTGAGTATGCACACGGCGTTTATCCACAGACGGCAGGGCGTTGTCCACAGACACGCCGCCGCCGGTGGATGGCTTTGACATCTGCCCCGAGCGGCAGGCCCGCGAGGCCGTCTTGCCGCCGCCTGGTCGCGCTGCGATACTGTCGCCATGTCAGAGGCGAAAACGCGGCCGACGGACGTGGACCCACGCGGTTTCGTCGAGGCCCTAGAGCACCCCGTGCGGCGGGCCGACGGCCTCCTGCTGCTGGAATTGATGCAGGAGACGAGCGGACAGCCCCCGGTGATGTGGGGCCCGACGATCATCGGATTCGGCGCCTATCATTTCCGCTACCCGACCGGCCGCGAAGGTGATGCGGCGGCCATCGGGTTTTCACCTCGCAAGGCCTCGCTCTCGCTGTACGGCCTCACGGCCGGCCCCGAAGCCGCCGACCTGCTGGCCCGGCTCGGTAAGCACAAGGTGGGCGCCGCCTGCCTCTACATCAACAAGCTCGCCGACGTCGATCTGGGCGTGCTTCGGCAACTCATGGCGACGGGCTACCGCCATGTGCTCACGGAGCTCCACCGGCCATGACCCCCGTCCGCCGGCCCGTCCGGTGGCATGATGGAGACCAGCCCGCCGTGCCGCGGCGGCCAGGACCCCAGGAGGGGACATGTTGGACATCAACGGCGAGACACTGATCGTCCTCGTCATTGCGGTCGTGGCGATCCTTGCGGTGTTCGGCGCGCTCTCGTGGGTGTTCACGTCGCGGCCGGGCCACCAGGTCAACGAAGCGGACCAATATATAGCCCGGCTCAACGAGGCCGCCGCACGCCAACAGCAGCTGGAGGCCCAGAAGGCAGAGAAGATCAGGGCCGCAACGACCGCGCGGGCCGCCCGGGCCGCGAGCAGTTCACCACGGCGTACCGGGCAGAGCACCGGGGTCGGCCACCCCGAACCGGCTGGCATGTCTGCCGGGCCGGGGAATCCCGACTATGAACGGGTCCTGCAGCTGGTGCGCAGCGGCAATCCGATCGCGGCCATGAAGAAGGTCAGACAGGACACCGGGATCGGCCTGGCGGAGGCGAAGCGGTACGTGGAGTCTTTGCGCGGGAAGTAGTTGCCCGGGACATCAGGCGAAGGCCTCGGCCTTCAGCGTGCGGAATGCCGAGCCGTGGAAGACCAGGGGTGCGTGCACGCCGTCGTGGGTGGCATGCCCGTGGACGCGCAGCAGGACCACGTGGTGGTCCCCCGCCGGGATCTCCTGCTCGACGCTGCAATCGAGCCACAGGGCGGCCTCGTGGAGGAACAGCGCGCCGTCGTCGGTGGAATCCAACCGCAGTCCTGCGAACCGGTCCCCGGACTTGGAGGCGATCTGACGGCAGACGCCCTCGTGGGCCTCGCCCAGGACCGAGACGCCGATCCTGCCCCCCTGGCGGACGATCGGCCAGGTCCGGGACGTGTTCTGCACCGCGAACATCACCAGGGGCGGGTCCATGGAGACCCCGACGGTGAACGAGGAGGCGACGATGCCCTGGGGTTCGCCGTCGATGATGGTGCAGAGCGCGGCGATCCCCGAGGGGTGCAGGGCGAAGGCCTGGCGAAGCGCGTCGGGTTCAAGATCGGTGGACAGTGTCATCTGCTCTACCTCCGGCGTAGGGCACACCAACAGGCCCGGGGCCGCGCTGGGTGTGCGGTACTTGCCATCCGGGGGCCCGGACGGCCGAATCATCACCTGGAGCACCCCACTACCGTGAGAGGGTTGCCGGCCAACGAGCCAGGGCTTGAATGTTGACGCTCTTGATTCACCAACTACGCTAAGCGTGCCGGTCCACGTCCGTCAAAGGTGCACGCAACATTTCGCAAGGTGTCGTCCCTCGCGCCCACCTGCGGCGACCCGGAGGCACCGTTAACGTGCCGAGGGGCCCCGCGCTGGATAGCGCGGGGCCCCTCGGGTGCACGGTCTCCGGTTTCCGCCCGTCGGGCGGTCGCCGGTGATGCGTGGTGGCTACTTCTTCGCGGGGACGACCTGCAGGTCGATGGTCGCGGAGACGTCCTCGTGCAGACGAACCGTTGCCTGGTAGTTGCCGGTCGACTTGATGTGCTCGGGGATCTCCACCGTGCGCTTGTCGATCGAACCGAGACCTGCGGCCTCGACGGCGTTGGCGATGTCAACGGTCTTGACGGTGCCGAACAGGCGTCCGCCCTGGCCCGCCTTGACCGTGATCTTCACCGGCTGGGAACCCAGCTTGGTGGCCAGTGCCTGGGCATCCTCGAGGGACGCGACGGCGCGGGCGGTGCGGGCGGCCCTGATGGACTCGACCTGCTTCTCGCCCCCCTTGGTCCAGGTCAGTGCGAAGCCGCGGGGCAACAGGTAGTTACGTGCGTAACCGTCCTTCACCTCGACAACTTCGCCGGCGGTGCCGAGACCGGTTACTTCGTGGGTCAGAATGAGCTTTGCCATGGTGTTATCCCTTCCTTAGCCGCGGCCAGCGCCGGAGTAAGGCAGCAGGGCAACTTCGCGCGCGTTCTTGATGGCCTGGGCGATCTTGCGCTGCTCCTGGACGGAGACGCCGGTCACGCGACGGGCACGGATCTTTCCGCGGTCGGAAATGAACTTGCGCAGCAATGCGACGTCCTTGTAGTCGATGACGGTGATGTCAGCGGCCTTCAAGGGATTGGACTTTGGTTTGGGCTTACGGAGTTCAGCCTTAGCCATCGTGGAGCTCCTTTATCTAGTGGAGCCCGCAGAATTCTTCTGCGGGATGGTGAATAAATGGTGGTGCTTTAGAAAGGCGGTTCGTCGGATCCGCCGGAGTTGCCCCATCCCCCGCTATTGGAGGAGGAAGAGGAGGACCAGGGGTCCTCGGCCGGAGCATTCCAGGAGCCGCCGCTGTTTCCGCCGGAGTTGCCTCCGCCGAATCCACCGTTGCCGCCCTGGTTTCCGCCGCCGCCGAAGTTCCCTCCGGCATTGCCGCCGCCGAATCCACCTCCACCCGAGTTGTTGCGCTGGGTGCGGGTGACCTTGGCGGAGGCGTAACGCAGCGAGGGGCCGATCTCGTCGGCCTCCAGCTCCATGACGGTGCGCTTCTCGCCTTCCTTGGTTTCGAAGGAACGCGACTTCAGCCGACCCTGGGCGATGACTCGCATGCCCTTGGTCAGTGTTTCGGCGACATTCTCGGCAGCCTCGCGCCACACCGATGCACGGAGGAACAGCGTTTCGCCGTCCTTCCACTCGTTGGTCTGGCGGTCGAAGGTCCGAGGGGTCGACGCGATGGTGAAGTTCGCCACCGCCGAGCCCGACGGGGTGAAACGCAGTTCCGGATCAGCGGTGAGATTTCCGATGACCGTGATGACGGTTTCGCCTGCCATGGTGCCTCCTAGAGTCGGTTTCTACGAATGCTCGCGGCAGACTACTCTGCTGCGACCTTCTGGTCTTCCGGACGGATGATCTTGGTGCGCAGGATCGTCTCATTGAGCGACAGCTGGCGGTCAAGTTCCGCGGAAGTGGCCGGGGTAGCGGTGAAGGTGACCACCGCGTAGATGGCTTCTGCCTTCTTCTTGATTTCGTAGGCCAACCGGCGGCGGCCCCAGATATCAACGTTGTCGACGGTGCCACCGTCGTTGCGGACGACATCGAGGAACTTGCCAAGAGTCGGTTCCACGGTACGCTCGTCGACCTCGGGGTCGATCAGTACCATCAGTTCGTATGCACGCATGTGAACCCACCTCCTTTGGGCTAAACGGTCACGGTCTTTCCGTAACAGGAGGTTCTGTGCGTTGGCCGCGGTCGCTTCAGGGGTCAGAAACGACACAAACAGCCTGAGCCATCCTACCCGATGCCGGTTCACCCACCCTAACCGGCTCTGGCGCGGGCGCCGAGGGGCCCGGGCGGCTTGTGGACGAACCCCCGCGGCGACACCGGAACGGCGCGGGTCCCGCCGTTCCCCTTCACCTCATAGCGTCTAGAGACCGGCCTGCCGGTCCAGTCCGCCGTCGCGCAGCGCCTGCGACATCTGCTGCTCGAACTCCGGGGCGAGGGTGGCCATGTACGTGTCCGAGATGTGGTTCTGGTCGCGGTAGACCAGCACGTTCCCGACCACCGCCGGGCAGAGCTTCTGCGTGCAAAACTGGTCGGTGAAATCCATCAGGGCCAGCCGGGGGTCGGCGTCGTGGGCCGCGGCGATCCAGTCGTCGTTGGACAGGGCCTCGTCCCGGTCCTTTCCGCACTGGCGTAGCTTGTCGGCATGCTTGGCCACGCAATCGCGCGCCAGGGGGTCCTGGCTGGGGTTGGGGGTGTCACGGACGAGGACGACCTGCTTGCCGGAATCCTGTACCTGGCTCCAGTAGTCGACGGCTCCCTCTGCCGCGGCCTTGCCGCCGCCCTTGAACTCGGCTCCGGTCCAGCCGGCGATGAACACCGCGTCGATGTCCGGTGCCTTGACCAGGTCGTCCAGCCGGCCCTTGTTCGCATCGACGCAGTCGATGTGCCCCGCCTTTTGGGCCGTTCGCACGGCCCCGGTGAAGGCGCAGGAATTCTTCAGGTGGGTGACGATCCTCCAGTTGTGCTTGGTGGCCAGGGGCTCCAGGGCCTTCCACCATTGGGTGGCGTGGGAGTCCCCGACGAGGGCGATGGTGAAGTCGGCGTCCTTCTTCGACGCCCCGAACTCACACATGTGGGACGTCTTCGCACCACCACTGGCAACGCAGGAACCCAAATCGGGGTAGTCCTTGTTCGCGGTCGCCGGAGTGGGGATGATCTGGTGGTTGTCCGACGCGAACGCCGCCCCGGTGGCGATGGAGGCCGCCCCGAATCCTTCGGGCGGCGAGGTCACGAGCTGCTGGACCTCCCCCTTCTCCGCGGCGACGACCTGTTGCTGGCCCAGGCTCGGGACCAGGGAGATGGCGGCGGCCAGGGCCACTGCCGCGGCGCCCATGGCCAGGGCGCGGACGTTGCTGTGGGCCAGCGGACGCCAGGTCCGGGCCGGGGTTTCGATGAACCGGTAGCTCAGCCAGGCGGCGACGAGGCTGATGCCCAGCAATCCGGCGCTCTCCACCGGACGGGGTTCCTGGTCGCCGATGAGGATGAAGAACGTAAGGATCGGCCAGTGCCACAAGTAGAGGGAATACGAGGCGTTGCCGGTCCATTGGATCGCCGGGTGGTCGCTAAGCCAGTTCAGGCTCAGCGGCCCGGAGGTCCGCCCGGCCAGGATGACGGCCGCGGTGCCCAGCACCGGCAGCGCCGCGGAGTAGCCCGGGAAGGGGGTTGCGCCGTCGTACCTGATCACCGCATAGCCGATGGCCGCCAACCCGGCCAGGGCCAGGAGCGAACGGACACCCGGGGACGCCAGCATGCGGGGTACGCGTTCTGGCCGTCCATCCGCGCGACCGGCCATCGCGACGGCCAGCAGCCCGCCGATGCCCAGTTCCCACATGCGGGTGGGTGTGACGAAGTAGGCCGCAGGATCCCCGGCGGCGGTCATCCACATGCTGCAGCCCAGGGAGGCGAGGGTGACGATG
This sequence comes from Micrococcaceae bacterium RIT 802, assembly GCA_016892645.1. Lineage (GTDB taxonomy): Bacteria > Actinomycetota > Actinomycetes > Actinomycetales > Micrococcaceae > Arthrobacter_H. The sequence continues at coordinate 33,769 of JAFEMX010000012.1, forward strand.
CCGAAGAAGGCCAGCAGCATCGGCCGCAGGTTCCGGGTTCCCGACATCCTCCGGCCCTCGCGGATCCCGGCGCGGCCCAGGAGCAATGCGGCCACCACGAGCAGCGGCCAGACCAGGTAGAACTGCTCCTCGACCCCGAGGGACCAGAAGTGCTGCAGGGCAGTCGGCGGGTTCTCCGCCGCGAGGTAGTCGACCGAGTCGGCAGCCAAAACCCAGTTCTGCACGGAGAAGACCGAGGCCAGGGCCTGTTGGCCGATGGTCCCCCATTGGGTGACCGGGGCGAGGGCCAACGTGCCGACGACGACGGCGGCGATGGCCACCAGGGCGGCGGGCAGGATGCGCCGGACGCGGCCCGCCCAGAACCCGGGCAGGCTGATGCGCCCCTCGCGTCGGGCCTCGCGCACCAGGTGCCCGGTGATCAGGAAGCCCGAGATCACGAAGAACACGTCAACGCCCACGAACCCGCCGGGCACCACCCGCGGTTCCAGGTGGTACGCGACGACGACCAGGACCGCCAGGGCGCGCAGGGCCTGGACTTCCGGAAGGAACCTACGCGGTGTGACCGACTGCGAACTCATGCCCGAGAGCACACCACGCCCAGGTGAAGCGACGGTTAAGGGCGGGTGGATGTCGTGTGGCGATCCGCCGTGCAGGTCTTCCTCGTCCCGTCGACCGACGGGTCAGGCCGCGAAGAAGCCTTCGGCGACACGGGACAGGCGCAGCGGGTCCTCCACGGCGCACATTTCGCGGGCCGAGTGCATCGAGAGCAGGGCGATGCCCACGTCCACGGTGCGGATCCCCAGGCGGGTGGCCGTCAACGGGCCGATTGTCGAACCGCAGGGCATGACGTTGTTGGAGACGAACTCTTGGTAGGGGACGTCGGCCGCGGCGCACAGGCGCGCCCAGAGCCCGGCACCGACGGCGTCGGTGGTGTAGCGCTGGTTGGCGTTGATCTTCAGCAACGGGCCGCCGCCGAGCACGGGGCGGTTGGCCGGATCGTGGCGTTCGGGGTAGTTCGGGTGGACGGCGTGCCCGGCATCGGCCGAGACGCAGACGGATGCGGCATAGGAGCGGGCGCGTTCCTGGACCCCGCCACCGGCGGCGTCGACGATGCGTTCGAGCACGTCCTGCAGGAACGGCCCGGAGGCCCCGGAGCGGGAGGCCGAGCCGACCTCCTCGTGGTCGAAGGCCGCCATGACCGCGATGTGGCGTGCCCCGTCGTCGTTCCCGGTGCCGGAAAGACGCCGGGCATGCGCGATGAGCGCGGCGAGCGAGGCGTGCACTGACGAAAGGTTGTCCAGGCGCGGGGAGGCGAGGAATTCGCCGTTGGCGCCGAAGACCTCGGGCTCCTGCGCGATGGTGGTGACGATGTCGTACCCGTCGATGCGCGCCGGATCGACGCCGGCGTCCGCGGCCAGCACGGCGAGCAGATCGGCCTCGGAGGGATTGCCCAGGCCCCACACCGGGTGCATGTGCTGCTGCTTGTCCAGGGCCAGGCCGTCGTTGACCGCGCGGTCCAGGTGGATCGCCAGCTGGGGGAAGCGCAGCAGCGGACCGGTGCGCACCAGGTGCTCGGCCCCGTCGTCGGTGACCAGGCGGCCGGAGAGGATGAGTTCGCGGTCGAGCCAGGAGTTCAGCAACGGCCCCCCGTAGACCTCCACGCCGGCCTGCAGCCAGCCCTCGCGGCCCGTGGTCGGCTTGGGCTTGAGCTTGAATCCGGGCGAATCGGTGTGGGAGCCGAGGATGTGGAATCCGGTCGTGGCCGTCGCCCCGGCCGGGACGTACCAGGCGATCACGGCGCCGTCGCGCACGATGTAGTGGCCCCCCGGCGCCGCGTCCCAGGCGTCGGCCTCGGCCTGCCCGGAGAATCCCGCGGCCTCCAGGCGGCGGGCGACCTCGGCTGCGGCGTGGAAGCTGGAGGGCGATGCCGCGACGAAGCTGCCCAGGTCCTTGACGTATTCCAGTGCGTTCGGCGTGGTCATGCCCATCCTCGTGTGTGCGTCTGCGGTCCGCGATTCAGCCGCGGCTTCTGCCATTCCACCCGCCGTGGCGGTAAACGGCAAATGCCACGGCCGCCACGCCAAGCCCCATCAGCACCGGCCCGGCCAGCATCTGGTGCAGCACGACGGCCAGGAACGCCCCGGAGGCGATGAGCACCACGGCCAGCAGGAACCACGGGTTGCGGAGGAATTCGATGTTCATGATGCGGCCTAGTAGTCCAACCCCTGGCTGGGCACCACCAGGCCGGTCTCGTAGGCGTAGACCACGGCCTGCACGCGGTCGCGCAGGTGCAGCTTGGTCAGGATCCGCCGCACGTGGGTCTTGACCGTGGCCTCGGAGAGGAAGAACCGATGGGCGATCTCGGCGTTGGAGAGGCCTTCGGACATCGCGCCGAGGACCTCGAGCTCCCGGGGCGTCAGGTCCTGCAGGAGGGGGTCCCGTTCCGTCACGACGGGTGCCGACGCGGGCGGTCGCGTGGTGGCCCCGCCCGTGCCGGTTCCGGCACCGTCCGCCGTCGGGCCGGGTCGGCGGACGTAGGTTTCCAGCAGGCGGGCCGTGATCCGCGGTGCCACCACGGCGTCGCCGCTGGCGACCAACCGGACGGCGTTGACCAGGTCGGCGGGCGCGACGTCCTTGAGCAGGAACGCCGAGGCGCCGGCCTGCAGGCCCGCAAACGCGTATTCGTCCAGGTCGAACGTGGTCAGGATGATGATCTTTGCACACGGGACGGCCTCGGCGATGCGGCGGGTGGCCTCGATGCCGTCCACCTTGGGCATGCGCACGTCCATGAGCACGACATCGGGGGCGGATTCGATCGCCAGGGCCACGCCCTCCTCCCCATCGGAGGCCTCCCCGACGATGGTCAGGTCCTCCTCGCCCTCGAGGATGAGCCGGAACCCCATGCGCAGCAGGGGCTGGTCGTCGACCAGCAGGATGCTGATCGGGTCGCCTGGCTGGCGTTCGTGCTCCGCTGCCGGTGCTGGGTCGTTCATGATGTGGTTTCCCCCTGGGGTTGCTGCTTCTTCGCTGCCTGTTCCGGAACGGTGAGGATCGCGTGGACGACCCACCCGCCGCGCGGACCGGGCCCGGCGTAGACGGATCCTTCATAGATGGCGGCGCGCTCGCCCATGCCCTTGATGCCCTGGCCGCTGCCGATGGCGTCCCGTTTCGGGCCGGAGAGCTGGCCATTGTCGGTGACCTTGATCCTCACGGTGTCCTCGTCGCGGGAGATCTCGACGTGCACGCGGGTCACGGCCCGGCCGTAACGCAGCACGTTCGTCAGTGATTCCTGGACGATCCGGTAGGCGGTGAGCTGGAAGGCCGCGTCTCCGGGCAGGGTCGGGCCGGTGTGGGTGACCTGCAGCGGCAATCCGGCCACCCGGAAGCCCTCGAGCATCTCGGCCAGCGATGATGAGGCGGGTTGGGGTGCCAGGGGCGCGTCGCTGCCATCACGCAGGACGCCGATGACCCGGCGCATGTCGGCCAGCGCGCTGCGACCGGTCGAGGACAGTTCGCCCAGCACGCCCGCTGCCTTCCCGGGGTCGCGTTGCATGGCGACCTGGGCCCCATCCGAGAGGGCAATCATCACCGAGAGCGAATGGGCGACGACGTCGTGCATCTCGCGGGCGATCCGGTTGCGCTCGGCGACCTGGGCCAGGCGTTGGACCCGCGCGCCCCAGTTGGCCAGTTCGGCGTCGTGGAGCCGGTTGTTGCGCACGGCAGCCCCGATGCCGACGACGGCGAAGTTCGAGAGGACGGTCAGCGCCGCCATCATCCAGATGAAGATGTCGGCCTCCGGGACGTCCTCGAGCAGGAAGCGCCCGGCGGCCTCGGGGGCCCGGAAGGCCGGAAGGACGACGACGAACTGGACCAGCAGCTGCATGGCGCTGATCAGGCCGGTCATCATGAACATGCGTTTGCTGGCATATAACGTTGCGGTCGTATACAGGACCAGCCAGACCGCGACGGAGGTGGCGGAGAAGTAGGGATCGAACAGCTGCATGCCGATTTCGCAGAGGAAGACCAGCCCGAGGACCACCATGGGCCACCGGTGCCGCATGGTCAGCAGGAGCGAGATGACGATGATGCCCGCCCACGGCGCGCCCCGCCCGTTGGACGCGGATTCGAGCCCGGCTGGACTCGAGACGAGGAAGTAGGCGAGGGCAAGCAGCACGTCCACGAACGTGCGATGCGAACGCATGAAGCGGCGCACCGGCCCGCGGCGCTTCTCGGTGAGCTCGGCAAAGGTCGGCGCCGGCCCCTCCGGGGCCTCCCCCTGCGGATCTGTGCTCATGGGTTCCAGCTTATCTTTCAGATCCACGGCCGCGCCGGGGACACGAACCGCGGGTGGTGGCGGCCGTTCGTTCCGCCACCACCCGCGGTGGTTTGGTGTGGTCCGCCGCCCGGATGGCCGGCGGACGCAGGGGCACTGCCTAGACGTCGCGGCGTTGGATCACGAACACGGTGACCAACAGCGGGATGACCGCCCACAGGCCCAGGGTCAGCCCGGCCTGCCAGTGCTCCAGCCCGCCGTCCGGCGGCGTGGCGGCGATCAGGTTGGCGTAGGCCGCGTCCGGCAGGAACCGCTTGGCATCGGTGATGAAGTCGTTGGCGAAGAAGCTCAACACCATCGGCAGGACGAAGATGAGCCCCACCAGGGTGACGATGGCTCCGGCGGAGTTGCGCAGCAGCCCGCCCAGGGCCATGCCGATCAGCGCCACCACTGCCACGTAGGCGGCCCCGAACCAGAGGTTGCGCTGGAAGACATCGGACGCGAAGTCCTGGTCCAGCGAGTAGTTCGACAGGATCGGCATGATGACCACTGCGGAGACCAGGGTCGAGACCACGGTGACCACGAACGCGATGACGGCGACGAGGGTCGCCTTGGCCAGCACGACGGGGAACCGCTTCGGGACGGCCGCGAAGGTCGCCCGGGCCATGCCCGTGGTGAATTCGGAGCTCATCACCAACACGGCCAGGGACCCAACGATCAGCTGGGCCAACATGATGCCCGACGGCGCAATGGTGTCGGCCAGGGTCGCCTGGTCGCCCATCGCCGCTGCCGCTTCGGGATCGCTGCCGGCCATTTCGGTGACCGACCCGATCCCCCACGCTGCCAGCGCCCCGATGCCGACCATGACCACCAGGGTCGTCAGCAGCAGGATCAGCGAGGAAGGGACGGTGGTGAACTTCCGCACCTCGGCACCCAGGGCCCGTCCGAACGACGTCCCCTTGCCGCTCGTGGTGCGTGGACGCTGCGGCAGCGTCGCCTGCTGGGTCTCGGTGCTCATTTGCTGGCCCGCCTTCCGGATTCCAGGGGTGCTTCTGCGCCGGCCACGGGGCCGGAGTGGTACTCGACCTCGTCGCGGGTCATGTCCATGTAGACGTCCTCGAGGGAGGCCTGCAGCGGGGTCAGTTCGAAGACCAGGACCCGGGCATCGAGCGCCCGCCGGGCGATGTCCCGTGGTGCGGCGCCCTGGATTTCCAGGGTGTCGGGCCCCGTCGTCGTGATGGAGACCTCCGGTGCCGCCAGCGCCCGGACCAGTTCGTCGGGGGCATCGGTGCGTACGCGGGTGCGTGCGGCACCGGCTCCGGAGAGGACGTCGGCCATCGGGGCGTCGGCCAGCAGGCGTCCGCGGCCGATGACGATCAGGTGGTCTGCGGTCAGGGACATCTCGCTCATCAGGTGGGAGGAGAGGAAGACCGTGCGGCCCTCGGCGGCGAGGCCCTTGGCCATGTTGCGCACCCACAGGACCCCTTCGGGGTCCAGCCCGTTGACGGGTTCGTCGAGGATCAGGGTGTGCGGGTCCCCGAGCAGCGCGGCCGCGATGCCGAGCCGCTGGCCCATACCCAGGGAGAAGCCGCCGACGCGTTTGCGGGCCACCGGCGCCAGGCCGGTGATCTCGATGACCTCGTCGACCCGGCTGTTGGGAATGCCGTGGGTGGCTGCGAGCACACGCAGGTGGTTGCGGGCCGAGCGCGACTTGTGGACGGCCTTGGCCTCCAGCAGGGCACCGACCTCGCGGATGGGTGCACCGTGCTCCGCGTAGCGCTTCCCGTTGACGGTCACGTCTCCGGAGCTGGGACGGTCGAGCCCCATGATCATGCGCATGGTGGTGGATTTGCCGGCGCCGTTCGGCCCCAGGAACCCGGTGACCTTGCCGGGTTGGACGGTGAAGGACACGTCGTCCACCGCGCGTTTCGTGCCATAGTTCTTGGCGAGAGAGGTTGCCTGGATCATGCGTTCCACGCTACGGACCACCGGCCGCCCTGTCGCCGCCCCTGCGGATGATCTTCGCCACCGCCGCCGTACGACTTCAGGACGACTCCGGCTCCCCTAACGGATGAGACGCAACGAACGGGCCCGGTCGATGGCCGCCGTCCGGGTGTCGACACCGAGCTTGGAGTAGATGTGGATGAGGTGCGTCTTCACGGTCGACTCCGAGATGAACAATTCGCGGGCAATCTGGCGGTTGACCAGACCGCGGGCCAGCAGGCCCACGAGTTCGAGCTCGCGGGGACTCAGTTCGGTGGCGGCGTTGCGTCCCGCCGGATCGATGCGGGCCGCGACCTCGTCGGAGAGGACCCGGCGGCCCCGGGCGGCATCCCCCACGGCTGCGGTCAGCCGGTCCAGGGGCGCGTCCTTGAGCAGGTACCCCGCGGCGCCGGCGTCCAGGGCGGCCCGGATGTCCGTGTCGGAGTCGTACGTGGTCAGGATCAGGACCGGCGGGCCTCCGGCGGCACGGATCCGGCCCGTGGCCTCGACCCCGTCCATGCCGTCCATCTGCAGGTCCATCAACACGACGTCGACGCGTTCGCCGAGCGTCTGCAGGCGTTGCAGCTGCGCGATCGCCGCCGCCCCGTCGGCCGCCTCGGCCACCACGTGCAGCCCGGCCTGCTCGGTCAGCACCGCCTTCAGCCCCGCCCGCACGACGGGGTGGTCGTCCACCAACAGCAGGTTCAGCTCATCCATGTCCATCCTCCATGCGCAATGGGATCCGCACCGCCACGACCGTCCCCTCGCCGGGCGCCGATTCGACCTCGACGCTGCCGCCCAGGGCGCCGATCCGCGCCCGGAGGCCCAGCAGCCCGAACCCCGTCCCGTCGGGCCGGGCAGCGGTGGGCAGCGCCGCGGGATCAAACCCGGCACCGTCGTCGTACACATCCAGGGTGACCTCCCCGGCCAGGTATCCCAGGCTCAGGACGGCCCGCGAGGCACCGGCGTGGGCCAGCACGTTCGCCAGGCAGGACTGGGCGGTGCGCAGTAGGGCGCCGGAGACGTCGGTGGGCAGGGCGAGCGGTTCGCCGTCCTCGCGGAAGCGGCATTCCAGGTCCGCCCCGGCGGCCCGGGCCGTGCGCTCGGTGGCCGCGCACAGGCGGGTGAAACGCCCGGCCAGCGCCCCGGCGGCAGCCTCCAGGTTGCCCGCGGAGAGTCCGCGCACGAAATCGCGGGCCTCCCCGAGGTTGTCGGAGGCGGTGGCGGCGACCGTGTCCAGACGCTGGGCGGCCAACCCGGTGTCGCCGGACCCGAGGGCGGCGCGGGCCGCGCGGGCGACCAGCACGATGCTGGAGAACCCCTGGGCGAGGGTGTCGTGGATGTCGCGGGCCAGGCGCTCCCGCTCGGCCAGCACCCCGGCCCGGTGCTGTTCGGTGGCCAGCGCGGCGCGGGTGCGGCGCAGCTCGTCGAGGGCCCGTCGCTGGTTGACTCCCTCGGTGTAGAGCGCCCGGTAGGCGAACCCCATGACCACGGAGAAGGCCGCGCCGACCAGCGGACCGACCACCGCGGCGAGCGACACGGTCCCGGCGTGGGCCCATTGGGCGGCGATGACCACGATGGTCAGCCCGACGATGGCGACCAGCGCGGTCTGCGTCCGCAGCAGGTGCAGCTGCAGGAAGAACAACGGGAACGCGAGCCAGCTGAAGTCGGGGTGCAGCCACATCAACGCCAGCCAGAGCACGACGACGATGAGCAGCCAGGCGCGCGCAAAGCGGCCGGGGTCGCGGGCCAACCCGCGGGCGTGCCGGTTCTCCCATCCGGTGCCCAGCAGGTAGACGGCGGCCAGCACGCCCGCGAGGGCGACCGAGCAGATGCGGGTGGCCGCCGTCGTGTCGGTGACGAGCACCCGGATGACGCCGATGGCCAGCAGCACGGCGAACCCCACATGCAGGGAGACCCGCAGCACGCGCAGCACCACATCGCCCGCCGTGGTCCCGGCGTGTTCACCTCTTGACGGTGCCGGTCCGGTCGTTTCCTCCATGCGTGCCAGCCTAGGTCCCCTCGGACAACGGCGGTTCAACCGTTCGGTGGATATCGGCACCTTGGCCCGGGCGACTGCCGTGCCCGCCGTCGGCGGGCCGGCCGATCCACCGCATGCGCGGCAGTGGATCGCGCTCGGTTCCGGCGTAGGGGCCGGCCTGCGGATCGTCCTGGCCGACACGGCGGACCGGGTCGGTGTCCGGGTCCCAGGCACTGCGCGCCACCCGGAACATCAGGTAGCCGGTGGCGACCATGTGCCCGACGACGGCCAGCACGTAGAACGCCTCGGGGAAGGTGTTCTGCGCCTTGACGTCGGTGCTGCCGGAGTACAGGTACATCCAGATGGCCCAGAAGTGCAGGGCCTCGACGAGCTGCCAGATCAGGAAGTCCCGCCACCGCGGCCACGCCAGGGCAGCCAATGGGACGAGCCAGACGACGAACTGCGGGGAATAGACCTTGTTGAACAGCACGAAGGCTGCCACCACGAGGAAGAGCAGGGAGGCGACCCGGGGCCTCCGGGGGGCCAGCAGGCCGAGCGCACAGATCCCTGCACAGCTGGCCGCGAACAGCCAGAAGCCGGCGGCGTTGATGACGTCCGGGGTGAACTCGGGGGCGCCGGGTAGCACGCCGGCCGTGACGTTCCAGGCGTGCCAGAGGGAGGACAGCCCGGCCCCGCGGTCGCGGGTGAACTCCAGGAAGTAGCTCCACGAGGCGAAGTTCGTGATCATGAACGGCAGGTTCACCACCAGCCAGGCCCCGGCCGTTCCCCCGGCGACCTGCAGCAGGGGGCGCCACCGTCCGGTGCGCAGCGCCAACACGAGCACGACGCCCAGGAACAGGATCGGATAGACCTTCATCGAGGCGCCCAGCCCGATCAGGATCCCGGCCGCCACCGGCCGGTCGCGGGCGAAGGCCAGCAGGGCCAACGCCAGGAACATCACCGCCCACATGTCCCAGTTGATCGTCGAGGCGAGGATGATGCCCGGGGCCAACGCCACCATGGCGGCATCCCAGGGCCGTCGTCCGGCCGTGCGGGCCGTGGCGATGACGATGATGAACCACAGGATGACCACCAGCAGCAGGTTCACGTCGAAGAAGGCCAGCGTCCGGTCGTAGTCGCCGGGCACCACGAGCATCGCCGCGAACGAGGCGACCGCCGACATGAGCACGGGGTACTCGAACTGCGCGCCGTCGGCAAAGGGGGCGAAGGCATTGGCGTCGAACCCGCGGGCGTGGAACAGCGCCGACCAGTCCGAATAGCAGGCCCAGATGTATCCGTTGGAACCGCCCCACCCGAGGGTCCGGCACATGTTCTTGGCCAATATGGCCACGACCGCGGCGATGACAGTCAGGGCCACCAGCACCCGCTCGACGGTGAAGAACCCCGGATCCACGCGACCGGGTGAGGTGAAACGCCCCAACGGTCCGCCAATCACCTCGGTGAGGCGGCGCAGCAACGGATCGTTGCGGGTGGGCACCGTAATGCGCAGGGGGCCACGCCGCGGACCTGACGGGGCATGCCGGCCCGTGAGGTGCCGGGGCGGGGCCTGAGGCTTTTCGCTCATGGGATTCAGCCTATCCGGCCCCGCGGTCGCGCCACGGGCACCGAATGGCCCCGAGTCCATCACCCGCCGTTAACCCTCAGGTGGGCCGTGCGTTACATCGCCTCCCTACTGTCAAGTGAATGGAAACGACACAGAGTCACCACGTGCTGGTGGTCATCCCCGCCCGCGGCGGTTCGAAGGGCATCCCCCTGAAGAACCTCCGCCCGGTGGGCGGCCGCTCGCTGCTGGCCCGCGGTGTCGACGCGGCCTGGGCCGCCCCCTCGGTCACCGACGTGGTCGTGAGCACCGACCACTCGCAGATCCGCAACGAGGCCTACGCCCACGGCGCCCGGGTCATCGACCGCCCCGCCGCCCTGGCCTCCGACCAGGCCAGCAGCGAATCCGCAGTGCAGCATGCCTTGGGCACCCTCGAGACCGAGCCCGACGTCGTCGTGCTCCTGCAGTGCACCTCCCCCTTCATCGACCCGGCCCACCTGGAGGCCGCCATCCGCGCGGTGCTCGACGGCGGGGCGGACGTCTGCTTCAGCGTCACCGAGGACCATTCGTTCCTGTGGGCGGCTCCGGAGGGCACCGTGGAGGCCGTCGGCCACAGCGCCGCCCACCGTCCGCGCCGGCAGGACCGCGATCCGCAATTCCGTGAGACGGGGGCCTTCTACGCGATGCGCACCGCCGGGTTCCGGACGGCGGGGCACCGCTTCTTCGGCACCCTGAAGTTCCAGGTCGTGCCGCCGGCGGACGCCCCCGAGGTCGATTCGTTCGATGACCTGGCGCTCGTCTCCGCCCAGGCGCTGCGCCGCGAGTCCGGACCGGCCACGCTGCCGGCCCCGGGCATCGACGCCGACGCCCTGGTCACCGACTTCGACGGCGTCCACACCAACGACCTCGCGCTGGTGGCGCAGGACGGCAGCGAGTTCGTCACGGTGTCCCGCTCCGACGGCATGGGCGTCTCCCGGCTGCGCCGGGCCGGCGTGCCGGTGCTGATCCTCTCCACCGAGACCAACACCGTGGTCGCCGCCCGCGCCGCCAAGCTGGGCGTGGAGGTCATCCATGGTGTCGACGACAAGGCGGCCCGCCTCGCGGCCTGGATGTCCGAGCGGGGCCTGGACCCGGCACGCGTCGCCTACGTCGGCAACGACGTGAACGACGTCGCGGCCATGGGCTCGGTCGGATGGCCGATAGCCGTTGCCGATGCCCGCCCCGAGGCCCTGGCCGCGGCACGCATCGTGCTCCACAAACCCGGAGGCCAAGGAGCCGTCCGCGAGGCATGCGAACGCATCCTCGCATCGCAGACCCGACCGGTGGCATCCCAGCTGCTGGCCACCACCCCCTGAACCCAATTCCAACGAAAGGGAACCATCATGACCATCGAAGCCATCAAGCAGGCATCCCCCGTCCAGATCGGCGACGCCCAGGTCGGCACCGGCCAGCCCGTCTACGTCATCGGCGAGATCGGGATCAACCACAACGGGGACGTCGACGTCGCGAAGCAGCTCATCGACATCTCCGCCGCGGCCGGTGCCAACGCCGTGAAGTTCCAGAAGCGCACCCCGGAAATCTCCACCCCGAAGGACATGCGCGACAAGATGCGCTCCACCCCGTGGGGCGAGATGACCTACCTGGACTACCGCTACAAGGTCGAGTTTGGTGCCGAGCAGTACCGCGACATCATCTCCTACGCCCGCAGCCAGGGCCTGGAGGCCTTCGCCTCGCCGTGGGACGTGCCCTCCGTCGAGTTCATGGAGGAGCAGGGCGCGGCGACCCACAAGGTCGCCTCCGCATCGGTCACGGACCTCGAGCTGCTGCGTGCGCTGCGCGAGACGGGCAAGCCGATCATCCTCTCCACCGGCATGTCCACGATCGAGCAGATCGACACCGCCGTCGAGACCCTGGGCACCGACAACCTGGTCCTCATGCACGCCACGTCCACCTACCCGCTGCCCCCGGAAGAGGCCAACCTGCGCATGATCCCCACGCTGCAGGAACGCTACGGCGTCCCGGTCGGCTACTCGGGCCACGAGCGCGGCCTGCAGATCTCGCTGGCCGCCGTCGCCCTGGGTGCCGTCACCGTCGAGCGCCACATCACCCTGGACCGCACCATGTGGGGCTCCGACCAGGCCTCCTCGCTGGAGCCCAAGGGCTTCGAGTCCCTCATCCGTGACATCCGCATCCTGCAGGATGCCATGGGCGACGGCGTGAAGAAGGTCTTCCCCGGCGAGTTGGCACCGCTGTCCCGCCTGCGTCGCGTCGACGCCTAACCACCAGGGACACGTATGAACACCCCATTGCTCAGCATCATCATTCCGGCGAAGGACCAGGCTCCATTCATCCGCGACACGATGACGAGCCTCCTGAACCAGTTCGATGATCCGGCGGCATTGGAGGTGGTCTTCGTCGACGACGGATCGAGCGACGGCACCGGGGAGCTGGTCGAGGCATTCGCCGACCGGCTCCCCGGCCTGAAGATCCTGCGCAACGACGTGGCCCGCGGCCTGGCCACCGCCCGCAACCAGGGACTGGACCAGGCCACCGGAGCGGCCATCGCGTTCCTCGACGGCGACGACTGGCTGGCGCCGGGGCACCTGGCGTATTGCCTGGCCGAGCTGAACCGGCTCGACGTGGACTTCGTCCGCGTCGACCACGTCCGCGTGACCGCCGGGCGGCGGGCCATCCACCGGGCCCCGCAGGCCCGACGCAACACGGTCCTCGATCCGCGCGAGTCCGTCCTCCCGCACACCGAGACGACCATGATCGACTACCCGTTCGCCTGGGCCGGGCTCTTCCACCGCCGCCTGGCCGATGCCGGCCTGCTCCATTTTCCGGACGGGCTCTTCACGGCCGAAGACCGTCCCTGGATCTGGAAGCTGCATCTGCAGGCCGGATCGTATGCGGTCCTGAGTTCGCTGGGCATCATGTACCGACGCGGAGTCGCGACGTCCCTGACGCAGATCTACGATCGGCGACAACTCGACTTCGCCCGGGCGTTCGCCCTCTCCTTCCAGGTGGTCGCCGCGGATCCCGACGCCGAGAAATACTGGCCCAAGGTGATCCGCCAGTTCCTGGCGGTCTCGTGCCACCACCTCTCCCGCAGCAGCCAGATGACCCCGGAGGTGAAGACGGCGCTGGATCGGGCCATCACCGATACGATGGCGACCCTACCCGAGCCGATGCTCACCGAGGCTTTTACGGCACTCGATGCCAAGCGCCGGCGGCTGCTGCTTCCCCTGCGGCCCGCGGGCCGCGTCTGCACCCCATCCGCCACCCAACCGACCACCGCCCTGGAAGGAGCCCGATGATCCAGCTGCTCACGGCTTCCACGTTGTTCCAGGTCGCCTCCCTGGCCGCCATGGTGGACGTCGACGCGCTGCCCCCCGCCGACGGCGAGCGGGTCCTGCTCCTGGTCGACGGCTCCCAGCAACCCGAACTGACCGGTGGCATCCAGAACGCCCCGGGATTCACCGACCTGTCCCGGCGGTTCGACCGCGTCGTGGACCTCGGAGAACTCCTCTTCCCGCGCCGCCCGGCACAATTCAATCCGCGGGAGGAGGACCTGTACCTCTGGGAACGGCTGCTGCGCCGCCACTTCGACCTCGGCGACGAGCCCCTCCAGCTATTCGTCGATTCCGTCCAGGTCAACCCCACGCGCGCCATGCTGCGGATCTTCCACGATGCGCCGTTCATGGTCCATTCGGACGGACTCATGTCCTACGGCCCCACCCGGAACCTGTTGCCGCCTGCCCTGCGCCAGCGCTTGGACGGACTGCTCTACGTCGAGTTGGTTCCCGGCCTGGAGCCCCTGCTGCTCAGGGAGTTCAGCCCGCGGCTGCTCCCGGTTCCCACCGAACCACTGGCCGATATCGTCAACGATCTCGCCCGCTCGACCCCCCTGTCATGGCCCGCCCCCGGCATGGGCCCGGCGGGGACGGGCCATTCATCGACGGCCATGATCCTCGGCCAATACCTGGCCCACCTGGGGCTCATGGACGACGAGGAGGAGAGCGCCCTGCACCGCGACATGGTGCACGAGGCGCACCGCCGTGGCGCAACGCGGATCGTCTTCAAACCCCACCCCTCGGCGGGTCCGGCTTCCGGTCGCGAGATGGAACGCAACGCCATCGAACTGGGCATGGGGTTCACGGTGCTGCGGGATCCCGTGCTGGCCGAGGTCGCTGTCGCGATCGTGCGTCCCGACGTGGTGATCAGCTGCTTCTCGACCGCCTTGCTGTCCATCCGCGCCCTGTTTGGGATCGACTGTGCCGCAGTGGGCACCGAGACGATGCTCGAACGTCTGGCCCCCTACGAGAACTCGAACCGCATCCCGGTCACCCTCATTGACGCCCTCTTCCGGCGCGGCGTCCCGCTCCCCGCCGACGACCCGGCAGGCAGCCGGGGTCTGCTGACACAGCTCATCACCGCCGTCGGATATTGCATGCAGCCCCTTCGCCTCGCGGACGACGAGGAGACGGCCCGCCGGTTCCTGGCGGCCGACTACCTGCGGTACGCGGAATACTTCAAGCGGCGCCGTTTGACCCGGCTGGCACTGCCCGGCGGCCTGCCGCCGCGCGCTGGGGCGTGGGGCTTCGCCCTGCGGCTGAAGCGGCACCTGCCCGCACCCCTGCACCGGCCCCTGCGACGCACGATGCGGCGCATCCCCCGCCGGTTCATCCAGGGGGCATCCCGGGTTGGCCGTTCCTGACCCGTGCACACCACCAACATGACCTCCCTTCCCCGCAGGACGCGCCTGGTGCCCCAGGTCCAACGCCCCCGCTTCGGCACCGCCCAGGTGTGGGTCGAATCACCCCTGCAAATGCTCAGCGCCATCGAGGCCCACGGAGCCGGATTGTTGGGGCGGCGGACGACGATCAACCCCCGCGGCGGCACCGCCGGCATGGACGCCACGATGCGCACGCTCATGGGCCAGGCACCGTTGGGCGTCCGGTTCGGGGAAACGGGTCTGCAGGTGCCGCCGGCCCGCAGCCGGGGAGTCGACCGGTGGGTGACCGGCGACGCGTTCTCCGGCCGCATCCAGCGCGAACTCATGGGCCCCATCCGGGCCGACGAGATCGTCATCATCGACGATGGCCTGGCCACCGTGAAGCTGCTGGACATCCTGACCAGCGGCCGGCCGATGCCGCTGGTCAGGCCGCGGGCGCCCCGCAGCGCCTCCCGCACGGCCCTGGGCCTGGCGGCCTGGTACCGGCTGCGCTCGCTCGCCCGGCAGGGCCGGCTCATGGCGCTGACCGCCCTGCCGATCCACTTCGACGTCGAGGAGGCCTTCCGGGGCCTCGGCGGGCATCTGGAGCACCACCGGTTCGAATGGCTGAGCACCCAGCCCGTCGACGAGCAGTTCTTCGAACCCACGATCGTCATCGGATCCGCCATGGCCGCCGACGGCCTGATCGAGGAGCAGCCGTACCTGGACTGGGTGGTCGGGCAGACGGAGGACGGCCCGGTCGGCTACTTCCCGCACCGGCGCGAGGAACCCGGTTTCCTGGCACGGCTGGCGGGGCATCCGCTGATCACTGTGCACCCGAATACGATTCCCGTCGAGATGCGGCTGCGCGGTCTGCGCCACGGCCAGAGCGTGCGCGCCCTGCCCTCCACCGTCCTGCCCTCCCTGCGGTTGCTGCTGGGCCCGAACCGGGTGCGGATCATCGGCCAGCCGGTCCCCGGGCAGTGGTGGACCGATGCCGCATCCCCCGGTCTGCGCGCGCACCTGAGCAGCTCGCTGGAGGATCCCACCTCGTGAACGCGCACCTGCCACCCACCCCGGCGGAGGTGCTCACCCGCCGCTCCACCACCGGAACCGGCGCGGCCCCCCCGGTCCGCCCGCGCATCCTCGCCGTGGCCGACAGCGACTCGTACCTCAAGTTCGCCTGCGCCACCCTGGACGCCCTGGGCCCCGGCTGGGACCGCCGGGTGGTCCTGGCGCGCACCCCGATCCTGCCCACGACCGAGCAGCGGACGACGGCCGTGGCCGGGACGTTCCTGCGGGGCGGGCCTCCGGTCCAGGTGGTGCCGGTCCGCCACCTCGGGCCCCTCCTCGACGGAGCCGATGTGGTCCTGGCTGCCGCCACGGGACCCGTCGTCCAGGAGGTCTTCCGCCGGGTCGCCGCCCGCCATCTCGGCCGGTCGGCGTCCCCGCTGTACTCGGCCCTGTCCCGCCTTCGGCGACGGGCCGGCGCACCGTTCCGGCCGCCGTCGTCCCCCACCCCGGGCCCGGACGACCTGGCCGGCGGGCGCACCACGGCGCTCGTTTCGGCACTGCCCGGAGTCGCCTATCCGGCGACGGAGAAGGCGATGCGTTTCCGTGCCCTGGGGGACGCGTTCCTCGCGCACAGCCACGCCGAGGCCAGGGACTTCACCGGCGTCCTCACCGCACTGGGCAGCCACCAGGCCGTCCTCACCGCACGGCTGCCCTTCCTGGGCTCGGCCGGCGAACCGGTTCGGGACGTGACGCCCGTGCGCACGGTGGTCTTCGCCGCGCAGGCCAAGTTCCCGGTCGGGCGCCGCCAACGCGAGCAGGTGCTGGAGGCGTTGGCCCGCACGCGCCGTGCCCACCCCGGCGTCGCGGTCGTCGTGAAGCTGCGGGCCAGGGCCGGCGAACCGCAGACCCACCGCGAGGAATTCCCCTACGACCGGTTGTGGGAGGACCTGGTGGCCCGCGGAAGCGTGGCAGCCGACGAGGTGCGATTCGTCACCGGCCAGATGACCGGGGTGCTGCAGCCCGGCACCCTGCTGGCGACCGTGTCGTCCACGGCGGTACTGGAGGCCATCGACCGTGGTTTGCCGGCGATCGTCCTCGACGACTTCGGGGTCGGGCCCGGACTGTACAACGAGGTCTTCGCGGGCAGCGGCCTGATCGGGAGCCTGGGCGACGTCGAGGCCCTCGCCGTCAGGCATGCCGACGGCGACTGGCTGCAGGACCACTACTTCCACGAGCGCACGCAGACGACGGAGTCGGCACTGCTCCGGCTCGCCGAGCGGGCGCGTGCCGGCCGGCTGTCCACCTCGCCCGATGCGGTGGCCACCTCCCGCGGGCTGGCGGTGCGCAACCGGCTGCGCACGGCCTTGCCCGCCCCCGCACTACGCCTGATCCGGGCCCTGCGCCACTGAGCGTCGTTCCGGCGTCACCGAACGGCCGGGGGAATAGCGCGGCCCGCGCGTCACTTAGACTCTTTATGGCCCTCGGCCACCCAAGAAAACTTTCTGCTGTAGGAGACACTGTGTCGGGAAACCCCATTCGGGTCGCAATCATTGGCGTGGGAAACTGCGCGACGTCGCTCATCCAGGGCGTCGAGTACTACAAGGATGCGGACGCGGAGACGAAGATTCCCGGCCTGATGCACGTGAAGTTCGGCCAGTACCACGTCAACGACGTGGAATTCGTCGCGGCCTTCGACGTCGACGAGAAGAAGGTCGGCCTCGACCTGGCGGAGGCCATCACCGCCAGCGAGAACAACACCATCAAGATCGCCGACGTCCCGGCCACCGGCATCACCGTCCAGCGCGGGCACACCCTGGACGGCCTGGGCAAGTACTACCGCGAGACGATCACCGAATCCGCGGCCGAACCGGTGGACATCGTCGCGGCCCTGAAGGACACCCGCGCCGATGTGCTGGTCTGCTACCTCCCCGTCGGGTCGGAGGCGGCCGCGAAGTTCTACGCCCAGTGCGCCATCGACGCCGGTGTGGCGTTCGTCAACGCCCTGCCCGTCTTCATCGCCGGCACCCAGGAGTGGGCCGACAAGTTCACCGCCGCCGGCGTTCCGATCGTCGGCGACGACATCAAGAGCCAGATCGGCGCGACCATCACGCACCGCGTCATGGCCAAGCTGTTCGAGGACCGTGGCGTCACCCTGGACCGCACGTACCAGCTCAACGTCGGCGGGAACATGGACTTCAAGAACATGCTCGAGCGCGACCGCCTCGAGTCCAAGAAGGTCTCCAAGACGCAGGCCGTCACCTCCAACACCTCCGCGAAGCTCGGCGCCGACGACGTCCACATCGGCCCCTCGGACTACGTGGCCTGGCTCGATGACCGCAAGTGGGCCTTCGTCCGCCTCGAGGGCCGCAACTTCGGCGACGCCCCGGTCTCGCTGGAGTACAAGCTCGAGGTCTGGGACTCCCCGAACTCCGCCGGCGTGATCATCGACGCCATCCGCGCCGCGAAGATCGCCCTGGACCGGGGCATCGGCGGCCCACTGCTGTCGGCCTCCTCCTACTTCATGAAGTCCCCGCCGCAGCAGTTCAACGACGAGGCAGCCCACGAGAACGTCGAGGCGTTCATCCGCGGCGACCTCGAGCGCTAGCAGCCCCGGCTCCCCGGCCACCGGCGGCCCGCCCCCTCGGGCGGGCCGCCGTTCCGCCTAGAACAGCCCGACGGCATTCCCGTCGTCGTCCACGTCCATGCGCATCGCCGCCGGGATCCTGGGCAGGCCCGGCATGGTCATGACCGCCCCGGTCAGCGCCACGATGAAGCCGGCGCCGGTCTTGGGGATGAGGTCGCGCACCTGCAGCGTGAAGCCCTCCGGCGCCCCCAGGAGGGTGGCGTCGTCGGAGAACGAGTACTGGGTCTTGGCCATGCAGACGGGCAGGCCATCCCACCCGTTCTCGACGATCTCGGCCAGCCGCTTGCGGGCGGCGGCGGAGAACTCCACATCGGCGCCACCGTAGATGTCCCGCACGATCTTGCGGATCTTCTCCTCGACGGGAAGGTCGAGGTCGTACAGGTGGTGGAACCCGGAGCCGTGATCCACTGCGTCGAGCACCTTGGCCGCCAGCTCGGTCGCCCCCTCGCCGCCGTGCGCCCACACGTCGGCCACCGCCGCCTCGACCCCCTCGGTGGCGCACCATTGCAGCACCGCGTCCAGTTCCTCCGACGTGTCCCCGCCGAACCGGTTGATCGCCACGACGGGCGAGAGCCCGAAGCGCCCGATGTTGCGCACATGCCGGGCCAGGTTCGGCAATCCGGCGCGCACGGCGTCAACATTCTCGGGGCCGAGCCCGTCCTTGGGGACACCCCCGTGCATCTTCAGGGCACGGATGGTGGCCACGAGGACGACGGCGGAGGGAGGGCATTGCGCGTAGCGCGCCTTGATGTCCATGAACTTCTCGGCGCCGAGGTCCGCCCCGAATCCGGCCTCGGTGACCACCAGGTCGGCCAGCCGGCGCCCGGTGTTCGTGGCGATGGCCGAATTGCACCCATGGGCGATGTTCGCGAACGGCCCGCCGTGCACCAAGGCGGGCGTGCCGGCGATGGTCTGCACGAGGTTGGGTTTGATCGCGTCCTTGAGCAGCAGCGTCAGGGCCCCCTGGACGCCGAGGTCCGATACCGTCACCGGGCTGCGGTCGAAGGTGTAGCCGACGGTCATCCGGCCCAGCCGCTCGCGCAGATCCGCCAGGTCGGTGGCCAGGCAGAACACGGCCATGACCTCCGAGGCGACCGTGATGTCGAACCCGTCCTGGCGGGGCGTGCCCTCCGACGGCCCGCCCAATCCGATGACGATGCTGCGCAGCGCGCGGTCGTTGATGTCCATGACGCGTTTGAACGTCACCCGTCGCGGGTCGATGCCCAGTTCGTTGCCCTGCTGGATGTGGTTGTCCACCAGGGCCATCAACAGGTTGTTGGCGCTGGTGATGGCGTGGAAGTCCCCGGTGAAGTGGGTGTTGATGTCCTCCATCGGCAGGACCTGCGAATAGCCGCCACCGGCGGCCCCGCCCTTCATCCCGAAGATCGGTCCCAACGACGGTTCCCGCAACGCGATCATGGTGCGTGTGCCTGTCGCCGCCAGCGCATCCCCGAGGCCGACGGTCACCGTTGATTTCCCTTCGCCGGCAGGCGTCGGCGACATCCCGCTGACCAGCACCACGCGTCCGGGCGCCCCGGTGGCCGGAGGCAGGTCCGCCAGATTGATCTTGGCCTTGTACCGCCCATAGTTCTCCAGGGCGTCGGCGGGAATTCCTGCGGTGGCGGCGATGGCCTCGATGGGCTTCAACGTCGCGCGTTGCGAAATGACCAGGTCATTCATGGTCTCGACGTCATCCTGGTGTCCACTGCTGCTGGTCATCTGCCCACGGACCTTTCCGGCCATCAGCCGTTGTGTCGCCGGCGGACCGCCTTGTCGCGCCGTTCATCCCCAAGCTACCAGCGATGGACCGCCGTCGTCCCGGGATCAGGACCGGCGATTTAAGCGGCAAAGCCCGCCGGTGAAGCCGGCGGGCTTTGCGGTGGGACCAGATATGTCAATCATGGTTTTCCTCCTGGTGGTCGGTCGCTGATCTGGCCGGTGGGACCGGCGGCGTACCTGACTACCGAAGGCGGAAGAGCATTTCCGGGGGAAGCTGGGATTCGTGGCGGCTCTTTGGCTGCGGGTTGTACCGGGTGGTCAACCATTGCGGGCTGTTGAGCTTGCTGCGCTTCTTTTGCATGTCATTCACCTCCCCGGTGCACATCGGGGTGGGAAGACGCCCGGACAACCGGCTCGTTCACCATTGGCCGGGCACGCAGGACGTCGGGGCCGGTGAGGAAGAGCTCGGCGGAACGGAGGCCGGAGGAGCGGGTGTTACTGGATTGCGCGGACATCGCTGTTCTTTCGTTCGAAAACCTCGGGAAGGGGAGGCCTGGAACAGCGGCGCTGGTTTCTAGCGGTTCGCCGTTCCGGAGGCGGGGACATAGGCACGATCACGGAATCCGCCAACGTGCGCAGTGGTAGCCACTGCATTCGTGTTCTGGATGATCATCACAATTCCCACCTCCTTCGGTGAACAGGCCGGCAAACCGGCGGCTAATAAGTCCGCGGATCGGAACATTCTCATTGAGATGTCTCAATCACAAGGTTAAAACTAACCCAGGTCGGGCTGGGGCGCCAGTCCTGGCCCGGAAATTCTTCGAAATTCTTTCCAAGGCGCGGTGCGTCCGGCCCGACACGCCGCGCCGGGCCGCTCCGCTACAAGCCCCAGGCCTCGACGGCCGGGGTCTTCTTGTCCCAGCCGAGGCGGCAGACTTCGGCAGTCCCGAGCAGGAAGTGGCGTCCCTGGCGCGCGCCGAGTCCGAGCCAGGTCGCCGCGAGGATGCGGCTGAAGTGGCCGTGGGAGAAGAGGATGGCGTTGCCGCCTTCGGCCAGCTCGGTGCGGACCCGCTGGACGATGCGCTCGGCACGGGCGCCGACCTGCTCGATGGTTTCGCCACCGGGGACGCCCTGGTCCCAGATGAGGTAGCCCGGATCCTTCGCCCGGATGTCGGCGGACCGGATGCCCTCGTACTCTCCGTAGTCCCACTCGTGGGCGTCATCAACCAGTTCGGCGTCGGGAAAGCCCGCCAGCTCGGCCGTGTGGCGCGCCCGGCGCAGCGGACTGCTCATCACCAGGGAGAACTCGGTGCCCGCGTCCCGGACGGTCGCCAGGGTCTCCCCGGCCTTCCGTGCCTGGGTTTCCCCGTGCGGGGTCAGCGGCAGGTCGGTCAAGCCGGTGTACTGGCCACTGCGCGACCACTCGGTCTCGCCGTGGCGCACCAGCCACAGGCGGGGCAGGTCATTCATGGTCGGTCCTCATCTCGTTGGTGGATTGAGTTGCGGCTCGGGCGGCATCGCGCGTTCCGGGACCACCGGCGTCGTCGTGGTCCTGGCCGGCCCACCACTGCAGCAGGGCCTCGGACGCGGCTTCGGGCCCCAACTGCCCCTGGTCCAGTCGCAATTCCAAGAGGAACTTATAGGCACGTCCCACGTTCGGCCCCGGGGCGATCCCCAACAGCTCCATGATCTGGCCGCCATCGAGATCCGGCCGCATCGCCTGCATCTCCTCCTGCTCGGCCAGCTCGGCGATGCGTCGTTCCAGGTCGTCGCAGGCGAAGGCCAGGTGTTCCGCCTTGCGGCGGTTGCGGGTGGTCACGTCCGATCGGGTCAGCCGCAGCAGCCGTGCCAGGACCGGGCCTGCGTCCGTGACATAGCGGCGTACCGCGGAGTCGGTCCAGCCCGCATCACCGTAGCCGTAGAAGCGCATGTGCAGTTCGACGAGGCGGGCGACGGCCTTGATGGTGCCGTTGTCGAAGCGCAGGGCGCGCATGCGCTTCTTCGCCAGCTTGGCGCCGACGGCATCGTGGTGGCGGAAGCTCACGGCCCCGTTGGCTTCGAACCGACGGGTGGCCGGCTTGCCGATGTCGTGCAGCAAGGCGGCGAAGCGCAGCACGAAATCGGGGCCGGGCACCTCCCCGTCCGGCCCGGTCTCCAGTGCGGCCGCCTGCTCGAGCACCTGCAGGGAATGCTGGTAGACGTCCTTGTGCCGATGGTGCTCGTCGACCTCAAGACGCAGGGCGGAGACCTCGGGCAGCACGTGGTCGGCCAGGCCGGTGGACACGAGCAGGTCGACACCGGCCCGTGGTTCCGCGCCGAGGATCAGCTTCACCAGTTCGTCACGGACGCGTTCGGCGGAGATGATGTCGATCCGACCGGCCATGTCGGTCATCGCCTCCTCGACCTCGGGGGCGACCGCGACCCCGAGCTGGGAGGCAAATCGAGCGGCGCGCATCATCCGCAAGGGGTCGTCGGAAAAGGACGACGCCGGGGTGCCAGGGGTGCGGATCAGTCCCCTTTCGAGATCGGCGAAGCCCCCGTAGGGGTCGACCAGCTCAAGGTCGGGCAGGCGCAGTGCCATCGAGTTCATCGTGAAATCGCGGCGACGCAGATCCTCCTGCAGCGAGGTCCCGAACGCGACGGCGGGCTTGCGGGACTCCGGATCGTAGGCATCGGCCCGATAGGTGGTGACCTCGATGGTGTGTTCCCCACGACGCAACGCGATGGTGCCGAAAGCCCGGCCGACCTCCCAGGTGGCATCCGCCCAACCGGCAACGGCGGCCAGCGTCTGGTCGGGATCCGCATCCGTGGTGAAGTCGAGGTCCGGCGACACGCGGCCCAGGAACAGATCGCGTACCGGACCCCCGACGAGGGACAGCTCGTGGCCGGCTGCCGTGAAACGGTCGGCGATCTCGAAGACGACGACAGGGAGGAGCGCCCTGAGGGCGGTTGGCGGGGGTAACTGCTGCATAGTCCATTAAGCTTGTCAGATTTTTCGGCGCCTGCTTGACGCGCGTCATGTGCGGGGAGGACGCATGTGCGCACTAAAGATGGATAGAGTGGCTTCCATGGCCCATCCAGTTCCGCGCGCTCCGAAGCGCACTCCGCTGAACGCCTCCATGGCGTCTGCGCAGCCGGGCCATCACGCGTTGCCCACCGTCGAGGAGGTTTCCTCCGGTGGCGTGATCGTCGATACCTCGCTGCCTGATCTCCCCGTAGCCATCATCGCCCGGTACAACCGCGGCGGACGTCTCGAGTGGTGCCTACCCAAGGGGCATCCCGAGGGCGAGGAGACCAACGAGGAGGCAGCGGTCCGCGAGGTCGACGAGGAAACGGGCATCGCCGGCCGGATCATCGCACCGCTGGGCAGCATCGACTACTGGTTCACCGTGTCGAACTACCGGGTCCACAAGACGGTCCACCACTTCCTGCTCGAGGCCACCGGCGGTGAGTTGACCATCGAAAACGATCCCGACCACGAAGCAGTCGATGTCGCATGGATCCCGATCGCCGAACTGGGCAGGAAACTCTCCTTCCCCAACGAGCGTCGCATCGCGGAATTGGCCCGTGAAGTCCTCCCGCAGCATGGCAACTGAGACCGCCACGGACCCGAAAAGTGGTTCGCATGCGAAGGCGTATGCCCTCATGGCATCCGGGACCATGGTCTCCCGTGTCCTGGGCTTCGTGCGCACCGCCCTGCTCGCTGTTGCCATCGGCTCGAACGCCAACGTCGCCGACATCTTCGAAAAAGCCAATGTCATCCCCAACATCATCTTCATGCTGTTGGCGGGCGGCATCTTCAATGTCGTCCTCGTTCCCCAACTGATCAAGGCCTCCCGGGCAGCTGACAAGGGCTCGGACTACACCAGCCGGCTCATCACGCTGACGATCGTGGTGATGGCCGCATTCACTGTCCTGCTGACTCTTGGAGCCGGACCGATCATCACGGTCCTCACCAAGGGCTGGTCACCGGCGGCGATCGAACTGGGCACTGCCTTCGCGTACTGGTGCCTGCCACAGGTCTTCTTCTACGGTGTCTACGCTGTAGTCGGCCAGGCACTGAATGCCCACGGCCGTTTCGGTTCGTACATGTGGGCCCCGGTGGCCAACAACATCGTGCAGATCGTGGTCATCATCCTGTTCATGGCTTCCTTCGGGGCCAACGGCAGCAACCCGCACACCGTTGGCAACTGGACGACGGGGCAGACCATCTGGCTCGCCGGCGGTTCAACGCTGGGCATCGCAATCCAGGCCATCGTCTTGTTCATCCCCCTCGCGCGCTCCGGCCTGCGCATCCGTCCAAAGTTCAATTGGCGCGGCATGGGCCTACGTCACGTCGGCAAGCTGGCCACCTGGACCCTGGTCTCGATGACGGTGGGCAACGTCGCCTCGCTCGTCTACGCGCGGCTCGTCTCCAGCACCGTCGGCGCACGCGATTCGCTCCATGGTGCCGGAGCTGCGGCCATCCCCGGCGAGCAGGCGCTGAATGCGATGCAACTCGTCACCGTCCTCCCCCATTCGATCTTCGCCCTGTCGCTGGCCACCGTGTTGTTCAATGAGCTTTCGCGCGCCTTCGCCGACGGCCACCCCGAAAAGGTCGCCCCCACCCTCTCACTCGGCTTGCGTACGACGGCGATCCCCGTCGTGTTCGCGACCGTGGCCTTCATCGTTCTGGCAGGCCAACTGGGACGACTTTTCGCCGGTTCCGGTGAGTATGCGAATGTCGCGGGTGCAGCCATCGGGCAACTGCTGTTGCTGACGGCACTGGGCCTGCCGTTCAAGAGCGTCCATTTCTTCCTCATCCGCGTGTTCTTCGCCGAGGAGGACACGAAGACCCCGATGGTCATCCAAACCGCGATCGCGGTCATCGGCGTCGCCATGGCCTACGGACTGGCTGCACTGCTGCCGGCGACAAAGATCGCGCTGGGTATCGCCCTGCTTTTCGGGCTCACCAACATCGCCTCCGCCGTCCTCGCCCATGTCCTGGTCGTGCGTCGTTACGGTGACTACGGGACACGCGAAGTCCTCGACAGCTACATCCGCATCGGGTGGTTCTCGGTGGTATCCGGCGCCGCCGGTACCGTCGTGCTCTGGGGCATGGGCGGATTCACTAACGGATTTGCGTGGCAATCGATCATGGCGGCGCTGGTGACCATCGCCGTCGTCGGAAGCATCATGGCCATTGTCTTCCTGCTGCTGCTGAAGGCAGCCCGCGTACCCGAGCTGGAGAATTTCATGGGACCGGTCGCGCGCCGCATCCCGGACTTGGGCAGAAGGTTGCGCCGATAGGGGCCGATGACATACGGCGCGGGCGCGGTCACCGGTAGCATGGACACAGCAAAGCACGAGGGTGCCCAGGTACCCACCATCAATCCCGGGAGTCAATAGTGTCGCAGCCCATCGATGTCGGAACCATCCTGGGAGGCCGTTATAAGGTCACCGAACTGGTTTTGACCTCCGCCGACGGCGACGCCGTCTTGGGCGGGATGGATCAGGTGCTGAACCGCCCGGTGAGCATCCTCGTTGCCGCCCCCGAAAACGCGAGCCAGGTCGCCACCAGTGCGCGTGAAATCGCCACGGGTGAACGGTACGGAACCATGCAGGTCCTGGACTTGGGCATTTCCGATGGCAGCACCTACCTCATCACCAATACGGCCAGCCCGGCCGACTTGCTTGATCTCGTCATCCAGCGTGACGCACCCTTTGTCGAGCCGTTCTACACCGACACCCTCGGATCGGAGATCTTCGGGGTTACCCGCAGTGCCGTGCCCGAAGTCTACGAGGACGAGGACGAGTACTGGGAAGAGCTGCAGGCCAACGAGGACCGCAATGTCGGCGGCAGGGTAGCCAAGCGCCTGACGGGCCTCACCAATCGTTTAGGACGGGGCAAGAAGGACGGTGGGACGACGGACGGCGTAGCCGGTGCCGCCTCGGCGTCGGCAGTGAACGGCACTGGCAGCACGGATCCCGACTCGGAGTCGCCAGATCCGGACGCCTGGGCGTCCGACGAAATTCCCCCCACGGCTGCTGCACCAAGTATTCCGGACCGACCCCGAGTACCGCCCGCGACCCCGACGACCACAGCTCAACCCATCACTTCGGCGGACGCTGACCAGGCGACCGGCCCGAACGCGGTGACCCACTGGGGCGCTGCCGAGGACGACGCCACGGCGACCGACCCATCGCATCTTGATGTCGACACCGCCAACGGCGACATCGTGGGCCCCGCAGCGGTGACGCCGACGGGTTCCAAGGTTTCCGAGCCTTCGGCGGAACCCTTGCAAGATGCGTCCTATGAACGTCCGGCGGCCGTTTTCCCGGCGGCTGCACGCAACTTTTCCGGTTCATACGACGAACCGAAGTATGCCGACGACGATCCGGAAGATGACGAGCCCGCCGGCGGGGGAAAAATGACCCGTCTCCTGGTCGGGGCCCTGCTCGTCGTGGTCCTCGTGGTCGCCGTGGTCATCGCCTTCAACACGTTGGGCAAGAATGACACCCCGCCGGTCGCCGGTGTCTCCAGCCAAGGAGCCAGCTCCGAGGGCGGAGCCAACACTTCGGACGCATCGAAACCTGCGTCCAGTGCGCCCACGGTGAAGCCTGAAATCGCCGGCCTCACGCGCGTAGTACCCGGGAACCAGGCGCTGAACGCCGAAACCGACTCGACGTTGACCAAGGCCATCGATGGCAGCCAGGGCAGCATGTACCGGTCCTACTCCTACACGACTCCCGAGTTCGGCGGGTTCGCTTCGAACATGGTGCTCGTGGTGAAGCTCAAGGAGGAGGCAACAGTCTCCGAGGTCCAACTGACCGGCCTCAATGCAACCGGGGGCTCCTTCCAGGTCAATGTCGGTGATAGCGACGACCTCGGCTCCGCCCAGGAAGTCGCGTCGGGTTCCTTCACCGGTCCGACGGTATCGGTGCCAGTCTCAGGTGACGGAGACGAGGGTGTGAAGGGAAATTACGTCTTCATCAACGTGACTGAGCTGCCGCGCCTGGCTTCAACGTCCAACAGCTCGCGCCCTTACGGGCTCCAGATTTCGGAGATCAAAGTGTCCTGACACCAAGCCGGGAATACACATCAGCACCACGCCGTTGTGCTGGGCAAGAGAAGACCAACATCCCCGTGCCGGGTACTGACACCCTGCACGACCCAAACCCGGAGGTACACGCAGCGTGGCCACAGAAATATCCGATGACATTCGCGACGTCATCATCATCGGTTCGGGACCCGCGGGCTACACGGCTGCCGTGTACACGGCTCGTGCCAACCTCGCGCCCCTCGTGATCGCCGGCTCGGTCACCGCTGGTGGCGAGCTGATGAACACGACGGACGTGGAGAACTTCCCCGGATTCCGTGAAGGAATCCTTGGTCCCGACCTGATGGACAACATGCAGGCGCAGGCCGAGCGATTCGGTGCCGAGATTCAATACGAAGATGTTGCCTCCGTCGATCTCTCCGACGACGTGAAGTCCGTTGTTCTTGCCGACGGAACAGTGTACAAATCACGTGCGGTTATCATTTCCACCGGATCCGCATACCGAGAGCTTGGCCTGCCCAATGAGAAGCGGCTCTCCGGTCACGGTGTCTCGTGGTGCGCCACCTGTGACGGTTTCTTCTTCCGCGAGCAAGAGATCGCCGTGATCGGTGGTGGTGACTCTGCCATGGAGGAGGCACTTTTCCTGACGAAATTCGCTTCCAAGGTCACAGTGGTCCACCGTCGCGACGAGCTCCGTGCTTCCAAGATCATGGCGGACCGCGCACTGGCACACCCCAAAATTGAATTCGTCTGGAACACGGCGGTGGCCGACGTGGTTGGCACAGACAAGGTTTCTGCCCTACAGCTCATCAATTTGGTTGACGGCAAAGCTACAGAGCTCCCGGTAACCGGGGTCTTCGTGGCAATCGGAAATGACCCGCGTACGGATCTGGTGAAAGATCAACTCCAGTTGACAGCGGAGGGGACCATCGCCGTGCAAGGTAGGACGTCGAAGACGAATCTACCTGGCGTGTTCGCAGCAGGTGATGTCATCGACCCGACGTACAGGCAAGCAGTTACTGCAGCCGGGTCCGGTTGCGTCGCCGCCCTTGACGTTGAACACTACCTCTCCAATCTTCCCGTGTCCGCCGAAAAAGGCGCCGTTGTAGCCAACTAGTTTCCTCAAGAAAGGGAGAACGAACATGAGTCAGACAAAGGACGTTACGGATAGCTCCTTCCAGGCCGACGTACTGGAATCGTCGAAACCGGTCATGGTGGACTTCTGGGCCGAATGGTGCGGCCCCTGCCGCATGCTGTCGCCCATCCTCGATCAGATCGCCGCAGAGCATGCCGAAAAGATCGACGTGGTGAAGGTCAACGTCGACGAAAATCCGGGCATCGCCGCGAAGTATGGCATCACCAGCATCCCGGCAGTGTACGTCTTCGAAAACGGTGACCACGTGGCCACTTCGATCGGCGCCAAGCCGAAGCAGGCCCTCGAGCAGGAGTTTGCTGCCTACCTTTAGATCAGGCTGCCCGCGCCGTCGTTGAGCGACCAAAGCGTGGCGTAAGGGGACCGTAGCCGTCGTATGGCGGCAACGGTCCCTTTTTGCATCCTGGAAGCTACGACTGCGCCAACACCATCAAACGGATGAGGGATCCCCGCTTCGAACGCCTGGCCATGCCGCCGCCGGCAGCAGGCCGGACAAGGGCCGTACAGCCCGCTCAGAGCACTTCGTCGCACCGCGGTAGACGGGCCCCCCTGATGGTCTGCGTCGCGACGCCTGGAACGGCTGACTAATTGAAACTTTGGAGGCCACCCGATATTGCCTCTCGGGGCCAGTGATATTGCGGGAGGGGGCCAGTAGCCGCAGCGGTGGGGGCCACCGGCTCCCACCGGCGTGTTCTCACTGGTTCATCGTGGCGTGCTCGCGCAAGTTGAGGTTTGTCAACGCCAACCGAAAATAGGGCCAGTTCTGCCAATTGAAAACAGGGCATTCGTTGTGGTTTTAGTTTGCCAGAGTCTGCGGCTTGATTCGGCCCTGGAGCCGGTAGCTGTTGCCGGTGAGGTTGATGACTTCGGCATGGTGGACGATCCTGTCGATCATCGCCGAGGCTACGGTCGCGTCCCCGAAGACGTCGGCCCACCGGCTGAAGGACAAATTGCTCGTCAAGATCAGTGACGCATGTTCGTACCTGGAGGAGACCAGCTGGAAGAACAGGTTCGCTGAGTCCTGGTCGAAGGGGATGTATCCGACTTCATCGCAGATCAGCAGCTTGTAGCGGCGCAGTCTGGCTAGTTCCGCAGCCAACTGTCCCCGGTCGTGGGCTTCGGCCAACCGGGCCACCCACCCGACCGCTGAATCGAAGAGCACCCGGTGCCCGGCCTGGGCGACCTTGATCCCGATCCCCGTGGCCAGATGTGTCTTGCCGGTGCCCGGCGGGCCGAGGAGGACCACGTTGCGGGCTTCGTGCAGGAACGTTCCCGTTCCGAGGTGGGCGAAGAGGTTGCGGTCCGCTGCCGGTTGGTGCGCGTAGTTGAAGTCTTCCAGGGTCTTGTGGCCCGGGAACCGGGCCGCGCGGATCCGCAGCGCAGCACCGGAGGCCTCCCGCTCGGCCACTTCCCGACTCAAGACGGCTGCCAGGTATTCCTCGTGGGTCCATCCGCCTTGCCGTGCTTGCTCACCTAGGGCCTGGTACCCGTCGCTGATCCTGGGGGCACGCAGTGCCCGCGCGTAGTACTCGATGCCCGAGTCCGTCCCGCTCACGGCGCGGTCTCCGCGAGCTCACTGGCATCGTCGGGGATCGAGAGGCCAAAGACCTCGTCATAGATCGACAGGTCACGGACTTGGACGCCGGGCGAAGTCGGCCGTTTCATCGTCCGGTACGCCCGCCGCAGTTCCGCGGCCTTGGCCAGGTGGCGTTTATCCGTCAGGACCTGGTGCCGGGCCCAGTCCCGGTCGTGGACGGCCAATACCTTGCCATCGCAGGTGACCCTGACGGTTTCGAGGTCACAGCTGACATCGACGATGCGCCCGATCGCGGAGGGATCAACGGAGTAGTCGTTGGCGAATACCCTGACGTAGTAGTCCCGCGGAAGCCTGATGCTCTTGCGCAGCATGGTTTCCGGCGCTATTGGCGACAGGGCCCGCATCGCCGCCCGGTCGTGGACGATCAGATCCGCGGGCCGGCCATGATGCGAGCGCGAATACCGTGCATTTGCCCGCGGTAGCCAACCTGCGAGTTGGGCGTTGAAGTCGGAGGGATGGCTGAAGGTACGTCCGGGCATGAAGCCTCGGCGGAAGAACCCGTTCATGCGCTCGACCATGCCCTTGGATTCCGGATCTTTGGGTGGAAGGAGCCTGATCTCGGTTCCCAGGACGCCGGCAAAGGAACTGGCGGCCTCGGTGAGCTTGCCCCGGCCGATGCCGGTCTCGTTGTCCCAGACCAGTTGTTGTGGAACGGCTGCCGCGTCCTGCAGCAGTTTCCACATTCCCCCGAGCAGGTCCTCGGTCGTGAGCGGCCCGTGGGTACGACCGTGCCGAACCGCAGACAGCGGTCCGCCAGGAACGCGAAATGCACCGGGTGTCTTTGGAGCGCAAGGTACGGGCAGCATCGACCGCCGCGAGCACCGAAGCGGACTTCGTTCGCCAGGGTCGGAACACCGGCTTGTTGATGCGCCCGAGGTACGCGAAGAACACGACTGATGTAGTCATTGGGTACTCCGTTGCGGAGCGTCCCCGCAGCGGGGAACGGCCTATTTGGTTCGGTGGCGGCAGGCTCGCCCGCGACCTCGGATTGGGCCAGCTGCGCGCCCAGTGGGCCGACACCGCCCAGGACTCCCTTGATGCTGTTGCCGAGTGGAACGCGGCCGCACGAAACAAGCGCCAGGCCAATCCCTCCCAGCCGAGACTGAGCACCACCGAGATGTGGGAAACGAACACGCAGAGGGCCAGGGAAATGGCCGACCGGCTGCAGTCCATCCCCGTGGATGATCACGCCACGTGGGCCAAGGCAGCACGAGAGGCTTCCGGGGTGTTCGCTGCTTGGTCCAACCAGACCGAAGTCAGTGCGGGGCCGTTGGCGGCCACTGCTGCGGAGCTTTCCAAGACCGCCCAGCTGCGTGACTACCGCCAGCACGGCAAACCGGTGGAGCTGCCGTCGCTGGCCGGGTCCACAATGCTGCTGCTGGCAGCTGGCTCCCAGAGCAAAAGTGCGGCGCAGTCCGCGCTTCTCCTGCAGCTGATGCGTACGGCAAAGGCGGTTCACGATATGCACCAACAGTCCCAGCGCACACGCGCAAGCCGGAACCTGATGCACGTCTTCTCCAATGACCTTGGCCCGTTTGCGAGGAGCATGCCCGAACCGGCAACAGCACCAGCACAGCAAGCGGGAACTGTCACCGAACAGGTACGCAAGCCGGAGCATGATGCCATCCGGCTCCTGCACTTGGGTTCCCCGACCTCCCTGGCCGCGTCCGTCGCGGAGGTTCGCAAGGGAAGCGTCGTGCCCACGAAGACAGAACCCGCCAAAACACGGCAGCCAACGACGCCGGGGCAGGACAAGGACCAGGACTACGGCCGTTAGAGAGAGCACCACCAACCGCAACCAGGAGTGTGAAGATCCCGTGAGTGAAGAAGGCGTTGAAGACGTTATCGAGGGGCTGCTGCGCCAGTCCATGACCGCGGCTGCGCAGCTGGGCGAACAGCTTGCCCGGGCGCGTCAGCAGTTCCTGCGCAAGGCACAAGAGCGCAGTGAGCAGCAGAACATCGAAGCGCAGCGGGCCATGGCTGCAGACCGTGCCGCGATGCGAGCCGTGGTGGTCCCGGCCAGCAAGGACGAATGGTGGAACACCGCCAAGCCCGGGCAGATCACCCAAGCCCATCTGTTGGCCGAGGCGTGGAAGGACCACGACCCCGAGGCCCTAGCCGCGTCGGAGAAGATCACCGTCGAGGTGAAGCAGCGCTACGGGATCAACACCGCCGACCTGCAAGGCGACGGCATCTACATGCAGGACCGGCTAGCCGTGCAGCAAATTGCCCAGGAACAGGTGCGGGTGGCGAAGGAGCATGCAGAGGCCATGGCGCTGGTTGCTGCCGCGCAGGCCGAGAAAATCAAGAAGAAGGCCACCGATCTGCACGAGGAGATGGAGCGCCACCAGGTGCCCCAGGACTACCTCGCAAACGAGGACCTGGTCACCGCTTTGCGCGAGGCCAAGGACGCAGCCGACACCGACGCGGCCCCGGACGCCGAACGTGCGGTGGTCGAGCGGATGCACCTGATCGAAAAGGACGGGGTGCGGGGGCCGAGTATCGAGGATCTGCGCCGGGAAATTGGGCAGAACTACCCCGGTGTTGAGGACTCACACTTCGCAGATGCGAAGTTCGTCGCCGCTGCCCGGGACTGGCACGAAGCCAAGACACTCGCCGAGGGCGGTTTCGAGGCGAGGGGCAACACCGGGCTGCAAGATCGCTACGAGAACGCGGAAAAAGAATTCTTCGCCCGTCTGGCCCCTATGGGCAAAGACATCGAGGACAAGGTCATGGCCGACCAGCGGCCCCAGTCCTCCGCACAGGGAGCAGAGGCGGCCCCAGCGCAGCCGACAGGACCGGACTACGGCTCCAAGGAGCACTACGACGTCTTCGAGGCCTCTCTGAAAGACAAAGCCAGCGACACCGACGTCAAAGCCCGTGTGGCAGCCGCCAAGGGCCAGGCCAAACACCCCAGCCAGGCCGCCAAAGCACCAACCAAGACGCCGAAGGCCCGCAAAGCCAGTTCGGGGGCCAGCGTGGGCCGTGAGAAGAGCAACGACGGTCCCTCACGCTAGATCGGAGGCGGAGGAAGGACCGCGCGCCATTCGAACTACCTCTGCCGGATCGATAGTAGATCAGGGGGCACAAGAGTGCGTTCGTCGTCTTGGTGGGACCGGCTTATTGGGTCACAAACAAAAGGGGAAAATACCATGATTAAGTCCAAGGTCTTGAGCCTGAAGCCGCACGCGACGTTCGCCGGACGGCAGTCCAAGCAGAGCTACGGCCCGCGCTAAATCCGCTAAGACAAAGGGTGGGGACGAGAAGTCCCCACCCTTTGTCTTGCGCGGCCCGAGATGAGAGTGGCCATTTTCTGTGAACAATGAACTTTACGAGGCATACGAGAGTATTTGCTTCGAACTAAGGATTGAACCTGCCCCGAGGCTCAGATTCGATGCTGCGGTCTCAAAAGTCAGTCGCAATGCCCGTCCTTTTCCGTGGGGGGAGCCGGTCATACGTGGGTACTTGTGCGCGAAGACCACCGCGATGGTTGTGAGGACTGCGTTTCCTCTATTGCGGCTTTTATTGACCATTTCTACGACGGTGAGCAGGAAGCCGTCTTTTCCGATGAGCATGCTTGCGGGTTGCTCAGCGCTTTCCACACACTTCATGATCTATCGATTGCCGTCACGAATGCGTACGGAGCCCAAAACTGGTCATGTGTAGTTCCTTCTGCCGATTGCCAACGATGCGCGGGTGCTCGATCGACTGTCACTCCCTCTGCGCTACGGGAACGCAGGCCTCCGACCGTGCGGCCAATCGAGACCAGGCATGACACTGGTGGCGACAGATCTCTGAGCGCTGAGTTCTTCGTTGAAGAAAATCGGTGGGCAATCGGATTCGCGGCAATCATTGG
Source organism: Micrococcaceae bacterium RIT 802 (assembly GCA_016892645.1). Lineage (GTDB taxonomy): Bacteria > Actinomycetota > Actinomycetes > Actinomycetales > Micrococcaceae > Arthrobacter_H. The sequence goes on from JAFEMX010000012.1 coordinate 67,304, forward strand.
GAATCCAGTCGCGGTTCCTGACATCACCTCGGTATCACTGGTCAATGCGCCCATTGGGACCAGCGCGGATCCACTACTGTGCGAAATCGCAGGCGGGAAGGGCGTCCTTCCCGACCAAGCGTTGGCGAGTTGTCTAGGCGAAGCCTTCGAAAGATACGCACTGGCTACGTCTGATCGCCGCCATGTGCTCGTCGGCACATTGGCGCAAGTCGAACGCGCCGTCGATGTCGCCGCCATATTTGGCTTCCCGGTGTTGGACGAGCACCCGTCGATCAGCACTTTTGAACGGAATACGGTTCTGGAGTGGCTTGACGGGACAGAGCTGACCACCGGTGTCTCTGTGCGCGTCCCCGCCAACTTTGCGCTGTGCCCTTATGTGAATGGCGAGTCTGCTGTGATCGTTGCTGGTAGCACCAACGGAGCCGCCGCCGGTGCTAGTAGGTCGGATGCCCGTGCGCAGGCCCTCCGAGAGATCGTGGAGCGCGACGCGTTTTGGTTCTACGCGAGGACGGGGGCCGATCCTCTACTGATCGACGTGACCACCTTGCCTGACGGGATCGTCGAAATTATGAGGGAGTTCGACGGCGAATTTGCCGTTGCCGCGCTGCCGAACCCATTCGAGGCACCCGTTGCGAACGTTACCTTCCGGAGCGGCAGCGCATTCCAAGCTAAATGCGCGCGAGGATCTGGGCACGCCGCGACACTCGTGGACGCCATTCGACGCGCCTTCGCCGAATGCATTCAGATGCTCTATTCGTTGGATTCGGGCATCGATGTCGAGGCGTCCCCGACCGACATGCGCAGCCTGTGGTTCAATGGCACCGCGCTGCAGGCAATGCCCAACTTCTTTCATTCGGCCGCCCGCCCAGCCAGCCTGGAGAAAGCGAGAAACGTCTTCACGGAAAACCAGAGCACCGGTCAGCTCCTGGAGTCTGCAGCTGAACAAGGGCAGACCGTCTTGGAAATTCCGCTCGTCGGGGAGCCTGGGTTTTCGGTTGTTAAAGTTTTGATGAGTGGCGCGAGTGTCTCCGATGCCACCTATTTCGCGGCATGTGAGAGGTTGGCTGAATTCTCAGAACTGGTTGGGCACTCAAGTCCTGACGTCAAATACCATGGCTCACTCTTCATGTAAGGAATGGTGGCAATTCTTGAAACGCGCCTATGCGTTCATAATGCTCAGCGCGGCGGGCGTGGCCTGTTTCGCTTCAGTTGACGTGGTCTACTTCCAGACCGTCGGGTATTCCCTTGCGTTCGTTGGGCTGATGACTGCGGCGTTCAACATCGCCGTGACTACAGCCGAGATTCCATTTGCAATTTTGTTCGACCAGTACTCAAATAAACTTGCACTGCAATTGGGCAATCTAATTCGGATAGCAGCATTTGTCCTCTTTTTTATAAGTCTTTCCGAGCCTGGACTGGTATTGGCGCAGGTTATTGCTGGAATCGCGGTTGCCGCAATGAGCGGAACCTCAAACGCTCTGGTTGTTAATCAAATTCAGGCAATGGATGCCAACAAGATCGCAGCTGCCTTCGGCCGGATAGCCTACCTTTCGGCGTCTGCAGGCATCCTTGGTGGCGTGATCGGCATAGCCATATTCTCCGTGTGGCCGCGAGGAATTTGGATCTCTGCGATCGCGTTCTTTATCGCGGCAGGGATCGTAATTGCGACATTTAGGGATGCTAAAGCAGATATTGAACGTATGCCACTGCTTACCTTCGTCCGCAAGGCCCTTGGTACTGCTCGTGCCCCACATGCTTGGTTGCTTGTTGTGACTAATGCAGCAGCGGTTGCCCCGTTTCTTCTCTGGCAGATCAAGTTCAACCAACAGTCACTCATGTTCCTGGCCATCGGGTATATCGGCATGAATGCAGCGAACATCTTCGGTCCCGCTCTACTGAGAATCTTCAGAATTCAAGTCAGCCACGTAGCACTGGTTGCTTCGCTCAACATCGTTGCGGCAGCCGTATTTGCTCTCGCTGACGGCCCTGTGCTCGTGTGGACCTCGTTCGTCTTGCATGTCGCTCTTCATGGCATGCTTCAGATCCTGGTCTCCGGACTGTTTCATGAAGGTGTTTCTAATGATGTCCGAGCAACGGCGGGTTCTGTCATCTCGATGGCGGACTCCTTGATCGTTGCTATCGTGGCTCCGGTGGTGGCAATCGTTGGGCAGAACTTCGGACTCGGTTGGGGCGTGGCGATCTCGGCCGTTTTGTATCTGGTCGTCGCCGTGGGCGGGTTTCAGCGCCGTATTCGCGTTGATTCCATAGTTTGCGAGAAAGTGGGTTAATTTTGGAGCAGCCAGCCGAATGGCGTCCCGTAATAGCTGCTTTGGCAAACGCGAATACACGACGAGTGGCGGCACGTTTGTTACTGGGTGAAGAATGGGATGCGGCCAGCGCGGGCCTTGGGGCCTCAAAACGACGTAAAGTCAATGAGGCATTGATTCGAAGCGGCTTGCTGGACGCCGAAACAGGGCGCGTTCTGCCCGAGATTTTCAGAGCCATCCTCGAAGCCAATCCGGCGGAGCGACGCCAGGGTATCGAGAGATTTGTCGACGGCAAGCGGATTCGCCAATATCCAGCAAATCTGGAGGAACGTGGAGCGCTTCTGAGCTGGGTCGCCCGCGGGGCTTTTGAACCTAATGAGGTTCTCACCGAACACGAGGTAAATAACAGGCTCCTGCCGTACTCGGAGGACATCGCAGTCTTGCGGCGGTACCTAGTCGATTATCAGTTGCTAGAACGGCGCACCGACGGCTCCGAGTATGCGCTCGTGGAAGCCAGCCCAGTAATCCCAGTGGAATAAAGCCATTCGTAGGATTCAGCGCTCACCGCGGTCTGTATGGAGATTTGATATCTAACGGGCTGCGGCCGACATAGCATGCGCCTCCACCACCCCGAACTCGACAATGATCCCGCGATCGCCGCATCTGGTTATGTCCAAGTCCGTCGGAGCGGCGGTACGCATGCCCGGTAAAGGTGGAAGATAGCTTTCTGCGGAGTCGTCTAATGGTAGGAAAAGGGGTTCCTCCAAGTAATTCCAACCGAATTGGAAGCACCTAGTTGGGGTCCGGTATTTCGGATGCCTTGGGGATCCAGCCCTCAGGGGCCCTCTCGCAGGGGAAGGGGTCAGGTGCGTTGTGGCGGGTGGAGCTGCACGCGTAGAACGGCCCTTTTTGGCTCATCAGCACGGCCATGTGGACGTCGGCGTGGTCTTTCCACCACACGCTCAGCCCCGTAGCTGGATCGAGCCTGAGGTGTTCCCAGGCGCGCCAGAGGGCATCGACGCGGCTAACGGCCTCGGCGTGGAGGAACCACCGGCTACACCACTTGCCGTTCCTGGCATCAATGGGCCGGTTGTAGAGGGGAAGCAGATATTCGTGCAGGAATTCCTCGGCCGAGTCGTAGACCAGCCTCGTCTCCACCGCCGGCTGTGGGGCCGGGTCGCCGGCCCCTGACTGCTGCGGTGCGGCTTCGGTTTGTGCCTGGGCGAGTTCCCCGGCTGCCTTCTCCACATCAGCGACCGCACGATCACGCGCACGCTGGTTTTGCGTAAGGGCCTCGGAGGCTGCGGCACGCATCCACCCCGAAAGCTCCTGGTCGGATTTCTCCTGTGCCATGTGGACCTGCTTCTCCGCAGCCTCCAACGCCGCGTGGGCCACCCCGAGCCGATGTTTGGCCTGCTCCACGGCATCGGTTTTCCCTTGCGGGCCGGCCTGCGTTGTCTCGGGAGCCGTCGTGCCCTGGTCAAACAGGAACTGGTCATCCATTACCGGGCGTCCTTGCCTGCTGTGATCCACGGGTTTTCCGTGGCCGTGGGATCACTTGGACGCTCGGGGGCGGAATCGCCGGCGTCGCGCTCCACCGCCGGGGCACTCGACGGTGCGTACCGGCTGATCGACTCGTTCACCGCGTCCTTGTGTTCGGTGCTCCACCAGGGCCGGGTCTTGACCAGGGTTGCCCGGGCGCCGGAGGCAAAGACCACGGCACGGCCGCGTTCCATCTCGGTCAGATCCGAGACGTCCAGGATCCGTTCCTTGCCTTCCTGGCGTGAGCTGCTGGAGCCGCCACGCCCGGAGGAGTGGGAGACGCTGTTATAGGAGTAGTCCCCGATCAGATCGGAGAGGGTGCGCAGGAAGGCGTCTTCCTTCACGCCGCCTCCGTAGACGACGACGTTGGATGCCGACCAGATCTTCCGCATCCCCGGTTCGCCCCAGAGCTCCACACCCTGGGACCAGGACTGCAGGATGGCCATGACGATGATCCCGCGGGAGCCGTAGTGGCTGAACAGGTCCGGCAACGCAGCCCAGCGTACGACGTTGGCCAGCTCATCGAGGGCGAAGACCGCCGGGACCGGGAGCCGGCCGCCCAGGCGTGCCCCGCGTTCCTCCAGGGCCTCGGCCACGGCCACCGTCAGGGCGGTGGTCAACGGGGCCGCCGTGCCCACACCTTCCATGGAGAGCACGTAGAGCGTTTCGGCCGAGGTGGCGAACGCCGTGGGGTCGAAGTGCTCGCGCCGGTCGGTGTCCACGCTCGCGCCCGGGGTGGGTGCGATCCAGCGTAGGGTGTTGCGGGATTTGAGGCACTGGACCATCTTCTCGGCGGTGCCGAAGATCCCATCCTTCTGCTTATCGGCCAACAACATGGTCGATTCCAGGCCGGCGGCCTGCAGCGCGTAGTCGTGGTCACGGAGCAGGGCCACCGCGTCTTCGCACTCCTGGCTGGTGATCCACAGGTACGCATCGGTGATCGGCAGGTTCCCCAGCGCGGCAGCGAGGAACAGGGAGGCGATCAGGTCCTCGGCCTTCGGCTCAAAATGCGCATCCGTCTTCGCCCCACTACCCCGGGAAGCGACGGCGAAATGATGGGTCAGTTTCGCGGCCTTGTCCTCATCCGTGACGTAGGACAGCGGGTTCCACCACCAGGTGGGTTCTTCCTGGGCGATCTTCTGCGGATCGAACACCCACACCCGCGCCTTGGCCGAGCGGGGTCCACGGGTGCATCCTGGCCTGGATGAAACCGGAGAACGTTGATGTCATCACCAGTACCGGGGGTTTGTCTTGCTGGCCACGGCCCAGAGGGATGCCCTCGTGCGGGAACCAGAGATCGCATTGAACGGCAACGCCTGGCTTGTGTTCGAGCCGGTCAGCCGGATCAGCCGGAGCGTATTCAGGCCGCAAGTGAGCGACCTTCGCCCGGAACAGGGAAGCCGAGCCGGACCAGTCGACACGTTCGGCCAGCACCGTGGCTGCCATCGTGGGCGTCTTCGCCAACAATGACCGAACGCTGGCTTCATAGTCATCGAAGCTCGAGCCGGTAGGTGCCCTTTCATAGCGCGGGGCGCGTTCCGCGGCCAAGGCCCGGTCCACGGTTCCGCGGGATACGCCCAGCTGCCGGGCGAGTTCGCGTTTGGATATCTTCTCGTTCGCGTAGCGGTGGCGGATTGTCGCCCAATCGTCCAATGTGATCACCCTTAAATCATGGTCGGGTGGCCTCATTTTCAGTTGGCGTTTATGGCCCTATTTTCGGTTGGCGTTGACAAGGCTGCCGGTCTCAACCCAGATGGTGTTGTGCACGATGAGGTCCATGATGGCGTCGGCGTGGACCCCGGGCCCCAGCCGCTGATGCCAGTCCTTCTTGGCCTACTGGGATGCAGAGCACGGACGCGGCCGTGTCGTAGCGGCGCTCGAGCGTCTCCAGCGGGATGCTGTGTATGCCCTCGCCAGGATGGTCGAGAAGTCGGTGATCGATCACCAGCAGGGTCGTGGCCGCATACTTTTTCTCGCGTTTGGCCCGTCAGTGGCAGGCGGCCCCCAAGCACGCCACTAGTGGCCTCGAATCCTGCTAGCTCTCGCGGCGGGTACCGGCCTCCAAATCGTCTACCGGTGGACCCCAACAAGGCGAATATTCAACGGGCGGACGTCATCGTCAAACGCCAGCATACAAGCAACAGATATAAGTTGTTTATAGATACACTGGCGACGACTCCGCTCTTAGTAGTGTCGACGTAGTCCCTTCGAGTCGGAGATTCTGGAGAACTGTCGCCGCGGGGTCGGAGTTCCGGCCCTCCTTCAGATTCAGGTGCCGGAGGCTCTACCGGGACTTCTTCGATCGGTGAGTCCGGAATTCAGTAGCCGCTGAAAGGCACGCGCATTGCCACTGTTCCTACAATCGAGTGGATCAAGTAGGACGGTCGGCAGCACCGAGAAGGCCAGTCCTGGGCCGTCCCCCGTAGAGTTGTATGCCCATTGTTGTTGTTGGACAGTCTACTCAAAAATGAGCAGAAGGCTGAAGGATCGCCCAGATGGGCCCAAATGACTCCTCGGGGGATTGCTGCGGAGTACGGCCGGCACAATTCACTCGAGGAGAAGGAGGCTAAGCGATTTCTTGTTCCCCTCGGGAATGTTTTGGGGAGTCGTCGACGCCGGTTTCACGTGGAACATTCATGCCGATGGGTTCCCAACCGTGTCTGGTCTGGACCCACTGGGTCCACCGATAGTCCTCTCGGAACGCGCCTCATCCCGAACAGCCGCGCCTGGAGACCTACTTCTTGAATGTTCTTGGCATCGATTTCTTGCAACTACATCCATGGCTACTCGACGAGGGCGGCATTCCGGAGTGGACTAATGAAAACACAATTTTGAACGGGCAAGGGTGTCATCGTCAGTCCGGCATGCAGAGAGCGAAACCTACTCTAGAGGACCGACGTGCCGTCTGTCGTGTTTCACGTGAAACACGACAGATAGCGCCCTCTACTTGTCGGAACTGGGCGAGATCACGCTCATGATTCTATTCAAATCGTCGACACTTCCGAACTCGATACTCACACGACCTTTTTTGGCACCGAGGGTGATCTTGACGTTTGTATCCAACTGATCCGACAACGAGTTGGCCAAGTAGTCCAACCGCTCGTGGCGAGCGGTTGCGCGCGGCGCCTTTTCGCGTGCGGGGCGGCGTAGTCCATCGTTCATAGCTACGATCTCCTCTGTAGCGCGGACGGATAGCCCCTCGTTAACGATTCTCTGAGCCACTCGTTCCATTTCCGCAGTGTCTGCCAGGGCGAGAAGTGCCCTCGCGTGCCCCGCGGACAGCACACCAGCCGCCACTCGCCGCTGAACCAACGCAGGCAATTTCATGAGACGGATGGTGTTGGATATTTGCGGACGGGAGCGCCCAATCCGTTCTGACAGTTCATCCTGAGTACAATCGAACTCTTGCATGAGCTGCTGATAGGCGGCGGCTTCCTCCAAGGGGTTCAGCTGCGAACGGTGAAGATTCTCAAGGAGCGCATCACGAAGTAGATCCGTATTTGATGTCTGCCGAATGATCGCTGGAATAGTGGCAAGCCCCGCGGCCTGCGCTGCCCGCCAGCGCCGCTCGCCCATGACCAGCTCATAGCTCTCCGCGCCCAGTTCATCCGAGGGACGGACCACGATCGGCTGGAGCAGCCCAACCTCCCGGATTGAGTGGACCAGCTCTGCCATGTCCTCCTCGTCGAACGAGTTCCGCGGCTGCTTTCGGTTCGGATGTATATCCCCAACCGGCACCTCGGCGAAAGATGCGCCAGGGACGGCAATCAAGGTTTCACGTGGAACATCACTCGACGTGCCGCTAGCACCAGAGGGGGAAGGAACAGACGTCGGACTCGGAGTTCCCGTTTTCTCGCCAAAAGGTTCACCTGAAGAGGTACCGGTCGTATCCTTGTCTTCCTTCTGCTGCATCACCTCTGCAAGAACGTCAGGAACGGCGACTCTGCGATTGCGACTGCCAGTCGCGGGTCTCCTCGAGCCGCTCTCTTCGCCCTGACTATTCGTCGAAGCGTCCTCAGGGCGCCCTGGGGCAAAGAACATGTCCACGGGACGGGACTTCCGCGCCTGCTGCTTGACAGGAGTCGGGGCTGTTTTGTCCGATTCAGTTTCGTCCTCAGTCTTGACCACAGAACGAGGGGTCTTGCTGACTCTGCGCGGGGCAGGAAGGGTCTTAGCAGTCTCTTTAGTGTCGCCAGATCGAGGATTCTTCGCTGTTTCACGTGAAACAGTAGTCGTGGATCTGCGCGCCTCTGTTTCACGTGAAACTTCCATTGGCGGAGTTGGCCAGTCCCCACTCGACGCCGAAGAACTCGAACCGGGATCTGGGTTCTCTGCAAATGGGGAAGCTCCGGCTCCCGGGGATCCCTCGGCCTGTGCAACTTCGTCGGTCGTCGGGCTCCCGGAGATGAGGGCACCAAGACCTCGACCTAATCCACGCCGCTTCTCCGCCATCATTTGTCCTCTCAACGTCGCCAATCCGCCACTTTTGGCGTCTATTGCTCAGTCAAGAGTCTACTGGCAACAGATGGGTTCGACGTCGTCCAACTACCCGCGTTCCGCGATCTCTGCAGCCGCTTCGAGATATGACAGGGCTCCGGTGGAACTCGGATCGTAGGTAACGACAGTCTGCTGGTAGCTCGGCGCCTCGGAGATCCTCACACTGCGAGGAATCAAGGCACCCAAAACCTGCTGTGGGAAGTGTTCTCGAACCTCGGCAGCAACCTGGGAAGCCAGGTTAGTGCGTCCGTCATACATAGTCAGCAGAATCGTTGAAACAACCAGTTCCGAGTTCAAATGCTTCTGAATCAGTTCAATATTGTTGAGCAGCTGGCTGAGTCCTTCGAGAGCGTAGTACTCACACTGGATTGGAATCAATACCTCACGCGCCGCGACGAATGCGTTGACCGTCAGGAGGCCGAGGCTGGGCGGGCAATCGATGAAGACGTAGTCGATACGCTCCTGGCCTAGTTCCTCCCGAGTCTTCCGATATACATCTAGAGCTCGCCGAAGTCGCTGTTCACGTGCAACGAGGGATACGAGTTCGATCTCGGCCCCGGCTAGGTGGATGGTCGCCGGGGCAACCAACAGATTATCGAACTGGGGGCAAGGGGCCAGGACGTCGGCCAACGGGACATCATTGATGAGAACATCGTAGATGCTCTCGACCTCGGCGTGGTGCTCGATTCCCAATGCCGTGGAGGCGTTCCCCTGAGGGTCGATGTCGACCACGAGCACATTCATACCGGCCTTCGCCAACGCTGCGGCAATGTTGACCGTAGTCGTCGTCTTCCCAACTCCACCCTTCTGATTGCTGACGGTGAGGAACCGAGTGGCCTGGGGTTTTGGCAAGGATCTTCCATTCAGGCGTTCGCGACGCTTGTTCTCATCGGCCAACTGGCTCGCCAGCGGAGTGCTTTCGTCGATGCTGTCCATCATGTCCCGGACCGGTGCCTTCGCTTCAGACTGAACTGTTTTTTGGTGCTTGATGGTGTCGTCCTCCAGAAAGATTTGATCCAAGGGTCTTCCTTCGGCGGACGGCACCCTGGCGTTTCACGTGAAACGTGGAGATCAACTTCTTTAGTTTGCATTGCAAGCGACAGGTTCTGCTGTGCGCGGTAGATGACACCAGGTTCCGAGGTAAGGATTGCCTGCCTGTCCATACCCACCCTCTCCTGACCACTTCGATGGCGGATATCGCCACCCGTACAGCCTACCGTTTAGCTTGAGCGGCCGATGCTGATCCGCACAACCGTGGTCGGCTCGTCCAGGATGTCGGCGCCGGCTATGACGACCTCCGTACGGTCCGCACCCAGTTTCCGAAGTACCTTTGACGCCTTCTGGACTTCCTCTGCGGCACTACGTCCTTTGATTGCCAGGACCTCTCCGTGCCCGTGCACCAGCGGCATCGTCAATCGCGCCAGGTTTCCCAATGCAGAAACCGCCCGGGCGGTAACGACGTCCGCATTGACGTGATCAATGGCCTGTTCCGCCCGCGAGCGGAAAACAGTCACGTTCTCGAGTTCGAGGTCATCGACCACTTCGTTGAGCCAAATGCAACGCCGTTCCAACGGCTCGATCAACGTCAACCTCAAGTCAGGTCGGGCTATGGCAAAGGTAAGGCCGGGGAGACCGGCACCGCTCCCGACGTCGGCGACCTCGGCAGCTTGGGGAATCAAGTCAGCAACGACAGCGCAATTCAGCACGTGACGGCTCCATAGCCGTGGAACCTCGCGAGGCCCCAGTAGGCCGCGTTCCATGCCGGACGTGGCCAGATGTTCCACGTAGCGCCTAGCCAGCGACAATCGTTGCCCGAACACCGACTGAGCGGCATTGCTCTCGGCGTCTGTCGGCAGTACTTCCTGGCTCACATTGCTCCCGGTTCTAGCTAAAGGCTAATTCGATCTCGTATCCGCGGAATTAGGAGTCTCGGGCTGAGACAACGATGTGCCGCTCTCCGCCTTCGCCTTCGGACTCGCTGTGCAACCCCAAGTCCGCGATCGTGTCGTGTACCAGCTTGCGCTCGTACGCGCTCATCGGCTCCAGGGCGACTTCCCCGCCGTTGGCTTTCACTGCGGCGACAGCCTCCTCGGCCATCTTCCTTAGCTCGCCCGCACGGCCATCCCGATAGCCGGCGATGTCCAGAACGAGACGTGAACGATTACCCGTGGCCGACAGGACGGCAAGGCGCGCCAATTCCTGCAGCGCTTCGAGGCCATCGCCTTCATGCCCGAGCAGGTCCTTGAGCGAGGCGTCGTCTCCGTTTTCGCTGACGATCGAGATATATGTACGCCCGCTGCGGATTTCAATATCAATATCACCGTCGAGATCGGCGATGTCGAGGAGTTCCTCCAGGTAGTCTGCAGCGATGTCGCCCTCTTCCTCGACCCGGCTGACGGTCTCGAGGGGCGAGGAATCGGTCCCCGGAACCTGCTCTACCTGGCTTCCGGGAGTCTGCTCAAGCTCATTGGCATTGGCATCGACGGTGCTCATCGTCTATTTCCTCTTCCTGTTCTTACGCTGCGGCTGGTCACGCTGGCCCTTCGGTTCAATGACCTCTGCTTCGGGCACTTCCTCGTTCTTCTTGTGACCGACCGGCGGTAGACCCTTCGCAGCTCGCCGTGCGTTCAATTCACGTTCGGCCTGCGAACCCGGCGTCGGGTTGTTCCGAATGACGTAGAACTGCTGTCCAAGCGTCCAAACGTTGGTCGCGGTCCAATAGATGAGGACGCCGATGGGGAAGTTGATACCGCCGATACCGAAGACGAGCGGGAGGATGTACATCATCATCTTCTGCTGCTGCATGAAGGGGCCTTCCAGGGCCTCCTTGGTCATGTTCTTTGTCATGATCTGCCGCTGGGTAACGAACTGGCTCGCAGACATTGCAACGATCATCACGACTGCAGTGATGATGACGGCAAACTTCGGAGTGCCGGAATTGATGGTTCCCAGGAAGGTTTCAGAGAGGCCGGCCCCAAAAATCGTCGAGGCGTCGAAACTTCGGACGTGGTCCACTGACAACGCACCGACAGAATGGCCTTCGGCACTAGCCCGGGAGGCGTTATTCAGTACGCGGAAGAGGGCGAAGAAGAAGGGCATCTGGACGAGAATCGGCAGGCAGGAGGCCAACGGGTTCGTCTTGTGCTTCTTGAAGAGCTCCCGTTGCTCCGCAATCATGGCCTGCTGCGAGAGCTGGTCCTTCTTACCCTTGTACTTGGCTTGGAGCTTGCGAAGGTCTGGCTGTAGGACCTGCATGGCCCGCTGGGCTTTGATTTGCTTAACGAACACGGGGATAAGAGCAGTACGGATGAGCAATACCAGGAAGATGATGGACAGCGTCCAGGTCCATCCCGAATCCGGGTCCATCCCCACGTAGGTGAAGACTGCGTGGAAGGCCCGAAGGATCCACGAGACTACCTGCGTGAATGGCCACAGGATTGTGTCTAGGAAGTTCATTACCGGTTATGCTCCTCGTGCCACGTCTGCGGCATCGTCGTCGGCGGGAATCGGCGGATGATTCAACACCATGATCTTGGGGGCCTTGCCCTCTGGCCAAATCCGTCGTCCTGCTGGCACATGATCGATACCACCATGGCTCCACGGATTGCAGCGGAGTATCCGCCAGGCGGCGAGCACGCTTCCTTTGGATGCACCGTGCACCGTCACTGCCTCAAGCCCATAGGCGGAACAGCTTGGAAAGTACCGGCACACATCGCCGTACAGCGGCGAAACAGCCTTTCGGTATCCGATGATCACCCCGATCAGCACGTTCCGCGGGACATCCGCGAGCCACCGGACCAGACGACCCGTCGCCGTTGACTCATACATCGCATTATCCCTTTCGCCCGGCCGCGGCGGCATTCTTCACGGCCAGCGCGCAGGCAGTGTCGAGGGCACGGCCGGCATCCTTAGACAAATCGGACCACGACGCCTGCGCTGAGGCAGGAAGTGCCCGCAGCACTATGTCGAAACCGGTGTCCGAGTTGGCTAGATGCTCCGCCGCAACCGCCCTTAGTCTCCGTTTAACGAGATTTCGGGTCACTGCGTTCCCTACGGCCTTCGAAACGATGAATCCATACCTCGAGGGGCTCGTCGCCGGGGTCGCAGGACGAATGGCTGCATATAGCACGACGTTCCGGCGCCCAGAACGGGTACCGGAACGTACGGTGGCGGAGAATCCCGCAGCGGAACGCAGGCGATGTTTCTTAGGCAACATGATCAGTACCCGGCGATGCCGGAGGCTATGTCCACGTCAACAACGCGCGGTCCGTGGGATTTGCTCGGTGCTATGCAGACAGCTCGGTACGGCCCTTGGACCGACGAGCTGAAAGGATGGCGCGACCCGCACGGGTGCGCATACGAAGACGGAAGCCGTGCTTCTTGGCACGACGGCGGTTATTCGGCTGAAAAGTCCGCTTGCTCACAGTAGTAACTCCAAGACGATCAAAGGATGCGCCTTAACCCGTTGCTACAAGGGGGAAGAACAGGCTGACGCTCGTATTTCATGTGGCGCATCTGGATCTCGGGTGGGAGAACTAGCCGTAGCAGTTCCACTTCACGGTCTCCAAAGCACACACACAGGACTAAACAACGATAGGCGACGTGCGGGAGGCAGGTCAAACCGGCCCACCCGCCGGGGCGCGCAGCAGAAAGGTCACAGGCTGTGAATAACTCGTTAGTTATTAATCCACAGTTGTGGACAACGCGCAAGGAATTCTTGTGGTCCCCCCGGGTGCGTCCTGATGCTCCATGACGCTCATGACGGACTTCAACAGCATTTTCAAGGTAGTCCGTCGCCCCATGCCAGCACCTCCGAGTTATCCACGGTCTGTGAATAACATTGTGGATGACGGCTAGAATCGATACCTGTTGGTCATTTTTCGTACGGCGCGGACCAGCGGAACATGTCGCCGGACGATGAGACCTTGAAGGGGGAGTTGGCAGTGAGCACGGACGAATCAAACAGTGTCGGGAGCGCTTGGCGCCAGGTAGTTCGCATACTCGAGCAGGACGACCGGGTTACTCCGCGTCAGCGCGGTTTCGTCGTCCTGGCCCTGCCGCTCGGACTGATCGGCACCACTTTGCTGCTGGCGGTCCCCAACGAACTAACCCGGGAAGTACTGCAGACCCAACTCAAGAATTCCCTTGATGCCGCACTACGCCACGTATTTCAGGATGACATTCTCTGCGCCTTCAGTATCGATGCCGATTTGGTCCCCGAAAGCGACCCGGAACCCACGCAACCCGAGTCTGCCCCAGTGCCAAAGGAGAGGATCAGCGATAATCGCCCCCAACCCTCGCCTCCTTCCAACTCCCAGGAATTCGGCCGTCTGAATCCCAAGTACATCTTCGACACCTTCGTGATCGGCTCATCCAACAGATTCGCCCACGCTGCAGCAGTGGCCGTCGCAGAAGCACCTGCCAAGGCATATAACCCGCTCTTCATATACGGCGATTCCGGTTTGGGGAAGACGCACCTTCTACATGCGATTGGCCACTACGCCCGGCATCTCTACAACGGCATACGAGTTCGCTACGTGAATTCCGAGGAGTTCACAAACGACTTCATCAACTCGATCCGGGACGACGAGGGCGCCAGTTTCAAGCAGACATACCGCAACGTTGACATCCTCCTGATCGATGACATCCAGTTTTTGGCGAACAAGGATGCGACGCAGGAGGAGTTCTTCCACACGTTCAATGCCTTGCACAATCACAACAAACAAGTGGTCATCACGTCAGACCTTCCACCCAAGCAGTTGGCCGGCTTCGAGGACAGGATGCGCTCCCGATTTGAGTGGGGCCTGCTCACCGACATCCAGCCTCCGGAGCTGGAGACTCGCATCGCCATCTTGCGGAAGAAGGCCACGGCAGAGGGTCTCTCCGCACCGGACGACGTCATGGAGTACATTGCCTCCAAAATCTCGACCAACATCCGGGAGCTCGAAGGCGCCCTCATCAGGGTCACTGCGTTCGCTTCCTTGAACAACCAAACCGTCGACCTCACGTTGGCCGAGCAGGTGTTGAAGGACCTCATCACGGACGAAGGCGCCCAGGAGATCACGCCGGCGGCGATCATCGCCCAGACAGCGGACTACTTCAATCTCAGCATCGAGGAATTGAATAGCAAGTCGCGGACAAGAACCTTGGTGACAGCCCGGCAAATCGCCATGTACCTCCTGCGAGAGCTCACGGACATGTCCCTTCCGAAGATCGGTGCTGAGCTGGGCGGGCGCGACCACACCACGGTGATCCACGCGGACCGGAAAATCAGAGAACTCATGGCCGAACGTCGAGCGATATTCAATCAGGTGACCGAGCTCACCAACAGGATCAAACAGCAGCAACGCGAAGGCTAGAATCCCGGAATCGTGCCGATATACACGCCTGTGGATAAAAGTGTGGATAGTTAAGTGGACGAGCCAGACTCTCTGCGGATAACTCTTGGGTTCCCTGTGGATCCCTGAAATGACCTGAATAGTTGTCCACCGCCCTGTGCGGTTTGACCGAGGCTGAACACACAGGTTGTGAACAGCCCAAAACCGCCGGAACGCGTCACGAGACTAGGTTATCCACAGTATCCACAGCAGTTATTAACACTACGAATCCCATTTTCTAGAAGAATCCAGATAACAAGTTCCCCGTCAGATTCCTGCCCCATCCTGCTGCGTTCCAAGATCGGTCCGGTATCCCCGGCTTCGGCACTCGGGCTAAGCTTGCACCGGAAAGTTGTCACCAAAAGCTGTGAAAGGCGGATCACTACGTGAAGTTCAGTGTCGAAAGGGACGTCCTGGCAGATGCCGTGTCGTGGACCGCCCGTTCGCTGTCACAACGCCCGCCGTCTCCAGTCCTTTCCGGGATCCTGATTACTGCCGGAGACTCTGTCGTTTCACTTGCCGGATTCGATTACGAGATCTCGGCGCATCTTGAGATTGCTGCCGAAGTTGCGGACCAGGGAAAGATTCTGGTTTCAGGCAAACTGCTAGCCGAAATCTGCCGAAGCCTTCCCCAATCGATGGTGACCATCGAAACGGAATCCTCAAAGGTGACCGTCACCTGCGGTCGCAGCCGCTTCCATCTGGCAACCATGCCTGTTGCCGATTACCCGGATCTTCCCGTTTTGCCGGAGATCGCTGGCACCGTCGATGGTGCTGCCTTCTCCGAAGCCGTCAGCCAAGTCATCGTAGCCGCTTCCAAGGACGACACGCTGCCGATTCTTACCGGCGTGAAGATGGAAATCGAAGACGACCTCATCACCTTCCTGGCTACCGACCGTTACCGTCTGGCCATGCGTGAAGTCCATTGGAAACCGACCACCCCCGGCATTTCCACTTCCGCACTGGTGAAGGCCAAGACACTCAGCGAAGTAGCAAAGACACTGGGCGGAGCCGGTGAACTTCGGGTTGCCCTTGGCGAGAGCAGCGACCTGATCGGCTTCGAGAGTGGAAGCCGGCGGACCACCTCCCTTCTCGTCGATGGTGATTACCCGAAGATCCGCTCGCTCTTCCCGGAGAACACGCCGATCCACGCTACGGTGCGGACCCATGAGTTGGTTGAGGCCGTTCGCCGAGTCGCCGTCGTCGCCGAACGCAATACGCCGGTCCGGCTCACGTTTACCGATTCGCAGCTTGCTCTGGATGCGGGAACCGGCGAGGATGCCCAGGCCGAGGAGGCCATCGAGGCCCAACTCGATGGTGAGGACATCACGGTAGCGTTCAACCCTGCGTATCTTTCCGAGGGATTGAACGCGTTCAGCAGCGATTTCGTGCGCTTCTCGTTCACCACCGCGCCAAAACCCGCGATGATGACGGCACAGAAGGCCCTCGATGGAAACGACGAGGACGATTACCGCTACCTGGTGATGCCCGTCCGCTTGCCCAACTGACAAGCGTAGGGGAGAAGGGCCGAGACGACAGTAGGAGGAATCCATGCACATCGGATTAATAGGCCTGGGCAAGATGGGATCCAACATGCGCGCCCGGCTGCGCCAAGGTGGCATTGAGGTTACGGGCTACGACCGGAACCCGGAGGTTTCCGACGTGGGTTCGGTGGACGAGCTCTTGACCGCCCTCCCCGAACGCAAGATCGTCTGGATCATGGTGCCTGCTGGTCCGATCACCGATGCCGTCGTCTCGGAGCTCGCCGGAAAATTGGGCCAAGGCGACCTCATGGTGGACGGCGGCAACACACGGTTCAGCGATGACATCCGGCATGGCCAAGACCTGGCGAAAAGCGGAATCCGTTTTGTCGACTGCGGCGTTTCCGGCGGCGTATGGGGTCTGGAAAACGGGTATGGGCTGATGGCCGGGGGCGCCGCCGAGGACATCGAGGAACTTCTTCCGGTTTTCGACGCGCTGCGTCCGGAAGGGACCAGGGAACAAAGTTTCGTCCACGTGGGCGATATCGGGGCCGGGCACTACGCCAAAATGGTTCACAACGGCATCGAATACGGCATCATGCAGTCATACGCAGAGGGATACGAGCTTCTTGCGGCCAAGGGAATCATCAATGACGTCCCGGGTACTTTTGGCGCCTGGCAAGAAGGGACGGTCATCAGGTCGTGGTTGCTGGACCTGCTGGTCAAGGCCCTGAAGGAGGACCCGGAACTGAGCGCAGTCGCCGGCTACGTCGAAGATTCCGGCGAAGGCCGTTGGACCGTGGAGGAGGCTATCGCCAACGCAGTCCCGGCCCCGGCCATCACCGCGTCGGTCTTCGCGCGCTTTGCCTCGCGTCAGGAAGACGCCCCAGCCATGAAAATGGTCGCTGCCTTGCGCAATCAGTTCGGCGGGCATGCTGTGCGCCGGCCGGGCGAATAACCAGGATCACCCACAGTTGTACATATCGCATGTATCGCTGACCGACTTTCGCTCGTATCGGCAGGTCGATCTCGAATTGGTCCCGGGGACAACTGTCTTCGCGGGCCCCAACGGCGTGGGGAAGACAAACATCGCGGAGGCCCTGGGATATCTGGCTTCGTTGTCGTCTCATCGTGTTTCCAACGACGCACCCCTGATCTACTTCGGAGCCGACCAGGCATTGGTGAGGGCACGAGTCCACCGTGGAGACCAAGCGGTCGGCCTCGAGTTGGAGATCACGGCCGGAAAGGCGAACCGCGCCCGCATTAACCGCGCCAATACGGTCAGGGCACGCGACATCTTGGGAATCCTGCGAACAGTGCTGTTCGCGCCCGAAGACCTGGCCCTCGTCAAGGGAGACCCTTCAGAACGACGTCGTTACCTTGACGACGTGCTCGTTGCCTTGCAACCACACCATGCGGCCACCCGATCTGATTACGACCGGGTCCTGAAACAGCGCAATGCGTTGTTGAAATCTGCGCGCGCGTCCGGACGGCTCTCGTCATCGCATGAGTCAACCCTGTCGGTATGGGACGAACACCTTGTGACAGCCGGGTCGAAGCTGCTGCGCGGTCGGCTTGAGGTCCTCGGCGCACTCGAGGGGCATATTGCCGATGCTTATGACGGGCTCACCGACGGATCGAAACCCGCGACGGCAAGGTACATGTCGACTGTGGGCGGTGCAATGGACGACGAGCAGGACCAGGGGCAGCCGGGCAACGGGACTTCCGGGACGCCGCGGAGCCCATTGATGGATCTCGACGAGGGAGAACTGCATGCCGCCTTCCTCAGGTCGCTGGCCCTCCAAAGGAGGAAGGAGCTGGACCGTGGATTGACGCTCGTCGGACCGCACCGGGACGAATTGGTCCTCGGTCTCGGTACCGCCCCGGCCAAGGGCTATGCCTCGCACGGCGAGACGTGGTCATTGGCCCTGTCATTGCGCCTGGCCGTATACCGCGCGTTGTGCGAGGACGATTCACGGCCGGGGTCCAAACCGATTCTCATACTCGACGATGTGTTCGCCGAGCTCGACGTTTCCCGACGCAGGAAACTGGCCGCCGTCGTGGCGGACGCCGAACAGGTGATCGTGACTGCGGCAGTTGTCGAAGACGTCCCGGACGAGCTCAATGGAAGGATTCTCACCGTCGGCCCCGGAACGGTGTCAGCATGAGCACAGGGCGGGCCGGATCGCACGAGGGATCGGAGGAATTCGACGCGGCCCGGGCCATGCTGAATCGAATGCGGCAGTCGGCGATCGCCCGGGGCGAGGTTCGAATCGATGCGGCCAAGGCACGTCGGGCCGGAGAGCGCGGCGCCCAAGCCCGGGAGATGCGACGCCGTTCCTCGGCGGGGCCGGCGTATGACGACGGACGTGATCCACAGGGCATCGGAACTGTCTTTGGGCGCATGGTCCGTGACCGTGGGTGGACCTCTCCGGTTGCCGTGGGTTCGGTCATGTCCAGGTGGACCGAACTGGTCGGACCGCAGATCAGTGCCCATTGCACCGCCGAGAGCTTTGAGGACACCACCGTCGTTGTGCGCTGCGATTCCACGGCGTGGGCGACACAGGTGCGTTTGCTCAGTCACAGCCTGCTCAAGACCTTCGATGAGAAGCTTGGCGCCGGAGTGGTCACCACCATCCAAGTCCTAGGACCCTCCGCGCCGAGTTGGAAAAAGGGGATGCGCAGAGTAGCGGGCCGAGGGCCCCGGGATACCTACGGGTAGACCGCTCGCACGGTCGCCTAACTGACCCTCATGTGCCGACCGGGGCCTTGGCATGGGAAGGTCGTCGACACCGGGCGAAGTTACCGACAGGGAACCGCCTGCAGGCGCTCTGCTGGGCCCGTCGGCACATAGGGGACCATCCGGTGCCCGCTGAGAGCGTTCTAGGGCGGTTATTTTGCCAATGAGGGGCATTTGGCACCCGATTTGCCCCACCGATCCGAAGATTCGCGGTAGAATTGAGATCGTGGTGCCCACCCGGCGATAGCCGAGGCACCGTTTCATGGATAGCCGGTCAATCTGATCGGTTTCCGCCGAGAATGCACAAGGAGCCTGCACCGCCTGTGGATACTGAGAACACGACCCCCGAGGAAGAGAATTCCGGAGCCCCACAGGAGACCGCTTCCGTTCAAGATCCAGCGTCGGTCCCGGTTGCGGAGCAGAAGCCGCAAGAAAATTCCCATCGTGTGGAACACGCCTACGGCGCCAACGACATCACCGTCCTAGAGGGCCTCGAGGCTGTCCGGAAGCGTCCCGGCATGTACATCGGTTCCACCGGCCCCCGCGGCCTGCACCATCTGGTCTATGAGGTGGTCGACAACTCCGTTGACGAGGCGCTTGCCGGTTATTGCGACACCATCAACGTGACTCTCCGCGAAGATGGCGGCGTCCGGGTCCAGGACAACGGTCGTGGCATTCCCGTGGAGATGCATCCGACGGAGGGCAAGCCCACCGTTGAAGTCGTCATGACCATCCTGCACGCGGGCGGCAAATTCGGTGGAGGAGCCTACGCGGTCTCCGGTGGCCTGCACGGCGTCGGCATCTCGGTGGTCAATGCGCTGTCTCGGCGAGTTGACACCGAGATCCGCCAACAGGGCAACGTCTACCGCATGTCCTTCGGCGACGGCGGCAAGCCCCAGACGGATCTGGTCAAAGGCGAGGAATCACCGGATACCGGGACAATGCAGACGTTTTACCCGGACCCCGAGATCTTCGACACCGTGGAATTCGATTTCGAAACACTCCGGGCTCGATTCCAGCAGATGGCCTTCCTGAACAAGGGCCTGCGCATCACGCTAACTGATGAACGCACCCTGGATGATTCGGCGGACGAGATCGCCGAGAACACCAGCGACGAGCGTGCCGATGAATCAGCGGAGCCGAAGCACCGCTTCGTCGACTACTGCTATCGAGACGGCTTGCTCGACTATGTCAAGTACCTCAATGCGTCCAAGAAGGTCGATCTGGTGCATCCGGATGTCATCGCCTTCGAGAGCGAAGACCCCGAACGCATGATCTCCGTCGAGATCGCGATGCAGTGGACCACTGCCTATTCGGAATCGGTCCACACCTATGCCAACACGATCAACACGCATGAGGGCGGCACGCACGAAGAAGGATTCCGGGCGGCAATGACCTCCCTGATCAACCGGTACGCCAAGGAAAAGGGCATCCTCAAAGATAAGGATGACAACCTCACCGGTGATGACATACGCGAAGGCCTGACCGCGGTCATCTCCATCAAACTGGGCGAACCGCAGTTCGAGGGACAGACGAAGACCAAGCTGGGCAACTCGATGGCGAAGGGATTCGTCCAAGGGGTCGTCAATGACGAACTCGGCGACTGGCTCGAACGGAACCCCGTGACGGCCAAGGACATCATCCGGAAGTCGCTTTTTGCCGCACAAGCCCGGTTGGCTGCACGCAAGGCCCGCGACAACGCCCGGCGCAAGTCGCCGTTGGAATCCTTCGGCATGCCGGGCAAGCTCTCGGATTGCTCGTCGAAGAACCCCGCCGAATGCGAGGTCTACATCGTCGAGGGCGATTCCGCCGGTGGCTCTGCCAAGCGCGGACGCGACCCGCGGACCCAGGCGATCCTCCCCCTGCGCGGCAAGATCCTCAACGTCGAGCGGGCGCGCCTGGACCGGGCCCTGGGCAATGCCGAGGTCCAGTCGATGATCACCGCCTTCGGCACCGGCATTGGCGAGGAGTTCGATCTGGCCAAACTCCGGTACCACAAGATCGTCCTCATGGCCGATGCCGACGTCGACGGACAGCACATCACCACTTTGCTGCTCACCCTGCTTTTCCGTTACATGCGCCCGCTGATTGAAAACGGCTACGTCTACCTGGCGCAGCCCCCGTTGTACCGGATCAAATGGTCCAACTCGGCGCATGACTACGTCTTCTCGGATGCCGAACGCGACGCCGCCCTGACCGCCGGCGCGGCGTCCAACAAGCGGCTGCCGAAAGACAACGGCATCCAGCGCTACAAGGGCCTGGGCGAAATGGACTATTCGGAGTTGTGGGACACCACGATGGATCCGGACCGACGCACGCTGCGTCAGATCACCATGGAGGACGCAGCTGCAGCCGACCAGATATTCGCTGTGCTCATGGGCGAGGACGTCGAATCCCGCCGCAACTTCATCCAGCAGAACGCCAAGGACGTGCGCTTCCTCGATATCTGAGTGTGACCGCCCCTTTCGTTCCCAGCAGCTTTGAGTAGAGGAAAAACCCGATGAGCGACGAAACGCCCGAAACCCCCCAGGATCCGGAGAACGGAGAAGACCTCCTCCCGGAGCAGCCGATGGCAGCGGCGACGATCGACAAGATCGAACCGATCGACCTGCAAACCGAGATGCAACGGTCCTATCTGGACTACGCCATGGCCGTGATCGTGGGCCGCGCACTGCCCGACGTCCGCGACGGATTGAAGCCGGTGCACCGCCGCGTTCTCTACGCGATGTTCGACGGCGGGTACCGGCCCGACCGCTCCTACAACAAATGCGCCCGCGTCGTGGGCGAGGTCATGGGCCAATACCATCCCCATGGGGATTCGGCGATCTACGATGCCCTGGTGCGCCTGATCCAGGACTGGACCATGCGCTATCCGTTGGCCCTGGGACAGGGGAACTTTGGTTCGCCCGGCAACGACGGAGCCGCCGCCCCGCGTTATACCGAAACCAAAATGGCTCCCCTGGCCATGGAGATGGTCAGGGACATCGACGAGGAAACCGTCGACTTCCAGGACAACTACGACGGCAAGAACCAGGAACCGACCATCTTGCCGGCCCGGTTCCCGAACCTGCTCGTCAACGGTTCATCGGGTATTGCCGTCGGCATGGCCACGAATATCCCCCCACACAACCTGCGGGAAGTTGCCTCGGGAGTCCAGTGGTACCTGGAAAACCCCGCGGCCACCAAGGAGGAGCTCCTCGAGGAACTCCTGCTGCACATCAAGGGACCGGATTTCCCGACCGGCGCGCTCATCCTGGGACGCCGCGGCATTGAAGATGCCTACCGCACGGGCCGCGGGTCCGTCACGATGCGTGCCGTGGTCAATGTCGAGGAGCTGCAAGGCCGCACCTGCCTCGTTGTCACCGAACTCCCTTACCAGGCCAACCCCGACAACTTGTCCATCAAAATCGCCGAACTGGTCAAGGACGGCAAGATGCAGGGGATCGCGGATCTTCGTGACGAGACCTCCGGCCGTACGGGGCAGCGCCTGGTCATCGTGCTCAAACGCGATGCGGTCGCCAAGGTGGTCCTGAACAACCTCTACAAGCACACAGAACTGCAGAGCAACTTCTCGGCCAACATGCTGGCGATCGTCGATGGAGTGCCGCGCACCCTCTCCTTGGACGCCTTCATTAGGCATTGGGTGACACACCAGGTCGACGTCATCGTACGACGCACTCAGTTCCGTTTGCGCAAGGCAGAAGAACAGGCCCATATCCTGCGCGGGCTGCTCAAGGCACTCGATGCCCTGGATGAAGTCATTGCGCTGATCCGCCGATCGCCGACTGTCGAGGACGCACGCAATGGCCTGAAAGAGCTGCTCGACATCGATGATCTGCAGGCCCAGGCCATCCTGGACATGCAGCTGCGCCGGCTCGCTGCCCTGGAACGCCAGAAGATCCAGGACCAGCATGCAAAACTCGAAGCGGAAATCGCAGAATACAAGATCATCCTGGGCGACCCGGTTCGGCAGCGGCAGATCATCTCCGAGGAGCTTGCCGACATCGTCCAGCGCCATGGCGATGACCGCCGGACGCAGATCGTTGCCGGCTACGACGGCGACATGTCGATGGAAGACCTCATTCCCGAAGAGGAAATGGTCGTCACCATCACCCGTGGCGGCTACGTCAAGCGCACGCGCAGCGACAACTACAGGTCGCAAAACCGCGGAGGGAAGGGCATCCGCGGAGCCCAGTTGCGGGGAGACGACGTCGTTGAGCACTTCTTCGTCACCACGACCCACAACTGGCTGCTCTTCTTCACGAACCACGGACGCGTCTACCGGGCCAAATGCTATGAATTGGCCGAGGGCGGGCGCGATGCTAAAGGTCAGCACGTCGCGAACCTGATGGCCTTCCAGCCGGACGAACACATCGCCCAGGTCCTGGATCTCCGCGACTACGAACAGGCGCCCTACCTTGTCCTGGCCACCCGTCGGGGGCTGGTGAAGAAAACCCGGCTCACCGACTACGACACGAACAGGTCCGCAGGTGTCATTGCCCTCAACCTGCGCGATGGCGACGAATTGGTCTCCGCGCAGCTGGTGTCCGAAACGGACGACATGATGTTGGTCTCCCGCAAGGGCCAGTCGGTGCGTTTCACGGCCACCGATGAGGCACTTCGCCCGATGGGCCGCAACACGTCCGGTGTCACCGGGATGAAGTTCCGTCAGGACGATGAACTGCTGGCAGCCGAGGTCGTCGGCGAGGATTCCTTTGTGTTTGTCGTCACCGAAGGCGGCTACGCCAAGCGGACGTCTGCCCAGGAATACCGGGTGCAGTCCCGTGGTGGCATCGGCATCAAGGTAGCCAAGCTCGCGGACGAACGCGGCAACCTCGCAGGTGCACTCATCGTCCAGGAAAGCGACGAGGTCCTCGTTGTCATGCAGGGTGGAAAGGTCGTCCGCTCGCAGGTGACCCAGGTTCCCGCCAAGGGACGCGACACCATGGGGGTAATCTTCGCCAAGCCGGACAAGAAGGACCGGATCATCGCCGTGGCCAAGAATACTGAGCGTGGGCTGGGAACGGATGAAGACGGTGATGCAGTACCGTTGGATTCTGACGATTCTCAGGAAAGCGCACAGGTAGCGGCCGACTCGCCTGCCGATGACGGGGCCGAAGTGGTATCCGCCGACGGCGTGGAAGCCGTGCCGGCCCCTGACGAGACCGATACTGACGGAGGTAATGCGTGAGCACCCCGAATAATCCGCGCCCTGCGGCACCGCGCCAGAAGCCGAGTGGACAGGGCCGGCCCGCCGCTCCCGCGCAGCGCCCGGCGGCGGGTTCTCCACGCCCTTCCGGCCAGGCCACCCAAGGCAAGAACCAGGGCCAGCAGCGGACGGGACAGCGCCCCCAGCAGCTGGTCCGTCCGGCGCCAAAGGCCAAGGTCCGCAAGGCACGCCTGCTCGTCAGCAAGGTCGACCCGTGGTCCGTGCTGAAGATGGCATTCCTGCTTTCGGTGGCACTGGGAATCGTCACCGTCGTCGCCGCCGTCGTCTTGTGGACCGTCCTTGACCTGACGGGCATCTTCGACCGTGTTAACGACCTGCTGGGCGAGGTCATCGGCACGGAATCAGGCTTCAATCTCAAGGAGCTGATTTCCCTCGGACAAGTGGCCTCTTTCGCCACGATCATCGCCGTCGTCAACGTCGTCCTGTTGACTGCGCTGTCGATGCTCGCTGCCGTTCTCTACAATATTTCGTCGACGCTCGTCGGCGGCATCGGGGTCACACTGACGGACGACTGATACCCAACCTCTTCGGCCCTCCGGGAAGTGGCATGGGCCACTCTCCGAAGGGCCGATTTGGTTTCCCAGCGGACGGTCGGGTAAAGTCATATCTCGTCCTGAAGGGACACTGAGGGCGTATAGCTCAGGCGGTTAGAGCGCTTCGCTGATAACGAAGAGGTCCCAGGTTCAAGTCCTGGTACGCCCACGGAATCCCTCCACCTTCACGGTAGATCGGGGAACACATGCGGAAATTGCTGGTAGCAGCCATGGCCGCCGTGTCGTTCCTGGCATACCGTAGGTGGAAGGCCTCCGAATCGGAGAAATCCGTGTGGAAGGCGTCGACGGATCACCTCGACTGATCCTCAACACGGGGGTATGGCGCAATTGGTAGCGCACCTGCTTTGCAAGCAGGGGGTTAGGGGTTCGAGTCCCCTTACCTCCACCCAGTCGGTACAGAGTCCCGGACCATCGGTCCGGGACTTCGTCATGTGCGCCCCCGTTTCGAGTACCGGTGGACACAGACCCGGGGCGGTCCGGTGATCCTCCTCCTGGCTCTGGTGGGAGTCCTGGGGGTATCGGCGTCGGGTCCGATCGTCGCCGCGACACCGAGCGTTCCCCCACTGGCGATGGCATTCTGGCGTAACGGGCTGGGAGCGGCCACGATGGGGGCCGGAGCAGTCATCCGCGCGCGTGGAATCAGGCGCTGGCCTACACCGCGAGAATGGCGGTATTGTGTCACGGCCTCGATCGCCCTGGCCGTCCACTTCGCCTGCTTCATGGTCTCCGTGCGAATGACCACGGTGGCTGCGGCCACAGCCCTGGTGTGCCTGCAATCTGCCTGGATTGCCGGCTTCCAACGTCTTCGAGGCGCCATCATCGGCCGGACGGTGTTTGGAGGCATGGGCTTGGCGCTGGCAGGAGCAGTGTTGATCACGGGGTTCGACGTCGGACGGTCCCCAGAGGCCCTTCTGGGTGACCTACTGGCACTGGCCGGGGGCGCCATGGCCGGCGCCTACACGCTGGCCGGGAGCAAAGCGCGTGCGACCATGGATACCGGCAGCTACACGACGTTGTGCTACGCGATGACCGCGATGCTCCTGGCCGTCATGGTGTGGTTGGCGGACGAACCCATCATCGGGTTCCCGCTCCCCGGGTGGGTGGGAATCATCGCGCTGACAGTGGCATCGCAGCTATTGGGCCATACGGTCTTCAACCACCTGGTGGCGGCATTGGGGCCGCTGGTGGTTTCGATGATCATCCTGCTGGAAATCCCCGGTGCAGCGATCCTGGCTGGCATCTTTCTCGACCAAACGCCACCGGTCTGGACCTACGTGGGGTTGGGATTGATCCTGGCCGGGTTGCTCGCCGTCATCCGCGGACAAAGCGGACAACTACCGGCACGGGCGCGTGACCGCGAGGGTTCCACCCGGCCGGGGACGCGCAAGGGGCGGTGACCCTGATCTGGATCACCGCCCCATGCGGCTTCGGTAGGTACCCGAGCCTGGTTAGCGCCTAGTTCGCGTCCGCATCGTCGGCACGACGACGGGCGGCACCCCGTGGACCCGGCTTGGGTGCGTCGTCGGCGGAGCCTTCCTCGGCTGCCTCCGGCGACCGTAGGTCGGGGTCGGCGGAGACCGGTGCGGGAGCAGCCGCCTCCGATTCAGCCGCGGCGATGTGGGTGCGCACGTCTTCGACCCTAGCCTCGGATTCCGGTTTTGGAGCCGGTACCGGTGCTGGCTCGACGGGGGTCTTCCACGGGTCCTCGACCGGCTTGGAGGCCCGCCACGCGGCGACCCCTGCGGTCACAACGGCCGCAATGATGCCGAAGACCAGGAAGCCCCGTTTGCGTCCCTGACGGGCTTTGTCCCGCTTCAGCTGCTTGCCAGCCTCCTTGGCGGCTGAGACAGCGGCCTTCTGTGCGCGCTTCATGGACTTCTTGTCGCCGGACATCTTGGCGACCGCCTTCTCGACCTGCGCCGGAACCTGGACACCATCCAAGCGGCGGGCCGCGTAGTCGGCTGCGGACCCGAGGCGCGCGCTGGCCGTCGGGATGTATTCATTCACCACCACATCGCGTGCATGTTGCAGGGCGGGTGTCGCCTTGTCCAGCGTTTCCTGCAGCCGGGGGGACGCGTCATCGACGACCTGCGAGATCCGCGGAGCTACCTTGTCCAGGCCTTCCTGGATCCTTGGCGTCACCTTGGCGACGCCGCCGGCAATCTCGGAAGCCGCACGGTGCAGCCCTTCCTGAATGCGGGGGGACGCCGTCTCCATGCCCTTTTCGAGACGTGGCACCGCCCAGTTCACGGCTGCGTCGACACGCGGCCCGGCCCAGTCGCGGGCCGTTTCGACTCCGGCGTTGACGGTTCCACTTAGATCGCGGGCAATTCGCTTCTTCTTCTTCACACGTTCCTCCCAAGTAGTTGGAGTATCCACGCCTAGCCTACGCGCTGGAATGTACCCGAGCCATCCACCCTGTGAGCCACGTTACGGGGATCGCAGGTTGTTCACTGTCCGCGTAGTCCCCAGAGCGCGGGGGCCCGCTGAGGAGTTGCGCAAGGTGGAAGAATGGGCGCATGACTGCAATCCCCACGCACAAGGCCACCATCCACACGAACCACGGCGACATCGTGGTCAACCTGTTCGGCAACCATGCGCCGAAGACGGTCAAGAACTTCGTCGGTCTGGCGACCGGTGAACAGGCTTGGACCCACCCGGAGTCCGGCGAGGAGAAGACGGGCACCCCGCTGTACGACGGGACCATCTTCCACCGCATCATCTCCGACTTCATGATCCAGGGCGGCGATCCGCTGGGCCAGGGCGTTGGCGGCCCCGGCTACCGTTTCGATGACGAGATCAACCCCGATCTGGACTTCACGGAGCCCTACAAGTTGGCCATGGCCAACGCCGGGCTACAGATGGGACGCGGTACGAACGGTTCCCAGTTCTTCATCACCACGATCCCCACCACCTGGCTGCAGGGCAAGCACACCATCTTCGGCGACGTCACCGATGAGGCTTCGCGCGAGATCGTCTCGGCATTGAACAACGTCGCCACCGACGGCCGTGACAAGCCCCTCGAGGATGTCGTCATTTCGAGCATCGACGTCGAGTCGCTCTGACATCTGACGACGCCGCAGGGACCATTCCTGCGCAGCGAGGGCGGATTGCCACCGGTTCCCCGGAACCGGTGGTATCCGCCCTTTTGCCTTCCACCCCCAGACCATGACTCAGGAGTTCGACATGGCCTTCGGCCAGCCCCAGCAGGAACCACACATGCAGGTTCCGACCTGCCCGCGCCACCCCGAACGACCTTCGTATGTGCGTTGCCAGCGCTGTGGCCGCCCCGCGTGCCCGGAGTGCCAGCGCAGCGCTGCCGTCGGCGTGCAATGCGTGGACTGTGTCGCGGAGACGAATAGCCAGCGCCGACAGCCTCGTACCGTGGTCGGTTCCCGGATCACGTCGGGACGCCCGCTGGTCACCTATGTGGTCATTGCCCTGTGCGTTGCCGTCTATGGAGGCCAATACCTGATACCGGGGCTCACCGATCGGCTGCTCTACGCCGGCCTCTACACAGGCAGCGAGCCATGGCGCATGGTCACCTCGTTGTTCCTGCATTCCACCGGCTTCATCATGCACATCGCGTTCAACATGTACGCGCTGTACATCCTCGGCCGCGTGTTGGAGCCGGCGCTGGGACACGTGAAGTTCGCCGTCCTGTATCTGGTCGCCGGTGTCGGCGGTTCCGTTGGGGTGTTGCTGCTGAGCCAGCCGAACGTTGCCGTTGTCGGCGCTTCGGGGGCGGTATTTGGCCTGTTCGGGGCCTTCCTGGTGGTGAACAAGGCCCACGGAGGGAACCTCGTGCCGGTGTTGGTGGTCATCGGCATCAACCTCGTGATCGGCTTTCTGCCTGGGGCAAACATCGCCTGGCAGGCGCATGTTGGTGGATTGGTCACGGGCGGGGCGCTGGCAGCGGTCCTGGTCCTTGCCCCCCGGGGCAGGAACAGGTCGCTGGTGCAATGGGGCGGAATCGTCGCGGTGGTGGCCGTTCTCGGGGCGCTGACATGGTGGGGGTGGGCCCCCATCCGCGCGGCCTACCCGTTCTTGGCCTGAGGCGAACGCAGGCGGCTGACGCAGACCAAGAAGTGCGTACGGGGCGGGTGGCGGACGATGTCCACCACCCGCCCCGTTTGCATGCCAGCGCCCGAGTATCCACAGGGGTTATCCACACTGTTAATAACTCACACCCGTGTATTTCACGGATCGCACACCCGGCGCATCCCGGTCTACGCCCGGGTAACCATGGTGATCGCCACCTACCCACTTGAATATTCACACGACAATCCACACCTGTGGATAACCTTGGTGCACAACCTGTGCAGGAAATCAGACCGACCATCGGGGCGATGGATCAAGCACAGGCGGGCCGAGTTTCCGCGAGATCCTGCGGTAATTCGAACACCGGGTGGATATCCACAGCAGTTGTCCACAGTGTTAATAACTTACAACCATGTAATTTGCCGAGCTGAAAGGGCTCGCATCGGTGCCAGCGCGGGAGACTCGAACATAGTTACGCACAGCTCTGTCCCCAGCTGTGGATAACCATGTTCACAGCATGTGCACGATCGCTGCGATCGGTGGCAACGGATGCGAGCTGGCATCGTCCGCCACTTGCCATGACATGAGGGGGATACGACGGTAGGTTGTTCCTGATATCCACACGCCTGCTGCCGGTTTCCATGGGAGGACCAATGAACCTGCGTTACGCATCCCTGTCAGCGACCACAGTCGATCCATGGAGCGAGCTGACCAACCTGCTGGCCCGTGTGGACGGCACGGAGGAGTTCTACGGACCCGACGACCTGGCGGAGGAGCTGGAGGAACCGGGTTTCGATCCCACGCGTGACAGCGTCAGTGTCTGGGACGGCGACCTGATGGTTGGCTATGGGCAACTGCGGCTCGGCGACGGCCTGCGTGACGGAGTGGCGAAGGCGTCCATTGGGGGCGGAGTGCATCCGGAATATCGTGGACGCGGCATGGGGCGGGAGATCATGGACCGGCTCGAGCCCCGTGCGCGTGAGCTCGCCGCAGAGAGGCATCCCGGTGTTCCGTTGACCGCCGATCTGTGGACCGGTTCGGCCGGATCAAGCGCCGAACGCCTGGCGGTAGCCAGGGGATACGCGCCCGTGCGCTACTTTTCCGACATGCGCGTAGATCTTCCCCTCACCGGCCCCGTCGAGGAGTCCCCCGCCGACCTGCCGGCCGGGCCACGTATCGAGGTCTTCACCAGCGGGCTCGGGGAAGCGGTACGCCGCGCCCACAACGAGGCCTTCGCCGACCATTGGGGCTCGGTCCCCCGCTCGGAGGAGCGCTGGGCAGACCAGCTCGCGTCGCGGAGTTTCCGTCCTGCACTGAGCCGGGTGGTCCTCAGTACGGACATGGGCCTGGCCCCGGAAGAACGGGTCGATGCCTATGCCTTGTGTGGCGAGTGGGTTGACGGGGAGCTCTATGTCAGCCTCGTGGGAACGCGTCGGCGTGCGCGCCGTCGGGGGCTGGGCCTGGCACTGTTGGGGAGCATCGTGCGGGCGGCGTCCGACGCGGGATACCGAATGGTTGAACTCACCGTGGACTCGGAGAGCCCTACTGGCGCAGGACGGATCTACGAGCGGGCCGGGTTCACTCGGGTCCGCACAAGTTCGGTCTACCAACGACGACTGGCGTAGGGGACATCAGGAGCCCGCGAGCAGCCCGCTGGCGATGAGCAGCATGACGACGGCCACCAGACAGTCCAAGACGCGCCACGATGCTGGCCGGGCGAAGAATCCCGCGAGCATGCGGGCGCCGAAACCCAGCAATGGAAACCAGAGGAAACTGCCCAGCACTGCGCCGGTACCGAAAATCCATCGACCGGGATCGCCCTGCGCATTGGCGATGGTGCCGAGCAGGACCATGGTGTCCAGATAGACGTGTGGATTCAACCAGGTCAAGGCGGCAGCGGTGCCCAGGGCGCCGGACCGTGATCCACCCACTGCACTGACAGCCATCAGCGCAGCCGGCCGAATGGCCCGTTTCAAGGCCAGGGCGGCGTAGACCAGGAGGAAGATGGCGCCGGCCCATCTGGCCACCACGAGCACCCACGGTGCGGTGGAGACCAGTGCCCCCACACCGGCAACCCCGGCGAAGATGAGGACAGCATCGGAGAGCGCGCAAAGCACCACAACGCCGAGAACGTGCTCCCGTCGAATCCCCTGGCGCAGCACGAAGGCATTCTGCGCGCCGATGGCAACGATGAGGGAGAGACCGGAACCGAGACCGGCCAGCAAGGGCGAGAAAATGGGCACGGATCCACGGTAGGCCGAATACGCATCACCAGACCAGCTAAAGATCCTACGGCTACATTAGAATCCCTAATCATGGACTTCCCCGCGGAACAGCTCCGGGCCTTTGCCGCCGTCATCGATGCCGGGACCTTCGACGCCGCAGCGGTGCGCTTGCACGTGACACCTTCCGCCGTGAGCCAGCGGATCAAGGCGCTCGAGGCACAGGTGGGGACCGTCGTCGTCCGACGCAGCAAGCCGGTGGTCCCGACGGCTGCCGGCATGGTGCTGCTGCGGCTGGCCCGTCAAGTGGACCTGCTGGCAGCCGAGGCGGAAGCGGAACTTTCCGGGCGCGCTGCGGGAGGCCGGGGGCACCGGGCCGTGGTCCCGGTGGTCGTCAATGCGGATTCACTGGCGACCTGGTTCTCCTCGGTATTCGAGGACCTGGCCGGCGACGACGGGCTGGAGATCGAGATCCTGCGGGAAGACGAATCGGCCTCCGCCGAGCTGTTGCGCACCGGCCGCGCCATGGCCGCTGTGACAACCGACGGCCGCGCCGTGCAGGGATGCACCACCCGGGCCCTGGGCACGCAACGATATGTCGCCATGGCCTCGCCGGCATTCGCCCACCGCTGGTTTGCCGACGACCCCATATCCGGGCTGGTGCTGGCACCCATGGTCAACTTCGACAGGGCCGATCACATGCAGCGTTCGCTGATCCGGGAGGTGGTCGGGTGTCGCGCCACCCCGCCCGCGCACCATGTTCCGGACTCGGCACAATTCGTCCGCGCGGTGGCGGCGGGACTTGGGTGGGGGATGGTCCCCATCGCGCAAAATCCGGGGAACGGAGCCCTGGTGGCGCTGGACGCCGGTTGGACGCGGGATGTCAGGCTCTACTGGCAGCGCTGGAAGCTGGATTCACCGGCACTGGCACGTGTGAGCGCGGCCGTGCTGAACGCGGCGTGGAAGTGCGGGTCCCTCGAGGACGTCGATCTGTGACTCGCTGGTGGAACCACTGCTAGCCACGCGGGATCGGCGGGCCGAGGATCAGCAGGACCGTGAACACCACGGCGATGGCGATCAGGGCGACAACGGCCGCGGGGATGGGATGGCGCAGGCACCATGCCTGGACCACCTCGATGAAACCGTGGGGCTCATCGCCGCCGGCTGCCAGTCGCCACCCGCCATCCAGAAGACCCGCTCGCGCCGTCGAGCGCTCAAAGGGAACCGTGCAGAACGGGACGATCGACGAGGCGAGACCCAGTGCGCCGCGGCCGAAACTCCACCGTTGATTCACCCATACGAAGCAGGTCACCACGCAATAACAGAGGAACGTCAGGCCGTGTATGGAGCCAAACACTGGGACGAATGCGTCGCTGACGTGGCTGTATTTCAGCGCCATTCCCAAGATCAGCAGGCCCCAGGTGAACATCTCCGCGGTGGCGAGGAAGCCGTAGAGCCGCTTGGGCGCCAGACCGGTGTCGGTCCGGGGAGCAGTGGTGGATGGCATGGTGTCCTTTCGTCTCATACCAGCATGTCACGTTCCGGGTGGGTGGTGGTTCAGATGTGCTAACCTGCCCGGGCAGGAGCGCACCGCTCCGACCGGACGAGGGAGCCGTACCCGGACTGCGACAAGACGGCCACCGGAAGGAATCGGTGATCGGCCATGGCATGGGTGGTACTCGTTGTCTCGGGGATGTTCGAAGCGGTGTGGGCCATCGCCCTGGGGAAGACCGAGGGGTTTTCCAAGCTGGCGCCCACCATCGTCTTCGCCGCCGGCCTCATCGTGAGCATGGCCGGCTTGGCATATGCGATGAAAGACATATCTACGGGGACGGCCTATGCCGTCTGGGTCGGCATCGGTGCATCCCTGACGGTCATCTACGGGATGGCCGTGGACGGGGATTCGATCAGCTGGGCAAAGATCCTGCTGCTGACGCTGCTGGTCGGTTGCGTCGTTGGCCTGAAATTCGTGGAGTAGCCGTCAGCGCCAGCGGGTCGTCATGAAGAAGCCGACCATGGCAACCCCGAACCCGATGACGATGTTCCATCCTCCCGCGGCAGCGATCGGGAGCAGGGCCTGGGAAATGTAGTAGGTGATGATCCACAACAGACCCAGGATCATCAGCCCGAACATCACGGGCTTGTACCAGACCGGAAGCGGCTTGACGGCGCCGTACTTGTTGGCGGCTTCCGACGCCTTACGGGCCTTGCGGCGGGTCCTCGACTCGGGCACTACTTCTCCTGACCTCATGCGGGTCACACGCGTTTGGTGCCGAACCCGGGCGATACTCTGATGGCTGGGAGCCGACACCGTGGTGCCCACGGCTTCCCCGTCCCGTCATTCTACCGGTATCACGTCAGGAGGCCCTGTGGGTTCCGCAAGCACCTCCTGCCGCCGACTACCTCGACGCCGCGGCCGCCTGGCAGCCCTGGCCGGTGGCCTCGGGGAAGTGGCGATCACGCTGGGGGTGGTGCTGCTGCTTTTCGTCGCCTGGCAGTTGTGGTGGACGAACATCGACGCCGATCGGACCCAAGCCGAGCTCGCCCATCGGACGATCCAGCACTTCCCCGGAGCCGACGCCCGAACGGAGGGCAACGCGGTGACTGCCCTGAAGGCATCGGAGCGGGACCGGGAAAGGTTCGGGACCCCACCGCCGGCCAGCCTCCACGGGGCCCAGACCTTCGGGATGCTTTACGTCCCGCGCTTTGGCGAGGACTATGGGCGGCCGATCTCCGAAGGGGTCGGCAGCGACGTGCTCGATCACCTGGGCATCGGTCACTACCCCCGGACGCAGCTTCCGGGCGAAGCCGGGAATTTCGCGGTGGCGGCACATCGGCAGACGCACGGGCAGGTGTTCTGGAACATCGACAAACTCGTGGAGGGGGATTTCCTCTACGTCCAGACAAGGGAGGGGTATTACACGTACCGCTACCGCGATACCGAGGTCGTCGATCCGTCCGCCAGCAGCGTCCTGCTCCCGGTCCCCCACCAGCCGGGCCGGCGGGCATCGACGTCACTGCTGACGATGACCAGCTGCGACCCGCCATTCACCACGCGGATGCGCATCGTCGCCTATGCCGAGCTCGAATCCTGGCGACCGCCAAGCGCCGGCCCACCGGCGCCGATTGCCGAGACCGTCACCCGGGTCTCCGGGGCAGGGTGAGCCCCGTCGTCGTGCCCCGCCCCACCGACCATTTCCTCCACTGAAGGAGCCGCATCGTGTACGCATGGCTGTTCGGCAAGCTGCCCGGGCCGTTCTGGGTCCGCCTGCTGATTTCCGCATTGCTGGTCGTGCTCGTCATACTGGTGCTGATGGAATACGTGTTCCCCTGGGCCAGTCAGTACAGCCCGTGGGCCGAATCGACGATTGGTCTGGTGCAGTAGAAATGGCCGTCCCCACGCGGATCCTGGTAATCGACAACTACGACAGCTTCGTCTATACGCTGGTCGGCTACCTGCGCGAGCTCGGGGCCGAGACCACCGTCGTCCGCAACGACGATGTGAGCCTCGAGGAGGCCACCGAACTCGCCGCGGCACGCGACGGTGTCCTGGTCTCCCCCGGGCCCGGAACCCCCGGTGAATCCGGTGTCTGCATCGATCTGATCCGCTGGTGCGGCCAACAGTCCATGCCCATGCTGGGCGTCTGCCTGGGACACCAGGCACTGGCGGAGGCCTATGGCGGGGTCGTCACCCATGCCGAGGAGCTGATGCACGGGAAGACCTCGCTAGTCCACCATGGCTCGCATCCGTTGTTCCACGACATCGACAACCCGTTCACGGCGACCCGCTACCACTCGTTGGCGGCCGTCCGCTCCTCGATCCCCGACGAACTGGAAGTCATCGCCGAAACGGAGGACGGCGTCGTCATGGGCCTGGCCCACCGCGAGGCTCCCCTATGGGGGGTGCAGTTCCACCCGGAGTCGGTCCTCACCGAAGCCGGGTACCACATGCTCGGCAACTGGCTCGAGTCCCTCGGTCTCGCCGGTGCCGCCGTCCGGGCCGCCACGCTCAGCCCGCTGATCAGCGACTGAGCGCGGACCGCGTCCTCTCTACTTCGATGGCTTGCCCGGGTCCGTCGGACGGCCACGCTCGGCGCCGTTGCCGCGGTTGGACGGAATCGCCGCCTTCGATGATTTCGAGGGGCCGTCCGAGGGCTGGGTCGAGTCCGAGGCGTCGGACGACGGGTCGGCCGAGGGGGAACCGGATCCATCCGAGGGGGATGGCGACTCGGGGGGCTCCTCCACCACCGTGATGGTCACGGTGCCGCCTTGGTCGATGTCCTGGCCGGCCTCCGGTACCTGCTGGGTGATGGTCCCGGGGTCGAGCACGGTGTTCTGCTCCGTTTCAACGGACAGGTTCAGTCCCACCGCCTTGTCGGCCAGGACCTCACGGGCCTTGTCCTCGGTCAGGTCCATGAGCGACGGGACCGTGACCTTGCCGGTGGAGATCGTCAGGTCGACGGAACTGCCGGCCTTGACCTTTTCGCCCAGCTGCGGGTTGGTCCCGATGAGGCTGCCCAGCTCCACGGTCGCGGTGTTCTCGCGCTTGACGTCGTTCGAGACCTGCAGGCCCAGGGCGTCGAGGGTGCTGCGCACCGTGGCCTCGGACTGCCCGGCCAGGTCCTTGGGCAACGTCACCTGTTCGGGGCCCCTGGAAACGAGGAGGTGGACCTCCGACTGCTGGCGTGCCTGGGAACCGGCCTTCGGGTCGGTGCCCACGACGGTACCTGCCTCGACCTTGGGGTCGTAGACCTCCTCGGTAATGGGGATCAAATTGGACCCGTAGATCTGGTTCTGCGCGGCGGTCAGCGACAAGTTGGCGACGTCGGGGACGGCGACGGTGGCGTTTCGTTCCTGTTCCTGCTGGCTCCAGTTCCAGAAGAACCAGGCACCAGCGGCCAGCACCACGACTGCCAGGATCGAGAAGACGGTGAACCAGGCCCGGCGTCGGGAGGTGCGGTAGCGTTCGGCGTCTTCGTCGGTGGTCCGCCGGCCGGACTGGTCATCGAACAGGGACGATTCGGTGTGCGGGTCCCTGATGGCCGGCTGGATCCCCGTGCCCTGATCTGCGCCACCGACGGCGGCCATGGCCGCGGTGTGGCCCCCATCGTCCTCCGCACCGCCGCCTGCGGCTCCCTGTGCGGCGTCCGAGGACGTCGCGGCGGCACCGGTGGCCAGGGCACGGGTGGGCGTATCGGTCGTCAGCATGGCCTGGGTCGACATCGGCATCACGGCGAGGGCCTCGGTGGCGTCCCCGCGGTCCTGCGGTATGGGACGGTCGTCCTGTGCGGCCTTCAGGGCGACGGCGAATGCTGCGGCGTCCTGGTACCGGTCCTCCCGGTCCTTGGCCAATGAGGTAGCGATGACCTCGTCGATCTTCGGACCAAGCTCGGCGTTGTGGGCACTGGGGGCTGCGGCCTCCTCGCTCACGTGCTGGTAGGCGACGGAAACGGGGCTGTCCCCGGTGAAGGGCGGGCGGCCGGTCAACAGCTCGTAGAGCAGGCAGCCTGCCGAATACAGGTCGCTGCGGGCGTCAACTGTCTCGCCCCGGGCCTGCTCGGGGGAGAAATACTGTGCCGTGCCGACGACCGCCTGCGTCTGTGTCATGGTCGCCGCGGAATCGGCCAGGGCACGCGCGATGCCGAAGTCCATGACCTTGACGTCGTCGTCGCCGGTGACCATCACGTTGGAGGGTTTGATGTCCCGGTGCACGATGCCCTTGCGGTGGCTGTATTGCAGTGCTGCCAGCACGCCCAGGGTGTACCTGACGGACGACTCGGCGGTCAGTTCCCCGGCCTTGAGGAGGTCTCGTAGTGTCTTGCCCTTGACGTACTCCATGACGATGTACGGGACCTTCACCTCGTGGTCGGCCGCCCCCTCGACCTCCTCCTCCCCGGTGTCGTAGACGGCGACGATCGAGGGGTGGTTCAGACCGGCAACGGCCTGGGCTTCGCGACGGAAGCGGGTCTGGAAAACCGGGTCACGCGCCAGGTCACGACGCAGGAGCTTGATCGCGACCTCACGGCCGAGCCTGATGTCCCGGGCATGGTAAACATCCGCCATGCCGCCGCGGCCGATGAGGTCGCCGACATCGTAGCGGGAGTTCAGGATTCGGGATTCAGTCACGTGTTTCCTCTGCGCACCCTAGGGGTGGACTTGCGGGTGTTGTCGATTAGGGAGTGGATTTCGCTGCGTCGCCCGCAGCATCGGGGCTGGCTGTCGTCGGCAGCGGAGCGGATTCCTTCGACGTCTGGGCTGGGCTGGACTTGGTTGGCGTGTCCTCCGGCGTCGTCGAAGAGGAACTCGATGATGCGCTGCTGGACGCCGCGCTGCTCGACTCCGGGCTGGAGCTCGGCGACGGGGCGATGGCGTAGGTGAGCCGGACGACGTCGCCCCGGTTCAAGGTACCGGTTGGCTCGATCCGGATGACCGTGTTCTCCGGCTTGTCGCTCTCGGCTCCCTCCACGGAGACCTTGAGCCCCTTGGCGAGCAACGCAGCCCGCGCCTGCTCGAGCTGCTTGCCCAGGTATTCGTTGGCATTGACTTCGACCGTTTGCGCGGACGAGGATGCGGGCGCGCTGGTCCGGGTGGACACGGCGCTTGACGACGGGGCTTCCGAACTGGACGACGACGACGAGGACGCCGAAGTGGACGCCGACGAGGAAGAGGACTGGCTGGCCGGTGCTTCGTTCCCGGCATCGTCGCCGGTGAACAGCGGGACCAACCACACGGCCAGGAGGGCGAGGACCACGAGGATGAGCAACGCGATCAACGGCCACTTCCACGGGCTGCCGCCCGACTGGCGCGGCGGCCTGCCGCCTCCGCCGGAGCCGCCGGCGGCACCGGCGGAGGCATCGTCGTCGGGGTCCCAGTCCTTGCTGGCGCCGAGGACCGAGTTGAAATCGTCCCCCCGGCCGCCCGCCGCGGCAGCGCCGGCACCGGCACCGGCGGCAGCGGCGCCCTGCACCGTGGTGGAGGGCCCGTCGTCGTATTCCCGGCTGGCGTGGGGGCCACTGGAGGTCGGCTCGCCCACGGCGGGCAGGGCGCTGGTGCTGGGTTCTGCCGGACCGGTGGCCGCCGTCCGCGGGTTGGCCCGGGTGGGGGTGTCGCCCATCGGCACGGCCTGGGTGGCATCTCCGGAATCGGTGCCCAGGAAGGGGATGATGCCGGGGACTGCAGCGCGCGCAGCGTCGATGTTGCCCGCGCGGATGGCGTCGGCGGCTTCCGCGAGTTTCGTGGCCGTTGCGGGGCGGTCTGCGGGGTCCTTGGCGAGCATGGACATGATCAGCGCGCGGTGGTTCGCGGGGATGGACTCGTCCAACGGCGGCGGGTTGTCGTTGACCTGGGCCAACGCGATCGCGATCTGCGATTCACCGGTGAACGGCCGGCGACCGGCCAGGCATTCGTAGCCGATGACGCCCAGCGAGTAGATGTCGGAGGAACCGGTCGCCTGCTGTCCGGTCGCCTGTTCCGGCGCCAGGTACTGGGCGGTTCCCATGACCTGGCCGGTGGCGGTCAACGGCACTTGGTCGGCGATGCGTGCGATGCCGAAATCGGTGATCTTCACCCGGCCGTCCGGCAGGATCAGGAG
Organism: Micrococcaceae bacterium RIT 802; assembly: GCA_016892645.1. Lineage (GTDB taxonomy): Bacteria > Actinomycetota > Actinomycetes > Actinomycetales > Micrococcaceae > Arthrobacter_H. The sequence goes on from JAFEMX010000012.1 coordinate 105,846, forward strand.
GTTTCCCGGCTTCACGTCGCGGTGGACCAGCCCTTGGGCGTGCGCGGCCGCGAGGGCACGCGCCGTCTGGGCGATGATCGACATCGTCCGGTCCGGTGCCATGACCTTCTCGCGTTCGATGATCGCCGAGAGCGGCTGGCCGGGGACGAGCTCCATCACCAGGTAGGCGGAACCGCCCTCCTCGCCGTAGTCGAACACGTTGGCGATGCCATTGTGGTTCAGCAGGGCCGTGTGGCGTGCCTCGGCGCGGAAACGCTGCAGGAACCCCGGGTCCCCGGTGTATTCCTCCTTGAGGATCTTGATGGCCACGATGCGGCCGAGGATCTGGTCGCGTGCCTTCCAGACCTCCCCCATGCCGCCGATGGCTATCCGATCGGTCAACTGGAACCGACCGCCCAGGGTGATACCCGATGTAGGCCTCACTTGTTGAACACCGCCTCTAGGATCTTCTTCAGGTTGGGACTGGTCAGGTTGTGGCCGGTCTCGTAATCAGTCTTCTCAATGACAATGGTGACAGCCACCTGCGGGTCATCCGCGGGGGCGAAGCCGGTGATCCATGAATTGACCTTCCCCGTCTTGCCAATCTGGGCCGTTCCGGTCTTCGCCGCGATGTCGAGCCCGGGGATGTCCGCCTGGTAGGCGGTACCCCCGTCGAGGGGGCCGCGCATCAGTTCCGTGACATCGTCGGCCACCTCCTTGGTCGTCGCGGTGCTGAACTCCTCCGGCTTGGGCTGGCTCAGAACGCTGAGGTCGGGGGCCGTGACCTGCTTGATGAGGTTCGGCTTCATGATGACCCCGTCATTGGCGATGCCCATGGCGACCATGTTCATCTGCAGCGGCGTGGCCTTCACGTTGAACTGCCCGATCGAGGCCAATCCCAACTCGGCGGCGTTCATGTCGGTGGGGAATTCGCTCGGGGTCACGCGCAGGGGGATCGCCAGTGGCTGGCCGAAACCGAACCGTTCGGTCACATCCCGCAGGGCGTCCTGGCCGACCGCCTGGCTCATGGCCACGAACGGGGTGTTGCAGCTTTGGGCGACGATGAACGCGAGCTTGGCCCGCGGCTTGTTGGAGCAGATGCCCTCGACGAAGTTCGGCAGGGGCGTCTTCGTGCCGGGCAACAACATGGACTCCGGATTGTCGTACTCGTCGTTCAGGTTGTACTTGCCCGATTCCAGGCCCGCGACGAGGTCGAGGATCTTGAAGCTCGAGCCCGGCGGGATCAGGTGGCCTATCGCCGGGTTGACGTTCGGGCTCAGGCCCGGGGTCTTGAGCAGCTCGGCCATGTTGGCGGCGGCCTTGGTGCCGCTGTGGACGGCGAGCAGGTTGGTGTCGTAACTGGGCTTGGACACCATGGCCAGGATGTTTCCGGTCTTGGGTTCCGAGACGATGATCGTCCCCTGCTGCCCGTCGGGGATCAAGTCGTAGGCGGTCTTCTGCAGCTTGGGGTCGATGGTCAGCTCAACGGAGGCGCCTTCATCCGCTTGCCCGGTCAGCAGGTTGACCATGCGTTTGTAGAACTGCGAGTCGCTCTGTCCCGTCAACTCATCGTCCATCACGCCTTCGAGCATGTTGGCGCCATAGGTCAGCGAATAGAACCCGGTCAAGTGGGAGTACAGCTTCGGGTCGGCGTAGGTCCGCTGGTAGTCGAACTGGTCGTGGGAGGCGACCGACTCGGCGACCGGCTTCCCGTCGACCAGGATGGGGCCGCGGGCCAGGTCGAAGTTCTTGTAGAGCTGGCGGGTGTTCAGTGGATTGGAGTTCAGGTCCTTCGCGGCGAAGAACTGGATGTAGCTCAGGGCACCGAAGACGAGGATGAACAGGGCGACGACGGCGATCCACACGTGGCGCAGGGCGGTGTTCATGCGGGGTCCCCCTTTCCGTTCGTCGGTGTCGTTCTGGATGCCGGCGCCTTGCCGCGGCGTCTGGTCTGGTCTTCCTCGCGTTCCTTGGCCCGGGCGCTGATGTCCGGCCCGGCAGCCGCCATGTCGCGTTCGTTGAGCGGGCCCGTGACGGCTGGCCTTCGCGCGTTGTGCGAGACCAGCAGCAGCAGGGCCACGATGATCCAGTTGGACAGCAGGGAGGACCCGCCTGCGGACATGAACGGTGTTGTCAGCCCGGTCAGCGGGATCATCAGCGTCACCCCGCCCATGACCACGAAGCACTGCAACCCGATGGTGAACGAGAGGCCGGCGGCCAGCAGCTTGCCGAAGGAATCCCGGCTCCCCAATCCGGCGCGGATGCCCCGGCTGATGAGGATGACGAAGAGCAGGATGATCGCCACGAGGCCGATGAGGCCCAGTTCCTCGCCCAGTGCGGTGATGATCATGTCGGAGTTGGCCAGCGGGACCAGGTCCGGGCGGCCGTTGCCGATGCCGGTGCCGAAGAGCCCGCCGCTGGAGAGGCCGAAGAGGCCCTGGACGATCTGTCGGCTGCCGCCATAGCGCTGGTCGTAGACATCGGGGTCGAAGGCATTGAGCCAGGAGTTCAGCCTCAATGCCACGTGGGACATGACCTGGGAGGCGAAGACCCCGGCGACGGCAACCATGACCAAGCCGATGACGATCCAGCTGATGCGTCCCGTGGCGACATAGATCATGACCATGAACAGCCCGAAGAACAGGATCGAGGACCCCAGATCGCTTTGCATGACCAGGACACCGATGCTCACCAGCCAGGCGATCACCATGGGCCCCAGGTCCTTCGCCCGGGGCAGTTGCAGCGGGCCGATCTTCCGTCCGGCGAGCAGGATCAGGTCCCGGTGGGTCGACAGGTAGCCGGCAAAGAACAAGGCCAGGCAGATCTTGGCCAGCTCGCCCGGCTGGAAGGAGAGCGGGCCGATGAAGATCCAGATTCGGGCGCCGTTGATCACCCTGCCCAGACCCGGCACGAGCGGCAGGATCAGCAGCAGTGCGCTGATCGCCAGGAAGATGTAGGGGGCCCGTCGCAGGATCCGATGGTCACGCACCGCCCACAGGGTGATGATGGCCGCACCCATGGCGACGCCGGTCCACAGCAGTTGCCGGGTGGCAGCGTTGTCGTCGTTGACCAGGTCGAGCCGGTGGATCATGGCGATGCCGATGCCGTTGAGCGCCACGACGCAGGGAAGGATGATCGGATCGGCATATTTCGTCCAGATGCGCAGCACGATGTGCATGACCAGGGCCATGCCGGCCAGGACGGCGCCCTGCGTGATGAAACCCTCGTCGAGGCCGTCTGGATTGCTCAGGCTCACCAGGTAGTTGGCGCCCACCGCGACGATGAGGGCCAGGACCAGGAGCACCAGTTCGGTGTTTCGCCGTGGAACCGGCGCGGTCTGTATTTCGCTCACGGTGTCACCTCCTGACAGTAGCTGGGCAGAGTCGGCGGTGTGTCCCCGCTCTGCGGATCGGCCGGCACGATGACCGGGCAAGCTTGCTTGGCACTGATCAGCAGCTCGGAGACGATGTCCTGGGCGTGGGACAGGTCGCGGGCGGCCAGGGAGTTCCTCAGGCGCTGCTGCGTGTAGGACGGCAGGGCCTGGGTGGGGATCTGCGTGACGGAGTCGACATGGGACAGCTCGATCGGGCCAAGGTCCTGGGCGACGCCGTTGAAGATGGCGACCTTGCCGTTGTAGTCGGCGACGTAGTACTGGGTCTGGGTCCACGCGTAGCCGAACCACAGGACGGAGGCCAGGATGAGTCCCATCAATGTCAGGAACGTCGGAATGAGCCATCCGCGGTGGGACGGACGACGCGTGGGGTCGTATTCGCGTGCCGGCGCCGCGTCCTCGGGCTGGGAGGCCTTGTGGGTCAGGATGGCGGCCGCGCGCTTTTCCGCCGAACGCTGGGTGACCATCGGGATCTGTCCGGTCTTGGTCGCCAGATCGGCTGCCCCGACCAGCACGTGTGGTCGGATGGACATCTCGTGCCGGATGATCGCGGCGCTGGCTTCCAGGTCGCCTTCCTGGGCGACTTGGAGCTGTCCCGTATCCGGCGCGGGTTCCTGCACCGGTGGAAGAACTGGTTCCTCGTCCACTGCTTCTTCGGAGACCTCGATCATGATGATCGTGACATTGTCGGGGGAACCGCGGTTCAGGGTCACGTCAACGAGGTCGTCCACGGCTTGTTGCAGGGAGCCCGCTTCGCGGACGATGCGCTCGGTGAGCTCATCGGGAACGACGGCGTTGAGGCCATCCGAGCACAGCAGCCAACGTTCGCCTGGAGCGACCGGATACTGGTCGATGTCCAGTTCCGGGCTGGCATCGGAGTCGCCCAGAACCCGCATCAGCACGTTCTTGTGGGGATGGTGCTCGGCTTCCTCGGGGCGCAATCGGCCTTCGTCGACGAGACGCTGCACGAACGTATGGTCCTTGCTGACCTGTTCGAAGACACCGTCCTTGAAGCGGTAGGCCCGCGAATCGCCGATGTGTGCGTACTGGAACCGGTCGCCGGTCAGCAGCAGGGCGGTCACCGTGGTGCCCATCCCGGAAAGCTTCGGGTTCGCGTTGACCAGGTCGTTGAGTATCGAATTGGCGGTTTGGATCTCATCGGGGAGAACCGTCTCGATGTCGTGCCGCGTCTCCTGGTCCAGATGCACGAGGTCCAGGACGGTCGAGGCAGATGCCACGTCGCCTCCGACATGGCCACCCATCCCATCGGCCACGACGGCCAGATACCGGCCGGCATAGCCGGAGTCGTCGTTCTTGGCGCGAACCTTTCCCACATCCGAACGCGCTGCGAACCGCAACGTGAGCGCCATACTACGGCCTCAACTCCATGACGGTTTTCCCGATCCGGATGGTTTGGCCGACGTCCACGGGTTGGGCACGGGTCAACTGGGAATCCCCCAGGTAGGTGCCGTTCGTCGACCCCAGATCCTCGATGAACCAACGGCTGCCCTGGGGGAAGAGGCGGGCGTGGCGGCCCGAGGCGTAGTCGTCCTCGAGGACGACGGTCGCCTCCTGGGCACGGCCGAGCAATATCGGGCTGGCCGCCAGCTCGAGGCTGGTCCCGGCGAGCGGGCCCTCGACGATGGCCAGGGTGTGGGCCGTCTTCTTGGGGGCGGGCACCGGTTCGGGGGCCAGATCGGGGTTCTTGCGGACTTCTCGAGCCGTCGGTTGCCCCGTCCTCGCCTTCTTGCCGATGGACAGGTCCCGGCGAAGTGCGGTGATGATGCTCAGGATCAGGATCCACAACAGGATCAGGAAGCCGAGCCGCAAGGCCGTCAGTACGAGATCGCTCATGCGCTGCCTCCGGTGCGCTGGGCTACAAGTCGGTAGGTGATGCGGGTGCGTCCCATGGCCACGATGGAGCCGTCGAAGAGTTCCTCGCGGCCCTGGACGCGTTGTCCGTTCACGTAGCTCCCGTTGGTGGAGCCCAGGTCCACGGCCCAGGCGCGGGCACCGTCCCGCACGATTTCGACGTGGCGGCGCGAGACCCCCGGATCGTCGATGGGGATGTCCGCCTCGGCGGAACGGCCCAGGACCACCGAGTCGGCATTGAGGGCGTAGCGCTGTCCATTGATGTCCAGGACGGCCTGTTGGTTGGACGGCGCGCGGGGCGGGGCCACGGGGGCCTTCGGCGGGGCGGCGGTGCCGGCTGCCGGTTTTTCCATGGTGGCGTCGATGGTGAAGCTGCCGGCCTTGGTGGATTCGTCCCGATTGAACGAGACGCTGACCGGACCTTGCAGTGTGTACTGCTGGGAGCGGGCGTGCTTGACGGCGACGTCGCAAAGTTCCTCCGCCAAGGTCGCACCCCATTGGCGGGCCCGTTCGAAATCGGTGGCGCCCAGCCGGATCTTGAAGGAATTGGGTGCCAGGGTGCGGCCTTCGGACAGCGTCAGGGTCCGGTTGTCCATCTCGTTGCGCAGCTGGCTGGCGATCTCCACGGGCTGTACCTCGGCGGAGCCGGAACCCCGGAAGACGCTGGTCACCAGCTTTTCGAGACCGCGCTCAACGTTGTCCACCACACCCATGGGCGCTGCTCCTCTCGAAGTCGGTTGTCCTGTATGCCGCTCCGGTCACAGAGCGTGACGAAACAGCCGGCCGGGGGCCTGTGCTTGTCCGATACTACTTGCCCCGTCTGGGAATCGGTCCGAGGGAGTTGGCATCTCTTCCATAACGCAACGTGTTTTCGGGGGTTTTTGGTTCCCCTGGGTGCTTCGCATCACAGCAGAACCGGCGATTAGGCGATGCCGCTCCGAGATGGTTATGATTGATCTCGCTGTTCCGGGGAAACCCGAACCAGCGACTCGCGCGAGTGGCGGAATTGGCAGACGCGCTGGCTTCAGGTGCCAGTGCCCGCAAGGGCGTGGGGGTTCAAGTCCCCCCTCGCGCACGAGTTTCGAGGATGTCCTCCTTCCGGATCACGGAAGGGGGACATTTTTTGTGCCGACCGGCAACCGGACCATCGGAATATGCCAGTACGACGCCGGTTGTACCTTGCGTGAACACCTTGCCTCCGCTATCCATCCTGGACCGTGCCCTCGCCCGTGCAGGCGACGGCGAAGGCGCCTCCCTGCAGGCGGTGGTCGCCCGGGCCCGGGCGATCGACGACCGGGGCATCTCGAGGTTCTGGGTGGCCGAACACCATGGGGTGCCGGGCATCGCCGGATCGGCGCCGGCGGTCCTGATGGCGGCGGTTGCCGCCGCGACCACCGGGCTGCGCGTGGGCTGCGGTGGGATCATGCTGCCGAACCACCAGCCGCTGGTGGTGGCCGAGCAGATATCGACGCTGGACCAGCTGCACCCCGGGCGCATCGACCTGGGTCTGGGGCGCTCGCTGGGTTTCACCCCGGCGGTCCGCACGGCGCTGCGCACCACCACCTACGGGGACACCGGATTCACGGACGACATCGCCGAACTGACCGGCTATCTGGACGGCACGGCAGCCTTCACGTCCCGGCCGCGGCCCGCGACCCGGATTCCCCTGTTCGTCCTGGCGACCGGGAGCGGGGCGGAGATTGCCGCCCGGGCCGGGCTCGGCGTCGTGCTCGGTGGCCCGGTCCTCGCGGACCCGCGGCGGGCCCGGGCGGCAGTGGAGGCGTATCGGGAGGCGTTCCGTGGCTCCGGGCGCTTCGAGCGGCCCCACGTGATGGTCGCGGTCAACGTCGTGGCCGCCGACACCGATGCCCGGGCACGCGACGCGCTCCTCCCGGAGGCCTGGGCGATGGCGCAGGCGCGGACCCGCGGCGAATTCCGCCCGCTGGAAGCAGCTGCCGCTGTGCGGGCCCAGCCGATGACCGCACGCCAACGGGGGCTGGTCGAGAACCACCTGGACACAGCGGTCCACGGGACGCCGGCGCTCGTCAGGGACCAATTGGCCGACCTCGCGGTCGCCACGGGGGCCGACGAGATCATGGTGACCGGCGCGACCCATGACGTCCAGGACCAGGCGCAATCGGACCGGATCCTGGCCGAATTGGCGCCCGCCTGAGGAGGCTCCGGACCCGGACGCCGCGTTCGGCGGATTCCGCCGGTGACGAATACCCGTCGCCGGATGAGACCGACGCCACACCATCTGCATAGACTGGGGGCGCAGACGCGACCGTCGACGAACAGGAGTGCACCCGTGGCAGAAAAGTCAGCACATCAGAACGTCACCTTTCCCTCCGCCGGGCAGCAGGCCCACGGCTATCTGGCCACGCCGGCTTCCGGCGGCGGACCCGGGGTGATCGTCATCCAGGAATGGTGGGGCCTGACGGACCACATCCGCGATGTCGCCGACCGGCTGGCCGCCGAGGGCTTCGTCGCGCTGGCCCCGGACCTCTACGGCGGGTGGATCACCCACGATGGCGACGAGGCCGCCGAGATGATGCAGAAGCTTCCGGAGGAGGAGGGCGCACGGCTGCTCGCCGGGGCCGTGGACTACCTGCTGGGGCTCGACGAGGTCACCAGCTCGAAGGTCTCGGCCATCGGGTTCTGCATGGGCGGTGGATTCGTCCTGGCCCTGGCCGCCCAGCAGGGGGAACGACTGGCCGCCGCGGTTCCGTTCTATGGTGTCGGCCAGGGCGTTCCCGCGTCGTTCGCCGGTGTCCGTGCCGCGATCCAGGGCCACTACGCGACCGAGGACACCTCGTTCCCCGTGGACCAGGCGCGCGCCCAGGAACAGCAGATCCGCGACGAATCCGGCGCCGAGGTGACCTATTACTACTACGAGGCCCCGCATGCGTTCCATAATGATGGGAACCCGCAGGGGAACTACCGCCCGGAAGCGGCCCGGCTGGCCTGGGAACGGTCCGTCGGATTCCTCCGGGAGAAGACCAGCTAGACCACGCACGACCAACAGGGCGCGGCGCCACCGGCGTCGCGCCAGACAGGGAGGAAACACATGTCAGGAACAGTCATCGTCGGTGTTGACGGCAGCGAGACCGCGAACAAGGCGGCCACCCGTGCGGCCACCGTCGCCGCAGGACTCGGCGCCGATCTCATGGTGATCACCGCGCACACCAAGGACAACACCGAGGTCGTCCAGATCGGCAGCGACACCTGGATCCTCGACGACGCCGAGCAGGCCCAGAAGCTCGCCGAGAAGTCCGCCGTCAAGCTGCGCGAACTGGTCCCGGGCGCGAGCATCACGGCAGCAGCCGTCAAGGGCAAGCCGCAGGACGCCCTCGTCGAGGAGGCCAGCCGCCTCGGCGCCCAGCTCATCGTCGTCGGCAACGTCGGCATGAAGGGCCTGGGCCGCGTGCTCGGCAGCGTCGCCTCCAGCGTCGCGCTGAACGCCCCGTGCGACGTCTACATCGTGAAGACCGCCAGCTAGCGGCCTCGACCGGCAGCAAACGGCGCCCACCCCCCTGGGGGATGGGCGCCGTTTCGGGTTCCGGCACGTTCGGGCGCGACGCCGGGGAAGTCAGCGGCCCTCGGCCTCGCGTGCGGCGTCCTTCCGGGCGGCCGCCTCGCGGACGCGGGACTCCTCGGCGCGGACGGCGGCCATGTTGGCGCGTTCGGCCTGCAGCCATTCGGGCCGGTCCTCGAGCAGCTCCTCGATCTGCGCCGTGGTCAGCGCCTCCTCGACGCCTCCCCGGGCCAGCCCGGAGATGCTCACGTTCAGCTTCTGGGCGACGACCGGGCGCGGGTGCGGTCCGTTCTGGCGCAACGCCACCAGCCATTCGGGCGGTTCGTTCATCAGTTCGTCCAGGGCGGACCGGGTGATGGGGCCCTCCTGGAATTCGGCAGGCGTGGCGGGCAGGTACACGCCCAGCTTCTTGGCGGCGGTGGCCGGTTTCATGCTCTGCGGGGTTTTCTGGCTCATTCCCCCAGCGTACCCGGGCCCGGGCGGTAGGCTGGCGTGCGTGGCAGAGCTGAGAATCGCGTTCGTCCCCGGCGTGACCCCGGGCAAGTGGCTGGAGCGTTGGCGGGAACGCCATGCGGACGTGCCGGTCACCGCCACCCGGTACGACGACGGCCCCGACCCCCGCGGGCTGCTCGCCTCCGGTGATGCCGACCTGGTCTTCCTGCGGTTCGACGACGGGGCGAAGCCCGCAGACGCCACGACGCACGTCATCCCCCTGTACGAGGAGCTGCCCGTGGTCTGCGCACCCCGCGAGCACGAGGTCGAACTCTACGACGACGAGGTGCCCTTGGCGGAGCTGGCGGGGCAGACCTGGCTGGACCTGGCCGACTACCCGCCGTCGGTGGGCGGCACCGCCATGGCCGTGGAGGTCGTCGGTTCCGGTGCCGGGCTGCTGGTGGTGCCCATGTCGGTGGCTCGGCTCCACCGGCGCAAGGATGTGGTGCAGAAGGTCCTCACCGGGGCGCCCTCGACCCGCATCGGCATCGCCTGGCTCAAACCGGTCGGCGACGAACCGGAGGATCCGCTGGTGGAGGAGTTCATCGGAATCGTGCGCGGCCGCGGCGCGAATTCCTCCCGGCAGCCCTCCGTGCAGGAACGCGAACGCCGCGAGGCGGCCGAGGCCCAGCGCAAACGCCAACGCAGCCCGCAGGAGGCCCCACGCGGCGGCGCCCGGAAGACCGGCCAGCGCTCCGGCGGCCGGCCGGCCGGGGGCAAGTCCACCGGCTCCAAACGCCGGGGCGGCCCCGCCCGCGGGCGGGGCTAACCACAGTCCACGTACCCCGCCACCCGGGACGCGGCAGGGCCCCGCACCGCGGGCACCCGAAGATGCCGCCGTGCGGGGCCCGGAACCTCGAACCCGTTAGCCGATCGAGGCGAACCCGAAGATGACCGCGGCGAGGGCGAAGCCGACCACGCCGATCAGGGTCTCCAGCACGGTCCACGTCTTCAGGGTCGTCTTCACGTCCATGTCGAAGAAGCGACCCACCAGCCAGAAGCCCGAATCGTTCACGTGCGAGATGATCACCGAACCGGCGGCCACGGCCACGACCATCGTTGCCAGCTGGATGTCGTTCAGCCCGGCGGCGGCGACGGCCGGGGCCAGCAGGCCGGCAGCGGTGGTCAGCGCCACGGTGGCCGAGCCCTGCGCCACGCGCAGGATGCCGGAGATCAGGAAGCCGGCCAGGATCAGCGGGACGCCCAGGTCACCGAGGACGTTGGCCAGCGCGTCACCGATGCCCGAGGTGCGCAGGACGCCGCCGAACATGCCGCCGGCACCGGTGATGAGGATGACCGAGCACACCGGGCCCAGTGCCTTTTCCATGACCTGCTCGATGGCCGTCTTGGCCATGCCGCGGCGCATGCCCAGCACGACGGCGGCGACCAGCAGCGCGATCAGCAGGGCCACCGGGGTCTCGCCGAGGGCACGCAGGAGCTGGAACCAGGTGGCGTCGGCGGCGGATTCGGGCAGCACCTTGGCGCTGGCCAGCGTGTTCAGGCCGGTGTTCAGGAAGATCAGCACCAACGGCAGCAGCAGCACGGCGATGACGGTGCCGAAGGCCGGGGGGTTCGCCTCGTGTTCGGAGTCGGCCTCGCCCAGCAGGGACGGGATGGGCAGTTCCCATTTGCGGCCGGCCCACTTGCCGAAGAGGTAGCTGGTCAGGTACCAGGTCGGCAGGGCGACCACGAGCCCGATGAGCAGCACGTAGCCGACGTTGGCGTCGAAGAACTGCGAGGCGGCGACGGGGCCGGGGTGCGGCGGCACGAAGACGTGCATGACCGAGAACGCGCCGGCGGCGGGCAGGCCGTACAACAGCACCCCGCCGCCGAGCCGCCGTCCGACGGCGAAGACGACCGGCAGCATGACGACCAGCCCGGCGTCGAAGAAGATCGGGAAGCCGAAGATCAACGAGGCGACGCCGAGGGCGAAGGGCGCCCGCTTCTCGCCGAAGACGCGGATCAGGTAGTCGGCCAGGACCTTGGCGCCGCCGGAGGTCTCCACGATGCGCCCGAGCATGGCGCCCAGGCCGACCAGCAGGGCCACGGAGGCCAGCGTGGACCCGAAGCCGTCGGTGAGGACCTTGACGACGCTCCCGGCGGGGATGCCGGTGGCGAAGGCCGTCAGCAGGCTGACGAGGATCAGTGCCACGAAGGCATGCATCCGTAGTTTGATGATGAGCAGCAGCAGGACGACGATGGCGACGGCGGCGATGCCGAGCAACGGTCCCGCACCCAGGGTCTGGGTCCAGTTCTCGATGGTCATGGGTTCTCCATTGGGGGTCGGAAGGGTCGTGCGGGTCAGGGGCGGATGCTGGCCGTGCGGGCCAGGTGGAGCCGGGCGATGGCCCGATCGGCCAGGTCCCCGGGGGTGGTGTCATTGGCCAGCGTGATGCCGTCCTCGTCGGGTTCGAGGGGTTCGAGCGTGGCGAGTTGGCTGGCCAGCAGGGTGTCCGGCATGAAGTGGTCGAGGCGTTGCCCGAGGCGTCGTGCCAGCAGTGCTGCGTCCGCATCGACATGCAGGAAGCGCACGACGCCGGTGGCTTCCCGGAGCACGTCGCGGTAGCTGCGCTTCAGGGCCGAGCAGGTGACGACGGTGCCGAAGCCGGTGCCGCCGTGGTCGTCCATCCACTCCCGGAGGGTGGCGAGCCAGGGCCAGCGGTCGGCGTCGTCCAAGGGCGTCCCGGCGGCCATCTTGGCGATGTTGGCCGCCGGGTGGAAGTCGTCGGCCTCGGCGGCGGGCCAGCCCAGCCGCTCGGCGAGCAGGGCGGCGACCGTGGTCTTCCCCGAACCGGAGACCCCCATGACCACGAGGTGCGTGGTGGGGGTCGGGGGTGCCTGGTGTGGCATGTCATCTCCTGTGGCGGACGTCCTTGGCCTGCAGCCGTCGAAACGGCTGGATAAAAGATAACACCTTATAGACGGGTAAAGATAGTACTAATGGTGACGAATATCGCGGGCCGGAACCATAGGATGTTCAGCATGCAGATGCCCGCCGGAGCGATGGTGCTCCAGGAACCGATTGTCGACACGCTCGGCCGCGAGATCATCGACGGCGTGCTGCGGGCGGGGGACCGGTTGACGCTGGAATCCCTGCAGGAGCGCTTCGGCGTCTCGCGCACCGTGATGCGCGACGGGATGCGCGTGCTGGAATCGCTGCGCCTGGTCTATGCCAAGCGCCGGGTGGGCCTCGTGGTCCAGGAACCCCGCTTCTGGAACGCCTACGACCGCCGCGTGATCCGCTGGAGGCTGTCCGGGCCGGGGCGAGAACGCCAGTTCACCGAACTGACCGAACTGCGCGTGGCCGTCGAGCCGCTGGCCGCCGCAGGCGCTGCCCGCCGGGCGCCGGAGGAAGCGCGCACCGAGATCGTGCGCCTGGCCGCCGAGCTGCGCCGCCTCGGCGAGGAGGGGGACCTGGAGGGCTTCCTCGCCGTCGACATCGCCTTCCACGCGCTGCTGCTGTCGGCCAGCGGGAACTCGATGTTCGCCGAACTCGAAGGAGTGGTGGCCGAGGTGCTGACCGGACGCACCGAGCAGGGCATGATGCCCTTCCATCCGCGGGCGAAGGCGTTGGACGAGCACGACGCCGTGGCCGCAGCGGTGGCCGCCGCCGACGGCCCCGGCGCCGAGGCGCACATGCAGGTCCTGGTCGACGAGGTGCGCGCCGCCCTCGAGGCGACGCTCACCGACGGGCAGCTGCCCGACTGACGCGGCTGCCGGTGGGCCGGCGCCCGCCGGGCAGCCCCCCGGAGCCGGGCACCGCCGTCGTGCTATTGGAACAACTGCCCCACGCGCGAGAGCGTGGTGACGATCCCGTAGACGAGCGGGATGCCCACCAGCAGCCAGCCGAAGACCAGCCGGCCCGGGGCGACATCGACCGGGACGTTTGCGGGGGAGGCTGCGGGGGTGGGGTTCGCTGGGGTGTTCATCAGGCCTCCTCGGCGCTGGTCGTGGCGGTCTCGCGTTCGGGTTCATGGAACCTGGGGTCCACGGGGCGGATGAGCAGGGCGGCGACGAAGCCGACGATGAGCAGCACCACCATGGTCAGCAGCACCGGCAGGTAGTTGTGCGCGTTCATCGTGCCGGGCTTGCCCTGGGCGTCCAGCAGCCCGTTGACGATCAGCGGTCCGGCGATCCCGGCGGCCGACCAGGCGGTGAGCAGCCGGCCGTGGATGGCGCCGACCTGGAAGGTGCCGAAGAGGTCCTTCAGGTAGGCCGGGGCGGTGGAGAACCCGCCACCGTAGAAGCTGATGATCACGAACGCCAGCAGGATGAACAGCAGCGTGCTGGAACCGCCGAAGAAGGCGAGGATGACGTAGAGCACCGCGCCGACGCCGAGGTAGACCATGTAGATGTTCTTGCGTCCGATCACGTCCGAAGTGCTCGACCAGACGAACCGCCCGGCCATGTTGCCGATCGAGAGCAGGCCCACGAAGCCGCCGGCGACGCCGGCTGAAACGGCGGAGACCCCGTGTTCGGCCCGGAAGAAGTCCTGGATCATCGGGGAGGCCTGCTCCAGGATGCCGATCCCGGCGGTGACGTTGAGGAACAACGCGGTCCACAGCAGCCAGAACTGCTTCGTCTTGATGGCGTTGGCGGCGGAGACGTGGTTTGTCGTGACCAGGTCCGAATGCTTGACCCGGGCCGGATCCCAGCCGTTGGGACGCCAGCCGTCCGCCGGGACGCGGATGCTGAACACCCCGTACATCATGACGATGAAGTAGACGATGCCCAGGGTCACGAACAACCGGCCGACCGCGTCGCCGCTGGCCACCCAGCCCTCGCTGCCGGAGGCCGGGTCGAACGCCTTGAGCAGCTGCGTGGAGAGCGGGGAGGCGATCAGCGCGCCGCCGCCGAAGCCCATGATCGCCATGCCGGTGGCCATGCCCGGGCGGTCGGGGAACCACTTGATCAGCGTGGAGACCGGCGAGATGTAGCCGATGCCCAGGCCGATGCCGCCGAGGAAGCCGTAGCCGAGGTAGACCAGCCAGAGCTGCCCGGTGAAGATGCCCAGCGCCCCGACCAGGAACCCGACGGCCCAGAACACTGCGGCGACGAACATCGACATGCGCGGCCCGGAGCGTTCCACCCAGGTGCCCATGATGGCCGCCGAGAGGCCCAGCATGACGATCGCGATCGAGAAGATCACCCCGATGGCCGTCTGCGAGACCTCGAAGTGGCCGATCAGTGCCGTCTTGTAGACGCTGGTGGCGTACGCCTGGCCGATGCACAGGTGGACGGCCAGTGCCGCCGGGGGGATGAGCCACCGGTTGAACCCCGGTGGGGCGATGGATCGCGATCTGTCGAGTAACCCCATGGAACATGCCTCCAAATTGGACTGGCCGGCGAGCGGCGGGTGCGAGTGGTGGTCCAACGCCGCGGAACGGCGCAATGGTTGCCTCTGGACATTGTGCTGCACAACACACTTCTTGCATAGTGGGTCCGCGCCGGTTCGGCGGGCAGGTCCGGCCCCGCTAGATTGGTGGTCATGCGCATCCCGGATTCACAGCCGTTCGTCCCGGTCATCCTCGGGGGGGACATCGGCACGTACTCGCTGGCCCGCGAGTTCCACGAGGCCTACGGGGCCGTCAGCGTCGCGGTGCCCGCCGGCAGCAACGGGGTGCTGGAGCATTCGGTCGCCCTCGACGTCCGCCCGGCCGGCACCATGACCGACGCGCAGGCCGTCGTCGCGCACCTGCTGGCCGTGGCCCGCGACCTCACCGCCGACGGGGCCAGCCCGCGCCCGCTGCTGCTCTGCGGTTCGCTGGACCTGCAGGTCGGCATCATCACCGCCCACCGCGACGAGCTCACGCCCTGGTACACCATCCCGTACCCGGACACGGCGGTCATCGAACGCGCCGCCCTGAAGCAGAACTTCTACGCGCTGTGCGCCGAACTCGGCATCCCGCACCCG
Organism: Micrococcaceae bacterium RIT 802; assembly: GCA_016892645.1. Taxonomy (GTDB): domain Bacteria; phylum Actinomycetota; class Actinomycetes; order Actinomycetales; family Micrococcaceae; genus Arthrobacter_H. The sequence goes on from JAFEMX010000012.1 coordinate 121,029, forward strand.
CTGACCGTCGCCTACGACCCGGTCGCCCCGCGCCCGCTGCCGGCCGACCTGCCCTTCCCGCTCATCGGCAAGCCCGCCGACAGCAGCGCCTGGGTGCACGCCAAATTCGCCGGCAAGCAGAAGGTCCACACCATCGCCACCGCCGACGAGCTCGACGACCTGCTCGCCCGCATCCGCGCCTCCGGCTACGCCAGCCCGTTCATCCTGCAGGAGCTCATCCCCGGCGGGGACACCAACATGCGCCTGTGCACCTTCTACTCCGACCGGGACGCCCGCGTGCGCTTCGCCGCCTACGGCGAGGTCGTCGTGGAGGAGCACGCCCCGCTGGTGCTGGGCAACTCGGCGGGCATCGTCACCGGCGTGAACGCCGAATTCATCGACCAGGGCCGGCGCATCCTCGAACACCTGGGCTGGACCGGCTTCTCCATGTTCGACGCCAAGCTGGACCCCCGCGACGGGCTCGTGAAGTTCTTCGAGCTCAATCCCCGGCTGGGCCGCAACCACTACTACGTCACCGCCGCCGGGCACAACGCCGCACGGTTCTACGTGCGCGAATACCTCGGTACCCGGTACGACGACGGGGCGCTGCCGGCTGCCGAGCCCGACGCACCTCCCGTGGTGGCCTCCGGGCACATCCTGTACACGGTGCTGCCGCTGGCGTTGCTGCGCCGGCACCTGCGCGGACCCGTCGGGGACAAGGCCCGGGCGTTGATGCGCGCACGCCGGGTGGCCAACCCGTTGCTCTACCGTGCCGAACGAGACCCCCGTAGGCTCTGGTACATCGCCCTGACCTCGTTGAACCAATTCCGCAAGTTCCGCCAGCATCCCCCGCGACTCTGACATGCTGGAGGAACTGGCGGTGAGCGCCGGTCGATGATGACCCGGAAGGAAGCACACATGGATTTCGCCCACTACGACACGTTGCTCGTCGAGCAGGACGGCGCCGCACTCGTGGTGACGGTCAACCGCCCGGAGGCCATGAACGCCCTGGCGTCGGCCGTCGTGAAGGACCTGCTGGACCTCACCGGCCAGCTGGCCGGCCTGGGCATCGACGCGAACTGGCCGATCCGCGGCATCGTGCTCACCGGCGCCGGGGCCAAGGCGTTCGTCGCCGGCGCCGACATCCGCGAGATGAACTCCATGGGCCCGGATGCGGCCGAGGCCTACGCCCGCCAGATGCACACCGTCACCACCCGGCTCGAGGCACTGCCCGTGCCCGTGATCGCCGCCGTCAACGGGTTCGCGCTCGGCGGCGGCTGCGAACTCGCCCTGGCCTGCGACTTCATCTACGCCAGCGCCCGCGCCAGCTTCGGCCAGCCCGAGGTCAACCTGGGCCTGGTGCCCGGTTTCGGCGGGTCGGTGCGCCTGCAACAGCGGGTCGGCCTCGGGCAGGCCCGCGAGCTGATCTACACCGGGCGGCGGATCGACGCGGCGGAGGCGCTGCGCATCGGGTTGGCCAACGCCCTCTTCGACGACACCGACGCCCTGCTGGCCGCGGCGAAGGCGACCGTCGAGGAGATCGCCGCCAAGGCCCCAACCTCGGTCGACAACACCAAGCGGGCCCTGAACCGGATCAACGGGCTCCCGGTCGCCGCGGGGCTCGAGGCGGAGGTCGAGAGCTTCCGCGAGGCCTTCGCCACCGAGGACTCCGTCGTGGGGCGCACCGCGTTCCTGGCCAAGGAGACCCCCGCGTTCCCGGGGCGCTGAGACCATGACCGAGAATGACGACGCCGCCCGGCCCGCCCGCGCACCCGATGCGGTCCACCACTACGGACCGAACCCCAGCCAGTACGCCGAACTGTACGTGCCCACCGAACGCCGGCTGCCCGGGGTCATCGTGATCATCCACGGCGGCTTCTGGCGCGACACCTACGACGCCTCCCTGGGACGCCCGCTGGCCGACGACCTGGTCCGCCGCGGCTGGGTCGTGTGGAACCTGGAGTACCGGCGGACGACCGACGCGGAAGAGCCGGGACCCGATGCCGGGGGGTGGCCGCAGACCTTCGAGGACGTCTCCGCGGGCATCGACGCCCTTGGCCCGGCCCTGGCCGGGGCCGGGCTGGAACCGGGCAACGTCGTCGTGCTGGGTCATTCGGCGGGGGGCCACCTGGGCACCTGGGCCGCCGGACGGCACAAGCTCCCCGCCGGGGCACCGGGGGCCGGACCGGCGGTGAAGGTCGCCGGCGTCGTCAGCCAGGCCGGCGTGCTGGAACTGTGGATGGCCAACTGGCTCAAGCTCAGCCACTCGGCGGCCCTGAAGCTCATGGGGGCCACGAACGAGGAGGACCCCCGGCGCTGGCAGCTGGCCGACCCGGTGCGGATGCTGCCCATCGGGGTGCCGGTCATCGCCCTGCACGGCAAATCCGATGCCGACGTGCCCTCTGCCCTCTCCCGCGCCTACACGGATGCGGCCCGCGCCCAGGGCGATCCCGCACGGATGGTGTGGACCACCGGGGACCACCATGCGCTGATCACCCCCGGCACCACGGCATGGGATGCTTGCCTGGTGGCCCTGGCCGAGCTCGCGGTTCCGGCCTAGCAGGACCCGAACCCGGTCGGGCTGGACACCGGGACGAAGCGGACGGGGCGTCCGGAACGACCACAGGTAAGGTTGAGTAGTGCTGACTGTTATGGGCGAAGCCCTCGTTGACGTGCTGTCCGGCGGCATTGCCGCGCCCCAGGCCTACGTCGGGGGCAGCCCGATGAACGTCGCCGTGGGACTGGCCCGCCTGGGGCACCCGGTGTCCTTCGTGGGCCGCTATGGCGACGACGAATACGGCCGCATGATCCACGAGCACCTGCGTTCCAACGACGTCCTGGAGGTCCTCGCCCCCGACGCCCTGCCCACCTCCACCGCCCACGGCACGCTCGACCCCGTCGGCGCCGCCAGCTACGAGTTCGACATGGTCTGGGACCTCTCCGCGTTCGACCCCGCGGACGCCGCGGCGCTGGCCGACTCCCAGCTGGTCCACACCGGGTCCATCGCCACCGTGCTCGAACCCGGTGCGGCCACCGTCCTGGCCGCCATCGAGCGCGCCCGCCCGCACGCGACGATCTCCTACGACCCGAACGTGCGCCCCAGCTTCGTCTCCCACCATGCGGAGGCCGTCGAGAAATTCGAGCGGTTCGTGGCGCTGAGCGACGTCGTCCGGGCCAGTGATTCGGACCTGCAGTGGCTCTACCCCGGGCGCAGCGTCGAGGACACCGTGCACGCCTGGCTCGCCCTGGGCCCGGCCATGGTCGTGGCCACCTACGGTTCCGGGGGCTCCCGCGGGGTCGTGGCCGCCGGCGTGGCCGAAGCGAAGGCGCCAGTGGTGGACGTCGCGGACACCGTGGGCGCCGGTGACTCGTACATGTCGGCCCTGCTCTCCGCCCTCGTGGACCGCGAACTCGTCGGCTCCGCCCGCCGCGAGGCCCTGCACGCCCTGACACCGGGACAGCTCGGCGAGATCCTCGAGTATGCGACCCGTGCGGCTGCCGTCACCGTGTCGCGGCCGGGCGCCAACCCGCCGCGGCGCGACGAGATCTCCTGACCGGTTCCCCGACGGACCATTCCCCGCCATGCGCCTGATTGCCAGTGACCTCGACGGCACCATCCTGCACCGCGACGACACGATTTCCGCGCGCACCGTCGCGGCCTTCGCGGCGGCCCGGGACGCCGGACTGCACGTCGTCTTCGTCACCGGCCGCCCCTTCCGCTGGCTGACCCCCGTGCAGCGCGCGTTCGGGCACCTGGGCACGGTCATCTGCTCCAACGGAGCCCTGGTCTACGACCTCGAGGCCGAGCGCATCCTGGCCAGCCACACCATTTCGGGCGGAACCGTCGGCGAGGTCCAGCGGCGCATCCGCGTCCGCGAACCAGGGGCCGTCTTTGCCGCCGAAACGCTGACGGGCCTGCTGCTCGAGCCGGGTTTCCTCGACGAGGCAACGTCCGCGGTCCGCATGCCCGGGGTCGTCGAGGGGGCCTTCAAGCCGTCCCAGTTGGATGCCGAAGGAGTGGTGAAGCTCCTGGCCAAGACCGGCCGCGTGGACGCCGAGACCTTCCAGTCGCTGGTGGAGCCGGATATCGGGGCGCTGGTTTCCGTCACGCATTCCGCGCCCGGGGTGGCCCTGCTGGAAATGGCGCATCCGGAGGTCAACAAGGCGGTCACCCTGGCGGAATACGCCGATGGGCTCGGGATCGTGGCCGATGAGGTGCTGGCCTTCGGTGACATGCCCAACGATGTGCAGATGCTCGCCTGGGCCGGGCGCGGCTATGCCGTCGACTCCGGGCACCCGCTGGCCAAGGCAGCCGCCGGGCGCACCACTGCCTCATTGCACGACGACGGTGTTGCCCTGGTGATCGAGCGGTTCCTGGCGGGGGACCCGGTCTAGGCGACGGCTGCCCCGATGGCCTCCGGATCCCGGGCCCCGTCTCGGGCAGCACCTGCCGCGCCAACCGCCGCCGAACGGGCGCGTTCCCCTCACAGATGGTCCCCCGGGATGGGTTGTCCACGGTGGCCACCCAGCCGTCCCAACTGTCGGTGGCAACTGGCAGAGTGGGGTTATGGAAGAGGTCGCGGAGTCGGTTGAGGTCAACGGGTGGAAGCTCACCCGCGTGGCCGGCTCATCCGTGACCGGATCGCCGCGGCTGCAGGCCGCCGAGTCGCTGTTGCGTTTTGCCGAGGCGGAGAAGTTCAAGGCGGCCGCGATGCTGCATGACGAGGCCCAACACGCCGTTCCGCCCAGGTTGGAGGCGCTCGAGGACCATCAGGGCATGCAGGTTTCCCTGCGCACCGGCCGCATGGTCTCCTTCGCGGCGACCGATAGCGCTGCCATGGAGATCGCCCTGGTTGGGGGCCTGTCCGCGGGCCAGGCCCACCGGATCCTGGGCCAGGCGGAGACGCTCGTCATGGACATGCCCGAGGTCCTGGAGTCGCTCACGCTCGGCCGGATCGGGAGCGGCCACGTCCAGCGGATCCTCGAACACACCCAACACATCGTCCCCGAGCCCTTGGCATTGCCCCCGAGGGACGCCGATGAAGCCGCCCGGGAGGCCTGGGAGCGGGAGATGGCGCGGCGCGCCGCCACGGCGCGCGCGGACCGGCGCGACTTCGGCGTGGACATGTTGGCCATTGCACCGGGGAAGTCACCGTCGCAGCTGCGCTCCCGGGGCCGGCAGGTGTTGGAGAAGTACTACGGGCTGTCCTACACCAAGCGCTCACGGACCGAGTTGCGTGATCGCCGGATCACCGTCGAGGAGGCCGCCGACGGCATGTCCTGGCTCTCGGGGTATCTGCCGACCGCCAGCTGCCAGGCGATCTTCTCGAAGATCGATGCGATGGCCGGACTGCTGAAGGCGGACCCCGAATCGGCCGCAGCGGTGCAGCAGGCCGCGATGGAAGCTGGAGTCGGGGAGGCATGCGCCCAGCCAGAAGCAGACCCTGCCGAAAAGCGGACCATGGACCAGTTGCGGGCCGATGTCTTCACCGACGTGCTGCTTAATGGGCCCCGCGGCCAGGGCCTGGAGGCCGTCAACGCCGAGGTATTCGTCGCCATCCCGGCGACCATGCTGCCGGGTACGCCCGGTGGGCCTGGCACCTGCGACGACACCGCCGTCGACGGCCCTCTTCCCACCGCAGACGTGGGGGCGGTCGACCTGGAGGCGGTCGACGTGGCCACGGCCCAGCTTGAACCGGGGGCCCCGGTCCCGACGCTGCTCGGTGGCGGGCCCATCGACCAGGAATCTGCGGCACGGCTGATGACCGCCGCGAAAACCTGGTGGAGACTCATCACGGATCCGATGACCGGCTCCGTGGTCGAATTCGGCCGGGAGCGGTACCGCCCGAGTGCCGCGCAGCGGGCGATCCTGCAGTTCCGGGACGGTTCGTGCACCACGCCCGGTTGCACCGGGCCGGCACGGAGTTGCGAGATCGACCATACGGAGGAATGGCAGCACGGGGGAGGGACCGATGTCGCGAACATCCGATTCGCCTGTCGCCGGTGCCACCGGTTGAAGTCCTTGGGCCTGATCGAGGTCGAGCAGCGCGCCGGGGGGACCATTCTGGTCACGAGCCTCTTCGGGACCCGGCGCGTGTCCTACCCGGCGGCGCCCTGGGCCGTTGCCGATCCCCGGCAAGCCACCACCCCCGGCAACAAACCGGCCGACGGGCCCGAACCACCGCCGGAGGATCCAGACTCCCTCATCCCGAACGTCGAACCGGCTCCCTACCATCCACGCCGGCCAGACGACGCCGCCGCGGTGGACGCCGTTGCGACGCCGCAGGAGGGGCAGCCGGTGCCGGATCCGCCACCGCCGCTGCGGGACACCCCCGTGGGGAGGATCCTGTATCGCCGCTACGAGGCGTTGCAGATGCGGGAGTGGGGCCGGATCCAGGATGTTCCCGATTCGTCGACCGAGAACCCCCTGCACGGGCGCTACGCCAGGACCGGACCGGCCAAGGCTGCTCGGAAGCGCCGCCTGAAGCGGATTGCCGGGGGCTACGGGCCACCGAT
>JAFEMX010000013.1 GCA_016892645.1 Micrococcaceae bacterium RIT 802
GCAATGACCGTCGCGAGGGAGGCTTCCGGGGTAAGCCGGAGCGTTCCGAAGGTGGTTTCCGTGGCGGAAACGATCGCCGCGAAGGTGGCTTCCGGGGTAAGCCGGAGCGTTCCGAGGGAGGTTTCCGTGGCGGTAGTGACCGCCGCGAGGGCGGGTTCCGCGGCAAGCCCCAGCGGACTGACGGTGGCTACCGTGGCAAGCGTGAAGATCTGCCCTCGCGTGATCTGAACCGCGGCGACGACACGCGACGCAACTTCCCCGGTCTGGAGGAAGGCGAACGACCGGCGCATAATCCGGCCGACTTGCGCGTATCCAACCGTGCGGACCGTCCTCGTTCCCCCGAAATCGACCCTGACGTCACGGGCAAGGAACTCGACCGCATCACCCGCGCCGAGCTGCGTTACCTGGATGAGAAGAACCTCGATTGGGTAGCCAAGCACCTGGTGATGGCCGGCCGCCTCATCGACATCGATCCCGATATTGCCTACGACCACGCCATGGCAGCAAGCCGTCGCGGAGGACGCGTCGCCGTCGTGCGCGAGGCTGTCGGCTTGACCGCGTACACGGCGGGTAACTATGCCGAAGCTCTGCGTGAGTTCCGGACCTTCCGTCGCATCAGCGGATCGAACATCCACCTCCCGGTCATGGCTGACTGCGAACGGGGACTGGGCAAGCCCGAAAAGGCGCTCGAGACCGCCCACAGTGAAGAGGCGGAGACCCTCGACACTCCGGGTCGCGTCGAGATGGCCATCGTGGCCTCCGGGGCACAGGCGGACCTGGGCAACCGTGAAGCAGCACTAGCGGAATTGCAGATCCCGCAGCTGGATATCAACCGGGCCTTCTCATTCAGTCCCCGGCTGTTCGAGGCCTATGCAATGGCCCTTGACGCGCTGGGCAAGAACGGTGAAGCCGAGCTCTGGCGTCGGCAGATTTCGCTGGCCGAGCGTGCCCTGGGCGTCGGTGAATTCTCCGATCCGGACATCATGGACCTCGGAGAGGACGAAGACGACGAGGACGCACCCAGCGGTAGGCCGCGAGCCCGCGACCTGGTCAACGACGCCGGCACCGAGCCGGTCGGGGATCGCCCATCGGAGGACCCCGAGGAGCCCAGCGGTGATGAAGCCGATGCCGCGGCGGTAGCGGACGAGGATTCCGGCGACGCGGACGAGGACTCCGACGAGACCGCTTCGGAAGAGCCGAACCCCACCGTGCCCGACGCGGAAGTTGAGGGAAACGAACCAGGTGCCGGGAACGCCACTGATTCCCACTCCCACCCGTTCGAGACGGAAAAGTAGGAGCTAGCCCTCCCATGTTGATATCCGCCTTCGACGCCGTCCTGTCCGATTTGGACGGCGTCGTCTACGCCGGTCCGGAAGCCATCGCCGGGGCCCCCGAGGCGCTGGGACGTCTGGCCGGTGTCGGTGTCGAACTGGCCTACATCACCAACAATGCCTCCCGCTCTCCCGAGGTCGTTGCCCGGCACATCCGCCAGCTCGGGGCCCCCGCTGACGCCGGGAGTGTCTTCGGGTCGGCCGATGCCGGCGCCGACCTGCTGGCCGAGAAAATCCCGGCCAAGAGCAAGGTCCTGGTCGTGGGTAGCGCCTATTTGCGTGACTGCGTCGTCGCCCGTGGCCTGACGTTGGCCGAGTCGGCGGAGGAGTCACCGGCAGCAGTCATCCAGGGATTCGATCCCGACGTGAGCTGGAGGGACCTCGCAGAGGCCGCCCACGCGGTCAACGCCGGTGCGGTCTGGGTGGCGACAAATGCCGACATGACCATCCCGCGGGCCCGCGGGATCGCCCCGGGCAACGGATCCCTGGTCGAGGCCGTCGCCACGGCGACAAAGGTCCGGCCAGTGGTTGCCGGGAAGCCCGAGCCGCTGCTCTTCCAAGTTGCCGCTGAACAGCTCGAGGCCTCCCGTCCCCTGGTGGTCGGTGATCGCCTGGACACGGACATTCTCGGTGGAAACCGTGCGGGGTTCGCGACCGCCGTCGTCCTCACCGGCGTCGACGATGCGGCAGCCGTCCTCGGCGCGCCAGCCGACCAGCGGCCGCGGTACCTCCTGGGGACGTTGGCCGAGCTCTTCGGCGATTATCCCGTCGTGAGGGCCACCGGCAAGCAAATCGTCTGCGGAGCAGCACGTGCCGGCGTCGAGGACGGTGTCATCACGGTGACCGGGTCGCGCGATGACCTGGATGCCTGGCGTGCGGCGTGCTGCGCCTGGTGGTATGCCAACCCGAGGGCGGCCGGGCACACGACGCCGGACATCAACTTCAGCTCCTAGGGCACCACCCGGTGTCGCACCACAGGTCCGTAGCGAGGAGGAACATCTTGGACGACCAGCAGGACCGGTCCGGTCCCGGGCCGACCGGTGATGCGGCAGTCGACCGGCAGCTCGAGGCGTTGGACGCGTTGGACACCCTGCCCGTCGAGGAACACCAGGCAGTCTACGGGGCAGTCCAAGACGGGCTCCGCCGCATCCTCGACGACGACCCCACGGACGCATGAACCGCCTCGACCAGGAACTCGTCGCCCGCGGGCTGGCGCGTTCGCGCACCCATGCCGCGAAGCTCGTTGCCGCCGGGCGTGTCAGCCTGGATGGCCTGCCGGCGACCCGTGCCGCCAAACAGGTCGGACCGGCCCAGCAGCTGACGGTGCAGGAGAGTGCCGACGAGGAATTCGTCAGCCGTGCCGGCCACAAACTGGCCGGGGCGCTCGACATCTTCACCGACATCCAGGTCGTCGGACGACGGTGCCTGGATGCCGGGGCCTCCACCGGCGGGTTCACCGACGTCCTGCTGCGCCGCGGAGCCGGAGAGATCGTCGCCGTCGACGTCGGCCACGGACAACTGGTTGACCAGATCCGCAATGATGCGCGCGTCATCGTCCACGAGGGGATGAACGTGCGCCACCTCACGCCGTCGATGATCGGCGGTGACGTCGACCTCGTGGTCGCCGACCTCTCCTTCATCTCGCTGCGGCTGGTCGTCGGGAGGTTGGCCGCGGTCACCCGGGCCTCCGGAGACCTGGTCCTCATGGTCAAACCCCAATTCGAGGTGGGACGGGACAACCTGGGACGCACCGGCGTCGTCGGCAGTTCCGAATTGCGCCGGTCGGCCGTCTCCGGGGTGGTGCGGGCCGCAGCCGATGCCGGTTTGGAGCTGGCTGGACTGGCGCGCAGCCCGCTGCCGGGGCAGGACGGGAACGTGGAATTCTTCCTCCGGTTGCGTGCCGGCGGAACCGCCGATTACCCACATTCCGACACCGACGCCGCTCGGCTGGCCGATATTGACTATTCTTGAACCTGATCCCGTTCTCCGGGAAGTCCCGTGTCCGGGACGCGGTTCGAACATACCTTCGTCTACGGTGAAGTAGGTCCACAAGGGAAGGAACGCATGAGACGAATACTGGTCCTGGCGCACACCGGGCGGGATGACGCACTCCGCGCGGCGCTGGACACCTGTCTTCGGCTGCGTGATTCCGGGCTCGTTCCCGTGATGCGTCGCGACGAGGTCCGCAACCTGCGCAACGCGCCCGATGGCAAGAGCCTCGAGGTGCAGATCCTCGGGGAGGACGTCCAGCTCAGCGACATCGACCTGGGGATGGTCCTGGGCGGGGATGGCACGGTCCTGCGCGCCGCGGAGATGGTCCGTGACTCCGCCGTGCCCCTGCTGGGCGTGAACCTGGGCCATGTCGGCTTCCTCGCCGAAAGCGAGCGGGCCGACCTGAGGCAGACCGTCGACTGGGTCGTGAACCGGCACTATGTCGTCGAGGAGCGCATGGCCATCGACGTGCAGGTCTGGCTCGGCAACCGGCGGATCGCACACACCTGGGCGCTGAACGAGGCCGCGGTGGAAAAGGCCAACCGCGAGCGCATGATCGAGGTCGTCATGGAGGTCGACGGGCGTCCGATCAGCACCTTCGGCTGCGACGGGATCGTCATGGCCACGCCCACCGGCTCGACAGCCTACGCGTTCTCCGCCGGGGGGCCGGTGGTGTGGCCCGGCGTCGAGGCGCTGATCATGGTGCCGATCTCCGCCCACGCCCTCTTCGCCAAGCCGCTGGTCGTGGCACCGACCTCCACCATGGCCATCGAACTGCTCTCGCGCACCGACGCGCAGGGCGTGCTGTGGTGCGACGGCCGCCGCACCCTGGACCTGCCGCCGGGCGCCCGCGTCGAGGTCACCCGTTCGTCCAAGCCCGTCCGACTGGCGCGCGTGAACCGCACCCCGTTCAGCGAGCGGCTGGTGCGCAAGTTCGAGCTGCCCACCAGCGGCTGGCGAGGCCCGGTCTCCGAGGTCCACCGGGACACCGCGACCTCCGCCCTGCCGATCATCAACCCGCCGTTGCAGGTCGTCGAACCGCGCCATTTCCAGCCGCGCCCCGAGACGGAGCAGCACCCATGATCGAGGAGATCCGCATTTCGGACCTCGGCGTCATCACCCGGGCCACCCTGGAGCTGGACCCGGGTTTCACCGTGGTGACCGGTGAAACCGGTGCCGGCAAGACCATGGTCGTCACCGCGCTGGGCCTACTGCTGGGCAACCGGGCCGACGCCGGCGCCGTCCGCCACGGCGCCAAGCAGGCGGTCGCCGAAGCCACCCTGCGGTTGCCCACCGGCAGTCCGGCCCTGGCCCGCGCCGTGGACAGCGGGGCCATCGTGGAGGAGGACGACGGCGCTGCCGAGCTGATCCTCGCACGCATCCTCAGCGCGGAGGGACGCAGCCGGGCCGCCGTCGGAGGCACCTCGGCCCCGGTGGGACTGCTCTCCGAGCTCGGCACGCATCTGGTGGCCGTGCACGGCCAAAGCGACCAGCTGCGCCTGCGCAGTGCCGTCGCCCAACGTGAATCGCTCGACAAGTTCGGCGGGCCGGAGCTGGCCGCGGCCCGGAGCACCTACCAGGAGACCTTCGACTCGTGGAAGGCCGTCGCCGTCGAACTCGACGAGATCACCTCGGCGGCGCGCGAACGGGTCAGGGAAGCGGAGTCGCTGCAGATCGCGCTGGAGGAGATCGACGCCGTCGACCCGCGTCGCGGCGAAGACGAGGAGCTCAAGGCCGAAGCCCAGAAGCTCTCCAACGTCGAGGGCCTGCGGTCGGCCGCCGTGACCGCCCACGGGGCACTCACCGGAGACGAGTTCAGCGAGGACCCCAACGCCGTCGGCCTGGTCGAGGCCGCCAAACGGGCCCTCGAGATGGTCGCGGACGACGACCCGGAGCTACAGGCCCTGGGTACGCGAGTCAATGAGATCGGCATCCTCGTGGCCGACGTGACCATGGAACTGGGCTCCTACCTGGCAAGCCTGGACGGCGATGGCCCCGGTCGGCTGGCGGAGGTCGAGGAACGCCGCGCTGCACTCAACCAGCTCATCCGCAAGTACGCCCCCACCATCGACGAGGTCATCAGCTGGACCGAGACGGCCCGCCGACGCCACATGGACCTGCAGGACGACTCCGGTCGCATCGAGGCCCTCAACGCCCAGCTGGAGGGCCTGCGGGAACGGCTCCGGGGGCAGGGGGCCGCATTGACCGAACTGCGCACCACTGCAGCGGCACGGCTCTCCGCGCGGGTCAGCGACGAATTGGCTGCGCTGGCCATGCCCGACGCCCGGTTCGTCGTGGAGGTCGGCGCCCTCGACGAGCCGGTCCGCCACGGGGCGGACCACATTGCCATGCTGCTCCAGCCACACGCCGGCAGCGCCCCGCGCCCACTGGGCAAGGGAGCCTCCGGCGGTGAACTCTCCCGCGTGATGCTGGCCATCGAAGTGGTCCTCGCGGAGACCGACCCGGTGCCGACCTTCGTTTTCGACGAGGTCGACTCGGGCGTCGGCGGGAAGGCCGCCGTGGAGATCGGCAAGCGATTGGCCATGCTCGCCCGGCACGTCCAGGTGATCGTGGTGACCCACCTGCCGCAGGTCGCCGCCTATGCACAACGCCACATCCGGGTGATCAAGAACTCCGACGCCCAGGCGCAGGACGGCGCGGGCTTCACCGCCAGCGACGTCCTGAAACTCGACGACGCCGACCGGGTGCGTGAGTTGGCTCGCATGCTGGCCGGCCAGGAGCACTCCGACACGGCCCAGGCCCACGCGGAGGAACTGCTCGAGACGGCCCGCCAGGCCATGTCGGGACTGGCGACATAGGCCATCCCGGACCGCCTTGGTGTCGTCCGCGCGGACGATCGGGCACGGTCCGGGCAGTAGAGTGGCCACAACCCGTCCGGCAAATAGATGATAGGCTCGAATTCCGTGGTGCAGCGAACAATTTCCAAGTCCCGGTCCGAAACTACCAAGCAGATTTTTGTCACCGGTGGTGTGGCTTCGTCCCTCGGAAAGGGGCTGACGGCCTCCAGCCTCGGCCACCTCCTGCGGGCCCGTGGCCTCACGGTGACGATGCAAAAACTGGATCCCTATCTGAACGTGGATCCCGGCACGATGAACCCCTTCCAGCACGGCGAGGTCTTCGTGACCGACGACGGCTCGGAGACCGACCTCGATATCGGCCACTACGAGCGCTTCCTCGACGAGAACCTCGACGGGTCCGCCAACGTGACCACCGGCCAGGTCTACTCCCGGGTCATCGAGAAGGAACGACGCGGCGACTACCTGGGCGACACGGTCCAGGTCATCCCGCATATCACCGACGAGATCAAGCGCCGGATGCGCCTGCCCTCCGAGGCGGAGAACGCCCCCGATGTGATCATCACCGAGATCGGCGGCACGGTCGGCGACATCGAATCGCAGCCGTTCCTCGAATCGGCCCGACAGGTCCGCCAGGATGTCGGACGTGGCAACGTGTTCTTCGTCCACGTGTCGTTGGTTCCCTACATCGGGCCCTCGCACGAGCTGAAGACCAAGCCGACGCAGCACTCCGTGGCGGCACTGCGCTCCATCGGCATCCAGCCGGACGCCCTGGTGATCCGCTCGGACCGTGAGATCCCCGACGAGATGCGCGAAAAACTCGGCCGCACCTGCGACGTCGACCCCGAAGCGGTCATCAACTGCGCCGACGCCCCGAGCATCTACGACATCCCGGTCATCATCCACGACCAGGGCCTCGACGCCCACATCGTGCAGGCCCTGGGCCTGAAGTTCAAGGACGTCGACTGGACGCAGTGGACCCGCCTGCTGCACGCCGTCCACCACCCGGACCACGAGCTCGAGGTCGCCCTGGTCGGGAAGTACATCGACCTGCCCGACGCCTACCTCTCGGTCACCGAGGCCCTGCGTGCCGGAGGGTTCGCCAACGAGGCGCGGGTGAAGATCCGCTGGGTCCCCTCGGACGAGTGCGCCACCGAAGCCGGTGCGAAGAAGGCATTGCGCGGGGTCGATGCGATCTGCGTGCCCGGTGGTTTCGGCATCCGCGGCCTCGACGGCAAGCTCGGTGCCCTGAAGTTCGCCCGGGAGACCGGGCTGCCGACGCTGGGCCTGTGCCTGGGCCTGCAGTCGATGGTCATCGAATACGCGCGCAACGTCGCCGGCCTGGCCGACGCCTCGTCCACCGAGTTCGAGCCCGATTCCCAGCACCCGGTCATCGCCACGATGGCCGAGCAGGAGGACATCGTGGCCGGCAAGGGCGACCTGGGCGGGACGATGCGCCTGGGCCTCTACGATGCGACCCTCGGTGAGGGAACCGTCGTGGCCGGAACCTACGGAACGACCCAGGTCGCCGAGCGCCACCGCCACCGCTACGAGGTCAACAACGCCTACCGGACCCAGCTCGAAGAGGCCGGTCTGGTCTTCTCCGGGACCTCCCCGGACGGCAAGCTCGTCGAGTTCGTCGAGCTTCCGGCGACGCAGCACCCGTACTATGTCTCGACGCAGGCCCACCCCGAGCTCAGCTCGCGTCCGACCCGCCCGCACCCGCTCTTCACGGGGTTGATCAAGGCGGGGCTGGAGCACCAGAAGGCCGGACGGTAGGCCATGACCCACCACGGCCCACACGGCGCGGGGTTGGGCGACGAGCCCAGCCCGCGCCGCGTGCTCCATTCAGAGTCGGTGTATGCCGGACGCATCTGGGACGTCGTCCAGGACACCTTCGAGTTGTCCGCCGGGGAGAAGCCGCTGGTCCGCGACTACATCGACCACCCCGGTGCCGTCGCCATCCTGGTCCTCGACGAGGACGACCGGGTGCTCCTGGTGCGGCAATACCGCCACCCCGTGGGCATGGCGCTCTGGGAGATCCCCGCGGGCCTGCTCGATGTGGAAGGCGAGGATCCGCTCGATGCCGCCGCGCGCGAGCTCTCCGAAGAGGCCGATCTCACCGCCGGCCGCTGGGATGTGCTGGTGGAGATCTTCAATTCCCCGGGCTCCTCCAGCGAGGCCCTGCGCATCTACCTGGCCCGCGAGCCGCACGCCGTTCCCGACCACGAACTCTTCGAGCGCACCGAGGAGGAGGCGGAAATGCAGTGGCGGTGGGTTCCGCTCCACGAGGCCGTGGAGGCCGTCCTGACCGGCCGCGTCCACAATCCCTCGGCCGTCGCCGGGGTCTTGGCGGCCTCGGCCGCCCGCGCTAACGGGTTCACCGGCCTGCGGCCCGCCAACGATCCGTGGACCGCCCATCCCCGTCTCCGGTCATCGGACGGGTAGGGGGCCGGTGAGCGCATGTCCACGGCCGTGACGCCGGAACCCTCCTGCGCCGAGGGACCGGGAGAGGTTCCCGGACCGCTGGCCCGTGAGGTGGCGGCCTATCTCCAGCACGTGGCCGTCGAGCGGGGGATGGCGGCCAACACGGTCGCCGCCTACCGTCGCGACCTGCAGCGCTACGCCCTGTTCCTGGCGGCCCAGGAGGTCGTGTCGGCCACCGGCATCACCCGACACCACCTCACGGCCTTCGCGCAAGCGCTCCGCGACGGGTCCGACGGCGGTGCCCCACTCAGTGCCCGGTCCGCGGCACGCTGCATCGTCGCCGTCCGCGGACTGCACCGTTTCTGGGCGCTCGAGGGCCTGACCACGGACAATCCCGCGGCGGATCTGCACCCGCCGGCCGCCGGACAACGCCTGCCCAAGGCCATCAGCGTCCCCGAGGTCACCGCGATCCTCGAGTCAGTGCCCACCGACACGGAAGCGGGACTGCGCGACCGGGCCCTGCTCGAATTCCTCTATTCCACTGGTGCCCGCATCAGCGAGGCCGTCGGGCTCGACGTCGACGACCTGCACCTGGAGCGGCCCGCCGACGGGCCCGCCGTCGTGAGGCTGTTCGGGAAGGGATCCAAGGAACGCATCGTTCCGCTGGGCTCCTACGCGGCCACTGCACTGGAGGCCTACCTGGTCAGGGGCCGGCCGGGCATGGCCGTCAAGGGCCAGGGGACCCCCGCCCTGTTCCTGAACCGCCGGGGCGGACGGCTGAGCCGGCAATCCGCCTGGTCGGTGCTCAAGGCGGCGGCGGAACGCTCGGGCATCAACAAGGATGTCTCCCCGCATACCCTGCGTCATTCATTCGCCACGCATCTGCTCGAAGGCGGTGCCGACGTCCGGGTGGTCCAGGAGCTGCTGGGCCACGCGTCGGTGACCACCACGCAGGTCTACACCATGCTCAACGCCCAGACACTGCGCGAGGTCTACGCCTCGGCGCATCCCCGGGCCCGTGCCTGAGCCCGGCGCTCCCGGCCAGCGGGCTACCGCCGTCGTGCTCTGCCTGCTCCAACGGGGCCCCGCCGGGCGCCGCGAGGTCCTGCTGGGGCACAAGCTGCGCGGCTTCGGCCACGGGAAGTTCGTGCTGCCCGGCGGCAAGGTCGAACCGGGGGAGGGGGCCGCCCAGGCAGCGGCCCGAGAGCTGGCCGAGGAAACCGGTCTCACCGCGGACCCGTCGAGCCTGCACGAGATCGCGGTCATCCGCTTCACCTTCCCGGCGAGCCCGGCGTCGGACATGCACTGCACGGTGTTCCGGGCCGGCACCGTCACCGGTACGCCACGGCGGACGGCCGAGCTCTCCCCGGCCTGGCACCCGGTGGACCGGTTGCCGCTGGCGCAGATGTGGGAGGACTCGCCGCGCTGGCTCGTGCCGCTGCTGCACGGCAGCGAGCTCGACGCCGAGGTCGTGCTCGCCGAGGACAACCTGTCCGTCGCCAGCTACCGCGCGACACCCCGCCACTGAAGGCGACGGCGCCCGCGGCGGGTGCCGCGGGCGCCGATCGGGCCGTGTTGCCGGGAGCGCCGGTTCGGGCTCAGAGCTCGCGCTGCTCCGGACCGTTGTAGGCCGAGAGCGGGCGGATCAGCGCGTTGTTGGCGCGCTGTTCCATGATGTGCGCGGTCCAGCCGGAAATCCGCGAGGCGATGAACAGCGGGGTGAACATCTGGGTGTCGAAGCCCATCAGGTGGTACGTCGGACCTGCCGGGTAGTCCAGGTTGGGCTTGATGTTCTTCGCCTCGGCCATCGCCGACTCGAGGCCGTCGTAGAGCCCCAGGATCTCGTCGCGGCCGAAGTACTCGATCATCGCATCCAGCGCACCCTTCATGGTGGGCACCCGGGAGTCGCCGTTCTTGTAGACGCGGTGGCCGAAGCCCATGACCTTCTTCTTCGCGGCCAGCGCCTCCTCCATCCACTGTTTGGCGCGGGCGGCGGCCTCCTCGCGGGATTCGTCCTTGCGGATGCCGATCTCCTCGAAGGTGTGCATGACGGCCTCGTTGGCGCCACCGTGCAGCGGGCCCTTCAGCGCGCCGATGGCCCCGACGATGGCGGAGTGCATGTCCGAGAGCGTCGAGGTGATGACCCGGGCGGTGAACGTGGAGGCGTTGAAGGAATGCTCCGCGTACAGGACCATCGAGACCCGGAAGGCGTCCACGACTTCGGGTGCGGCTTCCTCCCCGTTGGTCATCCACAGGAAGTTCTGCGAGTAGTCCAGGTCCTCGCGCGGGTCGACCGGTTCCTGCTTGCGGCGGCGGCGCTGGTCGTAGGCGACGACTGCGGGGAAGCGGGCCAGCAGCGACTTCGCCTTCTCCAGCTCCGCCTCCGGGGAGGAATCCTCGGCCAGCGGATGGTTGGCGCCCAGCACCGAAACCGCGGTGCGTGCCACGTCCATCGGGTGGCAGTCCAACGGCAGCAGGTCCACCGCGGCCTTCACGTTGTCCTCCATCGCCCGGTTGGCGCGTTCGTAGGCAACGAACTCCTGCAGTTCCCCGGCGCTGGGAAGCTCGCCGGTCCACAGCAGCAGCGCGACCTCCTCGAAGCTCTTGGACGCGGCCAGGTCCTGGACCGGGTACCCACGGTAGAGCAGCGAGTTGGTGTCGGGGTTGACCTTGGAGACGGCGGTGTAGTCGACGACGACCCCGGCCAGGCCCTTCTTGATCTCGGTCTCGTTTTCGCTCATGGTTGGTGCTCCTTTGAACCCGATGTCAGGTTTGCGTTGTTGCCGTCGATGTCGAGCCCGGGGACCTGGAAATTGAAGATCCCGGTATCGAAGCGGTTGTAGGCCTCGTAGTCCACCAGATCATACAACCGGGTCCGGGTCAGCATCTGCGGGACCTGGCTTTCCTGGGTGCCGTCGGCAGCGATCGCCTCCAGCACGCGTTCGGCGGCACCCATCGCGCTGCGCAGCAGGGTCACCGGGTAGATCACCAGGGCGACGCCGGTGTCGGCCAGGTCCTGTCGGGTGAACAGCTCGGATTTGCCGAACTCCGTCATGTTGGCCAGCACGGGTACGTCCACGGCGTTGCAGACGGCCTCGAATTCCGAGAGGTCGCGCATGGCCTCGGGGAAGATCGCGTCGGCGCCGGCATCCACCAGCGCCTTGGCCCGGTCGATCGCGGCGTCGAGCCCGTCGACGGCGCGCACGTCGGTGCGTGCCATGATCAGGAAGTTCGGGTCCCGGCGGGCGTCCGCGGCGGCGGCGATGCGCTTGACCATGGTGTCCAGGTCCACGACGTTCTTCCCGTCGAGGTGGCCACACCGCTTGGGGTTGAACTGGTCCTCGATGTGGCAACCGGCCAGCCCGGCGTTCTCCAGCTCCTGGATGGTGCGTGCCACGTTCATCGGCTCGCCGAATCCGGTGTCGGCGTCGACGATGGCCGGCAGGTCGGTCATCCGGGCGATCTGCCCGGCCCGGGTGGCGACCTCGGTCAGCGTCGTGAGCCCCACGTCGGGCAGGCCCAGGTCGTTGGCGAGCACGGCGCCGGAGATGTAGACGCCGTCGAACCCCTTCTCTCCGATCAGGCGTGCCGAGAGCGGATTGAAGGCGCCGGGAAACTGGCGGGCGGTGCCCGGGACCAGCAGTTCGCGCAGGGTGCGCCGCTTGGCCTCCGGGGTGGCGGTCGAATACAGCATCTAGAACAGTCCCTTCGGTGCGGCCGCCGCGTCGATGACGCCCGGCGCGGCGACGATGTTCAGCTGGTCCAGCTCGCCGGCCGCCAGTTCGGGCAGGCGTTCGGCGGCAGCGAGGAACCGGTCGATCTCCTCCGGGGCCACGAGGTCCTGGGCCAGGGTGCGGAATTTGTTGATGTACTGCTCCCGGGCGAACGGGCGGGCACCGAGCGGGTGGGCGTCGGCGACGGCGATCTCGTCGGTGATGACGGTGCCGTCCTTCAGCGTGATCTCCACGGAGCCGCCGAAGGCCTTCTCGGCGATGTCCAACGAGTGGTAGCGCCGGGTCCATTCGGCGTCCTCCTCCGTGGTGACCTTGTGCCACAACTCGACGGTGTCGGAGCGTCCTGCGCGTTCGGGGGAGTAGGAGTCCACATGGTGCCAGGCGCCGTCCTGCAGGGCCACGGTGAAGATGTAGGGGATGGAGTGGTCCAGCGTCTCGCGGGAGGCGGTGGGATCGTACTTCTGCGGGTCGTTGGCCCCGGAGCCGATGACGAAGTGGGTGTGGTGGCTGGTCTTGATGCGCACGCTGTCCACGTTGGCCGGGTCGGTCGCCTCGGGATGCTCGCCGTGCAGCTTGCGGGCCAGGTCGATCCACGCCTGGGCCTGGTACTCGGCGGAGTGTTCCTTCGTGTAGGTGTCCAGGATGGCGCGCTTGGCTTCGCCGGCTTCCGGCAGCGGGACCTCGTAGGAGGCGTCGGGGCCGTCGAGCATCCAGGCGATGACGCCGTCCTCGCCCTCGTAGATCGGCACGGGGGAGGTCTGGCCGCGCATGGCCCGGTCGGCGGCCTCGACGGCCATCTTGCCGGCGAAGGCCGGGGCGTGGGCCTTCCAGGTGGAGATCTCGCCCTTGCGCGACTGGCGGGTCGCCGTGGTGGTGTGCAGGCCCTGGCCGACGGCCTGGAAGATGGTCTCGACGTCCAGCCCGAGCAGGGTGCCGATGCCGGCGGCCGCGGAGGGGCCCAGGTGGGCGACATGGTCGATCTTGTGCGCGTGCAGGCAGATGGCCTTGACCAGGTTCACCTGGATCTCGTAGCCGGTGGCGATGGCGCGCACCAGGTCGGCGCCCGAGGCGCCGGTGTGCTGGCCGACGGCCAGGATGGGCGGGATGTTGTCGCCCGGGTGGGAGTACTCGGCCGCCAGGAAGGTGTCGTGGTAGTCGAGCTCGCGCACGGCGACCCCGTTGGCCCAGGCGGCCCATTCGGGGGAGACCTTCTCGGTGATGCCGAACACCGAGGCCCCGGCGCCACCGGAGCTCGGGGCGTGGGTCAGGGCCTGCGAGCGTGCGGCGACGATCGGGCCCCGGTTCAGCGAGGCGATGGCCACCGAGGCGTTGTCGATCACGCGGTTGATCACCATGTCGGTGACCTCGGCGGAAACCTCCACCGGGTCGGCGGCGACGGTGGCGATCTTATGGGCCAGCTGATCCTCGCGGGGCAGGTTTTCCTCGGAGCGGTAGACGCGGACGTGGTGGTTGATCATGCGGTGGCCTCTTTCGGTAGGGCATGGGATCTGATGTGGTCAAGGCTGTTGTGCAGGTGGAGCACCGTCGCGGCGGCGGCCAGGCCCGGGTCCCCGGAGGCGATGGCCCGGGCGAGTTGGGCGTGTTCGCGGGCGGAGGCGCGCAGGCGTTGCGGATCGTCGTGGGAGAGCCGACGCAGCCGCGCAAGGTGGACTCGCAGGCCGGTCAGGGCCTGGCGGAGGTAGGGGTTGGCGGCGCTCTCGTCGATCGCCTGGTCCAGTTCGCCGGCGAGCTGGTAGTAGTCGTTGCGGTCGGAGGTCGGTTCCAGGGCCTCGGAGGCGGCATCGAAGCGCTCGGCCAGTTCCCTGAAGGGGCCCGGCCGCCCCGCGAGCGCGGCGCCGCGTGCCGCCTCGGATTCCAGGGCGCGGCGGAGGGCGAACAGGTCGTCGACGTGGTCGAGGGACACATCGGAAACCAGGACACCCCGGCCCCGGTGCGCGACGGCGAGTCCGTCCGCGGTGAGCCGGGACAGTGCCTCGCGCAGCGGGGTGCGCGAGACGCCGAGGCGTTCGGCCTGCTCCACCTCGCCCAGGACGGTGCCCGGTGGCAACGCCCACGAGACGATGTCCCGCCGCAGTTCCGCATAGGCCTTATCGCTTGCCTTCATGCAACCAGTGTATACATGGGTGACGTCAAGGTGCCAGACACCTTCGGTTTTTCCCGATGGATCCCTCGTTCGCCACGTTTTATGTATACAAAAAGCTTGAGTCGTTGTGAGGCAGGCCATAGAGTGGGCGTGTACTTGCCCGACGATGTGGGAGTTGCCATGACCCAGGATTACCGAGAAACCTACGCAGCGAGCACCGAGGATCCCGCGGCGTTCTGGCTCCAAGCCGCCGCCCTGGTGGAGTGGAACACGGCGCCGACCCGCGGGCTGGACGAGTCCCATGCCCCGCTGTACGGCTGGTATCCCGACGGCCGGCTGAACATCACGGTCAACGCCCTGGATCGGCACGTCGCGGCCGGCCGCGGCGACCAGGCCGCGCTCGTCTACGACTCCGCGGTGCTCGGCTCCACGCGCACCTACAGCTATGCCGAGCTGCTCGACGAGGTCTCCCGCTTCGCCGGGGTCCTGCGCGGCCTGGGCGTCGACACCGGGGACCGGGTCATCCTGTACCTGCCGATGATCCCGCAGGCCGTCATCGCCATGCTGGCCTGCGCCCGGATCGGGGCGGTCCACTCGGTGGTCTTCGGCGGTTTCGCCGCCAAGGAGCTGGCCGCACGCATCAACGACTGCCGTCCGAAGGCGATCATCACCGCCACCGGCGGCATCGAACCGGCCCGGCGCGTGGAGTACCTGCCTGCCGTGGCCGAGGCCGTGGGGACCGCCGCGCACCACGTGGATGCCGTCGTCGTGCATCACCGCGACGGGTTCCAGCACGACCGCGCCGAGTTCGGCGGGACGCCGGAGGGATGGCATGACTGGGACGACCTCGCCGCCGTGGCGGAACCGGCCGATGCCGTCGACGTGGCCGCCGGGGACCCGCTGTACGTGCTCTACACCTCCGGGACGACGGGTTCGCCCAAGGGCGTGGTCCGCGATACCGGGGGCTACGCCGTCGCCATGGCCTGGTCGATGCGCAACATCTACGGGGTCGATGCCGGGGACACCATGTTCACCGCCTCCGACGTCGGCTGGGTCGTGGGCCATTCCTACATCGTCTACGGCCCGCTGATCGCCGGGGCGACCACGGTGCTCTACGAGGGCAAGCCGGTGGGGACCCCCGATGCCGGCGCGTTCTGGCGCGTCGTGGCCGAGCACGGCGTCGACGTCATGTTCACCGCGCCGACGGCGCTGCGCGCCATCCGCAAGGCCGACCCCGACGCCGGCCTGCTCGCGGACCACGACACGTCGGGGTTGCGGGCCCTCTTCGTGGCCGGGGAGCGGCTGGACCCGGACACCTTCGCGTGGGCCGGGCGCGTGCTGGGCGTGCCGGTGGTGGACAACTGGTGGCAGACCGAGACCGGGTGGCCGATCGCTGCCAACCCGCTGGGCCTGGAGGCCCTGCCGATCAAGGCGGGATCCCCGACGGTGCCGGTGCCCGGCTACCACGTGCGGATCCTGGACGCCCTCGGTGAGCCCGTCGGCGCGGGGGAGGAGGGCAACATCGCCCTGGAGCTGCCGCTGCCACCGGGCGCCCTGCGCACCCTGTGGGCCAATGACGAGCGCTACCGTTCCGCCTACCTCGAGCAGTTCCCGGGCTTCTACGCTACCGGTGACTCCGGCTACCTGGACGAGGACGGCTACCTCTTCGTCATGGGCCGCACCGACGACGTGATCAACGTGGCCGGCCACCGGCTCTCCACCGGCGCGATCGAGCAGGTCCTGGGCTCGCATGCCGCCGTGGCCGAATGCGCGGTGATCGGCGTGGCCGACGAGCTCAAGGGGCAGCGGGCCTGCGGTTTCGTCGTGTTGAAGTCCGGGGTCGACACGGGCGAGGAGCAGCTGTCCGCCGAACTCGTGGCCCTGGTGCGCGAGAAGATCGGACCGGTGGCGGACTTCCGCCAGGTCCGGGTCGTGGACGCGCTGCCCAAGACGCGATCGGGAAAGATCCTGCGCAAGACGATGCGCCAGATCGCCGACGGCAAGGCCTATTCCGTTCCCTCGACGATCGAGGACCCTGCCGTGATCGAGGCCCTGCTGCCCTTCCTGCGCGTTTCCTGAGCGGGTCCGGGACATCCCTCGGGAATCGGCTCCCACCGGAGTAGTCTGCTGTTTGAGCCCCCGCAACACCCGGGGGAACACCGGGTCCGCCGTCGGGTCGCTGCGGCTGCGGCGTCCACGAGGAGGAATGCATGGCCTACGACTCGACCCGTCTCCGGGACTATTTCGAACACGCTTTCACCTATGAGGCGGGCTTCCGCCGCAATGCGGACCGCTACGCGGACCGGGTTGCCCTCGTGGACCCGGTGGCCGGGCGGGAATGGACCTACCGCGACCTGGCGGCACACGTGGACCAGGTGGCGTCCGCGCTCGCCGGGCTGGGGATCGGGGTGGGGGACCGCGTGGTGTACCAGCTGTTCAACGGGATCGAATTCGCGCTGCTCTACCTCGCCACCCAGCGACTCGGCGCCATCGGGGTGCCCGTGAACTTCCGGCTGGCGGCGGGGGAAACGGCCCTCATCCTGGGAGACAGCACCCCGGGCGTGTTCGTCTTCGACGGGGCCATCGCCGCCGACGCGCTGAACGCCCTCGAGCTGGCGGCCTGCGGCGCCCACCCGTTGGTGGTCGGCGACGCGGAGGACGGGGTGGACGGCTTCGCCGAGACGGTCCGGGCCGCCGACGGCTCCCTGCCCGCCCGGCGGCCGGAGGCGTCAACGTTCGAGGAGACGACCCGGCTCTACACCTCCGGGACCACCGGCCGCCCCAAGGGCGTGTCGCTGCCGTCCATCGTCGAGGTGATGAGCGCGCACGACGTGATCATGCACTTCCCGCTGTCCCCGCAGGACCGCACCCTGAACATGACGCCGTGGTTCCACCGCGGCGGCCTCTATTCCGGGGGCCCGAACCCCGTGTTCTACATCGGCGGATCCGTGGTGCCGATGCGCCAGTTCGACCCGTCGACCGCACTGGACTGGGTCGGGCAGTACCAGCTCACCTTTCTCATCGGCGCGCCCGCCACCCTGGAGATGCTCGCCGTGGAGCAGGAGCGCAACCCGCGCGATCTGGCCCCCCTGCGCGGCATCGTCACGATGGGGGCCCCGTTGGACCGGGCCGCGGTGCTGCGCTACCAGCAGGTCCTGACCCCGCGGATCTTCAACGGCTACGGGACCACCGAGACGTTCTGGAACACCTTCCTGCGCCCCGACGACCTGCCGGAGCACGCCGGTACCGCCGGGCGCTCGTCCACCGACGACGACGTCGCCGTCGTCAGGATCTACGACGACCGGCCCGCGGCCCCCGAGGACCTGGCGGCGCGCGACGACACGGAGACCGGAGAGGTCATCATGCGTTCGGCCAAATCGGGATTCAGCTACTACAACCTCCCCGCGACGGACGAGGAGAAGTTCCACCACGGCTGGTTCTACACCGGTGACCTGGCCACCTGGGACGACGCCGGCTTCGTCACCATCGTGGGCCGCAAGGACGACATGATCATCTCCGGCGGCGAGAACGTGCACCCCGTCCAGGTCGAGGAGCTGCTCAACCGGCATCCCGGGGTCAGGGATTCGGTGGTCGTGGGCCTGCCCGACGAGACCTGGGGCCAGCGGGTGGTCGCCTACGTCATCCGCCAGGACCCGGAGCTGACGGTCGCGGACCTGGAAGCCCACTGCGTCGGCAGCCACGACCTGTCCGACTTCAAGCGGCCCCGCGCCTACCGATTCGTCGACGAGGTGCCGCTGACCGCCACCGGCAAGAAGGTCCACTACCAGCTGGCCCGGCAGGCGGTGCTGGACCACGCCGCCGGGTTGTTCCAGGCCCCGGATCGGCGCTCCGCGGATCGGGGCGCACCATGAGCGTGCCGGGCGCCGGGCCGGAACGGGTCGTCGTGACGGGGATCGGGGCCGTCACCCCCCTGGGGCTGACGCTGCAGCAGACCTGGGACGGGCTGCTGGCCGGACGCAGTGGCGTCGGCCCGATCTCGCACTTCGACGCCAGCGGCTTCCCCACCCGCATCGCCGCCGAGGTCAAGGGCTTCGATCCGTCCGGCCTGCTGCCGGTCAAGCGCCTGAACCGCTCCTCCCGCTGCACGCAACTATCCATCGCGGCGGCCCGCGAGGCCGTGGGTGATGCCGGGCTGGGCCCCACGCTGGGGGACCGGGAGGCCTCCGTCGTCATCAACAGCGCGGTCTCGGGATTCGGCGGGATCGAAGATGCCACCCACACGCTGCAGGATGCCGGTCTGCGCCGCATCAGCCCGAGCTTCGTGGCCTCGTCGCTGACGAACATGGCCGCCTGCGAGGTCGCCATCGACCTCGACGTCCACGGGCCGGTCAACGCCAGCGCACTCGCCTGTGCCAGCGGCACCCATGCGCTGCTGGAGGCCCGTCAGCTCCTGCTCGCCGGCGACGCCGACGTGGTGGTCGCCGGAGGCGCCGATGCGTCCATCACGCCCGTCATGTTCGCCGGCCTGTCGGCCATGCGCGGCCTGTCCCGGAACAACGAGCACCCCCAGGAGGCCAGCCGCCCGTTCGACGCCGGCCGGGACGGCTTCGTCTTCGGGGAGGGCGCCGTCGTCTTCACCGTCGAGCGGCTCTCGGACGCCCGGGCCCGGGGTGCACGCATCTACGGCGAGGTGGCCGCCGCCGCGATGACCAGCGATGCCTTCCATATCGTGGCACCGGAGCCGGAGGGCAAGTACGCGACCCTGGCCCTGGAACGCACCCTGCGCAAGGCCCGGCTGGATCCTGCGGACATCGACCTGGTGTGTGCGCACGGGACGTCGACCCGGGCCAACGACCGCACGGAGACCACGGCGATCCACCGGGCGTTCGGCCGGCACGCCTCCGGGGTGGCGGTCACCGCGCCGAAGTCGATGACCGGGCACCTGATCGGCGCCGCCGGCGCGCTCGGCGCGCTGGTGTGCCTGATGGCCATCACGGACGGGGCGGTACCGCCGACCATCAACTATGCCGAACCGGATCCGGAGTGCGACCTCGACTACGTGCCCAACGAGGCCCGGCGGCTTCCGGTGCGGCACGCGGTGACCAACGCGTTCGGATTCGGCGGGCAGAACTGCGTGGTGGCCTTCTCCGCCGTGGACTGAGCGGGTCCGGGCGGCTGCGGCTACCTCCAGCGGTATTCGTATTCCGGGCGGCCCGGCGTCCCGTGCCGGGGCGACTTGACCGCCTGGTCGAGCCCGGCCAGGTACTCCAGGTAGCGGCGGGCCGTCACCCGGGAGAGCTCCAGCGCCTCGGCCACCTCCGTGGCCGAGAGGGCACGGCCGGCTTCCTGCAGTGCGCGGGAGATGGCGGTCAGGGTCTCCTCGAGCAGGCCCTTGGGCAGGCGGGTCGGACCGACGGTGCGCAGGGCGGCCAGCGCGCTGTCGATCGACGCCTGCGTGGCGGTCCCGCCGTCGTCCGCGAGGTTCAGCCGGAACCTGCGGTGGTTCTCCAGCTTTTCGCGGAAGGCGGCGAACGTGAACGGCTTGATCAGGTACTGGGTCACCCCCGCCGACAGGGCAGTCTTGACCACGTACAGGTCCCGGACCGCGGTGATGGCGATGATGTCCACGGGATGGCCGCGACCGCGGATCCGGCGGGCGACGTCGAGCCCGTGCAGATCCGCCAGGTTCATGTCCAGCAGCACCAGGTCCACCGGGGTGCCTCCGGCGACCGCCTCGTCCAGCCGGGCCAGCGCCTCGCTGCCGGTGAGCACGACGGCGTCGACGGCGTAGCCGGGGACGCGGTGCACGTAGTCGGCGTGGGCCTGGGCGGTGAGGGGCTCGTCATCGACGATCAGCACGCGCAGGTCGCGCTCAGCGGCCATCGGGGGCTCCTCCTGGTTGTCTGCTGCCGGGCACCTGCGGCAGCAGGGGCAACGTGACGGTGAAGATCGCCCCGCCATCGGATTCAACGTCGAGCGTACCGTCCAGCCGGGCCACTGCTTGCCGCACCAGCGCCAGGCCCAGCCCCCGGCCGCCCGAAGCGCCGCCGGAGGCCTTGGAGGTACCACCCAGCCGGAAGATCTCGTCCAGGTGCTCGGTGTCCACGCCGGGGCCGGAGTCGGCGACGGAGATGATCAGCATGCCGTCCGCGGCGGAGAAATCCGCCCACACGCTGCGCAGCTCGGAACTGGCGGCGGCATCGAACGCGTTGTCGAGCAGGTTCCCGGTCACCGTGACCAGGTCCCGGGCATCCAGCGACCCGGGCGGCAGCTCCCCGCTGGCCGTCATGGTCAGCCGGATCCCGCGTTCGTGCGCCTGCGCGGCCTTGCCGATCATCAGGGCGGTCAGGAACGGCTCGTCGATGGACTGCACGAACTCGTCGGTGAGCCGTTGGGATTCCTGGCGGTCCTGGACGGCGAAGTCGAGCGCCTCGCGCTCCCGGCCGAGCTCGATCATCGTCGCCACGGTGTGCAGCCGGTTGGCATGCTCGTGCGTTTGGGCGCGCAAGGCCTCGGAGAGCGTCTTCATGGACTCCAGCTCGCCGGTCAGCGCCTGCAGCTCGGTGTGGTCGCGCAGGGTCGCCACCGTCCCCAGGTAGCGGGAGGTGCCGCGACCGGCGGCTGCACCACGACGCACCGCCGGGGCCCACCGGAACGGGAAGCGGGCCGTGGGCCCGGTGTCTGGTTGGGCGGCGCGCTGCTGGCTGATCACCAGGATGCGGTCCCGCGTCAGGTGGATCTCATCGGCGGCGCGGCGTCCCGAGGCGAAGAGTTCCGCGACCGTCTCGGGCAGGCCCAGGGATGCGACCGGCGCCGGTTTCAGGGCCCCTGCCGGGGGCAGGCCCAACAGGTCCGCGGCCTGGTCGTTGTAGAGAACGAGCCGGCCCTTTTCGTCGACGAGCACCAGGCCCTCGCGCAGTGAATGCAGCGCCGAGTCGTAGTAGGCGAAGAGGCTGCGCAGTTCCTCCGGCCCGTACCCGAGCGTGACCCGGCGCAGGTAGCGGCTCAGCAGCCAGGCGCCGATGCCCCCCAGGACGACGGCGGCCAGGGCCACCCAGAGGATCGCCGGCAGGGCGGCGGCCTGGGTCAGGGACAGCGTCTGGAGGGTGACGCCGACCGCGACCATCGCGATCACCTGACCATCGTCGTCGAACACCGGGGCAATGGCCCGGACGGAGGGCCCCAGGGTGCCGATGTACTGCTCGATCTGGCTGTGCCCGGCCAGCGCCTGCTCGATGCTGCCGATGTAGTGCCGGCCCAGCTGCTCGGCGTTGGGATGGGTGAAGCGGGTCCGGTCCGGCGCCATGATCGTCACGAAGTCCACGTGGGCCATCGCGTTGACCTTCAGCGAGTAGGGCTGCAGCCGGGCCGAGGGGTCGGGGGAGGCCACCGCCGAGGCGACGAAGGGGTCGTTGGCCAGGGTCTCGGCAATGCTGAGCACGCGGTCCGCGGTGGCCTCGTGGGCGCGGGACTGGGATGTCGCGTAGCTGGTGGCGCTCAGCGCGGCGGTCACCAGGGCGACCAGGAGAAGCTGGACCAGGAACAGCCGGGTGGCCAGCGAATAGGTCCCGCGCGGCGCCGCCGCGGGATGTGCCGTCGCTGCCATGGAGGTCCTCCTCGGAATCCAAGTTCCAGTTTCCCACGCCCGGACCCGGTGTGAACAATATGAACGCAAGCGTGAGCGTGGTCACGTCGGGACCCACCATGGAGTGGAAGCAGAACCTGAACACCACAAGGAGTCGGCATGGCAACGAGGCCAGGAGAATACGAGCCCACCCAGGGCGGAACGGCGGCGGCCACCCCGCCGCAGCGTAAAAAAGACAGGACCCACTGGCTGTACATCATGGTCATCATCGCCGTGGTGCTCGGTGCGGCGATCGGCCTGCTCTTTCCCGAGGTGGGCAAATCGCTGAAGCCGCTGGGCACGGCGTTCGTCGCCCTGATCAAGATGATCATCGCGCCGGTGATCTTCTGCACCATTGTCCTCGGTGTCGGGTCCGTGGCACGTGCCGCGACCGTCGGCAAGGTCGGCGGGCTCGCGCTGGCCTACTTCATCACCATGTCCACCTTCGCGCTGGCCATCGGCCTGCTCGTGGGCAACATCATCCACCCCGGTGCCGGCCTGCACCTGCAGCCCTACAAGGCGGCAGCCGGCGGCTCCGAGGGCGGCATGGTGGAGTTCCTGATGAGCCTGATCCCCGGCGACATCCCGGTGCTGCCGACCCTGGTCCTGGCACTGCTGGTCGGCTTCGCCCTGCAGTCCATGGGCAAGGCCGGCGAACCGGTCCTGCACGGGATCCAGAACATCCAGGCCGTCGTCTTCAAGCTGATGATGATGATCATGTGGGCCGCGCCCATCGGCGCCTTCGGCGCCATCGCCGCGGTCGTCGGCGCGACCGGCTGGGCCGCCATCGGCTCCATGGCCATCCTCATGGGCGCCTTCTACCTGACGTGCGCGCTGTTCATCGTCGTCATCCTCGGCGGCCTCCTGAAGGCCGTCACCGGCCTGAACATCTTCTCGCTGCTGAGGTACCTGGCCCGCGAGTACCTGCTGATCTTCTCGACGTCCTCCTCCGAGTCGGCGCTGCCGCGCCTGATCGCCAAGATGGAGCATGCCGGCGTCTCGAAGCCCGTCGTGGGCATCACCGTCCCGACCGGATACTCCTTCAACCTCGATGGCACCGCCATCTACCTGACGATGGCCTCGCTGTTCGTCTCCACCGCCATGGGCATGCCGATGAACCTCGGCGAGCAGATCTCCCTGCTCGTCTTCATGATCATCGCCTCCAAGGGCGCCGCCGGTGTCACCGGCGCCGGCCTGGCGACCCTGGCGGCGGGCCTGCAATCGCACCGTCCGGAGCTGCTCGATGGCATGGGCGTCATCGTGGGCATCGACAAGTTCATGTCCGAGTGCCGTGCCCTGACCAACTTCACGGGCAACGCCGTGGCCACCCTGCTGATCGGCAAGTGGACCCACGAGATCGACATGGAGCAGACCCGCGCAGTGCTCTCCGGCCAGCGCCCGTTCGACGAGCTGTCCCTGGAGCCGGATGCGCACGCCGCCCCGGCCTCACCCGAAACGCCGTCCGAACCGGTACAGGTCCGGTAGCACGGCCCGACCCCGGACGCCGGCCGCCCTCCCCCTCCCCGGGGTGGGCGGCCGACGTCGTTCCCGGCGGATGATCTCCGGGACGGAGACGCATCAACCCTCGAGTTCAGCTTCAAGGTAAAGGCTCGCCGCCAGCCGCCGGACCTCCGACATGGCGGGCCCTTGCGGCGATAGCCTTGAGGCTAGGCAGTGAGATACAAGCAACGAACGGAAGCGTGGTTCATACCGTGAGCGAGGAAAAGGGTTCGAGGACTCGTACGGCCGGATTGCTGAAAGAGCCACCGGCCCTCGGGCCGACCGGTCGACCCCTAACGGACTTCCCGGAACCGCAGCCCTTGGAAGGCCACGGTCCGGCACGTGTCATCGCCATGGTGAACCAGAAGGGCGGCGTGGGCAAGACCACCTCGACCATCAACCTGGCGGCCGCGCTCGCCGAGTACGGGCGCAAGGTCCTGTTGGTCGACTTCGATCCGCAGGGGGCCCTGAGCGCAGGGTTCGGCACCAACCCGCACGAGCTGGACATCACCGTCTACAACGTCCTCATGGAACGCAAGACCAGCATCCACGATGCGATCCTGCCGACCGATATCGAGAACATCGACCTGCTGCCGGCGAACATCGACCTGTCCGCCGCCGAGGTCCAGCTGGTCAACGAGGTCGCCCGGGAACAGGTACTCGAGCGGGCCCTGCGCAAGGTCTCGGACGACTACGACGTCATCCTCATCGACTGCCAGCCGTCCCTGGGCCTGCTGACCGTCAACGCGTTGACCGCGGCCCACGGAGTGATCATCCCGCTGACCGCCGAGTTCTTCGCCCTGCGTGCGGTGGCCCTGCTGGTGGAGACCATCGACAAGGTCCAGGACCGGCTCAACCCGTCCCTGCAGGTCGACGGCGTCCTGGCCACCATGTACGACGCCCGCACTCTGCACTCGCGCGAGGTCATCGGCCGGCTCATCGAGGCGTTCGGGGACCAGGTCTTCCAGACCGTCATCAAGCGCACCATCAAGTTCGCCGACGCAAACGTCGCCGCCGAACCGATCACCAGCTACGCGAGCAACCACCCCGGTGCCGAGTCCTACCGGATGCTGGCCCGGGAGCTCATCAGCCGCGGCGGCGCCCCGTAATGAGCGCGGCGGGCCGGGCGGACACCGCGTCGCCGGCCGCCGCACCGGAAGCGGAGACGGCCGGGGGCTTTGCCGTGGCCCTGGAGAACTTCTCCGGGCCCTTCGATGTGCTGCTGAACCTCATCGGCAAGCACCAGCTGGACATCACCGAAGTCGCCTTGGCCCGCGTGACCGACGAGTTCATCGCTTACCTGCGTGGTTTGCGTGAGCGGGCCGGGGACCGCGCCCTGGAGGAGACCACGTCGTTCCTGGTCGTGGCCTCCACCCTGCTGGACCTGAAGGCGGCGCGGCTGCTGCCCACCGGCGAAGTCGAATCCGACGAGGACATCGCGCTGCTGGAGGCCCGTGACCTGCTCTTCGCCCGGCTGTTGCAGTACCGCGCCTTCAAGGCGATGGCCGGCCAGCTGTCCGAGCGGCTCGCCGAGGAGGGGGAGAGCCACCCGCGACGCGTTGCCCTCGAACCCGGATTCTCCGCGCTGCTGCCTGAACTGGTGTTCACCACGACCCCGGCGCAGCTGGCGGGCCTGGCCCGCAAGGCCATGGAACCGCGGCCCGCGGAACCGACGGAGATCGGCGTCGCGCACCTCCACGCCCCCACGGTCAGCGTGCGGGAGCAAGCGGACGTCATCGCCGCACGCCTCGGCGCCGCGGGCCCGGTCAGCTTCGCCGAACTCGTCGCGGACGCGGGGGAAACGATGGTGGTCATCGCGCGGTTCCTGGCCTTGCTGGAGATGTTCCGGGACAAATACGTTGGATTCGAGCAGGACGGTCCGCTCGGTGAACTGCTGGTGGCCTGGAACGACGACGCCGGGCCCTGGCGTAGCGAACACGTCGCCGAGGAATATTCCGGTACCCCCGTGGCGGCCGCCATCGGGAACGAACGCCATGAGGAGAGCGCATGAGCCACGACGACGATGCCCCCGCCGGTCTGGACGAGTTGCCGGGTGGCACCCGGGCGGCCATCGAGGCCGTGCTGATGGTCGCCGACGAACCGGTCACCGTCGACCGCCTCGCGGAGGTCCTCGACACCGGTCAGCCGGTGGTCCGCGAGCTGCTGGAGGACCTGCAGCGCGACTACGCGGCGAACCACGGGTTCGAGCTGCGGGAGCTCGCCGGCGGCTGGCGGGTCTACTCCAAACGTGACTTTGCTCCCGTTGTCTCCCGCTTCGTCCTCGACGGCGCCACGGCCCGGCTGTCCCAGGCGGCCCTGGAAACCCTGGCCGTCATCGCCTACCGCCAACCCGTCTCCCGCGCCCGGATCGCGGCGATCCGCGGAGTCAACGTAGACTCCGTGGTACGCACCTTGACGATGCGCGGGCTGGTCGCCGAAGAGGGGACGGACCCGCACTCCGGTGCCATGCTGTATCGGACCACCCCATATTTTCTGGAAAGATTGGGGATAGACAGCGTGGCGGATCTTCCGCAGCTCGCTCCCCACCTGCCTGGGCTGGACGACCTCGACCAATACGACGACGTCCCTTTCTAGGCCACCCCACCCAGCAGCAACGAAGGAATCGACATGACCCAGGGATCCAATTCAGGCGCAGGCCGCGGCAACCAACGCCGGTCCACGCCCGGCCAGGGTGCCGGGCGCGGCGCGGCCGGGGGCAAGCCCGGCACCGGTGGCCGCCAGCAAGGGGGCAAGTCCGGGGGCAGCTTCGGCGGCAAGAAGCAGGGGCCGGCCAAGAACGGCCAGCAGGGCGGCAAGCCGCGCGGACCGCAGGCCTTCGGCGGGGAGCGCTTCGGCCGGAATCTGGGTCCGGTCAAGAAGAACCGCACGGCAACCACGCAGCGCCCGGGCCCGCGGCCCGACGCCGACCAGGACCAGGACGGGGTGCGCCTGCAGAAGGTGCTCGCCAACGCGGGGGTGGCCTCCCGCCGTGTCAGCGAGGAGATGATCACCGCCGGCCGCGTCGAGGTCAACGGCGAGATCGTCACCGAACTCGGCATCCGCGTGGACCCGGCCACCTCGAGCATCCACGTGGACGGCATGCGCATCCAGCTGAACGAGACGATGCGGTACTACGTCTTCAACAAGCCCCGCGGCGTCGTCTCCACGATGGAGGACCCCGAGGGTCGTCCCTGCATCTCGGACTACCTGCGCAAGAAGAACGAACGCCTCTTCCACGTCGGGCGTCTCGATGTGAACACCGAGGGCCTCCTGCTGCTCACCAACGACGGCGAACTGGCGAACCGGCTGACCCACCCCTCCTACGAGGTCCCCAAGACCTATCTCGTCCAGGTGCCCGGACCGATGGCCCACGGCATCGGCGCGCAGATGAAGGAGGGCATCGCCCTCGAGGACGGCATGGCCAAGGTCGACTCGTTCAAGCTCGTGGATTCGACCCCGGGCAAGGTCCTGGTCGAGGTCGTCCTGCACTCGGGTCGCAACCGCATCGTGCGCCGGCTCTTCGACGCCGTGGGCCACCCGGTGAAGCGCCTCGTCCGCGTGCAGATGGGCCCCATTAAGCTCGGAGACCAGAAACAGGGCACCATCCGCCAGCTCGGAAACCACGAGATCGGCCACCTGCTGGCCAACGTGGGCATGTAGCCGGTGGCCGCCACGCATCTCACCGGGCCCGTCCTGGTCATCGGCACCGGGCTGCTCGGGGCCAGCGTCGGGCTGGGCCTGAGCCGGCTCGGCCTGACCGTGTTGCTGTCCGACACCTCGCCGACGGCGCAGCAGGTCGCCCAGGACATCGGCGCCGGTGCCATCTACGCCCCCGGGACGTCCCCGGAACCGGCACTCGTCGTGGTCGCCTCCCCGCCGGACGTCACCGCGGCCGTCGTCTCCCGCGCCCTGCTCGATCATCCCACTGCAACGGTGGTGGACATCGCCAGCGTGAAGACGTCGATCCTGCGCAGCCTGCAAGCCGACCCCGAATTGGGCGCGGCCGACCTGTCGCGCTATGTGGGCACCCACCCGATGGCCGGGCGCGAGAAGTCCGGACCGGCGGCGGCCCGCGGCGAATTGTTCACCGCCATGCCCTGGGTCATCTGCGCGCACCCCGGATCCGCCGAGGACAGCGTGCGCGTCGCCGGGTCGCTGGCCATCGACCTCGGGGCCACGGTGCACCGGCTGGACGCCGGCGAGCACGATGCCGCCGTCGCCCTCGTCTCCCACTTCCCCCAGATCGCCTCGTCGCTGCTGGCCTCCCGGTTGCTCAATGCCCCCGCCCACGCCCTCGGCCTGGCCGGAAACGGACTCCGGGACACCACGCGCATCGCCGCCTCCGACCCCCGGCTCTGGATCCAGATCCTCAGCCACAACGCCCCCGAGCTGGTGGGCATCCTGCACGGGCTGCGGGAGGACCTCAACCGGCTCATCTCGACCCTGGAGAACCCCTCCGGCCCCGGGGCGTTGCTGGACCTCGCCGAGCTGATGGGGGAAGGGAACGCCGGGCAGGCCCGCATCCCGGGAAAGCACGGCGCGCCCCCGCAGGCCTTCGCCGTGGTCACGGTCATCGTCGACGACAAGCCCGGACAGATCGCCCAGCTGCTTGCGGACGTGGCAGCCGCGGGGGTGAACCTCGAGGACCTGCGGATGGAACACTCCTCCGGCCACAAGGTCGGGATGGTCGAATTGTCAGTATTGCCGGGGCGCAGCCAGGAATTGATGGAAGCCCTGACCGAACGTTCATGGAAGGTAGTGCAGTAAGTGGAGAATCTTGTGGTGGCCATCGACGGCCCCTCCGGCAGCGGCAAGTCCTCGGTATCGAAGGAGGTCGCCCGCCGACTCGGCGCGGCCTACCTCGACACCGGTGCCATGTACCGGGCGTTGACCTTCGCCTGCGTTGACGCGCAGCTCGACCTGGCCGACGCGGCTGCGGTGACGGATGCCGTGAAGGCCGCCCAGGTGGAGATCGGCACGGATCCGGACCACGAACGGGTCGTCGTCAATGGCCGGGACGTCACCAGCGAGATCCGCCAGCCCTACGTCTCCGAGGCGGTCTCCGCGGTGGCGGTCATCCTCGACGTGCGCGCCGAGCTGGTCCGCCGCCAACAGGAGATCATCGCCGGCCACGAGCGCATCGTCGCCGAGGGACGGGACATCACCACCGTCGTCGCACCCGGGGCCCCGGCACGGATCCTGCTCACCGCCCGCGAAGAGGTCCGCATGGCCCGTCGCGGCCTGCAGCTGGGGG
The DNA here is from genome assembly GCA_016892645.1 of Micrococcaceae bacterium RIT 802. Classification (GTDB taxonomy): domain Bacteria; phylum Actinomycetota; class Actinomycetes; order Actinomycetales; family Micrococcaceae; genus Arthrobacter_H. The sequence goes on from JAFEMX010000013.1 coordinate 28,744, forward strand.
GCACGCAGTCCAGTGCCGACCTGCAGCGCCAGGTCGTCGCCCGGGACGCCAAGGACTCGACGGTCACCAGCTTCACCACCGCCGCCGATGGGGTCGTCACCGTCGACTCCTCGGATCTGGACTTCGAGCGGACCGTCCAGGCCGTGCTCTCCGTCGTGGAGGCCGCCGGCGCACCTGCCTGAGCGCCCGCCGCCCCACGGCATGCAAAAATGGTAAGTGCTTCCGTGTACGGCGGAAGCGGCGAACAAAGGAAACCCCTGAACATGACCGATCACGCCGCCGCACCCGGCGACGGAGACGAATACGTCCCCTCGGGAGAGGACCACGTCGCCGAAAAACTCAGCCAGATCACCGACGAGGAGGCAGAGCAACGCGCCGCCTCCCTGCGCGAAGGGCTCGCTGACTACGAGCTCGACGACGAGGACACCCGGCTGCTCTCGCACCTCGACGAGGACGGCTACGCGGAGGAGGACGATCATCTCCCGCCCGTCGTGGCCATCATCGGCCGCCCCAATGTCGGCAAATCGACCCTGGTCAACCGCATCATCGGCCGCCGCGAGGCAGTGGTCGAGGACGTCCCGGGAGTCACCCGCGACCGCGTGACCTACAGCGCCGAATGGAGCGGCCGCGACTTCACGCTGGTGGATACCGGCGGCTGGGAGCACGATGCCAAGGGCATCCACGCCCGGGTGGCCGAACAGGCCGAAGTGGCCGCGGACCTGGCCGATGCCGTCATTTTCGTCGTGGATTCCGCTGTCGGGGCCACCGCCACCGACGAGCTCGTCGTCAAGATGCTGCGCCGGCAAAAGAAACCGGTCTTCCTCGTGGCCAACAAGGTCGACGGCGAGGCGCAGGAAGCCGACGCCGCCTCCCTGTGGAGCCTGGGATTCGGCCAGCCCTATCCGGTCTCGGCCCTCCACGGCCGCGGCACGGCGGACCTGCTGGACGACCTGTTGGAAAAGCTTCCGGCCTATTCGGCCTTCGGCGGGATGATCCCGCGCGGCGGGCCCCGGCGGGTGGCCCTCATCGGACGCCCCAACGTCGGCAAGTCCTCGCTGCTGAACAAGCTGGCCGGGGCGGAACGCGTCGTCGTGGACAACACGGCGGGCACCACGCGCGACCCCGTCGACGAGCTCGTCGAGCTCGGTGGACGGACCTGGCGGTTCGTCGACACCGCGGGGATCCGGCGCCGCCAGCACATGGCACAGGGGTCGGACTACTACGCTTCCCTGCGGACGCAATCGGCGCTCGAGAAGGCCGAGGTCGCCGTCGTGCTCCTGGCCGTCGACGAGGTGCTCAGTGAGCAGGACGTGCGCATCCTGCAAACCAGCATCGATTCCGGGCGCGCATTGGTACTGGCCTTCAACAAGTGGGACCTGCTCGACGACGAACGCCGGCGTTACCTGGAACGCGAAATCGAGCAGGACCTGGCCCACGTGGCGTGGGCTCCACGGGTCAACCTCTCCGCGGCCACCGGCTGGCACAAGGAGAAGCTCGTTCCCGCACTGGACCTCGCCCTGGAATCCTGGGACCGGCGCATCCCCACCGGCAAGCTCAACGCCTTCCTGGGCGAGCTGGTCGCGGCGCACCCGCACCCGGTGCGCGGGGGCAAGCAGCCGCGCATCCTCTTCGCCACCCAGGCCTCCTCGCGTCCTCCGCGTTTCGTGCTCTTCACCACGGGATTCCTGGACCCCGGATACCGCCGCTTCATTACCCGCCGCCTGCGGGAGACCTTCAGCTTCACGGGAACGCCCATCGAGGTCAGCATGCGCGTCCGGGAGAAGCGTGGACGGTCAAGGTAGCTCCAAAAATGCGGTAGAGTAGCTGAGGAGCTTTTCGCAGACGGCACCCGCCCTCACGGACGGGATAACGGCTGCGGAACCGCCGGGCTATGGCGCAGCTTGGTAGCGCGCCTGACTGGGGGTCAGGAGGCCGTGGGTTCGAATCCCGCTAGCCCGACCGGCGACAAGGGGTCTTGCCAGAACGGAATACCGTTCAGGCAGGGCCCCTTCTCCATGCTCCCAGCCGTCATCCGTGTACCGGTGGCGGGTCGGTTGGGGGACCGGCTTGCATGCAGGGATAACCGGTAGGCTAGGCTGGATAAAACACAAAGTCGGCGCGTCATTTGGATGACTGTCCAGGCAGTCGGCACCGGCCATGCACCATTCCAGGGAGGAAGCATATGAGTGGCGATCACCGTTGGGAGGACGGGTCCGCGGAGCGTAAGCAAACCGCGGGCGAGACCACCAACATCAGCCTGCCTCCGGTCCGTGACGAGATCGTTCCCGAGGCGTCGCTGTCCACCGAGGAGCGCTCGTCGGTCAATGCGCTGCCGGAGGGATCCGCGCTGCTGATTGCACACTCTGGCCCCAATCGTGGTGCCCGCTTCCTGCTCGACGGCGAGGTGTCCACCGCGGGGCGCCACCCGGAGGCCGACATCTTCCTCGACGACGTGACGGTCTCCCGCAAGCATGCCGAGTTCCGCCGTGATGGCGCCGGGTTCCAGATCGTTGATTCCGGTAGCCTCAACGGAACCTACGTCAACGGCGATCGTGTGGACGCGGTGCGCCTGCGCACCGGCTCGGAAGTGCGCATCGGCAAATTCCGGCTGACCTTCTATGCCGGCACCCTTCCCACGACCGCCTCACGGCAGGACTGACGGTAATTCCTGTGGTTGCATCCGCGCATTCCCGACGCGGCGTCGGGGTAGGCGCCGACGCCCCCCGGGCGAGTGTGCTCAATATCGGAGAGGTCCTGACCGAACTCGCGGAGGACTTCCCACAGACCACCGCCTCGAAGATCAGGTTCCTCGAGGAAAAAGGGCTCATTACCCCGCAACGCACCGCCGCCGGATATCGGAAGTACACCTCCGGGGACATTGACCGGTTGCGTTTCATCTTGTCGCTCCAGCGCGACCAGTACCTGCCCCTGAAGGTCATCAAGGACTATCTGGACGCCGTCGACCGCGGTGAACGCCCGGAACAGCTGGCCGGCGGACTGACGCTTGCCCCGCGCAGCGTGACCGACCAGCTCGCCCAGGAGATCGCCGGTCACACGCGTCCACTCACCCGGGCAGAGCTCCAGGGGGCCACCGGCGCGTCGGACGAGCTGGTGTCAGAGTTGCTGGCCTATGGCATCATCGCCGAAGAAGACCAGCGGTTCGATGAGCATGCGGTGCGCATCGCAACGGCCAGTGCCAAGCTGGCGGCCCATGGCATCGAGCCACGCCACCTGCGCGGCTTCCGCGCTGCCGCCGACCGGGAACTCGGCCTCGTCGAGCGGGCCGTAGCGCCCCTGTCCAGCCGACGGGATGTCTCCTCCCGCGCCCGCGCCGCCGAAACGGCACGCGAGATCAGCGACGCCTGCCTGGCCTTGCACAGCGCGCTGGTCAACGGATCCATCGCCCGGATGGACCACTAACCCTGCAGGAGGAACCCATGCGAGAGCTCATGGTTGTCGGCGTCCGCATCGAACTGCCGTCCAATCAGCCGCTGGTCCTGCTCAAGGAGATCGACGGTCCCCGCCACCTGCCGATCTGGATCGGGGCACCGGAGGCCTCCGCCATCGCCATGAGCCAGCAGGGCATGTCCACGCCGCGACCCATGACCCACGACCTGCTTGAGTCCGTGGTCTCGGCCCTGGGGCACCCTCTGGTGGAGGCGAGGCTGGTGGCCGTGAAGGAAACGGTCTTCTATGCGGAACTGGAGTTCGACGGCGGCGCCAGTGTCGACTCCCGTGCCTCCGATGCCATAGCTTTCGCGCTGCGGGCCGGATGTCCGATCACCTGCGCCGAAGAGGTGCTCGAGGAGGCGGGCGTCATGGTCAGTGAGGACGGCAACACGGCCGACGGGGCCGAGGACCAGGTGCGCCAGTTCCGCGAGTTCCTCGCCGATGTGGAACCCGAGGATTTCGGCGAATAGCGACACGCCCTCAAGTTAAGCTTGAAGGTCTTTGACGTGGGACCCGTTCGGCCGTACCGTCAAAGCATAAGAATCCCATTGCTTCGCTGTCCCATCACTCGGCACAGTGGACGGCATGTGAATGCCGCCACGGTTCCCGGCAGCCGGCAAACTCCCTATGGGGGGAGTTTTTGACTAGGAGGGTCCACGTGAGTCCGATAGGTGAGCATAGCGGGGCGTCGTCCGGCGCTGGCCGGGCGGGCACTGCTGCGAATGCGCAGGGACTGCTTTTCACCGAGGACCTGCCCGTCCTCGACGAGGGGGCGGGCTACCGGGGTACCGTCGTTTGCAAGGCAGCCGGCATTACCTACCGTCAGCTCGATTACTGGGCCCGGACCGGGTTGGTCGAGCCGGCAGTGCGCGGAGCTGCCGGTTCGGGTAGCCAGCGGTTGTATAGCTTCCGGGACATCCTGGTGCTCAAGGTCGTCAAAAGATTGCTCGACACCGGTGTTTCGCTGCAGCAGATCCGCACGGCGGTGGTCCACCTCCGCGAACGCGGAGTCGAGGACCTGGCGCAGATCACCCTGATGAGCGATGGCGCCTCCGTGTACGAATGCACGTCGGCCGATGAAGTCATCGATCTGGTGCAGGGCGGCCAGGGCGTGTTCGGCATTGCCGTTGGACGCGTCTGGCGTGAGGTCGAGGGGAGCCTTTCGGAACTGCCCAGCGAACATGCGGTTGACGAGGAAGCCGTCTTCCCCGGTGACGAGCTGGGCCGACGCCGGGCCGCCAAGAAGTCGGCCAGCTAGCCACGGTCTGGCCTTCCCCTCTGGAAACAAGGAGCGCGTGCCCCCTGCGGGGACACGCGCTCTTGTGGTCTCGTCCGCGGTTAGCGGGTCGTCCGGGATGCTTCGGGGCGGGACGTGGAAAGGCCGCGCAACAATTCGTCGAAACGCGCCGCCGCGTGCCGAGCCGCCTCGCCGGGCCACTGGTGCACCGCGTACGCGGCGCCCTGGATCTGCTGCCAGTTTGACTGGTCGGGCAGTACGGGCGATAGCAGGGAATCACCGAACATCGTGCGCATCTCGTCCAGACGGAAACGCTGTTCCGCCGAGGAATCGCGGAACCTGTTGGCCACCACACCGGCGGTCTGCAGGCCGGGGACGAACTCCTTGCGGAACAGCTCCAGCGCCCGCAGCGTCCGTTCGGTCCCGGCCACGGAGAATAGGCTCGGTTCTGCCACCAGCAACACCCGCTGGCTGGCGGTCCATGCCATGCGCGTGAGCCCGTTCAGCGACGGGGGGCAATCGATGAGGACCAGCTGGTATTTGCTCTGGCGCGCCAGGATGTTCTGGAGCCGACGCAAATTGCGCAGCTTCAGGTCCGGCCGGTCGTAGATGCCGCTGAAGGCACCGCCGACCGCGACATCGAGCACGGGGCCCTGCTGGGTTTGACCGGCTTGGGGGGCGCGCGTCGTCCAGGGGCTCGGGGCTGCGGCCGCGGCGATATCGGCTCGTCGTGCGTTCTTGAGCAGGTGGCCGATGTCGTTCTCCCCGTTGGGCTCAACGCCCAGCCCCGTGCTGGCATCAGCGTGTGGGTCCAGATCCACCACCAGGGTCGGGATTCCCGCGGCCAACGCCGCCGACGCCAAACCGAGGGTGACAGACGTCTTCCCGACCCCACCCTTGAGACTGCTGATGCTCACGACCTGCACGGAACGGACCACGACCTTACTGTGTTGTTTCGCTGTTTCGGCTCCTACCCATCATAAGGTGGCGCCGCCCCCTGCCGCTCCACTGGCAGCGGTGTGGCACAGCTCATAACGAAACACAGTTACGGGTGTGTGGTGCGCCACTGTAGGGTATCGGCAGGCCTGGATCTTCACCTCGCGCCTGACGCACGGAAGCAGAACCGCCCGCAACATGGGCGCACCGTTGCGTATGTCCTGTCCGACAGACACCCTGCAGGAGCACCATGTTTTCAAAGGTTTTGGTAGCCAACCGAGGCGAGATCGCCATCCGCGCATTCCGTGCCGGCTACGAATTGGGAGCGAAGACGGTTGCCGTCTTCCCCTACGAGGACCGCGGCTCCATCCATCGCCAGAAGGCCGACGAGGCCTACCAGATCGGCGAAGAGGGCCACCCCGTCCGGGCCTACCTCGATGTCGAGGAAATCATCCGTGTCGCCAAGGACGCCGGCGCGGATGCCATCTACCCCGGATACGGTTTCCTTTCCGAAAATCCGGAGCTCGCCCGCGCCGCGCAGGAAGCCGGTATCACCTTCGTGGGGCCGCCGGCCGACGTGCTCGAGCTCGCCGGCAACAAGGTCCAGGCACTCAAGGCAGCGAAGGCTGCGGGCATCCCCACCCTGGCTTCCTCCGAACCCAGCGACGACGCCGAATGGCTGATCGCCGAAGCCGACAAGATCGGGTTTCCCATCTTCGTCAAGGCCGTCGCCGGTGGTGGCGGACGCGGCATGCGCCGGGTCGACCAGCGAGAAGACCTGCCCGAGGCGCTGAACGCCGCCATGCGCGAGGCCGGCACGGCGTTCGGGGACCCGACGGTCTTCCTGGAGATGGCCGTGCTGCGTCCGCGCCACATCGAGGTCCAGATCCTCGCCGACGGCGAGGGGAACGTGGTGCATCTCTTCGAGCGCGACTGCTCGCTGCAGCGCCGCCACCAGAAGGTGGTGGAGATTGCTCCCGCTCCGAACCTCGACGAGAACATCCGCCAGGCGCTGTATGCCGACGCGGTGAAGTTCGCGAAGGCACTGAAATACCAGAACGCCGGCACCGTCGAATTCCTGGTTGACACGGTGGGTGAGCGGGCCGGTGAGCACGTCTTCATCGAGATGAACCCGCGCATCCAGGTCGAGCACACGGTCACCGAGGAGATCACCGACATCGACCTGGTTTCGGCCCAGATGCGCATCGCCGCGGGGGAGACCTTGGAGGACCTGGACATCCACCAGGACCAGCTGCGCATCCGCGGCGCGGCGCTGCAGTGCCGCATTACCACCGAGGACCCCTCCAACGGGTTCCGCCCCGATGTCGGGACCATCACCGTTTACCGCTCGGCCGGCGGCTCCGGAGTCCGCCTCGATGGCGGCACCATCTACACCGGTGCCGAGGTCTCCCCGCACTTCGACTCGATGCTGGTCAAGCTCACCTGCCGTGGCCGCGACTACGAGGCGGCCGTCCGCCGGGCCCGCCGGGCCCTGGCCGAATTCCGGATCCGCGGGGTCGCCACCAACGTCCCGTTCCTGATGAACGTGCTCGATGACCCGCAGTTCATCGCCGGTGACGTGGCCACCGACTTCATCGACTCCCGCCCGGACCTGCTCGAGGGGAACCGCAGCCAGGACCGCGGCACCAAGGCGCTCACCTACCTGGCGGACGTCACCGTCAACCAACCGAATGGCCACCGCGTCGAGGGGATCGACCCGCGCCAGAAGCTGCCGTACTACCCGGGGGACAAATCCGACCAGCCGATGCGCAGCCCGTTCGACGGGCCCTCCGAGCACCAGCCGCCGGCCGGCTGGAGGCAGGTCCTGCTCGACCGCGGCCCCGAAGGCTTCGCCGCGGAGCTGCGTGCCCGGACCGAGCTCGCGGTGACGGACACGACCTTCCGCGATGCCCACCAGTCGCTGCTGGCGACCCGGGTGCGCACCCGTGACCTGCTGGCGGCGGCGCCTGCCTACGCGCACACACTGCCGCAGCTGTTCTCCATGGAGGTCTGGGGCGGCGCCACCTACGACGTGGCCCTGCGCTTCCTGGGCGAGGACCCGTGGCAGCGCCTGGAACTGCTGCGCGCCGAGATGCCGAACATCCCGCTGCAGATGCTGCTGCGTGGACGCAACACCGTCGGCTACACCCCGTACCCGACAGAGGTCACCGACGCGTTCGTCCAGGAGGCCGCGGCGGCGGGCATCGACATCTTCCGGATCTTCGATGCGCTCAACGACGTCTCGCAGATGGCCCCGGCCATCAAGGCGGTGCGCGAGACGGGGACCGCGGTCGCCGAGGTCGCCCTGTGCTACACCGGCAACCTGCTGGACCCGGCAGAGGACCTCTACACACTGGATTACTACCTGGACCTGGCTCAGCAGATCGTCGACGCAGGCGCCCACATCCTGGCGATCAAGGACATGGCCGGGTTGCTCCGACCCGCCGCGGCCGCCAAGCTGGTCAGCGCCCTGCGCGAGCGGTTCGACCTGCCCGTGCACCTGCACACCCACGACACCGCGGGTGGCCAGCTGGCCACCCTGCTGGCGGCGGCCGACGCCGGCGTCGATGCCGTGGACGTCGCGGTCGCCTCTATGTCCGGAACCACGTCGCAGCCCTCCGAATCGGCGCTCGTCGCCGCCATGGCACACACCGAGCGCGACACCGGCATCTCCCTGGAGGCAGCGGCGTCGCTGGAACCCTACTGGGAGGCCGTGCGCGCCATGTATGCGCCGTTCGAGTCCGGGCTGCCCGGACCGACGGGCCGGGTCTACCGCCATGAGATCCCCGGCGGCCAGCTCTCGAATCTGCGCCAGCAGGCCAAGGCCCTGGGCCTGGCCGAACGGTTCGAGGACGTCGAGGACATGTACACGGCGGCAAACACCATCCTCGGACGACTCGTCAAGGTCACCCCGTCCTCGAAGGTCGTCGGCGATCTTGCCCTTCAACTGGTCGGCATGAACGTGGACCCGAAGGAATTCGAGGCCAACCCGCAGGCCTTCGACATCCCCGATTCGGTTATCCAGTTCCTCTCCGGGGAACTCGGCGACCCGCCCGGGGGCTGGCCCGAACCGTTCCGGTCCAAGGCGCTGGAAGGACGCAACGTCAAGGTCCGCGTCGAGGAGCTGGCTCCCGAGGACTCGACGGCGCTCCAGGGTGATTCGGCCACCCGCCGCGAGACACTGAACCGGCTGCTGTTCCCCGGCCCGACCCGTGACTTCGCCACCTCGCGTGCCGAATACGGCGACGTGTCCGTGCTGCACACCCGTGACTACCTCTACGGGCTGGTCCAGCACGCCGAGCACGTCATCTCCCTCGGCAAGGGAGTGCGTCTGCTGGTGACGCTGCAGGCCGTGTCCGAACCAGACGACAAGGGCATGCGCACCCTGATGTGCACGCTCAACGGCCAGATGCGCCAGATCATCGTCAGGGACCGCAATGTCGAGTCAACCGTCAAATCCGCCGAGAAGGCCGACACGTCAAACCCCGGCCACGTCGCGGCACCCTTCGCCGGTGCGGTGACAGCGGCCGTGGAGGTCGGCGACACTGTCGAGGCCGGCGGGACCGTGGCCACGATCGAGGCGATGAAGATGGAAGCGGGCATCACCTCGGCGACCGGCGGAAAGGTGACCCGCATCGCCATCAACGGCACGGCCCAGGTGCAGGGCGGCGACCTGCTGGTCGTTCTCGAGGCCTGATACCGCGGGCATCGGGGCATCGAGGGGGCGGTCACATACAGCGTGTGGCCGCCCCTCGGTGCGCTAGGGTGATTGCTGACCAGCCGAACGACAGCACTTGTGCGCAAAGGATTCCATGACCCAGCCCCACCAGAACCACGACGACGAGGCCGCCGGAACGCGCCCGGAGGCGGGCCGGGACGACGCGCCAGAGCCGGTCGATCCCGACACGGAATCACCGGCGGGGCAGCACGACCACGGGCCAGGACGCGGAACGGCAGGCCAGGGCGCCGCCGACGTCCCGGAACTCTCGGACTGGGAACCGGCAGGCGACGAGGATGCGTTCCAGGAAACATCCTTGCGGCCGGTAGGCGACGGGCAGGTCATCTCCGCCCCGCAGGCCGACCAGCCGGGTCCGCTCCCCACGGGCGCTCTGCAGGGCGTCCAGGACCCGCTCGCGGCATCGCCCGCCCCCGAAAGCGCCGCCCAGCTCACTGCCGACCGCTTGCTGGAACCGCGCGACCGCGAACCGGCCGGTGGATGGCGACGGCTGCTCTTCCGTGCCACCTTCGGCCGCGTGAACGTCGGGGATTCGGACACGGTGCGGATCCGCCGGCAGACGGAACGGCGGATCGCCGCCCCCTTGGAAGGCGCCACCCGCTACGTCCCGGTGCTCTCACGAAAGGGAGGGGTCGGCAAGACGACCGTCACGACCCTGCTGGGCATGTCGCTGGCGCAGTTGCGTGAGGACCGCATCATTGCCCTGGATGCCAACCCCGACCGGGGAACGTTGAGCGACAGGTCTCCGGGAAAATCGGCATTCACCGCACGGCACCTGGTGCAGAACCGCTTCATGGTCGACACCTTCTCCAAGCTATCCAGCTACGCAGCACGTGAGGGATCGCGCCTGCACGTGCTGGCCTCCGATACCGACCCCCGCGTCGCCGAGGCCTTCGACGACGCCGACTACCGCGCGGTGACCGACCTGCTCTCGAAGTACTACTCGATCGTGCTGACCGACTCCGGAACCGGCATGGTCCACACGGTCATGAAGGGCACCCTCGAAAAGGCCGACGCCGTCGTCCTGGTTTCCGGGGCCAGCGTCGACGAGGCCCGCCTGGCCTCGGAGACACTTTCATGGCTCGAGGCCCATGGGCGCTCGGACCTGGCCTCGAATGCCATCGTGGTGATCAACCAGTCGTCGGGGCAGGGCCGCGGCGTGAACGTGGAGGAGATCGAGGCGCACTTCCGCTCGCGGGTGGCCACCGTCGTCCGGCTGCCCCACGACCCGCACCTGGCCGAGGGGTCACGCATCGAGCTCGACCGCCTCAAGCCGGCCACGAGGGATGCGGCCAGGGAGCTGGCCGCGCTGGTCGTGGATGAGCTGAAGGGCTGAACGAATGACCCATTATGACCTGGCCATCGTCGGATCCGGCTCCGGGAACTCGCTGATCACGCCGTATTGGGACGGCAGGAAGGTCGCGCTGATCGATGCCGGGACCTTTGGCGGAACCTGCCTGAACGTGGGGTGCATCCCCACGAAGATGTTCGTCTATCCCGCCACCCTGGGTGCATCGACGGGGCAGGCGGGCCGGCTCGGGGTCGACCTGGAGCGCCGGGGCACGGACTGGGAGGGCATCCGCGACCGGGTCTTCGGACGCATCGATGCCATCTCGGCCGACGGCCTGCGGTACCGCGACCGGGAGCTGGACAACGTGGACGTCTACCAGGAGACCGTGGCGATGCGGGATCCGCACACGCTCGTCACCGATTCCGGCCAGGTCATCACAGCGGACCAGGTCGTCCTGGCTTCCGGTTCACGCGCGGTGTTGCCCGATGTCCCCGGCGTCGACTTGCCCCAGGTCCACACCTCGGACACGGTCATGCGGCTGGATGCGCTGCCGGAGCGGGTGCTCATCGTGGGAGGGGGCTTCATTGCCGCCGAATTCGCCCATGTCTTCCACGGGCTGGGCTCCCTGGTCACCCAGGTCAACCGTTCCGGTGCCCTGCTGCGCCACCATGACGAGGAGATCTCCCGCCGATTCACGGAGGCGGCCCGGCAGCGCTGGGAGGTGGTGCTCGACCACGCCTTGACATCGATCACCGAGAACGACGACGGGACCGTCACCGGCCACTTCGAACAGGAGGGCAAGGCACTCGAGGTGCGTGCCGACGTCGTGCTCCTGGCAACGGGGCGGATGCCGAATTCCGATCGGCTCGACGCGGCGGCCGCCGGCCTCGACCTGGAGGAGGACGGACGGCTGGCGGTGGACGAATACCAGCGGGTCCTCTCCGCGGGCGCTCCTGTGGAGGGCTGCTATGCGCTCGGGGATGCATCCAACGAATACCAGCTCAAGCACGTGGCGAACCGCGAAGCACGCGTCGTGGCCCATAACTTGGAGCACCCGGAGGCCTTGCGGGCCACCGACCGGACGGCGGTGCCCGCTGCCGTCTTCTCCGACCCGCAGATCGCCGCCGTCGGACTCACCGAGGCCCAGGCCCGGGAACGGTCCGGCGACCCGGACGACGTCGTTGCCGTCGTGCAGGAATTCGGGTCCACGGCCTACGGATGGGCCATGGAGGATGAGGAAGGCGTCGTGAAGCTCGTCGCCTCGCGCTCCACCGGGAAGCTGCTCGGTGCGCACATCATGGGGCACGAGGCCTCGATGCTCATCCAGCCGCTCATCCAGGCCATGGCCACCGGGCTCGGGGTCGTGGAGATGGCGCGCGGCCAGTACTGGATCCACCCGGCGTTGACCGAGGTCGTGGAGAACGCGTTGCTGGGCCTGGATCTCCCACAGGGCGCGGGCGCTCCGCTCTAGGCGGGCACCGCCCCGCTGCAGTTCAGCTGACGCGGGGGAGCGGGGTTTCGGGTCCGAGGGCGGAGCCATCGGCGGTCCCCGCGGCAGGGCCCTTCAGTTCGATGAAGAGGGTGTGCGTCGGGGTCTCGCCGATGTTCTCGCCGGCATGGCGCTGCGCGGCCAGCCAGATGGCCTGGCCCGCATCCAATTCCGTCTCGAAGGTGCGGTCGCCGATGCTCAGGCGCCGACGGAATCCCGATAGCGTGACCATGACGCTGTTGGGGTGCTCGTGGGGCGTCGTCCGCGTTCCGGGGACGTCGGTGTACTCGAGGACCCGGACGAACTCGTTTTCCCACATGAGCCGATAATGATCGGGGTTGCTGCCCACCGGATCGTCGTTGACCATGACCCCAGGATACGCCGTGCCCTCCCGGGGCGATAGGCCGGGAGGGGCAGCCGTCAGGCCGGCTTTTTCGCCGAGTAGATTTCCTCGACGACCGTCTCGAAGTCCTTGAGCACCTGGCCGCGCTTGACCTTCAGCGACGGGGTGAGATGGCCCGAGGCCTCGGAGAAGTCAGTGGGCACGATCCGGAACGACTTGATGGACTCGGCATGGGAAACCGACTGGTTGGCCTTGTCGATGACCGCCTGGATGGCGTCCCGGATTTCCGGGCGCCCGGCGGCCTCCTCCACGGAGAGCCCGCCCAGCTGGTTGCGGCCCAGCCACCCCGGCAGCGCCTCGGCGTCGAGGGTGACCAGCGCGGCGATGAACGGGCGGTTGTCGCCGATGACCAGGCATTGGGAGACCAGCACGTCGGCGCGGATCTGGTCCTCGAGGAGCCCGGGGACGACGTTCTTGCCGCCGGCGGTGACGATGATTTCCTTCTTGCGGCCGGTGATCCGCAGGAAACCAGCGGCGTCGAGTTCTCCGATGTCGCCGGTGCGGAACCAATCGCCGTCGAAGGCCTCGTCCCGCAGGTCCGGGCGATTGTGGTAGCCGCGCATCACGCAGACGCCCCGGGTGAGGATTTCGCCGTCGTCCGCGATCTTGACGGCATTGCCCGGAAGCGGTGTGCCCACGGATCCGATCTTGAGCCGGCGCGGGGTGTTCACGGTGATCGGCGCGGTGGTCTCGGTCAGGCCGTAGCCCTCGAGGATCATCAGGCCGATGCCGTGGAAGAAGTGCCCCAGGCGTTCGCCCAGCGGGCCACCGCCGGAGACCGCGTACTCGATGCGGCCTCCCATGGCCTCGCGGATCTTGCCGAACACCAGCTGGTCAAACAGGCGGTGGCGCAATTTCAGGCCCAGCGGGATCTTTCCGGCCTGTTCCGCGCGGGACCAGGCCTCGGCCGCGCGGGCCGCGGCGTGGAAGATCCTGGACTTGAGGTTGCCGCCGTCTTCGGCCTTGAGCATCGAGGAGTTGTAGACCTTTTCGAACACGCGCGGGACGGCCAGGATGAACGTCGGCTTGAAGCCCTGCAGGTCTCCGAGCAGGTTCTTGATGTCCGGGGTATGGGCGACCTTGGCACCGCCGGCGACGCAGAGCACCGAGATGAAGCGGGCAAAGACATGGGCCAGCGGCAGGAACATGATCGTCGATGCCCCCTCGTGCACGCATTCGGGTAGTGCGGCCTGCGCATTGCGGCTGAGTTCGACGAAGTTGAGGTGGGTGAGTTCGCAGCCCTTCGGGCGCCCGGTGGTTCCGGACGTGTAGATGATGGTGGCCACACTGTCCAGGTGCAGGGAGGAACGGCGTTCCTCGAGCTGTTCGTCACTGACGTCGGCCCCGGCCTCGCGCAGGGCGTCGAGCCCGTCCCCGTCCATCTGCCACACGGAGCGGACGTCGTCCAGCTGTTCCTGGAGGGCTGCCTGGCGGATGACGTTCTCGTGGTGGGCCGATTCGACGATGACCGCGCCGGCGGTGGAGTCGCCCAGGATCCAGGCGACCTGGCTGGGGGAGGAGGTCTCGTAGACCGGAACGGAGATGCACCCGGCGAACCAGATCGCGAAATCGACCAGCGCCCATTCGTACCGGGTCCGCGACATGATGCCGATCCGGGCACCCGGTTCGAGGCCCGCGGCGATCAGGCCCTTGGCCAGGGCCGACGCATCGGCGGCGAACTCCCGCGCCGAGACGTCGATCCACCCGCCGCGGCCGTCGGGCCGGGAGAACAGCAGGGGATTGGACCCGGCCGCCTGTTCCAGGACGAAATCAGTCGTATTGGACGTCGCCGGGCTGACCACGAGCGGGGGTACGCTGAACTCTCGCACGGTGTGCTCCTCTGCTTCAGTAGATATTCACCTATGGATCTCTGACGATCGGGATCGTTGATCCAAGCATAGTGGGTTGCATCACTAACGTACTCGCTAGTAACTTATGGTCCCAATCGGATCACGGAAAGGTCGGTGCCATGCCCCACGGTCGGAGCAGCGGATTGGCCATCGGTCTGGATATCGGCGGCACGAAGATCGCCGCCGGCGTCGTCGATGCCGCGGGCCACATCCTGCAGCGGGAGCGCGCGGCCACACCGGGTTCCAGCCCCGAGCTGGTCGAGCAGACCGTGGTGGACCTCGTGACGAGCCTGCGCCGCGGGGCCCCCGATGCACCCGTCGGGGTCGGGGCGGCCGGCTGGATGAACCCGGAAACCGGGACGGTGCTGTTCAGCCCCCATCTGGCGTGGCGGAACGAACCCCTGCGCGACCGGCTCGTCGCGGTGCTCGACGGCCCGATCAGCGTGGCGAACGATGCCGATGCGGCCGGATGGGCGGAATACCGGTTCGGTGCCGGGCAGGACGAACCAAATCTGGTGTGCCTGACGTTGGGCACCGGTATCGGCGGGTCGCTGGTCTCCGACGGGCAGCTGCGTCGGGGCCGTTTCGGCCTGGCGGGGGAATTCGGGCATCAGGTCATCGTGCCGGGGGGCCACCGGTGCGAATGCGGCAACCGCGGATGCTGGGAACAATATGCCTCCGGCAACGCGCTGGGTCGCGAGGGCCGTGAACTGGCCCGCGCCAATTCCCCGGTGGCGCACACCCTGCTCGACGCTGCCCACGGGGATGTCGGGACGATCGACGGTGCACTGGTGACCGAACTGGCCGGGTCCGGCGATCCGGCCTGCCGTGAGATCGTCGCCGAAGCCGGATACTGGCTCGGGCTCGGGCTGGCCAACCTGGCCGCCGCCTTGGATCCCGGGACCTTCGTCATCGGTGGCGGCCTCGGTTCGGCGTCGGCCCAGCTGCTGGAGGAGGCGGAGGCCTCCTACCGACGCCACCTCACCGGCCGCGGATACCGGCCCTTCGCCCGGATCCGCCGGGCGGGGCTCGGTGCGGAAGCCGGGCTGGTCGGCGCCGCCGACCTGGCCCGCCGCGAAGCAGCCGAGGCCGCGCAATAGCGAGGACCCGCGCGGGAGCGGTGCGAACTTAGACCCAGGCCCCGTCGTCGCCCTCGGCGCGATGCCGGGGCAGTCGGAAAGCCAGGTATCCTGCCGCTGCGACGAACACCACGCAGAGCCCGATCCACACGGGCATCGGTGCCGAGCGCCACAGGATCGTCACCAGCAGCAGGGCAATCGGCGCGCCGGCGGCACAGGTCCAGGCGAGGACCGTGACCGGGTTGCCCGACCCCAGGGCCGGGGGATCCTCCGGGGCCCACTCCTCCTCGGGCTCCTCGGCGACGGAGTAGTCCCGCGGCCCGCCCACCGGTGGTGCGGGCGCCTCCGGGGCCGGGGGGTCCTCGGACGGCTCGATGGCGGCCGCTTGTTCGGCCTCGATGTCCCGTCCGACGTCCTCGAGCCGGCTGACCAGGTCCTGCCAGGCGGCCTCGTCGGCAGCGCGGTCCCGCGGGGACCGGCGCTCGTCCTCACCCATGGCCGTGTCCTCCCAAGCGGTCGAAGAAGGCGACCGATCCCGCGAAGATGGCATCGGCGTCGTAATCGAGGGTCGCCACATGCCGGCTGCGTTCCAGGAACCGCAGTTGCAGGCGCGGTACACCGGCGGGGTGCATGCCGACCAGCTCGCGGCGCAGCGCATCGATGCCACGTTCGGAGACAACGTGGTCGACCAGGGACCGGTAGGCAAGCACGGGGGCGCGCACAGTGTCGAGCCGGCGGCGGGTGGCGGAGATGAGCCGGCGGAGTTGATGCACGGCGGCGACCGGGGTCCGCGGGTAGGCCCCCTCGTCCTGACCGGGGCGGGCGATGTCGTTGGCGATCGCCGGGACCGAGGCGATGAAGCGCTTGAGCACCCCGGCCAGCGGCGCCGTGCGGTCGACCATGCTCAGCGCCGGGTTGACCAGCACGATGCCCGCGGGATCACGCCGGATGCCCAGGTGCAGCGCCAGCGTCCCGCCCATGGACAGCCCGGCGACGAAGACCTTGCGGTGCGTGGTGGCCAGCGCGTCGAATTCCGCCTCGACGGCCCGGGTCCACGACTCGTGCCCGGTGGCGGCCAGGTCCTCCCAGCGGGTGCCGTGCCCGGGCAGCACCGGGAGGGAGACGGTGTAGCCGGCCGCCAGCAGCGCGTCGGCCCACGGTCGCAGGCTGCGCGGGCCGGACGTGAACCCGTGGATGAGCAGGACGGCATAGCCGTTGTCGCCGTGAACCCGGAAACCGTCGGCGGCGTTGGACGGGGCCAGGGCTGAGAATTCCATGCCGCTCCCAAACAATCCGGGGTTGGTGCCCCGGGGTGGATATGTGCCTAGAGTAGAGCGTAACCGACATGGGGTCCGTACGCTGCGGGCGCCCGACGATCCGCCCGGCGGAAGGCTCCCACACGTGTTTTATTGGTTCATGAAGCGGCTGCTCATCGCGCCGCTGGTCAACCTGCTGTTCCGGCCGTGGGTCAAGGGCATGTCCAACATCCCGGCCGAAGGCGGGGCCATCCTCGCCAGCAACCACCTGTCCGTGTCCGACTCGATCTTCCTTCCCGTCGCGGTGGAGCGTCCCGTGGTCTTCCTGGCCAAGATGGAGTACTTCACCGGCAAGGGGCTCAAGGGCAAGGCCACCGCCCTCTTCTTCCGCCTGAGCAACCAACTGCCGATGGACCGTTCCGGCGGCGCCGCCTCGGCGAATTCGCTCGGTGCCGGCGAGCAGGCGCTGCTCGACGGGCAGCTGCTGGGCATCTACCCCGAGGGCACCCGCAGCCCCGACGGCCGGCTCTACCGCGGCAAGGTCGGCGTCGCCAAGCTCGCCCTGTCCACCGGGGTCCCCGTCATCCCGGTCGCCATGATCGGCACCGACAAGGTCCAGCCCATCGGCAAGACCGTGCCGAACATCCGCCGGGTCGGCATGATCATCGGCGAGCCCCTGGACTTCTCGCGCTACGCGGGCATGGAGGACGACCGCTTCGTCCAGCGCTCGGTCACCGACGAGATCATGTACGCCCTCATGCGCCTCTCCGGCCAGGAATACGTCGACACCTACGCCTCGACGGTCAAGGCCAGGATCACCGCCGAACGCGTCGCCGATCGCAAGGCGGCCCGCGAGGCCCTCGCCGAAAACGCCAGGGCCCAGGTGCGCGCCACCGTCGACGCCGCCAAGAAGGAAGTCGAGCACATCCGCACACCGAAGGACGACGCGCCGGGGCCCGGCAACGACGAGGCACCGGAGACCGCAAGCGGGCACGACGCCGGTGCCTCCACCGGTGACGAGGAGCCTCCCGGGTCCGAAACTTTACGCGGGAAATAGGGCGGCGGACCGACACCCGGCTACGCTGGTCGGGTGACTGACACGACCCAGCCTTCCGTCCCCTTCCACACCCCGGTGCCCGGACCCGCAGCCGATCCAGGCCTGGACGCCTGGCGCAAGCTGCCGATCGCGCAGCAGCCGAGCTGGTCGGGTACCCCGGAACACGGCCGGGCCGTGGCCGAACTGGCGTCGCTGCCACCTCTGGTGTTCGCCGGCGAGGTCGACATCCTCCGCGAACGCCTCGCCGCCGCAGCCCAAGGCCACGCCTTCCTGCTCCAGGGCGGGGACTGCGCCGAAACGTTCGCCGCTGCCACCGCCGATCGCATCAGCGCCCGCGTGAAGACGATCCTGCAGATGGCCGTGGTGCTGACCTATGGCGCATCGATGCCGGTGGTGAAGATGGGCCGCATGGCCGGCCAGTTCGCCAAGCCGCGTTCCTCCGATGACGAGACCCGAGACGGGGTGACGCTGCCTGCCTTCCGCGGGGACATCGTCAACGGGTTCGACTTCACCCCCGAATCCCGTCGGCACGATCCGGCACGGATGGTCAAGGCGTACAACACCTCGGCCGCCACCCTCAACCTCATCCGCGCCTTCACCCAGGGCGGCTTCGCCGACCTGCGCAGCGTCCACAACTGGAACAAGGGCTTCCGCGCCAATCCCGCGCACGCCCAGTACGAGTCCTTGGCCGCCGAGATCGACCGTGCCGTGCGCTTCATGGACGCTTGCGGTGCCGACTTCGATGCGCTGAAGACCACCGAATTCTTCGCCAGCCACGAGGCCCTGCTGCTCGACTACGAGCGCGCCCTCACGCGCACCGATTCACGCACCGGCCAGCCCTACGACACGTCCGGCCACTTCCTCTGGATCGGGGAACGCACCCGCCAACTCGATGGCGCCCACGTGGACTTCCTGTCCCGGGTGCGCAACCCGCTGGGCGTGAAGCTCGGGCCGAACACCACGGGTGAAGACGCCCTGGCGCTGGTCGAGAAGCTGGACCCGAACCGCGAACCCGGCCGCCTGACCTTCATCACCCGCATGGGCGCCAAGAACATCCGCGAGAAGCTGCCGTCCATCGTCGAGAAGGTCACCGCTTCCGGGGCCCAGGTCCTCTGGGTCACCGACCCGATGCACGGCAACACCGTCACCAGCGAAAACGGCTACAAGACCCGCCGTTTCGACGACGTCATGGACGAGGTCCGCGGCTTCTTCGAAGTCCACAACTCGCTGGGAACCTACGCCGGCGGATTGCACGTGGAGATGACCGGCGACGACGTGGCCGAATGCCTCGGCGGTGCCGATCCGATCCGCGCCGACCAGTTCGACGACCTCTATGAATCGGTGTGCGATCCCCGGCTGAACCACCGTCAGTCCCTGGAGATGGCCTTCCTGGTGGCCGGCGCATTGGCCGGGCGCAAGCCGCGCAACGACTGACTGGCGACGTCCGAAGGCTGCAGCCCCGGCGGGATTGATCCGTCGGGGCTGCCTTTTTCTAGACCACGCCGAGCGTGATGGTCGAGCCCTCGGGCTGTTTGCTGCCGGACTTCGGGTCCTGCGTGGCCACCGTGCCGAAGATGATGCCGAAGCTGCTCGCATGGACCTCCACCGTGAATCCCGCCGCCTCGAGGACCTTCTTGGCCTCGTCGAGCTGCTTCCCCCGGACTCCGGGGACCTCGATCATCTTCGGCCCCTTCGACACGGTGTAGGTCACCGTGGAGTCCCGCTTGGCGGTGCCGGACGCCGGATCCTGGGAGATGACAGATCCCTTGGCGACGGTCTTGTCGAATTCCTCGCCGCCCTTCTGGGCCGTCAGCCCGGCGGCGCCGAGGGCGTCCACGGCATCCTGCTCCGAGCGGCCGGTGACATCCGGGACCTTGACCGGCGCGGGGCCACGGGAGACGACATAGGAAATCTTCGTACCCCGGCGGACCTGGCGGTCGGGGACGGGGTCCTGCGAAACCACCAGGCCAGCGGCGATCGACTCGTTGTATTCCCGGGACACAGTCCCGGCGGCAACGTGGGCAGCCTTCAGAACCTTCTTCACGGAATCGTCGTCACGGCCCACGACGTTCGGGACCGCAAAAAGCTCCGGACCTTTGGAGATCAGGAGCTCGACTGATTGATAGCGGCGGATGGTCGCGCCCGGCTCCGGTTCGGAACCGACCACCCGCCCCTTCTTGACCTCTTCGTCGAAGACCTGCCGTTGGCTGGACGTGACGCCGTCGGCGGCGAGGGCCTGGACCGCGGCCGCCGCGGGCTGGCCACTGAATTGCGGGATTTGCACCGGGGACCCGGGACCCATGCCGAAGAACCACGCGGCGGTGGCCACGAGCGCCGCCACGAGCAACAGCACGACGCCCAGGATCCATCCCCGCCGACGCGATGACGGGGATTCGAGGCTCTCCCGGGGCTTCTGGGCCTCACGGGCCCATTGCCGTCGTGCTGCCTTGTCGTTCTTGCGTGCCTGGCGTTCACTGGCGCGGGGCGAGCGGGGGCGCCGCTCATCGGCGGTCGTGGTGTCGGGTGCGGGGACGACGGCGGTGAGTTGACCGGTGCTGGTTGTCTCTTCTGGACGGGGGATGGCCCGTGTGGCCCCGGCGGCGTCGATGACGCTGGTGGCTTCGCGTTCCGGACCGATGACCGCGGTGGCGTCGGCCGGCTCGACACGGCGCCCGATGACCTCGGTCTGATCAGGTTCGGTGGCGGCAACGCGCCGTGTGGAGTCGTGCGCCACCGGGGAGCCCGATGCGGTGTCGGGAGCTTCGACGGCCGGATGGTCCAGTTGGTCATCGGTCAACGTGCGCCGGATCTGCCGGATCTCGCCCAGCAGGGCCTCGGCGTCCTGGGGCCGGTCCTCAGGATCCCGGCGGGTGCAGAACTCGACGAGTTCATCGAGATCGGTGGCCAGGCCGGGAAGCACGCCCGAGGGGGCCGGGACATCGCCGGTGACGTGCTGGTAGGCGACGGCGATCGGGGTGTCCGCGACGAAGGGTTGCCTTCCGGTGAGCATCTCGTAGGCCATGATGCCCAGCGCGTAGATGTCGCTGCGTGCGTCTGCCGGCGCACCGGTGACCAGTTCGGGCGACACGTAGGCCACCGTTCCGATGAGGTTTCCGGTTGACGTCTGGTTCGTCGCCGCGCGGGCCAGCCCGAAATCCGCGACCTTGATCTGCCCGGAGTCCGAGAGCAGCACGTTCTCCGGCTTGATGTCCCGGTGCACCAGACCTGCGGTATGGGCAGCCGAGAGACCTTCCACGATGGCATCGAGGAGGGCCAGCGCTTGCCGGGGCGCTAGCCGTCCCTGGTCTCGGAGGAGTTGGCGCAGCGTGTGCCCCCTGACGAGCTCCATGGCCAGATAGGCGGTACTGCCGTCGACGCCGGTGTCCAGCACGCCGACGATATGCGGGTGGGAGAAGCCGGCGGCGGTGATGGCCTCGGTACGGAAACGCTCGACGAGCAGGGGGTCCTCCGCGAGGTGCGGGTGCAGCAGCTTCAGGGCCACGCTGCGTTCGAGCCGGACGTCCGTCGCCCGGTACACGGTGGACATGCCGCCGACCGCCAACCGCTCGACAATGCGATAGCGGCCGTCGATCATCGTGCCCGGGGTAGGGCTGGATCCATGTTCACTCACCCCACGATGGTAGCCAGAATGCCGGACGTTTCCGGGGACATACGTCCGGGGAGCCGAAATCGACATCATCGACGGGCGACGTCTGAAGCGGCGCCGGCAGCGGGGAGCGCGCCGAGCACGGTGTGGCTCCCGGCTGCCTGCTTAACAAGCCGGAGGGAGCGAATCCGTGGATTCGCTCCCTCCGTACGGCTTGAGGTCCTGCGCCTACGAGGCGCGGCGGGCCCGGGCGGCACGCCGCTTCAGTGCGCGACGCTCGTCCTCGCTCATGCCGCCCCATACGCCTGCGTCCTGGCCGGACTCGATGGCCCACTGCAGGCAAGTATCGATGACCGGGCACCGGCGGCAGACGCTCTTTGCCTCTTCGATCTGGAGCAAGGCCGGACCGGTGTTTCCCACGGGGAAGAACAGCTCGGGGTCTTTATCCAGGCAGGCTGCGCGACTACGCCAATCCATGCTCTTTGTTGCTCCTTGGGGCTAGGTTTCAGGGAACGACCCACGACGGACAATCCGGGAAGTGGGGCGGTGGCAGCACAAAGGGGAGCATCAAACCATGCTCCCGTGCAACTGCCTAATAAGGTTTTCATGTTACCTGTACGTAAACAAGGGGTGGACGGGAACTATTCGGCGGAATGACCTGAGGTTTTCGTCACAGACGGTCATCTTGGGACGCGGGGAATTGCACGCGGTGGCCGGTCGTGGGATCCGTGAGGAGCCGGGGCTGCCGCTTGGGAGGCGGGGGCGCCGTCGAGTAGATTCGAGGACGTGAGTTCCTCGAATGCCCCCGGCGAGCAGCCGGATGGCCCCACTGCATGCCCCCTTCGGCCGACGTCCGTCGTTGTCGTGTTTGTCCTGCTGCTCCTCGAGGCGATTGCCACCTTGGGGGCCGCAGTTTGGTATGCGACGACGTTGGCCGCCGAGGGGCCCGTGTCCCTGGGTGGCCGCATCTTCATGCTCGTGTTGATCGTGGGCGCGGCAGCCTGGCAGTCGAATGTCGCCGTCCAGGTCTACAAGGGGCAAGCCTGGACGCGTGCTGCAGCGTTGGTGTGGCAGGTCTTCCAAGTCATCTTCGCCGTGTCTTTTCTCGGGGCTGGTGGAGGGGCGACGGTGCTGGGAATCGCCCTGCTGGTTCCGGCCGCGGCCGTCATGCTCCTGATCTTCGACCCGAAGGCCACGGCGTATTTCGGGGATCGCGTTGCCCGTTCCTAGCGGGGCGCCGTTTCTCCATCGCCGACCTGCGCGCACTGCGCATTCACCAACCTGCCTTGGAACATGACGATGGCTCGTCCGGGTCGTTCTCTCCGATCGGGTTGAAAGCGCCAGCCGGGGATGTCGCCATCTGCCGCCTGTCGGGGGTTGAGCAGAAGGAACGCCTTGGGCGGCAGCGTCCGTGCGGCCGCTGGAAGACGCATCAGCCCGGATCGTTCGGGGCCGACGGACATCACGACGTGCGTCCCCCCGCGGATCATGGCATCCAGCGTCGCCAAATGCACATCCGATAAATCCAAGACGTCGTCCAGAAGCAGGACATCCGGTGCAGGGCGGTCCGGCTCCAGCCGCTGGGAGACGTTGAGAAGTCCTCCGAGTTGGTGAGCCAGCAGTCTGATCAAACTGGTTTTCCCGGATCCGGGACCGCCGAGAACCATGCCGACGGAGCCGGGTTCCCAGACCCAGGCACGGTTGTCCGGTCCGATGACGGCGACGGGATATCGTCCGCGTCCCGCACGTGCATGTGCCAACGCGGCAGCCGGAGCCCGTTCAGGTAGCGGTAGGCACCGTCGAACCGGAAGTTCCGGAGCGGGCCCGGCGGTATTGGGACTCGATGGAGGTGGCGTGCACAGCTGGACGATGGCTCCCTGCTCGTCGGTACCTGGACCAGTCCATACGGACCGCCCAGCCAGGGGAGCGGTATTGCGGAGTCTTGGCCAGCCCATCGTGGTTTCCGGGCCAAGGCCAAAACGGAGATAGAGCCGATCCTCTGCCAGCGCAAGGTAACGGGACGACATCAGGTCCCGGTCCCCGATGACGACCAGGCAGCCATTCCGCTGTTCGGCGGATCGCGCCAGGGCAGCCAACCGGTCATCGAGTGCGGCGAAGTCGGAGGCACCCAGGGCAGCGGACCACGCGGCCAAACCGCTGACCAGCAGGACGCGCGTAGCAGTCCTTTCCGAAATCGAATCCTCTCCGATGTCAAAGACATCCAACAGCTCCGAGACACGTTCTGGTTCGCCAGTGCCGACGTAGCCCGCTACACGGGGAAGCTGGGCGACCGTTGAGAAGTACCCGCTGCCGTCCAAGACGTACACATGTCGTTCGGTGTCCCCTGTGGCCAGCGCCTGCAGCACGCGCAGCAGTGCCGCCGGGGCGGTGCTTCCGGGGCCGGCGATGATCGCCAGCCTGCGCTGCTTCTCCGGGTGCCACCACAGGGGGGTCAGCCGCTGGTTCTCGATGTCGTCGACCAGGCCCAGAGCAATGGCGCCGTCGGGTCGTTGACGTCGTAGGCGACCGGGGATGAAATGCAATTCAGCGGGCAGTGGTGGGGCGAAAGCGGACACCGGCATGGGAGGCGAGGGAAACCCTGACGTCCGCGCCGCCAGCTCCATCGCCGGGGACGTCGACTCGGCCGCCGGGCCATGGAGTGTCGCTACGGTATGGCAATCCTGGAACGCCGGACCGATCTTCTGGATCTTCCAGAGGGGATTGCGTTGGTCAACGATTATCGAGCGGAAGGGCCGAAGCTGTTCACCGGCGCGCCGTATGAAACCGGCGCCCGGGGTCGACACGGGGATCTCGGCGGCCACTGAGGACCCCAGCAGTTCTTGCGAATCGCCCGAGTTGAGCAACCGAAGCGAGATGACGGAATTGATATTGGCGCGCATGGAGGCCGTTACGACTCCTTGCGGTCGCTGGGTCGATAGCAAGAGATGCACCCCTAGCGAGCGACCGATGGTGGCGATGCGCATGAGTTCCTGCACGGCGTCGGGGAGCTCGTCGGAGAGGATGCGGAATTCGTCGACAATGACCAGTAGCCGTGGAAGTGGCGGTGCTCCCGCGCAACCCGAACGGCGATACCGGGCGTAGTCCTCGACATTGGCGTCCTGGAAGATGGATTCCCGACGCCGGAGTTCGACCCTCAGGCCCGCCAGGACCCGTTCCCCGGATTCCACGTTTAGATCCGTCACGAGGGTTTGGCAGTGCGGGGTCTCGGCAAAGGGGCCCAACGTCGAGCCCCCCTTGAAATCGAGAAGCACGAGAGCGAGCTGGTCTGGGCCGTAACGGTGTAACAGGTCCATGGTCATGGATTTGAGAAGTTCGGATTTTCCCGACCCCGTGGTCCCGGTGACAAGCACATGCGGGCCGTCTCCAACGAAATCGAGTTCACATGTGGATTCGGCGGATTGGCCGATGCGGCAGTGGAGGGCCGATTCGCTGGAGGCGCGCCAGACGGGCTCCGTTCCGTTTTCGGCCGGCGATCCGTCTGGACCGGCGGGCATTCCACCCTGGCCGGGGGACCTGGACCCCGTGGGAATCTCGGGTTCGGCGGCGACCGCCGTGTCAGCCATCGTTGAACGCGAGATTCCATCCAGGCTGACGTGGACTACCCCGTCGCCGACACGCAAGGTGGACGCGGTGGTATCGAGCATCCAATCGGCCATGTCGTGTTGGTCTACTCCTGTCAGGATGATGCTGGGACCGGGCCTGCCATCGCCAGATGTCCTGGCCTGTGACACGAGGCGGTCTGGATCCGCGAGCCCGGGCATGGTGATGACCACTGATCCCGGCGGCAACGATTCGAGCGCGGTTTGGGCATCGGCAAGGTCAGGGCATGCCAGAACGCCCGGCAGGTAGCGGGCTTCGGCGGGCAGTAGGTCGGTCCTGCCCACGATCACGAGTGACGAGTTGGCGCGCGCGCACGCCGAGGAGAGTTGAAGGACCGCCGCGCGTAAGACGGGGCCGAGCATTCCTCCCGCGCCAGTGAGAAGTCCGAGGCCTCCCGGCGAGACGCTGGCGATGACGGGACCTGGGACGGGCACGATTTGCGGACCGCGGTAGGTGGTTGGATCGATGCTGAGTAGGGGCATGACGTGGCCCGAACCGAAGCGCAGCGGATGCGTCGGCGGTACAACCGGTTTGCCGGCAAGCCGAGCGCCGCGTGTTGGGCTGGCACCTCGGAGTGTGCATTGCCCGACCGGAGGAACCCACGTCTCGACCTTGGAGATCAGATCCGTGGAGACCGTCCGGATTTGACGGCGCATTTTCCGGCGGTTCACCAGCTCGTTGGTGGCCGGAACGCCTCCGGTGACCAGTCCGAGTGCACTGAATGCCAGGAATATCCATGAGCCCAGGGTCAGTGCCATGACGATGCCGATGGCCAGGGGAAGAAACGCGGTGGTCATGGTCAGCCACGGTCTGCTCGTGGCGGACGTGGCGTGCAGCGTGGTCACCGGTGGCGGCCAGACAGGCCGTGCCGGCGTTCTGGCATCCTGTCCCTGTAAGTGAACCGGGCAAATTCGGAACGTCGTCTCTCCTAGAACGAATTCGTCCCCGACACCGAGAAATTGTGGTCCCTTCTTGCCCGTCTGGTCGGTTCGGGGGGAACCGGCAGGGGCCCGGACCAACGCTATGGACGTCTGGTCGACGATGATGTCGGCATGGTGCCGCGACAAGGCAGGATCCGAGGCGCGAAGATCGCAATCACTTCTACCGATCGAATAGCAACCCCGGGTGAGGCTGAGATGCTGTCCGCAATCCGGGCCCTTTACGGCGACGAGCAACACCTCGGTCGTTCGTGTACCCGATTCGGTGGAACGCCTAAATGGCGTCAGCGTTAACATTCCGCGGTCGGGCAGCTCGCCCAGTTCTCCTAGCGGCACGTTGCCGTCAGGCCACAGATCGTGATGGCCGAGCTTCTCAAATGCCCCGGCTAGCGCCTTTCCGTTGATTCCTGAGGGGCCGTGGACCTCGAAATAAGACGTGGGCAGGATCTCGAAATCACCACCCGGCCGTGGGAGAACGGCAACGTGCAGTGCCACAGGCATCCTCCTTGCTTTCAACTCTGACTAGGGCCAAGGCTAGTTGCCATACACAGGGGATGTGGCGCACGTTCTACAGCTGTGGAAAACCCGTCCGGAGATTATCCACACGTCGGCGTAACCGCTTGTTTGGCGGGATGCGGGTCGGTAGTGTCACAGGTGCCGTCCCAGCCGCGGACGCCAAGGGCGCTGGGCCCATGCCATTCAATGCCTGGAGGTGAAGGTGGACGGCCAACGCATCATCGAAGATGAAGTGCGCGAGCGCGTACGTCGCCGCGGGCTGGATCCCTCCGAGCACGTCACGGAGGTCCGGCGGATCGTCGACGTGGCTGTCCGGGACTATGACGAGCGGTCCCTCCTGGAGGGCCTGCCCAGGCTCGGTCAACTCGACGAGACGGGTCGTGCCGTTTTTGACGCGGTTGCCGGTTTCGGGCCACTCCAGCCGCTCTTGGACGATCCTGAGGTCGAAGAAATCTGGATCAACTCGCCGACTGAGGTCTTTGCTGCCAGGGGTGGAAGCTCGGAATTGACGTCCATCCGCTTGGACGACGCGCATGTCAGGCTCCTGGTCGAGAGAATGCTCAAGTCCTCGGGCCGCCGGTTGGACCTCTCCACGCCGTTCGTCGACGCGGCGCTACCGGATGGCTCGCGGCTACATGTGGTGATCCCAGACATCACCCGTAAGCACTGGTCAGTGAATATCCGGAAGTTCATCGCCCGCGCGTCTCGGTTGGACCACCTCGTCGAATTGGGATCACTCAGCCGACAGGCGGCAGACTTCCTCCACATGGCGGTTGGTGCCGGGCTCAACGTCCTGGTTTCCGGAGCCACTCAGGCGGGAAAGACCACGTTGCTGAATTGCCTGGCTTCGGGCATTGGAAGCCGTGAACGGGTCATCACCGTCGAGGAGATCTTCGAGTTGAAGATCCCGCTTCGGGACGTCGTTGCCATGCAGTGCCGCCAGTCCAATCTTGAGGGACACGGGGAGATCGACATGCGCCGAATCGTCAAGGAGGCACTACGCATGCGCCCGGACCGCATCATCGTCGGGGAAGTCCGTGAAGCAGAGGCACTGGACATGCTGATTGCGATGAACGCGGGCTTGCCGGGCATGGCCAGTGTGCACGCGAATTCCGCCCGTGACGCCGTCACGAAAATCTGTACGCTTCCATTGTTGGCCGGCGAGAATATCAACTCGAACTTCGTGCTTCCCACGGTGGCTTCGTGCATAGATCTAGTGGTGCATTGCGAACGCAACGGCGCCGGACAACGCGGTGTATCCGAGATCATCAAGCTCGGTCGCCGCGTGGAGAACGGAATCATCGAATCTTCGACGATCTTCAACCGTGTTGAAGGTGAGCTGCAGATGGCCCCATCCGCCGATCTGACCCATGAAAAATTCGAACACGCCGGCGTTGACACCTCGACGCTGCTGGGGGCCGGACGATGAGTTTGGTGTACGGACTGCTCCTGGGCCTGGGCAGCCTCTTGGTCTGGCAGGCATGCTGGACCGAACCTGCAAAACCCGAAAAGGTACGGAAGCGCCGGATCGAGACCTTGCTGCTCCACGCGGGTCTGGACAAGGTCAGCGTCGGCGGTTTCATCTCGGCGATGGTCATTTGCTTCCTCCTGATTGCCGTCATCGTCTTCGTCGTGACCTTGTCACCCCTGATTGCAGTGATCTTCGGTGCCTTTGGGGCAACTCTTCCGATCTTGGTAGTTCGCTGGCGCGCGGCCAAACGTGCAGCCGCCCTCCGCGAACAATGGCCCGACGTCGTGGACCATCTTCGCTCCGCCATACGGGCCGGGCTTTCGCTCCCCGAGGCGCTGATCCAATTGGGGACCCAGGGGCCGGAACCGCTGAGGCCAGCATTCGTGGATTTCGGGCTGGATTACCGGGCGACGTCACGTTTTGACGAGGCAATAGAGCGGTTGAGGTACCGGTTGGCGGATCCCGTGGCGGACAAGATCATTGCGGCGCTGATGATCACCCGCGACGTCGGGGGATCCGATCTCGGTGAGATGCTGGGGACCCTGGGCGGATTCTTGCGTGACAGCGCGAGGACACGTGGTGAACTCGAAGCCAGACAGTCCTGGACCGTTAATGCCGCGCGCCTTGCAGTTGCAGCCCCCTGGGTGATCCTGCTTCTCATGTCCACCCAGCCCCAGGCTGTCGAAGCATATTCCACATTGAGTGGAGCATTCGTGCTCCTGGCGGGACTATTTATCTCGTTCGTGTGTTATCGGATCATGCTGGGCATCGGGTCGCTGCCCAGCGAAGAAAGGATCCTCAAGTGAGCCCCGGAATCGCCTGGGGACTGGCCCTCGGACTGCTCTTGGGGGCCGGGCTCTGGTTGAGCTTCGTCAGGCTTCCCGCCTTGCGCCGAGTGACGTTCGCCGACCGCATTGCCGGACAGCTCCGATCGGGTAAGGAGCCCTCCGGAGCCAGGGTCGGGCAAGTGGCAGCCGAGTCGCCCTTGGGGCCGCTGGTCAAGATTATGTGGCCGGTCCTGAAGGATCTCGTATCCATGTTGAACCGTTTCAATCCGGCCGGCGGCGGCTTGCAGCAGCGATTGCAGCGCGCCGGTCTCGATATGAGCATTACTGAGTTCCGCATATCGCAATTAACCTATGCGGGTGCCGGTCTGCTGGTGGGAAGCCTTTTGATCGCCGCTTCCGTGGCCGGCGGAACATTCAACGGGCTTCTCTCGATTATGATCCTCATCGTTTCTGCCTTGGCGGGGTATATCTTCCGAGAGTGGCACCTGACCGAACAGGGCACAAAACGCAGCCGCCGTATCTTGGGACAGTTTCCCAGTATTGCTGAGCTCATAGCATTGGCCGTGGCAGCGGGGGAGAGCACCGTTGGCGCCATTGAACGAGTATGCAACTCCTCGCAGGGGGACCTGCCGGATGAATTCAATGCGTTGCTGGCGGACATCCGGTCCGGAATGCCCATGACCACTGCCTTTCGTCACATGGCCAAGCGTCTCGATCTGAATGCCATGACGAGATTTGTCGATGCAATCACTGTCGCTTCGGAGCGGGGAACGCCGTTGGCGGAGGTCATGAAGGCGCAGGCGCAAGATGTCCGAGACGCAGCAAAACGCGAACTCATGGAGACAGCCGGACGCAAGGAGATCAGCATGATGATTCCCGTGGTGTTTGGGATCCTTCCGCTAACCATTGTCTTCGCGGTATATCCGGGCCTGTCGCTCATCGACATGAACCTGTAGGGGCCAAGAGCGGCTTGGCACACGAAATCGAAACCATCCAAGAGAGCAGGACAAAATGAAGAACACATGGAACAGAGCTGCTGCCTTCGGAATGACGGCAACACTGATCTGCCTGTCACACGTCAGTGGACTGGGACGGCGCATCCGTGAGGACGAGCGAGGGGATGTCCCAGGATGGGTCATGATCACGTTCATGAATAGGGCCTGATGTCACCCACGGGTTCACCGGAGCGTTGGCGGGTCTTCCCAGAGTCCGGCTACGGCGACTTGTGAGCGTGGCCGTCCGGGTTTGACCAGGACGGGATGGATGAGCCGGGTGAGCATGTCGCGGCGTACCTCGACGGGGAGGGTGTCCCAGTTGGCTAGCAGGTCCGGGACGATGGCGGCGGGTGGCTTGGTTTCGGCGACGGCGAGCTGGCGCAGCTGGGCTTCGGTGGTGTTGATCTCGGTTTTGGTTTGGTCGCGGAGGCGTTCGTAGGAGTCCTGGGGGATTGTGCCGTCGACGAGTTTCAGGGTGAGGTTGTCCATGCGGGCGCCGAGCCTGACGAGCTTCCGCCGCAGGGTCGCTTCCTGGTTGGTGGCCCCGGTCTTGGGTTTCGGTGTCGGTAGGTCTTGGGCGGCGCGGGTGATGTCGTTGGCGATGCCTTGCAGCCATTCCTGGACGGCGTCCTCGACGACGGTGGTGGTGACGTATCCTCCGGTGTGGGCGCGTTTCTCGTTGGCGGCCTTGCACCGGTACTTCGCGGTCTTCCCGGTGCCGAATAGGCCGGCGTTCATGGGGGATCCGCAGGCGCAGCGGATGAGCCCGGAGAGCAGGTACTCGGACCGTTCCGTCCGTCGGGACACGCGCCGGGTTTCCCGGCGTGCCAGGTACTCCTCGAACTCCGCGTGGGTGATGACGGGTTCGTGTGCGCCGGGAATGCGCTCGCCGTGGCGGGTGATGTAGCCGGCGCCGAAGCCCTGGTCGAGGATGCGGCGGATGGTGCGTGCGGACCAGAGTCCGTCGCCGGAGGGTCCGTACCCGGTGACGGGTCGTGTTGGGCCGTCGTTGGCCCACCGGACGAGCGAATAGACGGATGCCCCGGCGTTGTACCTCCGGTACATTTGCGCGAGCACAGGGCCGCTCACAGGGTCTGGGGTGAACCCTTCTGCCCGGGTGTACTGGTAGCCGAAGCGCGGTTTCCCGTTGGCGGGTAGTCCCTGGTTGACGCGGCGGGCGTGGGATTCCTTCCACACGTCGCCGATGCGCTCGGATTCGAAGGCGGCGAATTCGGTGAGCATACCGCGTGCGAGGCGGCCGGTGCTGGTGGAGACGTCGAGTGGTTCGGTGGCTGATTCGATGCGGCCGCCGGCGGTCTCGACCTTGTCCGCGGCGACGGCCCAGTCGAGCCGGGATCGGGAGAGCCGGGACCACTTCCACAGCACGATGACGTCCGCGGTGCCGTCCTCGATCATGGCCATGACCCGCAGCACGGCGGGCCGCTTCCATGTCCGCCCACTGATCCCCGGATCCGACTCGACCGCTACGACGTCGTAGCCCTGCTGCTTGGCGTAGGCGCGGCCGGCGGTCTCCTGCAGCTCGAGGCTGATCGATTCCTCCCGCGCCACGGACTGCCGCAGGTACAGTACTGCCTTCGGCTTACCGGCCATGGTCTTCCCCCTGGTTCATTCGCTTGTGGTCAGTCTTGTGCGGCGGCGCGGACGTGTTCAAGGTGCCGCAGGTCCTCTGGGGACAACGCGGCCAGCCGGTCCAGCAGGACGTCCTCGGTCACCCAGAGCTCGTCGGCCAGCTCGTCCAGCCCTCGTGCCCACGGCACCTCCGCCAGCAGCCGCTCCCAAGCGATCAACCGGCGTGCGGCCGCCTCGCGGACCTGCCGCTCCACCGCCACCGACTGACAACCCCGATGCCCGTGCTCCAGGTGCACCATCTCGTGCACCAGCACAGACCGCCGCTCACGCTGCGACAGCCCCGGGTCAATCCAGATACGGCGCTCGCCGTCGGTGGCCGCCGGGATGCCCGGCGCGGGCCGGGCCCAGATGACGATGACGTGCGCCAGATGACGCAACTCCCCCCAAGGATGGAACATGGATAGAACATATGTTCTATCTCACGCATGAAGCCAGTGCTACGCCAGGCAAGACAAGATGTCCGGACGGGTCGGTAACCTTCGGCGGCATCCAAGCTGGCGGAGCGCCCATTTGAGGGTCCCGATCGCTGGCTACGGCTACGACTAGACTTGCCTATGATTGAAAGCTTCTCCGGGCAAAGAGCTGGAAGGAAACTAGAAGGTGGATGTTGCCGTTCGGCAAATCAAGGGGGCCAGTCCGCTCCGATACCCCGGCGGTAAATCCGCCCTAACGGACTTCATAGCCGAGATTATCGATTCCCTTTGCCTCGATGATGCTACGTATGTCGAACCGTATGCCGGTGGCGCCGGAGCCGCCTTGGCGCTTTTGGATCGGGGAGCAGTGGCCAAGGTGGTCATAAATGACTTGGATCCAGCAATCTATTCGTTCTGGGAAGCCGTCGTTAACCACAATGAATCGTTCCTGGAGTTATTCGATTCCGTGCCAATAACGCTTGATGAATGGGACCGACAAAAGGCGATCTACAGGGTCAAGGATGTGGGTGACCCAGTGTCGTTGGGCTTCGCCACGTACTTCTTGAATCGGACAAACAGGTCAGGAGTCCTGAACGCTGGGGTGATCGGTGGCCGTCAACAAGCCGGCGCCTATAGGGTCGGGGCTAGGTTCAATAAGGAAGCCCTGCGGCCTCGTTTAGCGTGGATCGGAGAGAAGCGCGAGCACATCAAGGTAACTAACGTGGACGGGTTGCAGTGCATTGAGGCGAATATCGGAAGGCCTGGGACCTTCATTTACGCTGATCCGCCGTACTTCGATAAAGGAAGTTACCTTTATTTGAACGCGTTTGGGCCCGACGACCACAAGTGCCTAGCGGCTCTACTCCGCTGCTATCCGACAGCTCCTTGGCTCCTCAGCTACGATTTGGCCCCAGAGATAGTCAAGCTTTACACGGAATTTAGCCAGAGGCCGCTGGCGCTCAATTACTCGGCTCACAGGACGGGAACAATGAATGAGCTCGTCGTTGTCTCCAAAGCGGTCGCTCCGCTAGTCGGCCAGTTTGATTTTTCTATTCCTGTGCAACCTTGAGAGCCTTGCTGAACCAACGAAGTGCCATTCTTGCGCACCTTCCAAATTCGCCCGTCTCGTAGCGTGATGCCGACGCGTGTGCTGCTGACAATTCGGTAAGTCTCAGGCGGTCGATTATGAGTCCCATGTCGCCTTCCAAGTTGTACGCGGCATTGATTGCGGATTCGTCGAAGGCGTATGTTGTGTCTTCGGAAATTGTGTCGTGTCCCACTCTTGGTATGAAGAGTGCATGGATTGATTGCGACGATTGGCCTCGTGTGAAGAATGGGTCATATCGTCGTTTATTGCCGTTGATCGGTTTGGCTTCCCAGTTGGCCCCACTGGCGACTTGCCCCAACAGGACTAGACCGGGCGGACGACCGTCGAGAAAGGACCTCCAAGCAACGATGTCGATCCCCCCGTCTTTGACGTATTCGTTGACTCCTGGAGGCCGCTTTTCTACAGCGACCCCAAGCCCAGAAACTGTCACGAGGTCTTTGACCGCATCGAGCATTTGTCGGCTATCCGGGCGCGGCCACCCCATCCAATAGGCTCTACCACCTACAAGCTCGGCGGCGTTGATGTACGCCACGGCTTGGAACGCGTCAGCCATCTCCCTCTTGAGGTCATCTCCAAGGTGGTCCTTCAGTAGTTCCGACCGTGCTGCCGTCATCAGTAGGCAGGTCAGATAGCACATATGCGCGAGTGCTTCACGTCGGCCGGCCGACGGCCGCCTGGTCAAGTGCCAAGAGTTGAATTGGGCCACGACTTGAAATGGATACAGTTCGCCCAAGGCCCTTTGCCGGAATAGCAACTCCTCGTAGACCCTATCTGCCAGAGCCTCGGAGGCGGCATCTGTGATTTCCGGATCCGTTCCACCGAAATCGAAACCCATCTCAGCATCGAATTCGTCGACTTCGTCAGGCTCCCCGCCGTCCTCCTCCAGAATGTCCTGGGATCCGAGTAGTTCTGCTCGCGTGAGGCGCCTGCGCCCGCTGGCAACCTGCAGTTCCACCCAGTCGGCCGATCGCGCCCTTGTGGCTTGGGGGCTGAATGCGTCAATCATTCTGCTGCAGGGCCCCCTCGGAGTTGGAGTCCCGAGCGCGCTTGTACCGCCGCTCCACCTGCGAGGCTATGACGTCGACATTCTCGAAGACGTCTTTGACGTTCTGCCTTACATCCGGGTCGCCCTCGTAGCTACTTAGGATCTTCATGGCATCAATAGACGCGCTTCGAAGTCGTCGGATGGCTTTGGCAAAGACGTCTGCTTTGTCCTCTACCATCTCGTAGGCGACCCTTAACTCGCCGTCGTCAGCTAGTGCGTCTAAAGCTCGGGGGTTGCCGAGCACGGCTACTAGCTTGCCCAGGTCCGGATTTTGGGTCCGTACGACGGCTGCTTTTGAACCCTGCCCATACAGCCACGTCATGAACTGTTTGAGTTCAGGAGCCTTATCTTCCGGAACTGATTCGCTGGTGAGGATTTGTGACACCGGCGCTTCGATTCCCAGGTAGCGTCGGACGCTCGGAGAAGGCAGGGCCGTGTACAAGTGCGAAAAGTAGAGATTGCGCTTCTCAATGTCCCGCCTGTCAAAGCCATGGTCCTCGGCGGCGCGCAGAACGGCGTATGCATTCACCAATCGCGTTACAGTGCTGTGGCTATCGCCGAGCTTGCTGCTTATCTCATCGATGTCACGCGTTTCTCGGTACCAGTCATGGGCGAATCGGGCCTTTGCGTAGGAGTCCCACTTGAAAGCACCGTTGATGTGTTTAAATCCGATGAACTCTCGGGCAGTAGTACGGTCGGGAACGACATTTACGGTGATCGCTTCAGGCTCTGAGCCAGCGTTCCTATCTTCGGGCGGGGTAAGGCCTGTGAGTTCCTGTAGCCGCGGATCTCGAATAACCTTCAGTGCTGCCAGGCGACGGTTGCCCTCGATGACGGTCCCGTCTGGAAGGGCGATCAGCGGCTCGTAGTTAATCCAGCCGGAGTTCGATATCGAATTGACTAGTTCACTGAGGTCAGCAACCTCGGCGAGCTCCAATAGAGCGCTGTCCTGGTTCTCCGCAACCCGATCCGGCATTCGCGGGTTTCGGGGATCCAGCAGGAGATCTGAGACATTTCGCGTTTCAAGATTCATTTCCTGGGTCAATTGTCGCCCTCAATCTCTTGTGATTCTTCGCCGGCTGCGCCATGCGATTCGTCGAACCGATCGCGGTCCGTCTTGAAATTCGGATGCGCCGCCAATGTCTCGATCGGCGGCACTTCATCGTCCTGGTCATCGGTCTGCGACTGGACAATCGGGGCAAAAGAAAAGCCCGTCTTCTGTCCCGAGATAACACCACGGCTACGTCGAGCCTCACCCGCAGCGCGCTCGCCGGATGGATTCGCTTCTGGTTGTTCCTGGTCGTCATGGTTCGCCTCGCCTTTGTTCGAGCGCATGACGGCCAGAACTGCGGTGAGCAGTTGCTGGTCGTATTCGCTGAGTTCGGTTGATGTGCGAACGACGTCCTCGATGCTCGGATCGGCGGAGCCGGAGTGGGCGATGCCCATGGACTCCAGCGCCGCTTGGGCGACGCGGGATTCCGAGACCATCAGGATCTTTGCCAGCATCCGGATGGTCTCGGCCTTGATGGAGATCACCGGTTCATCCTTGATGCGCCCCAGGTTGGTGTGGCTCATCGGGGAGCCGGCATCGGCTGCTCGCTTGGACAGGTGTCGTAGCGACCAGCCGTTGCGGTCCAGGGCCTCTTGGATGAGGGAACCGAGCGGGTGGATTTCGTTCACGACAACATCCTCGGGGCGGATTGCGACTTCGACCTAATGGGCCGGGCACCGGCTGTTACGCCGGACTGGACACTAGAAACTTACCAGTTATCACCAATTTTGCCCCGGAACAGTGCGAATCCGAGGATGTATTGAAACAAGGGCTGGACACCGGGCCAGACCTTGCGTTAGGTTTTATTGGACACTACGGCAGAGAAAGGGTTACAGTGAGTATCGTCATCGACAAGCAAGTGATTGGAGACCTCTGGATGGAACTCCGGGATCGCAAGAAGCTCCAGCGGCTGATGATCGTCCAGGACGTTTCCAACCGGCGGCTCGCGATGGCGGCCGGCTGGAAGTCGCACAGTTACATGAATCGTTTGGTCAGTGGCCAGGTGAAAACGCTGGAGCCTGAGCCGGCACTCCGTATCGCCAAGTTCCTGGGCGTGGGGGTGGAGGATCTTTTTTTGACCAAGGTGGAAGATTCTGCTGGACGCCATGGGTTGAAAAAGGTGTCGTAGCCGATTGGCTGCTCACCAAAGGAAGAAGCCCCCAGCTGGGCAAACAGCTGAGGGCAATGAAAACCAATTTTGGAAGAGGTATTTCAATGACAACGATACCGGAGACCCGGCGTCCCGTCACGGCGGGGGAGCGGCGTCCGACCCGCGAGGAATGCATCCAGGCGGCTGCGGTTGTCCTGGCCACAGCGGTCCGTGAATTCGAACCCGTCCCGTCGGTGGCGTCGTGAAGGCCAGCGACTTCAGACCCGGCGAGAAAGTCACCGAGCAGGTGCGTGGTATCGGCGTCGTCTTCCGGGACGATGCGAAGAGCGCAGAGTATCCGGGCTTCGTGCCCGTCCGGTGGGAGTCCGGCGACCGCACGATGACGCGGGCCGTGAACCTCAACCCCCTAGATTCCCGGCCGGCATCCCCCCATGCCGGTCGGGGCCAGACCGCCGGGACGCCTACTTCCCCCCAGGGCGTCCCGGCTCCGACCCCCGAGCAGCATCGGCTGGATGCGGTGGACCGCATGCAGCGGGCACAGCGGCACCTCCGGAAGGCGGCACAGCTGGAGGGTACCGGCCAGCCGATGCTCTGCGCCACCTACGCCCGCCGGGCCGTCGAGCTGATCGACGAGGCGCGGACATCGACAGCCGCCTACCGCGGGCCCAAGCATGCGACGCGGCTCGCGCTCCAGCGTTCCGCACAGGTCCTGGTTGACGCGATCCGACCGGCGTGGCAGGCGCTGAAGAGGGATCTTCGGGCCGCGGGCCACGGGACCCAGGCTGACTTCACGCTGGCGGGTCCGTCGAAGGGCGGCCGGTCGTGAGCCGGCGTCCGTACCGCCGCGTGGCGCATGTGTGGATGAAGCCGGCCCGGGGCATTCCGGTCCCGCGGTGGCTCCGCGTGGAGTACAAGAACCAGCCGGAGCTCAAGACGCAGCTGATGAACAAGTGCAAGCAGACCTGGCCGAACCAGCCGGTCCTGCTGGACATGACCTTGCTCGGCACCGATGCCGGCGCACCGGTCTTCGTGAATGGAAACACCGAGCCGTCGGCCCGCCTGGGCTTGGCTCCCATCGTGGAAGGAAAGGCATCGTGAAGACACCTACTAGGGAGCAGGCGTCGTTCCGGCGCCGGCTGCTGGTCTGGACGCCGCTGGCGGTCGTCCTGTCGGTCCTGTGGACCGTCACGTCCCCGCTGGGCAACGGGATCTCCGTCCTGTCATTCGGGCTGCTGGTCCTTGTGGCCGTGGCGATCGTGCTCGACGACGGCGAGAGCAGGGCCGAGGCATGAGCATCGGCGCAGCATTCCTGCTGCACCTGCTGGTCATCGTGGTGGTCGTCGCCGTCGCCTTGGTCCTGGCGTTCTGGCTGGTGTCCCTGCTCTGGCTTGCCTGGGCTGCGCTGTCGATGAAGGCAGCCTCCGACGGACAGCCGTACTCGACGCTGGATCTGATCGGCCAGGACCTGTCCCGGCTCGACCGTCTCGACGGATTGGGGAGTGAGCTCCGATGAGCATGACTGAGGACCAGTTCCTGGGCAACGTCCGGGCACTCGCGGAGGCCGTCCGGCCCGGGCTGGCCGAGTCGATGGACCGGCACCCGTCCCGGCGTGAAGTCGACCGCCGGGAGGACGCGGCGCAGCAGGCCGCGGATCTTCGGATGGCGGCAGAGGCGACGCTGGGCCGGGCGGTCTACCTGCTCGAGCGGGCCGAACCGCTGGCGGACATCATGGCCGTCGTGGCGGCGGGTATGGCCCACCTGGGCGAAGCCAATCAATGTGAGATAGCTGCCGGGATTCCGGCGGCGACGAGACGAAGCGTGGAGGGGAATTGATCATGGCAAGACTTGAGGAGTTGCAGATCGAGATGATCCGGGTGAACCCGGCGAACATCCGCAGCGAGATCGACACGGGCACCGACAAGATGCAGCGGTTGACCGCCGAGTTGAAGACGATGGGCATGGTGGAGCCGCTGCAGGTGTACCCGCATCCGGACATCGAGGGCGACTACATGTTGCGCGATGGCCACCGGCGCCGTCTGGCCGCGATCGCTGCGGGTCTGTCCACGGTTCCGTGCCTGATTGTGGATGCCCCGAAGCGCGGGACGCTGGACGACGTCGAGGTCATGATGACCACGGGTCGTAACCACGAGCCGTTGACAGTGTTGGAGGAGGCCCGCGGTTTCCAGGCGCTTCTGGATCTGGGGATGAACGAGTCGACGATCGGGAAGAAGTTCAAGAAGCCGAAGTCGGAGGTGGTCGCGAAGGCGAAGCTGACGCAGGCCCCGGAGGGTGTGCAGAAGGCCTACGGTTACCAGCGGTTGGATCTGGAGGGCGTGAAGCGGCTCCAGGAGCTGGAGGCGGGCGGCGCTGCGGATGTGTACGAGCGGGTGACGGCCCGGATCGAGGAGCGGGCGACAGGGGCAACCCTGATCGACATGGAACGGCTCATCCTCACGGAAGAGCGGGACCTGGAGAAGCAACGGCTCCTGGAGTCCGTCGAGGCCCTGGGCGCGGAGAAGGCGCCGTACGAGGCATCTTACGGTGGCCAGTGGGTGGAGGCCCCTGCGATGTCCGACCACGAGCACGCGGAGGCCGGCGACAAGTACCTGATCCATACCCCGTACTCGTACGACAACGACAACCCGGAATCGACGGTCACCTGGTACCGCAAGTCCAAGAAGGCCGCAGTCGAGGTGTCGGACGAGGAGAAGGCGGAGAAGGAGCAGCTCCGCGCGCTGGCTGGTGGATTGGGGATCAGCTTCCAGGTCCGCCGGACGTTCCTGGCGAAGCAGGTCGCTGACCCGCTGGGTGGCGTGAACCAGGCAACGGATCAGGAGATGCTCTTCGAGCTGCTCTGGCCGGACATCTCCCGGCTGGACGACGAGCTGCTCGGGGACATCACGGGCATCCACAAGCCGGAGGACGCTGACGAGTACGGCAAACACGACATTCGCTTGGGCTGGCTGGGGAAGGTCGAAGCCCGGTTCAGGACGTTTTCATGGCGGCAGCTGGTCCGCGCCTATGCGCTGTACGAGAACCAGGACACGGACAAGCAGCTGCGGAACGTGAAGAACTTCGACCGCACCACATACGAGTGGCGGACCCGGCAGAAGTGGCTGACCCGCCTGCAGACGTGGTTCGGGTACCGCCTGGACCAGTCGGAGCAGGACGTCCTGGACCACTTCAAGGCCAAGGGCGGCACCTATGGACACACGTATCGGGGAACCGATGATCAGAAGGCCGAGCTCAAGAAACACGGCCGGGTCCTCGCCGAAGACGTAGAGGTCCTCTGATGCCGTGGACTGCGGTTGACGACCGCGCCACCGAGATTGGTCTTCCGATCGACACGAGCCAGTTGGCTCCAATTGGGCACAGGCAGCTGGAAGCCCCGGCGGGGGCAACGTGGCCCAGGGCGTGCATTCGTCCATATCAGGACGGATGGGTCGCAAAGGTCTGGCTGGCCCCGGGGATTCCCGCACGCAGGAAGGGATTGCTGCTGGCGGGCTGGCATTCGGTCAGAACGGATGCCCTGGCCTATGCGGTCCAGCAGGTGGGGATCCTGCGGATGTTCCCGGGGAAGGGCAGGTCGTATCCGGACCCAAAAGGGGAACCGCCATGCTGACCAGGACGAGGGCACGGCGGCTGACGAAGTCCCCGCTCCGGGCCGACGGCGTCGTGGATTGGCGTGAGCTGGCCGCGTGCAAGGGGCTGGCGGAGAAGGGTTTCGATCCGTGGTTCCCGGTGTCACCGTCCGAGGTGGATGCGTGGACGGTGGCGTCGAAGGTCTGCGCGACCTGCCCTGTCATCGAGTCCTGTCTGGAGTCGGCGATGAGCCGGGAGAAGGGGAGGTCTGGTCTTCAGCGCCATGGCATGTATGGGGGTTTGAAGCCGGAGGAGCGGTTCGCCCTGCACAGGCGTCGGCTGCGGCTTGAGCGGGAAGCCAAGAAGGTGTCCTGATGTCCACCCTGGTGAAGGTCTGCTCGGTCGACGGGTGCGACCGCGAGGCGAAGGGCGGGCGCGGGTTTTGCGGGCTGCATTACCAGCGGTTCCGCAAACATGGTGACCCGCTGGTGATCAAGCAGCGAGGGCCGACGGCGGGATTTCGGGCGGAGAAGGTCCCGGTGCCGTGTTCGGTTGATGGCTGCGAGCGGGACGTGGAGGCCCGAGGCTTCTGCCCGCTGCATTACGGCCGGTTCCGTCGGCATGGTGATCCGTTGGTGGTGAAGCCGAAGGGGCGTCCGTCGAAGGCGGACAGGGCGGCCCGCCTGCAGCTGGAGGCGAAGCCGCCGACACCAGTGGCCAAGCCCTCGGAGTGCGTTTTCGAGGCGTTGTGGCCGATCACGGGCATGCATGCGGCGGTGGAGCCGACACCGTCGGAGGCGCGTGGGTTGTGCGAGTTGGCGATGTTCGACATCCCGAGGCTTGCGTGGGAGGCGGGCGCCGAACTGGCTGGCTCGCCCCGGTTCAAGATCATCCTGACGTCATCGAACCGGCGGGCAAAGGACCACCCGCAGGCGGCGGGTTGTCCATACACGCTGCGGGCACTCGCCCCGGCGGTCAGACGAGCAGGGAGGGCAGCGGCATGACGGTGGACAGGAAGGCCAGGACGTTGGGGCCGGCCGATAAGGGCCGGACGGTCCAGGGGATGGACCGGGAGTCGGGCCGCCGGTTCGTCGGAACCCTCCTCGAGGGGGACTTCACGCACGACTGGTTGTGGATCCGCCTCACCGGCGGCGGGACGGTCAGGGTCGGACTAGACGACATGGTCCAGGTAACGGGTGCATGGAGGGCGATCGGCCCGGACTGCATCCACGGAAAGCACAGGGCATGTGATGCCAGGGCACTGGATGAGGAGCAGGACGACATCGTCGAGTGCACCTGCCACTGCCACAACGGAGAGGAAGCAGTATGAGACCGGGATTCATCAACGCAGTCAAGCTCGATACGGCCGAGCAGTTGCGTGTCAGCCGATGGATGCACGCCAACGGCCTACGCCACTACGTCCCGGGGGACGCCCGGATCATCATCATGGGCAACCGGTTCCGGGTCGAGACCTGCGACATCGAGCGGATCGTTCCGCCGCCGGCCCAACGTCGTAGGGGTGACCCGAAGCGCTGGTACCAGACCAAGACAGACCGCTGGTTCCACGTCGGCAAGACGAGGTTGCCGGCCAAAGTGCGGACGTACCGCATCCGTTACCCCCTGAAGGACTTCAAATGAGCACCGACGACAACAGCATCGTGGACGGGGCGATCGTCACGATCAAGGCCCCGGACCGGCGGGTCCTGCGGTTCAACCTGCAGGTCACCGAGACGCACACGCTCCCGCAGGGGCCGGTGGTCATGATCCACCACGACCGTGCCTACCCGGACGGCCAGGAATGCGGCCGCCTCGAAGTCTGGATCGAAGCCCAGACCCCCGGCGACTTCCCGGCAAAGCCCGAACTTGGAAGCCGCCGCAAGGTCAAGGTCTTCGGCACCGGGCAGCTCATACCGGCTGGCGCCAGGCACATGGGCTCGTGCCTGGATGGACGCCTGATCTGGCACCTGTACGACATCACCAACGCGATTGAGGAGGACAAGAGATGACCGCCAAGAACGTGACCGGCGCCCAGTTCCACAGCATCCACGGATCCGCCCGCGGCAAACTCCGGATCTTCGAAAAGGACGGCACCTTCACGATCTCAGTCGACGCCCCATGGATCGGCGCGGCCATCGAACTAGACCCCGCAGACGGCGCCCGCATCGCGCTCGCCGTCCTCTCGGCCGCAGGGGTCGAGAACGCGCCCTTCGATACCGCAACCGGAGCAGAGCGGGCAGTGGGATACCTGATCGAATACTGCGGTCTCAAAATGGCTGCTGCTGCGGAGGAAGCCGCGAGAGCGCAGCGGCGGGAACAGCTAGTGGGAGATCTCCTGGACTCCTCGCGCCACTACAACGAGGTTGGCCCAGCCTTCCGCGCCGCTGTCGACCGGATCATCGACACCGAGAACGAACTCGCGAAGGAGCGTGCGAAGTGAGCGCGGACCACGTCGAACCCGGATCACGCGTCCTCCACCAGATCCGTCTGGAACGAGCCCGCCAGGACGCCAAATGGGGCGAACAGAACCACCCCGACGGCACCGGTCCTCATTCCGTGCCGCTCAGGGCGATCGAGGACTGCTTCGCAACCCCATACGCCAACCAGCTCGCCGACCTTGCCACCGCAGCCACCGACCGACACGCCGCCGAAGGACGAGTCACCTGGGCCGACATCCTCCTCGAGGAAGTCTTCGAAGCGCTCGCTGAGAGCGACCTAGGCCGGCTCCGCACGGAGCTGATCCAGGTCGCCGCGGTCGCCACCCAGTGGGTTGAAGCGATCGACCGGAGGGCCGACCAATGAACGACGACTGCGAAGGCTGCGGCTACCCCGAACCACACCAGCACGGATTCGCATGCGAACGATCGTGCTGGTGCATCGAGGCCCGCCGGCACCTGCACACCGACGCAGTCGGCGACTGCTCCAACACCACGTGCAGCGCCAGCGATCTCGGCATAAAACACGTCCACGGTGTGGCTTGCGCCGAGGCATGCCCCTGCCGGGTAATGAAGCCGGTGAAACCATGACCCGCCACATAGCCGCCGACGTGGCGGCCAAGGCCATCGCCGAAGCGCTCGACCAACCATGGGCCACCCTCAGCATCAACGACCAGGCACAACTCGCGCTCGCCGGTCAGGCGGCGTTGGAGGCGGTGGCGCCGTTCGTGAAGCACGACGTGCTGGTGCGGACGAAGCTCGCTGTTCCGGGTGATGGGCAGAAGGACCGCGAGTTTCGTGGCTGGTTGGAGGGCATGGTCAATGCGGCGTGGAGGCGGTCGTATGGGCAGCTGAGGAGGCGGCAATGACGGACGAGGAGTATGACGCGCAGTGGTATTGCGCGGGGTGCGGTCGGGAGTTCCCGGTGCCGTCGATGGCCAGGGAGCACGAGGGGAAACACGAGTTGGAGGAGGGGCAATGAAGTTCGTGGTGAATGCCGAGGACATGTCGTCCGCGTTGCGGGCGGTGGTCGCCCATGCTACGACGAAGGCGGACGACGGGTACATGCGGACGGTGGATCTTCAGATCACGGAGGCCGGCCAGATGCTGGTGACAGCGTCGAATGGGTCGACGTCCGGGGTTGCCCGTGTGCGGCTGGTCGATTTCGCGGGGGAACTGGGCCGGTTCGCCCTGGACCGTGACGACGTCGACCTGGTGCGGTCCACGTTCGGGGATGGGCGGGTGGATCTGGAGATCTCGGTGACCGAGTCCCGGATGGAGCAGACACACCCGGATGAGAAGCCGGAGGTCGTCCACAGTGTGCAGGTCCGCGAGCTGGGCGCCATGTTCGGTGGCCGATCGTTGCGGATCAGTACCGCGGACCAGTCCAAGCGCGATGTGGCCGGGCTGTGGCATGCGATCGCCGCTGGCCTGGCGCGGAAGCTGCCGCCCCTTGGGTCGACGGCCTTCCATCCGGCGGATATGGCCAAGTTCCGGAATGCCTCGCTGGCGTACGGGGAGGATCTGCGGATCGTGCCGGCTGACGGCTTCGGTTCCCTGCTGGTGCATTGCGGCCGGGATTTCGTGGGGTTCATGAATGCGGATGCCAGGGCGGGTGAGGAGTTCGACGAGACACGTGAGGCGT
Source organism: Micrococcaceae bacterium RIT 802 (assembly GCA_016892645.1). GTDB lineage: Bacteria > Actinomycetota > Actinomycetes > Actinomycetales > Micrococcaceae > Arthrobacter_H. The sequence goes on from JAFEMX010000013.1 coordinate 72,501, forward strand.
GGCGGGACGCGCTGCCGTTGAAGCTCGCGAAAGTCGGGAGTTGACCAGTGCCATGGCTCAGACAATCCGACGCTTCCGCCAATCATCCGGTGGTGCTGCGGGCCCTTGAACTCGCGGACGCGGACGAACGCATCCTCAACGAGCTCTACGGGTTCGTGAACCGGTGTGCGACGCAGTCGGCCGCCTTCGAGCAGGACTACGTCATCACCATCGGAACGGCCCGGCTGATGGCCGGGATGTCCCGGTACAACGCCCTGGTTTCGGCAGCACGGTACTGCGGCTACTTCTCCGACGTGACGGTGAAGGTCGACGGCGAGGACCGTCCGGCGTTCAAGCTCATCGAGGACAACGACCTGTTCCACATGATCCTGAAGGCGGAGAGGGAGTGGACGAACCAGCGTAAGCGCGATACCCGGGATCCGAAGAAGACGGCCCCGGTCCGTGCCCGGGATGGTGACGCCTGCCGCTATTGCGGCAAGTCGGTGTCCTGGGGCGATACGAAGTCCGGTCGTGGGGCGACCTACGACCACACGGTGCCTGGAGAGGAAGGCACCTTCCAGACGATGGTGGTGTGTTGCCGTGAGTGCAACGGCCGCCGTCAGGACGATCCCGATTCGACGTGGAAACCCTTGCCTGCTCCGGCCGAGCCCTTGTATGGGCCGGCAACGGTGGTCTTCCTGGCCAAGCACGGCATCGACGTCGAGCAGTCCTACACGAGGACCCAGTCAACCCCCATCGACGCTCCCGCGGCCAACGGCACGCAGGATGAGACCGCTGTCGAGCCCCAAAAGGTGGCTCCGGCGCAGGACGAGGCAACGGAAGCAGCATCCGGCCCATCCAACGACTCTCCTGCACCCCGGGCCGACCGGTCGAGCGGTGAAGCGGCAACGGCACACCCGGCCGCCGAAGGGCCCGCGGGCGACCCACCGGATGCCGGCGGACCGCCCGGACCAAAACCAGACCCAGGACAGAGGTATCCCGGACCTGGATTTGTCGGGACGGGTAGGGACGGGTCAGGTCGGGTAGGTACTGGACGTGAGGGGCATGCTCTGGCTGGCGCTGGGCGTGCTGGTAGGCGGCGTAAGAGACCGAGGAAGAGGTGACCCCGTGAGTACTGGTGGTTTGGCTGGGACGGTTCTGTCTTGGTCTGAGAAGGAGTTCCAGGTTCAGGTGTTGGAAGCGGCGAAGGCAACGGGCTGGACGTTGAGGTATCACACCCATGACAGCCGTCGTTCGGAGCCGGGGTTCCCGGATCTGGTGCTGGTGCATCCTCGGCATTGCTGGGTGTTGTTCCGCGAGCTGAAGACCGAGAAGGGCAGGACGACGGCGAAGCAGGACGAGTGGATCCTCGGGCTGGGCCTTGCTGGATTGGACGCCGGTGTGTGGCGTCCACGCGATTGGGTCTCTCGCCGGATTCAGACCGAGCTGACCGGACGGCAGGTGCGTGGTGCCTGATTGCAGGAGCCCGGAGCCGTGCAGCTGCTGGGGATGCGTGACCGTGTGGATCGAGGCAAATGGGCTGGTGTTGGACCCGTGGCAGAAGTCGTACTTGCAGGCGTGGCTGGTGGAAGGAGTTGAGGGCGATGGGGAATGTGACTGAGCAGGACGTGATGCGGTTGGCGGACAGGCTGCTGCGGACGACGACCGAGACGGCGGTGTATCGGGACAACGAGGGCAACGAGGACCGGCACTTCTGGCAGGAGCCGCCATTGTTCGGGTTGCTGCGTGCAGCTGCTCGTCCGGACATGGGCAACCGGCCCGAGGGGGGTGGCGGTGGCGCTGGTGGTTCGCAGGCTGCGGTGTCGATCGAGGCTGTCGACCTGTTCGTGGCCATTGACCGGGAGTCGGCTGACCGGATGTGGCTGGAGCGTGAGCGCCTGGTGGCCAGACCCATGGCCACGTTGGAGCAGCGGGTGCTGGTGTGGGTGGAGTTCCTGCGGACGAAGCCGACCGGGCGGCTCCAGTTGCACGAGGTGTTGGCGAAGTGGGTGACCCAGATAGAGGGCCTGCTGGACCCGGCGAAGGTGATCCAGCTGCGTGGGGCGTGCTGCCCGGAGTGCCGGAACACATGGGCCATGGTGCAGGAGTTCGGGGAGAGGGTCCGGAAGACGGCCCTGGTCGCAGCGGTGGGGTCGGAACAGGTGTTGGCCAGCTGCCGTGCATGCGGTGCCGAGTGGCCGGCAGAGACCATCAACGACCTGGCCGACAAGCTCAACGCGGATGCTTCGTGAGAATGGGGATGAAGTGGGGTACGCTATTACCAATCCGGTGACGTGTCTCTAAAACCAGAACGCTCGTCGGTGAGAAGCCCGGAACCGCCCCCCATGGTTCCGGGCTTCTCGCATGCCCGGGTATCAGCGGACGGGTTGGCCCGGCCTGACGAAGAGCGGCATGATCTGCGGTTTGCCGTTCTTGTCGGTCACCGCGGCCCAGGTATCGAGCTTCCACCCCACGGAGAGGATGGCCTCGGTCATCAGCGCGATGTCGTCGTTGCCACCACTGAAGCCATGGCTGGTCATTGGGAAGTTGAGGACTGGCGTATAGACGGCCCGTCCTGCATCCCATGCGGCCTGTGCATCGCTGGCCAGTATTGAGGCCTTCTTGTCCTTGATGAATCCCATGATCGTGATCCTATGGGCTGTCCCTCGGGCCGTCGAGGTGTGGGAGGAAGCCATGGATAACGGTTTGAGCATCAGGCCGTGGGCTGGCCGGGCACGATCCGATGCCCTGGCACTGGTGAAGCGCAAGGGCAGGGCGGCGAACGCGCCGTGCTCCATCTGCGGCCAGCCCATCGACTACTCGCTGGTCTACCCGCACAAGCAGTCATGCAGTGTGCAGCACATCAGGTCACGCCGGGACTACCCGGAGCTGACGTGGGAGCCAGGCAACTGGGCACCTGCCCACCTGGACTGCAACAAGTCGGAGGGTACGGGCGGTCGGCCCGGCCTCGGGGTGATGGGGGACTGGTGATGCGCAACGTCGTGCTTCTCTGCGGTCCACCTGGTGCAGGCAAGACCACCGCGGCCCACGCCTCGGGGTTGCCGGTCTTCGACCGCGACGACCCACGCTGGCCAGACGAGCAGTCCTTCCGCCGCGACCTCGCCCGCCTCGCCTTCGACCCGCAAGCCCGGGCCGTGGTCATCCGATCGGGTGCCACGTCCTCGGCAAGGGGCAGGGCAGCCGAACTGGTCATGGCAACACAGGTCTTCGTCCTCCTCCTGCCTCGCGACGAGCTCATGCGGCGCATCAGCATCAGGGCAAGACACGATGCCAAGCAGACGAAGGCCGCCGTCGACACCTGGTTCACCCGGTTCGAACGCCACGACGGCGTCCCGGACTTCCCAGGATGGGAACAAGCGACCACGCCTGACCTCGGCGTCGCCGGGGCATGGTGACCAGGGGCCCCTCGATAAAATCTCACTTCCGACGCCCCGGATCGGTCGCGCCCGGGAGCGTCCTCCCTCCCCCGGGAATCTGAAAAAATCCCCGGAATCTCGGGGAACTTGGCGGTGAAAACGGACCCACCGAGACTTCCCGGCGATCCACGCCGGGCGATGCCCGAGACGGGCAGAATGGAGGGCGAGATGCCCAGCGAGAAGTTCTACAACAGCGACCGGATCGAGGGAGACGAGCTACCGCCGGACCTCACGGTCACGTGGCCCGGCCGGCACCGTGACCAGGGCACCGGCCAATACGTGGACGACGGGCTGCCTTGTGCCGTCCAGGTCAACGGGATCGAGTACGACCGCTCCGGCCTCAACCGCCTGATCACCTCCCTACGACGGGCACGGAACCAAGTGTTCGGCATCGACGCCTGACACGATGCGGAGGGCAGGACAATGCACGACCGACCCGCCCTCCGCATCCTCCACTTCGGCGGCCAAGGCGTCCGCGAGATCTCCCGCACCCAGCGGGCCTCCCGCAACGCCGTCCGCCGCGCGCTCGCCGACGGATCCCGGGACACCTACTACCGGCCCTCCGCCACGGAGGAAGCAGAGCCTGCCGTCCGGGACGTCCTGGCCGACTACCCGCATATGACCGTCGCGGACATCGCGGTGATGATCGACTGGCGGCACTCCCGTCGGCAGCTCTCCGACCTCGTCGCCCGTCTCCGGCCCGGCTACCTCCCGGGGCCCGGCGTCGAAGCCCGGGACATCCTCGGCATCCACACCGGGACGCTGCGCAACATCAGGGAGATCAAGGCCGGGACCATGGCCATCGGAACACTCAAGCTGGGGGAGGTGCACCTGTGAAGGACAACCAGGAACCCGAACCGGTCGAACCACCCGACCACCTGCCCGACGACGTCGCCGACGTCTGGCGCGAGATCGTCGCCAGCAACGACCTCGCCGGCCGCGTCGACCGCAGCGCCCTCGAAGCCTTCTGCTCCCTCATCGCCCGAATGCGCCAGGCACGCACCCGCGTCGAGGAAGAAGGCATGGTCGTCACCGACACCCGCGGCCGCGTCGTCCCACACCCGGCGCTCGCCGTGGAGCGGGATCTGGCCGAGGACATTCGCAAGTGGGGTGACCGGTTCGCCCCCCTGGTGAAGCCGGTGCGGAAGCGCGGCTATGTCGCCGACGCGACGGCCCGGGCGATTGCCGGGGCCCCGCATCTGCAGCTGGCGAAGTACGCGGGTGCTGTGGCCGCGACGAAGACGCTGGCGTGGCTGATCGACGAGGCGCAGCGGGACAGCATGGAGGCCTTGCAGCGGGCGGCCCGGGACACGATCCCGAACTACCTGAAGGCGTGCACCGAACTGCAGATCACCCCGGCGTCGATACCGGCCAAGGCGGCAGCAGCGCCGGACGGTGAGACGAAGGAGGCCGGCGGTGCAGGCAAGGTCGCGTTCCTCAAGGACAGGGCAAACCGCCGCCGGTCAGGCTAAGCGGCCGGCGAAGCCGAAGCGGTACGGGGCCGTGGAGCCCCGCATCTTCACCCCGCCCCTGCGGCCCCTGGAGCCCCGCTCTGCGGAGACGGAGCAGTGGACCCTCGGGTACGACGTCATCGACTTCGCCACCGACGTCCTGGGCATCGACCTGTACCCGTGGCAGAAGTGGCTGCTGGTCCACATGCTGGAGCTGCTCGAGGACGGCCAGCTCCGGTTCCGCACCGTCGTCGTGCTGGTCGCCCGGCAGAACGGGAAGTCCACGCTCTCCCAGGTCCTCGCGCTGTGGTTCATGATCGTCTGGGGATGGCCCCTGGTCATGGGCACCGCCCAGGATCTGGAGACTGCGGAGGAGGTCTGGCAGGGCGCCGTCGACCTGGTCGAGGACGATCCGGAACTCTCCAGCCTGCTCAAGCGGGTTGTGAAGGTCAACGGCAAGAAGGCCCTGGAGCTCAACAACAACACCAGGTACAAGGTGAAGGCCGCGAACCGCAAGGCGGGCCGCGGGTTCACGGGCAACCTGATCATGCTCGACGAGCTCCGCGAGCACCAGAACTGGGACGCGTGGGGCGCGATCACCAAGACCACCATGGCCCAGCTGGAGGCCCTGGTGCTGGCGTTGTCCAACGCCGGCGACATCACCTCCGTGGTGCTGCGGTACCTGCGGATGATGGCCCATGAGGCGATCGGCGATCCGGACGGGATCTGCAGGGACGCGGCGGCGCCTGCCCCGACGTCGCTGGACGTCGAGGCGTTGGATGACTACGACGAGGATCTCGACGACGTCGACGAACTGGAGCAGGACGAGGAGACCCTCGGCCTGTTCGAGTACTCGGCGGTGCCGGGCTGCTCGAAGTGGGACCGTGACCAGTGGGCCCAGGGGAATCCGTCACTGAACTGGAACCCGGGCTTCACCGAACGCACGATCGCGTCGGCGTGCAAGACCGACCCCGAGTGGGTGTTCCGCACCGAGGTCCTGTGCCAGTGGTCCGACGGCGTCCTCGACGGCCCGTTCCCCCCGGGGGCGTGGGAGAAGGGGCAGAACGTCCCGGTCAACATGCCGGACGGGACGCAGGCACCGGCAGACGAGGACCTCATCGTCGGTCCCGTGAAGGTGGGGCTGGCCCAGTCCGGTGACCGCGAGCAGGTGTTCGTCGCGTTCGCCGGCCATCGTGCCGACGGCGTCGCCCAGGTCGAGATCGTCGCTGCACGCCGCGGCTCCGACTGGGTCGCCGGCTGGCTGATGGAGTCCCGGCGCCGCGAACGCATCACCGCGGTCACGGGGCAGGCCAAGGGCGCCCCGGTGTCTCCCTTGCTGGTCGACCTCAAGACGGCCCTGGCTGACCCCGAGAACGCCTTCGACATCCCCGTCGAGCCGTGGGAGGGCAGCGACCTCACACAGGGCTGGGCGGGCGTCTACGACGCCGTCAGGGACAAGACGGTCCGGCACCACCCGCAGCCGGTGCTGGACATCGCGGCGTCGACGGCGGTCCTGAAGTTCTTCGGCGGCGGTGCATCCCTGCCGGACTACAAGGCCTCGCCGGCCGACATCGCGTCGTTGATGGCATTCACCGCGGCGCACTGGCTGCTGCTCAAGCCGGCCGAATACATACCACCGCCACCGCCGGCACCTTCGGCGATCACCAATCAATCCGTGGCCTCCACCGTGGTGGAGGACCGGGACAACGTGACCCAGTGGGGTTTCTGACGGAAGGGGCATCATGGGCGTTCCTCCCGTAAGCGAGAAGGGGTATGCGAACAAGGAGAGCTGGTGGGGGTTCGCCGACGAGGAGGAGACCCCGGAGCTCCAGTGGCCACGCAACGTCGAGGTCTACGACAGGATGCGCCGCCAGGATGCCCAGGTCATTTCGGTGTTGCGGGCCGTGACCCTGCCGATCCGCCGGACGACCTGGCGGCTGGACCCCAACGGGGCCCGCCCCGAGGTCGCCCAGCAGGTCGCCGACGATCTGGGACTACCCCTGAAGGGGGCACCGGATACGGACGTGCAGCGCACCCGCGACCGGTTCTCCTGGGCGGACCACCTGCGCCTGTCGCTGCTGATGCTCCCGTTCGGGCATTCGGTGTTCGAGCAGGTGTACCGGATCGACGACGCCGGACAGGCCCGGTTGCGGAAGCTGGCCTGGCGTCCGCCGAAGACGATCGCCCGGATCGACGTCGCGGAAGACGGTGGCCTGGTGGCCATCGAGCAGCACGGCATGATCGCCGGGCATGTGGCCCGCATGGACGTGGACCGGCTCGTGGTGTACGTCAACGACCGGGAGGGCGGGAACTGGCTCGGCCAGTCGCTGCTGCGCCCGGCCTACAAGTACTGGCTGTTGAAGGACCGGCTGCTGCGGGTCCAGGCACAGACGGTGGACCGCAACGGTCTCGGCGTCCCGGTCTACAAGGCGTCGGACCAGCCAGAGGGCCTGGCCGCGAAGGACCGCACGGAGCGTGAGCAGGCCGAACTCGACGCGGGTCTGGCGCTCGCCCGCGGGTTCCGGTCCGGTGACAACGCCGGCGCGTCGATCCCGCACGGGGCGGACCTGCTCCTGAAGGGCGTGGACGGCAACCTGCCGGACGCGGAGAAGCCGATCCGGTACTACGACGAGCAGATCGCCCGTGCGGTCCTGGCGCACTTCCTGAACCTCGGAACCGAGACCGGGTCCTGGGCGCTGGGCTCCACGTTCGCTGACTTCTTCACGCTCTCGCTCCAGACGGTCGCGTTGCAGATCGCGGACACGGCGACGCAGCACATCGTCGAGGATCTCGTGGACCTCAACTGGGGTCCCGGCGAGCAGGCGCCCCGGGTCGTGTTCGACGAGATCGGGTCCAGGCACCCGGCCACGGCCGAGGCCATCCGCTCGCTCATCGAGTCCGGGGCCATCGTCCCGGACGAAGTGCTCGAGCAGCATTTGCGGACCACCTACGGGCTGCCCGCGAAGGACGAGGCAACTGCCCGCCCGGCACAGCCGACGGCTCCCACAGAAACGACGGAAGGAACACCATGACGGCCACCCATCACCCGGCCCCGGCCGCCCAGTTCGAGCCACGCCAGTGGTACCGGATGGAAGCCGACCCCACGGAGGGCAGCGCCGAGGTCTACATCTACGAGTCCATCGGCGGATGGTTCGGCGTCGAGGCCTCGCAGTTCGTCCGCGAGCTCGCGGCCATGGACGTCGAGAAGATCACGCTCCGCGTCAACTCCCCGGGCGGCTCCGTCTACGACGGGGTCGCGATCATGAACGCAATCCGCCGGCACAAGGCGACCGTCACTGCGACCGTGGACGGACTGGCAGCCTCGGCGGCGTCGTTCATCATCATGGCGGCCGACGAGATCGTGATGGGCCGCGGGTCGGAACTCATGATCCACGACGCGTCGAACATCGTCTGGGGCAACGCCGCGGACCTGCTCGAGGAGGCCGGCCACCTGGACCGGGTCTCGTCCTCCATCGCTGCCCTCTACGCGGAGCGCGCCGGGGGGACCACCGAGGACTGGCGGACGGCCATGCACGCCGAGACCTGGTACAGCGCAGCCGAGGCCGTCGAGGCTGGCCTCGCCGACCGGGTCGACGGCGCGGCATCCAAGGAAGCCGATGCGTCGGCCTTCGCGGACGTCACACGGTTCGCCCACGCGGGTCGCGGCAACGCCCCCGCCCCATGGATGCCAAAGGCCACAGGAGCCCACCAGCGGGCCGCCAGCGCCTCCGTCGGGGAACGTGTCAACGAACTCCTCCAAGCGGCCTCCCAGGGGCCGCACAACCTCGGCCAGCCACCCGTGCCGGCCCCCACAGGACCCCCAGCCCAGCTGGTGGAAGACAAAACCCCTACCAAGGAAGGAAGCGATCCCATGTCGGACGCACTGATCAAGGGGCTCCGCGAGCGGCTGGGCATTACCGCCGACGCAGAACTCGACGACAACGGCCTGCTGGCCGCCGTCGACGAAGCGCTCGCAGAGCAGGAAACCCCCACCGCCCAGGCTCCCGCCCCGGGAACCGTCGTCATCGACGAGGCCCAGCACGCGGAACTGGTCGCCAACGCCGAAGCCGGCCGCCAGGCCCTCGCCCGTCAGCAGGCGGACGACCGCAGGAACCTGGTCGCGAACGCCGTCCGGGACGGCCGCATCGCCCCGGCCCGCTCGGACCACTGGGAAGCGGCACTGGCCGCCGACCCCGAGGGCGCCGCCGCAACGCTGGAGGGCCTGGCCAAGGGCCTGGTTCCCCTTGACGCCCAGGGCTACACCGGCGGCGTCAACGAGGCATCCGACGAGGACCGCCTCTACAGCAAGTTCTACAACACCAAGGAGGCCTGATCATGGCTGACTACCTGCCCCTGTTTTCCCCCGGCGCCACGGTCACCTACGCAGCGTCCGCTGCGGTCGCTGGCGGCCAGCTCGTAGAGGTCACCGGCGACCGCACCGTCGGCCCTGCCGGGGCCGACTCCGCGAAGGTCGTCGGCGTCGCGGGATTCGACGCCGCGACCGGCGACAACGTCGCCGTCTACTCCGGGGGCGTCCAACGTCCCACGGCCTCCGGCGCCATCGCCGCGGGTGCCAAGGTCGCTTCGGCTGCTGCCGGCAAGGCACAGACCCTCGGCGCCCTGACCAATCCGATCGGCATCGCCCTCGCGGCCGCTGCCAACGGTGAACCCGTCCAGGTCAAGCTGGACCGCTGAGAGGAGAAACCCCTTGAGCTACACCTACCCGGCACCTCCGGCGACCGTTACCCAGAATGGGACGGCCACCGAGGTCCATCAGTTCATGAAGTCCCCCACCCTGGTAGCCCGCCGACTGCGCGACCTGCTCGCACAGAAGTTCATCGCGGACTACCTGCTCACCGGCCGGTTCGAAGCCGTCGGCGGGTCCATCCTCTACGAGTCCGGGGAATCGATCTTCCCCGCCGATTCGCCCGAAGCCGTGGCACCGGGCAGCGAGTACCCCAAGACCGTCCTCACTTCCGGCGAGCTGCAGGCCGCGAAGACGGTCAAGTGGGGCCGCGACTCCGAGGTCACCGACGAGGCGATCGCCCGGCTCCTGATGAACCCCGTCGAACGGGCACTCACGAAGCTGGCCAACGGCACCGTGAAGCACGTCGACTCCGTCGCGCTCGCCGTGATCGCGTCGAAGATCACGCAGGCCTTCGATGCAGCCACTGATGGTGGCGGCGCGTGGACCAGCGCGGAGGCCATCATCGCCGGCGTCCTCGGGGCGAAGGCGAAGGTCGAGGAGTCGAACGTCGGGGAGGGCTACAACCTCAACGTCGCGGTCCTGAAGCCGACGCAGTACGCCAAGGTGATGTCGAAGCTGCTGGCCGATGGGGTGCTTCCCCGGGAGTCGGCGAACCCGATCAACACCGGGGAGTTCCCGAGCTACCTCGGTGTCACGTGGACGACGTCGGCGCACGTGCCGGTGACCGACCCGCTGCTGGTCGACAACAACCAGCTCGGCGGCATGGCCGACGAGAAGCTGGGCGGGCCCGGATACACCAATACCGGCGGCATTGGTGTCGAGTCCAAGACCATCCGCGAGGACAAGAGCGACAAGTACCTGGTGCGCGCACGTCGCGTCACCGTGCCGGTCGTGCTCGAGCCCAGCGCGGCCATCAAGATCACGAACACGGGGGTCTGATCATGGCAACGATTCACAAGGTCAAGGCCGCGGCTGCCGTCGTCGTGATCGGCGGCGCGGACCGGTACCTCTACCAGGGTGCCGTGGTGCCGGACGGCGTCGACACCAAGGACCTCGACAGGCTCGTGAAGGCGGGCCTGCTCGAAAAGGTCGAGGTGAAGACCGCCGCCGAAGCCGAAGCCGACGCGGACGCGAAGGCGAAGCAGGACGCCGATGCCGCTGCTGCGGCCAAGGCGAAGGCCGACGCGGACGCGAAGGCGAAGGCCGACGCGGACGCGAAGGCGAAGGCGAACACCAAGTAGGACGGAGGGGTCGACATGGCCAACCTGGCAGATAGGTCTGACCTGGTCGCTGCATGGCGGCCCCTCCGGCCCGACGAGGAGACCCGCGCCGACTACTGGCTCGGCGCGGCTTCCCGTCGCATCCTCCGCGAGTGGCCGGACGTCGAAACCCGGATCACTGCGGGGACCCTCAAGGCCGAGGACGTCCAGGACGTCGTCGTGCACATGGTCCTGCGCATCCTCCAGGGCCCGGATGTGGCCGGTGCGAAGTCCTGGTCCGTGGCGGCCGGCGCCGAGTCCCGGTCCGTCACCCTCGCCGAAGCCCGGGGCGAGGACCTCCTGACCATCGAGGGCTGGATGCTCGACGTGTTCGAGGGGCCGACCCGCCGGCAGGGCACCCCGCTGCCGGTGTTCCACGCTCCACGGTCCGGCCGGTATGACCGGCTGTTCCAGTGGTCGGAGGAATGCTGATGGACCTGCACCACGAGACCATCCAGCTGGTCACCACCACACAGGGCCTCCCCGACGCGGACGGCATCCCCACCACCGTCGAGACACCCGGAAACCCATACGGCGGGTACAACGTCCAGCCCGTCGGCACAACCGAATCACTCGGCGGGCTCAACGTCATCACCGGGCGATGGCGGGTCTCCGGCCCCCTGCTCACCGCAGCCAAGGCCGGCGACAGCATCCTCTGGCGCGGGACCACGTACCCCATCGAGGGCGAACCGCAGCACTACATGTCCGGCGCCCTGGACCACACGGAACTGATCATCAAACGCCAGGAGGGCTGACAACATGCGCCAGCACAAGGACCCCGCCAAGAGGGAAGCCGACCGGCTTCTCCTCGGCCTACCCCGGATCGGGTCGATGCACCTCGGCATCGACTTCACCGGAGGCGGCCCCGTCTACCCGATCGTGCCGGACCACTTCCCGAACGGCATCGACCTGGACAGGGAGGACCCCGCCACGGCCGACGACACCGAAGACGGGCAGCGCTCGCCGGATGGCGACGCGGACCCGGGGCACGGGGGGTAGGCCGTGGCAGCCAAGCTCAAGCTCTCGGCCGAGAAGATCAACGAGATGATGGGCAGCCCGGCGGTCCGGAAGGCCGTGGCCGCGAAGGCGGCGCGGGTCCTGCCCCGGGCGAAGTCCCTGGCCTACTCGTCCGGCGCAGACGGGACGGGCAAGGCGCTGGAGGTCATCGAGGGCGTCCGGCCTGGTACGAAGTCGCCCTCGGGCCTGCGCCGCCCGTACGCCCGGATCCGGGTCGAGGTCACGGACGAGGTCCGGGAGCAGGACCGGGGCTCGAAGCTGAGCCGCCGGCAGATCCTGCGAAGGTCCTCCAGTGCGTGAGCTCGACTGGGCCGAGGTCGAATACGAGGCCCGTGCCTGGTTGCAGGCGGGCACCGGGCGCCCGGTGTTCACGGAGACCGGATCCGGTCTCGGAGACCAGGTCCCGGCGTACAAGCTCGAAGTCGTCGGCGGCAACGAGTCCGACGTGCGGGCCAGGGAACGCGCCGTGCTGGTGGAGGTCGAGTCCTTCGACATCGGCAGGGGCAAGGCCCTGGCCGCTGGCCGCGCTGCGGACCGGTGCATGTGCTCCCTGGCCCAGAACGGGACCGAGGAGTGGTACGTCGACGAGGTCGCCGTCCGGTTCATCCCGGCCATCGAACCCTACGAGAACGAAACCCTGCGCCGCACGACCGCGACGTACGAACTGACGATCCGACCGCGTTAGGCGGGCCGGATAAGCAAGACCCCCAACAGCCCGCGTGCGGGCACCCCGGAAAGGAAAAACCATGCCCGACGTACAGAGCATTCTTGAAGTCAACGACGGCAACGTCCGCAAGTGGGGAACCCAGCTCCTGGCCATCCAGGCCCCGGACGCCGTGGTCCCCACCGAGTTCTTCGGCCCGACGGACTTCCTGCCCGTCCTGCCGGCCGACGCGAAGCAGATGGGCTACGTCACCACCGACGGTGTTGGCCAGGAGGACTCGATCTCCAACGAGGGCACGCAGATGCTGCAGACCCTCGAACAGGTCCGCAGCGACCTGACCGGGATCGAGAAGTCCCTGACGGTCGCCTTCGGCGAGGACAACGCCTACGTGCAGGCCCTCTGGCACGGCACCCCGTTCGAGGAGTTCCCCGTCGCGCCGGACGCCTCGTGGATCTTCCATGACGGCGAGATCGCCCAGTACCCGTACTACCGGCTGCTCCTGCTCGCCCAGGACGGTGTCGGCTCCCAGGCCCGGTACCGGGTCGAGTACGCGTACCGGGCAACGATCACCGCGAAGTCGGCCCGCACCCTCAGCCGTGCCGACGCGGAGACCTACGGGTTCACGTTCGGTCTGTACAAGGACCCCGTCGCCGGGCGCTCCTACACCCGGGCCCAGAACGGGCCCACCTACAACGCCGTCTAGCAAAGGCGTTGTCCATCTAGTCCGGTGGCGGGCGGTTGTCGTGGGGAAGCGCAGCCGTCCGTCACCAGCCAAAAGCCTCCCCAGCATCCCCAGGAACGAGCAACAGCATCATGGCAAAACAACCCATCCGCCGGCCCATCCGCTTCGACCAGTTCAACAAGCAGCTGGACGACGTCGGCGTCGGCAACCTGCAGGAAGTCCAGCTGTCCAAGGACGAATCGATCTGGATCCGCCTCGGGAACAGCATCGACCAGGACGACGCGGAGGAATTCCAGGCTCGCATGCGCAACGCCGCGGACTCGGAGGAAGTCGCCCTCGTCGTCCTCGACTACTACGACGGCGCGACCGCCGAGGAACAGTGGGAACTGTTCAAGTCCAAAGGCGGAACCGCTGACCGCCTCGCCGCCCTCTTCGCCTCTGCGACCGCGCAGCAGCAGGAGGACCTGGGAAAACTCCGGCCGAAGCGGTCCTGACTCTCATCGGCGCAGCCCCCGAAGCCTACGAAGCAGCCCTGCTGCAGGCATACCCGGGGCGCTCGCCGGTGGAGGAGGTCCTGGTCGGGCGGATCAGTTTCCGCCAGTTCAGGGTCATGGTCGAGCATCTGCCGCCGGGCAATGCGGCGGCACGGGCCGTGGGGTCCGTGTGGGATGACAAGACATGGCTGCTTCATTCGATTGATTCGAGGTTGGCGGTTCTGAACGCCACCTTCTACAACGCCCACAAGGTCAAGGACGCTGCGCCCGCGAAGCCGGAGTTCCAGCCGAGCCCGGCCGAGCAGGTCGACCCGGAGGCGCAGCGGCGCGAGACGGAGTACGAGGCCCGGCAGCGTGCCGAGCTGCAGGCCGTCCTGGCTCGTCCTGATCCCCACTGACCGCACGTTGATGGATGGGAGGCCGTTGTGGCTGACGAAGTCTGGCTTGATGTCCTCCCATCCATGGCCGGGTTCGGTCCGGAGCTGGCGAAGGGTGCGTCGAAGGCCGCGAAGTCCGCCGGCCAGAAGTCCGGCAAGGACTACTCAGCGGCGTTCAAGAGCGGCGCGGCTGGTGCTTCCGAGGCAGCGGTGCAGGATCTGGAGACGTCTTCCAAAAGGTCTGCCGCGATCGTGTCCAAGCTGTCGGGGCAGGTCAGTACTTCCCGGCAGGCGCAGAAGCGTTCGGCCGCGGACCTGCTCACCGCGGAGCAGCGTCTGGCGGATGCCCAGGCGAAGTACGGTGACGAGTCGAACCAGGCGCAGGCCGCTTCGCTGCGGCTGGAGGCTGCCCGGGAGAAGGCCAGCACCGCGACCAGGAAATTCGAGGGCGCGGAGAACGCCCTGAAGGAGGCCCAGCGGGGCCACCGGACCATCACGGACCAGCTGGCCGAGGCGCAGGCCGGGCTGACGACCGAGGTCAAGCAGGCCCCGGGCCTGTGGGGGAAGCTGGGCGATACCATCGGCAATGCCGGGGGGAAGCTGAAGTCCTTCAGCGAGTCCACGGGTGGGATGGTCACGAAGCTGGCCGGCCTTGCCGGTGGCGCTGCGCTCTTCTCTGAGGCCTTCGGCGCGAGCCTGGGCAAGGAAGTATCCCTTGACACCCTGGACGCCCGGCTGGCGGCCACCCCTGCCCAGTCCGAGGCCTATGGTGCAGCTGCTGGTGAGCTGTTCTCCAACGGGATGGGCACCGGGATGGAGGACGTCACCGACGCCGTCGACGCCGTGGTGTCCTCCATGGGCGGCATGCGCAACGCCGGGCAGGAGGACATCGAGGCAGTCACCGGGTACGCACTGAACCTGTCTAAGGCCTTCGGTGTGGACGTCGCGGAGTCCTCGGCCACCGCCGGCACCCTGATGAAGAACGGGCTGGCCAAGGACGCCACGCAGGCCATGGACCTCATCACGGGGGCCATGAACAAGGTGCCGGCCAACCTGCGCGGCGAGGTCCTGCCGGTCATGGATGAGTACTCGAAGCACTTCTCGTCCCTGGGCATCGACGGGGAAACCGCGATGGGCATCATCGCGGCCTCGTCCCAAGACGGGGCGATCGGCATGGACAAGATGGGGGACGCGCTCAAGGAATTCACGATCCGCGGCACCGACATGTCCAAGACCACGAATGCCGCCTACGAGTCCCTGGGCCTGAACACGAAGCAGATGACGAACGACCTGCTGGCCGGCGGGGACACCGCCGAGGGCGCCATGGCGAAGATCGTCCACGGCCTGCAGGGGATCAAGGACCCGGCACAACAGTCACAGGCCGCCCTTGCACTCTTCGGCACGCCGCTGGAGGACCTGGGCACCGACCAGATCCCGAACTTCCTGGGCATGATCGACCCGATGGGTGACGCCTTCGACAGCACAGCCGGGTCTGCCGAGGCCCTGGGGACGACCCTGAACGGGAACACGTCCGCCAGCATCGAGACGATCAAGCGATCCTTCGGCAGCATGCTGACCGACGGCATCACCCCGCTGCTCGGCCCCCTGAACGGGGTCCTGACATGGGCCCGGGAAACCCCCGGCGTGATGACCGCCGTCGGCATCGCCCTCGGCGTCGTCGCCGTTGCCTGGGCCGCCGTTACCCTGGCCGCCTCACCGTGGCTGGCCCTCGGCCTCGGGATCGCGCTCGTCATCGGCGGCGTGATCCTGGCCGTCAAGAACTGGGGCACGATCATGAACTGGCTCGGCGAGATCGCCGGGAACGTCGCAACGTGGATCTCCGACAGGTGGAACGGCATGATCACCGGGATCGTGTCCTGGTGGACGAGGACCCTGAAGCCGACCATCGACGCGATGGGCCTGATGTGGCGGTTCATGTGGGCGTCCTACGTGAAGCCGGCACTTGACGCAATCGGCTCCCGGTGGGGTTCGCTGATCGGCGGGATCGTCGGCTGGTGGACCGGGACCCTGAAGCCGACCCTCGACCGGATCGGCCTCGGGACCCAGCTGATGTGGGAGGACTACATCCAGCCGGCCCTGTCCCGGATCGGCACCGGGTGGGACAACCTGATGTCCGGCATCAGGACGGTCTGGAACACGATCCTGAAACCCGTCTTCGAGACCATCGCATCGGTTGTGAAGGGCGACCTGCCCGGCGCCTTCGAGCACGGGACCGAGGCGATCAAGGGAATCTGGAACGGGATCCGCTCGATCGCCGCGAAGCCCATCAACTTCGTGATCGACACGGTCTACAACAACGGACTCCGCCGTGCGTTCAACCTGGTGGCCGACGTCCTCCCCGGAGTCGACACCCTCGACAAGCTCCCGACCATCGCAGCCCACGCGAAGGGCGGCCTCGCCGTCCCCGGCTGGGCACTCGTCGGCGAGGAAGGACCCGAGCTCGTCAACTTCGACAACCCCGGACGCGTCTACACCGCAGCCCAAACCGCAAGCGCGCTCGCCAATCACGGCGAGCTGACGAATGCTCAGAGGGAGGCAGCTGCCGGGAACAACCCGTCGGAGGCGGTCCTGCCCATGGGCGGGATCTTCTCCGACGCGTGGGAGTGGGCACGGAACACCGGTGTGGGCCGTGCCATCGAGTCCGGCGTGGGCAAGGCAATCGACTGGACGCGCGGCCGGCTGGCCGACGCAGCCGGCGGGCTGCTGAACCCGATGAAGGCGGGCCTCAACACGCTGATCCCCGGCGGCGGCATCGCCGCCATGGGACGCAGCGCCGCCACCGACGCGATCGACAACACGCTGAAGTGGCTCCGCGGGAAGGACAAGCAGGACGCCTCCGCAGGGCAGGCCGTGTACAACGGTCCCTTGGGCGCGTTCCACCGTCCATCGGCGGGGCCGATCACCTCGGGCTACGGGCCACGGTGGGGCGGGTTCCACTCCGGCATCGACATCGCCGGCGGCGGGCCTACCTACGCGGCCCTTCCAGGTGTCGTGCAGCGGGTCGGGTGGAACGCGGTGCCGGGCAAGACCGGCATCGGGATCTACCTCAACCACGGGCCGGGCTTGTGGACCTACTACGGGCACAACCCGGTCGGTGGGCCACAGGTAAAGGTGGGCGACCACGTCCGCGGCGGCCAGCACATCGGCTACCAGGGCGCCACCGGAAACGTGACCGGCGTGCACACCCACTTCGAGGTGCACAAGGGCCACGTCAACGGGATCGTCAACCCGGCACCCTACCTGTACGACGAGGGCGGACCGGTTCCCCCGGGAACCCACCAGATCCTCAACGCCACAGGACGGACCGAGCAGATCCTCAACCCGGAGCAGATCGCCGACGCCCGGGCCGTCGTCGAAAGCGTCGGACACAGCCCCAACCAGTACTACTTCACCGTGCCCGACAAGGCCACCGCGAAGGAGTACCTGGAAGAGGCCCAATTCCAGACACGACGACTCAGCAGGACAGGAGCCAGGGCGTGAAATTCCGACTCGGAAACACCGAATTCGGGGGCGAATCCGGACACATCATCGTGTCCGGATTCGACCCCGGCCCGCCCGAGCTGATCACCAACGACAACCAGCGCCCCCAACGCGACGGGATCATGGTCGGCCGCGACTACCTCGGCGAACAGAACTGGGCCTTCGACCTCGTCACCAACCGCAACAACCTCACCGAAGCCATCCAGACCGCAGCCGAACTCGCCGCCGCCTGGCGCTCGCCGTCGGTGCGGAGGGCGCCGAATGTGGTGGTGCCGCTGTCGTACGAGATGGACGGCCGGTGGCGGCGGGTCTACGGACGGCCAGGAAGGTTCGCGGGGATCAAGGGCGACGTGCTCGCGGTCCAGGGTGGTGGCCGGATCACGGCGGATTTCCGGGTGACGGACCCGTTGTTCTACGACGAGGCCGAAGCCAGCGTGGTGCTGACCATCGTGCCGGCGACGACGGGCGGCTTGGTGGCCCCGCTCGTGGCGCCGCTGACATCGGCGCGCTCCTCGGCTCCGCGGGCCGGGTTCGTGGAGAACGTGGGCGATGCGGAGACCCCGTTGAAGGTGGTCTTCCATGGCCCTGTGGCAGACCCGTGGGTCCGTGCTGCCGCGGGTTGGGAGATCGGCCTGACCGGGTCGCTGGCCTATGACGTGTCGGTGACGGTTGACCCGCTGGCCGGGACGGTCACCCGATCCGATGGTGCGCCCGTCGCGGGGATGCTAACCCGGGCCACCAGGCTTTCCAGGTCGTTACTGCCTGTCGGCCAGTCGGAGCTCACGTTCGGCGGTTCGGACATCACCGGCACCGCGACCGCAACCCTTTCATGGCGCAACGCCTACCAGAGCATCTAGGAGCAACACCATGGCAGTAGACCGCGTTCCATTCTTCGTTGGCGGTGGGGCGGAGCATTCGCCCGAGGTCGTCCGCGGGTTCATCTACGATTCGACGGGCGGCGCCGAGGGGGTTTCGTCGGTCGGCGGCATGAGGGTGTTGGCCCAGGCGGTGCCGAACGGGACCGTCCGCGTCGTCTCGGGTGGCTGCCTATTGAACAACCGCTACCCGGGCGGCGCGGGCCAGTCCTATGAGGGCCGCAACGCCACGCAGACCGACGTGGCTATCACGGCCACGGGTTCAGGTGGCGGCCGGACCGACCTGATCGTTGCGCGGGTCCTGGATCCGCAGTACGAGGGGCAGCCGCCTGCCGACCCGAACGCGTTCGACTACTTCCGGCTGGCGGTCATCCAGGGTGTGCCTTCGGGGACGTTGACGTTCAAGGAACTGAACCTGGACTACCCGGCCATCGAGCTCGCAAAGGTCACGCTGCCGTCGTCTACGGCGACCATCACGCAGGCCATGATCACCGACCTGCGCACGGTCGCGCAGCCGCGGGAGAAGACGGTCGTGATGCCGCGCCCGAACGTCACCGGGGACGCGGGAATGGCGCTCACATCCCGCGGGGCATACCCGGCGGGCGAGTGGTTCCCGAATGTTGGTGGCAACGCGAACAACGGGCGCTACGACATCCCGGTGCCCTCGTGGGCTACACGTATGCAGATCCGGTGCGAGTGGCTTTCCGTGCGGTACAAGGCCAATCCGGGCGCTGGGTACTACTGGGTGGCTTACGGCCCGGATTCAGTCGGGTCAACGCCGACGTCCTACACCCAGGGTTTCGGCTGGGATTCGGACGATGCCACGTCCACGACGAATTGGCTCCTCGAGCAGGAAGTGCCCATTCCCTCCGCCTGGCGGGGTACAACGATCCCGTTTGTACCCCGCGCCAACAAGACCACCGACACCTCCTATCCGGGGTCGGTGGCATTAACCGCCCGCTCGGGGATGGTCTTCTCGGTGCGGTTCCTCGAAGTAGCCGACGTCTAAGGAGTTCATGTGTCCTGGCGCTACTACCTGCAGGCCCTCCCTTCCCGTGAGTGGATCGACAAGGATCTCCCGCTCACCAGCGTGCAGGTGACCACGGCGTGCAACGCGCCGGCCTCGATCAGCGGCAACGTCCCCGTCGAGTACGGGCAGCTCAAGCTGGAGGACGGTTCCCTTGCCGTCCGCGAGTGGGGTTGCCTGCTTGTGGCCGAGCAGGACGGCCACGACCCCGTCGTCGGGATCGTGGACCTCGTCAAGCTCGACGGCGAATCGTTGCGCCTGGAAGCCGGCGGCTTCACCATGTACCCCACGGGCACCCCATGGACGGGGCCGGACTTCGCTGGCGTGCAGGTCGATCCCCTGGACATGGTCCGCAAAATCTGGGACCACCTCCAGTCCTTCCCGGACGGGGACCTCGGCGTGGTCGTGGACGCGACAACCTCGCCCGTCCGGATCGGAAAGCCCGAGGAGACCACCGAATTCACCACCAGCGGAGGCGACGACGTCTCCTTCGAATCCGGCCCCTTCCGCCTCGCCCGATGGACGACCGACGACCTCGGCAAGACCATCGCCGACCTCGCCGAAGCCACCCCCTTCCAATACCAGGAACACACCACATGGGACGGCGAGGACCTCACCCACCGACTCCAACTCGGATACAAGACCATCGGCACCCGCAAACACAACCTCCGCTTCGAGATCGGCGTCAACGTCACCGCCACCCCCGCCATCGAAGAAGGCGACTACGCCTCCGAAGTCCTCATGTTCGGCACCGGGGAAGGCCGCAAGAAAGTTGCCGCACAGGTCACGAAACAAACAGGCCGACTACGCCGCGTCCACGTCGAAACAGACAAGGCACTCACCTCCAAACGAGCAGCCACCGACGCAGCACGACCCATCCTCAACGCGCTCGCCGGTGGGTATCGCATCGATTCGCTCGAGGTCATCGAGCACGAGTCGGCGCCGTTCGGGGCGTTCGGCCCGGGGGATGAGATCCGGGTGCAGGGCGATGCGGGGTGGGCGGATCTGGACACGTGGGTGCGGATCGACGAAATGACCAAGGACGCCGATACCGGCGGCATGAGCTTGAAAGTGGTGACGGTGTGATCAGTCCCAAGGATGCACGTTCGGTCGATTGGCTGGCGCGGACCCTCGCGTCGCAGGACCGCCGGCTGACGGGCCTTGAGACAAAGCCGGGTCTTGCCTTCTCTTCCATCGAGAACGGCTCCATTGACGAGTACACGGTGGATGGCACCCTTGCATCCGTCATCGGCAAACAGCACGACGGCACGCATACCGCAACTTCGGTGACTGGTCCGAAGC
Organism: Micrococcaceae bacterium RIT 802; assembly: GCA_016892645.1. Lineage (GTDB taxonomy): Bacteria > Actinomycetota > Actinomycetes > Actinomycetales > Micrococcaceae > Arthrobacter_H. The sequence continues at coordinate 93,274 of JAFEMX010000013.1, forward strand.
CGCCGACGCCCTGGTTCCCGGCTGCGTCTGCGGTGCCTGGTGTGGTCGAGGTCCGCTGGAATGGGAAGTTCGCGGGCGGCGCTCTGTCGCCGATGGACCTCAAGCATGTCGCGGCCTACGTCGTACCCGCCGGGGGGCCGATTGATCTGACGGCGCAGGCCGGCGTGATGACGGGTGAGCTGGGCGATGCGGTGCAGGTGCAAGTCGAGGCCGGCGTGTATGACGTGTACCTGGTGGCGTGGACGCTTTCGGGGAAGTACTCGGATGCGGCCGGGCCTGCGGCTGTCGTGGTGCCGGTCCCCGCGGACATGGAAGCCGTGCAGGCTGAACTCGATGCGGCGAACACGGCTATCGATGCCGTCAAGACTGATCTCGCCGACACGAAGGTTGCGCTGGATACCCGGCTGGATACGGCCGAGTCGGATCTGTCGGCGTCGAAGGCCCGCCTGGACACGGCCGAGGGCCAGCTCACCGACGCCTTCGGGCAGCTCGGCACGGTGGATTCAAGGATCTCCATCGCACAGGATGCGACCCTGTCTTCAGCTGCGGCGACCGCTCAGGAAAAGGCTGATGAAGCGCAGGCAGTAGCGGCGGAGGCAGTCGCTCGATTGGCTGCCAACGCGGGGAACATGGCCCCCTACGGGGACAACGAGGGGTTCAGTGGGACACGCTTCCCGCTGAACTCGGCGGAAGCACATTCTGGCGAACGCGCGTGGGCGGTCACTGCGGCGGGTACCCAACAGTTCGGAGACTACCTTCCGGACATTCCTGTCGCTCCGGGCGCGTGGTACCGGTTCGGATTTTGGTACAAGTTGACAGCTCCGATCCCACCCACTTCGTCCATTTTCGGAATGCCTATGGTTTGGGTCACCGAAGGCGGGGCCGCATGGAACACCGCCTCTCAATATGGCGGGGCCTACCAGTACGGGCACTATGCCGACATGACGACCACCGGGAAGTGGCTCTACCACTCGTGGCTTCAGCAGGCTCCGGCGGTAGACAGTAGCGGGGCACCGATCGCGAAACTCCGTCCGCGCTACTTCCTTTGGTCGGTGAACGTGCCGGAGGGATCCACTGTCCGCATCGACGACTTTACGATGCAGGACGTCACGGCTGCTAAGTCCGCGATCGACGCCGCGGCAACGGCCCAAGCCGCTGCAGAGGATGCCCACCAAGCCGCAGGCGACGCCCAGACTACCGCGGAGTCGGCGCTTACCATGGCTGGCTCCAAATCCAAGGTCTACTACTCGACCTCGGCCCCGTCCGGCACGGGCACCTCCACCGGCGACCTCTGGCGCCAAGTCGACGCCTCGCGAAACGTCATCAGTGAGTGGTATTGGTCAAGCTCCAACGCTTGGCAAGCCTCGCAGATCACGACGTCGGCCATTTCCAACCTCGACGTGGGGAAGCTGACCGTCGGGACCGGCGTGATTGCCACGCTCGTGGCGCAAAAGATCGCGGGCGCCACGGCGAGCTTCCAGACGGTCGACGTGAAGAACCTGTTCGCGACGACGGGCACGCTCGCAGAGGCGGTTATCACCCGCCTGTTCACCGACATATTCGCCACCAACAAGCTCTCTGCGAATCAGGTGCTGATCGGGTCCGGCGAGAACCTTGTTCCCAACGGAAGTGGGGAGCTCGGGTCCACTGCTGGCTGGCCAGCACCTCTGATCTATGACGCCGTGGATAAGCCTGCTGGTGATGGCATTGCTGGGGCCTTCCGGACAGTAGCCGGCCAGGGGACGGTAACGAATTCGAGTCCGCTGTTCTCGGTCAACCCCGGGGAAGAGTACCTGTTCGAGGTTTGGCTGAAAGCTGATAAGCCGGATTCTCGGATCTACATGGAATACCGGGACCAGACCAACGCGCAGAATGTGGCCTTCAGCGCTGCACTTGATGCAGACGGGGCAGCTCTGCCGAATGGGAATGCCGCCGTATATTTCGCGGCCAATGCGCCCGTCCCGACTACGTGGACGAAGTGGACGGCAGTCGGGATTCCTGGCCCCACGGTGGAGAAAATCCGCGTCAGTGGCCTGTACTTCAATCACCCCAACGGCACGGAACGCAATGCCGTTGTGTCGGTTGCGGGGTTCTCCGTTCGCCCACGCGTGGGTACTTCTCTGGTGGCCACGGGTGCGATCATTGCCCCGCATATCACAGCGTCGGAGGAGATGTCGGCGAAGCTGGGTGAGTTTCTGCGCGTGAATACGCGGATGCTTGAGGCGACCGCGATCGACGGCATGGTCATTACCGGTGCGATCATCCAGTCTCCCGGTGAGGGGGCCGGGTACCAGCTGACGTCGGGCGGGTACACGTCGTGGGACGCGGAGGGAAATCTGACTGTCCGGTTGCCCTCCGATGGTTCGTCGCCGCAGTTCCGTGGCGACATCGAAGCCCAATCGTTGACCGCATCCGGGCGGGTTTCCCTCCGGGCCGTGGGGAACGAAATCACTTCCGGCGCGGAACTCATCATGGAGTCCGGGGTTACCGCACCATTGTCCCCGCCCTCGGTGAATACCGTCTATGCCAGTGTGCCTCTGCCATACACGGGTGAGCTCAACGGGATCAACACCGCCGGCCTAGCCCGGGCGAACAACCTCTGGTGGAGGACCAGCCTCAACGGCACAACCCTTCAACTCCACGGCATCAGCGACGCCGGGACCCTGGTCACCACCATTGCCACCGGACTTCTCGGGTCAAATGGCGTCACAGCCATCGGGAACGAACTCTTCGTCCTTGGCCGGTGGGGTGGGGCCGCGGAGCCACGGCATGTGGCCGTGTACAACGCCACTACCGGCGCCTATGTCCGCCGCTGGGTTTACACCAGTTACGGGACCGGGAAGTACCAGCCCGGAATCGGCACGGACGGAACGAGCGTGCTGATCGCCCAGTGTTGGGCGGATACGGGGAAGATCACGTGGAGGACTCACGACAAGACCACTGGTGCGGTGACCGCGACCACGAATTCGGATACCGTGCTCCGGCGGAACCTGACGGGCATCTACCGTGGGGCGGCCGACTTCGGAACCACCCGGGTTGTGGTGGCCAGGGAAGACGGGGCCACGAACGTGTACACCTCGGCCGGGGTCAACGTCGATGCGGGTGGATGGTGGTCGGCGGGCACGGACGTTGTCTACGGACTTGTCTGGGACGGGGCCGCGTTTCGGCAACTGACCGGGCAGGGGAGCCTCGTCACATACTCCGGGTTCCAGGACACCATTGGAGACACGGACGACTGGTGGATTTGCACCACTTGGACGGGCGCCGGTGGCTCGCAGACGACGATGGGCCCGGCTCAGAGGTTCCTATTCTGGCGACGCTCCGAACTACAGGTCTCGGCGGGGATCCTGCCAGCTGGAGCTACGGGCATGGTCGTCTACCTGGCCCGGAAGGCCACGGTGCCCAACCGGGCGGATTTCCATGCGCTGGGCACTTTCGCGGGGTCGACGGCAACCATTGACGTCCCCGCCGATTGGGCTACCGGGTCCAACCCGTTGTCGGTGAACACATTCAACACGTCCACGCCGGGACTGATCCGTTCGCGGTCTGCGAACTTCGAGGTCAAGGGAGATGGCACCGGGCACTGGGGACCGCTGGCGTTCAACGCGGACGGCACCATGACGAGCTCGGCGGTGCCGGCATGGGTTCCGATCACGTCGTTCCGTTCGGGATTCACGGTTGGCGACTTCGGTTTTGTCCCTTCCTACCGGTCCTGGCCGGACGGGAAAGTCGAGCTACGGGGTGTGATCAAAGGTACGATGGATCTCGCGCAAGTCATCGCGGATCTTCCCACGACGATGCGTCCCGCGCAACCGGTCAACGTGGCTTGCGCGACGTCCTCGGGTGGTGGGGTGACGGCCGTGATGCGCGTCGAATTCGGATCCGTGGCGAATCCGGACGGCATCACCATCTACCCGCAGGGAGGGACCCGCACATGGGCGTCACTCGACGGACTCTCCTACTATCGGGTCTAGGGGGCGCCATGCTGATCACCCTCGGTGACGTGCACCAGCTGTCCGTCCAGCCACGCACCCCAACCCCCGTCGAATCCATCTCCTACCCTGCCGTCGCCGCGCACCGCGGCGGCAGGGCCCTCTACCCGGAGGGCAGCATGGACGCCTTCCGCGCCGTCGTGGCGGATCATCCGGGGATGCCGCTGGAGATGGACGTGCGCCCGTTGGCGGATGGGACACTGGTCGTCTGCCACGACGATACCGTGGACCGGATCGCAGCCGACGGGACCACCGGGCGGGTGGACCAGATGACCCAAGCTCAGTGGAAGAACCTCCGGGTCAAGAACCTGGACGGTACCGTGACCGGGCCGGCAGCGTTCCTCCAGGATGTGCTGGACGAGTTTGGTGGAACCAACACGGTGATGTTGATCGAGTGCAAGGTCTACACGGGGTCCGCCCGCAACAGGTACGTGGAGCAGTGCTGGCCATACCGGGACCAGATCATCGCCGCTTCGTTTTCCCCGAACACGGCCCGCATCCTCGCGGGATCGGGATTCGCGGGACAGTACCTGGCGACGAAGCCCGTCGCTGACATTCCCGAATGGGCGGGGCATGTGGCGATCGACCACACGACGATCACCCCGGCAGTCGTGGCGGAGGTCCACGCTGCAGGGTCCAGGTTGTGGGCGTGGACCGTTGACTCCGTTGCCCGCAAGGATGAACTGTTCGGGATGGGCGTCGACGGGATCTTCACGGACGATCCGACAATCTAGCCCATGCCACAAGCAAGGCCCCCACCAGCCGTGGGGGCCTTTCGCATGCCCGGAAAGGGGCCCCCCGCATGTCACTTAGAAGTCTGAAACCCCACGGCCCGCGGGGGGTGATGCTCCTCGGGTTCGCGCTCCTCGCGCTGACGATGGGGTACGCCTATGCCGGTCGCCCGGACCGGGGCGGTACGCTCGCCTGGCTGGATCACGTGATCCCGATTCCCGTCTTCGGGTACCTGTGGATCCTGGTTGGGGGTTGGCTTACGCTTTCCGCGTTCCGGGTGAACCAGTCGAGGGCGTTGGGTGCGTTCTCCGGGATGTGTTTCCTGTGGGCGATGGCCTACGCGATCTCGGGTGTCATCAACCTGGCCAACGGGGAACCGCCTCGCGGGTTCACGTTGATCCCCGCGTTCCTCGCGCTGACGATCGCCTGTGCCGCTGCCACCCGGATGGTCAATCCCGCGTCTTCGCATGTGGAGGTCGTGGTGAAGCCCGGCCCCCGCCCCACCGATGGGGGCACCGACGATGCATGAAATCAGCTGGGGGGCATTCGGAGCGGTGCAGGCGTCGGCGACGACGGGTGACATCAACTGGGGAGCGGTCGGCGCGGTGCTGCTGTCGCTGGCCACTATTACCAGTTCGGTCTTCGCGTCCAGGATCACGGCGAAGGGCGGCAAGGATACCGCCGAGGTCTCGGTGAAGCCGGGGCTGGAGGAAAACACGACGGCCCGCATCGAGTTGTTGTTCAAGGAGTACGAGCGGGACCGGGCCGAGGACGAGCGCAAGCGCAAGGAGCTCGAGGCGAAGGTCGAGCGGCAGGGCCGGGAGATCGAGGAGTTGAAGAAGAAGCTCCCGCGGTATCGGTCTTATATCCGCAGGCTGCGCCACATCATCGAGTCCCTGGGCGGGGACCCCGGGCCGTGGCCCGAAGACCTCGAATGACCATCGATTGTCCGCCTGGGGGCGACACCACAAGCAGTCTCGAAACCATCACCCTAGGAGAATGAAATGCCCATCAAGACTGAAATCATGCGCAACGCCGTCGTGGCGGGCCCAGGGTATGGACCCATGGCAACCCATGGTGCCCTCTACACCACGTCACCTGGTGCCACGGCACCGTCCGAACCTGTCGGGGCCTCGTACGCCCGGCAACCCCTCACGTGGGGGGCACCCAGCAATGGGGTGATCCAGGCTGTCGCGACGTTCACGGTCCCGGCAGGCAACGAGATCGTCGGGCAGGGTGTCCACGATGCGTTGACGGCCGGGAATTACCTCGACGGGGAGGACACGACGGCGCAGGTCTTTTCCATTGAGGGGACCGTGACGATCACGTTCTTCGCGGCCGCGCCGTAGGGCGGGTGATCCGGCATGGCCACGGCTCCGGCACGCGCCTACGCCGCCACCCCTACGGTCGGTTGGGCGTCGACGGCGAACAACAAGACCACCCCGGTCTTCGATGTGCAGGCAGGGGACCTCATCGTCCTGGTGGCCTTCAGCGAGGATGCCCAGTACACGCTGCCGGCGCCCACGTGGACGGGGGCCGGGGCGTGGACGCTCCGGCAGTCGGTGGTCGTCTCCGGCTATTGCACGGCCTACCTCTACACCTGTGTTGTCACCGCGACGGCGACCGGGCGGACGATCTCGATGTCCCGCAGCGGTGGCCAGTGGTCCTTCTACGCCTCGGGTTGGCGCAACCACGGCGGCCTCGGCGTCTCCGGGAAGGCGAACGTCAATTCCGGTGCACCTGCTCTGAACCTCGCGACGGCGCCGAACTCTGCGGTCATCGTCGGGAACTCGGACTGGACGGCCAACGGGTCTGCCCATTCGTGGCGGACGGTCAACGGGACGCCCATCGCGGAGACCTCGCGGGGCGGCACGGCCGGCACAACGTACATGTGCTACTCCGGCTACTCCCCGGACACGGGGCCGGCGGGGACGATCACGTTTGGGATGCTCACCCCATCCACACAGAAGTACTCCATCGTCGGTGTCGAGATCCTTGGCACCGCGGACACGGCCCCTTCCTTCGAGTGGGACGCGGTCTTCGAGCCCGACGTGGTGTTGACCAGCACCCTGACCCCCGCCTTCGCCTGGGATGCAACCTTGGATCCGGACGCGGCCTTGTCCGCCGGCGTGGTCCCGGCGTTCGCGTGGGGGACCACACGGGAAGTCGGGGTTGGACTCTCCGGTTCCGGCACCCCGGGCTTCGCGTGGGATGCCACAGCGGCGCCGGACGTTGAGCTCACGGGGTCGACGGCCCCGCACTTCGCGTGGGATTCGGTTGCCGATGTGGACGTGTCCCTGTCCGGGGCGCAGTCCAGTGACAGGGCGTGGTCTGCCACGTTCGGTGTCGACGTCGAACTCACGGGAGCGCACGAGCTGGGCTTCGAGTACCAGACCAACCTCGACGCCGGGGTGGACCTCATGGCGGACCTGTCCCCGGCGTTCGCCTGGGATGCGGTCTTTACACCAGACGTCGGGCTGACCGGGACGATCAGTCGTGGCCGGTCCTGGTACTCAATCAGCAGCGTCGACGTCGACCTCACCGGCACGATCGCGCCGCACTTCGCATGGGACGCCACGTTCGATGTGGACGTCGCCCTTTCAGACCAACCACAGGAGCCCAATATGGCGCAGCCATCACCCGACTGGAATCTCGTCCTCCTCAAGTGGGCGGGGGTGCGCCTGGATGGGACGCCGTGCACGGGGCAGTTGAAGTTCACGTACAACGGTGCCGGGAAGTTCATGCTGGACGACGACCCGGAAACCCCGCTCTCGATCTACACGGCGGAGCTCAGCGTGCAGCTGGTGACGAAGATGGTGTTGTTCGAGGGGGTGCCGCGGGAGGTGGGGTACGCGGAGATCTGGGTGCCGGCCTCCAACGATCCGGACATCACCGGGGCGGGAGGGACCTACACCTGCACGGAGAAGCTGGACGGTTCGGTGGGCCAGGCTCCGTTCCAGTTCGTCGCCGACATCGACGCCCCGGATGGGGTCATCTGGCTGAACAAGGTCGAGCACGTGGCCTGACGGCAACCCACCACATTCCCCAGGCACCTGGACACCGGGTGTCTTTTTCATTGCCCGGAAGGCTTCCCATGAAAGAGCAGCTGGTCACCCATGCGAAGAAGATCTACGACGGCGTGAATGCGTGTACGTCGATCACGGTCCACGAGACCGCCAACACCGACGTGGGCGCCGACGCCCAGGCCCACGCGGACCTGCAGACGAACGGCACCGTCAGGCAGGCGTCCTGGCACATCACGGTGGACGACGTCGAGGCGATCCGTTCGTTCCCGAACACCGCCCAGTGTTGGCACGCCGGCACCGATGAGGGGAACCGGAACAGCGTGGCCGTCGAGATCTGCGTGAACGCGGACGGCGACTACGACAAGGCGTTCAAGATCGCGGCGGCAACGGTCGCCGACCTCCGCCAGGAACTCGGACTCGGCCGCGACGAGGTCCTGCAGCACCACGCGTGGACCGGGAAGGACTGCCCCAACCAGATGCGGGCGGCCGGACGCTGGCAAGAATTCCTCGACCTCACGGGCACCGTCCAGAAAGAAGGAACCATGATCAATCCCGTCCCCGGGTGGGTGAGCTCCGAATGGTCCAGGAACCGGGTGAACCCGGCGACTGGCGTCCGGACCAGCCATGCCGGCATCGACATCGCCGCGCCGATCGGCACCCTAGTGCGGGCTGCGTTCGCGGGCCGCGTCATCAGCGTCCGCACCGGTTCCTACAACGGGGACCCGCACCTGTGGAAGGGTGTGAAGTCCGGCAACCACGTCCTGATCGAGAACAGCGACGGCGCGTGCCAGTACTACGGCCACCTGAACACCACCGGCGAGTACGAGGGTGACTGGGTCGAGGCCGGCGAGATCATCGGCACCGTCGGCAAGACGGGGCAGGTCACCGGCCCGCACCTGCACTTCGAATGCTGGTCGAACGACGACCTGAACTCCCACTTCAATCCGCGGATCCTGTTCGAGCGCTACGGCCTCGAACCCGGCGTCGACAACACCGAGCTGGCGCCGGCCGCATCCATCACCCCCATCAAGAAGGACTGGTTCGACATGGCCTCAGAAGCCGACATCCGCAATATCGTCCGCGAAGAAATCCGGGACGCACTCCGTGGCGTCGGCCAGACGGTCGCCGCCCACAAGTTCGCCGCGTTCCGGGCCAACGACAAGGACCCCAAGGAGATCAATCTCGCCGAGGGTGCACGAACCTCCCAGCGCGTCGAGAAGATTTCCCGCGAAACCCGTGCCCTGGTCCAATCCATCGCGCAGAAGAACGGTCTCACCGGCACCGAAATAGGTGACATCGTCCGCGATGCCGTCGCCGAGTCCGTCGTCACCGTCGACGTGAGCGTCGCCGGGAAGAACCCGCAGGGCTGAGGGCCAGTGCCATGCAGTGGGTTCGTGCCGCCGGCGGGGTGGCCCTGACATTCATCGGTGTCTGGAACGTGTTCAACGGACTCGCCAGGGCCCTTGAGCCCCGCCTGGTCACCCTGTTCTGGGCGAACCAGGAGAAGTACACACAACGGAAGAAGGAAGCAAAATGTTGAAGGACATCATCCCGGCCGCACTGCGGTCGAAGGTCTACATCGGCGTCGCCCTGCTCGGGTTCGCCCTGGGTGGGACGCAGGTCGGGTTCGCGGCCGCGAAGGTCGACCAGCCCGTCTGGCTGGTGGTCGCGTTCGCGGTCTACGGGTTTGTGGTCACCGCGGTGGGCTTCACCGCCGCATCGAACACCCCGAACCTGCAGGGCCGGCACGAAGCCGAGTAGAGGAGTCCCGCGCGGTGGCGGGGCATAGTGACCACCGCAACGCCGACCCGCCAGTAACTCGAGCTCTCTGGCGGGTTGGCACAACTTTGGATGGCGCCCCACCTCTCCGCAGGTGGGGCGCTATCGTCTTGTCCAAAATCGGATCGTTGTATTCTCGGGGAAGGTGTTACTGCGTCTGGGAGGGGCAGCAATGAGATTGGGAGACCTCGGTCGAGTCCATAGGTTCCGAAGAGTCACGTATCAATCGGGGGACGTATCGATCACGGGCAAGCTGGAGTTCTTTCAGGCGATGGAGCACGATGGCCTGAACGGGGTGGCCCTCACGATCGGTGGGTGGGTGTCCCACCCGCTCGGGGTGGACGAGGAGATCAAGATCCACGCGGACGGGCCGGATGCATCCAGCGGACAATACCGAGGGTACTGAGCCCAGCCGGCTCGATCGCCGGCCCGCCAGGGACGCGCTGATCGTGGAGCTGCGCCTGCGTGGGTTCTCGTTCCAGGAGATTGCCGATCGGGCAGGCTGCTCAGTGGGGACGGCACACCGCGTGGCCACCGCCGCAGACGCGCGTTCGCCGGGGGAGTAGGCTCCCGGTAAATGGTGCTGGCGGGCTGCGGTGAGAACAGGCACCATTCATATTGATGTCAGCGGTCCTCGTTGCTGCATTGCTTGCCATCGCGGGTCCACGACTCAGCGACCTGTTCAACCAGGCCATCAACCGGGTCTCCGGGCTCGACTAACGACGGAAACGGTATCCCGGCACTGATGCAGACGAATGGGCAGACGCCTGAGGGCCTCGGCCGCCATCCGGTCGCGAGGTCGCGGCGCAGCGAAGAGGGTTCAGCCGTTGCCGAATTCGTGATGGTTTCGGCGCTGCTGACGATGCTCTTCATATCTGTCCTGCAATTAGCCTTGGTGCTGCATGTGCGCAACACCTTGATGGATGCTGCCGCATCGGGAGCCCGCTTCGGAATGCTGGCCGACCGCTCGCCTGGGGAGGGAGCCCAGCGGACCCGAGAGCTCATTTCTGGTTCCCTCGGGCCGGGCCTCAAGGCGGACGTCGGGTATCAGGCCATCACCATCGGCGGACAACCTGGTTTGCGGGTGACGGTCAGCACCCCGTTCCCGCTCTTGGGTTACTTTGCCGTCACCGGTCATCTGAACGTCAGCGGAGAGGCGGCAAGCTATGGCGGCTAACAATGGCCAAAGCCGAATTTGCCGTGTCTGGTCGCAGGTGGGCCTCCGGGAGGAGGGCTCATCCATCGTGGAGTTCATTTTCCTTGGAGTCTTGCTGCTCGTTCCCGTGACGTACCTGATCATTAGCGCCTCGCAATTGCAGGCCGCTTCCTTTGCCGCCGTTGGTGCCGCCGATCATGCAGCGAGGACGTTCGCTTCAGCCGACAACGAGGGGGAGGGGGCGGCGCGTGCACGGAATGCGGTCGACGTCGCCGTCGGCAACCTCGACGTGGATGCGAGCTCGGCAACGATGAAATACCGCTGCTCTCCCGCCTGCCTGGAGCCCGGCTCCACTGTTTCGGTTGAGGTTGTTATCCGCGTGCCCCTGCCCTTCCTGCCAGCCGGCGTGGATTTGGATTTCAGCAGGGCGTCATCGTCTTCGACCATTCGAGTGGATCGGTTTGGCTGAGATGCCCCTTCGACCAGCCACTACCGTGGTGTCTCCGCCCGACCGGCCGACCGGCCGGGGTGCCATGCCATTCCTCCGACGCGTCGACACGTCTTCAGAAGATGGGCAATCGATGATCTTGATCATCGGATACGTGGTGATAGTCCTGCTCGCGGTCAGCGCAACGTTGGCGGCCACGTTGGTCAATACCCAGGCGCGCAAGCTCCTTAGCGTCGCTGACAGCGCGGTCACGGCTGCGGCGGACAGCTTCGAAGTGGAAAATAGCGACGCAACCGACTCGATCCGGATCCACCTAAGCGACGCCGGCGTCGCCGCGGCAACTTCTAAATATGTGGGTGACGTCGGGGCGGCCTCTCGGTTCGACGGTTTTTCGGTAGCCCGCGCCGGGGCGAGTAGCGATGGAACGACCGCCGTGGTCAGGCTCAGCGCCGTGGTCCGACCGCCGATCATCGGCTGGTTCGTGCCACAGGGTATTCCCATCAGCGTTGAATCCAGCGCCCGGACCGGGCTCACGAGATGACGTAGGCTTGGGTGATCATGGCCTCTTCTGACTTTTCCGCGGAAATCCGCGACCTGCGCAACACATTCGCTTCCATCGAAGCCGTCACCGACGTCGATGCAATTAAGGCGGATATCGCCGAGCTCTCCGAAAAAGCGGGGGTACCGGACCTTTGGGATGACCCTGCCTCGGCCCAGAAAATCACTTCCAAGCTGTCGCATCGGCAGACCGAGCTGGAACGCATCGAACGGTTGGATGCGCGAATCGACGACCTCGAAGTCCTCGTCGAGCTGGCCGGCGAGGAAGACGACGCCGACACCCTGGCCGAAGCGGAAAAGGAGCTGAAAGCGCTGCGCAAGGCGCTTGGCGACCTCGAGGTGGTGACGCTGTTGGCCGGGGAGTATGACGAGCGGGCCGCCGTCATCACGATCCGCGCTGGTGCCGGGGGCGTCGACGCCGCCGACTTCGCTGACATGCTCATGCGCATGTATCTACGCTGGGCAGAACGGCATGGATATCCGACTGCCGTCATGGACACGTCGTACGCGGAAGAAGCCGGGATCAAATCCGCGACCTTCGAAGTCAATTCGCCATATGCCTTTGGCACGCTCTCTGTCGAGGCTGGCACCCACCGGCTGGTGCGTATCAGCCCATTCGACAACCAAGGACGCCGCCAGACATCCTTCGCCGCCGTTGAGGTCATCCCCCTGATCGAACAGACAGACTCCGTCGAGATCCCCGAAAACGAGATCAAAGTGGACGTGTTCCGGTCCTCGGGCCCGGGCGGCCAATCCGTGAACACGACCGACTCCGCGGTCCGCATGACCCATATCCCCACGGGCATCGTGGTCTCCATGCAGAACGAGAAGTCGCAAATCCAGAACCGTGCCGCTGCGCTGCGCGTCCTGCAGTCGAGGCTGCTTCTGGTGCGGCAGGAAGAGGAAAACGCTGCGAAGAAGGCACTCGCCGGGGACGTGAAGGCCTCCTGGGGCGATCAGATGCGCTCCTACGTCCTCAACCCGTACCAGATGGTCAAGGACCTGCGCACCGAGCACGAGGTCGGCAACACTGGTGCCGTGTTCGACGGGGAGATCGACGATTTCATTGACGCCGGGATCCGCTGGCGCGCCAACGCACGCCACGAGGTGGCCGAGTAGCGTCACCGTCCCAGCCGGCCCGCCCACGCGCGTCTATCGCGCACCCGTCATGCCTGGCCACTGACGGAACCACACCCGACGTGCAATGATCCGTGCAGGGAGTATGGCAACGTCGCCGCCGATCAGGCAGCTGTCGTCGTACCCCCGGAAGAGCATGCAGCACCAGAACGGGAGTGGACAACACATGAGCAGTACTTTGAAGGGACGCCACGCGGTCGTCACCGGGGGTGCCAGCGGCATCGGCGCCGCCTGCGTCCGGGCCTTCGCGGAACGCGGGGCCACGGTCACAGTCGCAGACCTGGACGGCGAGGCGGCCGAGAGAGTAGCTGCCGAGGTCGGTGGGGCTGCCTGGCAGATCGACCTCTCGGATACAGGGGCTTTGGAATCCCTCAGCCTGGACGCGGACATCCTGGTCAACAACGCCGGCATCCAGCGCATCAATCCAGTCCACGAGTTCGTGCCCGAGGACTGGCGGCTGATCCACCGGCTCATGCTCGAGGCGCCGTTCCTGCTCATCCGCGCCGTGCTCCCGGGCATGTACGAACGCGGATTCGGCCGCATCATCAACCTCTCCAGCATCCATGGACTGCGCGCTTCGGCCTACAAGAGCGCCTATGTCGCGGCGAAGCATGGGCTCGAAGGCCTGTCCAAGGTCACCGCGCTGGAAGGCGGGGAGCATGGCGTGACGAGCAACTGCATCGAACCCGCCTATGTCAGGACCCCTCTCGTCGAAAAGCAGATCGCCGACCAGGCGAAAATCCACGGCATACCAGAGGACGAGGTGGTCGCCAAGATCATGCTCACCGAGTCGGCGATCAAGCGGCTCGTCGAACCGGAAGAGGTTGCCTCGCTGGCCGCGTGGCTGTCTTCACCGGATGCCGGAATGGTGACAGGCGCCTCCTACACCGTTGATGGCGGCTGGAGCAGCCGCTAGCCAAGCTACACCGCCGCGTGCCGATGCGGGTCGCACCGCATGATGGCGATAGGTTGGAACGTAATGCCGGTCACAGCCCGCAGGGGCATGGTGCCGGACGGTCGTTCATCGGGCAAGGGAGGTCATTGAGT
>JAFEMX010000014.1 GCA_016892645.1 Micrococcaceae bacterium RIT 802
ATAAGGGACAGCCTAGGAGGAGAGCACCATGAGCACAGAACCACTGCACGACGCCGGCGCCCCCCAACCGCCCTCGGCCTCCGCGAGACCCGGGTCCAGCCGGTCCAACACCCCCGGCATGCTCCGCCTGCTGCTGCGCGACAAGTTCGCCACCACCGGCGCGGTCATCCTCCTGATCGTCCTGGCCACCGCCGCCTTCGGCCCGGCACTCATGGGGGACCTGGCCACCAAGCAGAACCTGATGTTCGCCAACAAGGCACCCTTCAACCCAGACAACGGCTGGGAGTACCTGCTCGGCTCGGACTCGCTCGGCCGCTCCGAACTGGCCCGGCTGGTCGTCGCCACCCGCACCACCCTGCTCGTGGCCGTCCCCGCCGTCGCGGTCTCCCTGCTCGTGGGGTCCCTGTGGGGCGTCTGGGCCGGCTACCACCGGGGGATACGCGAGACGGTGTCCATGCGCATCGCGGACATCATCATGTCCTTCCCCTCGCTGCTGCTCGCCGTCGTCGTGCTCTACGTCTTCAGCCCGTCCATCGCGAACATCGTGCTGATCCTGGCCATCACGCGCATCCCCATCTACCTGCGCACCGCCCGCGCCGAATCGGCGGAGCTGCAGTCACGGACCTTCGTCGACGCCGCCCGGACCTTCGGGACCCGGCCGAACTCCATCATCGCCCGCCACGTCATCCCCATCGTCACCCCGACCCTGCTGACGTTGGCCACGCTGGAATTCTGCTACGTGATGCTGGCCGAGTCCTCGCTGAGCTTCCTGGGGATCGGCATCCAACCGCCGGACATCAGCTGGGGCCTGTTGGTCGCCCAGGGACGCCAGTACCTGCAGACCGCCTGGTGGCTCTCGATCTTCCCCGGCGTCGCGATCGTGGTCACCGCCATCGCCGCCAACATGCTCGCCGCCTGGTTGCGCATCGCCACCGACCCCGCCCAACGGTGGCGGCTGGCCCTGCCCGGACGCAAGAAGCTCATCACCACCACCCGGACCAAGGAGTCGAAGTGACGATGACCGCCCTTCCGCACACCGACAGCACCACCGGCAAGGGACGCCAGGCGGTCCTGGACGTCGAGGGACTCGACGTCGACATCAGGACACCGCAGGGCACCGTCCGCGCCGTTTCCGACGCGGGGTTCACCGCCTACGCCGGGCAGACCATGGCCCTGCTGGGCGAATCCGGATGCGGCAAGTCCATGACGGCCAAGGCCGTGGCCGGGCTGCTGGACCCCATCGCCCACATCGCCGGCGGGACGATCCGGCTCAACGGCCGCGAACTGGCCGGCCTGGCGGAGCGCGACCGGCTGAAGATCGCCGGCACCGAGCTGGGGATCGTCTTCCAGGACGCCCTGACCGCGCTGAACCCGGTGTACCCGGTGGGCGTGCAGATCGGGGAGTCCTTCAGGATCCACCGGGGCATGAACCGCAAGCGTGCCCGCGCCGAGGCCATCGCGCTGATGGGCCGCGTGGGCATCCCCGAGCCGGAGTCCCGCGTCGACGCCTACCCGCACCAGTTCTCCGGCGGCATGCGCCAGCGCATCCTCATCGCCATGGCCGTGGCGCTGGGCCCCCGTCTGCTCATCGCCGACGAGCCCACCACGGCGCTGGACGTCACGGTGCAGGCCCAGATCATGGAACTGCTGCGCCGGCTGCGCACCGAGGAGGACATGGCCGTCGTGCTCATCACGCACGACCTCGCCGTCGTGGCGGAGGAAGCGGACGCCGTGACCGTCATGTATGCCGGAACGGTGGCCGAAACCGGCTCGGTCGACCAGGTCTTCGCCCGACCGGCCCACCCCTACACGCGCGGGCTGTTGGATTCCGTGCCGGTCAACGCCGAACGCGGGTCGCAGCTCTCCTCGATCGCCGGAAGCCCGCCGGAGCTCAAGGACATCCCCGCCGGTTGCGTCTACCAGGACCGGTGCCCGCTGGCCAGCGCCATCTGCCGGGTCGAACGCCCGGCCCTGCGCGAGGTGGCACCGGGCCAGCATGCCGCCTGCCACTTCGCCGACCAGGTCCAGGACAGCACGACCCTCCAGGAGGCACGGCCATGAACACGACACTGAAGCACGGACCCGACCCCGAGGATGCAGCCCTGCGCGTCACCGAGGTCACCAAGACCTTCCAGGTCGGACGCAGCGCGTCGGGCAACAACCGCCTGAGGGCCCTCGACGGGGTGAGCCTGACGATCGGCCGCGGGGAGACCCTGGGATTGGTCGGGGAATCCGGCTGCGGCAAATCCACGCTCGCCCGCACGCTCATGCTGCTGGAAAAACCCGATTCCGGAACCGTCGACTTCGAGGGGCGTGACCCGTTCGCACTGCGCGGCAAGGACCTGCTGTCGTGGCGGCGGCGGGTGCAGATGGTCTTCCAGGACCCGTTCGCGTCGCTGAACGCCCGCATGACGGCGGGGCAGATCATCGCGGAACCGTGGGCCACCCATCGGGGCCTGTACAAGACGTCGCGCGAACGGGAAGCCCGCCTGAACGAGCTGCTCCAACTCGTGGGGCTGCGGCCCTCGGACGCCCGCAAGTCGCCCCAGGAATTCTCCGGTGGACAGCGCCAGCGCATCGGCATCGCCCGGGCCCTGGCCCTGAACCCCGACCTGATCATCCTCGACGAGCCGGTGTCGGCGCTCGACCTCTCCGTCCAGGCCCAGGTGCTGAACCTCCTCAACGACCTGCAGCAGAAGCTCGGCGTCAGCTACCTGTTCATCTCGCACGATCTCTCCGTGGTCCGCCATGTGACCGACCGCGTCGCGGTCATGTACCTGGGCCGCGTCATCGAAACCGGGGACACCGAGGACGTCTTCGAGCGGCCCCTGCACCCCTATACGGCCTCGCTGATGTCCGCCTCACCGCGACTTGACCCCGCCGCCCGGCCCGCGGAACGGATCGTCCTGCGCGGGGAGCTGCCCTCGCCGGTGGACCCACCATCGGGTTGCCGTTTCCGCACCCGGTGCTGGAAGGCGCAGGACATCTGCGCCGAGCAGGCCCCGCCGCGGGTCACCGCAGCCGACGCCGGACGGGTGGCGCTGCCGCTGCCCTCGATCGGCGAGCCGACCCTGCACGCCGCCGAATGCCACTTCCCCCTGGCCGACCGGGCGGAGGCCGGGTTGGCCGCCAGCGCCACCGGGGCGTGAGCCCGGGGGAGTACCTGGCCCTCGCGCTGGCCCTGCTGGTGGGCTCGGGCCTGCAGGGATCGATCGGATTCGGGGCCGGACTGGTCGCCGCACCCGTCATCGCCCTCGTCCGTCCCGACCTGCTGCCCAGCCTCGTGGTCTGTTCGGCGCTGGTCATCACGACCGTCGTGACGATCCGCGAGCGCTCCGAGCTCGACCTGCGAGGCGCCGCCTGGGCCCTGGCCGGCCGCATCCCCGGCTCGGTCATCGGTGCGTGGATGGTCGTGGCGATCTCGACCACCGCCTTGTCCTGGGTGGTCGCGCTGAGCGTGCTGCTGGGCATCGGGTCGGCCTTCCTGGGGTGGCGGCCGACGCCGTCGCGCCCCCTGCTCATCGGGGCGGGGGCGTTGTCGGGGATCATGGGGACGTCCACCTCCATTGGCGGGGCCCCGATGGCGATCGTCTGGCAAGGGCAGGAGCCGGCACGCCTGCGCGGGACCATGAGCGCCTTCTTCCTGGTGGGCTCCGCGGCCTCCCTGCTGCTGTTGGCATCCGCGGGCGCCGTCACCTCCCAGTCGCTGGTGGCCTTCGCCTGGCTCGCGCCGTTCGTGCTGGCCGGGGTGGGCCTCTCCCGGCTGTTCAACCGGCTGCTCGACGCCGCGCGCCTGCGGGTCCTCGGATTGGCCGTCTCGGCCGGCGGGGCCGTCCTGCTTTCGGTGCGCCTGCTGGCCGGCGGCTGATCGGCGGATCCGGGCACGACGGCGATGGCCGGGACACGATGAAGGCCCCGGCTTGGGGGAAAGCCGGGGCCCTGATTCATCACTCGCACCTTTGAGGTAGTCACCACTCTAGGCAGCCAACCTAGGTGCCGGCTGTCAGTGGCCGGTGCATTCCCCGGCAGTCCCCACGATGCGGGGGGCTGGCTACCGCGGCGGCAGGCCCAGCAGCCGGGCCCCGTTGTCCCACAGCACGGAGCGCAACCAGTCGTCCCCGAGCCCGAGCCGGGCCAGGGCCTGCAGCTGGTGGGCGTACGGATAGGGGATGTTCGGGAAGTCCGAGCCCAGGACGATCCGATCGCGCAACCCGGGCAGCCGCTCCAGGTACCGCCGCGGCATCGGGGCGAACTGGTTGGTGAAATCGGTGCCGACCATGGTCGTGTCCAGATGGACTCCCGGGTATTGCCCGACGAGGTCGGCGAACGCATCGTATTCGGGCATGCCCTGGTGGGCGATGACCAGCACCAGCCGGGGGTGGCGTTCCAGCAGCCGCCGCACCGGGGCCGGCCCCGTGTGGTCCCCACTGCTCGGGGCGGACCCGGCATGGATGACCACGGGGACCTGGGCCTCCTCGAGGGCCAGCCAGGCGTCGTCGAGCCGTGGATCGGCGGGGGAGAACCCTCCGACCTTCACATGGACCTTGAAGAGCCGGGCGCCCCGGGCGATCTCGTCGCGCACCTGCTCGCCGACGCCGTCCTCCGGGTAAAACGTCGCGCAGTGCACTCCGCCCGGAACCCGGGCGGCGAACTCCCTGCTCCACTCGTTCAGCCAGCCCGCCATGCCCGGTTTGTGCGCGTAGGACAGGGCGGGGATCGCCCGGAGTCCGAATCCGCGCAGGGTCTGCAGCCGCGTCTGCTCGTCGGTGCGGTACCGGATCGGCCACGCCCGGCCGTAGTTCGCCTCCGCCGCGTCGAAGTAGGCCCACACCTTGCGCATCATCGGCTCCGGCAGGAAATGGACGTGGATGTCCGCCAGCCCGGGGAGTCCCAGGTCATGGAGGAAAGCGGGGATGCCGGCGTCGGACGTCGGCCCCGGACGTGCTGTGCTCATCGGTCCTCCTCGACTGGTCCGGCGGGAGCTGGAACCCACCGTCGGCAGTCTAGGCAGAATCGGCGGAGGACGGCGAATCCCCACGGACCAGATGGGCCAGGGGGGTGCCGTGGGCGAGCGCCTCGACATTGGCCGCGATGTCGGCCGACCTCCCCACGAAGGTCGCGGTGGCATGGCCCGAATAGTGCGGGGTCAACACGACATTCGCCAACGACGAAAAGTCGACATCGGCCGGTGGCGTGCGCCCCGGCTCCGGGGTACCCCACCACACATCGAGCGCGGCCCCGCCGATGCCCCGTCCGGTGCCGGCGGGTGCCGTGAGGGCGCCGAAGAGGGCCACCTGGTCGACGATGGGGCCACGGGAGACATTGACCAGCAGCGCGTCGGGGCGCATGGCGTCCAGCTCGCGCTCGCCGATCAGTCCCCGGGTCGCCTCCGAGAGGGGAACGGTCACGACCACGACGTCGGATTCCTCCAGCAGGCGCGGCAGGTCCGCGCTGCCGCCCACCCAGCGCGGCGCGACGCCGGCGGGCAGCGGCGCCGATGGATCCGTGCGGACCGCCACCGTGTCCATGCCCCAGGCCGAGGCCAGGCGGATGGTCTCGGCGCCGATGCCGCCCAGGCCGATCGTGCCCAACGTCAGCGAGTCAAGCGTGCGGTGCGCCGGAACCGAACCGTCGACGGCCAGGTTCCGCCACTGCCCGCGGCGCAGGGCCGCATCGGTCGGTACCAGGCGCCGTTCGAGGGCCAGGACGGACATCATGACGTGCTCGGCGATGGGCCGGGCGTGGTGGTAGGTGTTGGCCACCAGCGCCCGTGGAGGCAGGGCGTCGACGGCGACCCGGTCCAACCCGGCGCCCGTCACCTGGACCAGGGCCGCACCGCATCCGGCCGCTGCCTCCGCCGAGAGCCGGGCACAGACCAGCACGTCGCAGGCGGCCATCGCCCCGGGCAGCCGCGGGTCCCGTGGGTCGGTCAGGAAGGTCCATTCGTGATGGGGTGCACCGTCCAGGAGGTTCCCTGCGTAGCGTTCGATGATCGGGTCGGTGACCAGCACCGCCAGCCGTCGGCCGGTGCCGGTCACCACCGGGGGGCCTTCAGCTCGTAGTCCGGGTGCACGCGACGCATGTAGCCGGTGTCGTCGCGTTCGCGGATCCCGCAGTCCAGGTACTGGCGATGCAGGCGCTCGAGAGCGTCGTGGTCCAGTTCGATGCCCAGTCCCGGTCCGGTGGGCACGGCGACGGCGCCGTCGCGGAACCCGAGGACACCGGGGGCGACGACGTCATCGGCCGGGTCCTTCCAGGGCCAGTGGGTGTCGCAGGCGTAGTCGAGGTTCGGGGTTGCGGCAGCCAGATGGACCATGGCGGCCAGGCTGATCCCCAGGTGCGAGTTCGAGTGCATCGACAGGCCCAGGCCAAACGTTTCGGCCAGGCCCGCCAGCGTCTGCGAGCGCCGAAGCCCACCCCAGAAATGGTGGTCGGAGAGCACGATGTCGACGGACCCGGCGGCGATGGCCGGGGGGATGTCGGCGAAGCTGACGACGCACATGTTCGTCGCCAGCGGGAGCCGTGTCTGGCGCCGGACCTCGGCCATGGCCTCGAGCCCGGTGGTGGGATCCTCGAGGTACTCGAGCTGGGATTCGAGCCGGCGGGCCACGGCGACCGACGTGGGAACGCTCCAGGCGCCATTGGGGTCGATGCGCAGGGCGATCCGCGGGAACTGGGAGTGCAGGGCCTCGATGGCCGCCGCCTCCTCGTCCGGCGGGAAGACGCCGCCCTTGAGCTTGAGCGCGGTGAAGCCGTAGTCCCGGACCATGCGGCGGGCCTGTTCCACCACGCCCTCCGGATCCAACGCCTCGCCCCAGGCATCGGCGGGTGCCCCGGGGCGGCCGGCCCACTTGTAGAAGAGGTAGCCGCTGAAGGGGACGGACGGGCGCACGGCGCCCCCGAGGAGGTCGCTCACGGGTACGCCGAGCAGCCGGCCCTGGATGTCCAGCGCGGCCACATCGAAGGCCGAGAGCACGCGGTCGGCCGTGGAGGAGCCGGTGACCATGCCGCTCATGCCATGTCCGCCGCGGCTGGTGTCGCCGTCCAGGGAGTGCGTGATGAGGGCGCGCAGGGAGTTGATGTTGAACGGGTCGGCCCCGAGCACGGCATCGGCGGCCAGCCGTAGCCTCCCCAGGTGGGCCGCGTCGCCGTAGGTCTCGCCGAGGCCGGTCGCCCCGGCGTCGGTGTGGACCTGGACGATGGCGCGCAGCGCGAAGGGCTCGTGGACGCCGACGGTGTTCAGCAGCGGGGGATCGGCGAATGCCACGGGGGTGATGTCGACCGAGGTGATCCTGGTCGGGCCCCGGGTGGGTGCCGGAGTTGCGGCAGGACGGGAGGTGGTGGGCGTGGGGGAGGGCATGGGTTCCTTTCGGTGCCGGCGGGAGTGGCTGCTCCCACGGTAGGTCCGGTGATCGATGCCTGTCCAAGCTAAGATGTGCACTAAAGAATGCAAGGAGTGAATCGATGTTCTCGTTGGTGCAGTTGGAATCCTTCGTCGCCGTGGCCGAGGAGCTCCACTTCGGGACGGCGGCCCAGCGGCTGAACATGACCCAGCCGCCACTGAGCCGCCAGATCCAGATGCTGGAGAGGGAATTGGATGCCCGACTCTTCGAGCGCAGCAGCCGCCGTGTCGAATTGACCGAGGCGGGCCAGGCGCTGCTCCCGTCGGCCCGCCGGATCCTGGACCTGTGTACGAAGACCGACCTCGATGTGCGCCGCGTCGCCACCGGCGATGCCGGATCCATCGTCATCGGCTACACGGCCATCGCGGGCCAGACCGGACTGCCGCCGATCCTGCGGTTGGTGAAGGAGCAGCTGCCCGGGGTATCGCTCGTCCTGCGTGAGGCGGTCTCGACCGACCAGCTGGACATGCTCTCCAATGGCTCCATCGACCTCGGGTTGCTGCGTCCGGTGGTCTCGCGTGCCGGGATCGTGGACCGCAGGGTCCTCGACGACCGCATGGTGGCAGCTTTCCCGGTCGGCCACGAACTGGCCACCGGCCGGGGCGTCATGATCCGCGAACTCGATTCCCTGCCGTTGATGATGTATTCCACGGCCGAGGCCCGCTACTTCCACGACCTGGTCCTGCGGCTCTTCGACAGCGCGGGGGCGCGGGCGAACGTCACGCAGTTCGCCAGCCAGATCCCGGCGCTTTTGGCCTTCGTGGCCGCCGGGCTCGGGGTCAGCCTGGTGCCCGCCTCGACGATGCGCTGGGCGCCGAAGGAGGTCGCGTTCGAGGAGCTCCATGGTCCGGCGGGATTGGCCCAGCTCAACCACGCGAACCTGCATCTGGCCTGGAACGAGTCCAACGGGAACCGGGCGGTCGCCAGGCTGCTGGAGCTGATCCTGGCGGAGGACGGCGGGATCTTTGGCGGGGTGAGGTAGCCGGACATGATGAAGGCCCCAGCCGGGGGGACGGCTGGGGCCTCTTTTTCATCACTCGCACCTTGATGAGGTGCTTTAAACACTAGGGGCCGAAGCTTGGAACCGGCTGTACGCGCCGTGGGTATTCGCCCGGTATCCCCGGAGTCAGGAAGGGGATGCGGATTCCGCCTCGTGTGCCTCCACGGCGTCCGAGTCGCGGCCGCTCCAGATCTTCACGATCGCCCAGCCGACGGCAGTCAGCGGAACCGAGAGCACGGCACCGACGATGCCGCTGAGCACCGTGCCGATCGTCAGGGCCAGCAGGATGACCAGCGCATGGAGGTGCAGGGCCTGGCCCATGACCACCGGCTGCAGGAAGTTCCCCTCGAGCTGGTTCACGAGGATGACCACGCCCAACACGATCAGGGCCACCACGGGGCCGTTCGCCACCAGTGCCACCAGCGTGGCCAGGATGCCGGCGAAGGTCGCGCCCACGATCGGGATGAACGCGCTGATGAACACGATGGCCGCCAGCGGCAGGGCCAGCGGGACATTCATGATCCACAGCGCAACCCCGATGCCGGTGGCGTCGACCAGCGCGACGATCGCCGTTCCGCGGATGTATCCGCCGAGGGTGGTCAGGGTGCGGTCCCCGCTGGCCCGCCACTTGGGCTCGTGGCTGCGGGGAATCCAGGACAGGAAGAAGGCCCAGATCTTGTCGCCGTCCTTGAGGAAGAAGAACATGATGACCAGGAGCAAAACCAGCCCGGTGAAGAAGCTGCCCGCGGCGGAGAGGCCGGTCAGGGCCCCTGCACCGAACTGCTTGCTGGTCAGGAAGTCGGTGACGGTTTTCACGCCCTCGTCGATCTGGCTCTGGCTGATCTGGAAGGGCAGATCAGTCGCCAGTCCCTGCAATTGGTGGAAGCCCTGAACGGCCTGGTCGACCAGGCCGGACCACTGGGCGCGCACGGCGAAGACGATCCCGGTCCCGACGCCGCCCAGGACGACGAACGACCCGAGGAAGACCGTCCACGCGGCCAGCATGGGCGACATGAATCGGCGCATCAGCCGCACCAGTGGCCACAGGGCGCTGGTGAGGATCAGGGCGATCAGCAGGGGCAGGACCACCACGCTGACCCGGGCGAGTCCGAAGACCGCCGCGCCGGCCAGAACCAGCAGCAAGAGGACCTGGCCGGCGCGGGTGGCGCTGCGGCCCAGCCCACCGGACCACAGCAACGCCACGCGGTCGGTGGGCGCCACACGGACGTCGGCGGCGCCGAGCGCGTCGACGCGGGCGTGGCGCCCACCGGATCCCAGCGGAGTTGCAGGGCCCTCCTGTGCGGGCCGTCGGCGGCGGAAGGGACGAAAGCTCATGCGGTCTCCTCGGTCGTCATGCTGCCTACTCTAGGGTAGGCAGCACCAGGGACCGAGTTAATCCGCGATGTAGAGCAGCCGCTTGTTCACGAATTCATCCATGCCCAACGGGCCCAACTCGCGGCCGAACCCCGAACGCTTGACGCCGCCGAAGGGCAGGTCTGCGTCCTCGCCGATGCCATTGACGTTGGCCATGCCGACCTCCAGCCGCTGGGCGACCTTCCGGGCACGCTCCTCGTCGGTGCTGAAGACCGCGCCCCCCAGCCCGTACCGGGTGTCGTTCGCGAGCCTGAGTGCCTCCTCGTCGGAGGCGACCTTGTAGACGACGGCGACGGGCCCGAAGAGCTCCTCGCTGTAGGCGCGCATGTCCTCGGTGATGCCGGTCAGCACCGCCGGGGAGTAGTAGGAAGCGGGGCCGTCGTGGAGGGTCCCCCCGGCATGCAGGGTGGCGCCCTTGGAGACGGCGTCCTGGACCTGCTCGTGCAGGGCCTCGGCGGCGGCACGTGAGGACAACGGGCCGAACGTGCCCTCCTTCTCCTGGGCCGGGTCGCCCGGGACCAGGCCGTCGGCCTGTTCGGTGAGGCCGGCAACGAACTCGTCGTAGATGTCCTCCATGACGATCATGCGTTTGTTGGAGTTGCAGGCCTGGCCGGTGTTCTCGATGCGGGTGTCCCAGGCGAGCTTGGCGGCGGCCTTGACGTCGTCGGAATCCAGCACGACGTACGGGTCGGAGCCGCCGAGTTCGAGCACTGCCTTCTTCAGGTTCTGCCCGGCGAGCTGGCCGATGATGGCCCCGGCACGTTCGGAACCGGTCAGCGAGACACCCTGGATGCGCGGATCGGCGATGACGTCGGCGATCTGCTCGTGGGAGGCGAACAGGTTCACGTAGGCACCCGCGGGGACGCCGGCGTCGTCCATGATCTTCTGGATGGCCAGCGCGGAGCGCGGGCAGGTCTCGGCGTGCTTGAGGATGATCGTGTTGCCGAGCATCAGGTTCGGAGCGGCGAAACGGGCGACCTGGTAGTACGGGTAGTTCCAGGGCATGATGCCCAGCAGCGGGCCGACCGGCAGACGCTGGACCATGGCGCGGCCGCCGCCGATGGCCTTGATCTCCTGGTCGGCGGCCAGGGTGGGGCCCTCGTCGGCGAAGTAGTTGAAGATGTCGGTGCAGAATTCCGCTTCGCCCTTGGACTCCGAGAAGGGCTTGCCCATTTCCTCGGTGATCGTGGCGGCCAGCTCGTCGGCACGTTCGGTGAACAGCTCGGCGACCCGCTTGACGATGGGAGCACGCTCGGTGATGGGCAGCGCGCCCCAGGACTCGTACGCGGACTGCGCTGCGGCCAGGGCCTCGCCGACCTGCGCGTCGGTGGCGGTATCGAAGGTCTCGACGACCTCGCCCGTGGCGGGGTTCAGTACGCGGTAGCCGGGCTGGTTGGACTGCTGGGCGGTGGTGGACACTGCCTGACTCCTTGTCGTTGGAACTAGGGGGCGCGCTCGGTGGAGCGGCGCACGAATCCATCATGTCCCGGATGGGCGGGTTTGTGAATCGGGTCACTGCATCTGCACATTTTGGCCGCTCGCCAACAGTGCAGGGGACCGGAACCGTGGCGGTCCGGGCCTAGAAACTCGACGAGCTGCCGGCTCCGGAGAAGCTGCCGCCACTGCTGCCGTAGCCGGTGCTGGAGCCGCCTCGTGCGCTGTAGACCGATTCCTGGCCGGAACTGTAGCCGGCGCCCACGCTCGCGGCGCCCCAGTAGTAGACGCCGGGGTAGGACGTCGTCAGGATGCTGCTGCGCCGGGCCCGTGGCCGGGTGGCGTCCGCCTGGGCCTGCTGGAGTTGCCCGCGCATGAGTTCCTCCTCCGACTCGGACGTGGCGTAGGTGGTGATCATGGCCTCGGCGTGCTCCCGGAACAGATCGGATAGCCGGGCCCGGGCCTCCCGGACGGCGTCGAGCCCCTCGTCGGGCGTCATGCTCCCGTCGGCCAGTCCGGCTCCCCACGCCTGGAGGGAAGCGCGGGCATCCTCGCGGAAGCACAACAGCGTTGCCGCCGTGGGTTCGCCCGGTTCCGTGTCCGAAGTCTCCAGGACCCCCTCGATGCCGCCCAGGTCCTCGCGCAGATCCCGGGTCTGGTGGTCCCACGCCTCGTCCCAGTTCGAGGCGTGGTTCAGGAAGGCGTTGGAATCGGCGATGACGTCGTCGAGCTTGTCCAGGGCGACCGCAGCCTCGGCGAAGGCTTCCGCCTGCGCGACGCCGTCCGGGACGGAGCGCCGCTTCTTCGGGACCCCGTCGAGTTCGCGGCGTTGGTCGTTGAGCCGGGTGTACTGGGCGCGGAACTCCCGGTAGCGCTCCAGCACCAGGGCGCCGTAGGTGGATTCGGCGGGGATGGTGCGGGCATTGAGCTCGGTGGCGTCCAGGTCCAGGGTCACGCTCGTGTAGGCGGCGTCGCCCTGGGCGACCGCTTCGGCGAACTTGCGCCGGTTGTTGTGCCGCGACACCAGGATGCCCACGACCACTGCCCCGACGGCCAGGACCCCGAGTCCGGCGAGCACCAACGTGACCGGGCTGAGGTACCACGGCCGGTTGATGATCCGGGCCCCCGTCTGGACCGCTTCGATGGCCCCGTCCGTCCACTGGGCGTCGGCCAGCAGGTCCTTCGCGGAGTCCTGGATGTCCCCCTGGGCGTCTTGGCTGACCTTGCGGTCCTCGCCCATGTAGGTGCCCACATGTCGGCCCTCGGGGTCGATGCCGACGATGAAGAGCCCGTCGGCCCACTTCTGCCCATCGTCGCTGAGCCATGCGGGATGATGGGCGCGGGCAAAGGCCAGCACCCGCTCGTTGAAGTTGTCGTCCTTGGCCCCGCGTTGGGTGAAGACCACGACGGTGGTGGGGTTGCGGAAACTGGTGTCCTCGATGGCCGGCTTCAGCGTGGCCTGGTCCAGGATGCCGGCGGTGTCCGCCACGACCACGTCGGTTGGCGGCACGGCCTGGGCCGGGGTGCCGAGGCCGAGCAGCGTGGCCCCCGCGAGCGCGACGGCGGCCAGGAACCGCGCCATCCGGGCGAGCGGGGGAACCGTCGTCGTCGTTTCAGCAGGCCGGACTGGTCGCAGATCGGTGCTCAACGGGGGCACTCCTTGTCGGTGGTGGCTTCCGCCGTCCCGCCTACGACTCGGAGAACCGGCGCCAGATGTCCACGCTATCGGCCCCGCGGGTGATGCCGTCAATCAGGTCGAGTTCCTTCGCGGTGAACGAGGTGTTCTTCACTGCCGCCAGGTTCTCGTCGAGCTGGCGGGTCGAGGAGGCCCCGACGAGCACGGAGGTGACCCCGCCCTCGCGCAGCAGCCAGGCGATGGCCAGCTGCGCCAGGGTCTGGCCGCGCTGTTCGGCCAGCTTCGCCAGTTCGCGGGTCTTGCCCAGGTTCTCCTCCGTCAACCCGGCCAGCGAGGAGCGGCCGCCGGAGGGCACCGCATTCTTGTCGTCGAGGTACTTGCCGGTCAGCAGCCCCTGGGCCAACGGGGTGAACGCGATCGAGCCCATGCCCAGATCCGAGAGGGTGTCCAGCAGGCCGTCCTCGACCCAGCGGTTGAGCATCGAGTAGGAGGGCTGGTGGATGACCAGCGGGGTGCCGAGCTCGTCGGCGACCTTCTTTGCCGCGGCCGTGCGCTCGGGGGAGTAGGAGGAGATCCCGACGTAGAGCGCCTTGCCCTGGCGGACCAGCGTGTCCAGCGCGCCGATGGTCTCCTCGATGGGTGTCTCGGGGTCGGGGCGGTGGGAGTAGAAGATGTCGACGTAGTCCAGCCCGAGGCGCTGCAGGGACTCCTCGGCCGAGGCGATGAGGTACTTGCGCGAGGCCCAGTTGCCGTACGGACCGGGCCACATGTCGTATCCGGCCTTGGAGGAGACGACCAGCTCGTTGCGGTAGGCCTTGAAGTCGGTGCGCAGCATCCGCCCGAAGTTCTCCTCGGCGGACCCATAGGGCGGGCCGTAGTTGTTCGCCAGGTCGAAGTGGGTGATGCCGTGGTCGAAGGCGTGGCGCAGGACCTCGCGCTGGGTGTCGAAGGGCCGGTTGTCACCGAAGTTCCACCACAGACCCAGGCTCAGCGGCGGGAGCAGCAGGCCCGAGGTGCCGACCCTGCGGTAGCCGAGCTTGTCATACCGGTCCTCGGCGGCGGCGTAGGGGCGGTGTCCTTCAGGGACGCGGTCGACGTGGATGTCCTGGACCAAGGCGGGTCTCCTCACGGGATGACGGGTGGGTTCAGCCCCATGCTACGCGGTGGCCGCCAGCACGTCCCGGGCCAGCCGGTGGCCCACGAGCGGGCCCATGGTCAGGCCGGCCGGACCGAACCCGGCGTTGGCCCAGACGCCCGCTGACAGTTGGCGGGCTATCGGCAGGGCCTCGGGGCTCATCGGGCGGATGCCGACGCGCGTTTCCACCACGGTGGCCTCGGCCAGCCCCGGGGCCAGCTCCAGCACGCCATCGAACAGCTTGCGCTGCCCGGCAGCGGTGCGCCGCACGTCGATGCCGGATCCGTCCTCCCGGGTGGCCCCGAAGACCAGCCGGGAGCCGCCGAAGGCGACCATGTAGACGTCGGAGAGCGGGTGCACGCTGGGCCAGTCGTCCGTGGTGTGGCCGTCGGCGCACAGATGCAGGATCTGGCCGCGCTGGGGCACGACGCCGGTGTGCACTCCCAGCGGGGCGAGGACCTGGTCGGTCCAGGCCCCCGCGGCGACGACCACGGCAGTCGGCGACACCACCCGGCCGGCGGCGACGATGTCCGGGGCGCCGGACGTCGTCCGGGAGGGAACCAGCGTGGCTTCCGCCTCGATGAGCTCGGCGCCGCAGGCCAGGGCGCCGCGGATCAGCCCGTCACGCAGTGACCGCCCGTCGACCCGTGCGGCTCCACCGAGGTGCAGGCCCGACAGCCCCGGGCGCAGGGGCGGGAAGAGGCCGTGTGCCTCCTCGGCGTCCACCCGGCGCAGGGTGCCGGCCACCGCGGAACCGGTGATCCGCGCCGAGATCCGTTCCGCCGTCGTGCGCAGGAGGTCTTCGTCGTCGTGGACGATGAGGCCGCCGGTGACGCGGTAGTCGACGTCGTCCACGCCCACGGCGGCCAGCTGCTCCAAGAGCCGCGGGTAGTATTCGGCGCCGGCGGCGTAGAGACCGTAGAACGGGCCCTCGCTGCGGGTGGCCCACGGCATGATGATGCCGGCGCCGGCCGGGGTCGCGGCACCGGTGCTGGCCGCGTCCACGAGGGTGACACGGACGCCGGCACGGGCCAGGGCGAAGGCGGTGGACGCGCCGGCGACTCCGGAACCGATGACCGCGACATGCGGTGTGGTCTTCACGGGCAGGTCGGTGCTCATCGTGGGGTGTCCGCGATCTTCCCGTACTCCAGGGCTCCCCAGAAGTCACCGCGGACGTAGCGTTGTTCGGGCTCCGGGTTGAAATCCCACGGGTGGGTCTTGCCCCGTCGGAGTGCTTCGGCCACCAGGCGACGCCGCTCCTGGCTGGCCACGACGTCCGCTTCCAGCTTCTCGACGCCGTACCGGGTGTCCAGCTCCTGGCGCAGCAGGTGAACCAACCCGGCATGTTCGGTCCCCGAGGCCAGGTTCCGCAGCTCATGCGGGTCGGTGTCGAGGTCGAAGAGCTGGTCCGGATCCCCGGGGCAGACGATGTACTTGTAGCGCCCACGCACCAGCGTGAGCTGGGGACGGTAGGTGCCTTCGGCAAGGTATTCGATGACGACATCGCGATCCTGCGGTCCTGCCTGGCCGGCCGTCTCGCGGCGTGCGGACTCCAGCAGGGACAGCCCGTCCCGACCGGATGGCGCCTGGCACTGGTTCGTTGCCCTCTCGGTCCGGGGCACGGCTTCGACGTCGGGTGCCCCGGAGAGTTCCAGCAGGGTGGGCATCAGATCCACCAGCGAGACGGGGTTGGCGAACCGCCCCCGGGGGATCAACCGCTCCGGGCCGTGGAGGATGAGCGGCACGCGGGAGGATTCCTCGTACGGCGACATCTTGTACCAGAGGCCCTTCTCGCCCAGCATGTCGCCGTGGTCGCTGGTGACGATGATGACGGTGTTCTCCGACAAACCCAGGTCCTCCAGGCGCGCACGGATGCGGCCCACGTGGTCGTCGATGTAGCTGACCGCCGCGTAGTAGGCCCGGCGGGCCCGCCGGACCTCTTCGCTGCCCGGAACGCGCTGGTCGAACCCACTCATCACCCGGAGCCGGTGGGTATGCGGGTCCTCCGTCGAACTGGGGACCTGCGGATGTTTCGGGGACGGGATCTCAACATCTGCAAAGCGGTCCCAGTGCTCGCGCGGCGGTTCGTACGGGTCGTGGGGGTGGATGAAGCTGGCCACCACCAGGAAGGGGAGGTCCTCACCGGCAGCCTGATTAGCCCTGGCCCGGTCGTTGAGATGCCGCAGGGCGCGGAATCCCACCTCATCGTCGAAGTCCTGCTGGACCGTGGCCTTGGAGACGCCCGCGGTGAAGACGGCGTCGGCGTCGTGATACCACTGCAGCCGTTCACCCAGGGGCCGCTGCCAGTCCGGGACCATGTCCAGGTCCGCCGGGTAGACATCGGTGGTCAGGCGCTCCTCGAACCCGTGCTGCTGGTCGGGCCCGATGAAATGCATCCGCCCGACCAGGGCCGTGTGGTAGCCGCCGGCCCGCAGGTGGTGGGCAAAGGTCGGCGTCGTGGCCAGGAAGTCGTCGCCGTTGTCGTAGCAGCCGATGTCCGAGGGCATCCGGCCGGTCATCATGGAGGCCCGCGAGGGCGCGCACAACGGGGTGTTGCAGTACGCTCGGTCGAACACGGCGCCGTCTGCGGCCAACCCATCGATGTGAGGTGTCCTCGCGGCTTCGTCCCCGTAGGCGCCCAACGCCTGCGCTGCCATCTGGTCAGCTTGGATCACGACGATATTGGGTTTCACGATCTAGGATTCCTCTCCATTGATTCCGACTGAGGAGCTTGAAAAATGAGTGCATGCTGCGGGCCCGCGCGGGACGCTGCCTCCGGCACCCCGAAGGGACCGGCCATGGCCTCCGGAACGGGATCGCTTCCGGGGGTGGGAGACGAACGGCAACGTCTGGAACGACTTGCCGGGCCAGCTCCGCAGCAGCTGCAGCTCGTGGGTCTTCCCGGCGGCACGTTCCGCAGCGGTAGCGAGGATTCCGGAGCTTATCCGGAGGACGGCGAGGGGCCCGTGCGGAAGGCCTCGGTGGGACCCTTCGCGATCGGCGCGACCACGGTGACCATCGCCGAGTTCGCGGTTTTCGTGGTGGACACCGGATATCGAACCGATGCGGAGCGGCACGGGGACTCGTTGGTCTTCGCCGGTCTGCTTCCGAAGGGCCTGCGGGATCGTTCGCCCGCGGTGTCGGCGACTCCCTGGTGGCGGCAAGTGGACGGTGCCTGCTGGTTTCGGCCCGAGGGTCCGGGATCGTCCGTCGATCGCCGTGCCGATCATCCGGTCACCCATGTCTCCCGATTCGACGCGGAGGCCTACGCCCGGTGGGTGGGGGCCCGGCTTCCGACGGAGACCGAGTGGGAGTACGCGGCCCGCGGTGGTCTCGACCAGCAACCGTATCCGTGGGGCAGCGTCATGGAGCCCTCGGGACGGCCCCGCATGAACGTCTTCACCGGCGAATTTCCGGACAAACCCAGCGGACCGGTCGGCACCGAGCCGGCGTCGTCGTTCCCTCCCAATGCCTATGGCCTGTACAACATGACCGGCAACGTGTGGGAATGGACCTCGAGCCGGGCCAGCGCCGGCGATGCCCGGCCCGTGCTCCGCGGTGGATCGTATATGTGCCACGCCTCCTACTGTAGGAGGTACCGCACGTCGGCACGTACCTTCTCCACGGCTGAGACGTCCCTCGGGCACACGGGGTTCCGGCTCGCGCTGACCACCGGCCGGGGCCGAGGTTAAATGAATGAAGCACCGGCCATAGCGGACAAGGAGGCGACAAACCGCTATAACCGGTGCTTCTGATCACTCGCACCTTTGAGAAGGTTCCTTCAGCCTAACCAGCGATCCTTGGAGCCACCTGTGCGTCCGGTGTCAGGTCGATGGGAGCCGCGGGGGGTCAGTAGTTCGACGGCGGATCCGAGGCGGGGAAGGACTCCTCTTCCCACTCGTCCACGCGCTCGTCGTCGTGGTCATGCTGGACCCGGGCCGCCTTCGTGGCCGCATCCTCGGTGTCCTCCGGACCGACGGCTGCGCCGTCGTCGGGCTGCTCGAATGGGTTCTCGCTCATGGCATCCTCCTCGTTGACGTGCCTACGATCCCAGTCTCGCCCCGAACCGGTGGCCTGTCGAGGGCGGGCTGTCGCGGCGGTGCCGCCGGCCTTAACGAGACGAGCACCGGCTGGATCGATAGTTGGGGGGAATCATCGATCAACCAGCCGGTGCTCTCATCACTCGCACCTCCATGAGGTACTTAAGAACAATAAGGGGCGAAGCTTGGCGTTCGCTGGAAACGACGGCAACGCGAAGTGTGAAGGGACGGTTTACTTCCCGCGCCGGGCCGCGGATAGCCTGAAACCATGGCCGAAACACGCAATCCCCTGGACGGGACCACCATCTCCTACGACGTGGCGGGGGAGGGCCCCGCGGTCGTCCTGTTGCACGGTTCGGCACTCTCGCGGGCGATCTGGCGCGGCCTCGGATACGTGAGGGCACTCGACGGCTTCACGGTGGTGCGGATCGACCTGCGCGGGCACGGGCGCAGCGGCAAGCCCCACGAGTCCGGGGCCTACGCGATGGACCTGCTGGTCGCCGATGTCCTGGCGGTCATGGATGCCGAGCAGCTGGCCGGCGCCGCCGTCGTCGGCTACTCGTTCGGTTCGCGGGTCGGGTTCTCGCTGGCGGCGACGGCACCGGGGCGGGTGGAGAAGCTGGTCACCCTGGGCGGGACGTTCAGGCCGCAGTCGGGCCAGGTGGCGAAGGTGTTCTTCGACGGCTACCTCGATGCCCTCCGCACCGGGGGGATGCGGGCCTTTGTCGACGGGCAGCGGCTGGACCCGCAGACCCGGGCCGCCTTCATGGCCAACGACTCCGAGGCCCTGGTCGCCTACTTCGAGCACACCGAGGTCGAGCCCGGACTCGATGAATCCGTGCTGCCCGACCTCGGCCTTCCGGCGCTGCTGATGGCCGGGACCCGGGACCGGGAACGCTACCTCGACTCGCGCCGGGCCGCCGAGCTGATGCCCGACGCCCGGTTCGTGCCCCTGGAGGGGCGGACCCATGGTTCGACCCTTTTCCCCGCGGACGAGGTGCTGGCCGAGATGCTCCCGTTCCTGCGCGACCGGACGGCCTCCTGACTACTTGTTGAAGGCCGAAATGCCGGTGATGGAACGGCCGATGATCAGCGCCTGGACGGTCTCGGTGCCCTCGTAGGTGTGCACCGCCTCGATGTCCGCCAGGTGGCGCGCGACGCGGTTCTTGAGCAGGATGCCGTTGCCGCCGAGCAGGTCCCGGGCGTTGGAGGCGATTTGCCGGGCGGTGCGGGTGCAGGTGTACTTGGCCAGCGAGGCCTGCACGGGCGAGAGCTCGCCCTTTTCCTCGCGGCGGGTCATCTGCATGACCATCAGCTGCATGGTCGCCAGCTCGGAGTGCATGCGGGCCAGCCGTTCCTGGACGACCTGGGCCGAAGCCAGGGTCCGGCCGAACTGGGTGCGCTGGGAGGCGTATTGCACGGCGCTCTCGTAGCAGGCGGTGGCATGCCCGACGGCGGACCAGGCGACCCCCAGCCGGGTCGCGAAGAGGACCTTGGCGGTGTCCTTGAACGAATTCGCCCCGGGCATGACGTGGGAGTCGGGGACGAAGACGTTCTCCAGGCGGATGTGGGCCTGCCAGATGGCGCGCAGGCTCAGCTTTCCGGGGATCGTGGTCCCGGTGTAGCCATCCCACTCCTGCTGGACGATGAACCCGCGGATGTTCCCCTCGTCGTCGCGTGCCCAGACGACGGTGATGCCGCCGGTCGAGCCGTTGCCGATCCACTTCTTCTCGCCGTTGAGCACATAACCGCCGTCGACGCGGGTCGCGCGGGTCTCCAGGGACACCGAATCCGAGCCATGGGTCGGCTCGGTCAGGGCGAACGCGCCCAGGACCTCGGCGCGGGCCATCTTCGGGACCCATTGGGCGATCTGCTCCGGGGAACCGCAGTAGGCGATTGAGCGCAGCGCGAGTCCGGCCTGCACGGCCCCGATCGTGCCCACCGAGCCGTCTGCCCGCGAGAGCTCCATGTTGACCAGCCCCGCGGCCAGGGTGCTCATGGCCGGGTATCCGTCGACGTCGATGCCGTCGCGCAGCAGGTCGAGGTCACCAAGGCGGGTGGCCAGGTGGAAGGGGTAGTCGGAACGGTCCCAGTAGTCGTCGATGACCGGGCGCACCTCCTCCAGGCCGAACCGGCGGGCGCGGTCCCAGTAGGCGCGGTCCACCGCGGGGATGTTGTCCTCCCCGAACAGGCCCGCGGGGTCGACGTCCACCTCGCCCCAGAGCTCGTACTCCGGCTCGACGACGCCGAGCGGGAATTCGGCCAGCGGGGAATCCGTCGTGGTGGTGGTCTCTGAAGTGCTCACGGTGGTGTCCTTCGGCTCGACACGGCCGGGCGCTCGGGCGCCTGCGGTCCGGGGGTGGTTACCCCCCAGCATCGCTGAAACTGCGTGTCACGTCAAGACACCCAGTGTCATCCGGGGCGGCTCAGGCGGAGGACGAATCCGTCCGGAGGGCCCGGCGGACGGCCTCGAGGACGTCGTCGGTGCCCGAGCCGGAAGGGGCGATGGCGACCACGACCCGGCCGCTCGGCGCCGCGTCCGGTTCGGTGCCGGAACCTTCGAGCCGGGGCAGGAAGATCCCGGCCAGCTGGCCCAGTTCGGTGGCCAGGCGGCCGCGCAACGTGTCGTCCCGGTCGGAGAGCCAGCTGCGCAGGAACGCGTTGTGGACCGCGACGACGGCCGCGGCGTAGGCCGTGACGCCGAGCTGCCGGCTTCCCAGCCCCGGTCCGACACCGAGCGAGGCCCGGAGCCCGTGGCGGAAGGCGCGTTCGTACCGGTGCGTGCTGACCAGCTCCCGGTCGCGCAGTGCGGGGACCTCGTGCAGCAGGCGGAACCGCAGCTCGGAGGCCTTGGGCCGCGACGTGTGGTGGTCGAAGACGGACAGCGCGGCCGCGGAGACCTTCTCGGCGATCCCGCTGCCGGACGCCGACAGCTGCCGTTGGACCGCGTCGATGACGGCTTCCATGTCGGAGAAGACCATGTCCTCCTTGGAGCCGTAGCGCCGGAAGAAGGTGCTGCGGCTCATGCCCAGGACCTCCGCCAGCTGGTCCACGCTGGTGGCGTCGAAGCCGCGCTCGACGAGCAGTCGCAGGGCGGGCTCGGGCACGCTCAGGGTGTGGTCCATGCCGGTGAATCTAGCACGGGAGAGTTTCAGCCGCGGGTCTCCGGGACGGCAACCGGACGCCGGAAGAACAGGCAGACGACGGCGGCGAAGACGGCAACCAGGCCCGGCAGCAGCAGCGACTGGCCCAGCGCCGTGGAGAACGCCCCGTGCAGGAACTCGGGGATCGTCTGGCCCATCGTGGCCTCCGACCCGGCGCCGGCGGAGTCGGCATCCCCGGTCTGCGGCATCGTCGCCAGCACCGCCGTGGATTCGACGCTGATGCGGGCCTCCATGAGGAAGGCGATCAGTGCCGAACCGAGCACGGCGCCGACCTGGCGGGTCGTGTTGTAGACACCGGACCCGGCACCGGCGTCGGACTGGCCCAGGTCCCGCGTCGCGGTCAGGGACACCGACGGCCAGATGCCGGCGCTGCCGATGCCCATGACCACGGGCGGCAGCAGCAGCACCCACAGGGGCATGTCGGGGGTGAGTAGCAGGCCGTAGGCGACGATCCCGCCGCCGAAGAGCAGGAAACCGGGGACGGCGAGGACCTTGGGGTCGATCTTGTTGGTCATCCGGCCGGCGAGCGGTGCCAGCACGCCGGAGACGACGGCCATCGGGGCGATCATCAGCGCGGACATCGTCGGGGTCATGCCGCGCACCGACTGGAGGTAGAGGATCATGGGGAAGCTCATGGCGGTGATCGCCAGGCCCATCGCGGTGATCGCGACGTTGGCCAGGGAGAAGTTGGCGTTGCGGAACAGGCCCAGCGGCAACAGCGGCTCGCGCCGGTTGAAATGCTGCCAGACGACGAAGCCGACCAGCACGATGACCCCGGCGATGATCAGCGACCAGACGGTGACCGGCCCGACGATGGTTCCCCAGTCGTAGGTGTTGGCCTCCTGGATGCCGAAGACGATCAGGAACATGGCCACCGCCGAGAGCACCACGCCCAGCCAGTCGAAGCTGCGGCTGTGGCGGGGCAGCTGGGGGACCTTGACCCAGACCCGCCACATGGCCAGCAGGCCGACGGGGACGTTGACGAAGAAGATCCATTCCCATCCCAGGGTGTCCACCAGGACGCCGCCGAGGATCGGCCCGGCCAGGGTCGCGACACCGGCCACGGCGCCCCAGACGCCCATCGCCGCCCCGCGGCGCTGCGCCGGGAACATGCGGGTGATGAACGTCATCGTCTGCGGCGTCATCATGGCCGCGCCCAGCCCCTGGGCCACGCGGGCGGCGATGAGCATGCCGATGCTCGGGGACAAACCGCACCACAGCGACGAGGCGGTGAACAGGGCCAGCCCGATCACGTAGAGGTTCTTCGGTCCGAACCGGTCGCCCAGGCGTCCGGTGACCAGCAGCGGCACGGCGAACGCCAGCAGGTAGGCGCTGTTGACCCAGATGACGCCGTTGATCCCGGTGTCCAGGCCGCGCATGATCGCCGGCATGGCCGTGGAGACGATCGTGGAGTCGACCAGGATCATGAAGAACCCGATCACCAGGGCCCACAGGGCGGTCCAGGCGGCGCGGTCGTCCGGGGCGGTCTTCGGGGAGGTCTGTGCGTTGGTCACCGGTAGAGACTACTCCGCTCGGCTCCGCCGGGGATCCCCGGAAACCGGTGATCTGGGCGACATCGTGCCCCGCATCGCGCCCGGCGTCGGCAGCGCGGTCAGCCGGTGCGGACGGTGCCCTCGATGCAGGTGATGACCTGCCCCGAGACCCAGATCCCGCCGTCGTGCTCGGAGAGCCCGACCTGCCCGTCACGTCCCAGCCGGGTCCCCTGGCGCACGGTGTACGACGACGGGGCGAGGCCGGCCGGGATCATCCACTGGGCGATGCCCGCGTTCAGGCTGCCGGTCACGGGGTCCTCGGGCAGGCCCTCGCCGGGGCAGAAGGCGCGGACCTCGAAGTCGGCGGGCACGCCGGCGACTGCCGTTTCGAAGGCGGCCGCGTCGCCGGCCGGACGCAGCGGTTCGAGCTCGGCGCGGGTGCCCTTGGGGCGGTGTTCGTTCCGGCGGGCGTAGGAGCCGGCGTCCACCCCGGGGGCCAGATGGGGGCCGATCACGCCGATCTCGAGCCCCTCCAGCGCCGGGAAGTCGGGTTCCAGGGCCAGCACCGCCTCGGCGTCGCGCAGCACCAGCACCGCCCACTGGGGCCCGTTGGCCACCCACTGGTGGTCGAGCACGTCGGCAGCCGTCAGGCCCAGGCCGGACAGGGCCCAGGCCAGGACGTCGTCCTCCAGCGGCCCGGTGCGCTGCAGGGGAGGGGAGCGGAATCCCAGCCGGTTCCCGCCGGCCTCGTCGTGGCCCTCGGTGCGGACCTCGACGAGCCCGGCGCCGCATTCCTGCACGATCACCCCCGGGCGGCGGGGCCGGCCGCCGGCCTCGAGCCAGGCGTGGGCCGTGCCCAGGGTGGGGTGCCCGGCGAAGGGCAGTTCCGTCGTCGTGGTGAAGATCCGCACGCGGTAGTCCGCCGCCGGATCGGTGGGCGGGAGCACGAACGTGGTCTCCGCCAGGTTGGTCCAGTTCGCGAAGCGCAGCATCTCCGCCTCGTCCATCCCGTCGGCATCGAGGACGACGGCGAGGGCGTTGCCCAGGTGGGGTGTGGAGGTGAAGACGTCGACCTGGCGGAAGGGGCGAAAGGTCATGGCGCCATCGTGGCACACCGGACCCGGCGGGGGTCGGCCCCGCCGGGTTCATGACGCGATGGTTACCGGTGCAGAGGCATCACCACCGGTGGGCGACGTCGATGACCAGGCGCGAGCCGGTCCCCGGGCCGTCGAGGATGAACGTGCGGAACGGCAGCCTTGCGCGCACACCGAGCCCGAAGGAGGTCTGGCCCTCGAAGCTGCCCAGGTAGGCCACCTGCTCGAACGTGCGGAAGCCGGAGACGTTCACCGCGCGCGTGTCGCTGGCCGGGTTGTAGGGGCTGTTGCCGGTGCGCACGATGATCCGCAGGTCGGCGGCGCCGTCGAGCGGAACCCGCTTCCCCTGGCCCTCGGTGTAGACGGCGCTGACATAGCGCACGTCGTAGCCGCGGACCTTCCCGCGCAGGTCGATGACCAGGCGGTCGTAGCAGGTGTGCTGTCCGGCGCGCGCGTTGGTGACCCGCGCCGTGGACGTGGCGGAGGAGGAATCGGCGAGCGATCCCCAGGTGATGCCGCAATACGGTGCGGCGGCCGCTGGTGCTGCCGGGGCCAGCCCCAACCCCGCAACGAGGAGGGCGCTGGCAAGGCCCGCTTTCAGTGTCTTCATGGTTCCTTCACTCCAAGGGTGCTTGTTTGGCTGGTGCCCCCTGCTGCCCCATGATCCGCCCCCGACGGCCTCGGGAAAAGGGATTAATCACGTTGGTGCATAAATGTGATGAAAGGCCGGCTTCACGCCGATGCGGCGTCGGTTCGGGCAGCGGTCGGATGGAGTTTCGGCCACGATGGGCGGCCCCGGGCCGGGGACGGTCACGATCGCGTTCCGATGTCCCGGGGTCATCCCACGGTAGGACCCCCGCGCGGCCAGGTTCAGCTCTGCGGTGGATCCGCGAGGGCACCACCCGGCGGAAGACTGGGACCATGCACGAAAACACACCGCACCCGCACGCATCCCACCCGCACAGCCCGCACCCACACCATCCCTCGACCCCGCGCCCCGCCCCGGTCCTGGCCGCCCGCGACCTCACCCGCGCGTTCGGCAGCACGATCGCCCTGGACCGCCTCGGCCTGGACATCGAAGCCGGCGGATCGCTGGCCATCATGGGTCCGTCCGGCTCCGGCAAGTCCACCCTGTTGCACACCCTGGCCGGCATCGAACGCCCGGACTCCGGTTCCGTGCTGTTCCAGGACCCCTCGGGGACCACCGGCCCCGTGGAGATCGCCGCGCTCGGGGAATCCGCCCGCTCCCGGCTGCGCCGCGGAAGCTTCGGGTTCGTTTTCCAGTCGGGCCTGCTCATCCCCGAGCTCACCGCCATCGAGAACGTCGCGATGGCGCTGATGATCACCGGGGTCCCGCGCTCGGCGGCCCTGCCGCGCGCGGCCGAATGGCTCCACGCGCTGGGACTGGCCGGGATGGAGGAGCGCCGCATCGGCCAGCTCTCCGGCGGCCAGGCCCAACGCGTGGCCATCGCCCGCGCCCAGGTCACCGGCGCCACCGTCACCTTCGCCGACGAACCCACCGGCGCCCTGGATTCGGCGACCTCGTCCGAGGTGCTCGACATCCTGCTCGAGGCCACGGTCGGCCGCGGCAACACCCTGGTCATGGTCACCCACGATCCCGACGTCGCCTCCCGCTGCCACCGGGTCATCCACCTGCTCGACGGCAGGATCCAGCACGACGCCGGTGTCCCCACCCCGGGTGCGGAGGCCCGGTCGTGAAGGCCTTCTCCCTCGCCTGGCTGCTGGGCCGTCCTACCCGCGGGCGGCTGGCACCGCAACTGCTCACCATCACCGCCTACGCGCTGACCACCACCCTGCTGCTGCTCGTGGCCGCCGGCGGGCTGTCGTTCAGGGCGGTGCAGGACGAGCTGACGGGCCTGTACCTGATCCTGGCCGGCACCGCCGTCGTGCTGCTCGTGGTGCCCCTGGCAGTCCTCGGCGGTGCCGCGGCCCGCCTGTCCGCCCGCTCGCACGACGAGCGGCTGGCCACGGTCCGGCTGCTGGGCGGCACCCCGGCGCTCGCCGGCGCGGTGACGGTCATCGACTCCGCGGCGCTGGCCCTGCTCGGCGCCGCCGGAGGCATCGTGCTGTACCTGGTATCGGCGCCGCTGGTCGGACTGGTGCATTTCCGTGGCCGGGCGATCGGTTCCGGGATGTTCATGGCGCCGGGGATCGTGGCCGCGCTCGCCTTCGCCGTCGTGCTCATCGGGATCGTCTCGGCAGTGGTGGGGTTGCGCCGGCTGAACGTCTCGCCCCTGGGGGTGCGGACCCGGGCCGTCGCCCCGGGCGCCCGCTGGATCCGCGCCCTGGTCGCCGGCATCGTCGTGGTCGTGGCGTTCACCGCCCTGCAGCAGCTCAGCGCCTTCCGCGACCTGGCCGTCATGATCGCCGTCATGCTCGGTGCGTTCGCCGCCGTGCTGGCGGTGCTGAACGTCGTCGGACCATGGGTCGTGCGCCTGCTGGCCGGGCGCTCGCTGCGCAAGGCCGAGAACCCCGAGCGGCTCCTGGCGGCCCGCATGATCCTCGAGTCGCCGCAGGCGGCCTGGCGGCAGGTCTCCGGCGTCGCGATGACCAGCTTCGTCGCGGTCTTCGGCGGCTCCGGGGCGGCCATGATGAAGGCCTCGGCGGGCGGCCAGGCCAGCCCGCAGGACCTGGCCCTCGTCGACGACGTGCTGACCGGGGTGCTGGTGACGATCCTCGCCTCGTTCCTCGGCGTGTGCTGCTCGGCGGTCATCAACCAATGCGCCCTCACCCTGGACCGCCGCGACCTCTACACGAACCTGGACCGGCTGGGCATGGATCCGGCCACGATGGACCGCGCCCGGGTGCGGTCGGTCATGGCACCGCTGCTGTGGGTCTCGTTGGGGTCGGCACTGGTCGCCGGCGTCCTGCTCCTGCCGCTGGTCGGGATCGCGATGATCGTCTCCCCGATGACGATCCTGGTCGTTGCGGCGACCCTGGCAGCCGGGGTGCTGGCCGTGCGGGGCGCGCTGACCGTCGCCGGATCGCGCACCGTCCTGCGGGCGGCGTAGGCCCGGGACACCCCGGCGCGGAGCCGGGCATCGGAGGGGTCTCCGGTGCCCGGCCCCGCGTTTTCCGTGCCAGAGACGAGTTGTTTAATCAACTTTTCGTTATGTGACATGAATAACACCAGCATCGATGATCGTTATTTACATAGGGCAGGCTAAGTTAACGATGAAGACCCACCCGCCGGCCCCAGCGGCCTTCATCACTCGTAAGGATCAACGATGTCCTCCATCAAACTGCGCCTCGGCGTACTGCTCGGTGTTTCCGCCCTCGCCCTCACCGCCTGCGGCGGCGCATCGTCGGCATCCACCGACGCGGCCGGCGACGCCCCCACCATCGAGGTCCAGGACAACAACGGGACCCAGAACGTGAAGACCCCGCCCGCTTCCGTCGTCGCCACCGACAACCGGACCTTCCAGACCCTCGCGGACTGGGGCGTCGAACTCTCCGCCGGCGCCGTCAGCCTCATGCCGGACAGCATCGCCTACACGCAGGACGAGTCCATCGTGGACCTGGGCAGCCACCGCGAACCCAACCTGGAATCCGTCGTTGCCGCGGAACCCGACCTGATCGTCAACGGCCAGCGCTTCGCCCAGTTCCATGAGGACTTCGCGCGGCTGACGCCCGAGGCGACCATCCTGGAACTGGATCCGCGCGACGGGCAGCCCCTCGACGCGGAACTGAAGCGCCAGACGAGCGTGCTCGGCGAGGTCTTCGGCAAGCAGGCGGAGGCCCGGCAGCTCAATGATGACCTCGACGCCTCCATTGCCCGCGCCCGGAAGGCCTACGACGAGAGCGACAAGGTCATGGCCGTGATCACCTCCGGTGGCGACATCGGCTACTCGGCACCGGGCAACGGGCGCACGCTCGGGCCGGTGTTCGACATCCTGGGCCTGACCCCGGCACTCGAGGTGGACGACGCGAGCGAGGACCACCAGGGCGACGACATCTCCGTCGAGGCCATCGCGAAGTCGAACCCTGACTGGATCCTCGCGATGGACCGCGACGCAGCCGTCGCCGCCGACGACGCCTCCTACGAGCCGGCCAACGAGCTCATCGGGACGTCCGCGGCCCTGAAGAACGTGCCGGCGGTGAAGAACCAGCACATCGTCTACATGCCCGCCGACACCTACACCAACGAGGGCATCCAGACCTACACGGAGTTCTTCAACTCCTTCGCCGACGCCCTCGAGGGCTAGGAACGATCCGACACGATGACCACCACGGCCCAGCGCGCCGCCTCCAAGGGCAGTCTCTTCGAACCACGGCTCCTCATCGGTGTCGCCGTCGTCGGTACCCTGCTGGTGTTCTCCCTGTTCACCGGCGTCTACGACGTCTTCGGCGGTGAACAGGGCGGGGAGATGTTCGGGATCACGCGCATCCCGCGCACCATTGCCCTCGTGCTGGCCGGCGCGGCCATGGCGATGTCCGGGTTGGTGATGCAGTTGCTGACCCAGAACCGCTTCGTCGAGCCCACGACGACGGGGACCACGGAGTGGGCCGGGCTGGGCCTGCTGGCGGTCATGATCGTCGAACCCGGTGCCAGCATCACCGTGAAGATGATCGGAGCCGTCGTGGCCGCCTTCATCGGCACGATGGTCTTCTTCGGCTTCCTGCGGCGGGTCTCGCTGAAGGAGTCCCTGACGGTCCCGATCGTCGGCATCATGCTCGGTGCCGTCGTCGGGGCCGTCTCCACCTTCATCGCCCTGCAGACCGACATGCTCCAAAGCCTGGGCATCTGGTTCGCCGGGAGCTTCACCTCCGTGTTGAAGGGCCAGTACGAGGTCCTGTGGATCGTCGCCCTGGTGGGCATCGCCGTCTTCCTGGTCGCCGACCGGTTCACCGTCGCCGGCCTCGGCGAGGAAGTGGCCACCAACGTCGGCCTGAACTACCACCAGGTCATCCTCCTGGGGACCGGCCTGATCGCCATCGCCACCGGGATCGTCACCGTGGTGGTCGGCAGCCTGCCGTTCCTGGGGCTCATCGTGCCGAACATCGTCTCGATGTTCCGCGGTGACGACCTGCGCGGCAACCTGCCGTGGGTCTGCCTGCTGGGCATCGGCATCGTCACCGTCTGCGACCTGGTCGGGCGGACGATCATCATGCCCTTCGAGGTCCCCGTCTCGCTGATCCTGGGGGTCGTCGGGGCCATTGTCTTCATCGGACTCCTCCTGAGGCAGCGCCGTCGTGCTTAAGACCGCCGCGCCACCGCACCCCGCCACGTCCCCGCCCCGCACCACGCCGCGCGGATCCGGCCCCCTCCCCACCGCCCGGTCGCGTCGCCGCTACCGGATCGTGCTGGGGGCCCTCATCGTCCTCGCCGCCGGCTTCGGCTGGGGCCTGCTGGCGTGGGACAACCCGATGCCACCGGGCACGCCCGGATTCTGGAGGATCGCCGAACTGCGGGGCACCAGCGTCGTGGTGATGCTCGTGGTCGCCTTCTGCCAGGCCATGGCCACCGTCAGCTTCCAGACGGTGACGAACAACCGGATCATCACCCCCTCGATCATGGGGTTCGAATCCCTCTACATCGCCGTGCAGACCGCTGCCGTGTTCTTCCTGGGGGCCGCGGGCGTCACCGCAGTGCAGGGCATCCCGCAATTCATCGTGCAGGTCCTGGTCATGGTCGGGCTGTCCGTGGCCCTCTACGGCTGGCTGCTCTCGGGCAAGTACGGAAACCTGCAGGTCATGCTGCTGATCGGCATCATCATCGGCGGAGGGCTCGGTTCCGTGTCCACCTTCATGCAGCGGTTGCTCTCGCCCAGCGAATTCGACATCCTGACCGCACGGCTTTTCGGCTCGGTCTCCAACGCCGATGCCTCCTACCTGCCGATCGCCATCCCGGTGTGCCTGGTCGCCGGCGGGCTGCTCTGGGCGAACTCCCGGCGCCTGGACGTCGTCGCCCTCGGCCGGGACACCACCACGAACCTCGGGCTCAACCACCGCGCGGAGGTGATGCGGAGCCTGTTCCTGGTCTCCCTGCTCATGGCCATCTCCACCGCCCTGGTCGGGCCCATGACCTTCCTGGGCTTCCTGGTGGCCACCCTGGCCTACCAGCTGGCCGACACGCATGACCACCGCTACGTCTTCCCGGTCGCCGTGCTCATCGGGTTCGTCGTCCTGGCCGGCTCGTACTTCATCATGAAGAACGTCTTCTACGCCGAGGGCGTCGTCTCGATCATCATCGAGGTCATCGGCGGCTCCCTCTTCCTGTACTTCATCCTCCGAAAGGGCCGCCTGTGATCACCCTCAACGACGTCCGCAAGAGCTACGGCGACGACGTCGAGATCGGCCCGGTC
The DNA here is from genome assembly GCA_016892645.1 of Micrococcaceae bacterium RIT 802. Lineage (GTDB taxonomy): Bacteria > Actinomycetota > Actinomycetes > Actinomycetales > Micrococcaceae > Arthrobacter_H. The sequence continues at coordinate 30,100 of JAFEMX010000014.1, forward strand.
AGCCTCGAGATCCCGACCGGAGGCATCACCGCCCTGGTGGGGCCCAACGGCGCCGGCAAATCGACCCTGCTGACCATGATCGGCCGGCTGCTCGGCCTCGACGCCGGCGCCATCGAGGTCGCCGGCTACGACGTCGCGAGCACCGCGTCGAAGGACCTGGCCAAGATCGTGTCCATCCTGCGCCAGGAGAACCACTTCACCGCGCGCCTGACCGTCCGCCAACTCGTCGGGTTCGGCCGATTCCCCCATTCTCGCGGTCGACTGACCACCGTCGACGAGGAGGCCATTTCCCGCTCGATCGATTTCCTGAACCTCGGCGACCTCGAGAACCGCTACCTCGACCAGCTCTCGGGCGGCCAACGCCAGCGCGCCTATGTGGCCATGGTGCTGGCCCAGGACACCGAACACGTCCTGCTGGACGAGCCGCTGAACAACCTCGACATGATGCACTCGGTCCAGATGATGCAGCACCTGCGCCGGGCCGCCGAGGAACTGGGCCGCACCATCGTCATCGTCATCCACGACGTCAACTTCGCCGGGCACTATGCGGACCACATCTGTGCGGTCAAGGACGGGAAGGTCGTCGAATTCGGCACCCCGGAGCAGATCATGACCGACGACGTGCTCAGCCGGGTCTTCGACACCCCCGTGCAGGTCATCGACGGCCCCCACGGACCGCTCGCCGTCTACTACTGATGTGAGTTCCGCCGGAGGCCGGTCGAGGGTCGGTGGTGGCCCTGGTCGGTTCCGTCGGGGATCATTCGATGCATGACCCGCCCGCTGGCACTTCCCGACCCACCGCCCGCTTCCGGCGAGGTGTTCCTCCGCGCCTTCACAAGCGCCGACATCGCGATGGTGCGCGATCTGGCCACCGATCCCTATGTGCCCCATATCGGCACGCTTCCCGCCCACGCCGACACGACCCAGGCCCTCGAGTACATCGAACGCCAATGGGCCCGCCTGGCAGCGGGCACGGGATATTCCTTCTGCGTGGCGCTGCGCGAAACGGGACAGGCCGTCGGCCAGGCGGGACTCTGGACGAGCGGAGCGCAGGTGGCTTCGGCCGGCTACGCGATTGCGCCGGAGTATCGGGGCCATGGGTATGCGGCGCACGCGTTGAGGGCCCTTTCCGGATTTGGGTGGACATTGCCGGATCTGGATCGCATCGAGCTGCACATCGAACCGTGGAATGCCCCGTCGCTTCGGACCGCAGAAGTGGCCGGGTTTCGCGCGGATGGCACCATGCCGCATCCCCGCCACACAGGTGCGGAGCCCGTGGAGATGCTCCTGTACGCCGTCGGCCGGTGACGCTGCGGCGCCCGGGCAGCACCCTGACATGTCAGCCGGGCGGGGGTGCGGCGTTGCCTATGATTGGTCCATGAACACCCGGATCCTGTTACGCGTCCTGCCCCTGACAGCGGTGGCGGCCGTGGTCGTGGGACTCGTCGTCATGCTCCAATCGGAGGCACGACCCGCGACCTTCGGGTGGTTCGCCTATGCGCCGCTATCCGACGAGACCGGCACCCTGGAGGGCATGCACGTCATCTCCACGGCCGGAGTGGTGGGAGCCATCGTCCTGGTCGTCGGACTGGTGGTGTTGGCGTTCTGGGCGGGACTGCGTTGGGGCGGACGCAGGAGCCGTTCCCGCACGCTGTAGCCCGGCCGTCGCCTCACCCCGACCTGCAGTGGTGCGGTTTCGGTAGCGCATCGCCTCGAAAATTCCCCGGGGCTTTAGTCAGGCATTCGCGTAAACCACCAGCCCGCCGATCCTTCGTTCCCTGGCCCGCGTTGCCGCATCCGGTCCGAAAAATCCACCGGGCTGTGACAGTCACTCTTCTTGTCGACTGTAAAGACAAATTCCAACTCATTAACGTTTGATGTTGAATAAGTCTTTCAAAACTAGTCAACACATGCTTAGTATCCGTTGCGTGACCCGATCGGTCCCCCTTGCGGGGCCGTCGGGGACATTCGGCACGAACGACACAAAGGAGTGCACTATGGGTGTGAAACCCACCAGATCAATCCGCACCATGGCCCTGTCCGCGGCGGCAGTGGTTGGTACCTGTTCGCTGATCGGCGGACTCTCCGTGCTTCCGGCGAACGCCTCCGACCCAACAGCCCGGCCGGCGTCCACGGACGCACCCGCCGTCCAGCAGGCCACGGTCGCGACAGGTGCGCTGGAATCGGGGCAGCAGTACGACCAGTTCATCGTCACCTACAAGGACTCGGCACGCACTGCAACGAAGCAGGCCCGCGTGAAGTCCCTGGGCCCCGCGGCACAGGATGCCGGCGTCGCCATGAAGGAGCTGCGCCCGACGGCCACCGGAGCCCATGTGGTGAAGGCCGATGCGAAGATGACGGCGAAGGAGGCCAGGCAGTTCATGGTCGACGCTGCCGAGACGGGGACCATCTCCTCGATCGAGCCCGACGTGCGCATGACGATTTCCGCGCTGTCGCCCAACGACACGCGCTACGGCGAACAGTGGGACTTCACCGGTTCCACCGGCATGCGCACCCCGGGCGCCTGGAACTACTCGACCGGCAGCGGCGCCGTGGTCGCGATCCTGGACACGGGGATCACCAGCCACTCCGACCTGAATGCCAACGTCCTGCCCGGCTACGACTTCGTCTCCGACGCCACGGCCGCCCGCGACGGAAACGGCCGCGACGCCAACCCCGCCGACCAGGGCGACTGGTTCAATGCCGGGGAGTGCGGCTCCGGCAGCGGCAGCAACTCCTCCTGGCACGGAACCCACGTCGCCGGAACCGTCGCCGCGGTGACCGGCAACGGCAAGGGAGTCGCCGGCGTTGCCCCGAACGCGAAGGTCGTCCCCGTGCGGGTCCTGGCCAAATGCGGTGGCATGCTCTCGGACATCGCCGACGCCATCGTGTGGGCTTCCGGGGGCACCGTTCCGGGCGTCCCGGGCAACCCGAACCCGGCCGACGCCATCAACATGTCCCTCGGTGGGGGCGGGGCCTGCGGCACCACCTACCAGAACGCCATCAATTCGGCCGTCTCCCGCGGCACGTCGGTGGTCGTCGCCGCCGGCAACGAGCAGCAGAATGCCTCGAATTCGCGGCCGGCCAACTGCAACAACGTCATCACCGTGGCCGCCAGCGACAAGTCCGGTGGCATGTCCTGGTACTCCAACTACGGTTCACGGGTCGACGTCACCGCACCCGGCGGGGACACCTCGAGCACCGGAGGCGGCATCCTCTCGACGCTGAACTCGGGCCGGACGACACCGGGTACCGAGGCCTACGCGGAGTACCAGGGCACCTCGATGGCCACCCCGCACGTCGCGGGTGTCGTGGCGCTCATGCGCTCAGAGAACCCGTCGATGAGCCCGAGGGCGCTGGAGTCGGCACTGAAGGCCGGAACCCGCGCACTTCCGGGCGGTTGCTCGCTGGGCTGCGGCTCGGGCCTGGTCGACGCCGGGAAGGTGCTCGCCGGCGTCGGGGGCTGACGCACGGTGGGACCTCAGACAGCGCGCTGGCCGGGACACCTCAGGGTGCGCCGGCCAGCGACGTGTCATGTACGGATCAATCGGCGGCTTAGCGCCCGCGCTGGGCGATGCGCGCGACCAGGGCATCGGGGGCGATGCGGGCGAAGAAGGTGATGACCTTGTATTTCGTGCTGGGGATCGACACCGACCGCCCGGCCATGGCGTCGGTCAGGCCGCTGCGCACGACCTCTTCGGCCTCCAGCCACGACCAGGAGGGGATCGATTTCTTGTCGACCTGCATGCGGTCGTGGAACTCGGTGTGGGTGAAGCCGGGGCAGACGGCGGTCACGGAGATGCCGCGGTCGCGGTAGAAGACGTTGGCCCAGCGGCTGAAGTTGACCAGGAAGGCCTTCGCCGCGGAGTAGGTGCCGCGCGGGGTGAACGCGGCGACCGAGGCGACGTTGATGATCCGGCCGCCACCGATTTCCGCCATGGTCCGCAGGGCGGCGTGGGAGAGGATCAGCGGCGTGCGGATGTGGATGCTGATGTGGGTGAGCTCCTCCGCCAGGTCGTTGTCGGCGAAGTTCCCGGTGAGCCCATAGCCCGCGTTGTTGACCAGGGTGGTGACCGGATGGTTCGAGTCGGCGAGCCGGTTCGCGACCGTCTGCACGCCGGATTCGGTCACGAGGTCGGCGCTGATGGTCTGGACCTGCACGGCGTAGCGGGCCCGCAGCGAGTCGGCCGTGGAGTCCAGGCGCTCCTGGTTGCGGGCCACGAGCACGAGCGAATAGCCCTGCGCCGCCAGCTGCCGGGCGAACTCGGCGCCGAGGCCCGAGGTGGCGCCGGTGATGAGCGCCGTGACGGACGGCTGGGCGGAATAGTGCGTCTCGGGATGCTGCGTGGGGCTGGCCATGTCTCGACTGTAGCGGGGTGCACCGGCCAGTCCAAAGAGGCAGCGCGGGCGAGATGGAATCGTCATCGGGCGGCAATAGGTGACTCCGGCTTTGCGTAATAACCGGGGCTAAGGTTAGCCTAACAAGACAGTATTCTTCCGGGTCGTCCCCGGCGCCAACCGTGAGGGGAGACCAGTGTGGATTCCAGATGCCATGCCCTCCCCTGCGCGCCGAGTGCGGCGCGGGCCTGACGTGCCGGCCCCCGCCTCCCTAGGCCCGTCCCGTGGCCCCGAACAGGTAGTCCAATTGTGCTGCCACCGAGCGCTCGGCTGCCCCGCGCACCGCCGAGTCGACGTCGGCATACACCACGTCGGTGACCTCGCCGACGGACGGCCGGGCCGCCGTCTTCCCGCCGGTGATCCGGGCGACGGCGTCGCGGACCTGGTCCAAACGCTGCAGACGATGGGCCGTGTACTGCTCGACGATGGTGCCCAGATGCGGATGGGCCGGCCCGTGGGCCGGGAGCATCGTGGCCCGGGCGAAGCCGGAGAGGACGTCGAGGCTGGCCAGGTAGTCGCCGAGGGTTCCGTCCGGGAAATCCAGGATCGTCGTCCCGCGTCCCAACAGGGTGTCGCCGGTCAGGACCGAGCCGTGGTGGCCGTCTTCGGGCACCAGGAAGCACAACGAGTCCGAGGTGTGCCCCGGAGTGGCGACCACCTGGATCGCCACCCCCGCCGCGGTGAGGACATCGCCGTCGGACAGCGGCTCGGCGGACCGGCAGTGTTCGGCCAGCGCCGCGCGCACCGGCGCACCGGTCAACTCGTGCAGCCGGTCGATCCCCTCCGTGTGGTCGCCATGGCGGTGGGTGACGAGGATGAGGTCGACGCGCCCTTGGCTCGCCAAGGCCTGCAGATGGCCCTCGTCTGCGGGGCCCGGGTCCACGACCACGACCGAGTCGGCGTCCCGCGTGGCACGCAGGAGGTACGAATTGGTTCCGTCCAGTGTCATCGGGCCGGGGTTCGGGGCCGTGATCATGGCTGCGCCATCGGTCACGTGCAGGAGCGGGGCAGAGGTCGGCTGGATCATGCCGCCAGTCTAGGGCAGCGGCACCGACCCGAACCCGTGAGCCGGCCAGCAGAATCCCGCGCGTGCGCCGCGGCCACACACCACCACCGGAGGAACACATGAACACCCTGAAGGCAGAGCGGCTGCCCCTGGAATTCCCTGCCGGGGCGATCACCATGGTCTTCGGCGCCAACGGCAGCGGAAAATCGACCTTGTTACGCGATCTGGCGGGGCATCCCCCGGCCGGCTCCGCCGACGTGCCGGCCCTGCTGGCCGAACCCCATCCGGCACTCGACGGAGCCACCGCGCGGGAATACGTTGCCCTCGGCCGGTCGGCAGAAGGGACCGTCTCGACAGCGTGGACACCGCACGACGACGAGGCGATCGACCGGGTGCTCGCCGCCACCGGTTGCTCGGGGCTCGTGAACCGCACGGCAACGGCTCTGCCGGCCGATCAGCTCCAGCTGCTCGCGGTGGCCCGGGTCCTGGGCCGGGAGACCGGCGTCGTGCTCTTGGATGAGCCGACGAACCACCTGGACGTCGCGCAGCAGCTGCTGGTGCTTGATGCCGTCGCCGATCTGAACCGCCGGCGAGGCACCACGGTCATCATGGTGGTGCACGACCTCAATCTGGCCACCCGCTACGCGGACCACCTGGTCGCGCTCGTCGGCGGGACGGTGGCCGCGGCCGGGCGCCCCTCGGAGGTGTTGACCGCCGAGTTGGTCCAGGACGTGTTCGGGCTGCCGGCGCGGGTCATCACCGACCCCGTCGCCGGTTCGCCGTTGGTCCTGCCGATCGGCCGCCACCGGGTGCTGCGTCCGGAAGCGGCCGAGGGCGGCGCACGGTTCCGCACCACCCGGCTCGATGACGAAACCCCTGCCGCGCAGGAGGTGCCGACGGAGGCGAAGGCCACCACTACCGGGCAGGGAGGCGGAGACACCGCCGTCGTGCCCGAGCCGCGGCGCCCCTCGGTGGAGGTCTGCCCGACCCTGGCGTTCGGCCTCACGGCAGTGGACGTCCAGGACCTGGGCCCCAGCTTCCGCCGGCTGACGCTGGCCGGGCCGGAACTGGAGCACTTCGGCACCGGCGGCCACCCGTTGGACCTGCGGATCAAGGTCCTGGTGCCGCCACCCGGCGAGGACGCCGTGGCCCGCATGCGCGGGCTCTTCGCCGACCTGGCCCCCGACGGGACGATCAGCGACGACGACGCGTCCGGCTGGTACCGCGCCTGGCTGGCCAAGGACCCGTCCGAGCGCGGCTCGATGCGCACCTACACGGTCAGGTCCTTCCGCCCCGCCGGGCACCCCGGAAACGCCGGACCGGATCCGGAACTTGACCTGGACTTCGTGCTGCATGTGCGCCGGGAGGACGGCGTCCTGGTCGGCGGACCCGCCTCGGTGTGGGCCGCGGAGGCACAGGTCGGCGACGAGGTCATCATCCTCGGGCCGAACCGTGCCCTGTGCGGCCACGACTACGGCGGCATCGAATTCCGTCCCGGCCAGGCCCGGCGCATCCTGCTGGCCGGCGACGAGACCGCCGCCCCGGCGATCTGCTCGATCCTGGAGTCGCTACCGCCGGGCATCACCGGCGACGCGTTCATCGAGGTGCCCTCGGTGGAGGACATCCAGGGGTCGTTCACCCGGTCCGGAGTGGCCGTGCAGTGGCTGCCGCGCGGCATGCAGGCCCCGGGGAACCTGCTGGAGGCGGCCGTGCGCTCCGCGGTCGCCGTTCCCGGTGCCGGCGCCGTGGACCCGGGCAAGGACTTCGAGGACGTGAACGTCGACGAGGGAATTCTCTGGGAGACGACGTCGGGATCGGGCCAGCCCTTCTACGCGTGGATCGCCGGCGAGGCCGGGGTCATCAAGTCGATGCGCCGCTACCTGGTGCGCGACGTCGGCATCGACCGCAAGCAGGTCTCCTTCATGGGGTACTGGCGGACGGGCCGCGCCGAGGGGTAGGAGCCGCGCCTGCGCTGGTCCCGCCAACGGTGGCCGGGCCGGCGCGCGGCGTGCCATGGTGGGGGGATGACACGCCCCACGGTCCGAGCAGCTGGCACCCACGACTGGCAGGACTTGCGGGCGGTGCGTCTGCAGGCCCTCGCCGATGCCCCGGCGGCTTTCTGCTCCACCCGGGCCCGCGAATCGGCCTTCACGGAAGCCCAATGGCGCCAGCGGGCCACCCAGGGCAACTGGTTCCTGGCCTGGCCCGCGACACCATCCGGCACTCAGGCCGCGGCGCCCGACGGGGTGGCCAGCGGGATCCTGCGGCCCGGATCCGGCGGGTGCGAACTCGCCGGCATGTGGGTGGGGCCGGCGGCGCGCGGATCGGACGTGGCCGGGGAACTCATCGCGGCCGTGGCCGGATGGGCCCGACGATCGGGTGCCGGACGGCTGGACCTGTGGGTCTTTGCGGACAACCGGAGGGCCCGGACCTTCTACGTGCGGCAGGGCTTCCTCGAAACCGGTGAGACGCAGGAGTTCCCCGAACGCCCCGCGGGCGTGGAAATCGGCATGACGCTGCCGCTCATCTGACGTCGATCCGGGGCCCACGTCCATCCGGCCCCTCCGGGTCAGCTGGAGATCGGGGCGTCCAGGTACCGCACCTGCGTGAGTTCCTCGGAGAGCTCCCATAGGCGACGGGCCGCCATCAGATCCCGTGCGCTCGCGGACGATTTTGCGTGGCGGGGCGCCCCGCGCAATCCGCCGGGCCCTCCGGGGCCGAAGTACTCGCCGCCACGGGCCGACGGGTCGGTGGCGGCCCGCAGCGTCGAGCGCGCCCCATTCCGCGTCCGGGGCATCACGGCGTTGAAGACAAACCGTGCCGGCCGGAGCGAGCGCCGGTCGAACACGTGCCCGAACAGGTCCGTGCCGACCACGCCGGGGTGTGCGGCCACCGCGATCGTGTCCCGGCCGGCGGCCTTCAGACGGCGGTCCAGTTCATGGGTGAAGAGCAGGTTGGCCAGCTTCGAGCGGTTGTAGGCCGCGGCGGGGGAGTACCCGCCGTGCTCGAACATCGGGTTGTCGAAGTCCAGGCTCCCGCCACGGTGGGCCAGGCTCGACAACGTGACGACGCGTGCCCGCGGTGCGGCGCCCAGGGCGTCCAAGAGCAAACCGGTGAGGGCGAAGTGGCCGAGGTGGTTGGTCCCGAACTGCAACTCGTGGCCGTCGGCCGTGAGCCCGTAGGGCGTCATCATGATGCCGGCGTTGTTGACGAGCAGGTCGAGTTTCAGGTGGGTCCCCAGGAACTCCGACGCGAAGGAACGGACCGTGGACAAGATGGACAGGTCCACCGGCATGACCTCGGCGCGCAGCTCACCGACCGCCTCGAGGACCGCGGGCCGCAGCGCCCGGACCGCGCCGAGGCCTTTCTCCCGGTCGCGGCACGCGAGCACCACGTGGGCCCCGTGGACGAGCAGTTCGCGGGTCGTGGCCAGGCCGAGCCCGTTGTTGGCGCCGGTCACGATGGCGGTCTTTCCCGTGAGGTCACCGATGTCCTCGGTGGTCCAAGTGGGGGTGCGGGGCATGGGCGGCTCTCCTGCCGGAAGGCGGTGGGGTGTGTTCCCCACCCTAGACCCGGCGCGGGCCCGGCCAGTGGCCATCGGATCCGTCCTCGCCCAGGACGCCCAGGAGCCGGGCCAGCTCGGCGCGTTCGCCGGATTCCAGCCGGGCGAAGTACTCGTTGGCCTGTTCCCGTCGGGCCCGCTGCACGTCGGAGCGCAGGTCCTGCCCGGCCGCCGTCAACTGGACCAGCACGGCACGGCGGTCGTGCGGATCCGGGAGCCGTTCCACCAGCCCCTTGGCCTCGAGCTGGTCCACCACCTCGGTGGCCGAGCGCGGGGCGATCCGCAGCTGTTCGGCCAGTGCCTTCAGCCGGAGCACCCCCTCGGGTGAGGCCACCGCGGCGCGCAGGGCCGCCGTCGTTCCTGCCCCCGCCGCGGGGGCACACGCGTCCCCGTGCCGCGCCAGCGTGTTCAGGGCGCGCCACTGGTGCGGGGTCATCTCGAAGGGGGCCAGCTCGTGGGCCCAGCGGCGGCGGAGCCCGCGGAAGGCGGCGTGGAAGAGTTCACCCAGATCGGGTTCGTCGGCGTCGGGATCCGCATCGTGGGAGGTCATGGCACCAGTGTACCCACTTGCGTGGCAACCACATAATGAGGTAACCTCTGCATAGTTGGCGCGAAACCCGTGCCACCCCTTCGACCCAGGAGGTGGTGCCGATGGCGTCGGCCCCTACACCCACCCCATCCTCCACCACTCCCGCGGCGGGAGCCATGGGCGGCGGTCGGCCCGGCGGACCGGGCCCGGCGAAAGTCAGCGCCGCCGACCGCGACCAGCTCTCCGGCCACCCCGTGAGCCTGCGCCGCGTCGCCGCCCTGTTCGCTCCGCACAAGGGCATGATCACCGTGCTGGTGCTGCTGATCAGCGTCGCCTCGATCGCCGGCCTGGCCCAGCCGTTCCTGATCCGCGCGATCATCGACGACGCCATCCCGCACCAGGACATCCCGCTGCTGGGCACCCTGGCCTGCGCCATGGTCGTCATCGCCGCGGTCACCGCGCTGATCGGCGTCGTGCAGACCTGGATGGCCACCGACATGGGCCAACGCGTCATGCACACCCTGCGCTCGGGCATGTTCACCCACCTGCAGGCCCAGTCGCTCGCCTTCTTCACCCGCACCCGCGGCGGCGAGGTCCAGTCCCGGCTGACCAGCGACATCGCCGGCATGCAGTCCGTGGTCACCACCACCGCCACGTCCATCGCCTCGAACCTGACCACCGCCGTCGCCACGGCCATCGCCATGGTCGCCCTCTCGCCGATGCTCAGCATCCTCTCGCTCATCGTCATCCCGCCCGCGGTGATCCTCAGCCGCCGCGTCGCCCTGATGCGCCGCGACATCACCGCCGACCGCCAGGCCGAGCTCGCCAACCTCTACACCCAGGTCGAACAGGGCCTCTCCGTCTCCGGGGTGCGCCTGTCCAAGACGCTGGGCACCACCGAGCGCGACGCCGAACGCTTCACCGCCAGCTCCCACCGACTCATCGGCCTGGAACTGCGCTCCCAGCTGGCCGGCCGCTGGCGGATGGCCACGATGCAGATCGTCTTCGCCGCCATCCCCGCGGTCATCTACTTCGCCGGCGGCTTCCCGGCGGCCACGGGCGGCATGACCATCGGCACGATCGTCGCGTTCACCGCCCTGCAGTCGGCGATCTTCCGCCCGATCATGGGCCTGCTCAACGTCGGGGTCCAGTGGGTGACCGCGATGGCGCTGTTTAGCCGCATCTTCGAATACCTCGACCTCGTCCCCGAGATCACCCCGCCCGAGCATCCGGTCGCCATCGACCCGGCCGCCGTGCGCGGGGAGTTGCGCTTCGAGGGGGTGGGCTTCTCGTACGACGGCGATGCCCGGGTCTTGTCGGATATCGATCTGCTGGTGCCTGCAGGGACCGCGACGGCGATCGTCGGGGCCACCGGCTCCGGCAAGTCCACCCTGGGCTCGTTGGTCCCGCGGCTGCATGACACCACTACTGGCCGGGTCACCATCGACGGGATCGACGTGCGGGACATGGCGCCGCAGGACCTTGCCAAGATCGTGGGCGTCGTCTCGCAGGAGTCCTACCTGGTGCACGCCTCGATCCGGGAGAACCTGCTCATGGCAGACCCCGACGCCGACGACCAGACGCTATGGTCCGCGCTCGAAGCAGCGCAGATCGACCAGCTGATCTCGGGCCTGCCACGCGGGTTGGAGACGAAGGTGGGTGCCCGGGGGCACCGGTTCTCCGGCGGCGAGCAGCAGCGCCTCGCCATCGCCCGGACCATCCTGCGCAATCCGCGGGTGCTGGTGCTGGACGAGGCGACATCGGCGCTGGACAACACGACCGAGGCCCAGGTCCAGGCCGCCCTGGACCGGCTGGCCGAAGGACGGACGACGATCACGATCGCCCACCGGCTCTCCACGGTCGAGCAGGCCGACCAGCTGGTGGTCCTCGATGGCGGACGCACCGTCGAGCAGGGAACCCCTGCCGCGCTGCGCGCCGGAGACGGGCCCTTTGCCCGGTTGCTGCGCTCCCGCGCACAGGCCGAGGGCCTGCCGCTGGGGATCAACCGGTAGATTCGGTCGCATCAACCCCCAGTGGCTGGACCAGGAGGCAGCCGCCGTGCCAGCCTTGGGCATCTGGACGGCGAGCACCGAGGAGCGGCGATGAGACGACTAGCAGGCAGGCAGTTCAGCGCAGCGGGTGGCCGTGTTTTCGCCGTCGTTTTCAAGGTCTTGAAGCGGGTTCGCCCTGACCGGCCGATCCACCCGGAAGGTGTGGCCCTGGTGGGGACCCTTAAGCGGTACGGCCACGATTCGGCGTCGGGGATACCCTGGGTCGACTCCCCGGGCATGGAGCACGTCACTGCCCGGTTCTCCCGATCCCTCGGCCTTCCGGACGCCTGGCCCGACATCCTTGGGCTCGCTGTGCGGATCCCCAACGGGGAAAAACATGCCGACGTTCTGCTTGCCTCCACTGGTGCTTCCCGGGCAGGCCGATTCATGCTCACACTGCACCGTCGAGCTGCCGCGGCCGTGTTCACAACCATGATGCCCTACAAGGGCGCAGCCGGGCCGATACTCTTGGCGGCCCGCACCCTTCATGCTCCGACCCGGCTCCCGGCCGCCCCCAGCTCGTTCCGTCGGGCACTTGGGACTCACCAGTGGATTCTCGGTCTCTACTACGCGCGGCCATGCGATGCCTGGACCCAGTTCGCGACCCTCGCCTTGGAAACCGCGCCCGAACTCGCCGACACCGCCACGCGCTTCGACCCGGTCCGGAATCCGCTGTTCGGAACCAGCACCTACGGATGGGCAAGCCGGCTCCGTGAGCCCTCATACGCAACAGCCCGTCGACAGCCACCTTCATCAGCCGGACGGTGAGCCACACAGCCATTCGGGATGTGGCGGGACGTTTCCGGTGTTGCTTGATCCCTGCCGAGAACGAGGGCGAGGAACTTCAAGCATGTCCCTGCCGCCGACTGCTGACTGCCACGGCCATAGCTGGGCAGGCGCGAGGGATCTCGGGCCTGCCCGACGCAGCGCAGTTCCCCTGCGACAAGGGCTCAACGTCGGTGAGTTAAGTCGCGCAGGGGATCGGCGGACGCCGCGCTTGTTGTCGATACTCCAGCGTTCTTCTTTGGGCTTCGTTTTCTTGATCATGATCAAAATGAGGGCAATGGGGCCGTGTCGCCTCGAGCGTTTACGCGTGGTCTGCTCGGCGGGGCACGAACTGTTTGCCGGTTCCTCCGATACCTGGGGCCGGAACAGCCTCCGAGGGAACCTGCGCTTGCGAGGCATCTTTCCTATGCGGGTTTGTTGTGCCCTGAACCTCCCGGTAATGGCAGAAGAGGTGTGATGCGCTTTCCATGACGAGAGGCCGTGTGGCCGAGGTTCATCGTTTGCCCAACTTTTTCCAGAGCACAACCATGGAAACAATGCTCACGATGGCAGCGAAAAGGACCCAAAAGCTTGGAGCCATATCATTTCCGGTGGCGTTGATAAGCAAGGTCGCGATTAGCGGTGTGAAGCCGCCAAAGATGGTCACGCCAATGTTGTAGCCGACTGCCATGCCGGTGGCACGCGTTTCTGCTGGAAAGATGGCCGCCATCGCTGCGCCCATCGGGCCGTAGTAGGTGGCCTTGAGCAATGCCATAAAAAAGAGGACGAGCAGCAGTGTCCCGAGAGCCGGTACCGAGACCATGAGGGCAAACATCGGGTAAATCAGGAGGAGGATAAGTCCGGCGGCCGGAATCATTATTCTCAATTGGCCCAATTTATCGGAGAAGTGGCCGGCGAATGGAGTGACGACAAGCAGCACCAGGCCCGCGACGATGGTGGCCATGAACCCGCTCGAGTCGGGGAGATGCAGGGTCTTGATGGCGTACGTCGGGATGTAGGTGATCATGTAGTTGAGGCAGGTGGTCACCGCCAGCAAGCCTACGGTGAGCAACACCAGCAACTTCTGACCGCGGAGGATGGTGCGGACAGGCGTTTTGGGCTGGTCGCTCTTGATGTGTGCTTCAGCTTCCGCCGTTTCAGGGACATGCTTCCGGATGTAGATCCCCACGGGACCTACGAGCAAACCGAACACGAAGGGGATGCGAAATGCCCACGACTCGATTTGCTCAGAACTCAAGGTCGTGGTCAGCAAGGTACCGATGCCGGCGGCCATGAGGCCAGCCATGGCCTGACTCGCGAACTGCCAGCTGGCCGCGAAGCCTCGACGTCCGGGAAGATGCTCGACCATCATGGCCGTCGCCGTGCCGAATTCGCCGCCTGCAGCGAATCCCTGGATGAGTCGGGCCACCAGAATGCCGATCGGGGCTGCGACTCCAATGACCGCATAGGTGGGCATGATGCAGATGAGTAGCGAACCGACGACCATCAGGCCAAGGGAGAGCGTCAGTGCTGGTTTACGACCTTTTCGGTCCGCGTAGGATCCGAGGAGAAGTGCTCCAAGAGGCCGGATCAGGAACGACACCGCAAAGGTGCCCAATGCGAGGACAAGCGAAAAGGCGGGATCTTCGCTGGGGAAAAACACGCGCGCGATGTACACGGCAAAGTAGCCGTAAATTGCAATGTCGTACCATTCGAGGGCATTGCCGACACAAGCCGCGGCAATGATCTTCGAAGGACTTAACGGCTTCTTGGTGCTCGTCGAGTCATACGTGGCTTTGGTACTCATGACTTACTCCTTGTTGTGACTGGATGTTGTCGGAAACCACGATTAGTCGGCGGTCGAAAGCCAATCCGGATCGAGCTCGCCCAGATCCCAAAAGAGTCCGGCCATAATCTGCATTGCCTCCCTCATGAGGGGAGCCAACAGATGCTCGTTGGGCGCGTGCTGTGCGCAGCCGGGATAGGAATGGGGAATCCAGATCGTCGGCAATCCGAGGACATCGGCGAACGCATCGTTGGGCAAGGTTCCGCCCAGGTTGGGGAGGACCGAAGCCGTCTTGCCGGTAGTGGCCGCTAAGGACGCGAGGGTCCATCTCACCCACTTGTTTTCCGGGTCGAGCCTCGTAGCGGCGACCCCGTGCTCGACATTGACGTCGACCATGGGAAACCCCCGGCTGTCGAGGTGCTCTCGTAAGATCGATTCGGCCGCTTGCCAATCGGTGCCGACGACGAAACGCAGTTGGCAATGTGCGCGCGCACTGGCTGGGATGGCATTGACCGGCCCGTCGGGATTTCCTGCCGTCATGGCGAGGATCTCCAACGTGTTCCACCCGAAGAGACGCTCGCTTGGGGTAAGCCCCGGCTCGCCCCAGTTTTCTTCGATCTGTGGGCTTTCAGGCGAAGTATCGACGGAGATGTCTGCCAAGGCGGCTCGGACTGAAGCGGGGATCGGAGAGGGTCTGAGTCCTTTGACAAGAATCTCGCCCCGTCCGCTCACCATGCTTGAAAGGGCGTTGGCCAGCACTATTGCGGGGTTGCTCAGCACTCCACCCCAGTTGCCTGAATGGTGGCTCTCGTCGCGTGAGTCGACGGTGAGGGTGAAGTTGACCGCGCCCCTCGCGCCCAAGAAGAGTGTGGGGTTTTCGGCCGCGAGCCGCGGCCCATCGGAAGCGATGAGAAGGTCGGCGGACAACTCGTTCTGCAGTAGTTCGCATATCTCGTTGAGACCCGGGGAGCCAGACTCTTCACCCATGTCCAGGAGGACCGTGACGTTGAAACCCAGACGGCCTCCGCGAGCTTGGACAACGCGTTCCAATGCCGCCAAATTGACCGTGTGTTGCCCCTTGTTGTCGGCGGTGCCCCGGCCGTACCAGCGGTCATCTTCCATGACGATTTCCCATGGATCGAGGCCTGCTCGCCAATCAGGCTTATGGGCGAGCTGCACGTCGCCATGGCCATAGGTCAGTACCGTGGGATACGAGGCGTCTTCATATCGGTGGGCAACGAGAAACGGATGATTGCTGGATACCGGGTTCTCAACCACCCGTGCCGTGAAGCCCATGCGCTCTACATGCGGAATGATTTCATCCGTGAGGTAGGCATGCATGACGGTTGCGCTCTCGGGGTCCTGACTCTCCGTTCGATACGACACCCGCCGGTCAAGATCGGTTTTGAACTGCCCTGAGTCGAAGTATTCTGTGGCAAGTTCGATCGCAGAAGTGCGGGTCAAGTGGAATCCTCCGATGGATCTGATACGCGCAGCACATGGCAGCGACAGTTGCTGATGTTCCAACTTGTCACCATGATCTGGTCGTACGTTGCTGGCAAAATATGATCGCCTTGGTGGCGGCTCCAGATCATGTTTGCAGGGTGACGTACCTCATACAAGACGAATTCCTCGATCTGGTTCTAGCAATTTGTAGACGCTAGCGTTGCCGCAACGGCAATGGTCCAGTAGGTTCAGTAGATGCCCCTCTATGATCCTGCTCTGCGATATTTTCTCGCGGTCTTCGAGTCCGGGTCGATCAATGCCGCTGCCCGGCAACTGCATGTGGCCGGCTCGGCCGTTAGCCGGCAAATCAGCAGACTCGAAAAGGAAGTTGGATCTGTCCTTTTTGAACGCTTGCCATCGGGCGTTGTGGCGACGGAATCCGGCGACATGTTTGCCGGATTCGCGCGACGGGTGATCCAGGATGCCGGACATGTCGTCGACGAGATCCACGAGCGCCGCGGCGCGGAATCGCTCATCTCGATCGCCGCACCAAGCGGCGTCGGTCACGAATTCCTGCCTCGCATAGCTGCCGACTACAGAAAGATTCATACGGGAACGTGGTTCGTTCTCAAACTGACCGAGCCGGCTACAGCTACTCAGATGGTTCGTGACGGTGCGACAGATGTGGCCGTGACCTTCAACCTCGCGATTGATGCGGGTGTCAAAATCATTGATTCGCGTCCTGCGCCACTGATGGCCGTAGTGCGCGCCGGCCATCCTCTGGCATGTGAATCGTCGATTCGTTTGCGAGAGCTCCTCTCGTATCCATTGGCTCTTTCCGCACCCAATACGACCAACCGACATCTTTTTGACGTTGTCGTCAAGTCCGCGTCCCGGGGCGTCGAACCGGTCTTCGTCTGCGACAACCCGGATGCATTGCTGAGCTTCGTGCGACAAGGAGACGCGGTAACCCTGATGGGTCGAATCACGACCGAGCGCGACTTGGCAGCGGGTGACGTCGTGGCGATTCCCCTCAAAGAGAAGGAACTGGGGCAACGAAACTTGCAGGTCCAGACGAAGGCGGGAAGGGAGCTGCCCGCTGCCTTGGCGGATTTCATCGACTTTCTGGTTGCCGCCCTTGGGGCGACGGAAGTCTAAAATCTGGCAAACTGGGCCTCGGGCCCTTTGCCCGGTTGCTGCGCTCCCGCGCACAAGCCGACGGGCTGCCGCTGGGGATCAACCGGTAGGTAGCCTCGGTGAGCGGTGCCCGCACCCGGGGATATCAGTCGTGAACACGTCATCTCCCGGGAAGGCCGGAGCCAAGCGGCGAGGTTTATGCCATTCGAACCGCTTATGTGGCTGTTTTAGTCTCTTTAACTCTTTGGGAACTTATTGGGGTTGTTTTCGACCCCATTAGTGCTGACTCGTGCTAATGTGTTGTTATCCACCCCATTAGCGCAGGAGGAGTAGTGGATCACCAACTGCAACGCATCGGAGTTGCACTCCGTGCCCGACGCATCGAACTCGGCCTGTCGCAAGGGGAGCTCAGTGACACCACTGGGCTCGACCGCAAGCGGATCAGCAACATCGAACGCGGGTTGCCCGGCCGCTCCTCCATCCTCACCGAAGTCGCCAATGCCTTGGGCATGGACTTGGTTGCCCTCCCGCGCGAGGACCCCCGCGCAGCGTCGGCCCGATACGAAGCCGACAACTACGATGCAACGCGCCGACGAGGGCGGAGCCAGCCATGACGCTCATCGCGTGGCTCAACGGGGATCCTGTCGCCGAACTCAATGACGCGGGCCAAGGATACATGTCCTTGAGGTACACGGAAGAGGCCGTTCGGCAACATGGGCCGGGAAGCATCCTGCTCTCCCTCAAGCTCCCCGTGCGCGCCGCGCCGTACCCTGGGACGGAGGCCAAATACTTCCTGGACGGGTTGCTCCCCGAAGACCACGTCCGTGCAGCCCTCGCGGACAGGGCCCGGATATCGGCCGAGGACACCTACGGACTACTCAAGGCTTACGGGCTGGACTGTGCCGGCGCCATCCAGGTCACCGAACCAGACCAGGGCCCCGGCACCAGGCAAGGCGGCGTCCATTGGCTCGACGGCTCCGACCTGAAGAAGGCGATCTCGGATCTGCCCGCCGCGCCTCTGGGCATCGACGTCGACCCCGGTGTCCGGTCTAGCCTCGGAGGCCTGCAGGGCAAGTTGGCCGTGGTCCTCGACAGCGAACGGGTGGGACTGCCGGTGAACGGCGCCCCGTCGACTCATATCCTCAAACCGGCCAGGCTCACCGACGAAGGCATCGAGAGATGGCCGGGCATAGCGGCAGCCGAACACTTTGCAATGCGGTTGACCCTCCTGTCCGGCCAGTCGAAGGGCATGAAGGTCAGGGCGGCTGAAACCGAAGTCCGGGACATCATGGGCCGATCCGCCATCCTCGTGCGCAGATTCGACAGACGAAGGAACGGCAAGTCCCTGCGCCGGATACACCAGGAGGACTTCGGGCAGTCGCTGGGCATCACGGAGAAATATCAGAACAACTCCTACGAGATGCCGCGTCTCGTGGACATCGCCCAACTGCTCGTCCAGCACTCGACCGGAATCGCCATGCAGCCGCTCCTTGAACGCCTCACCCTGGGAACGCTCCTGGGGGACTGCGACGCCCACGTCAGGAATCATACGGTCCTGTTGGATGATGGGCGGGTGGAGCTATCGCCCGCCTATGACGTAGTCCCCACGGCGGCATGGGCCGACCATAGCCGTGAACTCGCACTGCGTATTGGCGGGGAGGTATTCATCGACGATGTCCGGGACAAGAATCTCGTCGACGAGGCAATGTCCTGGGGGATGAGGCGCCAGGCAGCCACGATGATCATCCGGCGGTCCCTGGAGGCAGCCAGCTCGCTCATGCCGGTCCTGCTCACCGAATCGAGGGACCAGGGCTGGTACCACCCCGTCCTCGGGGACGTCATCCGGGGCGCCGAAGAGCGCATCCGCGCGCTGACCCCCAGATAACCGCTCTCCGAAAGGCAGCCGCCACGTTGGTCCTGCGCACAAACTGGGGCGGCGACGGGCGGGATGACCATCGGCACGATCGTGGGGTTCACCGCGCTGCAGTCGGCGATCTTCCGCCCGATCATGGGCCTGCTCAACGTCGGGGTCCAGTGGGTGACCGCGATGACGCTGTTTAGCCGCATCTTCGAATACCTCGACCTCGTCCCGGAGATCACCCCGCCCGAGCATCCCGTGGCCATCGACCCGGCCGCCGTGCGCGGGGAGTTGCGCTTCGAGGGCGTGGGATTCTCGTACGACGGCGATGCCCGGGTTTTGTCGGATATCGATCAGCTGGTGCCGGCCGGGACCGCGACGGCGATCGTCGGGGCCACCGGTTCCGGCAAGTCCACTCTGGGCTCGCTGGTCCCGCGGCTGCATGACACCACTACCGGCCGGGTCACCATCGACGGGATCGACGTGAGGGACCTGTCCCCGGCGGACCTGTCGCGGATCGTCGGCGTCGTCTCCCTGGGGTCTTACCTGGTGCACGCCTCGATCCGGGAGAACCTGCTCATGGCAGACCCCGACGCCGATGAGCAGACCCTGTGGGCCGCGTTGAAGGCAGCGCAGATTGACGAGCTGATCTCGGGCTTGCCACTCGGGTTGGAGACGAAGGTGGGTGCCCGCGGGCACCGGTTCTCCGGCGGGGAACAGCAACGCCTCGCCATCTACCGCACCATCCTGCGTAACCTGCGGGTCCTGGTGCTCGACGAGGCGACCTCGGCGCTGGACAACACCACCGAGGCTCAGGTCCAGACAGCCTTGGACCGGCTGGCGGAAGGCCATACCACGATGCTAAGGGCTTCACAGGCCAGCGCGGTTATCCGATCCAGCGCGGTAGTTCTGTCTTCCGCTGAGGAGTCTTTAGACGCCTGATACTGCGCTTTGGCCTGAATGAGAAAGCGCCTTAGCGGATTGATGTGGTTGTCGTCCAGGTTCCTTTTCACTGCTGTTGCGAACGTATAGGGATCCATGGCAACGTCTGGGGCCACGCGTTCCTCGCGAACATTAGGGGATCCGACCTGTTCGACGACGCGTTTGACGAGTGGCTGAATGTCAGACTGCGCGTCAGCGTGAACGCGGTGTCGTTAGTTTTCCAAAATCACGGACCACGTTTGGTGGGTCGCAAGCACGTTGGACGTTCCCATCCGCGTATAGACCGTACCGGCACGGAGGACGAACTTTGGTCGCCCGTCGCCTGTCCAGGAGCCGTCTTTGGAAACGACGGCGGGCAATCCATCCACGGGCGGAGCAACATATATGAGGATCATTGGTCCCGTCCCCGACGCGGTCCGGGCACCGGGGTGGAATTGGGCCCGGATATCGACATGGCTGTCGACGTAGCCTCACACGATTTCGGAGAGACCGGCGGAGTCGAACGTGGATTTCTGCGGGGGATCGGCGTCAGAGGCCAACTGTCCGTTGTCCGTTGCACCCACGACTATGTAGCCGCCATGGGACAGGTTCATCATGGCGGTGCAATCCTTGATGAAATCGAGTTTCTTCCTCTGGTCTCGAAGGTCCAGTGATTGCTTGAAATCCAATGCCGAAAATTCTGCTCCGGCGTTGAGGAGTTCGTAGAGCTTTTCTTCGTCTACGCGTCCGTCGCAGACAAACGGCAGGAAGGGCTCAGGGCTGTTCGCGCCCGTCCTGCCTCCCCATCGTTATCGACATCTCCCCGCACGGTGTCCCCGCTTTGTTGATCGTTCTAAACATATAGGTCCATCATCCCGTAGGGGGGGCGTGACGGGGATGAGGGATCGAGGTGAGTTGCAACCATAGATTCCCTCCCAAATAACGTTCGTTTAATGAGATGACATTGAGTCCGAGCTTGCTAATGGTCGAATGGCGTCGGACATCGTAGAAATCGCGGGGATCCCTGTACTTTGGCCGTTGTACGCGCGGTCTCAATAGCCTCTCTAATTCGCACTTGTTTCATCTGAGCTAAAGCGAATGAGTTCTTGAGAACGATGGTGCATGTGATACTTTCGCGCCAACCTCCGCCGCTCACTTGCTGTGATGGTTGAGAATGAGGGGCGAAATTTGAAGTCGTTGTCGAAGCCGGCCTCGGTGACGAGGGTTGGACTTGAGACTCCCGAACGGTTTTTCAGTCGTTGAAGATTCACGTCGCCCACACTTGGGACTGCAACCGTTGGCGGAGTGTCGATAGCGCTGCACTATTGGGCGTCCTCAACAGTCGAGGCTTGGCGACTGGAATGACGTGGATCGATTGCGTGTTCTTGGTCAGCGATCCGTGGGGACGCCGCTTCTCAGAGAGCTGCCACATCACGAACCGTGCAGGATGACTCAGCCCCTGCCAACCAGCCAGAGTGCCGCGGCCGCATCGCTCGGCAGCGAAGCCAGTCCACCGTCGTTGTACTCAAGGGGAATGGAGCTGGAACTGGCGTCGCGGGTTCCCACGGTGATCATGGACCCGGGACGCAGGCCGTGGCCAGCGAGCAGGCGCAGGATGGCCGGGTCGTCATCGGAGATGCGCGTGACCTCGTAGCTGCCCGGACTGGCATCGGTGAGATTGACCGCGTGCTCCGGGTGCGGCGAGGTGCCGTCGGCCGCGGGGATGGGGTCGCCGTGCGGGTCCCGGTCGGGGTGGCCCAGGAGGGCGTCGATGCGCTCGATCATGGTTTCGGAGACCGCGTGCTCGAGGTTCTCCGCCTCGTCGTGCACCTCCTCCCACGAGTAGCCCAGGGTGCGGACCAGGAACGACTCGATGAGCCGGTGCTTGCGGACCATGGCCACGGCGTGGCGCTCGCCGGCTGTGGTGAGGCGGACCGGTTTGTAGGGCTCGTGGCTGACCAGGCCCTGCGCGGTGAGGCGGCGGATGGTGTCGGAGACGTTGGCGGCCGTGGTCCCGAAGCGCTCGGCCAGCGCCTTGCCGGTGATGGGTGCGCCGCCCCATTCGGTGGCGGACCAGATGGCCTTGAGGAAGTCCTCGGCGACCCGGCTGATGCCCTCGGCAGGCGGCGGGGTGGACGGTGTGCGGGCGGTCATCAGGCGGCTCCCGTCACGGTGAGGTAGATCAGCAGGAGGTTCAGCGCGACGATCGCGACGGTGATGGTCCACGCGAAGACCTGGGTCGCGGCGGAGTTGGCGTTCGGTCCCATGAGCGAGCGCAGGCCGGTGTAGCGGACCAGCGGGATCAGGGCGAAAGGGATGCCGATGGAGAGGAACACCTGGCTGAGGACGAGCGCCCAGGTCGGGTCGACGCCGATGGACAGGATGATGAGCGCGGGGATCAGCGTGACCAGCCGACGCATCAGCAACGGGATGCGCCGGTGCAGCAAGCCCGACATGATCGCCGAACCGGCGTAGCAGCCGACCGAGGTGGAGGCGAGGCCCGAGGCGAGCAGGCCCACCCCGAACACGACGCCGATGAACGGTCCCAGCGCCTCAACGATGGCTGCGTGGGCACCCTGGATGGTGTCGGTCCCCTCGACCCCGCGCAGGCTCGTGGCGGCCAGCAGCAGCATGGCGATGTTGACCGAACCGGCGACGACGAGCGCCAACCCGACGTCCCAGCGGTTGGCCCGCAGCAGCCGTTTCAGGCCGGCGGGGGAGTGGCCGCCGCCGTGGCGGTCGCGGGAGAGCGAGGAGTGCAGGTAGATGGCGTGCGGCATGACGGTCGCGCCGAGCATGCCGGCGGCCAGCAGCACCGTTCCGGCGCCCTCGAACCGAGGGACGAGGCCGCTGGCGGCCGCTCCCCAGTCGGTCGGGCTGACGAACAGGCCGGCGACGAAGCCAATGGTGATCAGCACCAGCAGCGCCATGATGACCAGTTCGAACGGCCGTTGCCCGTGGCGTGACTGGATGGCCAGCAGAACCATCGACACGATCCCCACCAGCAACCCGCCCAGGGGTAGTGGCAGTCCGAAGAGGATCTGCAGGGCGATGGCGCCGCCGATCACCTCGGCCAGATCGGTGGCCATGGCGATCAGTTCCGCCTGGCTCCAGAAGGCCAGCCGGCCCGTGCGCGGCAGGCGCTCGCCGAGGACCTCGGGCAGTGACCTGCCGGTGACCAGGCCCAGCTTGGCGGAGAGGTACTGGATCATGACGGCCATGACGTTGGCGACCACGAGCACCCAGACCAGCAGGTACCCGTACTGGGCGCCGGCGGTGAGATTGGCCGCGACGTTGCCGGGGTCCACGTAGGCGATGGCCGCCACGAAGGCGGGGCCGAGCAGCCAGATCAGGCGGCGTTGGGGTCGGCCCTGGCGCTCGATGACCGAAGTCGTCATGGTGCTCCCTTGTCGCCGTCGTGCAAAAAAGTTAAGTTAGCTTAACTTAGCGCGATTGGTGACGAACCGCCAGCCGCGTACAACCGGCCCGGCGTAGGCTGGCTTCATGAGCGAGAACCAGCACTCCACCCGCGGCGCCTACGTGACGCCGGGCGCCGAATTCACCCGGGACACCAACTACATCGACGACCGGATCGTCGCCGATCCGGAGGCCATCCGCGCCTCCACCGCCGAGCCCGGCGGATCGATCGGGAACCCGGACGCCGGCCTGGCCGAGGGTGCTCAGGCGTGGCCCGTCGAGGCCGGTCGCTATCGGCTCGTGGCCGCCCGTGCTTGCCCCTGGGCGAATAGGACGCTGATCGTCCGTCGCCTGCTCGGTCTCGAGGACGCCATCAGCGTCGGCCTGCCCGGCCCGACCCACGACGCCCGCTCCTGGACCTTCGACTTGGACCCCGACGGCCGCGACCCGGTGCTGGGCACCGAACGGCTGCAGGAGAACTTCTTCGCCCGCTTCCCCGACTACCCCCGCGGCATCACGGTCCCGGCCATCGTCGACATCCCCACCGGCGGCGTCGTCACCAACGACTACCCGCAGATGACCCTGGACTTCTCGACCCAGTGGAAGGACTTCCACCGCGAAGGCGCCCCGGACCTCATCCCGGCCGGCAGCTGGGAGGAGATGGCCCCGGTCATCAAGCGGATCTTCACCGAGGTCAACAACGGCGTCTACCGCTGCGGGTTCGCCGGCTCGCAGGAGGCCTACGACGCCGCCTACGACCGCCTCTGGACCGCCATGGACTGGCTGGAGGAGCGGCTGACGGGCCAGCGCTACCTGATGGGCGACCGCATCACCGAGGCCGACGTCCGCCTGTTCACCACGCTGGCCCGCTTCGACCCGGTCTACCACGGGCACTTCAAGTGCAACCGCAACAAGCTCGACGAGATGCCCGCCCTGTGGGGCTATGCCCGCGACCTGTTCCAGACGCCAGGCTTCGGGGACACGACCGACTTCGTGCAGATCAAGCGGCACTACTACATCGTGCACGAGGACATCAACCCCACCCAGTTCGTCCCGCAGGGGCCGGACCTGTCCAACTGGCTGGACCCGCACGGTCGCGAATCCCTCGGCGGATCGCCGTTCGGATCCGGAACGGCCCCCGGCCCGGTGCGCGCCGGCGAAGAGGTCACGCCCGGGCACAACCCGCTCTACCCGGCGTAGCGGCACCTGGTCGCGGGCATCGTCGTCCT
The DNA here is from genome assembly GCA_016892645.1 of Micrococcaceae bacterium RIT 802. Taxonomy (GTDB): domain Bacteria; phylum Actinomycetota; class Actinomycetes; order Actinomycetales; family Micrococcaceae; genus Arthrobacter_H. The sequence goes on from JAFEMX010000014.1 coordinate 54,205, forward strand.
GCTCCACAGGATGACTACCGGGGTTACGTAGCCTCGTCGAGGCCGATCACGAGGACGTTCTCGTGGATCCTGGTCCAGCCGTCGGCCGTGAAGGGGGACGTGTCGGTTCCATCGGACACGAGCATCGCGGAGCCACCCTGGAACGTCGTCGTGACGGGCGTACCGCCACCGCAGGCCGTCTGCTCCCGCTCCATGACGACGAGGCAGAATGCCGGTTTCACCTGGGCCTCCTCCGGGGCGTTCTCGTCATCCGCCGGCAGCGCCACGTAGTAGGAGATGCCGCCGCTCTTCGCCGCGAACCGCACGCTATCCGGCTGGAGTGGGGTGGTATCGAAACGGGCGGACAGGGCATCGGCCTCGGTCGCCGGTTGCTCGAGCAGTTCGATCCCGGACGCGGCGTTCGAACCCGAGCATCCGGCCAGCAGCGGCAGCGACAGCGCGGCGACCAGGAGTGCTGACAGGCGGTTGACGTGCATGTTCCCCCCCAGAGGTTGTCGCTTCACCCTAGCGGCACCGGCATCCAAGCGACACCCCCACGTGGCAGGATGGGAACCATGACGATTACCGCCGCAGCAGACGGCTCAGCACTGGGAAACCCTGGACCGGCCGGCTGGGCCTGGTACGTCGACGACACCACGTGGCGTGCCGGCGGCTGGCCGCACGGGACCAACAACATGGGCGAGCTCATGGCCGTGCTGGACCTGTTCCGCGCCACGGCCCACGTCGCCGACGAGCACCTGCGCATCCTGTGCGACTCGCAGTACGTCATCAACTGCATCACCAAGTGGATGCCGGGCTGGAAGCGCAAGGGCTGGAAGAAGGCCGACGGCAAGCCGGTGCTCAACGTCGACCTGCTGAAGCAGATCGAGGACGCCATCGCCGGCCGCGACTACAGCTTCGAGTGGGTCAAGGGCCACGCCGGGCACTACCTCAACGAGGCCGCCGACGAACGCGCCCGCGCCGTCGCCACCGCCTACCAGGCCGGCCGCGGCAGCGACATGGGACCGGGCTACCCGGGATCCGGCACGGCCGGTTCCGGCACGCCGTCCACCCCCGCTCCCACCTCCACGGCGCAGGCCGGCTCCGCGCGAACGCAGACCGCCACGCTGCCCGCCCAGGACGACCTCTTCTCCTCCCTCGAGGACCCCGCCGAAACCGGGCGGGGCAGCGCCGACATCGACGCCGTGGTCACGCTCGAACGCGAACTGCTGGACCCCTCGGTCCGCTCGGACGCCGGGCAGCTCGAGTTCCTGCTGCACCCTGACTACCGCGAGATCGCCGCGGACGGCACCCTGCGTGAACGCGACACCGCGATCGCCGTGCTGGCCTCCCAGGCCACCGACCTGCCGGAGGCCGCCGGCGAAGGCCTCGAGGACGACGACGATGCCCCCTCGGCCAGCTACGCGCCTCCGGTTGCATGGTCGAGCGCCGAACGCACCTTCGAGCTGCTCGAGGCAGCGCAGGTCGGCGCCGACTCCATCCACCTGGCCTACCGGCTGGTCGGGGACGAGACGGCCACGGCCGTCGGCTCCCTCTGGCATCGCCAAGACCAGCGCTGGCGGCTGCGCTTCCGGCAGGAAACCCCCGAACTCTAGCCACGGCACCCACCCCGATCCCCAGGAGCGCCACCCCGTGACCGATCCGCGTTTTGCCCTCGTCGTCGACTTGCTGGAATCCTTCGCCGCGGCCGACCCCGACTATTCGGCCCAGCTGTGCGTCTACGCCGGGGGCCAGCCGGTCATCGACCACGTCGTGGGGCCGAACAGCACCGCCGACTCGCTCACCGGAGTCTTCTCCGCCTCCAAGGGCGCCGCCGGGATGGTCATGGCCCTGCTGGTGCAGGACGGCCTGCTTGACCCAGGCGAGCCGGTGGCGACCTACTGGCCGGAATTCGCCGCGTACGGCAAGGACGCCATCACCGTCGGCCAGCTGCTCAGCCACCAGGGCGGCCTGCCGGGGATCGACGGAGGCCTGACCGTGGGCCAGTACACCGACTCGGCCACCGGTGCGGTCCGCCTCGCCGCGGCGCCGCCGGTCTGGAAGCCGGGCTCCACGCACCAGTACCACGCCCTGACGATCGGCGTCTTCGCCGAGGAGCTGGTCCGCCGGATCACCGGCGAGACGTTGCAGCAGGTCTACGAGACCCGGATCCGGGCGCCGTTCGGCATCGACTTCTACCTCGGGCTGCCCGAGGACGAGGAGACCCGCTATCGCGACGTGCTCAAGCCCGTCCAGTCGCCACCGTTGCCCTTCATCGATCCCTTCGGCCCGCTGGGACTGGCCCTGAACTCGACTGGCGGCTTCGACGTCGGCGACGGCCAGGCGTACGACCTGCTGGACCTGCCCAACCTGCCGGTGATCCGCTCCGCGGGCATCGCGGCCGCCGGCGGCGTGGCCAGCGCCCGCGGCCTGGCGCGGCTCTACGCGGCGGCGAGCACCGGCGTCGTGCGTGAGGACGGGGCGGCCGACGGGCCTTTCCTGACGGCCGAGACGATCCACGCCGTCGCCGACGAGCGGGTGTTCGGGATCGACCGGGCCAACGGGTTGACCGGTGCGTTCGCGCTGATGTTCATGAAGTCCATCCCGCGCAACGACTTCGGTTCCTGGCGGGCCTTCGGGCACGACGGCGCCAACGCCACGCTCGCCTTTGCCGACCCCGCCTACGGCATCGGCTTCGGCTACGTGCCGGCGCGGGCGGAGGAGAGCGGCACCGGATCCCGCGGCGGGCAGCTCACCGTGGAGCTGCGCCGGGCGCTGCTGATCGCGGCCACCGACTGAATCCCACCGCCACGCGAGGGCGGGTTCGACCGAGGCAAAGGAGCAACATCATGGAGCAACTGGACGTCGACACCCTGGTGATCGGCTGGGGCAAGGGCGGCAAGACCCTCGCCGGGCAACTAGCCCGCAGTGGCCGACAGGTCGCCCTGGTGGAGCGGTCGCCGCAGATGTACGGAGGCGGGTGCATCAACGTGGCCTGCGTGCCGACCAAGGCGCTGATCCACCAGGCCGGCGGCCGCCGCAACGGGGACGAACCCGTCGAGTGGTTCACCGCCTCGGTCGCCGCCCGCGACGGGCTCATCGGCAAGCTGCGGGCGAAGAACCACGAGATGCTCGCAACCGTCTCCACGGTCACGCTGATCGACGGGGACGCCCGCTTCGTCGTGGCCGGCGATGACGGGCAGGATGGCACGGCGCCGGGCCACCTGGTCGAGGTCACCGGCGGGGACGAGACCCTGCGGATCAGCGCCGAGCACGTGGTCGTCAACACCGGCACGTTCCCCGCCCGCCCGGCGCTGGACGGCCTGGCGGTCCTGGAACCGGCCGACGGGGTCTACGACTCGACCACCATCCAGCACGCCGACCCGTTCCCGCGTCGCCTCGCCATCCTGGGCAGCGGCTACGTGGGCCTGGAGTTAGCCGGGATGTTCGCCGACTTCGGCTCCGAGGTCACCGTGGTGGGCCGCTCGGAAGCGCTGCTTTCCGCCGAGGACGACGACGTCGCCTCCGCGGTGCGCGAGGCCCTCGAGGCACAGGGGGTCACCTTCCGGTTGGGGACCTCGGCCACCTCGGTGTCGTCGTCGGGCGGCGTCGTGAACCTGGGCGTCTCGGACGCCGCAGGGGAAGCCTCCATCGAGGCCGACGCCCTGCTCGTGGCCACCGGCAGGACCCCGGCCACCGCGGCCCTCGGACTCGAGGCGGCTGGCATCGCCACCGACGAGCGCGGCTACATCGTCGTCGATGAATTCCTGCGCACCAGCGTCGAGGGGGTCTACGCCGTGGGCGACGTCAACGGCGGGGACCAGTTCACCTACATCTCGCTGGACGATTCACGCATCCTGGCCGACCAGCAGATGGGCCAGGGGGCCCGCAGCCGGGCCGACCGGGTGGCCATCCCGTCCACCACGTTCCTCACCCCGCCGCTGGCCCGGGTGGGGCTGAACGAGAAGCTGGCCCGGGCCGCGGGGCGCGACGTGCTGGTCGCGTCGAAGAAGGTCGCCGAGATCGCCGCGATGCCGCGACCGAAGATCATGGAGCAGACCCGCGGCGTCATCAAGTTCGTCGTCGACCCGGAGACTGACCTGGTCCTGGGGGCGACCCTTAACTGCATCGACGCCCAGGAACTCATCAACCTGGTGGCGCTGGCCATGCGGGCCGGCGTCACCGCGAGCGAGCTGCGCGACGGCATCTGGACGCACCCCTCCAGCACCGAGGCGCTGAACGAGGTCCTCGCCGGACTGGCTCCCCTGGCGTAGGCGGGGCCTACGCCGGGAGCTGCAGCGGCCAGCCCGCGGAGGCGAGCAATTCGCCGTCGTGCCCGGAAACCAGGACGGCCACCCCGAACTCGCGGACCGCGGAGTCGAGGGTGGACGACCCGCCGGCGAGGATCGCCTTGGAGAGCACATCGGCGGTGACGATGTCCTCGGCCAGGACGCTGACCTGCAGGTACGCGTTCGAGCGGCCGTAGCCGTGCCCGGACGAGGTGGCCAGCGCCGCGGTGAATCCCGGTGTGCCGGCCAGGGGCACGTCGGCGACCAGGGCCGAGGGGTCGAAGGGGTCGGTGATGCCGGCACGCCAATGCCTGCCGTAGAAGGGGTCGGACCCGGTGGGTTCGGCCGGAAACGGGGAGCCGCTGCAGAGCACGTCGCCGCCGGCGGTGACCGACCAGTGCGGCAGCTCGAGGTCCATCAGGGCCTGGCCGGCGTGGGCGATCGCCCAGCCCTTGACGAGCCCGCGCAGGTCGACCGGGCCGGTGGGGGTGTGCGGGCTGAACGCGCCCTCGGTGGCGTTGCGCCAGCTGATGGCCTGTTCGTACAGGGCGCGCAGCCGGTGGTGGGAGTAGCGCAATTCGATCTCCCCGCGGCGCAATCCCTCCACGGAGCCCCGGCCGCCCACGCCGAAGTACTCTTCGGTCTCCGCGAAGACGCGGCGGACCGTCTGCACTGCGGCGTCCAGTTCGTCGGGATCCATGGGGGCGCTGATGGAGACCACCGTGCCCAGCGCCTCGAACGCGCGGTTGGCCAGGCGCGGGACCGGTGGATCGCCTGGTTCTTCGTCCGACACCCACTGCGGGTCGGTTCCGGCCATGCTCATGCCAGCGACGTATCGAGGGCGGCCTGCTGGGTCAGGTCGTAGGCAGCGGCGGTGTAGCCCGGGCCGCTGAGCAGCTGGACGGGCTCCGTGCCGCGCAGCTGCCCACGCCGAACCGTCGTGAGCGCTGCCGAGGCCGGGGCCAGACGTTGCGTGGCCGTCGAGGTCCCGGTGGGAGCCGAACCGAGGCGGTGGGTGGTCGGGGCCGAGGCGGACGGGGCGGCGGGTGCCGTGCCGCCGAGCCAACCGGAGGCCAATACCCCGGCGGAAGCCACGGAGGCGAAGATCGCCTGACGGATGTTCACCAGGGGGTCCTTTCGGTGCCGGGGAGGGCAGGGACAGGTAGGTCATGCATGGCTCCAGCCTGTCGAACCGAACTGTGAACACCCTGTGCCGACGCTCCATATCGGCTCCGGCGGGACCCGTTTCAGCCGAAGGCGCAACGGTGTTCGGCCGGGGTGGCCGGCAAGTGTCCGGGAAACCGACGGAATGCCGCGCGGATCACGACAATTTCCCGGACGGGAACGCTCCTCCGGCGGCTGGCCGGACGCGAACGCGGCGGCCGTCCCGGTGCCCGGCCCGGCGCGGCAGCCCCGCGCGCCATCCACGGGAGTCGGCGGCGTAGGGTGGACCCGTGGAATTCGAGAAACGGTATGTGGCCCTGGGGGATTCATTCACGGAAGGCGTCGGCGACGACGACCCGACCCGCCCCAACGGGGTGCGCGGCTGGGCGGACCGGGTGGCCGAACAGCTGAGCGCCGCCGACCCGGACTGGGGCTACGCGAACCTGGCGATCCGCGGCAAGAAGATCCGCCAGGTCATCGACGAGCAGCTCGAGGCCGCCCTGGCCCTGCAGCCGACCCTGGTCACGCTCTACGCCGGCGGCAACGACATCCTGCGCCCGCGCGTGGACATCGACGCGCTCATGGCCGGGTACGACGACATGGTGCGCCGCCTGCGGGAGGCCGGAGCCGCCGTCGTGCTGTTCACCGGGTTCGACTCCGCGGCCTCGGCCGTCTTCGGCACCACACGCGGCCGGACCGCGATCTACAACGAATGGGTGCGCGAGGCCGCCGACCGGCATGGCGCGGTCATCGCCGACTACTGGCGGTGGCGCGAGTTCAGCGACCTGCGCTACTGGGCCCGGGACCGCCTGCACATGGGCACGCCCGGGCACCTGCTGATGGCCAAGAAGGTGCTCGGCGTGCTGGAGGCCACCGACGCCATCGAGACCCCGGAACTCGAAACCGCGCCGTCCCGGACCCGGCGGGCCCGGATGCAGGAGGACGCCCGCTGGGCGCGCGAACACGTGGTCCCGTGGGTCAAACGCCGGCTGACCGGGACCTCATCCGGCGACGCGCTCAGCCCGCGCTACCCCGGGTACGTCCGGCTGTAGGACGGCGCGTGGAGCGGCCCGGGCCCGGTCAATCGCGGAGCGGGGAGCCGACGACGTCGAACCGCAGGCCGCCGAACTCGCCGGAGAGCAGTGGCCGGGCGGCGGCGATCGCCGCCTGGACCTCGGGCAACGCGAGCGAGTCCCGGTGCGCCGCCTCACTGACCCAGAGTTCGATCACGTAGACGGTGTCGGGATGTCCGTCGTCGACACCGACCTCGTAGGCGAGGCACCCGATGCTGCCCAGCACATCGCTGCGCCAGGTCAAGTGGGCGACCAGTTCGTCGCGCTTGCCGGGGACGGTTCCGAGGGTTCCCACGTTGGCGAAAGTCATGCCTTCAGCGTAGCGCTGGCCCGCCGCGCGGCCGTGGTGGTTGACTGGACCGCATGAGCAGCCTGTCAGAGCCCGCACCCCATGCCGACGAGCCGCACGACTCCTCCGGACTTGCCGAGCGGCTGAACTGGTTGCGCGCAGGCGTCCTGGGGGCCAACGACGGGATCGTCTCGACGGCCGCCGTCGTCGTCGGCGTGGCCGGGGCGACCACCGCCACCGGGCCCATCCTCGCCGCCGGGGCCGCCGCCCTGATCGGCGGCGCGGTCTCCATGGCGTTGGGTGAATACGTCTCGGTGTCCAGCTCATCCGATTCGCAGAAGGCGCTGATCGCCACGGAGCGCCGGGAGCTGGCGGAGATGCCGGAGGAGGAGTTCGCCGAACTGGCCTACCTCTACGAGCAGAAGGGCCTCAGCGCCGAGACGGCGGGCGCGGTCGCCCGGGAGCTCACCGCCCACGACGCGCTCGGCGCGCATCTGGACGTCGAACTGAACATCGACCCCGACGAGGTCGTCAGCCCATGGAACGCTGCGGTGGCTTCGGCGGTGTCCTTCACCATCGGGGCGTTGCTGCCGTTCCTCACGGCCGTCCTGTTGCCCGCCGAGTGGAAGATCCCGGTGACGTTCGTGGCGGTGCTGGTGGCGCTGGCGGTTACCGGCGGGCTGGGCGCCCGGTTGGGTCGGGCGCCGATGGTGCGTCCCATCGTGCGGGTGGTCATCGGCGGGATGCTGGCGCTGGGCGCCACGTTCCTCATCGGCACCTGGCTGGGCAGCAGCGGGGCACTCGGCTAGCGGCGGGAGGAGGCCCCGACGTCGTACCCGGAGGCCACGGTGGAGCGTCGCCGGCCATAGGCCAGGTAGACCCCGGCACCCAGGACCATCCAGCAGCCGAACACGATCCAGGTCAGCGAGCCCAGGTTGACCATGAGGAACACGCAGCCGGCAACTGCCAGGATCGGCGTCACCGGGTAGAACGGCACGCGGAACGTGCGCGGCAGGTCGGGGCGGTTGCGGCGCAGGTAGATCACCGACAGGCTGACCAGGCTGAAGGCGAAGAGCGTGCCGATGCTGGTGGCGTCGGCCAACTGGCCCAGCGGGACCAGGCCGGCGGTGAGCGCGATGGTGCCACCGGTGATCAACGTGTTCAGCACCGGGGTCCCGGTCCGTGGATGCAGCTTGCCGAACACCCGCGGGACCATGCCGTCGCGCGACATGGCCACCAGCACGCGGGTCTGCCCGTAGAGCACCGTGATGACGATGCTGACGATCGCCACGACCGCGCCGACGGAGAAGACGAGCGCGACCCAGGCCTGCCCGGTAATCTCCTCGAGGACCTGCACCAGGGCCGCCTCCTTGCCGATGAACCACTGCCAGTCCTTCGCCCCCACGGCGGCAACGGCGACCAGGATGTAGAGCACCGTGACGATGATCATCGAGGCGATGATCGCCCGGGGCAGGTCGCGCTGCGGGTTCACCGCCTCCTCTCCGGCGGTCGATGCCGCGTCGAAGCCGATGTAGGAGAAGAACAGGCGCGAGGCAGCGGCCGAAACCCCTGCGGTGCCCATCGGCAGCAGCGGGGCGAAGTTGCCGGTGTGGAAGGCACTGAAGGCGATGACGACGAAGAAGATGAGCACGGCGATCTTCAGGAACACCAACACCGTGTTCACCGTGGCGGACTCCTTGGCCCCGCGCATCAGCAGGACCATGGCCAAAAGGACCACGACGACGGCGGGGATGTTGAATACGCCCCCATCGGGCCCTGGAGGGTTGGTCAGGGCGGCGGGCAGCGAGACGTCGAACGCGCCGGCCAGCTCGTTGACGTATTCGCCGGCACCGACGGCGATGGCGGCCACCGATACCCCGTATTCGAGGATCAGGCACCAGCCGCAGATCCAGGCCAGGCCCTCGCCCATGGTGGCGTAGGTGTACGAATAGCTCGACCCGGAAACGGGGACGGCGCCGGCCATCTCCGCGTACGACAGCGCTGCCAGCAGGGCGGCGATCCCGGCGATCGTGAAGGAGATCCACACGGCGGGCCCAGCCAACGGCACCGAGGAGCCCAGGACCACGAAGATCCCGGTGCCCAACGTGGCGCCGACGCTGATCATCGTCAGCTGCAGCACGCCCAGGGTGCGGCGCATCGTTCCACCGCCGGAACCGTGCCCGGCCTCGGCGCTCAATGCCTCGACGTCCTTGCGCAGCAACAGCTGGCGGCCCAGGGGCAGCCGGGGTCGGGGGTCCGGGGCGGGGCGGTCGGCGGATGCCTGCATGGCGCGTCCTCAGCGGGCTCGGTGGGCCCGGGGTCGGTGGTGGTTGCCGGATCGCGGCAACGGCCGAGGGTGGAAAGGGTCGGCTCATATTTTTGCACTACCCTGCATGGTTGCAAAAACGCGGTACGGGCCGCTGCGCTTGTCTGTGGTGTGGATCTCGCCGTATCATGGAGGGGTGTCCGCGAGGGCACACGCCAATGACATGCGGCGGGAGAGTCCCGTTCAGAACCACTGGCGGGCGCCGTAGGAGCAATACCCTCCCCGGGAATCTCTCAGGCATCCGTACCGCCGCGCAGAGGCAACTCTGGAAAGAAGCAGCACCCCTCGGGGTGCACTCACCGACGGTGCAAGCCACGTCCGGGACACCGGGCACGGCGGAATCTCTCAGGTCCAATACAGAGTCGGGGAGGAACCGAAGCTCATTCGGCGTGCACCGCACACCGACCACACTTGGAGTTCCCCTGATGACCGAGACCACGGCCCGTCCCACCACCAGCCCCACCGGCGAGCTCGCGTTCGCCGACCGCCACATCGGCCCCCGCGGTGACGCCACCGCGACGATGCTCAAGCACCTCGGCTACGCCACCCTCGACGACCTCGTCGACACGGCGGTCCCCGCCGACATCCGCCAGTCGCAGCCGCTGGAACTGCCGGCCGCCCGCTCCGAGGCCGAGGTCCTGTCCGACCTGCGCGCCATCGCCGCCAAGAACATCATGAAGACGCAGATGATCGGCCAGGGCTTCTACGACACGTTCACCCCGCCGGTCATCCTGCGCAACGTGCTGGAGGACCCGGCCTGGTACACGGCCTACACGCCGTACCAGCCGGAGATCTCCCAGGGTCGCCTCGAGGCGCTGCTGAACTTCCAGACCATGGTCTCGGACCTGACCGGGCTGCCGATCGCCAACGCGTCGCTGTTGGACGAGGCCTCCGCGGTCGCCGAGGCCGTGCTGCTGATGCGCCGTGCCAACAAGGCCAAGGGCGAGGCCAAGACCGTCCTGGACGCCGACCTCTTCCCGCAGACCATCGCCGTCGTCGAGGGGCGTGCGAAGGCGCTGGGCTTCGAGCTCGAGATCGCCGACCTTTCCGCCGGCCTGCCCGAGGGGGAGATCTCCGGCATCGTGCTGCAGCAGCCGGGCAACTCCGGCCGGGTGGTCGACCAGGCGGCGATCATCGCCGCCGCCAAGGAGCGCGGCGCCATGGTTGCCGTCGCCGCGGACATCCTGTCCCTGACACTCATCGTGCCCCCGGGCGAGCAGGGCGCCGACATCGCCGTCGGCAACACCCAGCGCCTGGGCGTCCCGCTCTTCTTCGGCGGCCCGCACGCCGCCTACATGTCGGTGCGCAAGGGCCTCGAGCGTTCCCTGCCCGGCCGGCTGGTCGGTGTTTCCAAGGACGACGCCGGCCTGCCCGCCTACCGCCTGGCCCTGCAGACCCGCGAGCAGCACATCCGCCGCGAGAAGGCCACCTCCAACATCTGCACCGCCCAGGCCCTGCTGGCCATCACCGCGTCGATGTACGGCGTCTACCACGGCCCGGAGGGCCTGAAGGCCATCGCCCGCCGCGCCCACCTGCGCGCCAGCACGCTGGCCACCGTCCTGTCCGACGCCGGATTCGAGCTGGCCGCCGAGGCGTTCTTCGACACCCTCACGATCCGGGCCGCGGGCAAGGCCCAGGCCATCGTCACCGCCGCCGAGGAACGCGGCATCAACCTGCGCCGCGTCGACGCCGACACGGTGGGCATCTCCACCGACGAGACCACCACCACGGACCACCTGGTCGCCATCGCCGAGGCCTTCGGCGTCGACGATGCAGCGACCGCGGTGGAGCGCGCGGAAGCCGGGGCAGCCGAGAAGCTGCCCTCCGCCGTCGTGCGTTCGAGCGAGTACATGACGCACCCGATCTTCCACTCGGTCCGCTCGGAGACCCAGATGCTGCGCTACCTGCGCCGCCTCTCGGACCGCGACCTGGCCCTGGACCGCACCATGATCCCGCTGGGCTCGTGCACCATGAAGCTCAACGCCACCGCGGAAATGGAATCGATGTCGTGGCCGGAGTTCGCCTCCATCCACCCCTACGCCCCCGCCCACCAGACCGAGGGCTGGCGCCAGCTGATCACCGACCTCGAGCAGCGGCTGAGCGCCATCACCGGCTACGCGGGCGTCTCCATCCAGCCCAACGCCGGTTCGCAGGGCGAGTACGCGGGCCTGCTGGCCATCCGCCAGTTCCACGTCGCCAACGGCGACGATGCCCGCACCGTCTGCCTGATCCCGGCCTCCGCCCACGGCACCAACGCCGCGTCCGCGGTGCTGGCGGGCCTGAAGGTCGTCGTCGTCAAGACAGCGCCGAACGGCACCATCGACGCCGCTGACCTGGACGCGAAGATCGAGGCCAACCACGACTCGCTGGCCGCGATCATGATCACCTATCCGTCCACCCACGGCGTGTACGACGCCGATGTGCGCGAGGTCTGCGACAAGGTCCATGCCGCCGGCGGACAGGTCTACATCGACGGCGCCAACATGAACGCCCTGGTCGGCCTCGGCCAGCCCGGAAAGTTCGGCGGCGACGTGTCCCACCTGAACCTGCACAAGACCTTCTGCATCCCGCACGGCGGCGGCGGACCCGGCGTCGGCCCGGTCGCCGTGGCCGAGCACCTGGTGCCCTTCCTGCCCGGTGCCCCCGCCGGCGAGGCGACGGAGCGCACCGGCACCGCCGTCGCGGCCACCACCTACGGCTCGGCCGGCGTGCTGCCCATCTCCTGGGCCTACGTGGCCATGATGGGTGCCGAGGGGCTGACCAACGCGACCAAGAACGCGCTGCTGACCGCCAACTATGTCGCCTCGCGGCTCAACGAGTACTTCCCCGTGCTCTACACCGGCAACCAGGGACTGGTTGCCCACGAGTGCATCCTGGACCTGCGCGATGCCACCGCCAAGACCGGCATCACCGCCGAGGACGTCGCCAAGCGCCTCATCGACTACGGCTTCCACGCCCCGACGCTGGCCTTCCCGGTCGCCGGGACGCTGATGGTCGAGCCGACCGAGTCCGAGGACCTGGCCGAGATCGAGCGCTTCATCGAGGCCATGATCGCCGTGCGGAAGGAGATGGACCAGGTCCTGGCCGGGGACTTCACCGCCGAGGAGTCGCCGTTGCGCCTGGCCCCGCACTCCGCTGCCGCCGTCGTGGCCAGCGAGTGGGACCGCAAGTACACCCGCGAACAGGCCGCCTTCCCGGTACCGGGCCTGCGCCAGGACAAGTACTTCCCCCCGGTGGGGCGCATCGACGGGGCCGGCGGCGACCGGAACCTGATCTGCTCCTGCCCGCCTCCCGAGGCATTCGAGAACTAACCCGGATCCCCGGCACCCGACGAAAGGCGGACTCCCCGTGAGCACCGAAACCACCACCATGCCGAAGCAGACGCCCCTGCACGGCGAACACGCAATCCTGGGCGCGAACTTCACCGACTTCGGCGGCTGGGACATGCCGCTGAAGTACGGCTCCGAGCTCGCCGAGCACCAGGCCGTCCGCGAGGCCGCGGGTCTCTTCGACCTCTCCCACATGGGCGAGGTCCGGGTCGAGGGACCCGACGCGGCCACGTTCCTGAACACCGCGCTGGCCGGCAACCTGGCCGTCATGAAGGTCGGCAAGGCCAAGTACTCGGTGATCTGCAACGCCGAGGGCGGGATCATCGACGACCTGATCACCTACCGCCGCGCGGAGGACCGCTTCCTGGTGGTCCCCAACGCCGGCAATGCCCCGGTGGTGGCCGCGGCCCTGGCCGAACGCGCCGCCGGGTTCGACGTCACCGTCACCGACGTCTCCGCGGACACGGCGCTGGTCGCGGTCCAGGGACCGACCGCCGAGTCGATCCTCCTCGGGCTCGTGTCCGCCGAGGACGCGGGGACCGTCACCGGCATGAAGTACTACGCCGCCGACGAGGTCACCGTGGCCGGGATCGACGTGCTGCTGGCCCGCACCGGCTACACCGGCGAGGACGGCTTCGAGCTCTACATCCCCAATGCCGACGCCGTCGCGCTGTGGAAGGCGCTGCTGGAGGCCGGTTCCGGTCGCGGGCTCATCCCCGCCGGGCTGGCCAGCCGCGACTCGCTGCGCCTGGAGGCCGGCATGCCGCTGTATGGCAACGAGTTGACCCTGGAAACCACCCCGTTCGACGCCGGACTGGGCCCGATCGTCTCCTTCAAGAAGGAGGAGGACTTCGTCGGCCGCTCCGCACTGGAAGCCAAGAAGGCCGAGGGACCGGCCCGCAAGCTCGTTGGCCTGAAGGGACTCGGGCGCCGGGCGGGTCGTTCACACTACGCTGTGCTGAAGGACGGCAACGTCGTCGGCGAGGTCACCTCGGGACAGCCCAGCCCCACGCTGGGATACCCGATTGCCTTGGCGTACGTCGACGTCGCCCTGACCGAGGTCGGCACCGCACTGGACGTCGACCTGCGCGGCAAGCCGCAGCCCTTCGAGGTCGTGGACCTGCCGTTCTACAGCCGCAACAAGTAACGCCCACCCGTACTGGATCCCAGAGACAAAGGACAACACCATGAGCAAGGTTCTTTCCACCCTCCGCTACTCCGCCGAGCACGAGTGGGTCGACGGTTCGACCCCGACCAAGGTCGGCATCACCCAGGTCGCCGCGGACGCACTCGGGGACGTCGTGTACGTCGACCTGCCCGAGGCCGGCTCGACCGTCACCGCCGGCGAGACCTGCGGCGAAGTCGAATCCACCAAGTCGGTCTCCGACCTCTACGCGCCGGTCACCGGCACCGTCGTAGAGCTCAACCAGGAGGCCATCGACAACCCGGCCCTGCTGAACGAGGACCCCTACGGCACCGGGTGGCTCTTCACCGTCGAGGTCTCCGAAGAGGGCCCGCTGCTCTCCGCCGCGGACTACGCCTCCGCCAACGGCGGTGACGTCGAGTGACCACGACGACCGCACCCGTGGCAGCACCTTCCCTGACGGCGTCGTTGGCCGAGTTGGATCCGGAGGTCGCTGCGCGGATCGATGCGGAGTTGGCCCGCCAGCAGGAGGGCCTGGAGATGATCGCGTCGGAGAACCACACGGCGCAGGCCGTGATGGCCGCCCAGGGTTCGGTGTTGACGAACAAGTACGCCGAGGGCTACCCGGGCCGGCGCTACTACGGCGGGTGCGAGCACGTGGACGTGATCGAGTCCCTGGCGATCGAGCGGGTCAAGGCCCTGTTCGGTGCCGCGTTCGCGAACGTGCAGCCGCATTCGGGTGCCCAGGCGAACGCGTCGGTGATGCACGCGCTGATCCGTCCCGGTGACACGGTGATGGGGCTGAACCTGGCCCATGGCGGGCATCTGACGCACGGGATGAAGATCAACTTCTCCGGCCGCCTCTACAACATCGTCCCGTACGGGGTCGACGAGACCTCCTACGAGGTCGACATGGACCAGGTGCAGGCGCTGGCGCGCGAGCACCGGCCGAAGATGATCGTCGCCGGCTGGTCGGCGTACCCGCGGCAGCTGGATTTCGCCCGGTTCCGGGCGATCGCCGATGAGGTGGGTGCGTACCTGTTCGTGGACATGGCCCATTTCGCTGGCCTGGTCGCCGCGGGGTTGCATCCGTCGCCGGTTCCGCACGCGCATGTGGTCACGTCCACGACGCACAAGACGCTGGCCGGTCCGCGCGGCGGGATCATCCTGACCAACGACGCGGACGTGGCGAAGAAGGTCAATTCAGCGGTGTTCCCGGGCCAGCAGGGCGGTCCGTTGGAGCATGTGATCGCGGGCAAGGCCGTCGCGTTCAAGATCGCCGCCACGCCGGAGTTCGCCGAACGCCAACAGCGCACGTTGGCCGGGGCGCGGATCCTGGCCGAACGCCTGACCGGCGACGATGTCTCGGCGCGGGGGATCAGCGTGTTGACCGGGGGCACCGACGTGCACCTGGTGTTGGTGGACCTGCGTGATTCGGTGCTCGATGGCCAGCAGGGCGAGGACCTGTTGGCCCGGGTGGGGATCACGGTGAACCGCAACGCGGTCCCCTTTGATCCGCGTCCTCCCATGGTGACCTCGGGGTTGCGGATCGGGACCCCGGCGTTGGCCACGCGTGGATTCTCCGAAGCCGCCTTCTCCGACGTTGCCGACATCATCGCCGAGGCATTGGTGGCCGGCACTGCCGAGGGCGGTGCCGACGAGACAGTGTTGGCTTCGCTCGCGGAGCGGGTTTCCGCCCTGGCGGCGGCCCACCCGCTCTACCCGGAGCTGGCCCCGCTCTCCTGAGCCGCGCAGCGTCGTCGGACGCAGTGCCAGCGGGCCCGGGGACTCGATTTCCCCGGGCCCGGTGCGCACCACCACCTCGACGACGTGTCACCGGGGGAGGCCCACCAGCCTCCTCCCACCCGTGGTTCCGGCCCCTGCCGCCTCCGCACCCCTCTCGTTCAAAGGAAGTACCAGCATGGCCATCAGTGTCTTCGACCTCTTCTCGGTCGGCATCGGTCCCTCGAGTTCCCACACCGTCGGACCCATGCGGGCCGCCCAGCGCTTCGCGACCGGACTCGTGGAACAGAAGCTGGCAGCCGCTACCGCGGATCTGCGCATCGACGTGTACGGATCCCTCGCCGCCACCGGACGTGGCCACGGCACCTTCACCGCCGTCCTGCTGGGACTGGAGGGCTTCGAACCGGAGAACATCCTGCCGGACCAGGTCGAGGAACGCCTGGCCGACATCGCGGAGACCGGAACTCTGCGTTTCTGTGCCGAGCTCGGTGTCCAGAACGACCTGAAGTACGCGGTCGAGGACATGGTCCAACACCCGCTGACCGTGCTGCCGCGCCACACCAACGGCATCCGCTTCCAGGCGCTGGACGCCGAGGGCGGCGTGCTGCTGGACGAGACCTACTTCTCCGTCGGAGGGGGCTTCATCGTCCGCGAGGGCGACGAGGATGCGGCTGCGGCCGAACTCGACGAGGTCAACCAGGAGCTGCCCTACCCCTTCCGCACCGCCGCGGAACTGCTGGGGCACTGCCGCACCAGTGAAATGGGCATCGCCGACGTCATGCTGGCCAACGAACTGACCTACCGCAGCCGCGAGGAGATCCGCGAGGGGCTGCTGCACATCTGGACCGTCATGGAGGAGTGCAAGGACTCCGCCATCGCCCGCGAAGGGATCCTGCCCGGTGGGCTGAAGGTCCGCCGCCGTGCCCCCGACTGGCACGAGCGCCTGAGCAAGGAGGACAAGGACCGGGATCCGCGCTACTGGCAGGAGTGGGTCAACCTCGTCGCCCTGGCGGTCAACGAGGAAAACGCCTCCGGCGGCCGGGTCGTCACCGCTCCGACCAACGGCGCAGCAGGCATCATCCCCGCCGTCATGTTCTACGCCACGCATTACCTGCCCGGCATCGAATACGCCACCGGCGCCGACAAGGAGGACATCATCGTGAAGTTCCTGCTCACCGCGGCCGCCGTCGGCGTGCTCTACAAGGAGCAGGCCTCCATCTCCGGCGCCGAGGTCGGCTGCCAGGGCGAGGTCGGGTCGGCCTCCTCGATGGCCGCCGCCGGCCTGGCGGAGGTCCTGGGCGGCAGCCCGGCCCAGGTGGAGAACGCCGCCGAGATCGCGATGGAGCACAACCTGGGGCTGACCTGCGACCCGATCGGCGGCCTGGTGCAGATCCCGTGCATCGAACGCAACGCCATCGGCGCCTCCAAGGCAGTCAACGCCGCCAAGATGGCGCTGATGGGCGACGGCGAGCACCGTGTCTCCCTCGACGAGGTCATCGTGACCATGCGCGAGACCGGCAAGGACATGAGCGACAAGTACAAGGAGACCGCGATGGGCGGGCTCGCCGTGAACGTCGTGGAGTGCTGACCGGCCCGCCGCAGGTGCGCCGCCTGCTCCCCGGCGACGAGGAGCAGGCCCGGACCGCCCACGCCGAACTGGCCGACGAGGGATTCGATTTCCTGCTCGGGTACGACGACGGCGAGGACTTCCCGGGATATGTCGCCCGGCTCGCGCGGGAGGAACGCGGCTTGGAGCTGGCCCCCGGCCGCGTCGCGCACACCTTCCTGGTCGCGGTGGCCGACGGGGAACTCGTGGGCCGGGTGTCGCTGCGCCACGAGCTGACGCCCATGCTCGCTGCCATCGGCGGGCACATCGGCTACGCAGTGCGTCCGGCCTTCCGCCGCAGGGGATACGCGACGGCGCTGCTGCGCGCCGCGCTCCGGACCGCCCGCGGACTGGGGCTGGAACAGGTGCTGGTCACCTGCGACGAGACGAATACCGGGTCGGTCGCGGTCATCGAGCGGTGCGACGGCGTTCACGAGGACACCGTCGAGTTGCTGCCCGGCCACGCCAAGCGGCGGTACTGGATGGCCACCGGCGGTTCGCCCTCGTCCCCGCTTCCGGGCTAGGGTGGGTACCGAAGCGCATCGTTAGGCGAGGCTTCTGCACGGACACAGGCCGCTGACCCCACGACATCGAGAGATGCCCACGGTCAGGACAGTCCTCCCCGGATTAAGGGGTGGATCCAAGCGGCTTCCGGGACACCCGGATACGCCCTGCAGTGCCGAACCCCGGACGTGGGGCGCTTCATCTTGTGGATGCGCGCTCCGGGCCGGTGGGCCCGCCGCGCCCGGCCTGCTGACCAGGGGAGGTGACCCGCACATGGACGACGGACCTTCTCCAGCGCCCGCGACCACCGCGGGCCAGCGACATCCCCCTGCGCCCGGCGCAGCCGCCACCTAGCCGCCCGGGAGGGCCGCACACCGGAGGGACCCCGGATCATGAAGCAAGACAACACCCTGGATAACGCTGCCATCAGTGATGCCCTGAGGCAGGCCCTGAACCGCAAGGACCTGACCGCCGCGGCCGGCGTCGTCGCCGGGCTGTCCACCTCGCGGACACTGGACGAGCTCGAGCGGCTGAACACCCGCGACAGGGCCGTCGTCTACCGGCTGCTGGCCAAGGACCGGGCGCTGGCCGTCTTCGAACGGCTCGATGCGACCCTGCAGTCCGAACTCGTGCAGCGGCTGCAGGACGCCGACGTCGCCGAGGCCTTCGCCGGCATGACGCCCGACGACCGGGTGGCTCTGCTGGACGAGGTGCCGGCGGCAGTGGCCCGGCGGCTGATGCTGGGCCTGTCGGGCCGCCAGCGCACGCTCACCCACGCCATCCTGGGCTACGGCCAGGGATCCATCGGGCGCAGCATGAGCCCCGAGTACATCGCGGCGCACCCCTGGAACACCGTCGAGCAGGCGCTGTCGCGGGTGCGTGCCGGGCTCGACGAGGCCGAGACGGTCTACACGCTGCCCGTCACGGACTCCGAGCGTCGACTGGTGGGGGTCGTGAGCCTGCGGGACCTGTTGCGTGCGGACCCGGGGGACCTGGTCGGTGCCGCCATGGTCGAGCCTGAATCGGTGCCCGCGAGCCTCGACGAGGAATCCGCCGCCCGACGGTGCGCCGACCTGAAGATCCTGGCTCTGCCGGTCGTCGACGCCGAATCACGGCTCCTGGGGATCCTGACCGTCGACGATGCCCTGCGGATCCTGGAGGACGCCGAGTCGGAGGATGCCGCCCGAAGCGGTGGCAGCGAGCCGCTGCGTCGCCCCTACCTGGCCACGCCCGTGTGGGCCATCGTGAAATCGAGGGTGGTATGGCTGCTGGTCCTGGCCGTGGGCGCGACCCTGACCGTCCAGGTGTTGGCGGCCTTCGAGGCCACCCTCGAGCAGCAGGTGGTGCTCTCCCTGTTCATCCCGCTGTTGATCGGCACGGGCGGCAACACCGGGAACCAGGCCGCCACGACGGTGACCCGGGCGTTGGCCCTCGGTGACGTGAGGACCCGTGACATCTTCCGCATCCTGACCCGCGAGGTCCGCGTCGGTGCGACCCTGGGCCTGCTGCTCGGTGCCGCCGGTTTCCTGCTGGCCGGGCTCGTCTATTCACCCGGGCTCGGCTGGGTGATCGGGCTGACCTTGTTGGGGATCTGCACCGTGGCCGCAGCGGTCGGGGGCATGATGCCGCTGCTGGGCAAGGCACTTCGTGCCGACCCCGCGGTGTTCTCCAACCCCTTCATCAGCACCTTCGTCGACGCGGCCGGCCTGGTGCTGTATTTCCTGGTGGCTACCTCGGTCCTGGGGCTCTGACTAGGGCACGACCGACCGGTGCCCGCTGCGTGATCGTGCCCTGTTCGCTGCGCCGCCACGATGCTACGGTGGGCTCACGGACCCAGTAGTCACGCGGCGAAGGCGTCGCGTGGGAAGGAGTTTCCCCATGGCCAATAGGGCAGGTTCCAGCGGAATTGATGCCACGTTGTTTCGACAGGAAGGCCCGTGGTGCACGGCCTTCGTAGATGCCTCGCTCGGTACGACGGCGGCACAGGAGGCCGCCGATCTCCTGCCCGACAAGGTCACCCAACTCCTAAAGAGCCAACAGGCCAGCGATGCCGATAGCGAGGCGATGCGTTCGGCGATGCGGCCCGCCGTGGGGCGTCCGGCCCCCGTTTCCCGTTTCGTGGCGGTCAGTGGCGGCAAGGTCGTGCTCGACGAGATCGTCCAGGGTGTCAGGACCCAGACGCCGCAGGTGGAGTGCAGCGAGTTCCCCAACCTTGTGCCACTGGCCCGGGCGCATGGTGGACAATTCCCCTACATCGTGGCCGAAGTCGGACGCGATGGCGGCGAGGTCCGCCTGCGGCACTCGGCGGTTGCAGGGGTCGCGGAGGAGTACCGCATCGTCGGTGATCGGGAAGAAGCCCACCATGCCCGGCGCGTCCCGGGACGGTATGACGAATCCAGGAACCAGCATCAGACCACGGAGATCTGGCGGCAGAACGCCGACGAGATCGCCCGGCTCGTCGACGAGGTGGCACGCGATTCGCGGGCCCGGCTGGTGATCCTGTCCGGCGACACGAAGGCCCGCGAACTCGTACTATCACAACTGGCGGAACCCACGCGGGCCCTGGCGGTGACCCTCGACCAGCACACGCGGACCGGCGGCGCCGACCCTGCCGCTGTAGAAAAGGACATCGAGGCGCGCGTGGCGCAACTGCTGGCCGACGACATCCGTGACCTTGCCGAGCGCATCGCCAACCAGGCCAACGCCCCCCAGCCGGGTGCGGTCCTGGGCATCGACGAGGTGGTCTGGGCGCTGCAACAGGGCCAGGCGGGCACCGTCGTGGTC
Source organism: Micrococcaceae bacterium RIT 802 (assembly GCA_016892645.1). GTDB lineage: Bacteria > Actinomycetota > Actinomycetes > Actinomycetales > Micrococcaceae > Arthrobacter_H. The sequence continues at coordinate 74,435 of JAFEMX010000014.1, forward strand.
GCCGAATTCCAGGATGACCGTTCGCTGTTGGCCCTGGCCGGGGAACCCTGGCTGGCCTCCGAGGACTCCGATGTCGAAGGGGCCGGCGCATTGGGATCGTGGCCAGCGCCCGAGGTCCTGTTGCGGGCCGTCGCCCTGACGGACGCCTCGATCCGCTACGTCCCCGCCGGCGTCCTGCCCGACGGAGCGGGCATCGCCGCCCTGCTGCGCTGGCCCAAGGGCGCGGCATCCTGAACTGAGCCCGACACGACGCGGCCGGGGGTTCGGTGGCAGGGCCACGACACCCCGGCCGCATCGCATGTCGGCGCGGCCGGGACGTGTGAACCCTACCGGCGCCGGACTCAGTCTTGGAGCGCCGACTGTATCGCGTCGATGTTCGAGCCCATCCAGCCCAGGTAGTCCGAGTCCTGCGGCAGTGTCTCGGTGAAGTCGACGACCGGGACGTTGGCCTTTTCGGCGTGGGTGCGGACGGTTTCCGTCTGCGGGCTGCTCGTCTGCGCGTTGTAGGCCAGCAGGGAGATCTCACCCGAGTCCAGCTTCTTTTCCAGGGTGTTCAGCGTCAGCGGGGAGACGTCGTTGCCTTCCTCGATGGCACCGCTGAATCCCTCGGGAGTGCCGTCGGAGAGCCCTGCGCCCTGCAGCAGGTAGTAGGGGACCGGCTCGGTCATCGCGTATTCGTTGCCCTTGGCCTCGGGGGCCAACGCCTTGAGCCGTTTCTCCAGTGCGTCCACCCCGTCCCCGAACTGCTTCGCGTTGGCGGTGAAGGTCTTTGCTTCTTCCGGTTTCAACTCACCCAGGTGCTTGGCCACCTCGGTGGCGACCGCTGCGGCCGTGGGCAGGTCGTACCAGACGTGTTCGTTGAAGGCTGCGTGGTCGTGGCCTTCGTGCCCGGCTTCGGTTCCGTGATCGGTGTCCTCGTGGTCGTGGCCGTCGGCGGAGGACTCCTCCTCGGCGTGGGCGGCCTTCGAATAATCCACCGCGGTGATGATGTCGGCCTTGTCGGTTCCCAAGTCCTGGGTCAGCGTATCGATGAAGGCGTCGTAGCCCCCGCCGTTGGCCACGACCAGGTCCGCGTGGGAGAGCGTGAGCTTGTCCTGCGGCGTCGCCTCATAGGAGTGGGGATCCTGGGATGCCTTGTTGATGATCGACTCGACGGTGACCGAATCGCCGGCGACCTGGCGGACGATGTCACCGTAGGCACTGGTCGAGGCCACGACGGTCAGGGCATCGTCGCCATCCGAGGGTGCAGCGCCCGAACAGGCGGCTAGGCCGAGGCCCGCCAGGAGGACGGGGACGACGGCGAGACGGAATCGCATGGTGGCCTTTCAAGGATGGAGGCGGGAACCGTCACAGCCTATAGCAAATGAGAATCGTTTGCATCTTGAAGTGGATGCAGGTCGTCGACATCGACGATGGCGTCCTGATCACGGGTTGACTTGCCGGGCCGCCCCGAGCCGACGGCCTTGACCACCGCGACTGCCACCGCGGTGGTCACCGGGATGGCCAGGACGAGCCCGATCGATCCGATGAGGATGTGCGCGACCTCCTCTGCCATCTGCCCGGTCGTGAACGTGTCCAGCAGGGGGCGGTCATACAGGCTGACGAGCACCAGGACGGGCAATGCCGCGCCGGCGTAGGCGAACGCGATCGTATATACCGTGGACGCGATGTGGTCCCGGCCGATGCGCATGGCCGCCGTGAAGAGCGCCCGGGCCGAGGAACCGGGGGCCAGCTCCGCGAGCTCCCAAACAGCCGATGACTGGGTGATCGTCACGTCGTTGAGCACGCCGAGGCCGGCGATCAGCAGCCCGCACAACAGCAGCCCCGACAGGCTCAATTCCGGAACCGTGGTCGAGAGGGTGTAACTGCTCTCGTCGCCGACCCCCGTGAGATAGGCGGCATCGGACACCCAAACGGCCAGCAGGACGGTGACCGCGAGGCCAAAAAGGGTGCCGAGCAGGGCCGTCGAGGTCCTCGCCGAGAATCCGTGGGCAAAATAGAGGGCGGCGAACATGATCACGGTCGCGCTGACGAGTGCCACCAGCAGCGGTGGCCGGCCGTCGACCAGGGCCGGGAGCATGAAGTACCCGATGAACGCGAAACCGCCAACCAGGCCCAGCAGGGCGCGGAAACCCCTCCACCGGGCGACCAGGCAGACCACGAGCGCATAGGCGACGGCGAGCAGCAGCAGCGGGACGGTCCTGACGAAGTCGACGAAGACGTAGGGGGCGGCGATGGCGCTGGACGCCTGGTGCAGGTCCAGATAGCGGATCTGGTCACCGGGCTGCAGTGGACGTGAGGCGACGGTTTCCGGAGGGACCTCCACGGGCACGGCGGCACTTCCGCCCCGGGGGACGACATAGGAGACCTGGCAGGAGAGTTCCTTGCCCCCGGCTTCCGCCATGCCCTTCGACGACGGGCAGGTCTCCTCCACCGTGCGCTCCACCGTCCCGGTCTCCATCGCCACCCCGGTGGCCACACCGTAGGGGTCGCCGAGCGAGACCCGGTCGGACGACGGGCCGGGCCACAGCAGGAACGTGCCGACCACGGCGGCCAGCGCCGCCGGGACGAGCAGCACCGCCAAGAGGAGATGGGCACGGCGGCGTCGACGGGGGTCGGCCAGGATCTGGACGTCGGATGCGTGGGAATGGCTGCCGCCCATGGGGCTCCTTCAACGGGAACGGTGCAGTGCCGGGGCCGGCCACCGTCCACCAGTCTAGGGAATCCGATCCGTGCCGGCGCCCCGGGTCCTCAGGACTCCAGCTCCTCCGGACGGTCCAGGATCGGCGTTCGGCCGTGGGACCGGCCCCACCACCAGTTCACCAGCCACAAGATCACGCCCAGTCCGATCATGACGGCCGCGATCTGGTATTCGATGGGGTCCTGGGCCCACGGGCCCACCAGGAACAGGCAGGTCAGCACGCCCAGATACGGCAGGATCCTGGGGGCCCTGAAGTGCTCGCGGTCCACCGGCCGACGGCGGAGCACAATCACCGAAATGTTGACGACGGTGAAGACGCACAGCAGGAGCAACGCCGTGGTCCCGCCCAGCGCCTTGACCGAGTCCTCGCCCATGAAGTTGGTGACCACGGTGATCAGGGCAAAGGCGATGACCGTCGTGAAGATGATCGAGGTCCAGGGGGAGCGGCGGCGGTGGTGGACCTTGCCCAGGAACCTCGGCAGGACACCCTGGCGGGACATGCCGTAGAGCAGGCGGCTGGCCATCAGCATGTTGATCAACGCCGTGTTCGCCACCGCGAACATCGACAGGAAGGGGTAGACGGCGTCCACCGGCAGCCCCGGGGCACCGACGGCGACGACGTCCAGCAGCGGCGTGGGGCTTGCCGAGAGCTGCCCGACGGGCACCAGGGCCACGGCGATGACCGAGACCAGCACGTAGATGACGGCCGTGATCCCCAGACCGGTCAACATGACCCTGGGGAAGTGCTTGACGGGGTCGCGGGTTTCCTCGGCCATGTTCACCGAATCCTCGAAGCCCACCATCGAGAAGAACGCCAGCGACGTCGCCGCGGACAAGGCCAGGAACACGCCCTTGTCGTCCGGCGTCTCGAAGACCATCGCCCGGCTGAAGTCTGCATTTCCCCGGGACACGGCCCAGAACCCGACGACGATCACGATCAACAGGCCGCTGAACTCCACCAGGGTCAGGACCACGTTGAGCTTGACCGATTCGCTGACCCCACGGAAGTTGACCACCGCGAGCAACGCCATGAAGGCCAGCGCTATCCAGGTGACCGCCGTCTGGTCCCACTGCAGGTTGAACCCGGCGATGAAGTTCTCGCCCAGGAACTTGGCGGCCGTCGAAGCCGATGTGATGCCGGAGCTCAACACGGCGAAGGCGACGAGGAAGGTGACGAAGTGGATCCCGAAGGCCTTGTGCGCATACAGTGCCGCGCCCGCGGCCTGGGGGTACTTGGTGACCATCTCCAGGTAGGAGAATGCGGAGATGGCCGCGACCAGGAAGGCCACCATCAACGGAAGCCAGGCGGCCCCGCCGATCTCCCCGGCGACTTCGCCCGTCAGCGCGTAGATCCCCGTGCCCAGGATGTCCCCGAGGATGAACAGGAGCAGGAGCTTCGGCCCGATCGTCCGCTTGAGTTCCGGTTGCCCGTCCGTGGTGGTCGAGGTGGACATGGTTGCTCTCCGTCCCTGGGGGTGATGCGGTGGCGTCCGCGCAAGGCCGGCCGGCAGGGGTGCGCCGGTCATCATGTGACTTGCGCGCGGATCGATTTCACTTGGACGTCAACCCTACAGGTGCACCCTGCGCGGGACCGGACATTGCCGCACGGCTACGCCGGCGACATGGAGCAATCGTCGGCGCAGGACACGACGTGACGATGGCTGTCCTCCTGCATTCCGTGTCGAAGCCGTCCCCATCCGGGGCTCAGCCGCTGCCATAGGGCCGACGCACGTCCGAGCGCCGGTCATCGGCAGCTGACCAGTCGGCAATCCACGGGCCGGTGCCCTCGGAGGCGTCGACGATGCCTTCCTCCGCCCAGGCGTAGTCGCCGGCCAGCACCCGGCGCGCCACGGCGGCATCGCCGTCGTCCGTGTTGTCCCACAGGTCGGCGAAGAGGTGCTCAACGCGTCCGCGCGACTGCCGGCAGAAGGCCTCGGCGAGCTCCCGTGCGGCGTCGGCATGCCCCGGGTCGGTGGCCCGCAGCAACTCCACCCGGGAGACACAGGCCGACATCGCGAACAGCTCGGCCCCGATGTCCACCACCCGCCCCAGGAACACCTGGCGCGTCTCCAACCCCGCCTGCCAGCGGGCCATGCCGGCGAAGGTATGCCGGGCCAGCCGCCGGCTGGCGCGTTCGACATAGCGCAGATGGGTGCCCAGGGAGCCGGCACCCGAGTACGACGTCGGCACCAGGCCCGGTCCCGTGGCCAGCGTGGGCAGCCACTTGGCATAGAAGCCGGAGGCCCCGGCCGCCGCACGTGCCTTCTCCGCGAGGGTCGCATCGGCCCGGGCCAGGTCGCCGGCGGCCCTCAGGTGGGCGTCGACCGCCTCCCGGGCGATGAGCAGGTGCATGATCTCCGTCGACCCCTCGAAGATCCGGTTGATGCGCAGGTCCCGCAGCAGCTGTTCGGCCGCCACGGCTCGTTCGCCGCGCGCGGCCAGTGAATCGGCGGTCTCGTAGCCGCGTCCACCGCGGATCTGGACCAGGTCGTCGGCGATCCGGCAGGCCATCTCGCTGCAGAAGAGCTTGGCCAGTGCCGCCTCGATCCTCACGTCCTTCATCCCGGCATCGGCCAGGGCGGCGGAGAGCTCGAACACCGACTCCACGGCGAACGACGTGGCGGCGATGAACGCGATCTTGGACGCCACCGCCTGGTGCTTGCCGACCGGGCGGCCCCATTGGACGCGTTCGGCGGACCACTCGCGGGCGATCTTGAGGCTCCATTTCCCGGCGGCTGCGCACAGCGCGGGGATGGACAGGCGGCCGGTGTTCAGCGTGCTCAACGCGATCTTCAGCCCCTGGCCCTCGCGGCCCAGCAGGTTCTCCGCCGGCACGCGGACCCGGTGGAAGCGGGTGACGCCGTTCTCGATGCCGCGCAGGCCCATGAAGGCGTTGCGGTTCTCGACCACCAGGCCCTCGCTGTCGGCCTCGACGACGAACGCGCTGATCCCGCCGCGTTCCTCCGTTCCATCCGGGCCGACATGGGGCAGCACCCGTGCCATCACCACGACCAGGTCGGCGACGGCCCCGTTGGTCGTCCACAACTTGGCCCCCTCGAGCACATAGGACTTCCCGTCGGCGGAGCGCTCCGCCGTCGTGCCCAGCCGGGCCGGGTCCGAACCGACGTCGTTCTCGGTGAGCAGGAACGCGGTGATCGCCCCCGCGGCACAGCGCGGCAGGAACCGCTGCTTCTGCTCCGCGTTGCCGAACATCTTCACGGGCTCGGGCACGCCGATCGACTGGTGGGCCGAGACCAGCGCCCCGATGCTCGGGCTGATCGATCCGAGCAGCATCAACGCCCGGCCGTAGTAGGCCAGCGTCAGGCCGAGGCCGCCGTACTCGGTGGGGATCTTCATGCCGAAGACCCCCACCTCGGCCATGGCGCGGATGTAGTCGTCGGGGATGCGGGCCCCGCGTTCGATCAGCCGCCCGTCAAAGTGCTCGACGGCGGCACGCAGCTTGTCCAGGAAGGCCTCCCCGCGTGCCTGGTCCTCGGGGGAGGAACGCGGATGCGGGTGGATGAGCCCGAAGTCGGTGCGGCCCAGATAGAGGCCCTGGGCGAAGCTGGGGCGGGCGTCGCCGGTGTCGCGGGCGGCCTCGGCCACCGCCCGGGCGGTCTTCTCGTCGATCGTCGTGCGTGCGCTGGTGGCGTCCATGGACACTCCCTGGGACCTCGACGTGCCGCGGGCCGCGCGGTGGCAGGCACCGGGGCCTGCCGCGGGACGGTGGCCCACACGCTGTCCCCCAAGGCTACGCTGTCGGTGCAAGGGGGTGCGGGTGGTCTTGCCCACAGCGGCGTTGTCGCCGGAATCACCTGAAACTTCATGTGACATCATGGTTTCCATGACCGATACCCGCTGGCTTTCGCCCGAGGAACGCGAGTGCTGGCTGGCACTGATCTCCGTATCGATGCAGTTGCCGAGCCTGCTCGACAGCGAGCTGCACCGCCAGGCACGGATCACGCTCTTCGACTACAACGTGCTGGCCATGCTCTCCGAGGCCGACGACCACCTGCTGCCCATGAGCGAACTGGCCGGGCGGACCAACGCCTCGCTGTCCCGCCTGAGCCACGTGGTGAAGAAGCTCGAGGGCCGCGGCTGGGTCGAACGCACGCAGAGCCCCGTGGACGCACGCGTCACCGTGGCCCACCTGCGTGACGCCGGGATGGAGATGCTGATCGGCCTGGCCCCGGAACACGTGAACTCGGTGCGCCGGATCGTCTTCGACGGGTTGGACCAGGAAGACGTGCAGGACCTGGCCCGCATCGGCCGCAAGCTGGTCGGACGCATGGACCCGGAGCACTGGATCCTGCGTTGACCTGTGTGGCGGCGAGCCGGCCCCGGAAGGGGGCATCGGCGTCGTACCCTGCGTTTGGTGTTCGGCCCCCCGGCGTTCTAGGATGGTAACGCGTTAAGTCACGTGCCCGTTGTGGTGTGCTCCGACAGGAGCGGATCGCGTCGGGGGCGTGGTTGCCCGTAAACCGAATAACGCGGACCGACCGAGTAGGGAAAAATGCTCAACCGGAACGCTGTATTCACCGTTCTTTTCTTTCGCGCAAGTAAGGCGCTTCGGTTGGTTCTCACCCAGCCTGGTTACCTTCGCACGTCGCAGTAATTCACGGTGTCACAACTGGTGGCGGGACTCTTCAACGCAGGTTCAGAGGCAGCAACACCGCGCTGTGATCTGTTTTATCGAGTACCGCCAATATTTACTACTACTGAGGAGTGATCATGGCAGCTGTATGCCAGGTGACAGGTGCAGTTCCGGGATTCGGACACAGCATCTCCCACTCGCACCGCCGCAACAAGCGTCGGTTCGACCCGAACATCCAGAAGAAGCGCTACTGGGTTCCGTCCCTGCGCCGCAATGTCACGCTGACGCTGTCGGCCAAGGGCATCAAGACCATCGACGTCCGCGGCATCGACCGCGTTGTCGGCGACCTGCTGGCGAAGGGTGTGAAGCTCTAACATGGCAAAAGCACAGGATGTACGCCCCATCATCAAGCTGAAGTCGACTGCCGGGACCGGGTTCACCTACGTGACCCGCAAGAACCGTCGTAACAACCCGGACCGCATGGTCCTGAAGAAGTACGACCCGGTGGTCCGCAAGCACGTCGAATTCCGAGAGGAGCGCTAAACACATGGCTAAGAAGTCCAAGATTGCTCGCAACGAGCAGCGCAAGGTCATCGTGGAGCGCTACGCCGCGAAGCGTGCCGAGCTGAAGAAGACCCTGGTCGACGAGACCGCAACCGACGAGGCACGCGAGGAGGCCCGCCTGGGCCTGCAGAAGCTGCCCCGCAACGCCTCGCCGATCCGCGTGCGCAACCGCGACTCGATCGACGGCCGCCCGCGCGGCACGCTGCAGAAGTTCGGGATCTCCCGTGTCCGCTTCCGCGACATGGCCCACCGCGGCGAACTTCCGGGCATCACCAAGTCGTCCTGGTAGACACCAGCGATTTGTCCCCCGAGGGCCCCTTCCGGCAACGGAAGGGGCCCTCGGGCGTTAACCGCCGGTGCGTTCCCGGCTACCTGGCTACCTCGGCTACCTTGTGGGGGAGATGAGCCACGCCCACGCTCGCCGCCAGCGGCCGGACGGGATGGGTGCCGGTGGGGATCCAGCGGCGGATCCGTGGTCGGGGGAGAGGCCTGCCGCGGCGCGGCGTTCACGCCAGCGGCCGACCTCCGTGTCCGGGTCGCGCAGCGCGGTGATGACCGGTGGGCCGCCCAGCAGCTGGCGTCGGGCCTCGCGGATCCGGGCGTTGAAGTCGGCGATCGTCTCGCGGACCTGGGCTTCGCCGGGCAGCGCATCGAGGGTCGCGTCCATCGCGGCGTCCTCGGTGCGCAGCAGCAGGGCCGGCGGGCCGACGCCACTGATCCGTTCGCGCTGCATGAGCGACTTGAGCCACCAGTCGGGGTCGGTGGAGGACAGCGAGGGCAGGGGCTTGCCGGCGTAGGCCAGGTGGTCGAAGTCCCCGCGCGCGATGGCCCGGTCGATGCTCGGGTTGGCGATCTGCCAGGCCTCGTCGGTGGCATGGAAGACCGGCGGATTCTCCAACGGCCCCTCGGCGGCGATGCCGGCGCGGTCCGCCTTCGCGCGGAACGCCGAACCGGAGCGCTGCTCGTATTCGTCCACCGGGGGCGGAGCCTGCGCGGCGTCCCGGACGTCCCGGTAGCGGATGGCCTCCAGCCGTGCGGCATCGTGGTCGGGGGAGGGTGTTCGTCCCATGAAGGCCACCGCCTCGGTCGTGGATCGTGACTCCAGCCTACCGAGGCGGCGGCGTGCCGCTCAAGGCCCCGGGCACCGGCAACGCAAGGTCAGCCAGGAATGACTGCCAGCTCGTTGGGTGCGTGGGGCAGGTCGTGGGACGCGATGCGCTGCGCGGTTTCCACGTCCACCAGGTGCACTTTTCGGGAGCCGGGTTCGGAGACGTAGGCGATGCCATCCTGGACGGCGAGGGCCGGCCGCGGTTGCTGCCACTCCGTGGGTTCCGTCCAGGGCCGGGTGACGCGGATCGAATCCGTGATCTCCCCGCTGTCCGGATCGATGATGCGCAACCGCCCGTCGGTGCCCAGGACCAGTGCCTCGCCAGCCGGCCCGCGGCCCAGGGACCGGAACGAGTAGCTGGCACCCGTCTCCACGAGTTCCATGGTCCCGGTGGCCGTGTTGGTCAGGCTCACCCGGGTGGGGCGTTCCAGCTCGGCCTCGGCGTCGGACTTGTAGTCCCCCAGCACCACGGCCGATGCATCGCTGCCGGCCTGGTTGCCCACCCGGCCATACGCGGTCGGTGCCTTGACCTTGCTGATCTTGCCGTCGCGGTAGATGAGCATGCCGTCCTCGCAGCCGAAGGCGACGGCTTCATCGGCGGCCACGGCCGCACCGTGGACCCCGGGGCAGTCGGTCGACCGGTCCAGCTCGGGACGCGCCCCGGAGGCGTCGGCGGGGCCGGAGACCGTGATGCCGGTCCGGGAGTCCGGGGTGCCGTGCGTCATGAGCAGCGTGCCATCGTCCAGCTCGATGGCCAGGCCGTGGTGGGCCGCGTCCGCCCGGGCCCCGGTCGCCTCCGGCATTCCGTCGTCCAGCCGGGAGGGATCCAGGATCGTCGCGCGGCCCGTGCCGTCGTCGAACAGGATGGTCCGGTCGCCGTGCCGGATGACGTGGCCCGGCTCCGTGGCGGGGATGGTGGTGTCGGTGAGTTCCGGGGGAGCGGTGTAGTGGTGGTCGTGGTCGCCGTGCGGGACCGACCAGGCTCCCGCGTCCAGGGCCCGGAAGCCGCCGGTGGTGCTCACCAGGACATGGCGGCCGTCGCCGGCTGCATTGAGCCGGTTGAACCCGGCGAGGGGCTCGTCGAGCACCGTGTGGCCGGTGGCGGCGTCCAGGACCATGACGCCGCCGTCGTAGGTGGCGGCCAGTCGGGGGGATGCGGCGGCTGCTTCCGTGGGAGCGGCGGTCGGTTTCGAGCTGGTGGGGGCGTCCGGGGAGGCGGGGGAGCCGGCCGCGCATCCGGCCAGCAGCAGCATGGCCGCCAGCGGTCCGGCGGCGGCCAGGGTCCCTCTCCCGGCGCCGCTGCGGTATCGGGCACAACGCGGGGATTTCCGGTCGGGAACAGCGAAGCCGGCGGTCGGAATGGGCTGGGGTGGGGAAGTAGTCATGCCTAGACCCTAACCTTAATAAGAACCATTCTCATATATGTCGAAAGGCTGTTCGGGACGGGGAAAGCGGCTCCCGGAGGCGAAAAACCGCCAAATTCCGGGGAAAATCCAAAAAATTCGGGCCAAACGCCCCGAAACTGGGCGTGTCTGTCGGTGAGGACTGGTAGTTTCCTTCTCAGTAGTCCCCGCAACCGCAGGGCAACCCGGCCGGAAACGGGCGGGCACGTAACAGTCCAGGAGGAAATACATTGGCTTTGAACCGTAGTGAACTCGTTGCAGTCGTCGCCGAGAAGACCGGCAACTCCCAGGTCGCCGTGAACGCCGTGCTGGATTCGGTGTTCGAGACGTTCGTGGAGCAGGTCTCCAAGGGCGAGAAGGTGTCGATCCCGGGCTGGCTCGCCGTCGAGCGCACCGACCGTGCAGCCCGCACCGGCCGCAACCCGCAGACCGGCGAGACCATCCAGATCCCGGCCGGCCACTCCGTGAAGCTGACCGCCGGCTCGAAGCTGAAGGCCGCCGTCTCCAAGAAGTAGATCCCCGACCGCGGATCCGAGGGTCCGTTCCGCCACCTGGCGGAACGGGCCCTTGTTCGCTCTGCGGCCGAACCGCTACCACCAAATGTTCTACATGGCGTAGAATTTAGGTCATCTGCCAGCAGCCCGCCGGGGCATCCCCGGGGTACCGAAGGACAACAATGAACCCCTCCAGCACCGCCCGCCAACACGGCCCGCGGACGATGGCTGCCCCGCACCCGGGGCCGGGCACCCTGAGCCGATCCATCCTCGCCGCGGCGGCCGCTGCCCTCCTGGCGGCCCTGGCCCTGTTCGTGGCACCCTCGGCTTCGGCCCACGATGCGCTCATCGGGTCCACCCCGAAGGACGGTGCCACCGTCAGCAGTGCGCTGGATTCCGTGGAACTCGACTTCAGCGGCGCGCTCAAGCCGATCGGCAACCAGGTCAGCCTCAGCGACGCCGAGGGGGCCAAGCACGACGCCGAGACCTCCATCAGCGGAAACACCCTGACCGTGGACTTCGGCGCGGCACTGCCCGCCGGCCAGTACACGCTCGTCTGGCGCGTGGTCTCCAGTGATGGCCACCCCATCGAGGGCACCACCGCCAACCAGGAGGCCCTGTCCTTCACGGTGAAGGGCGGTGCCGCCGCCTCGTCCGCGCCGGCCATGTCCTCGCCCGCGACGGCAGCCTCCGCTGCGGCATCGACCGAAGCATCGCCGGACCCATCCTCCGCCGCCCCGGCTGCCGGTTCCGAGCAGGACGATTCGTCCGGCGGCCTGCCCGGCGCCGTCATCTGGATCATCATCGCCGTGGCCGTGATCGGCGCCGCCGCGACCGTCGTGGCCAAGGCCCGGCGCCAGGGCGGATCGGGCCGATAGCAGGACGGTGAGCCAGGACACCGGGGCCGTCGACGTCGCGGCCGGGGTGAGAGAATGGAAGGCATGGAAGCAGGGTTGAAGCAGTGAGTCACAGCGTCTTGCCGGGTCGCGGCCCGGCTTCCTCGACCCCGCCGTCTCCCCGCCCCTCACCTGCCGGGCGGAGGCCCACCCGCCTCTGGCAGATCCTGCTGCTGCCGGCCATCCCGATCGGCCTGCTCGTGCTGGCCGTCGCCCTGGAATTCTCGGGTGCGGCCCAGGGCACCGAATTGGCCGATCCCGGGGCGTTCACCCGGTGGTCCCTGCCGGTCGCCACGTTGATCCACCACACCTCCATGGCGGTCACCATCGGTGCACTGGTCTTCGCGGCCACCGTCCTTCCCCGCTCGACCAAACCGCATCGCGCCCGCAAGGGCTCCGGGGGAACCGACGGCGGGGAGGAACACCCGGCCTTCACGCGCGCCATGAACGTCGCCGCCGGCGCGGCCATCGTCTGGACGCTTGCCGCGGTCGCCGTGCTCATCCTGACCTTCTCCGATGTCGCCGGCCTGCCCCTCTCGGCGGATGCGGCCTACACCGACTCCATGAAGGACTACATCCTCAACATCTCGCTGGGGCAGGCCTGGTCGTGGATGATCGTCATCTCCGCCGTCGTCAGCTCCCTGGCCTTCGTCGTCCGCTCGCCGGTCGGCGTCGGACTCAGCGCCGTGTTCTCCCTGTTCGGCATCCTGCCGCTTTCGCTGATCGGCCATGCGGCCGGAGGCGACGACCACTGGGGCGCGACCAACGCCATCCTGCTCCACCTCTTCGGCATCTGCCTCTGGGTCGGCGGCATCGCCGTGCTGGCGTGCGTCGCCCCGTTGCTCGGCTCGCCGGCCCCCGGGAAGTTCCGCTCCGGGCGCCCGGTGCTCGCCGGCGTCGTGCTCCAGCGGTTCTCGGCGCTGGCCACCCTGGCCTTCTTCGTGGTCTTCGCCTCCGGCGTGATCAGCGCGTACGTCCGCATGGACCACTGGTCCCAGCTGCTCAGCGGCTACGGGGTGCTGGTCATGGTCAAGGCGGTGCTGACCCTGGCGCTGGGGGCGCTGGGCCTGGCGCACCGGCGGTGGGCCATCCCGCGGCTGCTCTCGGGTGCGGCGTCCGCCGCGGGAACCGCCTGGCGCATCGTCGCCGGGGAGACGATCCTGATGGCTTCCACCATGGCGGTGGCGACCGCGCTGGCGCGCACGGCACCGCCCGTGCCCGAGGAACTGCCCCCCGAAGCCACGCCGGCGCGCATCCTCACGGGCTACGACCTGCCGCCCGAACTCGTGCCCTCGAGCTGGCTGACGGTCTGGCGGATCGACTGGCTCTGGCTGGCCATCATCATCTTCCTCGCCTTCGCCTACCTCAAGGGCATCCGCAGGCTGCGCCAACGCGGCGACAGCTGGTCGGTGCTGCGCACGGTGTCCTGGTTCGTCGGCCTCGCGGCGCTGTTCTACATCACCTCCGGAGCGCCGGCCGTCTACGGCGTCGTGCTCTTCTCGATGCACATGGTCGGCCATATGGCCCTGACGATGGTGGCACCGTTCTTCCTGGTGCTCGGCACGCCCATGACGCTGGCGCTGAAGGCACTGCCCTCGCGCACCGACGGGACGCGCGGGCCCCGCGAATGGATGCTGGCCGGCATCCACTCGAAGTTCTCCCAGCTGGTCACCCATCCGATCTTCGCCGGCATCAACTTCGCCGGATCGATCGTGCTGTTCTACGCGACCGACCTGTTCTATTTCGCCATGGCCGAACACACCGGGCACGAGCTGATGAACCTGCACTTCCTGCTGACCGGCTACATCTTCGCGCTGAACATGATCGACGGGGATCCGCTGCCGCGCCGGGCGGCCTATCCGATCCGGCTGGTGCTGCTGCTGGCCACCATGAGCTTCCACGCCTTCTACGGGGTGTCGCTGATGGGCAGCAACTCGCTGATCCAGGCTTCCTGGTTCGGCAACATGGGCCGTGACTGGGGTGCCGTGCCGCTGGAGGACCAGCGGGCCGGGGCCGGGGCCATGTGGGGAATCGGCGAGGTGCCCACGCTGCTGCTGGCACTGGGCGTCATGATGACCTGGAACAAGGCCGACCGCCGCGAGGCCGCGCGGAGCGACCGCAAGGCCGACCGCGACAACGAGGCCGAGCTGGAGGCCTACAACGCCATGTTCGCCCAGCTGAAGGAAGACGACCGGAGGCTCGATAGCGGTGGCCGCTAAGCCCCCCGGCCGGACGCCGCCCCCCGGGGTCCGCGCCCAGAAGACCGCGCTCGTGGCCGCCAGGTGGCTGGCGCTGGTGGTGCTCATCATCGTCATCGTCATCGCGGTGACCAGCTGCTCGTCGGGATCCGGCGGAGCGGAGGCGCCGGCGTCGAATCCCCACGAGGGCTCCGCGAGCGCCCCGTCGTCGGCATCGGCACCCACGGGGCCGGCAGCGGACGCCGTCGCCGCGGGCATCGAACGGGCCGCGTCCTACAACTTCACCCTCTCGGCCGTTGCCACGGCGGCGGACCTCGAGGCGCTGCGCGCCGCCCCGCAGGACACCTTGCAGGGCGCCACCGTCGCACCGGCTGCCTGCCGCAACGCCGTCCGGGAACTGAACTGGTCACCCGCCGGACTCGGGAAGGACGCCGCCCGCACCGATTTCGCCGCCGACGGCGTGGACGCCACGGGATCCGTCGAGGTCGCCCGCATCACCGACCGGTCGGCGGTGGACGGGCACTACGCCACCGTGCGGCAGATGCTCGGCGTCTGCTCGGACGTGACCCTGTCCATCTCCGGAACCGACGTCCCGCTGCGCAGCACCGCTCCGGCGGGGAAGGCCGCGGACGCGAAGTCGGCACTGCTGTGGAGCCGGGCGGGGAAGGGCAGTGACCTGCGGCAACAGGCGCTGGTCCTCATCGGCGAACGGGACGGCTACGTCGCCATGGTCTCCTTCATCGGCACCAGCGGCCTCGAGGACGCGAAATTCGCCAGCATGGCCGACGGCATCCTCTCGGCCACGCTGAAGGGCCTCGTCTGACCCAGCCCCGACGGCGGGGGACCGGCACGGCCACCGGCGCCCCGGCGTCGTACACCGTCATCAGCAGCCCGGCGCGGGAACATTCCCGGCCATAATGGGGTTGAGACCCTTACGTCAGCCGACAACCCACGGGAGCCGTTTCATGAGTGCAGAGTCCACCGCCACCGCCAACTCCGTCCGCGCGCCCTACCGCGTCCGGGCCTCCGACCTCGTCGGCCGGAATTGGCTGAACACCGGCGGCAAGCAGCTGGGGCTGGCGGACCTGCGCGGCAAGATCGTCATCCTGGATTTCTGGACCTTCTGCTGCATCAACTGCCTGCACGTGCTCGACGAGCTGCGCCCGCTGGAGGAGAAGTACTCCGACCTGTTGGTCATCGTCGGCGTCCACTCCCCGAAGTTCGAGCATGAGGCCGACCCGGTCGCCCTTGCCGCCGCGGTGGAGCGCTATGAGATCGCCCACCCGGTCCTGGACGACCCGGAACTGGAGACCTGGCAGGCCTACTCCGCCCGCGCGTGGCCGACCCTGGTGGTCGTGGACCCCGAGGGCTACGTCGCCGCCCACCTTTCCGGCGAGGGCCATGCCGCCGGGCTGGAATCGCTGGTCGACGAGCTGGTGGCCGAACACGAGGCCAAGGGAACCCTGAACCGCGGCGACGGACCCTACGTCGCCCCGCCGGCCCGCGAGGGAGACCTGCGCTTCCCGGGCAAGGTCCTGGCGTTGGCCGACGGAACCTTCCTGGTCGGGGACTCGGGCCACCACCGCCTGGTCCAGCTCGCCGGGGACCTGTCCACCGTCATCCGCACCATCGGCTCGGGGGAGCGCGGCCACGCCGACGGCACCGCCGAGACGGCCGCCTTCAACGAACCCCAGGGCCTGGCCCTGCTTCCGGCGGACGTGGCCACCGTGGTCGGCTACGACGTCATCATCGCCGACACCGTCAACCACCGGCTGCGGGGGCTCGACCTTGCCACCGGGAACGTCACCACCGTGGCCGGCAACGGCATCCAGCGCCTGCTCGACGCCGAGACGGCCCGCGCCGCCGGAGACGCCGCCAACGACCCCGACGCCTGGGTCTCCGACCTCGGAGCGGACCCGCTGGGCACCTCGCTCTCCTCGCCCTGGGACGTGCTGTGGTCCGCCGCCTCCTCCCGGGTCGTCGTCGCGATGGCCGGCACCCACCAGATCTTCGCGTTCGACCCGGTCACCGGCGCCCTGGACGTCTTCGCCGGCACCGGGCTGGAGGGCCTGCAGGACGGGGCGCCGGGCCAGTCGTGGTTCGCCCAGTCCTCCGGGCTGGCCGACGACGCGGCGGGCAACATCTGGGTCGCCGATTCGGAGACCTCCGCCCTGCGCGTCCTGCGCCTGGACGAGGCCGGGACCGTCGCCACGGTAGACACCGCGATCGGCACCGGGCTGTTCGACTTCGGCTTCCGCGACGGGGAGGCGGGGCAGGCGCGCCTGCAGCACCCGCTCGGCGTCACCGTGCTGCCCGACGGATCGGTGGCCGTCGCCGACACCTACAACGGCGCCGTGCGCCGGTACGACCCCTCCACCGGGACCGTCTCCACCCTGGCCCGCGACCTGGCCGAACCCTCCGACGTCCTGCTGGACACCTCCCTCGACGGGGACCCGGTGCTGCTGGTCGTCGAGACCAACCAGCACCGCCTGGTCCGCCTGCCGCTGCCGAAGGAGGCGCTCACGGTCGACGAGGGCGCCGTGCAGACACAGCGGCCCAAGACGCCGGTCGCCCCGGGCGGGCACAAGATCACCGTGCGCTTCGCCGCGCCGAAGGGCCAGAAGCTCGACGACCGGTGGGGTGACCCCACGCAGCTGAAGATCTCCTCCTCGCCCGAGGAACTGCTCGTCTCCGGTGGCGGCACCTCGACCGGCCTGACACGCACGCTGGAACTGAACCCGGAGGTCCCCGACGGCGTCCTGCACATCACCGCCCGCGCTGCCGCCTGCGACGGCGAGCCGGGCGGGGAGATCCCGGACCATGCCGCCTGCCACCTCTACCAGCAGGACTGGGGCATCCCCGTCGTGCTGGAGCACGACGGCGACACCGGGCTGACGCTGGATCTGCGCGGACTGGACTAAGCGGCCCGAGCCCCACCTGACGGCGGGAAGCCCCACGAGGGGGCTTTCCGCCGTCGTCGTCCCCGGTGCCGGAGGCAACCTGGCACCCCACCGGGGTGACCCGCGCCATGGCGGAGACCCGGCACCAGGAGTATCGTTAGCATCGCTAAGCAACTAATTGTCCGCGCGCGACGACGCCAGCCGCCGACACGGATGCGAGCCCAGGAGTGCCGTGCCCCCGCAGGAAACCGAAGAATTCGACGACGACCTCGCCGCGCGGCTGCGCGTGGCCATCATGCGGGTCTCCCGGCGGCTCCGCGTGGAGGTCGGCGGAGGAGCTGTCACCGCCGGACAGTATTCCGTCCTGGTGGCGCTGTGGCATGAACCGCGGACCCTCGGGCAGCTGGCCGCCCGCGAACGCGTCCAGGCCCCCTCGATGACCCGGATCGCCAAGGCACTGGAGGAGGGCGGATACGTGGAACGCACCGGCCACCCCGATGACGGCCGCCAGGTGCTGGTCGCCATCACGGATGCGGGCCGGGCCGTGGTGGACCAGGTCCGCAACCAGCGCACCGCCTGGTTGTCCCGCCACGTCGCCGACCTCGACGAGGGCGACCGGGCCACCCTGGGCCGGGCCGCCGAGCTGCTGACGGAAATGAACGCCCGATGAGCCAGATGTTCAAGGCACTCTCCGTGCCGAACTACCGGCTGTGGGTCTCCGGCGCGCTGGTGTCCAACATCGGCACCTGGATGCAGCGCGTGGCCCAGGACTGGCTGGTGCTCACCGTGCTGACGGACAATTCCGGCACGGCCACCGGCATCACGACCGGGCTGCAGTTCCTGCCGATCCTCTTCCTGGGCCCCTACGCTGGGCTGGTCGCCGACCGGTACGACAAGCGCAAGCTGCTGCTCATCACCCAGACCATCATGGGGCTCTGCGCCCTGGTGCTCGGCCTGCTGGTGCTCACCGATACCGCCGAACTCTGGCACGTCTACACCCTGGCCTTCGTGCTGGGGCTGGCCAGCGCGTTCGACGCCCCCGCCCGCCAGGCCTTCGTCTCCGAGGTCGTCGGGCCGGACGACGTGCCCAACGCCGTAGCCCTGAACAGCGCCTCCTTCAACCTGGCCCGCCTCGCCGGCCCCGGCGTCGCCGGCGTCCTCATCGCCTGGCTCGGCACCGCCCCGGCGTTCCTGGTCAACGCGGCCAGTTTCGCCGCCGTGCTGCTCTCGATCTGGAAGATGAAGCCGGAGCTGCTCTACACGCCCAAGCCCGCGGTGCGCGCCAAGCACCAGATCCGCGAGGGCATGCACTACATCAAGGGCCGTCCCGACCTGGTCATGATCCTGGTCCTGGCCGCCCTGATCGGCACGTTCGGGCTGAACTTCCAGATCACCAACGCCATGATGGCCACCCAGGCCTACGGGGTGGGGGCGGGGGAGTACGGGCTGCTCGGCTCGGTGATGGCGGTCGGGACCCTCGGTGGTGCCCTGCTGGCCGCCCGCCGCGGACGGTTCAGGCTGCGCTACCTGATCGGTGGCGCGATCCTCTTCGGGATCTTCAGCATCGGCGCCTCGGTGATGCCGACGTTTTGGCTCTATGCGCTGGCCCTGATACCGGTCGGGTTGGCCTCGCTGACGTTCCTGAACAGCTGCAACACCTCGATCCAGCTCTCCGTCGAGCCGCGGTTCCGCGGACGCGTGCTGGCGATCTACATGATGGTGATCCAGGGCGGGACCCCCATCGGCGCGCCGCTGGTCGGTTGGCTCGGCACCGAGTTCGGTGCCCGCTGGTCGATCGCCGCCGGCGGCATCATCGCCCTGGCGGCCGGGCTCTGGGCGTTGCAGTTCGTCCGCCGGGGCCGGCTCAACCAGCCGGTGTTCGCCACCGGCGACGGCCAGCCCTCCGGGGATGGCCAGCCCGCCGTCGCCAAACCGGAGGCCGAGGACCAGGGACCCCGGGGCGGGGACGCCCGGCCGGGCCGTCCGGCATCCAGCCGGTCCACGGAATAGCCCGGATCAGTACCCGACGACCGGTGTCACGGTCACCGAGTCGCCGGAGAGCTCCAGCTTGGCGGTGAAGCCGAAGTCGTGCTCGACGGTGTTCTCGGTCTTGACGCCGGTCATCAGGTTCTGCTCCACCAGGTTCAGGGAGGTGCCGACTTCCAGCGGACGCAGCACCCAACCGCCGTCGTAGGGGCCGATCTCGACCTCCGGGTACCGCGTGATCTTCCAGTGGATCGAGTCCGAGGAGACGCGGGCCTCGGTGTCGTAGCTCAGGGGACAGCCTGCGGGTTTGAGGACCTGCTGCTCCGCGCAGCCGTCCAGGTACCGGTGCAGCTGTGCCTCGACGTCCTTGACCAGCTTGCTGGTGGGTTTGGTCGTCAGCTGGAGCCCGTCGCTTCCCGCCGCGGACGCGGAGTCGACGACGACCCGGCGTTTGGTGCCCTGGAAGTACTTGTCCCGGTAGCTGGACTCGACCACCGCGGGGAGGAAGACGGGCAGCTTCGCGGCGCCCTTCGCCAGCGGCGCCGTTTCGCCGTTGACCTGCACCTCGTTGGTCGTGTCCGCGGTGACGGTGATCTCCGGCAGGTCGGTGGCGGCAAACGCCCAGCGGTCGAAGAACAGCCAGTCCCTGCCCGTGCGGGTCAGGTGGAACACGGTTTCGTGGTCCTTCCCGTCGACCTGGTACGTGGTGGTGACCTCGACCTTGCCGTCGGTGACCTCCCGGGCGTCCTGCACCGTGAAGTCCTCGATCGGCTTGACCGCGGCCTGCAGCGCCTCGCCGTCGAGCAGCAGGGCGTTGCCCTTCGGCTCCGCGGGGTCCAGCAGGCCCAGGGCCTGTTCGCCCTCTCCGTCCTGCAGCATCCCGAAGTACATGCTGACCTGCCGTTCGGGCCCGAAGACCTTCTGGTTCACCAGCGTGATGGTCACGACTGCGGCGATGGCAAGGACCATCAGCACGGCCAGCCACAGGGCCAGGACCCGGATGGGCGAGGAAGCGTTTTTCACCTGTTACACGTTACCGGGAATGCCGTCGCCCCCGTGAAACGGGGACGACGGCGGTGATCGGCCTAGCGGCGACGGCGACGGCGGGTGCCGAACATGCCGCGCATGAATTCCTTGCCCAGGATCCCGGCGGCCTGCAGCGCGAAGTCCATGACGGGGTTGTCCTGCTGGGCCGGTGGCCGGCTCTTGGAGGGGTGGCGCTCCTCGGGTGCCCGGGCCGGCTCTGCGTCCGGAGAGGTTCCCTCCGCACCCGGGGAGGCAGCGGCGTCGTGCCCTGCGGTGCGGGCGGCGAGGACCTCGAAGGCGGATTCACGGTCCACCGCGGTGCCGTACTGCTGCATCAGCGGCGAGGCGGCGGCGACCTGCCGGACGGTGCCGGCGGGGGAGGCACCCATGGTCGAGGTGGGGCTCCACATCCGGGTCCAGGCGACCGGGGTGGGTGCGCCCTTCTCGTTCATGACGACGACGACCGCCTCGCCGGTCCCGGCCTGGGTCAGCGCCTCGTTGAGGTCGTAGTCGCTGGTCGGGAACGTGGAGACCGTGGCCTTCAGCGCCTTGGCATCGTCGGGGGTGAACGCGCGCAGGGCATGCTGGACGCGGTTGGCCAGCTGGCCGAGGATCTCCCCGGGGACGTCCTTGGGGGTCTGCGTGATGAAGAAGACCCCCACGCCCTTGGAGCGGATCAGGCGCACCGTGTTGGTGATCGAATCCATGAACGCCTTGGAGGCGTCATCGAAGAGCAGGTGGGCCTCGTCGAGGAAGAAGACCAGCTTCGGCTTGTCGGCGTCGCCGACTTCCGGCAGTTCCTCGAAGAGGTCGGCCAGCAGCCAGATGAGGAACGTGGAGAAGACCAGCGGCTGCTGCAGCAGCGAGGGCAGTTCGAGGCAGGAGAGCACGCCACGGCCGTCGTCGGCGATCCTGAGCAGTTCCGTGGTGTCGAACTCCGGTTCGCCGAAGAACTTCTCCATGCCCTTCGCCTCGAGGGCGACGAGTTCGCGCAGCAGCACGCCCGCGGTGGCCGAGGACAGCCCGCCGAGCTCGGCCAGGTCTGCCTTGCCCTCGTCGGAGGTCAGATGCTGGATGACGGCCCGGAGGTCCTTCAGGTCGTAGAGCTCCAGGTCCTGCTGGTCCGCGTAGTGGAAGACGAGCAGCAGGCTGGACTCCTGCGTCTCGTTCAGCTCCATGATGCGCGCCAGCAGCACGGGCCCGAACGAGGAGACCGTGGCGCGGATCGGGATGCCCTCGCCGCTGCCGCCCAGGCTGTAGTAGTCGACCGGGAAGGACGCCGCCTCCCACTCCATGCCCACGCTCCGGGTGCGCTCGAGCAGCTTCCCGCTGCCCGTGCCCGGGGTGGAGAGCCCGGTCAGGTCGCCCTTCACGTCCGCCAGGAACACCGGGACCCCGGCGTTGGAGAGCTGTTCGGCCATGACCTGCAAGGTGATGGTCTTGCCGGTGCCGGTCGCCCCGGCGACCAGCCCATGGCGGTTCATCATCTTCAGCGGCAGCCTGACCTGCGCCTCGGGATGGACCTGGCCGTCGACCAGGGCCGCGCCCAGGGTGATCGCCCCGCCTTCGAAGGTGTAACCGCTGCTGATCTTCTCGACGTGCTGTTCCGGTGTGTTCTTCGCCATGGGCTCACCTTATGCGCACCGGTGGCCGGGCGCACCGGTTTCCCGGCCGGAAATCGTCGCGGCGCGCTGGCTGGCCCGGGAGGGTACGGCGTCCGCGACCGGATGGCCAGCCGCTGCGGGAGGCGGCCGTCATGCGTCCGTCACATGACGCCCGGACCCCCGCTCATGACGGCCAGGGCCCCGGATCCCGGGCAACATCCGGTCATATTCGCGTTCATGACGCGGCCCGGCAGGTGGTCCTTGCGGGACGGCCGACGGCCTGTCTTAGATGGTGGAACCACCCATCAAGAGCGGCCGAGAGATCTGGATCGACGACGCCGCAGCAACCATCGCCACCCACCCGGAGCCACCGGGGGGACGGCGAACGGTGCTACCGCCAGAAGCGATGGAGACGCATCAGCGATCCACCGGGCGACGACCGTCGTGGCCCGGGGTCCCGCTGGCTCCGGCACGTGCCGGTGCGCTCCCTCGCACCGACCTTGCGAGGAGAACCATGAGTGAACACGTCAATGGCACGGCGCCACCGGCCCTGTCGTTCGAGCTGTACCCGCCCCGCGACCAGCGGGCCGTCCCCGGAGTGCTGGAGACGGTCGGCGCCCTGGCCGATGCCCGTCCCGACTACGTGGCCGTGACCTACAACGGGACACCAGAGCGGCGTGAGGCCACCCTGGACCTGGTGGGCCACCTGGCTGCCGCCACCCGTTTGCGGCCGCTGGCCCACCTGACCTGCGTAGGCGAGACCCGCGGGTCCCTGGCACTGCTGGTCGAACGGCTGATCGCCCTCGGCGTGCGCGGGGTGCTGGCCCTGCGCGGGGACCTGCCGACCGACCGGGCCACCTCCCGGGGCGATCTGCCCTTCGCCCGGCACCTCATCGAGCTGATCCGCGACGTGGAGTCCCGGCACTCCGCCGCCCTGTGCGGGGGGCGGCTCGCCGTCGGGGTGGCGGCCTATCCGCAACGCCACCCCGAGTCCCCCTCGTTCGAGCACGACGTGGAGGTGCTGCTGGCCAAGGAGCGGTCCGGGGCGGACTTCGCGATCACCCAGGTCTACTTCGGCGAGGGCGACTACGGCCACCTGCTCCAGGCGGCCCGGGCCGCCGGCGTCACGATCCCCATCGTCCCCGGCCTCATCGCCTTCGACTCGGTCCGCCGGCTGGTCCGGCTGAGCGAACTGGCCGGCATCGCCCCGGACGCCGGGCTGGCCCACCGGCTGGAGGACGCCGGCGACGAGGCGGCACGCCGGCGGATCGGCATCGACCACGCGGTCCGCCTGGCCAACACCGCCATCGCCGACGGCGCCCCCGGCATCCACCTCTACACGTTCAACGACCACCGCGGCCCGCTGGGCGTCGTCGACCGGCTCGGGCTGACCGGCCGTTTCGCCGACCCCGCCCCCGGGTACGGGCGGCTCTCCGCCGCCCCCGCCTGACCACCACCGCCTACCCGCCATCACCTACCCACCGGAACACCGCCGTCGACCCCGCCCGGGGCACGGCAACCACCACCGACAGGAGCACCCCATGACCGCCACCTTCCCCGCAGCCACCGTCCTCGGCTACCCGCGCATCGGCCCCGACCGCGAACTGAAGAAGGCCCTCGACGCCCACTGGGCCGGGCGCCTGGACGCCGCCGGGCTGCACGCCGCGCACGAGGCACTGCAGGACGCCACCGTCGACCGCCTGGCAGCGCTCGGCCTGGACTCCACCGACTCGTCCATCCCCGCCGACTTCTCCCTCTACGACCAGGTCCTCGACGCCACCGCGGCCCTCGGCGCCCTGCCCACGCGGTTCGCCGACCTCGCCGGACCCGACGGATCCGTCGACACCGCCGGCTACTTCACCCTGGCCCGCGGCGACGCCGAGCGGGCGCCGTTGGAGATGACCAAGTGGTTCGACACCAACTACCACTACCTCGTCCCCGAAATCGGCCCGGACACGGCCTTCGCCCCGCTCGCCCACGCCCTCACCACGCTCGTCGCCCGGCACCGGCGCTCCGGCAACACGCTGCGCCCGGTCCTCGTCGGCCCGGTCACCTACCTGCTGCTGGCCAAGGCCGAGGACGGGGCACCGGCCGGCTTCGACCCGCTGGAACGCCTGGACGACGTCGTGGCCGCCTACCGCGGGATCCTCGCCGCGCTCGCCGATGCCGGGGCCGACTGGGTCCAGCTCGACGAGCCCGGCCTCGTCACCGACCGCGGCGCGGCCCACGCCGGAGCCGGCGGCACCGTGGAGCGGGCCTACCGTGCCCTGCTCGCGGAGGACGACGGCGGGGCCTCCTACCACGGCGGCCGGCGCCCGGCGCTGCTGGTCACCACCGGGTACGGCACCGCCGGGGACCGGGACGCCGCCGGCGAGGCCCTGGCGCTGCTGGCCGGCCTGGGCGTCGAGGCGGTCCACGCCGACCTGCTGCGCGGGGACACCCCGCGGCCGGAGGCACTGGCCCGCATCACCGCCGCCGGGAGCCGCTTCGTGGCCGGCATCGTCAACGGCCGCAACATCTGGCGCAACGACCTCGCCGCCTCGCTCGCCGCCCTCGAGGACCTGGCGTCGGCCGCGGGGCCGGTCACGGTGGCGACCACCACCTCGCTGTTCCACGTCCCCCACCGGGTCGACGCCGAGGCCTCCCTGCCCGACGGGCTGGCCGACTGGCTCGCCTTCGCCGACGAGAAGATCGGCGAGGTCCTCACCCTGGCCCGCGGGCTGGGGCAGGGCGCCGGGGCCATCCGCACCGAACTCGAGGCGGCAACCGCCGCCCGCGCCGCCCGCGCCACCAGTGCCGGCGTGCGGATCGACGCCGTCCGCGAACGCACCGCGTCCCTGGGCCCGGCGGACGTCGAGCGGGGCGGGCAGCAGGCCCGCGCCGCGGCCCAGCGCGCGCGGCTCGACCTGCCGGTGCTGCCGACCACGACGATCGGCTCCTTCCCGCAGACCACCGAGGTCCGCACGGCCCGCGCCGCCGCACGCCGCGGGGCGATCACGCCTGCCGAGTACGACGCCTTCCTGAAGCAGGAGATCGCCCGCGTCGTCCGGCTGCAGGAGGACATCGGGCTCGACGTGGTCGTGCACGGCGAACCGGAGCGCAACGACATGGTGCAGTATTTCGCCGAGAACCTCGACGGATTCGCGGCCACCGAGCACGGCTGGGTCCAGTCCTATGGCTCGCGGTGCACCCGCCCGTCCATCCTCTGGGGCGACGTGACCCGGCCGGAGGCGTTCACCGTCCCGTGGACCACCCACGCCCAGTCGCTCACCGACCGCCCGGTCAAGGGCATGCTCACCGGGCCGGTGACCATCCTCGCCTGGTCGTTCGTCCGCGACGACCAGCCGCTGGCCGAAAGCGCCAACCAGGTAGCACTGGCCCTGCGCGAGGAGATCGCCGACCTCGAGGCCGCCGGGACGGCGATCATCCAGGTCGACGAGCCGGCCCTGCGTGAACTGCTGCCCCTGCGGGCGAGGGAGCAGGACGCCTACCTGGCGTGGTCCATCGCCGCCTTCCGGCTGGCCACCTCCGGGGTTGCCGACGCCACCCAGATCCACACGCACCTGTGCTACTCGGAGTTCGGGGAGGTCATCAGCGCCATCGACGGCCTGGGCGCCGACGTCACCAGCATCGAGGCAGCCCGCTCGCGCCTCGAGGTCGTCGCCGACCTGGCCGGATTCGGCTACTCGCGCGGCATCGGCCCCGGCGTGTACGACATCCACTCCCCGCGGGTGCCGACCGAGGACGAGGTGGCCGGGCTGATCGCCACCGCCCTGGAGGGGCTGGACGCCGGGCAACTGTGGATCAACCCGGACTGCGGGCTGAAGACCCGCGGCTACGCGGAGACCACCGCTTCGCTGCGGAACCTCGTGGCCGCCGCCCGCCGCGCACGCGCCGGCGTCGAGGCCGGCGACCTGGACGCCGCCCTCGCCTGACCCACCCGGTGCCGCACGGCCCTGCCGGCCGTGCGGC
>JAFEMX010000015.1 GCA_016892645.1 Micrococcaceae bacterium RIT 802
CCGTGCCCGCCCCGGGAGCCGGCGCACCGCCGTCGTCCCCGTCCGCGTCGGCGGCCCCTCCCGTGGAGGCACCACAACCGACTCCTGGCAAGCCGATGAGCCGGTACCAGCAGTTGTTGAACCAGGCGCAAGCCAAGGAGTCCCACGGCACCGGCGCCCATGGCGGTGCAGGGCCCCGCGGCGGGGCAGCACCGCGCAGGGGGCCCGCGGACGTAGAATCGAAGTACGTTGAGGACATTCCCAGCGATGATGACATCTCCATCGAGGAATCCGGGGTGGTCGGCCGATCGGCGATCGAGCGCCTGCTCAACGGCCGCCTGATCGAGGAGCGCAACCACGACGGCACCCCGGTCATCTAGGTTCCCCGTGGGACCGTCATCCGACTTTTGCAGTGTGAGGTTTCGTGTACGAAGGTGCAGTCCAAGAGCTGATCGACGAGTTCGGTCGGCTGCCCGGCATCGGGCCCAAATCCGCCCAGCGGATCGCCTTCCACATCCTGGAGGCCGACCGTGAGGACATGAACCGGTTGGCCGATGCCATCCGCGCGGTCAAGGACAAGGTGAAATTCTGCTCGGTGTGCTTCAACGTCACCGAGGACGAGACCTGCAACATCTGCCGCGACCCGCGACGGGACGAGACCGTGCTGTGCGTCGTCGAGGAGTCCAAGGACGTCATGGCCGTCGAGCGCACCCGCTCCTTCCGCGGCCGGTACCACGTGCTGGGCGGCTCCATCAATCCCATCGCCGGGGTCGGCCCCGACCAGCTGCACATCCGCGAGCTGTTGGGACGCCTGCATGACGACAAGATCGCCGAGGTCATCATCGCCACCGACCCGAACCTGGAGGGCGAGGCAACGGCCACCTACCTGGCGCGCATGCTCTCCACGATCGGCATCAAGATCTCGCGGCTGGCCTCCGGGCTCCCCGTGGGCGGGGACCTGGAGTACGCCGACGAGGTCACCCTCGGCCGGGCCTTCGAGGGCCGCCGCGTCATGTCCTGACCGGCCCGCCTGGACAACACTCCCGAAGGGCACTGTCGGTTCGTCAGTTCCTGAACTGGTCGGCGATCCCCTGGAGCCGATCACGGTGGCTCCCCCAGTAGCCCGCGTCGCCCTGAGGCAAGTTGTCGTTGCCGTTCGAGAGCCCCGCCGCACCGTCGATGGCCTCCCTGACGATATCCGCATGCCCGGCATGGCGGGCGGTCTCGGCGATCATGTGGACCAGGAGGCGCTGCAGGTTCGTGTGGCCGCGTTCGGGTCCCCACCAGGGCACGAATCCCTCCGCGTCCAGATCGAGGGCCCCGATCGTCTCGTCGGCATGGCGACAGGCCCGCCGGTAGAAGCCGATGACCCATTCGGCGCTCTGGTCGGCCGTGGCGAACATGTCGGCGTTGTCCTCCGAATCCTCCTCCGTCCACGGCATCGGTTCCGGTCCGGGCCGGCCGAAGACGTCACCGAAGTAGCCGTACTCCACACTGGCCAGGTGCTTGACCAACCCCAGGAGGTTGGTCCCGGTTCCGGTCAGAGGACGGCGCAGGTCGTACTCGTCCAGCCCCTCCAGTTTCCAGAGCAGCGCATCACGTTGGTTCTGCAGGTAGCGGGTGAGGACTTCCTTCGGTGTCAGCATGGGATTCAGCGTAGGACGACGGCACGCGCGCGTCACCCCCTGGGCTCGCGGCCGCCAGGTCAGGAACCGATCGGTCCCCATTGCTGGTCGCCCTCGGTGATGTCGACGACTGCGGTGGCCACGGGCCCGGGCGGTCGGCCGGTCAGCCGGCCGACGGTATCGGCAAAATGGGCTTCGAGGTGGGCCACGGCCGCGTCCCCGTCTCCGGCGATGACGAGGTCCAGGCGTTCGCGGTGAACGGTATGGACGTCCGTGCGCACGATGTAGCCTTCGGGATGGCCCAAGCTGGCCAACCGGGTCTCCATGACCAGCGAGGACATGTACCGGCACAGGCGCAGGTTGCCCGCGGCCCGCACGACTTCGAAGTGCAACTCCAGGTCGGTGTTGCCGATCGTCCGCGGCGTTTCCGAGGGGATGGTCCGCCGCCCCAGCCCCTCGAGGCGTTCCAGCAGCGTGCTGGCCCGGGCCAAACTGTGCCGGCGGTCCCTTGTGGTCCGAAGCGCCGCCAGGCCGCGGAGCGCGGCTCCTTCGATGACAAGCCGTGTGGCGTACAGATGCGCCAGGTCGTCGATGCCCACCGTGGCCACCCGCAGGCCCTGGCCCTGGCGCGCGACCAGGAGGCCGTCCTGGACCAGCCGTTGGGCGGATTCCCGGAGCGATCCGCGGCTGACGCCGAGTTCTTGCGCGACAACGGCCTCATGGAGCTGGGCCCCGGGCAGGATGAGCCCCTCGTAGATCGCGTTGCGCAATTGGACGGTGATCAGGTCGACCGTCGAAGAGCGCTGGACGCGGGCCATGCTCGGGGCCGTCGAGTGTTGGGCCGTGGGCATGGAGGCTCCGTTCTGAGGACGTGTGACAAACGGATTCCGCGTCGGAAAGGACGTGCCGAGCCCGTTGCTGATCGATCGTAACTTAATCGTGACGATCCCCTGAAGGCGGATCTTGTTCGCCAGGAATCGTCTTGACCTCCGATAAACGCCGTAAAACCGGGGAACCGAACACGTCGGGGCATCACGTTGTCGACAATCCGACGTCCGGAACGTCGGATTGTCAATTGACCCGTTCATGACTAGCGTGATTTACACCACTCTGCACCATCCGGTCGGGTTTACCCGACGCTGGCCGCGCCGCCCTGGGGGAGGCTCGGCCGGTCCGGAACCCGTCACCTGAAAAGGGGTACATCATGATCCGCACTTTCCGCCGACGTTCACTGCTGGCATCCGGCGCCGTCCTCGCCTCGCTCTCGCTCGCTCTCAGCGGTTGCGGCGGCACCACGACCACCGAAAGTGACGCCGGGGGCGGCTCCGGCTCGGCGCAGGTTGGCGAGGGCCACCTGCAGGCGCTCAAGGACAAGGGCACCATCACCGTGGCGATTGCCGGCGAGGTCCCGTACTCCTACGAGGAGAAGGGCGAGGCCACCGGCGCCACCATCGCACTGGCGAAGAAGATCTTCGGCGGCATGGGCATCGACAACGTCGAGACCAAGCTCGTCGACTGGAACTCGTTGATCCCGGGCCTGAAGGCCGGGCGGTTCGACGCGGTAAGCGCCGGCATGTCGATCCTGCCCGATCGCTGTGCCGAGGCAGACTTCGCCGATCCGGAGATCATGTACACCACGGCCCTCATGACCCAGAAGGGCAACCCCAAGGGCCTCACCGACCTCGACTCGGTCAAGGCAAAGGAGGATGGCGGCGAGGATATCAAACTCGCCGTGCTGGCCGGCGGCATCGAGGCCGGCTATGCGAAGTCCCTGGGCCTGAAGGTCCAGTCCGTCCCGGACGCGCAGACGGGCATGGACACCGTGGACAACGGCCGCGCCGATGCGTTCGCCATGACGGCGATATCGCTCACGACGATGGCCAAGGACAACCCTGACGCCAACGTCTCGGTGGGCGACGGATTCGTCCAGGAGATCGACGGCGTCAAGCAGCTCGGTGCAGGTTCGACGGTCTTCGCGAAGGGCGACGACGAACTCCGCGAGGCCTACAACGAGGGCCTGGCCAAGGTCACCGAATCCGAGAAGTCCTACCTGGACGTCGTCGGTGAATTCGGGTTCACGGCGGAGAACCTCCCGCCGAAGGACATGACGACCGCCGAGCTCTGCAAGGGCGCACCCGGCGAGAAGTAGCCCCGCCGCCGGTGCGGCCGGCCCCTGACGTCGGCCGCACCGAAGCTGCCCCTCTCCCTCCTGCACCAGAAGGAATCCATCCTCCGTGGACGATAAATTTGCCGCCGTCGGCGAGGCCATGCCGCGCTTGCTCGAGGGCCTCCGGGTCACCGTTGAACTGACCATCCTTGGTGCCATCGCAGCATTCATCCTCGCCGTCATCCTCGGCCTCGCGGCAGCCAGCCCCACCAAGGTGTGGCGCATCCCTGCCCGCGTCATCATTGAGTTCTTCCGTGGCACGTCACTGGTCGTGCAGATCTTCTGGTTCTTCTTCGTCCTGCCGTTGCTCGGCATCGATCTCCACCCCCTGGTGGCCGGCGTCCTGGCCCTGGGCCTGAACTACGGCGCCTATGCCGCCGAAGTCGTTCGTGGATCGATCCAGTCGGTGCCGAGCGGCCAGTGGGAAGCCACCACCGCCCTGAGCTTGGGGCCCGTCCAACGCATGCGCCGGATCATCTTCCCGCAAGCTTGGGCCCTGATGATCCCCTCGCTGTCCAGCCTGCTGATCCACCTGATGAAAGGCACGGCCATCGTCGGGTACATCACGCTCGCCGACTTCACCTTCCAACTCGACCAGGTCAAGCGCGTCTCCGGGACACTCTTCACCTACGGCATCGTGGGCATGCTCGGCTACTTCCTCTTCGCCCTACTCCTCACGCTCGCGATGAACCTCTTGGAGCGCCAGGCCAAACACAAGCTCGGCCAGGGGACGTCGCTCCGAAGGATCCTGTCGCCGGCACCCGCCCCGACCACCCGAGCAGGAGGTATCCAATGATGGGGATCCCCGCAGGCCTCGACTGGGACTGGAGCACGGCAGCAGACGTCCTGCCGACGCTGTTGACGCAATTCCTCAAGGTGACCCTGCTGGTGACCGCGCTCGGTACCGTCATCGCGGCGATTCTGGGCCTGGTGATCGCCATGGCCATGCGTCTGGCACCACGACCGATAGCCGCGGCCGTCAAGTGGATCGCGAACATCATCCGCATGACCCCGATCATCATCCAGCTGCTGTTCGCCTACTATGCCTTCCTGTCGCTGGATGCCATTACCGTCGGTGTCATCGTCTTCGGGATCCACTACTCCACCTACATGTCCGAGGTGTACCGGGCAGGTATCGATGCAGTCCCCCGCGGGCAGTGGGAGGCCACGACCGCCTTGTCGATGTCGATGCGGCGCACCTGGATGGCCGTCATCATCCCGCAGGCTCTGCGGGCCACCATCCCGGCACTGGGCAACTACGCGATCTCGATGTTCAAGGACACCCCGTTCCTGCTCGTCATCGGCGTCGTCGAACTCGTCAACGCGGGCCTGATCTACGGCGGCAATACCTACCGGTACATCGAACCGCTGACCCTGGTGGGCATCATCTTCCTGCTGGCCAGCTACCCGACTTCACTTCTCATTGGCAGATTGGAAAAGCGCCTTGCCTACAACACCTGAGTCAACAGCCGTCCCGGCCACGGGAAGGAACGGCTCAACCGCACCCGTGATCGAGTTCCGCGATGTCGAAAAGGCCTTTGGGGACAACGTGGTGCTCCATGACCTGAACTTCAGCGTCCAACAGGGCGACCGTGTGACCCTCATCGGCCCCTCCGGTTCGGGCAAGACGACCATCCTGCGCCTGGTCATGACGCTGGAGGAGGCCACGGACGGGTACATCTTCGTCGGCGGCGAACCCTTGACCCACGAGGAGCGTGGCGGCAAGCGGGTCGAGCGCAGCAAGAAGGACCAGAAGCGCATCCGTCAGCGGATCGGCATGGTCTTCCAGCAGTTCAACCTGTTCCCGAACATGACGGTGCTGGAAAACATCATCGAGGCGCCGGTGCACGTGCTCGGGCAGTCGAAGGCCGAGGCCGGCGAGAAGGCACGCCTCTTGCTGGACAAGGTGGGCCTCTCCGACAAGGCGGACGCCCACCCCACGTCGCTCTCCGGCGGCCAGCAGCAGCGCGTGGCCATCGCCCGCGCACTGGCCATGGACCCCGAGATCCTGCTGCTCGATGAGGTCACCAGCGCGCTGGATCCGGAAATCGTCGGGGACGTCCTGGCCATCCTGCGCAACATCGCCGACACCACCGACATCACGATGCTCATCGTCACCCACGAGATGCAGTTCGCCCGTGATGTCTCCAACCGCGTGCTGATGTTCGACGGCGGCAAGATCGTCGAGGAAGCGGCGCCCGACGTCATGTTCAGCAGCCCCAAACACCAGCGCACCAAGGACTTCCTGCACGCCGTGCTCGGCGACGCCGACGGGACGATCGGCACCCATTAGACGCGCGTGGGCCGTCCCCCGGGGGGAGGTGGCGGCCCACGCGTCTTCACCGCGCGGACACCCCGGCGTTCAGGCGATCCGGGTCCCCCGCGGAAGCCTCCGTACGGGGGTCCGCAGCCGCCGCCGGCCCAACAGCAGCAACAGCGCCGCCAGGCAGAGCTGCACGAGCAAACCCAACGGCCACAGCGGTGCGCCGTCAGTGCCGGCATCAGCCGACACCGCCACGTCTTGCTTCTTGCCGTCCTGGCAGGGTGCCTGCCCGGGCAGGCCGGCCTGCGATCCGCGAACACCCTGGCTCAGGGCGTTCATGATGCCGGATCCCGTCGGCGGCCCGCTGGAGGCCCGGGTCGGTACCGCATCGGCAATGACCACGAAGGGGTTCGCCGCCAGCAGCCAGGTGATCCGCTCGGTGTGGAAGATGCTGGCCTGGTAGGTGTCCGGCCCGCAGACGTAGGCGTTGGGGTCGATGGTGTAGGAGTCTGCTTCCTCCTGGATCTGGGTGAAGTACGCATCCTGGTCCTTGATGACCTCGCCCTGCCCATCGACCGCCTCGCCGGCGTCGTTGTATTGGACCTTCGACCAGGGGTCGTCCGGCCAGATCTGCGCGGAGACCGTGACCTGTTCCTCGACCAGCTGGAAGCTCAATCCGTAGGCGATGGCGGTCCCCAAGGCGAGCAGGGCGACCAGCAGATAGGTGGATACGACGGCGAAGAGCGTCCGCCCGGCCCGGGCGGAGACCCCGACACCGATGGCGCAGACGATGCCGAATTCGACGGCGGTCATCAGCAGGAAGACGGGAACGGCCGGGAGGTACACGTCGCCGTACGTCATCGCCCAGACCACCATCGGCAGGGAAACGACCAGGAATGCCAACGAGGAAACCCAGGCGGCCAGCCATTTGCCGGCCAGGATCTGGCCGGGCGTCAGCAACGTGTTCTGCAGGACGGCCAACGTCCCGGCGGACCGGTCGCCACTGACCGTATTGGCCGACAGTGCCGGGGCGACGAGGAGCCCGAAGAACAACACGAACGCGATCACCAGCTCGAACATGACCTGCCCGATGCCCGAACCGGCGACGTATCCCGCGCCGTCGTCAGGTGCCCAGGCCCCGGTGGCGTAGGCGGCCAAGGCGGCGACCAGGCCGATGACCACGAACCAGACGACCAGCAGGATGTACCAGCCGCGGGTCCGCAGGCGCTGCCGCGTCTCCATCCGGAAGACGGTGCCGACGCCGGCAAGGAACCCCAGACCGGGCTTGCGTTGGACCATCGTCGCGCTCATCGCGTCCCACCTGCCTGGTCCGTGGCCGCCGGTCCGACGCTGCTCACATACGATTCCTCCAGCGCGCCGGCGCTGGGGCCGAAGGCGGTCACCGGGACTCCGGCCAGCACCAGACGGCGCAGCAGCTCGGCCGCCGCGGTCTCCGATTCCAGGCGCACCACCGTCGGCTTCCGGCGTTGTCCATCGGCCACGGATGCCTGCACGCCGGCGGCGGAGAGCTCGGCGGCCAGGGCGGCCGGGTCGGTCGACTGGATGGAGTAGCGACGCTGCCGGGCGCCGGCGTCGTCGACGGTCAGCTCGCTGACGCTGCGGCCGGCGGCAATGAACACCGCCCGGTCGGCCATCTCGTCGAGTTCGACCAGCACATGGGAGCTGACGACCACGGTCCGCCCGCGGTCGGCGAGGTCGCGCAGCAGGTTGCGCAAGTCGATCCGCGCTCCGGGGTCCAGGCCGGAGGCGGGCTCGTCGAGCAGCAGAACCTGTGGGTCGTGGACCAGCGCCCGGGCCAGGGAGAGGCGTTGCTGTTGTCCGCGGGAGAGCACCCGGGCCGGGCGCGAGGCGAACTCCGCGAGCTTCACGATCCCCAGCAGCTCGTCGGCGCGGGCGGCGGCCGAGGCCTTCGACGCGCCGTACAGCCGGCCCATCATCGCCAGGATCTCGTGGACGGTCAGCTCCTCCCAGACGCCGAGGGTGTCCGGCATCCAGCCCAGCTGCGCCCTGACCCCACGGGGATCGGCGACCGGGTCGATGCCGCAGATCCTGATGCTGCCGGCATCGGGGGCGAGCAGCGAGGCGAGCATCAACAGCAACGTCGTCTTGCCCGATCCGTTGGGTCCGATCAGCGCCGTGACCTCGCCGGGCCGGGCCGTGAAGTCGATGGCCTCCACCGCGTGTACCGTGCCGAAGGACCGGACCAGCCCGGTGGCGACCACCCCGAGAGGTTCCGGGTGCGCAAATGCCGGTCCTCCGCCGTCGTACCGTGTTGTCTGGATGCCCATCGTCTCCCCACCGTCAGCGCCCCGGCGGCTTGTGCGCAGGGTTGGTAGCGCCCATCCTATGCAGCGCGGCGACCGCGCGAATCATCCCCGGGGACGATACAGGGGGGCGCATTATGACTGTTGCCAGTCACGCGACCGGGGCACCGCGCCGCGGCCTCGTTACACTGGTTAAGCATGTGCCCAGCCGGGTTGGCGGTGGGCCGTCCTGTCCTCAACCCAGTGGAGTGTGCAAAACGCATGAGCCTGATTGTCCAGAAGTTCGGCGGTTCGTCGGTCTCTGATGCCGAAGGCATCAAACGCGTCGCGGCCCGGATCCTCGCCACCAAGGCGGCCGGGAACGACGTCGTCGCCGTGGTTTCGGCCATGGGCGACACCACCGATGAGCTGCTCGATCTCGCGGGGCAGCTCACCGACGCGCCCCCAGCCCGCGAAATGGACATGTTGTTGTCCGCGGGCGAACGCATTTCCATGGCCCTGCTGGCCATGGCCATCGATTCCAACGGCGGCCAGGCCGTCTCCTTCACCGGCTCGCAGGCCGGCATGATCACCGACGCGGTGCACGGCAAGGCCCGCATCATCGACGTATCCCCCCACCGGGTGCGCCAGGCGATCGACCGCGGCTACATCTCGATCGTCGCCGGGTTCCAGGGCATGAGCCGGGAATCGAACAACATCACCACGATGGGCCGCGGCGGCTCCGACACGACCGCCGTCGCGCTCGCCGCCGCCCTCAACGCCGACGTGTGCGAGATCTACACGGACGTCGACGGCATCTACACCGCCGACCCGCGGATCGTGCACACGGCCCAGAAGATCGACACCATCTCCAGCGAGGAGATGCTGGAAATGGCCGCCTCGGGCGCCAAGATCCTGCACCTGCGCTGCGTCGAGTACGCCCGCCGGTTCGGCGTCCCGCTGCATGTGCGCTCGTCCTTCACCGACCACGAGGGGACCTGGGTGCTGCCCAGCCCCGACGACAACATCAAGATCCAAGAGGGAGAACCCATGGAACAGCCCATCATCTCCGGCGTTGCCCACGACCGTTCCGAGGCCAAGGTCACCGTCATCGGCGTTCCCGACGTCCCGGGCTCCGCCGCGCAGATCTTCGGCGTCATCGCCGGCGCCAACGTGAACATCGACATGATCGTGCAGAACATCTCCAAGGCCGAGACCGGCAAGACGGACATCTCCTTCACCCTGCCGATCATCGAGGGCAAGGACGCGATCGCCGCCCTCGAGGCAGCCCAGGCGGAGATCGGCTTCGAGAAGATCTCCTACAACGACAAGGTCGGCAAGCTCTCGCTCATCGGCGCCGGCATGCGCTCGAACCCGGGCGTCTCCTTCCGGTTCTTCGAGGCACTGCACCAGGCCGGGGTGAACGTCGACATGATCTCCACCTCGGAGATCCGCATCTCCATCGTCACCGACGCGGACCTGCTGGACACCGCGGTGCGCGCGGTCCACGGGGCGTTCGAGCTCGACGGGGACACCGAGGCCCAGGTCCACGGCGGCACCGGCCGCTAGGAACTGCTTGTCCCGTGGGGCCCCGTCCGGCAGCTGCCGAATGGGGCCCTTCGCTGTCCCTGTGTCATGACGGCCGCAGGGGTTAGACTCCTCGCAATCCGGAGCGGCCTGCGCGACCGGACCAGGGAGGAAATGCCATGACGCGGTACCTGATTTCATTCAACGACGGGGACATGCGGTTCCCGATGGAGGACCTGCCCGCCGTCGCCGCGGCCTCGCATGCCGTGGTCCGGGAGGCCCAGCAGGCCGGCGTCTGGATTTTCGGCGGCGGTGTGGACAGCCACGATGTCGGCATCGTGGGAACCGACGGGTCGGTGACCGAAACCCAAATCACCCGGCACCTCGGCGGATTCTCGATCCTGGAGGTGGATACCCGCGCACAGGCGTTGGAATGGGCAGCAAAGATCGCCGCCGCCTGCCGCTGCGCGCAGGAGGTCCGGGAGATCATGGACGATCCGGACGCCTGACGGCGCGGTTTGGTGTCCCCGGTTAGGACGACGACGCGGTGGAGCTGACGTAGCCGCGGTCCTTGTCCACGACGTTGTGCAGCGGTTCGCCGGCGATGTAGGCGTCGAGGTTGGCCAAGAACTGGTCGGCCAGCTCGTCCCGCCAGCCGTGGACGTCCCCGCTCATGTGGGCCGAGACGTGTACGTTCTCCATCTCCCAGAACGGGTGGTCGGCGGGCATCGGTTCGACGGCGACGACGTCGAGCGAGGCGGCGGCGATCTGCCCGTCTCGGAGCGCGTCGATGAGCGCCGGTTCGTCGACGAGGGAACCGCGGCCGATGTTGACCAGGTGGGCGCTGGGCTTCATGGCCGCCAGCACCCCGGCGTCCAGGATCCCGCGGGTGGCCTCGGTCAGCGGCGCGGCCAGCACCACATGGTCGGCGTCTCCCACCCGGGCGGCGAGCTCGTCGCTGGCGAAGACGGTCCCGAAATCGGGGTCCGCCTCCCGTGGCGTGCGTCCGGCGCCCTGGACCTGCATGCCGACGGCCCGCAGCAGCCGGGCGGTGGCCCGGCCGATGCCGCCGGTGCCGACCACGATCGCGCGCGAGCCACCGGTGCGGGTCAGCTCGCGGTGCTGCCAGGTCCGCTGGCGTTGCAGCGATTCGCTGCGGTGCAGCTGCTTGTCGTGGGCGAGCACGGAAGCCAGCACGAACTCGGCGATGGGCTGGGAGAACGTCCCATGCGCGTTGGTGAGCGCCACCGGTGACTCGCGCAACCCGTCGAAGAGCATCGCATCCACGCCGGCGGCGGCCACGTGCACCCACTGCAGCGAGTCGGCCGCATGCCAGGCATCGCGGAGCGCCGAGGAGAAGAAGTCCCACAGCAGGACCGCATCGGCGCCCCGCAACGCGTCGGCGAGGGTGTCGGCATGCGCCATGACGACGTCGGCGCGCTCGCGGATGGCGGCGAGGTTGTGGGGCTCAGGCACGCCGGGTGCGGTGAGCAGGGCCAGTCGCGGGCGGTTCGTTTCGGTGTGTTTCACGTCATCAACGCTACCGGGCAAAAAGATTGTTGACAATCTACCGACCGGCCCACGACGATGAACACATGACGACTTTGAGCCCCCTGTTGAAGCAAGCGACCCCCGTGGTGGTCGACCACGCCCTCGGATCCTGGATCTACGGCACCGACGGAGCCGAATACCTGGATTTCACCACCGGCATCGGGGTGACCAGCACCGGCCACTGCCACCCGCGCGTCGTCGCCGCCGCGCAGGAACAGTGCGGCAAGATCATCCACGCGCAGAACACCACGGTCATGCACCAGCCGCTGCTGGAACTGACCGACAAGCTCGGCGAGAAGCTGCCGGCCGGGCTGGACTCCGTCTTCTACGCCAACTCCGGCTCCGAGGCCGTCGAGGCCTCCATCCGCCTGGCCCGCATGGCCACCGGGCGGCCGAACATCGTGGTCTTCCAGGGCGGCTTCCACGGCCGCACCGTCGCCGCCGCCTCCCTGACCACCGCCGGCACCCGCTTCTCCGCCGGCTTCTCCCCGCTGATGTCCGGCGTGCACATGTCCGCCTTCCCGTACGCGTACCGCTACGGCTGGGATGAGGACACCGCCATCGACTTCGCCCTGCAGGAGCTCGACTACCTGCTCACCACCCGCACCGCCCCCAACGACACCGCGGCCTTCCTCATCGAACCGGCCCTGGGCGACGGCGGCTACCTGCCCACCCCGCCGCGATTCCTCGAGGGGCTACGCGAACGCGCCACACGGCACGACATCCTGCTGATCATCGACGAGGTCCAGGCCGGCGTCGGGCGCACCGGAAAGTTCTGGGGCCACCAGCACTCCACCGCCACGCCCGACATCCTCATCACCGCCAAGGGCATCGCCTCCGGCTTCCCGATCTCCGCCATCGCCGCCTCCACCGAGCTGATGTCCAAGGGCTGGCCCGGATCCCAGGGCGGGACCTACGGCGGCAACGCCGTCTCCGCCGCCGCCGGCGTGGCCACCCTGGCCGTGGTCGACGACGAGGGGCTCGTGGAGAACTCCCGCGTGCGCGGCGACCAGCTGCAGGCCGGCCTGAAGGAGATCCAGTCCCGCTTCCCGGCCATCGGCGACGTGCGCGGTTGGGGCCTCATGCAGGGCATCGAGTTCAGCACCGCGGACCGCAAACCCGACGCCGCCATGGCCGCCGCGATCCAACAGGAGACCACCGGCCACGGGCTGCTGACGCTGACCTGTGGTCCGCAGGGTAATGTCGTGCGCCTGATCCCAGCGCTCGTGGTCACCGCCGACGAGATCACCCTCGGCCTTCAGCGCTTCGAGGCAGCCGTCGCCGCCGTATCCGAACGCACCCTCGCCAAGGCCTAGAAAGCAGCACATGACCCAGACAGCAGCACCGGCCACCGCCCCCACCGTGGCCGGGCTCCTCGACGCGGCGGGCATCGAGTTCGATGTCTCAGAGCACCGCCGGGCGGAGTACTCCTACGACGCCTCCAACTACCGGGTCCGACCGCTCGGCGTGGTGTTCCCGCGCAGCGCGGCGGACGTGGCGGCCACCCTGCGTGCCTGCCACGCCACCGGCACCCCGGTGACCGGACGCGGCGGCGGCACCTCGATGGCCGGCAACGCGGTCGGCCCCGGTGTGGTGCTCGACTTCTCCCGCCACCTCAACGGCATCCACTCCCTCGACGAGGAGGCACTCTGGGTCGACGTCGAACCCGGCATGGTGCTGGCCACGCTCTCCCGCGAGATCGAGGCCCGCACCGCCGGCCGGCTGACCTTCGCCCCCGACCCCTCTTCGAAGACCCGTGCCACCGTCGGCGGGGCCATCGGCAACGACGCCTGCGGCAACCACTCGGTTCGCTACGGCCGCACCAGCGACCACGTCATCGAATTCGACCTCATCACCTCCGACGGGACCGCCCTGACGGCCACCGCCGCGGGCATCCGCGCCACCGATGGGCACGACGCCGGGGCGGTGCGCCGGGCCGCGGAGCTCACCACGGCCATGGAGACCCTGGTGAACGACAACCTGGCCGGGTTCCGCACGGACCTGGGCCGGATCCAGCGCCAGGTCTCCGGCTACCATCTGGAGCACCTGCTGCCCGAGAAGGGCTTCAACATCGCCCGGGCCCTGGTCGGGTCCGAGGGGACCTGCGCCGTCGTCGTGCGTGCCCGCATGGCACTGGTGCACAAGCCGGCGAGCGCGTTGCTGCTCTGCGTCGGCTATCCGGACGTCGTCGAGGCCGCCCGGGACATCGAGGTCATCCTGGGGTTCTCCCCCGCGGCCGTGGAGGGCATCGACGACGCCATCGTGGCGACGATGAGGGCCCGCCGCGGCGAGGACTCCGTCACCGGCCTGCCCGACGGCAAGGCCTGGCTGTACATCGACCTCGACGGGGCCAACCCCCACGATGTCCAGGCCCAGGCCGACGAGCTGCTGCAGCGGCTGCGCTCCATCGGCCGGATGGTCGATGGGCGGGTCGTCCCCGACGCGACCGAGCGCGCCTCGTTGTGGCGGGTGCGCGAGGACGGCGCCGGCCTGTCCTCCCGCCTGCACACCGGCGGGGAATCCTGGCCCGGCTGGGAGGACTCCGCCGTCGCCCCCGAACGCCTGGCCGACTACCTTGCCGACTTCCGCGACCTGCTCGCCGAGCATGGACTGCAGGGCGTGATGTACGGGCACTTCGGGGCCGGGTGCATGCACGTGCGCATCACCTACGACCTGCGCAGCGCCGCCGGCCGGGGCGTGTTCCGCGCATTCACCGCCGACGCGGCCCGGCTGGTCGTCTCCCACGGCGGCTCGCTCTCCGGCGAGCACGGCGACGGCCGGGCCCGCTCGGAGTTCCTGCCGCTGATGTACTCCCCCGACATGCTCGCCGCCTTCGAGGCCTTCCGGGCGATCTGGGATCCCACGGGGCTGCTGAACCCCGGGGTGATGACCAGCCCGGACGCATTCGACGAGCACCTGCTGCTGGACGGGGTGCCGGATCGGCAATGGCGCACCAGCTTCGACCTCTCCCCCGCCTCCGGGCCGGATGCCGTGCACGGCGTCGACCCGTTCGTCCACGCGGTGCAGGGCTGCATCGGGGTCGGCAAATGCCGCTCCGACGCCGGCGGCGTGATGTGCCCCAGCTACCGGGCCACCGGGGACGAGAAGGACTCCACGCGCGGCCGCGCCCGCGCGCTGCAGGAGATGGTCCGCACCGCGGCCACCGTCGAGGAGGGCTGGAAGTCCGAAGCGGTCCGCGAGGTGCTGGACCTCTGCCTGTCCTGCAAGGCGTGCTCCACCGACTGCCCGACCGGCGTGGACATGGCCACCTACAAATCGGAGTTCTTCTCCCACTACTACCAGGGGCGGATGCGTCCGCTCTCGCACTTCTCGCTCGGCTGGCTGCCCCGCTGGCTCAAGCTGACCGGCCGGATCACTCCGCTGGTCAACGCGGTCATGGGCTCACCGCTGGGCAAGCTCGTCTCCGCAGCCGGCGGCCTGACCACGAAGCGCGCCCTGCCGCGTTTCGCCCCGGCCGCCGCCTGGCGCCGCGAGGTCGACGCCGCGCTGGCCGGCGGCCCGCGGAAGCGTGTCGGACCGCCTCGGACCCTGGCCTCCGGCTCGGCGGTGCCGCGCGTCGTCGCCACCGGGCACGACGGCGGTGCCTCCTTGGGCGCACAGGCCACCGGTGCGGTGCTCTTCGTGGACACGTTCACCAAGGGCTTCCGCCCGGAGGTCGCCGGGGCCGCGGCCCGCGTGCTGGCCGGCACCGGGGAACCGGTCACCTGTTCGGCCGACGCCTGCTGCGGGTTGACCTACATCTCCACCGGACAGCTCGGCACGGCCCGCAAGCTGCTCGCCCACGCCGCCGAGGCGCTGGACGACGGCACCGACCGCCCGATCGTCGTGGTCGAACCCAGCTGCGCCGCCGCGCTGGCCAAGGACCTGCCCGAGCTCGTCCATACGGAGGCGGCGAAGCGGGTCGCGGCCCGCGTGCGCAGCTTCGCCGGGCACGTCGCCGCCCTGGCCGCCGGCGGCTGGGCCCCCAGCCCGGCAGCGGAGGTGCCCGATTCCGTCGTCGTGCAGTCGCATTGCCACGAGTACTCGGTGTTCGGCGCGGCCACCCAGCGCAAGGCACTGGCCGCGCTGGGGATCCCCGAGGTCATCGAGGCCACCGGCTGCTGCGGCGTCGCCGGGAACTTCGGCTTCGAGGCAGACCACTACGAGACCAGCATGAAGGTCGCCGAACAGGCACTCGCCCCGGCCATGCGCGCCGGCAACGGCACCACCCCGGTGCTCGCCGACGGCTTCTCCTGCACCATGCAGGTTCAACAGCTCGACGGCGGCCGGCGCGGCCTGCACCTGGCCGAACTGCTCGACCCCGGCCCCGCGGCGCCCCTGGCCGGAAGACGTCCGGCCATCACGACCCACACCGACCACCAGCTGTCCACCAGCAACCCGAAGGAGCACCCATGACCACCGAGACCTCCACCCCGCGGACCTCCGATGCGGCACGCGCCGCCGTCGAGGCCATCAGCACCGGCCTGTACATCGACGGCTCCTGGGTCGAATCCAGTTCCGGCGAGCGCTTCGACGTCGTGAACCCGGCGACCGAGGAGGTCATCGCCACGGTCGCCAACGGCAACGCCGAGGACGCGCGGCGCGCCATCGAGGCCGCCGGCGCCGCACAGAAGGACTGGGCCCGCACCGCCCCGCGGGAGCGCAGCGAGATCCTGCGCCGGGCCTACGACCTGATCATGGCCCGGCAGGAGGAACTGGCCCTGGTCATGACGTCCGAGATGGGCAAGCCGCTGGCCGAGGCCCGCGGCGAGGTCGCCTACGCCGCCGAGTTCTTCCGCTGGTTCTCCGAGGAGGCCGTGCGCATCGGCGGGGACCAGACCGTCACCGGCGACGGCAAGAACCGGATCATGGTCACCAAGGAGCCGGTGGGCCCCTGCGTGCTGATCACCCCGTGGAACTTCCCCCTGGCCATGGGCACCCGCAAGATCGGCCCCGCCATCGCCGCCGGCTGCACGATGGTCTTCAAGCCCGCCAACCTGACCCCGCTGTCCTCGCTGGCCCTGGTGGACATCCTCATCGAGGCCGGACTGCCGGCCGGCGTGCTGAACGTCGTGTGCACCAAGAGCGCCTCCTCCGTGGTGACGCCCTGGATGGAATCCGGGATCGCCCGCAAGATCAGCTTCACCGGCTCCACCGGCGTCGGCGTGCGGCTGCTCGAGCAGGCCGCGCAGCACGTCATGCGCTCGTCCATGGAGCTCGGCGGCAACGCCCCGCTGATCGTCTTCGAGGACGCCGACCTGGACCGCGCCGTCGAGGGGGCGTTCGCCGCGAAGATGCGCAACATGGGCGAGGCCTGCACCGCGGCGAACCGGATCTTCGTCCAGTCCTCCGTGGCCGCGGCCTTCGCCGAGAAGCTCGCCGCCCGGCTCGGTGCGCTGACCGTCGGCGACGGGGCCGTCGACGGCACCGACGTGGGCCCGCTGGTCGAGGAGAAGGCGCTGGTGAAGGTCGGCGAACTCGTCGACGACGCCGTGGCCAAGGGGGCGCGCCTGGTCATCGGCGGGTCGCGCCCGGAGGGCAAGGGCTACTTCTACTCCCCGACCGTGCTCACCGACGTGGACCCCTCGGCACACCTGATGACCGAGGAGATCTTCGGTCCGGTGGCACCGCTGATCCCCTTCGACACCGAGGACGAGGTCGTGTCCATGGCCAACGACACCCCCTGGGGGCTGGCCGGCTACCTGTTCACCCGGGACCTGGACCGCGCTTTCCGCGTGGGCGACGCGCTGGAGGTCGGCATGGTCGGGCTGAACACCGGCATCGTCTCCAATCCGGCGGCGCCGTTCGGCGGGATCAAGGCCTCCGGGCTGGGCCGCGAGG
The DNA here is from genome assembly GCA_016892645.1 of Micrococcaceae bacterium RIT 802. GTDB lineage: Bacteria > Actinomycetota > Actinomycetes > Actinomycetales > Micrococcaceae > Arthrobacter_H. The sequence continues at coordinate 17,218 of JAFEMX010000015.1, forward strand.
GCGGCCGCGTGGGCATCGAGGAGTTCCTCGAGACCAAGTACATGGCGATGCCGCGCGCCTAACCCGAGGGCTCTTGTCAGTGACCTGAGCCACACCCTATGATTGTCAACAATCTACCAACCACGTTTGAAGGAGTCCGAATGGAACATGAGGGCGTCGCACCACTGCTCTTCACCACCGAAGAGTACGCCGCACGACTGGCCGCGGCACGGGTGCGCATGCAGGAGCAGGGCCTCAGCGCGCTGATCGTCACCGATCCGGCGAACATCTACTACCTGACCGGGTACAACGCCTGGTCGTTCTACACCCCGCAAATGGTCTTCGTCCCCCTCGAGGGGGACATGATCCTGTTCACCCGCGAGATGGACGCCAACGGGGCCTTCCGCACCACGTGGTTGGGGCAGGAGAACATCGTCGGCTACCCGGAACGCTACGTGCACCGCCCGCATCTGCACCCCTTCGACTGGGTCGCCTATGCCCTGCGCGCCCGGTACCTCATCGCCCCGGCGACCAAGGGATGCGTGGGCCTGGAAATGGACGCCCATTTCTTCTCCCCGAAGGGCTACCGGGCCCTGGTCAACGCGCTGCCGGAGTGGACGCTGGTCGACTGCTTCGAACTGGTCAACTGGGTCCGGGCCATCAAGTCCCCGGCCGAGATCCAGCTCATGCGCCGCGCCGCGGTGGTGACCAACCTGGCCATGCATGCCGCCGAGGACGCGATCCAGGTCGGTGCACGCCAATGCGACGTCGCCGCGGCCATCACCAACGCCCAGATCACGGGAACCCAGGAGTACGGCGGCGACTACACGGCCATCGTGCCGATGCTGCCCACCGGCGAATCGGCAGACACCCCCCACCTGACCTGGAACGACGAGCCGCTGAAGGCCGACCAGGCGATGGTCGTCGAGCTCGCCGGCGCCCACCACCGCTACCATGTGCCCATGGCCAGGACCTTCATGCCCGGGACCCCCACGCCGCAGTTGGCCCACCTCGCCCAGGCCACCGACCACGCGCTGGCCGCCGTGCTGGAAACCGTCCGCCCCGGCGCCCCGGTGCAGGAGCTCTCGCAGGTCTTCAACCGGACCCTGTTCGAGTACGGCTACGAGAAGGCATCGCGCATCGGCTACTCGATCGGCGTCGGCTACCCGCCGGACTGGGGCGAGCGGACCATCTCGCTGCGCAGCGAGGACCAGACGATCCTGACCGAGAACATGACGTTCCACCTGATGTGCGGCATGTGGATGGAAGGCTACGGCTACGAGGTCTCGGAGGCCATCCGCGTCACCGACACCGGCGTCGAGTGCTTCACCTCCTACCCGCGCGGGCTCGTTCCCGTCGGCGAAACCGGCAGGAAGGCCGCCGAATCGATCACGCTGCTGGGCAACCCCGGCGAACGCGCCATCCACCTCGCCCCCGGCGCCCCGGCCACCGCCCAACCGGTGGACGAGCCCCGGCGACCGGCCACCCCCCGCTTCGGCTTCACCACACCCGACGAGTCCACCATGACCGGGTCCATCAGCATCGTGCCGCGGAACGCCGAAACCGCGGATAGCGATCCGGCCCGCCCGACGGTACCGCCGCTGGAACGGGCAAACCCGGACACGACCCCCGAACCCTCGAAGGAGACACCATGACCACCCTGAACCTGCCGCTCGCCGGCCGCGCCGCCAACCTCGTGGGCTCCGTCATCGACTCCAGCACCTCGCTGCTCGCCGCCCAGAAGCACGACATCATCCGCTTCGCGATGGGGGCTCCGGCCGACGAGTTCGTCCCCGTGCGGGCCTTCACCGAGATCGCCGCCAGCGTGCACGATTCCTCCTCCTTCACCTACGGTGCCACCGAGGGCGAACCGGTCCTGATCTCCGCGCTGGTCGACTACCTGGAGGGCACCGCGGAGCCGACCTCCGCCGAACGGATCAGCATCACCTCCGGCGGCATGCAGGGCCTGGACATCGCCTGCAAGCTGTTCGTGGACCCGGGCGATCTGGTCATCGTCGAATCCCCGACCTACACCAACGGCTCGGCCACCGCCTTGAGCTACGGTGCGGAGCTGCTCGAGGTGCCGATGGACGAGGACGGCATGGACGTCGACGAGCTCGAACGCCTCGTGGCCGAAGCCGGCCGCACGCCCAAGGCGATCTACACGATCCCGAACTTCCAGAACCCCTCCGGGACCACCCTCTCGACCGAGCGCCGCGAGCGGATCATCGCCCTGGCCCGCCGCTGGGGCGCGGTCATCATCGACGACGACCCGTACGGCCTGCTGCGCTTCGCCGGCGAGGACCTCCCCGGGTTCCGCCAGCTCAGCGGCGACGACCCGCTCGTGTTCTCGGTCCGGACCTTCTCCAAGATCCTCGCCCCCGGGCTGCGGGTGGGCTGGATCGACGCCGACCCGTCACTGCGCCAGCTCATCATCAACGCCAAGCAGGCCATGGACACGTGCACCAACGTCCCGGCACAGCATGTGGTCGCCGAGTTCCTGCGCCGCGGCATCCTGGACGAGCACCTCGCCGGGCTGCGCACCGAATACCGCAACCGCCGCGACGCGATGCTCGCCAGCCTGGACAAGCACCTATCGGGCCGGGTCAGGACCACCCACCCCGACGGCGGGTTCTTCCTCTGGGTCACCCTGACCGGCGAAGACGCCGCAGTGGACACCCGCCGGCTCTTCGAGATCGCCCTGGCCGAGGGCGTCGCCTTCATCCCCGGTCCCGCCCTGTCCGCGGGCGGCAGGTTCGCCTCGGCCTTCCGGTTGTGCTTTGCCTCCACCGGCCCGGAACGCACCGATGCCGGGGTGCAGCGCCTGACCACGGCACTGGATGCGGCCCTGGCCGAAACACGGCAGGACTCCGCCGCCGCAGCCGGCACCGGCCCGGCCTCGGGACGTGGCTGAATGGCGGCCACCGCCGCCGGGGCCGCCATCGCCCCGATCGACCGCGACGAGCTCACGGCGCTGACCATCGCCCTGGTCAACGCCGGCGGGGAAAACCCCGGGGGCACCGAACAGGCAACGGCCGAGGTCCTGGTCTCCGAAGCGCGCCGCCGTGGCCTCGAAGCCTCCACCCGCGAGGTCGAACCGGGCCGGCCCAACGTCTTCATCACCCTGCCCGGCGGCGATGGCGAGGGAGTGCTCTTCCTGGGCCACTCCGACGTCGTGCCCGTGGGCGAGGGCTGGGACCGCGAACCCTTCGATGCCCACGTGGCCGGCGGCCGGCTCTTCGGGCGGGGCGCCACCGACATGAAGGGCGGCCTGGCCGCGGTCCTCACCGCCATGGCCTCCCTGCACGACGCCGGCGCCCGGCTCTCCGGCCCCGTCACCCTGGCCTGCACGGTCGACGAGGAGGAAACCGGGGCCGGCATCCGGGCAGTGGTCGCCGGCGGACTGGACCACCGCTACTCCGCCTGCGTGGTCGCCGAACCGACCGACCTGGAAACGGTCATCGCCTGCCGCGGTGATTCCTACCTGGAAATCGAGGTGACCGGGCGGGCCGCCCATTCCGGGCGGCCCAGCGACGGTCGCAACGCCATCGACGCCGCAGTGCGGATCTGCAACCTCATCACTGCCGACCAGGAACGCCTCTCCGCCGAGCCCGACCCGCTGCTGGGCCATGCCACCTGGAACACCGGGATGATCTCCGGCGGGCGCGGCACCTCGATGGTCGCCCCCGACGCACACCTCTGGCTCGACCGGCGGCTCATGCCCGGCGAGGACACCGAACGGATCCGGGAAGACCTGCTGGAACGTATCAAAGAGGCCGGAATCGTCGGGGACGGCATCACCGTCTCGGCGCGCACCACCATGGAAATGCCGGGATTCCGTACCGAGCCGGACCACCCGCTGGTCGCCGCGGCCACTGCATCACTGGCCGCCGCGGGCGTCGAAACCCGCGTCACCGGGTGGACCGCGTCCTGCGATGGCGGCTTCATTTCCCGCGACTTCGGCATCCCCACCATCGTGCTCGGACCGGGCGAACTCAATGACCAGGCACACCAACCCAACGAGTCGGTGCGCTTGTCGGAAATAGAGGCCGCGACGCGCGCCTATGCAATGCTGGTCACCACACTGTTGGGCCCCGACGGCGGCGCATCCCGCTCCGCACGCCAAGATCCCCTTCCGGAAGGCGAACGCTCATGACCGAACAACCCGCCGCACCTGGCAGCACGGGCACCGTGGAGGACCAAAACGCCCCCGGCGCCGAACCACAGACCGCCGAGGCCAAGGGGAACCTGCGCAAGTCGATCCTCGGCTCGGCCCTGGGCAACGCCGTCGAATGGTTCGACTACGGCGTCTACGGCTACCTGACCATCTACATGGCCACCAACTTCTTCGGTTCCGAGGAGGGCGACGGCGGGCTCGGCGTCACCCTGACCCTGGCCACGCTGGCGATCTCCTTCCTCGTCCGTCCCCTGGGCGGGCTCATCCTGGGCCCGATGGGCGATAAGTTCGGACGGCAGAAGGTGATGGTGCTGACCGTGACCATGATGACCGCCGCCACCGGCGTCATCGGCTTGCTCCCCACCATCGACACCATCGGCCTTTTCGCCCCGGCACTGCTGCTGCTCTGCCGCATGGTCCAAGGCTTCTCCGCCGGCGGCGAGTACGGCGGCGCCGCCGTCTACATGGCCGAGAGCGCACCTGACCAACGGCGTGGTTTCCTCGGCTCGTTCCTCGAGTTCGGTACCACAGTCGGCTTCATCCTGGCCGCCATCGTCTGCACGACACTGATCACCATCGTCGGCGACGACGGCATGGCCGCCGGCTGGTGGCGCCTGCCCTTCCTGCTGACGATCCCGCTGGGCATGACGGCCCTGTACATCCGGACCCGCCTCGGCGAGCCGAAGGTCTTCTCGGAGGCGGCCGAGGACAACGAGATCACCAAGACCCCGATCCGCGACACCATCCGCGGCAACTGGCGCCAGATCCTGGTCGTCATGGGCTTCGTGGTCCTGCTCAATGTCGCCTTCTACCTGATCCTCGGCTACATGCCCACCTACCTCAGTGGACAGCTGGGCCACAGCACGGCCCAGGGCAACTGGATGCTGGTGGCGATCATGGCCATCATGCTGCTGGTGATCCCGTTTATGGGTTCGCTCTCGGATCGGATCGGGCGCAAGACGTTGCTGCTCACGGCCGCTGGTGGCTACACGCTGCTGTCGGTTCCGGCGATGATTCTCCTGGGAATCGACAACCTGGTGGTGCAGTTCCTCGGCCTCGCCGTGCTCGGAATGCTGCTGGTCATCTTGGTTTCCTCGGTGTCCTCCACCCTCCCGGCCTTGTTCCCCACGGCCGTGCGCTACACCGGTTTCGCGATCGCCTACAACTTCTCGACCGCGTTCTTCGCCGGGCCGTCGCAGACCCTGACCAACAGCCTGATCGAGACCACCGGAAACGTGCTCGTTCCGGGCTGGTACATGGCCATCGCCGGGGCCATCGGGTTCATCTCCATCCTGTGCATGCGTGAGACCTCCCAGGCCTCGTTGCGCGGCGAGGTGCTGCCCGGTGAGCCGGAATCGACCGGTTGGCCCGCCCCCAAGTGGGTCGGCGTCAACCGCGCCAAGGCAGAGGCCGGCAAGGCCATGTCGGCCTAGCCCGAGAGCCGAACCAGAAGCGGGGAGCGTACGTCCATGGGACGTGCGCTCCCCTCGCCATGGGCAGCGCTTGGGTGCACGGCTCCGGGTAGCCTCTTCTTCATGAAAAAACGTGGTTGGATCTGGCCGCGAGCCCCACGGTGACGGACCTGGTGGTCATCGGCGACCAATTGCTCAGGGTCCCGCGCCCAGGATTTGAGGGACGCACCGCGGCCCTGTCAAAACTGGGGACCATGACCACAGCCCCTCACCGGCTTCACCGGACCAGCGGAATCGGTCAGGCCCGTGCCGCCCTCCAGCAGGTGCGGGTGGGCTCGGATTCCCCTGCGGAAATGCGGCTCAGGTTGGCCATCGTGTCGGCCGGGTTGCCCGAGCCGGAAATCCAGGTGCGGCTCGATCCAGCCAATCGCTACTCACCAACGTCCGATCTCGGCTATCGAGCGGCCAAAATAGCGCTCCAGTACGACGGTTACCACCACCGCTCGGCCGAACAATTGGCCATCGACAACAGACGGGATCTCGCGTTCACCCAGGCCGGTTGGAAATATCTGAAGTTCGACTGGCAGGACGCGCGGAGCGGCTTTTCCCGTGCTGTTTTTCTCGTTGGCCGGCCCTGGCGAATCCCGAACCATGAGGTCAGATCCGGGTCCACCTGCATCTCGGCCACGCGTGCCGTCGCCGGCTTCACCACCGACCCAGTTCAGGACGCTTCGGGCTCCGATTCGCCGGCTCCGTTGATCGGTTCGAGCAACTGGGCGATGGCGCTGTCCATGTGGTCGGCGAGCGCCGCGTGCAGTTCGGGGACATTCGCCTCCAGGATGGCCTGGGCGATCCGGCGGTGCTCCGCCACCCTGTCCTCGAGCGAATATTCCGCCTGTTCAAGGGCCGCCAGGCACATCCGTGTTTCGGTGACCAGGGTCCGGTGCACCCGGGTCAGCCGCTGGCTATGGGCCAGCCGGACCATCGCCTCGTGGAAGGAGATGTCGACCCGGCTCAGTTCCGCCGGTTCGAAACCGGCCCCCAGGGCGGCCATCTCCTCGACGATGGACATCAGCTCCGTGCCCGCCTCACGGTGCGTGTGGTCGACCTCGATGATCTTCAATGCCGCTCCACGCTCGACGGCGGTGCGCGTGAGGTAGATGTCGGCGATATCCGCCGGGGTCGGGTCGACGACGAAGAGCCCGCGGTTGCGGATGCTGATGAGCAGGCCCTCCTGCGTCAGGCGCTGCATCGCCTCTCGCAGGGGCCCGCGACTGACGCCCAGACGGCCGGCGAGATCCGCTTCCCCGAGCTGTGTGCCGGGCGGGAACTCGCCGTTGCCGATCGCGGTGCGGATCTTGCGCGCGATGATCGATGGGGTGGACTCCTGTTGAAGCGGCTCGAGACTCGAGGCGGCCATGGGATGATCCTCACTGGGTTCGACATTGTCCGGATGCAGACAATCCTACAACCTGTGCGGCCCTGGCGGGCGGGTGGCCCCGGGCGAGATTAGACTGGATGTGCCGCCCACCCATCCGGGAACCGGGCCGGTCCGGACAAGATGAAGGACAGTGCCAGCCGATGGACACCCAGGATCCCCTGGCGTTGGAGGGGCAGGTCTGCTTTGCCCTCGCCGTCGCCTCGCGTTCGGTGATCGCCGCGTACCGTCCCGTCCTGGAACCGCTGCATCTGACCCATCCGCAATACCTGGTGATGCTGGCCCTGTGGGAGCAGTCCCCTGTGTCGCTGAAGGAGGTCAGCCGGCTCCTGCGGCTGGATCCGGGAACGTTGTCGCCACTGGCAAAGCGCCTCGAGTCCCTGGGCTACATCGAGCGGCAGCGCGATGCCCGCGACGGGCGCACCCTGTGCATCACGCTGACCGACCGTGGACGCGCACTACGCGCCGAGGCGGAAAAGGTCCCCGGGCAGATGATGGAGCGCCTGGGGTTGTCGCGCGAGGAACTGGTCGGGTTGCACGCGACCATGACGAAGTTGATCACCGCCACCGATCGGCTGCACTAGCTGCCGCGGCGGCGGGGCCACTCAGAAGTCGGCGGCGGCCAGCCTGACTTCTTCGGGGGCTTCGCTCCCCTTGGCCTCATGGGCCCGCAAGACGCGCCGGGCGCGTTCGCGCTTCAGCCGCTCCTTAGGGTCCATGTGCGGCAACTGGTCCGCCGGACCCATGACGAAGAAGCCGAGGAACTGCAGCCACCACGTCAGCCGGTAGCCGAAGCTCAGTCCGGTCTTGTCCTTCACGATGGGCAGTGGCTTGTGGCTCATGGCCGTCCGTCCTGTGGGTACGGGGCCCGCAGCGCGGGCCCGACGTGGGGTGCCGGAAAGCCCGGTCCCTCCCCTCCATTCTACCTAATTATTTTGTGTACCAACTAAAATTGGCCGCGAACTCCATCACACCGGACAATGGAAGGATGCCTGCCGACGTGCTCCGCCTCCCCGAGGATGCCTGGCTCTCCCGTGCCACGGCACACCGCGCCCGGGTCGAGCGGTTCGCCGCACCGTTCCTCGCACGCCGATCGGCCGGCCGCAAGCACCCGGTCGAGGACTTCTTGTTCACCTACTACACCGAGAAACCAGGCCGGCTCCAGCGCTGGCACCCGGGGACCGGCGTCGTGCTCCTGGGCGAGGCGGCTACCGAGCGGCTCGGCTGGAAGCACCACCGACGCGAGGGCGACGGGGTCGTCTTCGATGCCCGCGCGTTCATGGCCGAACGCCGGCGGACGGTGGAGTTCGCACACTCGATCCTGGCCGGCGCCTCGGCCAACCCCGCCCGGTTCTCCTGTTTCGGGCTGCACGAGTGGGCGATGGCCTACAAGTCCGGGGAGAACGGGGTGCGGCACGACTACCTGCCACTGCGCCTCGGGGCCGCCGGGACGGATGCCGTGGTCGAGGGGAACCGGATCCGCTGCACGCACATCGACGCCTTCCGCTTCTACACCCCGCAGGCGGGGGGCCTGAATGAACTGCAGCCCACCCGCGAGACGCAGGCGGCGATGGACCAGCCGGGCTGCCTGCACGCGAACATGGACCTCTACAAGTGGGCCTACAAGCTCTCGGCAGCTGTACCGGGCGAACTGCTGCTGGCGACGTTCGAGCTGGCCTGGGAGATCAGGACGATGGACATGCGGGCCTCGCCCTACGACCTCGGCGACTGGGGCTATGACCCGATCCGTATCGAGACAGCGGAGGGCAAGGCCGAATACGTGGGGCTGCAGAAGGAATTCGCCGACCGTGCCAACGTGTTGCGGGGGGAACTGCTGCGCATTGCCGGGGATCTCCTCGCGGCCTAGCATCCCGGGCTGCCGCCGTCGCGGCGCGGTCGGCGCGGTCGGCGTCGTGCAATTTTGCACAGCGCCAGTGGATTTTCAGTGCTTGTGGGCCGGCGACGGTGGTCGCTAGCCTCGGTCTGGAACGCCCCGGCAGGGGGCCGGGGGCCGTGAAGCCCGTCGACGGAAGGCAGCACCCATGAAATCCATCATCGTTCCCACGGCCGGCGGCCCCGAGGTCTACGCGATCGAGGACGTGGCCCGCCCCCACCCGGCCGCCGGGCAGGTCGTGGTCGATCTCGCGGTGTCCGGCGTGAACTTCCTGGACGTCGCACAGCGCCAGGGCGCCACACCGCTGAAACCGCCCTTTGCGGCCGGGGTCGAGGGCATGGGGACCATCGCCGAGATCGGGGACGATGTCGAGGGGTTTTCGCCCGGGCAACGGGTCGGCTGGCTGGCCGGTGGGCAGGGGAGCTTTTCCGACGCCGCCGCAGTGGACGCAGACAAGCTCGTCGCCGTGCCGGATGACATTGACGACGAAACGGCCGCCGCTGCCCTCATGCAGGGGGTGACCGCCCACTACCTCACCACCGACACCTACCCGGTCCGCCCGGGCGACACGGTGCTGGTGCACGCGGCAGCCGGGGGCCTGGGCCAGTTGCTGGTGCAGGTCGCGGCGCTGAAGGGCGCAACGGTCTATGGAACGGCGTCGACGCCGGAGAAGGCGGCCATTGCCCGTGCCCGCGGTGCCACCGAGGTGATGGACTACGCGGACTTCCCGCAGCGCATCGATGAGCTCACCGGTGGCCAGGGCGTGGCGGTTGTCTATGACGGGATCGGCGCCGACACCTTCGAGGGCAGCCTGTCCGCGTTGGCCATCCGCGGGGTCCTCGTCTGCCTGGGCAACGCCAGCGGCCCGACGCCGCCGCTGGACATCGCCGCCCTGAATGCAGGCGGGTCGCTCTACGTCACCCGCCCCACCGTCGCCCACCACATCCGCACCCCCGAGGAACTCGGACGGCGTGCCCATGAAGTCTTCGAATGGATCCGGCAGGGAAAAATCCACCTGTCGATCGGGCAACGCCATCCCCTCGACGACGTCACCACCGCGTTCCGGGAGCTCGAGGCCCGTCGGACCACCGGCAAGACTCTGCTGGTGCACGGGCGCTGACGTTCGGGCGTCCCTGCCTCCCGCCCGTCACGGCAACCATGGACTACTGGGCCAAAAGGTGGAAGATTCGGCCCTCAGGGGGCTCGGCCCCATCGACTTCAATCGGGGGTGCACCCATCCCATGGAACCCACCACGTACCGCAGGGCGAGGACCCTGCCCTTCCTGGCCACTGCGGCGCTGGCACTGCTGGCCCTCACCGGATGCGGCGGCAACGACACCGGAAGTGCGACGGGGTCCGCTCAGCCGTCGGAAACTGCCGGGGCGACGGCCGGTGCGCCGGTTGCCAGCGATCCCGCGGCCGGCCCGGCCTCCGGCGCGGATGCCGACCTGGCGATCACCCTCACCTCGAACGGCACCGATGCCACCCACCGCTACCGGCTCGTGTGCGTGAACGGCTCGCCCGGGCAGGGCACCGATCACCCGCAGGCCGATCAGGCCTGCACCTTCCTCAGCGGCACCGGAAAGACGCTGCTGACCAGCGCACCGAAGAAGAACGTCCAGTGCACCCAGCAGTCGGCGGGCCCGCAGACGGCGATCGTGGAGGGGAAGCTGAACGGCACGTCCGTCCAGCGTGCGTTCTCCCTCAGCGACGGCTGCAAGATCTCCGCGTGGAAGTCGGCCGAGGCATTGCTGGGCCGGGGCACGGCCGAAGGCACCCAGTAGCCGGGCCGCGTTCCTACCCGTTCGCCGAGTAGCGGTGCTCCGGGCGGCCACGGCTGCCGTACCGCAGGTCCAGGCGCAGCGACCCGGTCTGGGCCAGCTGGGCCAGGTACCGCTGGGCGGTCGCCCGGGAGATCCCCACGGCCTGGGCCACCTGCATGACGGTGGCCTCCCCGGCGTCGGCGACGGCAGCCAGCACGGCGGCCTCGGTCGCGGCACCGGAGGACGCCGCGGCCGGCTCGTCGGCCACAAGCAGGGCGCGCTGGCTGCGGTCGATGCCCGTTTGGTCCAGGTACTCCCCCGCGTCGAGTTGGCGCCGATACCGCGCATAGCCGCGCAGTTTCGCGGTGAGCACCTTGGGGTCGAAGGGTTTGAGCAGGTAGGCCAGGGCACCGCGGCGGAAGGCGGTCGCCACCGTCGGGGTCTCGGCCGCGGCACTGAGCACGAAGGCATCGACGTCCAGCGCCTGGAGCAGGTCCAGCCCCGAGCCCTGCGGCAGGTAGATGTCGAGCAGCAGCAGATCCGGTCGGTGCTCGGCCACCGCCTTGGGCACCATCCGGGCATCATGCACCGGCGGCAGGGCCGCAAAGCCGGGAACGGCGTCCACGTAGCCGGCGTGCAGGGTGGCGACGTGGAAGTCGTCGTCCACGATCAGTACCTTCAGGTCATGCTGCAGGTCGCTCATGGGGTTCCCTTCCCTGGTGGTGGTCCGGACGGATGGTGCCGGGCGTCGTCGTCCAGCACGCCGGGCAGCCGCGCGGCGAAGACCGCCCCGACGCCGGGTTCCCCACCCCCGGGGTCGGCGATCCACAGGTCGCCGCCGACGAGCCGGGCCAGCCGCCGGGCCAGGGTGAGTCCGACTCCGTGGCCGTGGGCGTCGGCGTCGTCCTTGCCCCGCGTCGTGGTGCCCTCGGCGAAGACGTCGAGGCCGGGGGCGACCCCGGCGCCGGAATCGGCCACCGCCAGGTGCAGGGTCGCGTCCTCGCTGAGCAGGTCGACCTCCACCCAGCGGGGTGTCTCGGGAGCGGTGACCGCCGCCTCGAGGGCGTTGTCCACGAGGTTGCCCAGGATGGCGGTGACGTCCTGGGCCTCGGCGAGCGTGCCGAACAGGGCGGTGGCCTCGCCCACCCGGAGGGCGACGCCGCGTTCGTGGGCCTGGACCCCCTTGGCCCCGATGAAGGCCCGCAGGTAGGGGTCGGTGACCGCGGCGATGTTGGTGACCGGTTCGCGGACCGGCCCCGAGTCGATGATCTCCCCGACGTAGCTGCCGGCACGTTCGACCTCCCCATGGGCCAGCAGTCCGGAGATGGTGTGCAGGCGGTTGGCGAACTCGTGGCGTTGGGCACGCAGTGCGCCGGCCATGGCCTCGACGGCGTTGAGCCGGCTGCCCAGTTCCTCCAGCGTCGTCAGGTCACGCAACATCACCACCTGGCCCAGGCTGGACCCCTCGCGCACGACGTCATGGACGCGGGCGCGCACGACCCGCTCGGGCAATTCGAGCCGTATGGGCGCCCCGGCGCCTTCCCCGCCCCCGCGCACCGCGTCGACGCCATCGACGAGCCGTTCCGGCAATCCGGCGTCGGCATAGGGCAGGCCCACGATGTCACGGGCATCGGAGCGCCGGGGCAACCCGAGCATCTGCCGGGCCGTTTTGTTGCGCACGCTGATCCGCCCCTCGGGCCCGATGCCGATCACCCCGTCGTCGACGCCGTAGAGCACGGCCTCCTGGTCTCGCACCAGCTGGGCCATCTCCTCCGGCTCCAACCCCAGGGTGACCCGGCGCAGCCAGCGCACCAGGGTCGCCGCGGCGACGCCCCCCAGGACCAGGGCGGCCACCCCGACCAGCAGGACCGAGACCACCGCCTGTCGCACCTGCCCGGCCACGGTGGACACCGCGACGCCGATGCTCACCTCGCCGATGACCGCGCCGGAATCGTCGAAGACCGGGACCTTGGCCCGCACCGACTCCCCCAGGGTGCCGTGCTCCCGGGCGACGAATTCCTGCCCGCCCAGCGCCCGCGGCTCGGTGCTCACCCGGCGTCCGAGCTCCGCGGGGTTGGGGTGCGAGAGCCGGATCCCGCGGTCGTTGGTGACCACCACGAACAGGGCGCCGCTGCGCTTCCGGGCGGCCTCGGCGTCTTGCTGGAGGGGCCCGGCGGCCAGCACCTGCGGATCCGGGGACTGCTGTCCGGCGTATGCGGCCACCTCGTGGCGCAGGCTCGTATCGGCGGCGAGCGTCCGCCCGATGCCCAGCGCCTGCTGCTCGGCCTGGTCGTTGACGCGCTCGACGGTCAGGAACGCCACGGCACCGACGGACAGCAGCACGGTCCCCGCGACGACGGCGAAGATCAACGCCATCATGCGCGCGGTGAAGGTGCCGGCGACGGCGCGTTCGGGACTCACCCCTCCAGTGTAGGAGCAGCGTGAGCACAATGCGCATTATTGGCCCAATGGGCAGATCCCCGGGCAATAAGCACAAACGGACGTTCCGCGCGTCACATCCGTAGCGTGGTCTGGCACACACCGTGGTGCGCCGCACCACGTCCCGCAGATTTCGGAAGACCCGGAACCTCGCCGTTGAGGAGAATCCATGCTTGTCATACTCGGGTTCCTGATGGTCGCCACCTTCATGGCGCTCATCATGACCAAACGCCTGACGCCGTTGCTGGCGCTGATCATCGTCCCCACCGCCTTCGGCCTCTTCGCCGGCGCCGGCCTGGGGATCGGCGACATGGTGATGGACGCCGTGAAGGACATGTCCTCCACCGCCGCCCTGCTGATGTTCGCCATCATCTACTTCGGCCTGATGATCGACGTCGGCCTGTTCGACAAGCTCGTCACCCTCATCGTGAAGGTGGCCGGGCACGACCCCGCCAAGGTGGTGGTCGGCACCATGATCCTCACCGCCCTGATCTCCCTGGACGGCGACGGCTCCACCACCTTCATCGTGGTCACCGCCGCGCTGCTGCCGGTCTACCAGCGCCTGGGCCTGAGCCCGGTGGTGCTGACCTGCGTGGCCGGCCTGACCAACGGCACCCTGAACATCGTCCCCTGGGGCGGTCCGACAGCCCGCGCCGCAGCCGCCCTGAAGGTCGACGCCTCGGACATCTTCGTGCCCATGCTGCCCTCGTTGGGCATCGGCCTGCTGGTCGTGTTCCTCTTCGCCGTCATGCTCGGCCGCTCCGAGCGCCGCCGCCTGGCCATCGCCGACCCCGAGCGCTGGGGCCGTGGCGCCTCCGGCTCCACCCGTCGCGGCGGTTCCCCCTCCGCCGGCGGCACCTCACCCCAGCACGACGGCGGAAAGCTCGCCTTGCTCGAGCGTGCCGAGGCCGTCTCCTCCACCGAGGCCGTGGCCGGGGGCCTGGCCGACACCGCGCTGGACCCCAACCGCCCGACCCTGCGTCCGAAGCTGTTCTGGTTCAACCTCGCCCTGACGGTGGCCATCATGGTCCTGCTCGTCGTGGACATCGTCCCGCTGCCGTACCTGTTCATGGTCGGCGGAGCCATCGCCCTGGTCGTGAACTTCCCCAAGATCTCCGACCAGGCCAAGATGGTCGCCTCGCACTCCTCGTCGGTCATCGCCGTCGTCTCCATGGTGCTGGCCGCCGCCGTGTTGACCGGAGTGCTCTCCGGCACCGGCATGGTCGATGCCATGTCCGCCTGGCTGGTTGACGTGATCCCCGCGAGCATGGGCCCCTACATGGCAGTGATCACCGGGTTGATCAGCATCCCGGCCACGTTCTTCATGAGCAACGACGCCTTCTACTTCGGCATCCTGCCCGTGCTGACCGAGGCCGGCGCCCACTTCGGCATCCCCGCCGTGGACATGGCCCGCGCCTCCATCACCGGCCAGCCGGTGCACATGCAGTCCCCGCTGGTCCCGGCCATCCTGCTGCTCGTCTCGCTGGCGGGCGTGGACCTGGGCGACCACCACAAGAAGGTCCTGTGGCGGGCCCTCGTGGTCGCCCTCGTGATGCTCGTCGTCGGCGTCGTCGTCGGCGCCATCGCCATCGGATAGCCCCACCCCGCCAATTGACAGGAGAACCACCACGATGAGCGATTTCTACAGCACCACCGCCCCCGTCGCGCCCCGCGAGTTCGTGGTCGCAGAGTCGGCTGACGTCGACGCCGCCGGAGCCGCGATCGTCGTGGCCTGCCTGCCGGGCAACTCCGGCCAGGCGGTGCTCGAGGAGGCAGTGCGCGAATCCGTCTACCGCGGTTCACGTTCCACCCCGGCGGCCTTGCACGTGGTCAGCTACCACTCTGATGCCGCGGCCACCCCTGGCCAGGCCGAACGTGCCGAGGCCGACGCCATCGGCGCCCAGCTGGCCGAGGCGGGCATCGAGTACCGGGTCTACCGGGCCGGGACCGAACCGGCCGAGCAGCTGCTCGGGCTCATCGAGTCCACGGGTGCCGAACTGGTCGCCATCTCCGTGCGCCGCCGCTCCCCGATGATGAAGCTGTTCCTGGGCTCGGTGGCCCAGCAGCTCATCCTCGACGCACCCTGCCCGGTGCTCACCGTGAAGTAGCGACCCGGGCAGGCACCACCCGCGAGGGGCATCCGAACGCACCGCGTTCCGGTGCCCCTCGCGCGTTCGGCCACGGTCAGCTGGCCGCCGCCGGCGAGTCCCGGCACCCGGAAACGACGGGCCGCCCCGGCACGCAGACGAGGGCGTGACCCGCCACCGGGATTTCGCGGCTGAGGGCGGCCGGCACGGCCAGCGGATGCTCCTGGAGATCCAGCCGACGCATCCCGCAGCCGCCACAACGGACATAGACCACCAGCCCCGAAGATGTGGGGTGGCTCGACTCCACACGCCACCCGTGCTCGTGCCCGCCCGCCGGCTGCGCCATTCCCCGTCGTTCCCCTGCTGTGCGCGTGTCCATGGAACCACCATGATGTAATGCCCTTATGCAACTCAACCCTTACGGCGAATACGCGGTCCTCCTGGCTGCATCGCTCGCCAACGACTGGCCGGCCGAACGCCAGGGGATCGACGACCGCATGCGGGAATGCGGCATGACCATGGCATTCCCCGAGCACCACTCAGACCATCGGCGCACGCGGCTGGTCATCGACGATTGGCTGCAGGTCGTCGACGCGTCCACCGAGAAGGAGCGGGCGGCGCTGCTCAACGTGCAGATGGCCCGGGCCACCGCCTACCCTCGCCTGACGGACCACGACGCCGAGGGGTGGCACCTGCATTACCGCGATGCCGACCAGTCCCTGCCGGATGCCCTGCGGGCCGTGATCAGCGTGGGAACCGCATTGCACCTCACGACGCGCGGCATGCACCGCCTGTCCCGCTGCCAGGCGGAGCCGTGCAACGCCGTCGTGGTCGACACCACGCGCAACGGGCGGCAGCGGTACTGCTCGGTGCGCTGCGCCAACCGGGCTGCTGTTCGACGGCATCGCGCCCAGCGACCCACCGGCTGATCCCGCGCGCCCGTTCTTCGTTCTGGAAACGGACTGCGTCACGTTTCGTCCGGCAAAACCGCAGGTCATGAAAGAATGTGGCAGGAGGAACCCCACCCATGGAATTCATGATCCTGGTCGTCGGCCTGCTGTTCGGCACCGTCATCGTCGCCGGTATCGGCGAGCGCATCCGGCTGCCCTACCCGGTCCTCATGCTGATCTTTTCCGCCGGGGTGGCCTACCTTCCGTTCATCCCGGAAATCCACATCAACCCGGAGATGATCCTCCCGCTCTTCCTGCCCCCGCTGCTGTACGCGGTGGCGCAACGTTCCTCCTGGGCAGTGTTCCGCAACCGCTGGCGCTCGCTGGTCCTGCTGGCCGTGCTCCTGGTCGCCGTCACCGTCGCCATCGTCGCCGGGGTCACGTGGCTCATCGTCCCGGGCATCGGGGTCCCTGCGGTGATCGCCCTCGGGGCAGTCGTCGCCCCACCGGACCCGGTGGCCGTGGAGGCGGTGGCCGGCAAGGTCAAGATGCCCCGCCGCCTGATTACCGTCCTGCAGACCGAAGGCCTGTTCAACGACGCCATAGCCATCGTCATCTTCCAAGCCGCCGTCGCTGCGGCCACCAGCGGCGGGGCAGTGGGCTGGGACCTCGTCCCGCGGTTCCTGCTGGGTGCCGCCGGCGCCGTCGTCCTGGGTTTGGCCATGGCGTGGGTGGTCGGCACGCTGAACCGCTTCGTGCCGAACATGGTCGCACGCTGTGCCGCGACGTTGGTTGCCCCCTTCGCCGTCTACCTGCTCGCCGAGGAAATCCACTGTTCCGGCGTCGTCGCCGTGGTGGTCACGGCCCTGGAGTTGGGACGCCGCGCCCGTCCGCAGGACTCCGAGGAACGCATCACCCGACAGGCGTTCTGGGACGTCGTGGAACTGCTGATCACCGGCGTCGCCTTCGGACTCGTCGGGGTCGAGATGCGCTACGTCTTCGAGGACGAGGGCGCCGGCATCCTGGCCTTCATCCCCGGCATCCTCGCCGTCTGTGCCGCCGTGCTCATCGTCCGCTTCCTGTGGATGATGGGGATCTACAAGATCGGCGGAACCGAGAACAACAGCGTCCCGGGGTCGTTGAAGGAAGTCCTCGTGCTGACCTGGTGCGGGATGCGCGGATTGGCCACCCTGGCTCTGGCGCTCGCCCTGCCCTCGACCATGGACTCCGGAGAACCACTGCCGGGGCGGAACTTCATCATCTCCTGCGCCTGCGCGGTCCTGCTGGTGACGCTGGTCGGCCCGGGGCTGACGCTGCCCTCGCTGATGCGCCACCTCAAGTTGCCGAACAACAACACTGCGGAAGAGCGCAAGGAACGCGAACTGGCGCGCCGGGCCCAGCGGGTGGCACTGGAGACGATGCGCCGCTCGGCGGCCACGAAGTCATTGCCGCCGGAGCGCCAGAAGGCGCTGGCGCGCCGTATGTCCAGCCTGCACGAGCTGCTGGAGCGGGACTTCGAGGACGATCCCGAGAAGATGCTGAAGGTCAAGAAGACGCTGGCCATCATGGACGGCGTGCAACGCGAGGCCCTCGACGCCGCGCGACGCGAGGTCCTGGCCATGCGTCGGGAACCGGGCATGGACCCGGAAGCCGTGGACCGGGTGCTGCGGCGCCTGGACCTGCGCACCGTCACCCTCGGCTAGCGGCTACAACGCGTCGAGGTAGTACCAGCGTCCGCCCTCCCGGACGAAGCTGCTGCGCTCGCGCTGGACGCCCCGCTCGCCGCCACTGCGGTAGTGCGCGGCGAACTCGACGATCCCGGCGTCGTCGAACGGGCCGCCGTCGACGGTGTCCACGATGTCCAGCCGCCGCCAGGCCATCTCCGGGTCCAGCTCGAGCATCTCCGGGCGGGTCGAGGGGTGCCAGCTGTCCAGCAGGTAGTCGACGTTCCCCACGACGAAGGCGCTGTAGCGCGAGCGCATGTGAGCCTCCGCCGTCACCGCACCCGGCCCGCCGGCCGCCCGGTCGGCGTGGACCTTCCCGCAGCAGTCCCCGAAGACCTCGCCGGAGAGACAGGGGCAGCGTGCCCCGCCGTCGTACTCCGGGGTGGATCCGCCGCTCACTCGCCGCCGGTCCGGTGGTGCCGGTGGGGGCGAACAGCGGGGGCGGCGACGGGGGTGGCGGCGCGGTCGTCGCGGCGCTTGCGCAGCACCATGCGGACCATCCCGAACGCCATGCCGAGACCGAGAACGAGGGGCAGGACCGACCTGGAGGCGGCCCCGGTTCCGGGGGTTTGCCGTTGCTGTGCCATGGACCCAGCGTAGGCGCGGGCGGCGGTCCGGGACAGGGCCCGGTGGGGTGCGTCACGCCGGGGCGGCGCGGCGGGCAAACCCGGTAGACTGGCAGGGCAAGCTCGCGGAGCGCCTCCATCCCGGCGTGAGACGGCACCTCCGCAGGCGTTCCCATCCCCCTCGCGCACAGGAGACCCCCGGATGCCCCGCATCGTTGTTGATGTCATGCCCAAGCCAGAAATCCTCGACCCCCAGGGCAAGGCCATCGTCGGCGCATTGCCCCGCTTGGGCTTCGACGCCTTCTCCGGCGTCCGCCAGGGCAAGCGCTTCGAACTGACCGTCGACGGCGAGGTCACCGAGGAGATCCTGGCCCAGGCCCGCACCGCCGCCGAGACCCTGCTGTCCAACCCGGTGATCGAAGACGTCGTCAACGTCGAGGTCGTCGCCGAGGCATGAGCAGCAACGAGATTCCCCTGATCGGCGACTACAGCACGCCGGACACCGCACTCAGTGGCGCCCGCATCGGCGTCGTCTCCTTCCCCGGCACCCTGGACGACCGCGACGCCGCCCGCGCGGTCCGCCTGGCCGGCGCCGAGCCGGTGGCCCTGTGGCACGCCGACGACTCCCTGGGCGACGTCGACGCCGTGGTCATCCCCGGCGGGTTCTCCTACGGCGACTACCTGCGCGCCGGCGCCATCGCCCGGTTCGCCCCGATGATGTCCCGCATCGTCGACGCCGCGAACTCCGACGCCAGGCTGCCCGTGCTGGGCATCTGCAACGGCTTCCAGATCCTCACCGAGGCGCACCTGCTGCCCGGCTCGATGATCAAGAACGACCACCTGAAGTTCATCTGCCGCGACCAGGTGCTGCGCGTGGAGAACAACAGCACCACGTGGACCAACCAGTACGGGATCGGCCAGGAAATCACCGTCGTGCTGAAGAACCAGGACGGCCAGTACGTCGCCGACGAGAAGACCCTCGACGCCCTCGAGGCCGAGGGCCAGGTGGCCCTGCGCTACGTCGGCTGGAACCCCAACGGCTCGCGCCGCGACATCGCCGGCATCACCAACGCCGCGGGCAACGTCGTCGGGCTCATGCCCCACCCCGAACACGCGGTCGAGGCCGGCTACGGCCCGACCACCGACGCCGGCACCCACACCGGAACCGACGGCCTGGGCTTCTTCGCCTCCGTCCTGAGCACCCTGGTGGGAGGCACCAAATGAGCCAGCAGTTCAACATCGACACCGTCGACAACGCAGCAGCCACCCCGGAGACGGAGCTGCCGTGGGCCGAGCTGGGCCTGAAGCAGAACGAGTACGACGACGTCGTGAAGGTCCTCGGGCGCCGCCCGACCGCCGCCGAACTCGCCATGTACTCGGTCATGTGGTCCGAGCACTGCTCCTACAAGTCCTCCAAGAACCACCTGCGCCAGTTCGGCGAGAAGGTCACCGAGGAGATGAAGAAGGACATGCTGGTGGGCATCGGCGAGAACGCCGGCGTCACCAACCTCGGCGACGGCTGGGCCGTGACCTTCAAGATCGAATCGCACAACTCGCCGTCGTTCGTCGAGCCCTTCCAGGGTGCGGCCACCGGCATCGGCGGGATCGTGCGCGACATCATCTCCATGGGCGCCCGCCCCGTCGCGGTGATGGACCCGCTGCGCTTCGGCGCCATCGACCACCCGGACACCGCCCGCGTCATGCACGGAGCGGTCGCCGGGATCGGCTCCTACGGCAACTCGCTGGGCCTGCCGAACATCGGCGGCGAAATGGTGTTCGACTCCGTCTACCAGGGCAACCCGCTGGTCAACGCGCTGGCCGTGGGCGTCATGCGCCACGAGGACATCCGCCTGGCCAACGCCTCCGGGAAGGGCAACAAGGTCGTCCTCTTCGGTGCGCGCACCGGCGGCGACGGCATCGGCGGCGCGTCCGTGCTGGCCTCCGAGTCCTTCGACGCGACCAAGCCGTCCAAGCGCCCCGCGGTGCAGGTCGGGGACCCGTTCGCGGAGAAGGTGCTCATCGAGTGCTGCCTCGAGCTGTTCAAGGGATCGCTCGTCGAGGGCATCCAGGACCTCGGTGCCGCCGGCATCTCCTGCGCCACGTCCGAGCTGGCCTCCAACGGCGACGGCGGCATGCAGGTCGAACTGACCTCCGTGCTGCTGCGCGACCCGACGCTGACCCCGGGCGAGATCCTGATGTCCGAGTCGCAGGAACGCATGATGGCTGTCGTCTCCCCGGAGAACGCCGAGGCGTTCGAGGCCGTCATGGACAAGTGGGCCGTGGAGTACTCCTGGCTCGGCGAGGTCACCGACTCCGGCCGGCTGGTCATCACCTGGGACGGCGAGGTCATCGTCGACGTGGACCCGCGCACCGTCGCCCACGACGGACCGGTCTACGACCGCCCGTACGCCCGCCCGGACTGGCAGGACGCCCTGCAGGCCGACACGTTCAAGGCCTCACCGGCCGGCGTCAACCTGCCCTCGCTGGGCGAGGAGCTCAAGGCAGCGGTGCTGGAACTGGTCGCCTCGCCGAACATGTGCGACAAGTCCTGGATCACCAACCAGTACGACCGCTACGTCGGCGGCAACACCGCCCTGGCCACCCCCGACGACGCGGGCGTCATCCGCGTCGACGAGCAGACCGGCCTCGGCGTCGCCCTGGCCACCGACGCCAACGGCCGCTACGCCTACCTGGACCCGTACCACGGCGCCCAGCTGGCCCTGGCCGAGGCGTTCCGCAACGTCGCCACCACCGGCGCCATCCCGATGGCCGTCTCCGACTGCCTGAACTTCGGCTCCCCCGAGGACCCGGACGTCATGTGGCAGCTCGCCGAGTCCATCCGCGGCCTCTCCGACGCCTGCATGGAGCTCGGGATCCCGGTCACCGGCGGCAACGTCTCCCTCTACAACCAGACCGGCACCACCCCGATCCACCCCTCCCCCGTGGTCGCGGTGCTCGGCAAGTTCGACGACGTCGCCCGCCGCACCCCCTCGGGCTGGCACACCAGCGCCGACGGCCAGGCCCTGTACCTGCTGGGTACGACGGCGGATGAGCTGGATGGCTCCGAGTTCGCCAACCTGCGCGGGCACCTGGGCGGGCTGCCGCCCAAGGTGGACCTTGCCGCGGAGAAGCTGCTCGGCGACCTGCTGATCAACGCCTCGCGCGACGGCATGATCGACTCGGCGCACGACCTCTCCGAGGGCGGCCTCGCCGCCGGCCTGGTGGAGATGTCGCTGCGCTACGGCGTTGGCGCCCGGGTCGCGTTGGATGACCTGTGCGAGCGGGACGGCGTGGATACCTTCACCGCACTGTTCTCCGAGTCCCAGGCCCGCGCCGTCGTCGCCGTGCCGCGCTCGGAGGAGGTCCGCTTCAACGACATGACCAGCGCCCGCGGCTTCCCCGTGGTCCGCCTGGGCATCGTTGACGCGGCCTCGGATTCCCTGGAGGTCCAGGGGCAGTTCACCGCCAGCATCGCCGAATTGCGCGAGGCCCACGAGGGCACCCTGCCGAAGTACTTCTGATCGGCTAGCGCAGCTACACCAGCGGCCCGGCGGGAATTCCGCCGGGCCGCTGCTGTGTTCATCGCCGTGCGCGGACGGGCGCTCAGGCCTCCCAGCCGCGGTGTTGTGCCCACAGTTCGCCACCACGGAGTGCCGCCGCGTCAATGAGTTCGCGGATGCCTGGCACATCGCGCACCGGGAAGGAGACGTAGGTTCCGCGTCCTCCCTCAACGGGTTTGCCATAGGCCTTGGCCGCCAGCCCGCCGTCGGGGAGCAGGCGAACGGTGATCGTCTGCAGTTCGAATTCCTCGCCGCGCCGGACATCGGTCCATCGCATTTCTTCGGGGATGACCACGTTGAGGGCCATGGCCTTCACCTCGACGTCCATGTCAGGCACTCCCCACGGGAACACCGCCCTGGTGCTGGGCCGGTAATTCGTCGAGGTCGGCAAGGACCGCCAGGCTTCCCGCTACCAGGCCGATCGCCGTATGCGGGAGCAGCGTCCCCTGGCGGGCCATCCTGTTGCCAAATCGGTGGATCCACCGTTCAGTAGCGAGGCTGAGGCCGATTCCGGCCACGAGAAGTGCCCCGCCCATGCCAAACACCAGGGCGGGCTTGGTGTTCCGCCGCCCGTCAACGGTGCCGGACGACGCCGGCGCGCCCTGATCTGGTTGCGTCGTCTTCGACTCTTCGTCGCCGGAGACCGCCAGCGTCGAGGACCTGGCGGGCCCCCACACCAGGGCCACCGCGCCGGCGGCGCTCACCGCGGTTTTGGCCACAGCCCGAGGCCCCTTGCCGTGCACGTAGTCGGGCACTGCGTACCAGAGCGCCACCGTCACGCCAGCGATGCTCGCCCTCAGCAGGGGTGCGGGCGCTGCACCCGAGACGTCGGTGGGGTCGAGATGGTGCGTCATTCCTGGACATTCTGCGCGGCGATAGCGGAGGGCTGCTTGGCATGTCGTGCCCAGAAGGCATCGAGGGCGGGACCGCCGATGACACTCACGAGGAACAGCATGGCTGCGGTGGCGACGGGGATCCCCCACCCGCCGCGAGCAGAGTACAGGGCTGCACCGAGTCCTGCCAGCACGGCAATGAGCAAGACTCCGCCGACGTGGGGCAACCACATGATGCCGATCAGTTTCAGTGACCGGACCGCACGGGGCTGTTTTCGCGCTGCAGTGATCCCGATCGCCAACAAGAGGAGCGGGACCATCAGGAACATCGCCAACGGCGGCAGCAGGTCGCCGGCCAGCGGGATGAGCCCGAAGACGGCGAGCATGGCGCCCAACATGGTCCAGTAGCGGCGCGGCCGCCGCAAATCATCGTTGTTCGGACCCCGGACGGAATCAACGGAGTCGCCGGCGCCGACATTCGGGGTGCTGGGGTAGTACTCCATCCAGCCACGATATCGTCGTCGTTCCACCGGCGAAACCCTGACCGGTGGCCGTCTCTGCCAAACGCCAGCAGTTCACGATCGACACGGTCGAGAACGCCACGTCCCGATCGCCGAGCTGCCCTGGACGGAGTTGTGCGTGGAGCAACATGAGTACGCCGATGCCGTTAGGGTCCTCGGGCGACGACCGACATCGTCATTCCTGGGCGTCCTCGAAGAACCCGGCGAGCTCCGCGGTGAGCGCCTCCGGCGCGTCCTCGGCCATATGGTGCCCGGAATCGATGCCATGGCCGCTCGCGTCCACGGCCCATCCGCGCCAGATCTCCACCGGATCGCCGTGCAGCTGTTCGAGGTCGTCGCGCAGGGAGCAGGGGGACCTCGATCTTTCGTCCCATGCGTTCCGGGTCGCCGTGGTACCAGGCCTCGGGGTCGGCGTTGATGACCCGTTCGGGGATGTCGGGCTGGGCGTAGAAGAACCAATGCCACCAGGCGGTGGCGAAGGCCTCGTCGGTGCGTTCCAGGTGCTCCACGATGGGCAGGCAATCCAGCAGGGCCAGCCGGTTCAGCCTCCGGGGGTGGTCCATGGCCATCCGGTATGCGACATAGCTGCCCCGGTCGTGCCCGGCGATGGAGAATCGGCCGATGCCCAGCGCGTCCATGACGGCCACGAGGTCGCGGCCCATGGCCCGTTTCGATGCCGGCGCATGGTCTGCGGCCGGGGCCGGCCCGCGCGAGGCACCCTGTCCGCGCAGGTCGGGCACCACGACGCGGAAACCCAGCTCCACCAGGGCCGGGGCGATGCGGTGCCAGGTTGCCCCGGTCCGCGGATGCCCATGCAGCAACAAGACCGCCCTGCCGCGTCCGGCGTGGCGCACATGGATGACGGCGTCTCCCACGGCGAGGTCCTCGACCGCGAAACCCTCGAACACCACTCCTCCTTCCCGTCCAGGCGGTTGGTGCGCCCCTGGCGGCCAGGACTGCTTCGGCTACTTCTTCGGCCGGTCGAACCCGATCAGCTTGTGCGTCCCATCGCAAAAGGGCTTGATCGCCGAACGACCGCAACGGCACAGCGCGACGGTTCCCCGGTCGTTGTCGATCTCCGCGCCGGTGCCGTCGGTGAGGCTGAAGTCCCCGCGCACCAACAGCGGGCCCTGCGGGCAAACCGTGATTGATGCGCCGTCAGACTCCATGGTCCGTTCCTTCCGCCTCCAGGGGCATGCGCAGCGAGCTGCGCCCCTGCTCCCAGGCCCCGAGTTGCCACGCACCCAGCAGGCCGTCCACCAGGCACACGGCGGCGGCACCGAAGAAGACCTGCCCCCGGGTCGCGGGGTCTGCCTCGATGAGGCCCCCGGCCATGTCGCGTCCGGCGATCTGCTCGTGCACGGCGTCTGCTTCGACGTGCTCGTCAAAATAGCCGGCGACGTCGTCGCCGAATCCGAGCCGGCGCAGACCACGGGAGTACTGGGAACTGGGAAGGGACGAGGTCATCTCATAGATGGCCAGATGCCCCAGCACCGCACCGCGCAGCCGGCGATGCAACCCGAACAGGGACATCAGGTTCACCGACGCCAGGCTAATGGCCGGCACGTGCTCGATATGGGCACCGAAGCGGTGGTCCAGTCCCAGCCCGGCCATCGTCCGGGCAAAGAGCTCGGAGTGCATCCGGCCCGGACGGCCGTTGCCGTACTCATCCATCTGGATTTCCACCAGCGCGGATTTCGCCCGTCCTTCCAACCGCGGGATGGCCCACGTATGCGGGTCCGCTTCCTTGAGCTGGTAGACGGATTTGTGGGCCATCACTTCGCGCACCTGGTCCGTGGTGGCGTGGCGAAGGACGAAATCGGCGACCGACGGGCCATCGCCTCCCTCGGCCAGGGCGAACAGCGCGTCGGAGACCTCCTGGGCGGTCGTCGCCGTCTCGTCCACCGGGTCGATGGCCGTGCGCAGGCGGTCCTCGAACACCCGCTCGAGTTCGGCGCGGGCCCGCAACAGCTCGGGGTCCCATTCCCACGTGTCATCCACCCCGTCGAAACCGCGGTAATGCAGTTCGTAGCAGACGAAGAGCGCGAGCTGGAGGTCCTCGTCGAACAGCACGTCGGGGGTCTGCGCGGCGGCCAGCGAGGCAGCCTCCACCAGCCGTTGCCGGGACGCCTCCGGGTCCGTACCGGCGAGCAGCCCGCACAGCAGGGCACTGACGGGGCCGCGCTGTTGCGGAAGGGGCATCTGCCGGCTGCCCCGCCTGCTGGCGTCGGGCAGCGGATCGACACCGGTGGCGTCGTGGACCATGGTTCCTGTCTGGTCGGACATCTGGGACCTCCATCGTTCGGCCTGGACCCGGCCCCTTCGGGGGCCGTGACAATAAGCCTACGGTTGGGCGCGAAGTCGAACTAGCGTTGGTGTACCCGGCGCCACGAGGAGGTTCACATGCGCTTTGGCATCGAAGAGGAGTTCTTCGTCGTCGACCCCGCAACGGGTCACCCAGCGGAGTTGGCCCCCGCCGACCGGGAGGACCTGCTGCAGGTCACCGGCGGCGGGAGCGTGACGTCCCCCGAATGGCTGCAGTGCCAGTTCGAAAGCGCCACCCCCATCTGCGAGACGGGCGCCGAGGCGCTGGCGTCCCTGGCCGGTTACCGGTCTGCACTGGGGGCCGCCGCCGCATCGCTCGGGCTATCCGCCGCGGCCCTGGCCACCCCAGCGGACATCCGTCCCGGACCGGCCTCGATGAGTCCCGGGGCCCGGTATGGGGTCTTCAGCGATCTCCTCCCGGGCCTGGCCGCCGACCAATACCTGTGCGGCCTCCACGTCCATGTGGAGATCCCCTCGCGGGAGGCGGGAGTGCGGGTCCTGAACCACCTGCGCCGCTGGCTGCCGGTGCTGACCGCGTTGGGCACGAACTCGCCACTGTGGCGCGGCCGGGACACGGGTTTCGCCGGCTGGCGGACCGTCCACTATCGGAAGTGGATCTTCCAGGGGGTTCCGCCGCACTTCTCCAGCGCGGCCGACTACGATGCCCGGCTCCAGCGCCTGCTGGCCCTGCCGGCCGTACCGGATGCCGGCATCGTCGGATGGGCCGCACGCCTGTCGAAGAACTACCCCACCGTGGAGGTCCGGGCGCTCGACTGCCAATTGCGGGCCGATGAATCGGTGCTCTTCGCGCTCCTGATCCGCGCCCTGGCCGAGGAGGCGCTGGATCGCCCCGCCGTCCCCGACGACATCCCACCCGAACTCGCCGACGCCGCCATCTGGCACGCAGCCAAATATGGCTCCGCCGGTGGAATCGTCACCCTGCCACACGGGACCACCGAACCGATCCAATCGGTGGTGCGGGGCCTCCTCGAGACCACCCTGCCGCACCTGCAGGCGTCCGGTGATGCCGGCTTCGTGGCCGACGGCCTGGAGATCCTGCTCGCCGAAGGCAACGGGACCGTGCGCCAACGTCGCGTCTTCGAGCAGGCGGGCCCGGCCGCCGTGGCCGGCCTCGCCGCCACGGAGCTCACCGCCGGACGTCCAGTCCCGGCGTCAGCGGAGGGCGTGGGCACACCCGACTAGGACCACCGGCCGCCAAGATGCTGCGTCGGCGGCACAAAGGGTTGTCGGGCCCCCGCCCTCTCCGATAGGTTTCGAGCGAACCCACATCGGAGGTATCGGTATGGACGCCGAGATCACTTTGCACGTCGATGGCCGCGAGCGCACGTTCACCGTGGACACCCGGACCACCCTGCTGGACGCCCTGCGCGACCGGCTGGGGAACACCTCGCCGAAGAAGGGCTGCGACCACGGCCAATGCGGTGCCTGCACCGTCCTGGTGGAGGGCCGGCGGATCAATTCCTGCCTCGCCCTGGCCGTCGCGCACGACGGCGCCACCCTGACCACCGCCGCCGGCCTGGCCGACGAGACGGACCTGCACCCCATGCAGCGCGCCTTCCTGGACCAGGACGGTTTCCAGTGCGGCTACTGCACGCCCGGCCAGATCTGCTCGGCCGTGGGCATGCTGCAGGAGGCCAACGCCGGACACCCCAGCGCCGTCAGCACCGGCGACGGGCCGACCGGCACACCGTTGAATGATGAGGAGATCCGGGAGCGGATGAGCGGCAACCTGTGCCGGTGCGGGGCCTACGTGAACATTGTCGCCGCGATCAACCAGGCCCAGCAGGCCGCGCCCCAGGTGAGGCAGGAATCATGAAGCCCTTCGAATTCCAACGCGCCACGGACCCGTCCGAAGCCGTCGCCACGGCCACCGCCGATCCCGGCACCCGATACCTGGCCGGCGGCACCAACCTGGTGGACCATCTGAAGCTGGGCATCACCGCACCCGAACGGCTCATCGACATCACCCGCCTGCCCCTGGACGGCATCGAGGAGCTGCCCGACGGGGGCCTGCGGCTGGGGGCCATGGTGCGCAACAGCGACCTTGCCGCACATCCGCAGGTCCGCAGCCGCTACCCGGTCCTGTCCCAGGCGCTGCTCTCCGGCGCCTCCGGCCAGCTGCGCAATGCGGCGACCACCGGCGGGAACCTGCTCCAGCGCACGCGCTGCGTCTACTTCCAAGACGTCACCACGCCGTGCAACAAACGCGAACCGGGCAGCGGCTGCTCGGCACTGGGCGGCTACACGCGCTACCACGCGATCCTCGGGGCGTCGGAACACTGCCTCGCGGTGAACCCCTCGGACATGTCGGTCGCCCTGGCAGCACTGGACGCCCACGTCACCGTGCTGGGCACCGACGGCGAGCGCAGCATCCCCGTCACCGAGTTCCACCGGCTTCCCGGCGATGAGCCCAACCGCGACACGGTCCTGGAGCACGGCGATTTGATCACCGCCGTCGAACTTCCGGCCCTGCCGGCCGGCACCCGCTCGGCGTACCGCAAGGTGCGCGACCGCGCCTCCTACGCCTTCGCCCTGGTCTCCGTCGCCGCCGTCGTCGACTTCGAGGACGACGGCGGAGCGGGCACCTCCGCGGGCCCACCCACCTTCGGCACGGTGCGCCTCGCCCTCGGCGGGGTCGCCCACAAGCCGTGGCGGGCCACAGTCGCGGAGGAGGCGTTGCGCGGCGCCCCGGCGACCGAGGAGAACATCCGTCAGGCGCTCGAGGCCGAGCTCGCGCAGGCCGTGCCGCTGCACGACAACGCCTTCAAGATCCCCATGGCCCGCAACACGGCCACCGCGGTGTTGCGGGAGCTCGCCACCGGCAGCGGCACCGGGACCCCCACACCCGAGAACCGGGAGCAGCCATGACCGTCCAGCACACCGGCACCGCCGGCCAGGACCTCGAACGGATCGACGGCGTGGCCAAGGTCCGCGGCCTGGCACCGTATGCCTACGAGCACCAGGTGGACAATCCGCTCTACCTGCACCCCCTGCAGGCGACCATCTCCCGGGGACGCATCGAGACGATCGACACCACGCAGGCGCAGGCGGCCCCCGGGGTCGTCGCCGTCATGACCCACCTGGACGCCCCACGACTCGCGGGCACCGACGACGCCGAACTGGCCATCCTGCAATCGCCTGCCGTCGGCTTCCGCGGCCAGTTCATCGGTGCCGTCCTGGCCGAGACCCCGGAAGCCGCCCGCGCGGCGGCTGCCCTGGTCAGGGTCGAATACACGGAGGAGCCGCACGAGGCGGAGCTGCGCGCGGACCGGGATGACCTGTATGCCCCCGAGCAGGTCAATGCCGGCTTCCCCACCGACACCCGCGACGGCGACCCGGAGTCGGCCATCGCCGCCGCACAGGTCGTCGTGGACCAGACGTACACCACACCCTTCGAGCACAACAACCCCATGGAGCCGCACACCACCGTCGCCCAATGGGTCGGCGACGAGCTGGTGCTCCACGACTCCACCCAGGGCGTCCACCCGGTCCGGCAGACCCTCGCACCGGTCTTCGGGATCGCCCCGGAGAAGATCCGCGTCATCGCCCCGAACGTCGGGGGCGGCTTCGGGTCCAAGGGCGTGCCCCACGCGCATGTGGTCCTGACCGCCATGGCCGCCCAGCGCAGCAACGGCCGCCCGGTCAAGTACGCGCTGACCCGCCAGCAGATGTTCTTCCTCGCCGGCTACCGCACCCCCACCATCCAGCATGTCCGGCTCGGTGCCGACGCCTCCGGACAGTTGTCCGGCATCATCCACGACGTCATCGAGCAGACCTCGCGGATCAAGGAATTCGCCGAACAGACCGCGGTCCCCGCGCGCATGATGTATGCCGCCGAGAACCGCGCCACCAGCCACCGGGTCGCCAAGCTCGACGTCCCCGTCCCGTCCTGGATGCGCGCGCCGGGCGAGTGCCCCGGCATGTTCGGCCCCGAGGTCGCGATGGACGAACTGGCCGAGGCCTGCGGGATCGATCCGATCGAGTTGCGCGTGCTCAACGAACCGGATATCGATCCCGAATCGGGCAAGCCCTTCGCCAGCCGGCACCTCGTGGAGTGCCTGCGCGAGGGGGCACGGCGGTTCGGCTGGGCCGACCGGGACCCGCAGCCCCGGTCGCGGCTGGTCGATGGCTGGTACACCGGGACGGGGGTGGCCAGCTCCACCTACCCCGCCCGCCGCCAGACCGGGAACACCGCACGCATCCGCCACGACCGGGCCGGCCGCTACAGCGTCCAGATTGGTGCCGTCGACATCGGCACCGGGGCCTGGACGGCGCTGACCCAGATCGCGGCCGAGGCGCTGGGGTGCAATGCAGCCGACATCGACCTGCAGATCGGCGACACGGACTTCCCCGTCGCGACCGTCGCCGGTGGGTCCACGGGCACCACCAGCTGGGGTGCGGCGATCATCGCCGCCGCGCAGGCGTTCCGCGACCGGCACGGCGACCAGCCCGCCGTCGGAGCGCATGCGGAAGGCGAGGCCGGCGAGAACCCGGCCGCCCAGGAGTACGCCCTGCACTCCTTCGGCGCCCAGTTCGCCGAGGTCCAGGTCCACGCCGACACGGGCGAGATCCGGGTCTCCCGGATGCTCGGGGTCTTCTCGGCCGGGCGGATCATCAACCCGCGGACGGCCCGCTCCCAGTTCCTGGGCGGCATGACCATGGGTCTGGGCATGGCGTTGCACGAGAACAGCGTCATGGACCCCCGCTTCGGGATGATCGTCAACCACGACTTCGCCGAATACCACATCCCCACGAACGCCGACGTCCGCGACATGGAGGCCGTCTGGCTCGACGAGGTCGACGAGCACGCCGGAAAACTGGGCGCCCGCGGCATCGGGGAAATCGGCATCGTGGGGGCCGCCGCGGCCATCGCCAATGCCGCCTACCACGCCACCGGAATCCGGGTCCGGGACCTGCCGCTGACGGCCGACCGCTTCCTGGCGTAGGCGCCGCGGCGCGGCCTCAGTGGATCGGGGTGCCCACCTGGCTGAGGGGCTGCGGCGTGTCCTTGCCGTGCCGTACGGCGAGGATCTCCGCGACGATGGCCACCGCGACCTCCTGCGGGGTGGAGGCACCGATGTCGAGCCCGATCGGCGAGCGCAGTTTCACGAGTTGTCCGGGCGTGATCCCGGCGTCGACCAGGGCTGCGCGGCGTTGGCCGTCGCTGAGGCGTGAGCCCATGGCGCCGACGTAGGCGACCTCAAGCTCCAGTGCCGCGCGCAGCACGGGGACGTCGAACTTCGGGTCATGGGTCAACACGCACACCACCGTGCGCGGATCGACCACATCGCGCGCCCTGAGATCGTCCAGATAGGCGTGCGGCCACCGCACGACGACCTCGTCGGCCTGCGGGAAGGCGGACGCATCGGCGAAGGCATCGCGGGCATCGCACAGCGTGATCCGATACCCCAGTGGCTTCGCCGCGTCCATCAGCGCCGCAGCGAAGTCGTTCGCGCCGAAAACCAGCAGCGGCGGTGCCGGCAAGCGGCTCTCCACGAACAACTCGGCCGGCCGGCCCTGGATGCCCGCCCCGGCGGGTGCCACCCGGATCACCCCGGTGTGCCCGGCGCGGACCAGGGGCTCGAGCTGGGCCGCCGCGCTGCGGGCCATTCCCTCGTCCCCCAACATGGCCAGCAACTCCGCTCCGATGGAGGCGGCTTCAAAACCGAGGGGGTTCGGAACCAGGAGGGGGCCATCCCCGGCCCGGTCGATCCGGCGCACCAACGCGCGGCCGTCCGCGACAGGTGAGGTCGCGGTCCCCATGGCGACGCCCGGCCCCCGCGCCCCACCCGTCGGGTCCACACCGGACGGGTAGAACGGCTCGATGAGCACCTCGAGGCTCCCCCCACACATCAGACCCACCGCGAACGCGTCCTCGTCGCTGTATCCGAAGTGTTCCCGCCGCGGGGCGCCGGTGGCGATGGCTTCCGCGCACGCCTCGAAAACGGCACCTTCGACGCAGCCGCCGGAAAGGCTGCCACGGACGTCGCCGCCCGCGCTGACCAGCATGGATGTGCCCACCGGACGGGGCACCGATCCCGAGGCGCCCACGATCGTGGCCACGGCGCACGCCTGCGGCGCGGGGCCGCTTCCCAGATAGGCCGACAGTGCGGGGAGCAGGTCGAGCATCAGCCGTTCCGCCATTCGCCATCGACCAGGTGCGACCCGGCCTGGGGCCCCATCTGCAGCATGCCGCCATCGACGGCCCAGGAGGCCCCGGTCACGTAGGAGGCGGCCGGGGAGGCGAGGAAGGCGATCACGGCGGCGACCTCGCGGGCGTCCCCGGGCCGTCCGAAGGGGATGCCGGGCCGGTCCTTCGCGGGCGGGTCCTCGTCTTCCTGGCCGGTCATCGGGGTGGCGATTTCCCCCGGTGCGACAGTGTTGGCGGTGATGCCGTGTTCGCCCAGCTCCTGCGCCATCGTCTTGATGAGCCCTCCGAGCCCGTGTTTCGCGGCGTCGTAGGCGCTGGAGCCGACCCGGGGCTGGTGCTCGTGGACGCTGGACACGGCGATGATCCGCCCGCCGTTGCCACCGGACACCATGCGGCGCGCGGCGCGCTGCATGCACACGAACGCCCCGTCCAGGTCCGTGGCCACGACCTTGCGCCACCGGTCGTACCCCATGTCCAGAAAAGGTTCGTTGGCACCGGTGCCGGAGTTGTTCACGAAGACGTCGACACCGCCGAGCTGGCTGGCGAGCATGTCGATCACGTCGCCGCACCCCGGGACATCCGTGGTGTCCAAGTGCACGACGGCGGCGCGTTGCCCCTGTGCCTTGACCTCCTCCGCGGTGGCCTCGGCCCCCGCCTGGTCCGTGTGCCAGGTGATGCCGACATCGAGTCCGGCCGCGGCGAGGGCGACGGCTGTGGCCCGCCCGATGCCCGAATCGGAACCGGTGACGATGGCCGTGCGGGGGGTGAATTCGTTCATGGTCCCAGTCTGTCGCGCGGCTGGCGAGTCGTCACCCCTTCGGGCACGAAGCCCAGCGGAACCCGGCGGGCTGTCAGCCGCGGCCGCCGCTGGCCAGCCGTGCAGCCGTGCGGAGGTAGCCCCGGGTGACGTGCTCCTGCGTCCGTTCGGTCACGGGTGAAGCCGCGCGCAGGAGCAGATTCGCGGGGCGGGAGTAGGCGAAGACCTCGAACCAGACCGATCCGTCGGCCTCCAGCACCGCGGTGAACGATTCCTCGCCCTTCACGGGATGGCCCTGCAGGGTCCCGTAGCCGAAGCCGCTACGCCGTGGCCCCTCGCCCTCCGGCTCCACCGACCAGAGGACCCGGCACGGCGCGGGGATCCGGACGGGTCCGATGCCCATCCCGCTGACCACCCGGACTCCGGGTGCGGCCCTCGGGGTGTCCTCCGGAACCGTCAATCCGGCGCCCCGGTGCAGGTCCCAGTCCAGGATGCCGTCGGCCACCCGCCGGAAGGCGTCCTCGCCAGACCCGACGCGGACCCGTCTCCGCACGGTCCGGTAGCCTGCCGGGGCGTGGCCGATCTTCGTGAGACCGTGCTCTGCATAGGTCAGATCGGCGGGTTGTCCGATCCGGGCCAGCCGCCGCAGGGCGGCCATCTCACTGGGCTCGTGCTTGCCCAGCGTCTTTCCGACGACGGCCAACGTGGCCCGGGCACCCGCCCGGGCGGGGATGGGCAGCCGCCGTCCTCCCGGCAGACCGATCCCCGGCTTGGCGAGTCCCAACAATTCGCGGTAGCGCACCGGGAGGGAGTCGACGACCGAGGCGAAAACCAGCCGATATCCGGGCAGCAGCAACGGGTCCAGGGGCGGTTCCTTCAGGAAGGACACCACCTCGGCTACCCGTGGCCCGCCCGCGAGCTGTCCCGCGTCGTCGTATTCCTGCAGTTGTGCGCGCAGCTCGGCTTCGGTGCGTGGAGGGTGGGGAACGCCCATGAGTTCGCCCGCGCGTGCCCATTGGCCGACGTAGGCATCCGCTCCGCCGAGCCTCGCGGGCAGGAATCCGTTCAAGGCCTCGAAGGAGCGCAAGAACGCGTCGGTGAAGGCGAGGTGCACCCAGGCGGCGAGTCCGGGATCATTTGCCGAGTAGCGCCGCTGCTCGCCTCCTCCATCGACGTAGCTGCCCGTCACGGGAACGTGCAGGTGCCGGACGTAGTCGCAGGCGGCTCGCGCAGCGGCTGTATCGCCGTAGGTGACGGTGAAGATCCACCGGATGGTCCCCGCGAGCCGTCCGAGCGGGTCCTCGCGGTAGTTGGAATGCTCCATCACGCCGGCCAGCGCCCCGGGATGGAGGGCCTGGACCAGCAGTGCACGGATGCCGGCGGCGATCGGTGTCATGCCTCCATGGATCGTCCACACGGGCGAATCGGGCGCGAAGTAGCCGGCATCATCACCGTTCTCCAGCGCATCCTCCCAGGCGGGAACACCCTCGACCTGCCCGGCGAAGGTCAGGCGGAGCCGGGTGCGCAGGGGTGAGAGGACGTCCATGCCCGAGAGCCTACGCCGATGCGCTGGCCGTCGGCTGGCGGTGCAGCAAGAGGGCGACGACGATCCCGATGGCGAACCACACCAGGCCCACGATCAGCGCCAGGTGCGTGGCGGACGCCAGCACGACCACCAGCAACACGGCACCCACGCCCGGTATCACGCCGTGCATGAACCAGGTACCGCGCACCGCGGCCTTCTGTTTCACCAGGTAATAGCCGATCACCGAAACGTGCAGCAGGATGAAGGCCGTCAGCGCGCCGACGTTGACGATCGAGCTGAGGATGTCCAGCCCGTCGGCCTGGGTGGCAGCCCACACGGCGACGACGATGTTGCCGCCGGCGGTGATCAGGATGCTGCGCGTGGGCACCCCGGTCCGCTCGGAGACACGGGCCAACGCGTGCGGCAGGCGGCGCTCACGGGCCATGTCCATGATGATGCGGCTGCCCGCCCCTTGGCCGACCATGGCGGCGAACGCGGCACCGGCGGCCTTGGACAGCGCGAGCAGCCAGTGCAGCCATTCGCCGATGCTCTCCTGGACTGCGGTGTAGTAGGCCGCGCCCTCCAGCGACGGGTCAGCGGCCAGCTCGGCGGGCGTCGTCGTCGACAACAGCGCCCCGACATAGGTCTGCGCGACGAACAGCACGCCGGCAACGACGAGGCAGAGCAGCGTGGCCCGCCCCACGAGCCGCACTGTCCCCTTGGTCTCCTCGGCGAAGGTGGCCAGCGCATCGAACCCCAGGAAGGACAGGACCGCCACGGACACGGCGGCCAGTACCGCGGCGAGGGAGAACCCGCCGATGCCGGTGAACGGGCTCAGCCACGGTCGCGCCGCTCCCTCGGTCGCCAGCACGTACGCCCCGCAGGCCAGCACGACCAGCAGGACCGCGACTTCCAGGAGCACGACGGCGGTGATCACCTTGGAGGCGACCTTCACCCCGGCCAGGTTCAGGGCAGTGGTGGCCATGACGGCGACCGCAACGAAGACCCAGATCGGGATGGACGGGAACAGCGAGTTCAGGGCGATCCCGGTGAACATGTAGGCCACGGAGGGGATCAGAAGGTAGTCCAGCAGGATCATCCAACCGGAGACGTATCCGGCACGTGGCCCGATGCCCTCGCCGGCGTAGGCGAAGACCGATCCGGCGCGGGGGATCTCCCGCGACATCCGCATGTAGCTGGAGGCGGTGAACGCCATGACCAGGGTGGCGACGACGTAGACCGTGGCCACTGCTCCCCCGGACTTGGCATCCAGGGTGCCGAAGATCCCGACGGCCGCGGCCGGACCGATGAAGACCAGGCCGAAGAAGACCAGCTGCCCCAGCGAGATGCTGCGCTTCAGTGAACCATCTGTCGGGGCAGGGGTCGACGCGTTGAAGGTCATGGGGCCATTGTGTCGCAGGTGCTCACACGTTTCGACGGATCCGTTGCCCGACCGGCCAATACTTGTCCTCCGCAACGGCCCACAACTGGTCGATCGTCGTTGAATTTGCTATCAGGACACGTCATAGAGCATGTGATTCAGGGTGTAATTGACCTTGTGAAATACGTGTGTCGCGGGGAGGATGGAACTATGACTACCGCCCCGTTCGTCCCTCATACAGGCATTACCGCGTATCGGAATTCAAGGACGTGGCCGATTTCGCAAGTCGTCGGTGAGTTGCGCGAGATTCTTGGGGCTCGGCTCGTGGCATACCTCGGGGGCGTCAAGGAAACCCGAGCAGTACGTGAATGGGCGGATGGCGTTCGCGAACCTCAATCCGAAGGAGTGCGGCTGCGGCTGCGGGACGCATACCAGATCGCGGCCTTGCTATCGGAAAGGGAGGCACCTTCGGTAGTGCAGACATGGTTCATGGGGATGAATCCACAGCTCTCAGATCGTTCACCGGCTCGCCTGCTTCGGGATGGCGCTTCTGACCAGTCAGCCGCAGAGGTCCTCGCTGCAGCACGCACCTTTATCGCCTAGGAATCAGTAGTGGCGCTCAAGATCGCTCGACCGCCAAGTGCGACAGTCTGGAGAATCGGATACCAGCCCGACCCACTAGCATGGGCCGACTGGAGTTACGCCACGAATGGGCGCTTCCAGGGCCGATGGGACGACCCCGACGGGCGGTTCAGGACACTCTATTTTGGGGATGCTCTCCTCAATTGCCTTGTTGAGTTGCTAGCACATGCACGCAGGGAAAAGTACCTAGCTGAAGAACTCGCTGGAATAGACGAGGATCCCGAAGACGCGGCACACTATCCCACGATTGAGCCTGGAAAAGTTGACCGGGCCTGGTTACTGCCGCGATGTGCGGCCGAGGCCACCCTGACCGGCCAGCATTGCGATGTCACGGACAAGGAATCGATCGCAGCCCTGCATCCGCACTTCATCCGCAAAACGCTGGAGGCAGGCCACTACGACTTCGACGCCGCCCTGCTGAAGAACGGCGAGGCTCGATCGTTGACACAAGCAGTCGCTGCCTACCTCTTCCTGCAAGACGATGTAAATGGGGTTCGGTTCACATCGCGGCACGGTGAAGACATGGGGCTTTGGTCAGTCTTCGAACAAGCCGAGACGGTTTCCCCCACCAGCCCCTACGTTTTGAGAGTCGGGGTGTCCGCACTCACCGAGGACATGGCGGAGATCGGGCAGGCATTCGAGATCCTCGGACTTGAGTGGAACGACTAGATGGGCCCCAGACGGCAGCGGGTTTCAATTCGCCGTTCGGGAGTCCAGATTCAAACCGCCAGTGACATCATGGGCACATGAGCGAAAACGAGAACCCTAACGCCCGGTCCATCGAGCTGTCCCGCACATCGACCGGCCACTACACCGCCCGCAATGCCGCCGGCGCCGAGGTCCCCTTCGGGCAGGGCGAGGGACTCCTCTCCCCCGTTGAACTGCTGCTGGCCGCCATTGCCGGGTGCTCGGCCATTGACGTGGACATTGCCACCTCGCGTAGCGCCGAACCGACGAAGTTCGCGGTCACCGCCTCGGGCGACAAGGTCGTGGACGAGGGCGGCACAAATCGGATGGACCACCTGAAGCTCGCATTCGACCTGGCCTTTAACGACGATGCCGACGGCCGGAAGGCCGCCAGCATGGTCGAACGGCTGGTCGCGCTCTCGCACGACAAGTACTGCACGGTCTCCCGTACGGTCGAGCACGGCACCGCGGTGGCGACCAGCGTCGCTGTCACGACTGGAGAGAAAAGCTAGGCGTCGACCTGCAGTTCGCCCATCCGGTCCCAGCCTTCGCCCTCGATCTGCCGGCTGACGATCTGCGGGGTTTCGGCCAGGGTCGGTCGCATTGACTTGAGTCCGGCAGCGAAGTGGTCGCTGGAAACGTGGGCTTCGCCTGACCCGTCCTTGAAGGCCTCGACGAGTACGAACTCGTTGTCGGCTTCGACACTGCGCGACCATTCGAACCAGAGGTTGCCCTCTTCGGCGCGGGTGGCCTCGGTGAAGGGCCGGTTGATCTCGATGAACGAGTCGACGTATTCGGGCTTGACCTTGTATTTCACGACGATGAAAATCATGGATCTACCCTATCCCCGGGCCAGGCCCTTCCACCCGAGCCGTTCGCGGTCGGCCTTGGGCAGGGATTCGACGACCAGGTCATAGGAGTCCTCGATGAGGTCGCGCGCCATCGCGTCGTCGATCGATCCGGAACATACCACCGTGTTCCAGTGCCTTTTGCTCATGTGGTAGCCCGGGGTGATCTCCGGGTGGGTGGAGCGCAGCTGGTCGGCCAGGTCGGGTTCGCACTTCAGGTTCACCCGGGCCGGGTCCGATCCGTCCCACAGCAGGGCGAACATCTTGGCCGGACCACCCGGCCGCCCGGCCACCTTGAACACGGTGGCATCGGGCCCGAACGGGTGGTCCTCGTAGGCGCCGGCCAGGTCCAGACAAACGGTACGGAAGTGCTCGTGGTCCATACCCGGCATCCTACGCGCGGCGACGCCGGCGCCCGAGGGGGTGCCGGCGTCGTCCTGGTTCTTGTTGTGTCTGCTGGCGGTTTACTTGACGGCTCCCATGGACAGGCCGCGGACCAGCTGCTTCTGCGCCAGCCAACCGGCGAGGACCACGGGCAGCGACGCGAGCACGGAGGCCGCGGAGAGCTGGGCGAGGAACAGGCCCTCGCTCGTCATCTGCGACATGAGGAACACGGGGACCGTGGCGGCCTTGGCGGCGGTGAGGTTCAGGGCGAAGAAGAACTCGTTCCAGGCGAAAATCACGCAGATCAGCGCGGTGGCCGCGATGCCCGGGGTGACCATGGGGATCAGCACCGAGCGCAGCGTCTTGATCAGTCCCGCGCCGTCCATGGAGGCTGCCTCGAGCACCTCGCCCGGGACCTCCTGGAAGAACGAGCGCATCATCCATACAGCGATCGGCAGGTTCATCGCCGTGTAGAGGATGACGAGCGTCCAGATGCTGTCCAGTGCGCGCAGCTGGCCGGAGATGACGTAGATCGGCATGATCACCGCGACGATGGGGAGCATCTTGGTGGAGATGAAGAAGAACAGCACGTCGGAGGTCTTCTTCACCGGCCGGATGCTCAGCGCGTACGACGCCGGGATGGCCAGGAGGATGACCAGCAGGGTCGAGACGCCGGTGGCGATGAGCGAGTTCAGGAAGTACGGCCCGGCGTCGGAGGAAATGACCGCCTTGTACTGGTCCAGGGTCGGTTCGAAGAAGAAGGCGGGCGGGTTGGAGGCCGCCACGTTCTCCTGCTTGAAGGACGTCATGACCATCCAGGCGACCGGGGCGAAGAAGACCAGCGCCAGGATCCAGGTGACGGTGGTCAGCACTCCCCCGCTGACCACTCCCTTGCGGCGTGGCTTTACGATGTCGCGGCGGCCCGTCGTCTGGCTGTCGCGCGGTGTGTCGAGCGTCGTGGTGCTCATGCCTGCTCCTTGTCGTCGAAGCTGCGGAAGATCAGGCGCAGCGCGAAGGTGGCGATGATGATGGTCGCGATGACCACGATGACGCCCATGGCGGCGGCCTGGCCGATGTCGAAGCCCAGGAAGGCGCGCTGGTAGATGTAGAACGGGAGGTTGGCGCTGGCGGTACCGGGGCCGCCGGCGGTCATCAGGTAGATCTGGTCGAAGGTGTTGACCACGTAGATGGAACCGAGCAGCACTGCCAGTTCCATGTAGCGGCGCAATTGAGGCAGCGTGACCAGGGTGAAGGTCTTCCACCAGCCGGCCCCGTCGAGGGAGGCTGCCTCGAGCACGTCCTTGGCCTGGGCCTGCAGCCCGGCCAGAATCAGCAACATCATGAACGGCGTCCACTGCCATACCAGGGCGATGATCACCGAGAGCAGCGGCGCCGAGGAGGTGAAGTCGATCGGCTCGATGCCGACCAGGCCGATGACCCAGTTGACCATGCCGTAGCTGGGGTTGAGCATCGAGACGCTCCACAGCATCGAGGAGGCCACCGGCATGATGAGGAACGGGGTGATGAGCAGGGTGCGCACGATGCCGCGGCCCAGGAACTCCCGGTCCAGCAGAACCGCGAAGACGGTGCCGAGCACCAGGGCGACGGCGACGCAACCCAGGGTGATGAGGATCGAGTTCAGCGCGGCGACCCGGAACGTGGAGTCCGAGAAGATGTCGATGAAGTTCTGCAGGCCCACGAAGATATTGCCGTCGGGACGCAACAGGTTCCAGGACCGCAGCGAGTACCAGATGGTCAGCAGGAACGGCAGCTGGGTCACCACGATGGTGAAGATCAGCGCCGGCAGCAGGGGAAGCCGGCGGCTCCATCCGTCGCGGCGCCGGGCGCGGCGCAGCTCGGCCTCCCCCGGTCCGGTGCCGGTGGCCCCGCGACGTTGGCGGGTCTCGGTCATCGTGCTCATGGCCTAGCCTTCCTTCTGGTAGGTCCGGGCCACGGTGGCCGCGAAGTCCTGCGATTGCCTCAACGCGTCCTCCACGCTTTGGCTGCCGGCGATGGCGGCGGAGATCTGCTGGGCCACCCGGGTGCCCAGGTCCTGGAACTCGGGGATGCCGACGAACTGAAGTCCCGTGTAGGGAACGGGATTGACCATTGACTTGTCCTGGGTGGCGTTGCCCATGGCCTTCAACGTCGGGTTGGCGTAGTCCTTGGCGACCTTCGCGTACTCGGGGATCTCGTAGGTGGAATTGCGGCTACCCGGTGGCAGGCGTTCCCACCCCAGCGAGTTGCCCACGAGCTTGAGGTAGTCCTTGTTGGTCATCCACGCGATGAAGTCCCAGGCTGCCTGCTTGTTCTTGCTGGTTTCGGGAATGGCCAGCGCCCACGTGTAGAGCCAGCCGGCCGAGTCGGTTTCCTTCACCGGAGCCAGGGCGTAGTTCGTCTTGCCGGTGACCAGCGACGATTTCGGGTCCTCGATGGAGGAGACCATGGCCGTCGCGTCGTACCACATGGCCGCATTGCCCTGGGAGAAGCGGGTGATGCAATCGCCGTAGCCGGAGGTCGCGGCACCTGGCTGGCCGTAGCTGCGGACCAGATCGACGTAGCCGGCGACGGCGTCGTGGACCTCCGGGGTGTTCAGGGTGGCGTTCCACCCCTCGTCGAACCAGCGGCCGCCGTAAGTGTTGATGACCGTATCCAGCGGTGCCATGACCTCGCCCCAGCCGGCGAGGCCACGCAGGCAGATGCCGGAGAAATCCTGTTCCGGGTTGTGCAGCTGTTGCGCGAACCCGCGGATCTGGTCCCAGGTCGGCTGTTCCGGCATCTGGAGCCCGGCCTTTTCGAAGAGGTCCTCCCGGTAGACCACGAAGGACGACTCACCGTAGAACGGGACC
Source organism: Micrococcaceae bacterium RIT 802 (assembly GCA_016892645.1). Lineage (GTDB taxonomy): Bacteria > Actinomycetota > Actinomycetes > Actinomycetales > Micrococcaceae > Arthrobacter_H. The sequence continues at coordinate 58,071 of JAFEMX010000015.1, forward strand.
GAGTACTGGCTGCCGTTGTGGGTCAGCGCCTCGCGGATGGTGGGGATGAAGTCCTGGGCGTCATATCCCTCGGTTTGCTCCATGTAGGGGCCGAGGTCGGTGATCCATCCGTTCTCGGCCCACATGGGGGTCTCGTAGTTGGAGATCATCACGACGTCGAATTCCCCGCCCTGGGTGGCCACCGAAGCGGTGATCTTCGCCCGGGCCTCGTTCTCCGGCAGGGACACGAAGCGCACGTCGATGTTCGGATGCTTGGACCGGAAGTCCTTCATCAGCGAGATCGCGTCGGTCATCTGCGGGTTGGAGACGATGGCCACGACGAGGCTGGTCTTCCCGCCGGCCGTCGCCTGCCCCGAACAGGCACTGAGCCCGGCGGCGGCCATGGCACCGACACCGGCACCTATGAATCCCCGGCGGCTGAGGGACAGGTCCCGAATCGCCATAGCTTGCTCCTCGCCCGAGCGACGCCTACTCGCTCATATGATGGTGTCCAAGTGCTCATTTGTTATGTGACTCTAGTCATATAAGATCATTTGAGCAAGACATGCAACTCACATGAGTCCGGCGCGACGCACGGACGGGGAATCGAGGATGGCCACATGCCAGAACGGCACGAGGGGATGCTGGCGCAGATCGCCACGGAGTACTACCTCGAGAATGCGTCGAAGGTCGAGATCGCCAAGACCCACGGGATTTCCCGCTTCCAGGTGGCGCGCTACCTCGACGAGGCCCGCCGGGAGGGGATCGTGACCATCACGATCCGCCGTCCGCCAGCCCTTCCGGCAGACGGGAGCGAGCTGGCCGAGGCGCTCGGCATCGCCTCCGTCACCATCGCCTCCACGCCCAACGGTGCACTGGACGCCCGCGACCGGCTGGCGCGCGCTGCAGCCGGCGTCGTGGCAGGAGTGGTTACCGAGGGCAGTCGCCTCGGTGTCTCCTGGTCCCGGACGCTCCAGGAAATGGCTGGGCACCTGCCGGCCCTGCCGGGCTGCGACGTCGTCCAACTCGCCGGTTCCATCTCCGTCACCGGCGGTGGCGGATCCGGTTCGCTCATCCACCGGCTGGGCCAGGTCGCCGGGGGGCGCACCTGGCCGCTGCCGGCTCCGCTGATCGTGGAGACTGCCGAGACCGCGGCCAGCCTGCGTCGGCAGCCGGAAATCTCCGATGCCCTGCACGCGGCCGACGCGCTCGATGTTGCCGTAGTGTCCCTGGGCGACTGGGGCCCCGGCAAGTCGACCGTGTTCGAGCGGGTCACGCCCGCCCAGCGACAGGCGGCCACCGCGGCCGGGGCCGTCGCCGAGTGCTCCGGCCGTCTGCTGGCCGCCGACGGCTCCGCGGCCGACGGCGGATTGGACGACTGCGTCATCGCGGTGACGCTGGAACAGCTCATCTCCACCCCGCAGGTGGTCCTGGTAGCACCCAGCGACGATGGCGTCGCCGGGGTGCGCGCGGCCGTCGCAGCGGGGATCGTGAACCATCTGGTCATCGGTCCCGAACTGGCGGTACAGCTGGCCGCTGGCCTCGGACTCGCCACCGGCCAGCCGGCCGACGAAAAGACGGGAGACTCCGCGTGAAAAACGTCGTCGTCGGCGTCGACTCCTCGACACAGTCCTGCAAGGTCCTGGTCCTCGACGCAGCAACGGGCGAGGAGTTGCGCTCGTCCAAGGTCGCCCACCCAGATGGGACCAGCATCGATCCGCGTATCTGGGCCGATGCCCTGCAGCAGGCCTGGCGGCAGGCCGATCCCGGATCGGCGGGCAAGGTGATCGGGGTCGGGCTGGCCGCGCAACAGCACGGCATGGTCGCCTTGGACGTCGGCGGGGAACCCGTCCATGACGCGCTGCTATGGAACGACACCCGCAGCGCGCCGGAGGCGGCAGCCATGGTGGCCGACCACGGAGCCGATTTTTGGGCGCGCGAGGTCGGTTCCGTCCCGGTGGCCTCCCTCACCCTGACCAAGCTCGCATGGCTGGCCCGGCATGAACCGGAGGCGGCATCCCGGGTCCACCGGGTGGTCCTGCCGCATGACTACCTCAACCACGTGTTGACCGGACAATGGTTCACCGACCGCTCGGAGGCCAGCGGAACCGGGTACTACCACCCGGAAGCTGGCTACCAGGATGCGCTCCTGTATGAGTACTTCGGCAACCTGCCCGAACTGCCCGAGGTCATCGCACCCGGCGCGTCGGGCGGACGCCTGCGCAGCTCCTTCGGAGTCGGGGAACCTCCCGTCTCCGCCGGCGCCGGGGACAATGCCGCGGCAGCACTGGGGCTGGGCATGCGGGCCGGGGAAATCGCCGTTTCCATCGGCACCTCCGGGACGGTGTTCGCCTCGGTCCCCGACGCCCCGGCTGCGGACGCATCCGGTGCGGTGGCCGGATTCGCCGACGCCACGGGTGGCTATCTGCCGCTGCTGGCCGTCATCAACTCGGCACGCGTCATGGCCTCGACAGCCGAGCTGCTCGGGGTAGCGCTGCCGGAGTTCGACGCCCTGGCGTCGTCCGGCGACCCGCTCGCCGGCGGCTTGAATTTGATGCCCTACTTCGACGGTGAACGTACACCGAACCTGCCTGACGCCACCGGGAGCCTCACGGGCTTGAGCCGCGCATCCCTGACGCGGGAGAACCTGGCCCGCGCCTCCGTGCTCGCGGTGCTCAATTCCCTCGCCGATGCGGCCCTGGCCCTGTCGGAGGTATCGGTGCCGGCCCAACGGGCGCTGTTGATCGGCGGCGGCGCGCGGTCCCGTTCGCTGCGCACGGCAGCACCTGAACTCTTCGGCATGGAGGTCGACGTCCTGGAGGCCGGCGAATACGTGGCCCTCGGAGCGGCCCGTCAGGCTGCATGGGCGGCAACGGGCGAATTGCCCAAATTCGAACGTCGCGTCGAGGCCCGGCTCAGCCCCTCGGGCGCGGCCTGGGGCAGGAAATCCCGCCAGCTCTACGCCGCCGAACGCACCCGGCTCTACGGGGTATAGCCGCCGCACCGGCGGTGGCCAGATGAAAGGACATCACCGGCAATGGATACTTCGAGCGTGACCACCAACGGTGGCTGGTGGCTGGCACTGGCGATCGTGACCGCCGGCCTGGCCGAAACCAAGGGCCGCCGTCGGTGGCTCTGGTTCGTCCTGGGGTTGATCCTCGGGCCAATCGCGACGGCACTGGTCGTCATCTGGGACCGCCCCGCCGTGTCCCAGGCACCGTCGGCACACTAGCCTGACGACCCCTCGGGGCCCGCAGCCCCGACCCTACTTCCAGCCGTCCTCGCGCAAGGTGCGCAGCAAGGCCAGCGCCCCGCCGTCGTCCAGGCTGGCCAGCGCCTCGAGGTAGGGGCGCGTGAAGTCTTCCCGGTCGGCGAGGTCGCCGAAGAGTTCGGGGTCGCGGAGGAAGGCCAGCGGGTCCTCGTCCTGCGCTGCGGCGGCGGCCATCACCCGGTCGCGGAGCCTGTCCACGACCTCGATGGGCCGGCCGGACTCGTCCACGCCGCGGGCATAGCGTGCCCAGGAGGCGACGATGGCGGCGCTCAGTCTCACGGATCCGCCGTCGGACAGGTTGGCGCGGATGACCGGGACGAGCCAGGTGGGGATCCTGTCGGAGGACTCGGCGGCGAGTCGGGCGAGGGTGTCCTGGACCTGTTCGTTGGCGAAGCGTTCGATGAGCTGGTGGCGATAGGCGTCGAGGTCGATGCCGGGGACGGGTTTGAGCGTCGGGGTAGCCTCGTTCTCCATGTAGGCGAGCAGGAAGTCGATGAAGAGCTGATCCTGGCAGGCCTCGTGGGCGAAGCGGTAGCCGGCGAGCTGGCCGAGGTAGGCGATGCCCTGGTGGCTGCAGTTGAGCAGGCGCAGCTTCATGAGCTCGTAGGGTTCGACGTCGTCGACGAGTTGGACCCCGACCGACCCCCAGTCGGGGCGACCGGTGGGGAATTTGTCCTCGAGGACCCATTGGACGAAATCCTCGCAGACGACGGGCCATTCGTCCTCGACGCCGTATTCCTCGGCGATGGCGGCGCGGTCGGCGTCGGTGGTGACGGGGGTGATGCGGTCGACCATGCAGTTGGGGAAAGGCACGTTCTCGATCATCCAGGCGCCGAGCTCGGGGTCCTTCAGCGTGGCGAAGGCGGCGAAGACGCGTGCGGCCAGATGGCCGTTGCCCTGGATGTTGTCGCAGCTCATGATCGTGAACGGTGCGATGCCCGCTTCCCGGCGGCGGCGCAACGCCTCGGTGACGAAGCCGAAGGTGGTGGTCGGGACGGCGCCGTCGGCCAGGTCGGCGGCGACAGCGGGGGTGGCCGCATTGAACTCGCCGGTGGAGGGGTTGTAGTTGTAGCCGCCCTCCGTGACGGTCAGCGAGACGATGCGCACCTCCGGGTCGACGAGCTGGGCCAGGACGGCCTCGGGGTCGTCGGGGGCGTAGAGGTAGCGGGCGATCGAGCCGATGACGCGGGCATCGCGGCTGCCGTCCGGGGCCTTCTCCACCAGCGTGTACAGCCCATCCTGCTCGGCGAGCGCATCGCGCATGCGCTGGTCGTGGGGCATCAGCCCGACGCCGCAGATCGCCCAGTCCAGGTCCTGGCCCGCGTTCATCAGAGCGTCCAGGTACATGGCCTGGTGGGCGCGGTGGAACCCGCCGACGCCGAAGTGCACGATGCCGATGCGTCGTCGGCCCAGGTCGTAGCCGGGCACGGAGACCGTGTCCTTGAGGGAGGACAGGCTCCCGGCGTTCAAACGCGTCATGGCAAGCTCCGATCGTGATGTGGCTAACACCGCGAGCATAACATATGAGCAATGACCGGTTCTCATATGAGCGACCGTGTGCAGCAAGGTGTCCGTGTCCGGCTTGCTAGGGTTGGGCAGCGTGAGCCGATCCGTCCCGCGAAACCGCGACACCGTTTGGAGCGCGCCGGGGATGCCGGCCCTGCTCTCGCTGACCGCCGCCGGTTTTTCCGGCTACGCCGCCCTGCTGTCGGTGGCCCCGCTGTGGGCAGTGCGCGGGGGAGCCGACGCCGCGGGATCCGGGCTGGTCAACGGGGCACTGCTGCTGGCGACCGTCCTGACCCAAGGGCTGGTCCCCCGGCTGCTGGAGCGGTTCGGGACCACGCGCGTGCTGGGTGCCGGGCTGCTCCTGTTGGGTGGACCGAGCCTGTTGCTGCTGGCATCCGACCAGTTGGGCTGGATCCTGGCCTGGTCGGTCGTGCGCGGCGTCGGCTTCGGAATCCTCACCGTCACCGGGTCCGCGGCGGTGGCCCTCCTGGTCCGGCCCGCCCGGCACGGCGCGGCCATCGGCGCCTACGGTGCGGCGATCGCCGTCCCGCAGCTGGTGATCCTCCCGGCCAGCCCGTGGCTCGCCGACGCCGCGGGATTCTGGACCGTCTTCGCCTTGGGCACGCTGCCGTTGCTGGGCATCATCGCCACCCCGCGTCTGGCCCGGGCCCTGCACGAGGACCGGCACTCCGGTGCCGACGCCTCCTCTGACACCGCCGCGCCGGGCCCCGGAACCGCCGCGTCCCGGCGCCGACGCCTCCCGCCGGGGTTGCTGCGCCCCATGCTCCTGCTGCTCGGCGTCACGCTGGCCGGCGGGGCCCTGATCACCTTCGCCCCGCAGTTCAGCTCCGTCCCGGCCGCGACGTCGGGCGGGCTGGTGCTGTTGACGGCGACCGCGGCGCTGAGCCGCTGGAAGGTCGGCGCCCTGGCCGACCGGTTCGGCGCACACCGCTTCCTGTGGCCGTTGGTCGTGTGCACGGTCATCGGGCTGGCCCTGGCCGCCGCGGCGATCCGCGATGCCGACGCCACCCGGGTCCTGCTGCTGCTGGCCGCCATGGCACTGGTCGGCATCGCCTACGGCGGACTGCAGAACCTGACGCTCCTGCTGTCCCTCTCAGCCGTCCGCCGCCAGGAGTACGGGACCGCGAGCGCCGTGTGGAACATCGGGTTCGACGCCGGAACCGGCCTCGGCTCGGTGCTCGTGGGGCTGCTCGCCGCCGGCTTCTCCTTCCCCACCGCCCTGCTCGTCGCCGCCGGGCTCTCGCTGGCCACCTTGCCGTTGGCCCTGGGACGCGGGCCGGGTCGGCGCCTGCCCTGAATCCCGGTCGGCTGCCGGACGGCACCGGATGGGGCATCCGGGCCCGTCACTCCTTATGCTGTGCTCATGGGAACGACCGAAGATGCCGTCGAGGGCGCACGCGAGGCAGCACATAGCCACTGGTTCGAACGCCTCGCCCGGCTGGGCTACGTCGCCAACGGCGTCCTGCACCTGACGTTGGGGCTGCTGGCGGTGAACGTGGCCCGGGCCACCGGCGCCGAAGCCGAGCAATCGGGCGCCATCGCGACGCTGGCCAAACAGCCCGGTGGTGTCGTCCTGATCTGGATCTGCACCCTGGGTGCGCTGCTGTTGGGCGTGTGGTGCGTGGCGCAGGCCATCTTCCCCGGCGGTGATGGGAACCGCTACCGGATCAAGCAGGCGGGCATCGCCGTCGTCTTCTTTGCCGTGGCAACCACCTTCGGCCGCCACGCCCTGGGTGGCGGGAAGGATTCGTCCCGGCAAAGCAGCTCGGCCTCGGGCGTGCTGATGTCCTCACCCGTCGGCAGCGTTGCCCTGGTGGTCGCGGGCCTGGTGGTCATCGGCGTGGGCGGCTACTTCGTCTACCGCGGCTTCTCCCGCAGCTTCCGGAAGATCCTGCGCCCGCAGGAGAACCCGGCCATGCGCCGGATCGTGAACGTCTTCGGCACGGTCGGGTACACCGCCAAGGGCCTGGTCCTGGTTGCCGTGGGCCTGTTGTTCATCGTCGCGACGTTCCAACACGACCCGCAGGATGCCACCGGGCTCGACGGAGCCCTGAAGTCGATCCGCGACCAGCCCTTCGGCCCGCCCGCCCTGTTCGTCGTGGCGGTGGGGCTGATGGCCTACGGCGTCTTCCTGTTCCTGCGCTCGCGCTACGACCAGATGGAATAGGCCGCGCCTACTCGAAGAGGATGTTCCGGCGTTCGATCGCCGGGCAGGCATCCATCACCACATCGAGCCCGGCCGCCTTGGCCCGGGCCGCGGCGTCCTCGTCGATGACGCCGACCTGGAGCCAGACGGCCTTCGCACCGATCTCGATGGCCTGGTCCACGATCGCACCGACCTTGGTGGAGTTCACGAAACAATCCACGACGTCGATGGTGCCGGGGATCTGGTCGAGCCGGGTGTAGCCGCGTTCGCCGTGCACGGTGTCGCCCTTGAGTGAAACCGGGACGATGTCCATGCCGAGCTCGTCGCGGACGATGCGGGCGACTCCGACGGCGGCGCGCATCGGGTTGTTGGACAGCCCGACGATGGCCCAGCGTGCCGGGGTGGTCAGCAGGCGGCGGATGGTGTCCGGGTCGTTGATGTGGGGCGCGCGCAGTTCCGGCCCGTCGGTTCCGGCCCCGCCCAGGACCGGTTCGCGCAGAACGGGTTCGGACAGCACCGGGTCCCCGACATTGAGGACCGGTTCGCTGGTTCCCAGCGCCGGGTCGCCGGTGTGCAACTGGGGGTCGGTGGTGCCCAACGGCGGCCCCTCGACCTCCGGGACGACCGGTTCGGGGATCTCCCCCGGGCGGGCGGTTTCACCGAAGAGGCCGGCAGGCACACCGCCGACCGCGACGCCGGGCGCCTCCTCCGGTGCGGCGGGGATCTCGACGTCGGCGATATCCGGTTCGGGGATGTCGACGTCCGGGATCTCCGCGTCGGGGACACCGGCCAGGTCCGCCTCGGACGGTTCGTGCTGGGCTGCTGGTTCCGTCATGGCCCCCACGATACAAGCCGAGGCCGGACAGGTCAGCCCGGCGGGTCATTCCGCGCCGACCGGTACCCCCCTCGTGACCGAAGCCGAGTGCTGCCGGAAGGCCCCACGGTAGGAGGCCGCCGGGTGGCTGTCCTCGAGCGTCGCGGAGCGGCCGAAGACCTTCTCCCGCAGCGTGCCGGGGGCGTATTCGGTTTGCGCCAGGCCGCGGGTCCGCAGTTCGGGCAGCACGCCGGCGATGAAGTCGGTGTAGGAACCGGGGAGGACCTGGTTGATGATGTTCACGCCGTTGATCCCCGCGTCCTGCCAGCGTTCGAGTTCGTCGGCGATCTGCTCCGGGGTCCCGGAGATCTGCTGGGCCTTGGCGCGGTAGCGGGCCAGGTCCCCGATGGTCGGCTTGCCGCCGGGTACCGAGGCGATGGCCGCCTCCAGGACGCCGCGGGCGCCCTCGGTCTCGACCTCGCCCAGCGGGGTGTCGTGGTCCAGTCCCCCGAGGTCGACGCCGATGCCTCCACCGATGTGCGCGATGATCGCGTCCAGGTCCAGGTACTCGTCATACTCGGCCTCCTTGCGGCGCACCTCGTCCTCGGTGCTGCCGACAACGAAGGAGAGCCCGGCGAAGATCTTCACATCCCCCGGTGTCCGGCCGGCCCGCGCCTCGAGGCCGCGGATGGCCGCCACCTGCTTGCGCACGTAGTCGGTGTGCGGGGCGAAGAGGAACGTGGCCTCGGCGTGGGCGGCGGCGAACGCCTTGCCACGCGGGGAGCTGCCGGCCTGGAAGAGGAACGGCGTACGCTGCGGACTGGGAGAGGTCAGGTGCGGGCCCTCGATGGAATAGCGGGCACCCTCATGGTGGATCTTGTTGATCAGGGCCGGATCGGCGAAACGGCCGGACGCCTTGTCGGCCAGCAGCGCGCCGTCCTCCCAGGACCCCTCCCACAGCTTGTAGACCGCCGAAACGTATTCGTCGGCCCAGTCGTAGCGGTCCTCATGCGCGGCCAGCCCCTTCGCCCCGAAGTTCCGGTGGGCGTTCTCCAGCACGCTGGTCACGATGTTCCAGGCGACGCGGCCTCCGGAGAGGTGGTCCAGGGTGGAGAACTGGCGGGCCATCTGGAACGGCTCGGACTGCACGACGGAGCTGGTCAGGGCCAGCCCGATCTCCGAGGTGGTCGCGGCCAGTGCCGAGGCCAGCACGAGGGGGTCGTTGGAGGGGATCTGCAGGCCCTTGTCGACCAGGGAAGCCCAGCCGCCCTCGTGGTTGCCGTACAGGCCCACGACGTCGGCGAAGAACATCGCGTCGAACTTGGCATCCTCCAGCTGGCGGGCCAGGTCGACCCACATCTGCAGTTCGTTGAAGCGGTGCTGCTGGGCCTCGGGGTGCCGCCACTGCCCGCCGAGGATGTGGCTGGGGGTGTTCATCAGGAAGGCGCTCAGCAGCAGGCGGGGGCGTTCGGTGGTGCTCATGCGGGTGCGTCCCCCTTCGGGGTGGTCGTGGTGGCCTCGCCGATGCTGTTCAGGCCGGTGGGGATGGTGCCGTTGATGTGGAAGTCGCCGACGGCGCGCGCCTTGAAGACCGCCGGGTTGTGGGTGGCGACGGTGCGGGCGTTGCGCCAGTGCCGGTCCAGGGACTTGCCGCGGCTGGTGGAGGAAGCGCCGGTGACGTCGAAGAGGGCGGTGGTGGCCTCGAGCACGAGCGGCGGGATGGCCACGTGGGCCTTCTCCACGCCGAGCTCGGCGCGGAGGAATGCGGCCTCGGTGTCGAGCCCCAGGGCGGGGTCGACGACGGCATCCAGGTCGCGGGCCGCCGCGGCGACGATGGCCTCGGCGGCGTAGACGCGGGCGGCGAGGGTGCCGACATGTTCCTGGATCTGGGCGTCGTCGCGGAACAGCCCGCCGGAACCGGTGTTGAAGGTGCGGGTGCGGGAGGCGACCAGGGCGGCGGCGTCGCGCAATGCGGCCCGGCCGATGCCGGCCAGCACGGCGAGCAGGACGAGCTGGAAGAAGGCGGGTTCCAGGGTGCTGGTGACCTTGCGGTGGATGATGTTGGCCTCCTCGACGGCCACGTTCTCGAAGATGGCGGTCCCGGTTCCGGTCAGCGGCTGGCCGAATCCATCCCAGTCATCGTGGATGGTCACGCCGGGGGCGTCCGCGCGGACGACGGCGTACTGCCGGCCCTCGACGCCGTCGGTGCTGGCCATGACGACGATCCAGTCGGCGAAGATGCTGCCGGTGGTGTAGTACTTGGCCCCGTTGAGCCGCCATCCGCCGTCGTGCTTCGAAAGCCGCGTCGCGGTGGTGCCCAGGGCGTTGCCGCCGCGTTCGGTGGCCGCGTTGCCGAAGATCTCCCCGGCGAGCACGCGGGGAAACCACGTGTCGCGGAAGGCCTGCGGTTGCAGGGCGATGGTCTCGACGAAGGCGAAGTGCGAGCGCAGCAGGTGCGAGACGTTGGAATCGGCTTCTGCGAGTTCGATGAGGAGGCGGAAGAGGTGCTCGTGGGAGACCGGTTCGCCGCCGTGCTCCGCGGGGACCCGCAGCGTGGTGAAACCGGCATCCTTCAGCCAGCCGATCTGCTCGAACGGCAGGATGTGGTCCTGTTCTCGGGCGACGGTACCGGCGGCGATCCTGTCGAAGACGGATCGGAAGCGCGCGGCCAGGGCCGCGTAGCGGGCCTCGGACCCGTCCGGGGCGGATGCCCGGAGTGCGTCCGGGGTTTCGTGCGTGGTGGTCTCGCTCATGAAATGTCCTAGCTGACGGGGGCGGGCTCGGGCTGGGAGGAGGCATCGGCGTCGTGCCGTGCATCCAGGTCCCGGGCCCCGGTTTCGGGGGAAAGCAGGGTGGTGACCAGGGTGATGGCCCCGACGCCGACGAAGTAGACGACGACCCAGAACGGGCTGCCGCCGCCGACGGCAAGCAGGGCGGTGGCGATCAGCGGTGCCAGGCCCCCACCGAGGACTGAACCGATCTGGTAGCCCAGCGAGACGCCGCTGAAGCGCACCCGGGTGTCGAAGAGCTCGGAGAAGAACGCCGCCTGGGGGCCGTACATGGCGTCGTGCCCGATGTTCATGCCCAGCACGACGGTGAGCACGATGAGCACGACGTTGCCGGTGTCCAGCAGCGGGAAGGCCACCAGGGCCACGAGGATGCTGAAGATCCCGCCGAAGAGATAGGTGCTGCGGCGGCCGATCCGGTCCGAGACCCAGCCCCAGAACGGGACGGAGACCAGGCCCAGCGCGGAGGCGATGAGGATGGCCTGCAGGCCGGTCTCGCGGCTGGTCCCGCCCTGGGTGAGGTAGGTGAGGATGAAGACGGTGTAAACGTAGTAGAACGCGTTCTGGGCCAGGCGCAGTCCGGTGGTCAGGGCGACCTGGCGCGGGTGCGTGCGCAGGGATTCGAGCACGGGGCGGCGGGCGACCGATCCGGTGCGCACGACGCGTTGGAAGGAAGCGCTGTCCTGGATCTTCAGGCGCACGACGAGGCCGACGACGACCAGCAGGATGCTGGCCAGGAACGGCAGCCGCCACCCCCAGGCGAGGTAGGCGTCCTCGGGCATGGACGATTCGAGGGCGAGCAGGACTCCGGTGGCCAGCAGCATGCCGGCGCTCGGGCCGATCTGGGTGGCGCTGCTGGTCAGGCCGCGCTTTCCGGGGGCGGCGTGTTCGACGGTCATCAGGGCGGCGCCGGCCCATTCGGCACCGTAGCCGACGCCCTGCAGGACGCGCAGGGCCAGCAGCAGGGCGGGGGCGATCCAGCCGGCGGTGTCGTGGGTGGGCAGCAGGCCGATGGCGGTGGTGGCCAGGCCGGTCAGCAGCAGGGAGGCCACCAGGACGGTCTTGCGGCCGATCCGGTCACCGTAGTGCCCGCCGAGGACCCCGCCGATGGGGCGGGCGATGAACCCGACGGCGTAGGTGGCGAACGCTGCCATGGTGCCGACCAGCGGGTCGGCCGGGGCGAAGAACAACGGGCCGAAGACGGTGGCAGCGGCCAGGCCGTAGAGCACGAAGTCATAGCCCTCGATGGTGGTGCCGACCAGGCTGGCGACGGCGACGCGGGACCGCATCCGCGGTGGCGGTGGTGCCGGGGTGGTGGTGTGGGTGCTCATGTGGTCCTCCTCGGGTCAACAGGGGAAGAGCCCACCACCGTCCCGGTCCCCCGAGGTGGGCGACCGGGACAGGGGGAAGGCCTCCCCATCGGTCCTGGCAGGAGCACCAGCCCTCACAAGGGTGGTTGCTGCGGCGTCAACGAGCCAGGTCTCTCAGCCGCTCTGGATGGTGGTGGGAGGACCGCGGACGGCCTTCCCGGTTCAAGCGGTGGTGCCCCTCCCCGGCGCGGAAGGGACGGTGGCGGTGTCCTAGCTGGTGGCCAGGTTCGCGGTCTGCAGGCGGTAGCCGGCGGCGCGGTGGGTGTCCTTGACCCGGTCGCCGGCGCCGAAGAGCTTCTGGCGCAGGGTGCCGGGGGTGTACTCGGTGGGGTAGGCGCCGAGCGCCTGCAGTTCGGGGATGACGTATTCCACGACGTCCTCGAACGTGCCCGGGGTGATGGCGTAGGCCAGGTTGAACCCGTCGACGTCCGTGTCCTCGACCCATTCGACGAGCTTGGCCGCGACCTCCGCCCCGCTGCCCACGGTGACCGGGCCGAAGCCCCCGACGCCGATCCACTGGGCGAGCTCGCGGATGGTCCACGGCTTGCCGTCGTCGCCGGAGGCCTTCTTGAAGGTCTCGACCGAGGACTGGATGGCGTTGGATTGCACGTCTTCGCCGATCACGTCGTCGAGGTCGTACTGCGACATGTCGATGCCGGTCCAACCGGAGAGCAGGGCCAGGGCCCCGTCCAGGTCGGTGTAGGACGCGTAGTCCTCGTACTTGGCCTGCGCCTCCTCGGACGTGGCACCGGTGATGATGGTCTGCATGGTGTAGATCTTCACGTCATGGGCGTCGCGTCCGGCGGCCACGGTGTTGGCCCGGATCTTCTGCACCGATTCGACCAGCAGTTCCTTGGTGGGGCAGTTGACGAACACCGATTCGGCGTTCTCCCCGGCGAATGTGAGGCCGCGCTTGGAGGCACCGGCCTGGTAGATGACCGGGGTGCGCTGCACCGACGGCTCGGTGATCGCGATGCCCGGGACCTTGAAGTACTTGCCCTCGTGGCCGATCTCGTGGACCTTGGACGGGTCCGTGTAGACCCCGGATTCACGGTCGCGGACCACGGCGTCGTCCTCCCAGGAGCCCTCGAGCAGCTTGTAGACGACCTCGAGGTATTCGTCGGCGTGGTTGTAGCGCTCGTCATGCTCGAGCTGGTCCTCCTGGCCCATGTTGCGGGCCGCCGAGGGCAGGTAGCCGGTGACGACGTTCCAGCCGATGCGGCCGTTCGTCAGGTGGTCCAGCGTGGCCAGGCGGCGGGCGAACGGGTACGGATGCTCGTACGCGGTGCCGGCGGTGACGCCGAAACCGAGGTTCTCGGTGACCGAGGCCATCGCCGAGACCAGCAGGAACGGGTCGTTGACCGGGACCTGGGCTCCGGCGGAGAGCGGCACGGAGTTGGTGGAGCCGTATACGTCGTAGGTGCCCAGCACGTCGGCGATGAAGAGTCCGTCGAACAGCCCCTTCTCGAGCGTCTTGGCCAGTTCGGTCCAGTAGCCGAGCTGCTTGTAGCGCCAGGCCTGGTCCTGCGGGTGGCGCCACAGCCCCGGCGACTGGTGGACGACGCAGTTCATGTCGAAGGCGTTGAGGCGGACGTGGCGGCGTTCCGGTGTGGTGCTCATAGTTCTCCTTTGGGGGTCCTGAGGTCGCCGACGGCGCTGAGCTTGCGCGGGGCCGCGGCGTTGACCTCGTAGTCGCCGACGATGCGGGACTTGTACATGGCGGGGTTGTGCGTGGCCACGGTGCGGGCATTGCGCCAGTGGCGGTCGAGATTGCATCGGGTGGAAGTCGAGGAGGCGCCGAGCCCGTCGAAGAGCGCGGTGGCCGCCTGGAGCACCAGCGGCTGGACGGCCGACTGGGCGCGGTTGGCTGCCAGTTCGCACACCGCGTATTGCTCGGCGTTGCTCAGGCCGGGCTGGCCGATCGCCGCCTCGAGTTCGGCGATGGCGGCCAGGACGATGGCGTCCACGGCAAAGGCCGTCGCGGAAATCTCCCCGATGACCTGCAGCACCTGGGGTTCCTGCCGGGACGGCAGCCCGGTCCCGGTGCTGAACGCCCGTTCGCGCAGCTGCGTCTGGGCGCGGGCGTCCGCGAGCACGGCCCGCGCGATCCCGGCCTGAACGGCCAGCAGGACCAGCTGGAAGATGGCCGACTCGGGGTGGATCTCCAGGACCGAGGGGTCGAGCAGCGTGTCGACCGGGACCTGGGCGAACGTGGTGGATCCGGTGCCGGTGAGCTGCTGGCCGAACCCGTCCCAGTCGTCGTAGATCTTCACGCCCGAATGCCGGGTGGAGACCAGCGCGACGTGCCGTCCGCGCACCCCCGGGGCGACGGCGGTGACTGCCACCCAGTCGGCGAAGATGGTTCCGGTGCAGTAGTACTTCTCCCCCGAGAGCAGCCAACCGGTTCCCGTCGATTCGACGGCCGTGTTCAGCTTCCCGAGGTCGTTCCCACCGCGTTCGGTATAGGCGTTGCCGACGATCTGCCCGGCGACGAAGCGCTCGAACCAGCGGGCCTTGACCGATTCGTCCTCCAGCAGGAGCACCGATTCCACGAACCCGATATGCGATCGCAGCAGCTGGGCGATCTGGGAATCGGCTTCCCCCAGCTCGATGAGCAGGCGGAAGGAGTCCACCAGCGAGGCACCGAAGCCACCGGCCTCCCGCGGCACCCGCAGGGCCCCGAATCGCACCTGGTTCAGCCACCCCACCTGCTCGATCGGCAGGATCCGGTCGGCGTCGCGCCGCGCGGCGCCCTCGGCGATGCGGGCGAACACGGGACGGAAGATCTCCGCCAGTTCGTCGTAGTGGGCATCGGCCGGCACCCCGGGGGTCAGTTTGATGAGATGGCGGGGGGCCAGATCATCGATCGGCACAGCAGACATAGAAGATCACTCCATCGGTTCCGGCGTGAGCACCTTCCTCCCGGGTGAACGGGAAGGGGTTGCTGCGGCGTCATCGAGCCAGATCTCTCGGCCGCTCTGGATGGTTACTGGTTCCATTGGGCCACACGATGACCCCCGATGCCAACCGCGCCTCCGTCGTGACGTCCCGGAAAACGCCCCGCTTCCCCGGCGTCGGGCGGTCGGATGACATCGAACGATGGTGGCGTTTCCGGGGTTTTCGACGGCAGATGTTCACCCGCGGCACCCTCTACGGGTGCCAGATGAAATATTTCGCAACGCGTCATCCAAGTTGCCCGGCCGGCGGCCGGTGGGCTTCAGTGGAGGGGAACCCATCCCGAGCGGCCGAGAGACGTGGCTCCCTGACGCCGCAGCAACCATGCGGGAAGGCGCAGCACCCCTGGTGTGGCGGCTTCCGGCACAGGTGCTTCCGCCATGACCGATGGAGCTGATTTCATGCGCACTGCCCCCGCACAGACCGCCGCCGTTCTCGACGTGGCCGGCCTCGCACCCGACGCGGTCTTCGCCACCGAGTCCGAACGCCTCGATTTCTGGGCCGCCGCCGCCGCACGGCTCGAGTGGGCCGAGCCCTGGCACACCACCCACAGCTCCACCCCCGTGGACGTCCGGGCCCGCCGGGGCCCGGACCTGCGCTGGTTCGAGGGCGGGAAGCTGAACGCCGCCGTGAACTGCGCGGACCGCCACGTCGCCGCCGGCCGTGGCGACAAGGTGGCCCTGCACTTCGAGGGCGAACCCGGGGACCGCCGCACGGTCACCTACGCTGAGCTGACCGAACTCGTCTCCCAGGCAGCCAACGCGCTGACCGAACTGGGCATCGGGGCGGGCGACCGGGTGGTCATCTACCTGCCGGTGCTCGTCGAGACCATCGTCATCACCCTGGCCTGCGCCCGCATCGGCGCCGTGCACTCGCTGGTCTTCGGCGGCTTCTCCGCCGAGGCGCTGCGGTTCCGGGTCGAGGACACCGGCGCCAAGCTGCTGGTCACCACCGACGGGCAGTACCGCCGCGGCACCGCAGTCCCGGTGAAGGACAATGCCGACGCCGCCGTCGCCGGGGAAAATGCGATCGAGCACGTGCTGGTCATCCGCCGCACCGGCTCCGACATCGCCTGGACCGAGGGCCGCGACCTGTGGTGGCACGACGTGGTCGAGACCCAGCCCCGCACCCACGTCGCCGAGGCGTTCGACGCCGAGACCCCGCTGTTCATCATGTACACCTCCGGGACCACCGGGAAGCCCAAGGGTCTGGTCCACACCACCGGCGGCTACCTCACCCAGGCCTCCTTCAGCCATGAGTTCCTCTTCTCGAATCCCGACCCCGGCCGCCGCGATGCCGACGTCCACTGGTGCACCGCCGACCTGGCCTGGGTCACCGCGCACACCTACGAGATCTACGGCCCGCTCTCCAACGGCGCCACCCAGGTCATCTACGAGGGCGTGCCCAATGCCCCGCACCCGGGCCGGCACTTCGAGATCATCGAGCGCTACGGCGTGACCAGCTACTACACGGCGCCCACCCTGGTGCGCTCGCTCATGGGCTGGTTCCCGGACGGCATCCCCGCCGGCCACGACCTCTCCTCCATCCGCCTGGCCGGCACCGTCGGCGAGGCGGTGAACCCGGAGGCGTGGCGCTGGCTGCGCACCCAGGTCGGCCGCGACTCCCTGGTCCCCGGCGATCCGGAGGCAGGCATCCCGATGGTCGACACCTGGTGGCAGTCCGAAACCGGGGCCACGGTCCTCTCCCCCCGCCAGACCGACACGGCCTTCAAGCCCGGCTGCGGCACGCGCGCGCTGCCCGGCGTCGCCACCGACATCGTGGACGACGACGGTGCCCCGGTCCCGGCGCAGGTGCAGGGCAACATCGTGCTCACCTCCACCGGCCCGGCGATGGCCCGCACCGTCTGGGGCAACCCGGAACGCTACTTCACCAGCTACTGGGAGAAGTACGCGGAGCAGGGCTGGTTCCTCGCCGGGGACGGCGCCAAGTACGACGACGACGGGGACACCTGGATCCTGGGCCGCACCGACGACGCGCTGAACGTCTCGGGCCACCTGCTCTCCACGATCGAGATCGAGTCCGCGCTCGTCTCCCACCCGTCGGTCGTCGAGGCAGGCGTCTGCCCCACCACCGATGCGAAGACCGGGCAGGCGGCGACGGCCTTCGTCGTCCCGCACGACCGTTCGCTCATCGGCGCCGGCACCGCCGCCGGGTCGTCCCCCGAACAGCAGGCCGCTGCGGCGCAACTGCGCGCCCACGTGGCCGCGCAGATCGGCCCGATCGCCAAGCCGCGCGACGTCGTCTTCGTCCCGGACGTGCCCAAGACGCGGTCGGGGAAGATCATGCGCCGGCTGCTGACCCAGCTGTTCGAGGGAACGACGCTCGGCGACACGACCAGCCTGCAGAACGAACCCTGCATCCCGGAACTGCAGCGGATCTGCACGCCGGCCTGATGGTTCCCCCCCCTGTGCCGTTTGATGGGTGGGGACCTCCACACCCGCCGGACCTCGCGATCAGGGGGAACCAGTACCGGCCGTCGCCCCGGCAAGAGCCCCCTGCAGGCGGCCCCCAGGGGCACGTTGCACGAGGCTTCACCACAGCTGGCACCCACACGGGGCGATGCATGTTTACATCATGCAACGCACGCAGATTTCCTTGACGGCCGGGGAGCGACGGACCCTGGACGCCGAGGCCGCGCGGACGGGGCGATCCATCTCGGCGCTCATTCGGGATGCCGAATCCGACCTCCAGGCGATTGACGCCGCCTGTGGTTCCTGGGATGAACGCCGCCTCGAGGGGGCGGCCTTCGTCGAGGGCCTGCGGTCCGGCAGCCGGCTCGCCGATGGCCCCACTCGATGACTGTTGTCGTCGACACCTCGGTCCTCATCGATGTACTCCGCGGCGTGCCCGAAGCGGTCGAGGCACTGCGCAGAGCACGCTTGGCTGGGCGGCTGCATGCGAGCGAAGTGGCGCGGCTGGAAGTGCTGGCGGACATGCGGCCTCCGCAGGAGGACGCCACGCGGACGCTGTTCGGAGCCTTCCAGTGGCATCCGCTCGATGAGGGGATAGCCGAGATCGCCGGGGACCTCGGGCGGCAATGGCTCCCCGGGAACCGCGGCATCGACTCGGCAGACCTCGCCATCGCAGCCACTGCCCTCGCACTTGAAGCGCGGCTCCTGACGCGGAACGTGAAGCACTTCCCGATGTTCAACGGATTGTCTTCGCCCGACCGAGCCGGCAATGGCCGCTTGCCTCCCCCGACCGCGGCAACCGGTCACATCCGCCCGCCGGACGCAGCGGAGTATTTGCGCAGCGCGTCCTCGCGTAGCCGGAGGTACTCGTACTCCTGCGCCGCGGCGCGCTGCCAGTTGACCCGGTAGTACCGGCCGATGGCGCCCAACAGGGCTCCGATCCGGTTCGTCCGGGACCGTCGGCGACCGGTGGCGGATCTGGTGGCGGTGGTCGTGTCGGTGGTGATCGTGAAGGCGTGGTTCGTAGTCATGCATCAAGCGTCCGCACGTCGCGGCAAACCCGCCACGATTCGGCCCACACCGAATCCTCGCCATCGGTGGTGGTCGCTTCTACGCTGATTCCATGCACATCACCCTGACGTCCGAGGACCTCACCCGGATCCGGTTCGAGTCGTCCCCGCTGTGGGAAACGGTGGCCAGCATCCGGGCGCTGCAGCGCCGACCGGCGATCCACCGGCCGTGGATCGAGGCAACACGTACCGCGCTGGCCGCCTCGGAGGAACCGCACAAAACTCGGCACCTCGACATCCTCGCCACCGTGGTGCGTCCGCATGGGTACATGGCCGACGCCCTGACCCCCACGCCCAGCCGGCACGGCTCCTTCGAGGACTCGCTGGCCGACGTCGCCGCCGTGGACCCGGGGATGTGGCGGGACAACCTGGAGTACCTGCGGCGTTTCGACCCGGTGCCGCGCGTCGTGCAGACCGCGGACCTGCTCCTGGGTGATCTCGACGCGGGCATCCCGATGATCGTCTCGGCACTGTCCTGGTACTGGGACCTGGCCATCCGACCCTGGTGGCCGCGACTGCGGTCCCTGCAGCTCGAGGACATCGACTGGCGGTTGGCCCAGATCTCCCAGCACGGGGTCCACGAGGTCCTGAAGTCGCTGCACCCCAGCGTGGTTCCGACGGCGACCGGCTTGGACGTCATCCGGGATTGCGATGCGGACGAGCCTCCCGAGCCCGGTTCGGGGCTGATCCTGGTCCCGAATGCGTTCATCTGGCCGGAGACGCTGGTGCTGAACGTCGCCCCGTTCGTCCCCACGCTGACCTATGCCCCGCGCGGCGTCGGCCGCCTCTGGGAAACCGCCACGTCCTGCCCCGACGACCCGCTGGCCAAGCTGCTGGGGCGCACCCGGGCACAGATCCTGGCCCAGTTGGACGTGCCCATGACGACGACGCAGCTCGCCTGTGCGCTGGACCTCGCCCCGGCGACGGTCAGCACGCATTTGAAGGTGATGTCCGCGGGTGGGCTGGCCGCCTCGCTGCGGACCGGGCGCGAGGTGTTCTACCGGCGCGCGGACGTCGGCGAAAGCCTGCTGGCGGCCCGCTGACCGGACGGCGCCCCGGTGAGGTCCTGCACGTCGGGGGTCCCGGCCACGTCCCCGGGTTCGGGCACCTCGAGCAGGTCGGCGTCGATCTCCACGACCTGACCGTTCTCCACGTGCGGGTGGCGCAGGTCCAGCAGCGAGCCGACGACCAGGCGGATCAGGGTCCCGTGGGCGACGACGACCATGTTGCTTTCCGGGTTCGCGGCAATGATCCCGCGCAGGGCCTCCAACGCCCGGGCGGTGACCTTGTCCTCCGGTTCGGCGGTGGCCAGCAGCCGCGCCACCTCGGCCCGGTCCATTCCCTCCACGACCCGGCCCTCCCCTTCGCCGTAGTGGCGTTCCTGCAGGTCCTGCACGGGGGCTATCGCCTCGAGTCCAAGCTGCCCGCCGATGATGGCCGCGGTCTCGGCGGCCCGCCCCAGGGGCGAGGAGACCAGCAGGTCCCAGGCACCGCCGTCGTGCCCCAGGCGTTCCAGCTCCCCGGCCGCGGCCCGGGCCTGGGCACGTCCGGCGTCGTTCAACTCGATGTCGGTCTGGCCCTGAAGGCGCTTCTCGGCGTTCCACGCGGTCTCCCCGTGGCGTACCAGCGCAATGCGTGCTCCCATGTGCCCCAGCCTACCGACCCGCAGAACGCCACGCTGCGAAACATACTTTGATGCACACCGCGGATTTGCCACCATGGAGGGAACCATCCCGAGCGGCCGAGAGATCTGGCTTGTCGACGCCGCAGCAACCACCGGAATCCACCGGCGCGGTGCTAACGCCAGAGGCGATGGAGCGCAGCGCGAACCGCTGCACGGTCCCCCGGCGGACCGCACCATGGCCGGGATCGGCAGCAGCCGGAAACCAACCTCGAAGGAGCCAACGCCTAGATGTCGGATCACCAGTTCGGATTCCGTACGCGCGCCCTGCACGCCGGGGGCACCCCCGATGCCGAGCACGGCGCCCGCGCGGTGCCGATCTACCAGTCCACCTCGTTCGTGTTCAAGGACACCGACGACGCCGCCAACCTGTTCGCCCTGCAGAAGTACGGCAACATCTACTCCCGGATCGGCAACCCCACGGTGGCCGCGTTCGAGGAGCGCATCGCCTCGCTGGAGGGCGGCATCGGCGCGGTGGCCACCGCCTCGGGGATGGCCGCGGAATTCATCACGTTCGCGGCGCTGACCCAGGCCGGGGACCACATCGTGGCCTCCTCGAAGCTCTACGGGGGCACCATCACCCAGCTGGACGTGACGCTGCGCCGCTTCGGCGTGGACACCACCTTCGTGGACAGCAACGAGGCGGCCGACTTCGCCACCGCGCTGCGCCCGGAGACCAAGGCCCTGTACACCGAGGTCGTCGCCAACCCCTCCGGGGACCTGGCCGACCTGAAGGGCCTGGCCACCGTCGCCCACGAGGCGGGCATCCCGCTCATCGTCGACTCCACGCTCACCCCGCCCTACATCCTGCGCCCGATCGAGCACGGTGCCGACATCGTCATCCATTCGGCCACCAAGTTCCTCGGCGGACACGGCACCACCCTCGGCGGCGTCGTCGTCGAATCCGGCCGGTTCAACTGGGGCAACGGGAAGTTCCCGACCATGACCGAGCCGGTCCCCTCCTACGGCAACGTGTCCTGGTGGGGGAACTTCGGCGAGTACGGGTTCCTGACCAAGCTGCGCTCCGAACAGCTGCGCGACATCGGCCCCTCGCTGCCCGCCCAGTCGGCCTTCCAGCTGCTGCAGGGCGTCGAGACGCTGCCCCAGCGCATGGACGCCCACCTGGCCAACGCGTACCGCGTCGCCGCATGGCTCGAGGCCGACCCGCGCGTGACCTACGTGAACTTCGCCGGGTTGCCCTCCCACCCGCAGCACGAGCGGGCGAAGGACCTGCTGCCCGATGGCGTCGGCTCGGTCTTCAGCTTCGGGGTCGCCGGCGGCCGCGAGGCCGGAGGACGGTTCATCGAGGCGCTGCAGCTGGCCAGCCACCTGGCCAACATCGGCGACGCCCGCACCCTGGTCCTGCACCCGGGATCGACGACGCACCAGCAGCTCAGCGCCGACCAGCTCGCCGCCGCCGGCGTGCCGGAGGACCTGATCAGGCTGTCGGTGGGCCTGGAGGACGTCGAGGACATCATCTGGGACCTGGACCAGGCGTTGACGGCCTCGCAGCAGGCACCCGCCAGCACGGAGGCAGCAGCCACCCCGGCCGAGGACGGAGCCGCCTGCGCGGTCCCGACAAACGTCGGCGAGCAGATCGGAGCCGGCAAATGAGCGCCGCAACCGCAGAACGCAGCTGGGTCGGCCCGTCCGCACCCGAACGCCTGAACATCCTGCGCGCAACACAGTCCATCGCGATCGTCGGCGCCTCCGACAAGGCCGCCCGCGCCTCCTACTTCGTGGCGACCTACCTGTTGTCCTCGACGCGGTACCGGGTCTACTTCGTGAACCCGGTCCTCGCCGGCAAGGGCGCCACGATCCTGGGCCACCCGGTCTACCCGTCGCTGGCCGACCTGCCCGAGGTCCCGGACCTGGTCGAGGTGTTCCGCAAGGCCGAGGACACCCCCGGCATCGTGGAGGAGGCCCACCAGGCCGGCGCGAAGACCGTGTGGCTGCAGCTGGGCATCTGGAACGAGGAAGCGGCCGACCTGGCCGAGTCATACGGGATGCACGCCATCATGGACCGTTGCGTGAAGATCGAGCACGCGCGCTTCCACGGCGGGCTGCACCTGGCCGGCTTCAACACCGGCGTCGTCTCCTCCAAACGGCAGATGCTCGCCTAGGGCATCGGCTTCCCCGCACGACGGCGGCCCGCCTCCCCTTTTCGGGTGGCGGGCCGTTCCGCACCCTGCACCGCCGTGCATAATGGCCCCATGCCCTCCGCAGTCCAGCTCATCCGCTCCCCCGGCCTGTCCGACGTCGCCGAGTACGCCTATGCGGCCACCGCCCCGCAGGAGGCACGGTTGATCTTCCTCGCCGGTGCCTGCCCGTTGGATCCGGACGGCGCGACGATGGCCGTCGGCGACCCGGCCGGTCAAGCGGCCGCCTGCCTCGACACGTTGTCCGGTGCCCTCGAGGCGGCCGGCGTCGGATTGGCGGACGTCATCAGCACCCGTGTCCTCGTCGCCTCCACGCAGCGGTCGGACCTGGTCGCCGCGTGGGAGGTCGTCCGCGACGCCTTCGGCGACCACGACGTGCCCAGTACGTTGCTGGGCGTCACGGTGTTGGGTTATGACGACCAGCTCGTGGAGATCGAGGCAGTGGCGGCGGTCGTCGACTGACTGTCCCACGCCTCTCGGGTCCTCCCGAGCTGCCGTGAACGTACCGTCCAGGCCGTGCACAGCGGCGGCCCGCCTCCGTCTCAGCGGTGCCAACGCGGGACGTGTCCGGGTTTCCGTCGTTTTGGCCGAGCCTTTCCGGCGGAAACCCGGACCGCCGCTACCCGGACCGACGATTCCATGGCACCAGCCGCACTGCCGCCCCGCCGAGCGCTGCGATGCCCAGCGCCGCTATCGGGATTGCCTGGACCAGGCCATACCCCGGCGGTGTGTCATGGTGGCCGGTGATGCCAATGCCGATGAACACCTGCGGCAGCGTAGAGGTCAGGGCCAACAGGGCCAGCAGCACCAGAATCCATCGGGACGTGGGGCGCGAACCCCCGGGGCCTGACCACAGGCAGGCCAGCAGGAACACCAGGGGGACGGCCATGATCCAGACCCACTCCACCGCCACGTTGATGGCCAACCCCTGGCCGATGACCCCCGGGATCAACGTCAAGAGGCCGACGCACACCGTGGGGTAGACCACCAGGGCCCGCCACACCCGGTCCAGCCGCCCCGCGGTCACCAGGGCGACGGCGGCGGCGATGCCCAGCAGGGCCGCTCCGTGGAGCAGCACGGCCCACGGCTCGCCGATCCACGCCGGGCCCGGCAGCACCGAGCTGTACAGGTGGTGCTCCTGGCCGGCAACACAGGCGGGACCGTAGAGCTCGTCGAGGCACGCGCCCCACTGCGGAATCTCGGACACGGCCCCTGCCACCCCGGAGAGCAGCAACACGACGCCGGCGAGGGCCAGCCTCCGCGCGCCGGGCTCACGTGGCGAGCCGACGGGCGGAATGGCCGACGCGGCAGTTTGATGCACCATGACGACCCCCGGAACGCGTGATCCCGGCGCCGGCGGACCCGGCATCCGTGGTTGAGAACGTTATCCGGGCGGTTGCGGGGCGTCAACGGCGCTGCCGGGGCCGGGCCCCACCGTCACCGGGGATCGAGCCGGTGGCGGTCATCGGCTGGCCTGCCGATGACCCTACAGGTCCTCGCGCGCCGCCATGAAGGTGTAGTCCCAGGCCCGGACGCCCTCGGCCCCGTCCGTCTCCGCCGGGAGATGGTGCAGCGAGCGCGCCCGGTCCAGCACCGCGCAGACCTCCGCGAAGACCCGATCCGCCTCGTCCTGCGTCAGCCGCAGGGTCCCCAGGCTGAGATCCGCCTTCGCCTCGGCCTCGCGTCCGGTCGCGAAGTTCGGCGCCCAGGCCGTCACCTTCGCGACCATCTCCTGCTGATCCAGCGTCAGCTGGTCCAGATAGGCGGCCAACGGGGCCTCGTCCTCCGGGCCGATCGGGGTGTCGGGGGAACCGACACGGTAGGACTGGACCGCCCCCTTCCAGACGCGGTCGCGCCGGTCCCGGGCGAACTCGGGGGCCTCCTCGACGAAACCCGCATCGGCGAGCGTGCGCAGGTGGAAGCTCAGCGTGTTGGCCGCCACCCCGAGCTGCCGGGCCAGGTCCGTGGCGCGCGCATATTCCTGGGCACCGAGCACGGCGACGATCCGGCGGCGCAGCGGATGAGCCATGGCCTTGAGCATCGGCGAGGTCATGACCTTCGGTTCAAGTTCCGGTGCGCGCGGTGGCTGGGGGTCGGTGTCCATGGCACCAGTGTACAAACCCGCCGTAAAAGTTGCGCAACTACTATTGCGCAATTACTCGTGCGGATCTACGCTCGTCGCATGGAACCCGCCCAGCACGATCCTCCCGCCACCGTGCCGGCGTCGCCGGCGCCCGTCCCGGATACCGGCCGGCCCCCGGCGCTGTGGCGCAACCGCGACTACCGCTGGTGGCTGATCACCGACACCTCCACCGGCCTCGGCCGCGCGCTGCACAACTTCGCGGTCCCGCTGTTGGCGCTCTATGTCACCGGCGACCCGGCCCAGGCCGGCATCGTTGCCGCCATCGGGCAGGTCGGCCGCGTGGTGGCCACGCTTCCCGGCGGCGTCCTGGCCGACCGGCACGACCGCCGCCGGCTCATCCTGCTCGGCACCGCCACCGGGGTCCTGGTGGCCGCCGCGCTGGCCGCCTTCCAGATGGCCGGATTGCTCGGCTTCTGGCTGCTGACCGTCCTGAACCTGCTGATGAACGTGCGCAGCGGGCTGTTCGACGGGGTGCCGAACGCCGCGTTGAAGGCCGTCGTGGAACCCCGCACGCTCGGCTCGGCCATGGCAGCGAACCAGGGCCGCGACGCCGTCGTCAGCCTGGCCGGCGGTCCGGTCGGCGGGGTCCTGCTGGTCGTCGGCCACGCGGTGCCGTTCGCCGCGACCGCCGTGCTCAACCTGTTCGGACTCCTCTCGGTCCTGCGCATCCGCGCCGACCTCCGTCCGCTGCGCGGCACCCCGGAAAACGACGGCGATGCCCCCTCCGGCCGCACCGGCTACCTGCGCGAGGCATGGGAGGGCTTCTCCTGGCTGTTGCACCGCCCCGAACTGCGCGGGGTCATGGCCATCTCCACGATCGTGAACCTCGGCATGAATGCCTCGGTCACCGCCGTCGTCTTCGGCCTGCAGCAGCGCGGCGAGTCACCGGCGACCATCGGCGTGGCCACGGCATCCGTCGGCGTCGGGATGCTCGCCGGGGCCCTGCTGGCGCCGCCCCTGGTCCGCCGGGTGGCCACCGGCTGGTTGAGCACCCTGGGCTTGGCCCTGTGCGCCGGCGCGGTGGCGGTGCTGCCCTTCGTCCACTCGATTCCGGCCGTCTGCATCGTGCTGGGGGCCAGCATGTTCGCCGCCCCCGCCCTGAACGCCTCCCTGCTCGGCTACTTCACGGTCGCGGTGCCCACCCATCTGCTGGGCCGGGCCAACAGCGCCCTGGACCTGCTCGCCATGGGCGCGGTCCCGCTGGCGCCCCTGGTCGCGGGCTTCGGCTACGCGGCCTGGGGATGGACCGGGGTGCTGGCCCTGTGCGCGGGGATCTGTGCCATCGCCGTCGTGCTGGCGTTCTGCAACCGCCGGCTCCTGGCCATCCCGGCCTCCGACCGGTGGGAGGAGCATGCCGCCGCCAACGCCCGCGAGGCGGCCCTCAGGCGCTGACGTCGGTGCCGATCCGGCGATTGGCCAGCACGGGAAGGAACTCGCGGACCTCGTCGATGCGGCGGCGGGTGACATCCACGGTGACCAGCGCCTCGGTCTCGTCGTCGAGGAATTCCACCGGGATCCCCATCGGGTCCAGGATGGCCGAGTGCCCCACCGTGTTCGTCGAGCTCGTGCCCGCGGCGGCCACCCACACCGTGTTCTCCACGGCCCGGGCCTTGAGCAGCGTCTCCCAGTGGTCGATCTTGAAGTCGCCCTTGAACCACGCAGCGGCCACGAGGACCACATCGGCCCCGGCCACCGCGAGCCGTCGGGCCATCTCGGGAAAGCGGATGTCGTAGCAGGTCATGACCCCGACGTTCAGGCCGCCGATCTCGAAAACCGGCACGGCCGAGACGTCACCGGACTTGATGCGGGTGGACTCCTGGTAGGAGAAGGCGTCGTAGAGGTGGATCTTGCGGTAGGTGCCCAGGATCCTGCCGGTCCCGTCCACGACCACCAGCGTGTTGTAGGGCTGGGGCTCGCCGCTGGGCTCGTAGCCGCCGGCGACGATGGCGACCTCGAATTCGGCGGCCAGCAGCGAGACCTGTTGAACGAAGGTGCTCCAGTCGCGCTCCACCGCCGGGGCCAGCGGCCCGTCGATCTTGCGCACCGTGAACATGGTCTCCTCGGGGAAGAGCACCAGCCCGGCGCCGGAGTCCTTGGCCCGGGCAACGATCCGGCGGACCACCTGGAGGTTCTCCGCCACCACGCCGCTGGGCGAAAACTGTCCAACACTGATCTTCATCGTCCTTGCCTTCCTGCCGGTCCCACCAGCGTACCCATGATCGACCAAATGGTGGATGCCCTCCCCGGCCACCGATACGTAACGTTTGGAACGTGAAGAAACCCGCTCCCAACAAGTGGGCCGTCCTGGCCGTTCTGGCCGCCGGCCTGTCGATGATCGTGCTGGATGGAACCATCGTCGGCGTCTCGCTGCCGACGATCATCGCCGACCTCGGCATGGACCTGGGCGACGCCCAATGGGTCAACAGCCTCTACTCCGTGGTCCTGGCGGCGCTCCTGCTCACCGCCGGGCGCCTCGGGGACCGGCTGGGCCGGCGCAAGCTGTTCGTCATCGGCGTCGTCCTCTTCGTCGTCGGCAGCCTCTGTGCCGCGGCCGCCGGCTCCTCGGGCGCACTCATCGCCGGGCGCGCCCTGCAGGGGGTCGGCGGCGCGGCGGTGCTGCCCTCGACCCTGTCCAGCGTCAACGCGACGTTCCGCGGCAGCGACCGGGCCGCCGCCTTCGGCATCTGGGGTGCCGTCATCTCCGGCATGGCGGCCGTCGGCCCGCTGCTGGGCGGCTGGTTGACCTCCGGCATCGACTGGCGGTGGATCTTCCTCGTCAACCTCCCGCTCGGCGCTCTGGTCCTGATCGGCACGTGGCTCTTCGTCCCCGAAACCAGCCAAACCGCTGCCGTCCCGGGCGTCGACCTCCCCGGCCTGCTGCTCAGCGCCGCCGGCTTCGGGCTGCTCGTCTTCGCCCTCATCGAAGGTCCGACGCTGGGTTGGTGGGCGCCGCGCCAGGCCCTCCGGCTCGGGTCCTTCACGTGGCCCGAGGGCAGTTCCCCGGTCGTCGCCCTGGGCGTGACGGCACTGCTCCTGCTGGCGGCCTTCATCTGGTGGGAGGCCCGCCGGGGTGCCGCCGGCCGCGCCGCGCTGCTGGACCTTGACCTGTTCCGGATCGGCACGTTCTCCTGGGGCAACACCGCGGCGTCGGCCGTTGCCGTCGGCGAGTTCGGGCTGCTGCTGGTGCTGCCCCTCTTCCTCCTGAACGTGCTGGGCACCGGGACGCTGGGGGCCGGCTTCATCCTGGCCGCCATGGCCCTGGGTGCCTTCGGGTCCGGGGCCAGCGCCCGCCGTTTGTCGGCCTGCCTGGGAGCCGAGCGAGTGGTCGTGCTGGGCCTGGTCCTGGAGGTCGTCGCCGTGCTCACCCTGGGGCTGTCCATCACCAGCCACCTGCCCATCGGGCTGCTGGTGCCGCTGCTGGTGGTCTACGGGCTGGGACTGGGACTGGCGTCGGCCCAACTGACCGGAACCGTGCTGCGCGACATCCCGACCTCCGCGTCGGGCCAGGGCTCGGCAACCCAGAGCACGGTCCGCCAGCTCGGCTCCGGTCTGGGGTCGGCCATCGCGGGCACGGTCCTGGCCATCGGGACCACCGTCGGGGCCACCGCCTCGCTGCGCGACGCCGGCACCGATACCGGGACGGCCGGCGACCTGGCCCACCGTCTCAGCGATTCTGCCGGCGGGCTGATCACCGGGTACGACGCCCGGTCCCCGCTGCACGCGGCCCTCGCCGCCGGCTTCTCCACGGGGGTGCAATGGGCGGTGTTCGCCTCGGCGGCGTTCCTGGCGCTGGGTCTGCTCGCCTCCCTGCGCGTGGCCGCCGCGGCCCGGGCCATCCGGCCCGACGGCGCTGCCGGTAAAATACAGGTACGGGGCCCCGATGACGGGAGCGCGACCGGCGCGTAGCCTGACCCCATGGAGAGCAACCCGCGAGCGGTGGATGTCTGCGTCATCGGGGCCGGACCGACCGGACTCATGGCGGCGAATTGGCTGGAACGACTCGGCGTGGATGCCGTCGTGATCGACGGCAAGGCGGGCCCCACCCGGGAATCCCGCGCGCTGGGTGTCCAGGCGCGGACCATGGAGATCTACGCCCAGCTCGGGGTCGTCGACCAGGTCCTGGCCCAGGCGGTCCCGGCCAATGAGCTGCGACCGGGGGTCGGCCGCAGGTCATGGAGTCCGGTGCCGCTCGGCCAGATCGGGAAGGGCCTGACCCCCTACCCGGGGATCAATATCCTGGAACAGCATGCCAACGAGCAGATCCTGGCCGACCGGCTCGCCGCGGTCGGCCGCCCGGTCCGGTGGAACACCAGGATGACCTCGCTCCACCAGGACGGGGAGCGGGTGCACGTCACCGTCGAGACGCCGGCGGGCACCACCGAGGCCATCTCCGCCCGGTACGTCATCGCCGCCGACGGGGCCTCCTCCCCCACGCGAGGACTGCTGGACATCGGTTTTGGCGGCGAGACCAACGCCAAGGTCTTCTACGTCGTGGACGCCCAGGGCGTCTCAGGCACCGGGTCGGGGATCAACGTCCGGCTCGCCGGCGACGATTTCCTGCTCACCTTCCCGATGTCCGCCCCCGGACAACCCAAGCGCGTGCGCCTGCTCGGCATCCTCCGCGACGTCCCCGGCCAGGTGACCGGGGTCGAGGACGAAGGCTCCGACCAGGTGACCGTCGACGAGGCCCGGGCCAGGTCGGCCCTGGAGCATGACTTCGGCGTCACCTACGACCATTCCGGGTGGTTCGCCACCTACCGCGTGCACCACCGCGTGGCCGGCGCCTTCCAGGTCGGGCGGGTCTTCCTGGCCGGGGATGCCGGTCACGTGCACTCCCCGGTCGGCGCCCAGGGAATGAACACCGGGCTGCAGGACGCCCACAACATCGCCTGCAAGCTCGCCGACGTCCTGGCCGGCCGCATGCCGCAGGACTTCCTGCAACGCTACGCGGCCGAACGCCACCCCGTGGCCGAGCATCTGGTCTCCACGACCGACCGGCTCTTCGCCGCGGTCACCTCGTCCACTCCCCGGGCCCGGTTCATCCGCGAGCGGGTCATGCCGCTGACCTGGCCGGTGCTGGTGCGCCTGGTGCCGCGGGGGCCGCTGGGACGGCGGATGTTCGGGTACGTGTCGCAGTTGCGCATCCACTACTGGATGACCGAGAGCGCACGGCGGCATGCCGCGTCCCTCCGCGGACTGGCCCGCCGCCGGAGCAGGGACCCGGTGCTCGGCCGGCGGCTCCCCTGGATCGGCGCCACCAACCCGGGAGAGGACAACCACATCCCGCTGGCCTCGGCCACCTGGCAGGTCCATGCCTATGGCCCCCGGGCCGCAGCCGCGGGGAGGCGGACCGCCGCCCACCACGCCCTGCCGCTGCACAGCTTCGGGGCCTCGCCGCGACGGGGATTGCCGGACGGGACGGTCGTGGTCGTCCGGCCCGACGGTTTCGTCGCGGTCCTCGAGCACGCGGGCCGCTCCGCCGCCCGTTAAGGGGCGGATGCCGCCTCGACCGGGGTCGGGGCGGCATCCGGGCGCGTCGAGATGGTCCCTTAGGCGGTTCCCTCGATGAGGTCGTGGCGCACGATGGTCTGGTCGCGATCCGGCCCCACCCCGATCGCGGAGATCCGGGTCCCGGAGATCTTCTCCAGCGCCAGGATGTAGTTCCTGGCGTTCTCGGGCAGGTCCTCCATGCTGCGGGCCGTGGAGATGTCCTCGGTCCAGCCGTCGAAGTACTCGAAGATCGGCTTGGCGTGGTGGAAGTCGGTCTGCGTCATCGGCATCTCGTCGTGGCGGACCCCGTCGACGTCGTAGGCCACGCACACCGGGATCCGCTCGATGTTGGTGAGCACGTCGAGCTTGGTGACGAAGTAGTCGGTGAAGCCGTTCACTCGCGAGGCGTGGCGGGCCAGGACGGCGTCGTACCAGCCGCAGCGGCGCGGGCGCCCGGTGTTGACCCCGAATTCGCCGCCGGTCTTCTGCAGGTACTCGCCCATCTCGTCGAAGAGCTCGGTGGGGAACGGGCCGGCGCCGACACGGGTGGTGTAGGCCTTGATGATGCCCACCGACCGGGTGATGCGGGTGGGCCCGATGCCGGAGCCGACGGAGGCCCCGCCGGCTGTCGGGTTGGAGGAGGTGACGAACGGGTAGGTGCCGTGGTCGACGTCCAGGAACGTGGCCTGCCCGCCCTCCATGAGCACGACCTTGCCCTCGTCCAACGCCTGGTTCAGCAGATGGACCGAGTCGACGACCAGCGGCCGCAGCCGGTCCACGAAGCCCAGGAAGTACTCGACGATCTCGTCGACCTCGACGGAACGGCGGTTGTAGACCTTGACCAGCAGTTCGTTCTTCTGCCGCAGCGCCCCTTCGACCTTCTGGCGCAGGATGGACTCGTCGAAGACGTCCTGCACGCGGATGCCCAGGCGTCCGATCTTGTCCATGTAGGCCGGGCCGATGCCGCGGCCGGTCGTGCCGATCGCCCGCTTGCCCAGGAAGCGCTCGGTCACCTTGTCCATGGTCTGGTGGTAGGGGGCCACCAGGTGGGCGTTGGCGGAGATGCGCAGCTTGGAGGTGTCGGCGCCGCGGGCTTCCAGGCCATCGATCTCCTCGAACAGTGCCTCCAGGTTCACCACGCAGCCATTGCCGATGACGGGCGTGGCATTCGGGGACAGGATCCCGGCGGGAAGGAGCTTGAGCTCGTACTTCTCTCCGCCGACGACGACGGTGTGCCCGGCGTTGTTGCCGCCGTTGGGCTTGACCACGTAGTCGACACGGCCTCCGAGCAGATCGGTGGCCTTGCCCTTTCCCTCGTCGCCCCATTGGGCTCCGACGATCACGATTGCTGGCATGGGATCCTCCCCCTTGCGTGGGTCAGCGGCCGGCTTGCGCCGGGTTCCGGCGGTGCCGGACACAAGAACGCCCCTGACCTCCGTGCCCCACCCCGAAACCGGGCGGAAGCGTAAGAGTGAAAGGGGCTCTTACGCATCGAGTTTACCCAAGTGCCCGTCAACATGCGACTTTTTCCACAGACCTGACGATCCCGTGACGCTTTTCGACCGGGGCCGCGGAGGCCCCCGCCGCAGTACTACGCATTCGGCGCGGCGTCGGTCCCGGCGCCGCGCCTGCGCACCGCGGGGCTGGAAGCGGCAGCACCGCCGTCGTGCCCCAGGATGGAGAACCCGGCATCGGCGATCATCGCGAGGTCCGCCTCGGCCGACTGGCCCTCGGAAGTGAGGTAGTCGCCGAGGAACAGGGAGTTCGCAACCTCCAGCGCGGTCGCCTGCAGGGACCGCAGGTGCATCTCACGGCCTCCGGCGAGGCGCAGCTCCTTGTCGGGACAGGCCAGGCGGACCATGGCCAGGATCCGCAGGCAACGCAGTGGCGTCAATTCCCAGGTGCCGGCCAGCGGGGTCCCGTCGAACGGCATCAGGAAGTTGACCGGGATCGAGTCGCTGCCCAGGTCCCGCAGTGCGAAGACGGCCTCGACCAGCTGCTCGTCGCTCTCGCCCATGCCGACGATCAGCCCGGAACAAGGCGACAGGCCGGCCCGCCTGGCGTGCTGGACGGTCGCGACCCGGTCGGCGTAGTCGTGGGTGGTACAGATGTCCTGGTATTTGGATTCGGCGGTGTTCAGGTTGTGGTTGTAGGCATCGACCCCGGACGCGCGCAGCCGCTCGGCCTGACCGTCCTTCAGGATCCCCAGACAGGCACAGACCTCCACGTCGGGATGCCCTGCCTTGAGCTGCTCGACCATGCCGGCGACCCGGCCGACGTCGCGGTCCGTGGGCCCCTTGCCGCTGGCGACGAGGCAGACACGCGACGCACCGCCCTGGATGCCCCGGGCCGCCTGTTCGATGGCTTCCCGCGGCTGGAGCCAGGTGTACTTCAGGATCTGGGCGGCGGATCCGAGGCGCTGGGAACAGTAGGTGCAGTCCTCGGGGCACAAGCCGGACTTCAGGTTGACCAGGTAGTTGACCTTGACCGCACTACCGAAGTGCCGGCGACGCAGCACCCCGGCTGCGGCCACCAGCCCCAGGGTGGCATCGTCGGGGGTCCGCAGGACGGCCAGCGCGTCCCGGGCATCGAGCGCGCGCCCGTCCCGGACGCGCCGGGCCACATCGGCGGCATCGAGTGGATCGCGAACGCCCTCGGCGCGCAGGGTTCCGGTCATGGCCATACCTCCTGAACAGTGTTCAATACGTGGGTTTCACGCTACACCACCCGGCGGCACCCACCTGCCCCGGGCTCGCCTAGACTGGGGCGCATGGCGCTGACTCGGGAACACGTGGTGGGAACGGCCGTGTCCGTGCTGCGCGACTTCGGCCTCGCCGACCTGTCGATGCGCCGGCTGGCGCGCGAGCTCGACGTCCAGGTCGGCGCCCTCTACTGGCACGTGAAGAACAAGCAGGAACTCCTGGTCGACGTCGCCGCCCAGC
Source organism: Micrococcaceae bacterium RIT 802 (assembly GCA_016892645.1). Classification (GTDB taxonomy): domain Bacteria; phylum Actinomycetota; class Actinomycetes; order Actinomycetales; family Micrococcaceae; genus Arthrobacter_H. The sequence goes on from JAFEMX010000015.1 coordinate 90,836, forward strand.
TGCTCGGCGACATCCCCGCCGAAGTACCCAGGAGCCCGGACCCGGCGACTGCGCGAACCGCCGTCGTGCAACTGGCCACCGCCATCCGTTCGGCGCTGGTCCCGGTGCCCGACAGCGCCGAGGTCATCCAGCTGGCCCAATCCCTGCAGCCGGCCGCGCTCGCCCCGTTGACCGGACTGCGCGACCTGCTCGAAACCGCCGGGGTCGGGGCCGGCCATTCGGCCTGGGCGCAGCATCTGGTCCTGAACCACATCCTCGGGTCGGTGGCCGCCGAACAGGAGCGGGCCCGTCTGGAGTCGGTGGAGGGCGACCCGGCCGCCCCGGGCGGCCCGCCTCTGGGCGCCGAGGCCTTCGCCTGGGGGCTGGAAGTCATCCTCGACGGCGCGCTGCTGCCCCGTTAGCGCAGGTACCGCGAGGACATCCAGCCGGTGCGCGAGCCGTACCTGACCTGGTTCCAGACGCCGCTGCGCTGGCCGGTCAGGCGGACGGTGCTCCCGCGGCGCACGGTGGTGATGATCCGGTGGGACGTCCCCGCACCCCGGCGCAGGTTCACGTTCGCGGTGGTCCTGCGGGTGGCCTGCTTCGACGCGGCCGCCTTCGGTGCCGCGGGACGGGACGTCGCGCGGTAGTACGCCTCCAGGGTGCGGGCCTTGCTGGCGGTGTACCGCTTGGCCGCGGCCGGCCCCAGGTACCGGTAGTGCCAGGGTTCGTACCGGTATCCGGTGACCCTTTCCTGGCCCTTCGGGTAACGCAGGATGAAACCATATGTCGCCGCATGCCGGGCCATCCAGCTCCTCGGGGCGCCCACGTCGACGGCCAGCCCGGTCTGATGCTCGGAGGTGCCGGCGGGCGCGACGACGCTGCGGGCATACCGCGATCCGTAGGCGCGCGTGTACGACGTCATCAGCGACCGCTGCGTCGCATACGACCGGTACGCCGAGGTCAACCGGATCCGGACCCCGTCCTTGCGGGCGGCGGCGACCATCGTGCGGTAGGCCGTGGCGGCCGGCGCCTGCAGGCGGAACGAGGTGCCGGGGACCCGGACCAACCGGGGCGTGAAGCCCTTCGGCACCAGCGGGTAGTTCCTGTTGACCAGCACATCGGCCTTCCGCGGGTTGCGCGGAATGCGTGGGGCAGGCTTCCGGGCGGTGGACACCACAGCGGACGACGCCGGGACCTGGGCCGGCAGGGCGGTGCCGGGTAGCGCAGTGGCTGGCATCGCCGGTGCGGTCACCGGGGCCGCCTGCGCCGGGGCCGCTCCGAGGCCCAGCCCGGCGACCAGTGTCAGGGCCGCGGCGGTGGCGGCGAGGCGGTTGGCAAACGTCATGATGGGTCCCCCGGGTGATGCGATGTGCGCGGTGCCATCCGTTTCTCCCCCGGTGGACCAGCTTCAAGGTAGCAGCCGTCGGCACGACCCGCCAGAGCGCCCCGGCCCGGGGAAGCACGGCAGCCCCGTCGCGAAACGATAACGATGCGGCGGGGGAGATTGTGGACGTGGGCGTCGCTCCGTAGGTTCGGGAGTGGTGCAGGGCCGTTCCGGCCCTCCGCTGGCCACCCGGTATGCGGTGGCAGACAGCCCGATTGATTTCCGCGCGCGGCCAGCGCGCAACCTCGAGCCCAAGGATCCCCCATGCGCCGCCCTTTCCAGACCACCTCCGCCGTGCCACGCCTGCTGGCACTGGCCGCCTTCGGGGCACTCTCACTCACGGCCTGCAGCGCGGGAACCGGAAGCGGCGCCGAAACCGGCGAAACACATGCCACCGAAGGCTCCGCCGCGTCGTCGTCCACCGCCAGCGGCACGTCCGACGGTCCGGCATCGCCCGCCGCGTCGTCGTCGCGGGCGCCCTCTGCGGAACCATCGTCCACCGGGACCCCGGCCACGGGGGGACCCGCGGCCGGGGAGGGGCCCATCGTCCCCGGAGCGGCGAACGAGGCCTGGATGGAACAGGCCCGCCGGGCCCTCGACGACACCGACCCGAAGTCCACGGCATGCCTGGACACCCTGCTGGACCAGACGATGCTCGACGCCGTGGCGACCTACCTGCCCGAGGTGGCCTCGGTCGGCCTCGGTGGCCAGAGGCACGAGGCAGGGTGCACCTTCTCCGCGGCCGGCGACCCCGGAACCGCACCCACCGTGCAGGTCAAGCGGTTCTACCTGGCCAACGACAGCAGCAAGACGATGGACGAGGCCGGCCTGCTCGGCAGCGACATGTGCGCGTCCGGCCGGGAGCAGGACGCCAACGGCATCTCCACGGATGTGGGGGACGTGGCGGTGTTCAAGGGGCCGGGCGGTGCCATCCGCGCCACCGTCCGCGGCGCCTGGTCCTGTTCGGAGGACGGCGGGATCGGCAGCGGCTTCCTGGTCAGCGCCGGTGCCGCGGAAAAGGAAGGCATTCCGGATCCCGACCAGCTGGCCGAGCCCGGTTTCGCGGTGGCTGCGGCGACCCACCTGCACGACACGGAGGTCGACTGGGCCCCGACCCTCGATGACCTGTACGAGACGAACTTCCGGGACATCCTGGGGCAGTAGGAGACGGCCGAGGTGACGGGCCGGTCAGGGAGCCAGCTCGGCGTACCGGCGGAAGCGGACCAGCTGGCCGTCCTCGTCCACGGCCACCGAGGCGCGGATCCCCGCCGCCTCGGCCTGGAGCGCCTCCGACACCACGACGTCGATGGCCAGCTCCAGCTGCGTGTCGTCGCCACTGTCCGACAGGCGATACGCGTACGTGGTGTGCACGTCGCCATCGCCGGCGGAGATGCAGAGTTCGCGCTCGGGGATGAAGCCGGAGACCGTATGGGTGCGCACGCGGTTTCCGACGTGCACGTCCACGTCGACACCGGCCCCCAACGGCCCATCGGCATGCATCTCGGTGACCCCGGTGAGCCACAGGGGAGCCGCCGTGAAGTCGGTCAGCAGCGCCCACACCCGTGATCGCGGCAGGTGGATCAGCTCGCTGGCCGCGTAGGCGGTGACGTCGCCGGGCCTCGTCTCGGTACCCATGGGTTCATCTTCCGCCGGGACCGGGCCAAAGTGAAGACGACGGCGGAAACCACACCTCCGGAGAACGCGGGCTCAGGCGCGCCTCAGTCGCCGAGGCGGCCCCCGGAGGCTTCCAGGTAGCAGGATCCGCACAGCGATTCGTACCAGACGTCCTGCCCGTCGATGGCCACCTGGTCGCCGTCGAAAACGACCTCGTCGCCGATCCTGCGGGTGTTGAAGATCGCCTTGCGGCCGCACCGGCAGATGGTCTTGAGTTCCTCGAGGGTGTGGGCCAGTTCCATCAAGCGGTGGGCCCCGGGGAACAGCTGGGTGCGGAAGTCGGTGCGGATGCCGTAGGCCAGCACGGGAACGTTCTGCTGCACGGCGATGCGGAACAGGTCGTCGACCTGGTCGGCGGAGAGGAATTGGGCCTCGTCGACGAGCAGGCAGGCCACCGGCTGCTGGTCGACGTGCTCCAGCAGGGCATCCGGGTCGTCGCCGGCGGCGTGGGCGTTGAACAATGCGGCCACCGATGCCCCGGCCGGGATCATGAAGTCGACCGTGCGGGCCATCCCCAGGCGCGAGACGATCTGGTCATCGCCCTTGGTGTCGACGTCGGGCTTGGCCAATAGCACGCGTTGGCCGCGTTCCTCGTAGTTGAAGGCGGCTTGCAGCAGTCCGGTGGACTTGCCGGAGTTCATGGCGCCGTAGCGGAAGTAGAGCTTGGCCAATGCGTTCCTTTTCGTTGCGGGTGCGCATCGATTCTATGCGGTCGGCAGCAGCCGGACGGCTCAGCCCAACTGGACGTCGCGGCCGAAGACCACCGCCTGCAGCACGTCCTCGAGCTGCCGCAGGATGTACGAGCTGTCCGTGGCCCACATCGCCGGCTGGTCCACGCCCGTCCCGGGGTCCTCCATCAGGCCGATGCGGTAGTTTCCGCGGACACCTGCGTTGACATAGGTCATGGGCTCGATCTCCGTGGTCTCGCCTTCGGCCTCGATCTGCCAGATGAACCATGGCTGGTTCCAGACCTGTTCCATGGCCTCGTTCGCCCCCGTCGGCAGCGGGGCCTCCCCCGCGAACCGCTCGTCCAACTGGCCGGTTTCAAGCAGAACGGGAGCGACGTGCAGGTTCCACGCAGGGCCGGCACCCGCCCAGCGGGAGGCGCACGACGAGAGCTCGCTCAGCGGGATCAGCTGCACGTTGAACAGGGAAGGATCGTCGGGGTTCCACGGCTGGTTGAGTACGCGTGGACCGTAGCCCTGCTCGGCGGCCACGAGGGCCATGTCCCCGATCGCGAAGGCCTGCAGGGTGGTTTCGGCGTCGAGGAATCGGCCGGTGAGCCGCAAACGCGTTGGTGCATTGTTCAGGGCGGTCGCCATGACGTCACCGATCTCACTCAGACGTCCGCCTTCCAGGACTCCGAGGTCACGCAACTCGTCCAGCACGGGATCGCCACCGAACGACAGGCGGCCAAGGACGGAATCTTCCAGTTCGCCCATCCGGGCAATGGCCGCTCCGGACATCCAGGTTCCCTCGCCGATCCAGGATCCGGCGGCCTGGTAGAACGAGTAATCCTCCGATTCAGCACCCCGGGCCCGCGTTGCGACGGCGTCGATACCACTGTCGCTGCCCCCCTGGGGGGCTGCGTCGCCCGTGGAGGGGATCGCCCGACCGTCGGCGGCATGCAAGGCAGTCACCGACCTGGCGATTGCGAGGAAATCCTCCTCGAAGAGGTGGCGGGTCTGCAGCGCGGTAGTCGTGCTGACTTGGACTGCCCAACCGTCCAGGACCACCAGGTAGTCGACACCGCTCACGGTCCTGCCCACCGGAGCACGGTGGGTGTACTCGACGACGCGCCCAGCGTGTTGGGCGAGCGGCAAGCCGCGCTCGTCAACGGGAAGCCCTCCGTCGCCGTCCGGCAGCTCGGTCCGGTACGCCCAGCCGTCCACGTCCACGACGCGGCCTTCCGTCAGGGACGCGACGATGCCCGCGACGGCACGGCGGCAGAAGTCTTGCAGGGTCCCGGAGTAGGCGTTGACCGTGACCACGATGTTGGGGGTGAACTCGCCATCGACCGGGGGCATGGTGCCGAAGAGTTCGACTTCCGGACGCAGTTGTTGGGCAGACCAGGGGGCCGGAAGTTCGAAGGACAGAATCCGCTGGAAGCCCTCATGCCGCACTGCGGTCTCCATGTCCGTCATCTCCATCCCTTTCTCGCGGCTCCTGCGGGCACGGCCTCGGCCGGCCCCCAGAGTGGTGTCTCATCCGTTCCACCGCGACGCACCCAGTCCTTGTGCCACCGCGGGGTCACGGCGGTCGGCCACCACCAGCGCATGCCGATGGCAATGGGGACGAAAACCACGATGATGACCGTCCACAACGTTTCGGCGTGCTCCCACCTGTCCAGGCTCGCCAGGATCGCCGGCCAGATGCACAGCAAGGCCAGCCCGGCGACTCCCAGGTGCATTGGAGCGTAGTTCCGCTTCGTGAAGATCAAGGGGCCCGGCCCCTTGGCGGCCCATGTCCGCCACCGTCCCGACCAAGCCAGTGCGCAGGCGGCCAGGAGCCCGATGGCGGGCACTCCGATGAACAGTGCTGAGAGGAGGAGATCTTCCATACGGTGGCCTGCTTCGCTCCCTGAGCTAGTCGAACGGATTAAGTGAACTGAGGACCTTCTTGCCGGTGTCGGCGACTGCCTCACCGACGGAACCGATATCCCCGTGCCTGATGTCGTTGATGGTGGAGCCGATGGCATTGCCGACAACGCCGCCGACATATCCTCCAGCGAGTCCGCCGAGGAAACCACCCACGGCCGCGCCCACTCCCGGAATCGGGATGATGGCCTGCCCGATGGCAGCACCTGCGCCCCGTCCGACGGCAGTGCCAACCACGCTACCGACTTGTTCCGCACCTGTCACGATGGCCGCGTCCTTGACGGCCTCGGCCTTGTGCTCGTCCGGGGTCATCTCCGGATTGCGGATCAGGCTGTCGTTGTAGCCATCGGTGTACGTTCCGGCAAAGGTCGTGCCGGCGCCGACGACGGTGAGCAGCTTCCCCGCTGGCCCGTTGGCAAACTTGTTGATCTTATCGAGTGCCTTCGGCAACTTGACCGGGCCTGTCCGGGCGTGGCTTCCTCCTCTATGGGATCCGGCTCCACGCGTCAATTGGACCTTGAGCTCGACCTTCTGGCCGTGGACGCTGAACTTGGTGTTCTTCAACCAGGGATACTTGGCCACGAGGGACCCCAGGGCGGATTTCGGATCGAGATCGCGCAGCATGGCCTGGCCGGCGTTCTTCGACACCCGCTCGCCCGAGGGTGCCTGGCTGTCCACCAAACGCGCGATATAGGAGTTGGGCACGCCGAGCCTTTTCAGCGTGCCTTCCTTGATGGAGAACCTCCCGGGCAGGCCGCGTTGCTTGAAACTATTCGCGTCCGAGTTGAACTTGAAATGCAATTGGCCGTTTCTGAACGACAGGGACGATGCCGTCAGGCCGAGCGCCTTCAGCGCCGGCAATGCATAGGTGGTGGCCGCCCCATATGCCTTGCCGACATTGTTGGCGGTGTCGCCATACATCGGGTTGAGCTTGGAGATCGTGTCGGCACAGGTCTTCACGGCGTCGTCATAAAGCCGGCCGACCGCGTTGATCTCGGCTTGGATATCAGCGTTCTTGGTCCAGTAGTCATCCGGACGATCATCGCCTTCCAAGGCGTTGTGCGTCGCGGCCTGCTCCTTGACGGCGTCATAGCGGGCCTTGATTCCCTCGATCGCCGTGGAAAAGTCCTCCAGCGCCGTTGCCGTGTCGTCCGTGATGGTGCCTACCGCATCGATATACGGGGACATGACGGTGGTCACCGCCGAAAAAACCTTGTCCTGGTGCGGAGATTCGAAGACGGCGCTGAGCCCGGACCAGTGGCCTTGGACATCGTCACGGATGTCACCGCTTTGGGTACCCACCTTGCGGACGGCCGCCGCCCGGGTATCGATGGTCGCGGTATTGGGGAGTTTGTCCGGCAGGCTCGAGATGTCGACGCTCATCAGGCATCGACCTCCGCGTTCGGAGGTGTGGGAATGGAGTAAATGGCTCGTTCCGCGTCGTCGGCCATGTTGCCGTTCGCGTCGTTGTACGCGTTGACCGTTTCCTGGGTGTTTCCGCAGATGGAGTTCCCGGCGTTTTTTGCGGCTTCCAGCAGCGGGCCCAGGAATTCGCCCAACAGACCGTCGAGGGCTCCGCCGATCTCGATGTGGTCGCACGCTGTCGCGGCCTCAGTAAAGGACGTCGTCAGTGCTGTTTCCTTGCCCTTGAGGCGGTCCACGTCATCCTGGGCCTTTTTGACGATCGATGTCGCCGTTCCGACAGCGATATTCCACCCGTCCAGTGCCATGGCTCCCCTTGGTTGGTCCAATGATGTCCCTTGAGCTCCCACCCTACGGCGACAAGAAGGAGGCCGCGATGGGGAGAACTCCCCATCACGGCCTCTTTCTTGTTCATGCCGTTTGGAACAGTGGCCCTGCCGGCGAACTACTCCCCCGCCGCGATCTGTTCCGCTGCGGTCGGATCGGAGTCGTTGAGGAACTTGCCGATGCGGTCGACCTCGCTGGCCTCGCCGATGGCCGCGGCGGCCCGCTGTAGCGCGTAGAGCGAACGCAGGAAACCGCGGTTCGGTTCGTGCGTGTACGGCACCGGGCCCTGGCCGCGCCAGCCGGCGTGGCGCAGCGCGTCGAGACCCCGGTGGTAGCCGACCCGCGCGTACGCATAGGACTCGACCGTGCGGCCGTCGTCATAGGCCTCGTCGGCGAGCAGCGACCATGCCAGTGAGGACGCGGGGAATTGCGCCACCACGTCGACCGGCTCGTCGCCGGCCTCCAGCCGCGCATTGACATCTTCGTCGGGTGAGAGCAGTGTTTCGGGAATACCGAGCAGGTTGCGTCCGAGTTCGTCGCTCATGGCTACTTCAGGCTCTTTCCGGCCGAGCCCAGGCGCTGGGCGGCCTCGACGATGCGGGCTGCCATGCCGGTTTCGGCGGCGGCGCCCCAGACGCGGGGA